>CAWCAW010000006.1:0-918288 GCA_963793645.1 uncultured Acidimicrobiaceae bacterium | reverse complement strand
CGGGCTGGAGAAAGGTGTAGCGATTGCGGCGACTACCAGTGCGGTGGACGAAAAACAGCGTCCGACTTCCGTCACATGGCCGGCTGCGGCAGCGCTCTATCTCGACGATCCGGGTTCGCGTGGCCATGTCCCGAATGGGAACAAATAAAGAACGCGAGTCAATCCGGAGCTGGCCAGAAACCGAAACGACCCGACCAAGGCCGGGCCGTCCCTCCCTCACCTAAGAGGGGCTGGATCAGAGGGTGCGAACCATCTTGTCCAGGCCTGTGAGTGTTAGCGCGGTGGTCAAGGCACGACAATTCACGGTTTAGCGACCGTCTTGCGCGAGCGCCTAGGCTGAGCGAAGGTCTGCGCCTCATTGGAGGGCCTTTCATGCGCACCACTCTGATTCTGGCTGCTATCGCGGCCCTGGCGTTTTCGACCGTCGCGGAAGCGAAATCCTGCAAGGATGCAGCCGGCAAGTTCACTAAGTGCCCGCCAGCCGCCGCCGCGCCGAGCAAAGCGACGCAGTGCAAGGACGCGAAGGGCAAATTCACCAAGTGCCCGACGACGACCGCCGTGGCGACGACAACCAAGACTGAGAACTTCTTCACCGACGTTCCCGTGGGCGGCAGTGTGGGCGGTTTTGCCCAACCTCTCCTGCGATGTCCGGGAGTGGGCACCATCGCGGCGTCGTCAGGGTTGCCGGTCAAGGCCATCCGCACCACGGTCCCTTGAGCTCGAGGGCTTCGCCGCCGCCGTGGGCCCGCTCGGGCGCCCGAGGGCGCGCTCGTTACAGGACCTGCTGCTGCGAACGGAGTCCGACGAGCTCAAGGGTTCCCAGCAACAAAGCGCGGTGGCCGGCATCCCGGGCCCAGCTCGAAGCCCAGCTGGCGGACATCTCCATCCGCACCGACACCATCCGGCTGACCTCGATTTCCGCCACCGTTCCCATCACGGTGCTGCGCAGCACCCGCTACGGCGTAACCGGCACGCTGTGTCTCACCAGCGACAAGCTCCTGTTCCCGGCGGGCCGGTGCCGGCGGCTGGTGACCCTGCGCAACCCCACCAACTCGTTCTCCTTTGCCATTCGGGCGTGTCCCTTGGGCGACTTTCGCATGACGGTCACCTTCTCCAGCCCTGACGGTCACCTGGTGCTCGCCAGCGGGCAACTCAGCGTGCGTTCCATGTCCACCTCGGCGGTGGCCATCGCCTTGTCGGTGGCGGCGGTGGCCGTGCTGCTGCTGTGGTGGGGACGGACCTTGTGGCGAGGGCGCCGATCAGGGCGCGGCGCTCATGCCCGGCGAAGCCGACGAGGACATCCGCATGACGACGACCAGGGCGCGTCCGGCGAGGGTGACCACATCGGCGAGGACACCGATGTCGGTGACAACGCGCCGGCGGTGAGCAGTCCGTGAGCGGCCGGTGAGCGACACCGAGGACAGCGCCGGCACCATCGGGGAACGGCGGCCCTTGGCCCGGGCCACCGGCATCATGGCGGTGGGCACGACCGTGTCGCGCGTCACCGGCATGCTGCGCATCTTCGCGGTGGCCTACGCGCTGGGTGCGGGCAGCTCGGTGTTGGCCGACTCTTACAACCTGGCCAACACCATGCCCAACATGATCCACGACGTCGTCCTCGGCGGCGTGTTGTCGGCCACCTTCGTCCCCGTCTTCGTCCAGTGGCTCACCACGCGTCCCGAGCAAGAGGCGTGGGAGGCGATCTCGGCCATCACCAGCGTGACCATGATCGTCATCGCGTCGCGTCGGTCGTCTTCCTCGCCGTCACCCCGTTCATCATCGACGCCACCACCTTCTTGAACCACGGGTCACAAGCGGCCGGGTCGCGGACGCTCGCCATCGACTTGTTGTTCTTGTTCGTCCCCCAGCTCACCTGTTACGGCTTCATCTCGCTGGGCACCGCGCTCTTGAACGCCAGGCGCAAGTTCGGGGCGCCCATGTTCACGCCCATTGCCAACAATCTCGTTCTCGTCGTCGTGCTGCTCGTCTTCGGCACCACCGTGCGCCACGCGTCGGTCAATGGTGTCGTCCACGACCGTGGCCAGTTGCTGCTGCTCGGGCTGGGCACCACCGCCGGCGTGGTCATACAGGCGGGCTTGATGATCCCGAGCCTGCGGCGCGCCGGGTTGCACTTGACGTGGCGCCCCGATCGGCACCACGCCGCCGTGAGCACCATCTTGCGGCTGTCGGGGTGGACCTTCGGGCTGGTGGCCGCCAACCAGGTGGCCCTGTTCGTCGTGCTCGCCCTGTCCATCAAGATCGGCCCCGGCGTGGTCTCCGCCTACACGTACGCGTTCACGTTCTTCCAGCTGCCCTACGGCGTGGTGGCCGTGTCGGTGATGAGCGTGATCGGCGCCGGAGCTCAGTGCTCTGTGGTCGCTCGGGAACCTCGAGGCATTTCGCCGCCGCATGGGCATCGGGCTGCGGGCCATCTTGGCCATTGTGCTGCCCGCCGCGGCGGGCATGCTGATCTTGGCCCGGCCCCTGGTGGCGCTGTTGCTCGGGTGGGGAGCGGCGCGTGGACATACGGCCACCACGGCCAGCGCGCTGGCCATGTTGTGTTTGGGACTGCCGGGATTCTGCGTATTCCTCTACGCCGTGCGCGTCCTGCAATCGGTACAGGACCTGCGCGCCGCGTTCTGGCTCTACGTGTTGGAAAACGGCATCAACATCGTGGCGGCCATCTTGCTGGCCGGGCCCCTGGGCGTGCGGGGAATCGCGTTGTCGATCTCCATCGCCTACAGCGTGGCCGCCGTGGCTGCTCTGGCCACGGTGCGCGCCAAGGTGCACGGGCTGAGTGGGGCCACGGTGGGGCGGCCCCTCGCCCATGTCCTTTATGGCACCGCCGCCGTGGTGGTGGCCGCAGTCGCGGGCAGCAACCTGACGGCATCGTCGACGACCCTCGGGCTCATCGAACGAGTGGTGGCCGGCACCGTGGCCGGCACCGTCGCCTACGTCGCCGTGGCCGGCGCGCTGGCGGCGGCATCGACACGCCGGCGAGGTCCCGGACCCTCCGGTCGCGGTGGTGGTCCGTCTGACGGTGGTGGGGACGGTGGCGGTGGCGGCGCGCCGACCAGTGCGCCCCGGGCCGGGCGCAGCGCCGGGGCCGGGGCCGGCAAACACAGTGCCTCGAGCGCGCGCCGTGGACTGCGAGGGCGCCGCCCCGCACCCCCCACGCCCCCGGCTCGGCTGCCACCGGCGGGCCGTCCGCCGCGCCGACCGCTCAGCCTCGGCCCCACCCGCCGGCCTGACCCCGACGGGCCTCACCGTGGCAGACTCGGCCCCTAGCGACGCACCGGACCCGGGCACCGGTCTGTCGCCCCGGACGACAAGCCCGCAACCGCACACCATGGGAGGCCGTTGTATGGCGAGCATCGCCATCGTCACCGACAGCCGCGTGTGACCTGCCGCCGGCGACGGTCGACGAACGCAACATCACGGTGGTGCCCCTCATGATCCGCTTCGGCGAGGAGGAGCTCGTCGATCGCGAGGAGCTGGCCTCCAAGGATTTCTGGGAGCGGGTCATCACCGGACCCCACATGCCCTCGACGGCTGCTCCCTCACCGGGGTTGTTCCACCAAGCATTCACCGATGCCGCCGACGCCGGGCATCAGAGCGTGGTGTGCATCACGCTGTCCTCCGGCCTGTCGGCCACCTACCAGGCCGCCTGCACGGCGGCCGACTCGGCGCGTGACCGCATAGCCGTGCACGTCGTCGACTCCCTGTCAGTCACCTTGGGGCAGGGTCTGCTGGTCCTGGCCGCCCGCGACATGGCCGACGCCGGGGCCGGTGCCGAAGACATCGTGGCCGCCGTAGAAGACGCCAAAGGGCGGACCCATGTCTACGGCGTGCTCGGCAGTCTCGACTACCTGAAGAAAGGTGGTCGCATCGGCGGCGCCGCCCATCTGATGGGCTCGCTGCTTTCCATCAAGCCCGTCATCGAGGTGCGCGCCGGTGTCGTCGAGGTCGAGTCCAAGCAGCGCACCCGCAGCCGCGCCTTGCAGTATCTGGCCTCCAAAGCCACCGAAGCCGGCACCCTCGACCGCCTGGCGCTGGCCAACGGTGCCGCGCCGGACATCGACGACGTGCTGGCGTTGTTGGCCGCCGCCCATCCCGCCCACCCGTTTGTGGTGGGCGACCTCGGTCCTGTCGTAGGCGCCCACGCCGGCCCCGGCACCGTCGGCCTCTGCTTCATCCTGAACCCCTGAGCGGGTCGGGAAGGTCCCCCGGCTAATCTCGGCACCATGGACGACCAGGTCACAAGCCAGCTACCCGGGGCCGCCACCTCGATCTCCCCCACCGGAGACGGCGCTCCGGCCACCGCCGCCAGCGGCGGCGCATCGGGCTTCTCCGCCACCGGCGCAGCTACTGGCGCCGCGACGGCCACCTCGAACGCCCAGTGGCCGACCAAAGTCGCCGACACCATCGAAGATGTCGTGGCCGCCGTGCACGACCGCATCGTGCGCCCCCTCACCATCGTGGCGCGCGGCGTGGTGTTCGGGATGATCATCGCGGCCATGAGCCTGGTGGTCTTCGTGCTCCTCGCCGTGGCCGTGGTGCGCCTTCTCACCGTGTACGCCTTCTCCGGTCGGGTATGGGCTTCGGATGCCCTCGTCGGCGCGTTGTTCGTCGGTGGTGGTGCATTCGTCTGGTCGCGCCTGAACACCGGAGAAGGCGCCAAGGAGGCCTGAGCCGTGACCGAAAGGCGCGACGTGGTCGTGCTCGGCTCGGGGCCGGCCGGACTGACCGCCGCCATCTACAGCGCCCGGGCCAACCTGGCTCCGTTGGTGATCGAAGGCGAGCCGTCTTCCACCTCCGACCAGCCCGGCGGCCAGCTCATGCTCACCACCGAGGTCGAGAACTACCCCGGTTTCGTCAACGGCATTCTCGGGCCCGAGCTGATGGAACAGTTCCGTTCCCAAGCGGCGCGCTTCGGGGCCACCTTCGTCACTCGTAAGGCCACCAAGGTGGATCTCTCCGCCTCGCCCTTCTCGGTGTGGACATCGTCGCCGCCTGACGACGAGCCGGACTTCTCGGCGGAGGCACTCATCGTCGCCACCGGGGCTCGGTCGCTGATGCTCAATATCCCTGGTGAGGCCCGGCTACTGGGCCACGGGGTGTCCACCTGCGCCACCTGCGACGGGTTCTTCTTTCGCGACCAGCGCATTGCCGTGGTGGGTGGGGGCGACTCGGCGGTGGAAGAGGCCATATTCCTGACGCGCTTTGCCTCCAAAGTGACCATGGTGCATCGCCGCGGCGAGCTGCGCGCCTCGAAGATCATGCGGGACCGTGCCATGGCCAACCCCAAGATCGACTTCGTCTGGGACTCGGTGGTGACCGAAGTGCTCGGCGACGGCAAGGTGTCGGGCGCCCAGCTGCGCAACGTGGGGACCGGCGAAGAGTCCCAGGTGGAGCTGGAGGGTCTGTTCGTGGCCATCGGGCACGAGCCCAACACCTCGTTGTTCAAGGGCCAGCTGACCATGGCGGACAACGGGTACCTCGTCACCCACGACGGCACCCGCACCAATGTGGACGGCGTGTTCGCCTGCGGCGACGTGCAGGACCACACCTACCGCCAGGCCATCACGGCGGCGGGGTCGGGCTGCATGGCCGCCATCGACGTGGAACGGTGGCTCGAGGACCGCCACGCGTGAGTCCCGCGGAATGCCGAGGCCTGCTTCGGCGTTTCAGATGTGTTCGAATGACGCACCCGCCAGGGAGCGCCAGACCAGGAGATGAAAGATGAGCGACCGGATCACGACCTTGAGCGACGCTACCTTTGACGAGCATGTCAAGGCGGCCGACACCCCCGTTTTGGTGGACTTCTGGGCCGAATGGTGTGGGCCGTGCAAGATGATCGCCCCCGTCCTCGAGGAGATCTCGGAGGAGCAGGCGGGAAAGATCTCGGTAGCCAAGCTCAACATCGACGACAACCTGGACATCACCCGTCGGTACGAAGTCATGAGCATCCCGACCATGATCCTGTTCAGCGAGGGCGAGATCAAAGCTCGCATCGTGGGAGCCAGGGGCAAGGCCCAGCTGCTCCAGGAGCTCGAGGCGTACCTATAAGCGAGCGCGTCGGCGTCGGGGGCCTGCCTCTCGTCGTCGGCGACAAGAGCGGGGCCGTCGCCGATCTGCAGGACCGGTTGGCGAGCCTCGCCTTGCCGTGCACGCCCGATCCTGAGGGTCATTTCGGCCCCGGGACCAGGGCGGCGGTAGAGGCGTTCCAGCACCGCCGGGGCCTGCGCGTCGATGGCGAATGTGGCACCCAGACATGGGCGGCCCTGGTGGAGGCCGGTTTTCGACTTGGTGACCGCTTCTTGTACCACCGCAAGCCCATGCTCAGAGGCGACGACGTCGCCGACCTGCAAAGACGGCTCTCGGCTCTCGGATTCGACACCGGCCGCGTGGACGGCATTTTCGGTGATCTCACCTCCAGCGCGCTGGCCGAGTTCCAGCACAACCTGGACCTCCCCGCCGATGCCATCGTGGGGGCCGGCACCTTGCGGGAGCTGCTGCGAGTCACGGCCCGGCAGTCTGACCCTCAACTGGTGAGTGCGGTACGTGACCGCGAGCGCTTGCGCCACGCCCCGCGCACCTTGCTCGGGCGCCGCATCGCTATCGGCGAGGAGGGCGGCCTGAGCGTCCTAGTGGCCGCGCTACGTCGTCGACTGGTGACAGCCGGTGCTCAAGTGGTGCCCGTGTTGCACCCGGACGGTTCCGCTCAGGCCCAGGCCGCCAATGCGGCGGGGGTCGAGGTCTACCTCGGCCTGCGGCTCGATCCCGAGCGCCCCCATTGCTCGGCGGCCTACTACGCCGGCTACAGCTACGAGTCCCCCGGTGGTCGACGGCTGGCCGAGCTGGTGGCCGCCCTGGCTGCCGACGCGCTGGGCGTGGACAGCGAAGGCGCCAAGGGCATGTCGCTGCCGCTGCTGCGTGAGACCCGTATGCCGGCCGTGGTGTGCGAGATGGGACCGGCGCGTGCCGTGGCACAAGGTGCGGGGCCTTTGTCCGACGCCCTGGTCACAGCCTTGGCGGCCTGGGCGGACACCCCCGTCGACTGACCTCACCCTAACGGGCAACCACGGACGCACAACGTGGTGAGTTGGTCACTTCTTGCTAAAAACTGGCTCCTTATTCAACAACATCCACAACCTCATGCACAGGTTGTGGATCGAGCTGCACTTCCCATTGATGTTTAGAACGCCGCCTGCCATGACATGCGGAGGAGCCTCAATGTGCGCCCGGAGCTCAACTTACGACGGTGGGGCCCCCGCCGACCATGAGCTTGTAGATCCGCTCGAGGTCTTCGAGGGTGGCGAAATCCACCACGACCCGGCCTCGCTTCGAACCCATGTCGACCTTGACCCTCGTGTTCAGGTGCGACGACAGGAGCTCCTCGAGCTCGAGGACGCCGGGAGCCGGTAGCCGCTTGCGGGCCGGCTCCACCGGCGGCGTACGGGGCACCGGCGTGCCGTTACCCACTTCCCTCGAGTGTCCAACGGCTGTGATCGACCCCATTCCCTCGGCGCCACCTCCAGCCGACTCCAGCGCATGGCGCCGCACGGCGTCTTCGAGCGCCCGCACGGTCAGGCCCTCGGCCGCCGCCCGTTTCGCCATCTCCTCTTGAAAGGACCGGTCCGGTGATCCCAGCAGGGCCCGGGCGTGACCGGCGGTGATGGTCCCGTCAGCCAGAGCCCGCTGGACCCCCGCCGGCAGCTGCAGCAGGCGCAGCGTGTTGGTCACCACGGTGCGGCTCTTGCCCACACGGATGGCTACTTGCTCGTGCGTGTAGGCGAACTCGTCGACCAGCTGCTGGTATGCCGACGCTTCTTCGAGCGGACCGAGGTCCTCGCGATGCAGGTTCTCCACCAAGGCCTGCTCGAGGCTGTGGGCGTCGGTCGTCCTCTGTACCAGCACCGGCATCGTCTGCAGCCCGGCCCGCTTGGCCGCCCGCCAGCGGCGCTCGCCGGCCACCAGCTCATATCCCTCATCGACCTCGCGCACCAAAATGGGCTGCAGGACCCCGACTTCCCTGATGGACGCCGACAGGGACCCCATGGCCTCCTCGTCGAAGTGGGTACGGGGTTGCAGGGGGTTCGGTCGGATACTTGAGATGGGGACCTCCCTGAGCGTCGACGCCTGGTCCCGAACCACCTCGGTGGGGATGAGGGCACCCAGACCCTTCCCCAGTCCGCTACGCCTTGCCACCGCTGACCTCCTTGGCCAGCTCCCGGTAGGCGATTGCCCCGCGGGAGCTGCTGTCGAACACCGTGATGGGCTGCCCGAACGAGGGCGCTTCCGAGATGCGCACCGTCCGGGGGATAACGTTCTTGCACACCTTGCTCCCGAAGTGGGTACGGACCTCGTCGGCCACCTGCTCGGCCAGCTTCGTGCGGCTGTCGAACATGGTGAGGACGATGGTGGTGACCTCGAGCCCCTCGTTCAGGTTCGACTGCACGAGATGGACGTTGCGCAGGAGCTGCCCCAGTCCCTCCAGTGCGTAGTACTCGCACTGAATGGGAACGAGGACCTCGTGTGCCGCCGCCAGCCCGTTGATGGTGATGAGCCCCAATGACGGCGGGCAGTCGATAAGGATGTAATCGAACTCGCCGGCGATCGACTCGAGGGCCCGGCGCAACTTCAACTCCCGGCTGAAGCTGGGGACGAGCTCGATCTCCGCCCCCGCCAGGTCGATGGTCGACGGCGCCACGAACAGGTTTTTCATGCTGGTCGGCTCAATGGAGTCCTCGATGGGCACATCGCGCATCAAGACGTCGTACATGGACGTCTCAAACGAATGGCCGTCGATTCCTAGCCCGGTGGTGGCATTCCCCTGGGGGTCGAGGTCGATGACGAGGACCCGATAATCGAGCTCGGCCAGGGCGGCGCCCAGGTTGACCGCCGTGGTGGTCTTGCCCACCCCACCTTTTTGATTGGCGACGGCCATCACCCTGGGAATGGGCAGGGGCACGTAGTGCGTGGTGGCGGGGTCTTCGTCCACCTGGCCGAAGGAGTCGGTGATCAATTCCCGGCGAGCGTGACTGGGCACGGCCGTCGCCTGCACCACAACGACTTCTTCTTCTTGGACGACGACATCGTGCGCATCGTCGTGAGCCGTGTACGTCCCGTGCGGCGCCACGTAGGCGTCGTGGCGGGTCTCGTCGGGGTCGTAGACAGCGTGGGCATCCTCGCCGGACGCGTACAGGTGGTGATTGTCCTGGTGGTTGTCCTCATGGACTTCCCCCAAGTTGTCGAGGGCGGCGTAGACCTCTTGGAGGTTGTCGCGAAGGGCGTAGACCTGGTGGACATCCACGAGGACGGACGAGGCTTCGCGCTCTTCGGCCGCGAAGTGGTTCGATTCCATCAACAGGTCGTAGGGGCCGTCGGAGTCCGTGTGGAGCGCGAATGGCTCCTCGACCTGGTCTGTTTCGAGGTCTCTCTTGACCTCGTCGCCCACCTCGGGCGTCGACTCGAATCCGATTACCCTCACCGAATCATCGACGTCGTCCCACTCCAGGGACTCTTCGGCGTCAGTTTCAGGCTCAACCGAGCTGTTCCCAGCGGAGGGCTGAGCTGTCCTTCTCTTCTTGTCGGCCCGCTTACGGCGGCCCCCAAATCGGACGACCATGTTCAAATCTCCGAGAGGTGGGAAATCACGGCCACCATCCTCCCCACCAGAGAAGCCCGGGTCAAGGCTCTAGCGCGGATCAGTCACGTTTTTTCGGCAGGAATTTCAGACTGAACCAGCCCGAGACGCCGCCCATAGCGGTCGCACATCTCTATGAATCGCTCATAGCTGTGGGCGTCAAGATCAGGGGAAAGTCGCTCCTGCAGCACCGGGACCAGCTCGTTCTTCAAGAATTCTCCCCGAGCCATCCACTGGTAGTAGTGCCTGTTGTCGTGGTGGTAGGGCCCGTAGAGCTTCCCCCCGGGAAACGTCCGCGCCAACCAGAGGAACAGGGCCTCGTGCTTGACGTGCATTCTCAGAGTGACGTGAGGTTGGCGGCCATCTCCGCCGAAGTGGCCCTCACCGACAAGGATTCCGACCAATAGACCCTGGTCGAACTCGGTGGCCATCGGCGACGTCCTCCCGGAGTAGCCCTCAGCTAAACACGCAGAGGGGGTGTTTCACCGTAAGGTATCACGTGGAACATCGAGGGTATGGGCCAAATCGCTCCACACTCCCGGAGATGCCGCCAAATCCGCGCCCGTTGGTTGTTTCACCGTCAAGTATCACGTGGAACACGGTAGATGGGCCGTTTGGCGGGGACCCCTTCCCGGCGCGGATACATATCCGGGACCGGGTTCAGCAGTTCGAGCACCTGGTGCCCAAAGCGATGTCTCCAGGCCGTCACAGGCGCGAGGCCGACGATGGCCACGCCTGATGCCGGCCAACGCACCTCGTTGGTAGGGCGCCTCTTGTCGTCGTTCCCAGAGCTCTCTTCAGCGGGGGGCTCGGAGACCACAAGCAATCCGCCGGGCTTCAAGAACGGCGCACCGCACTCAGCCGTCACCGGTGGCGGGCCAAACGATCGGGCCACGACCAGGTCGAATAAGCCTCGAAGGTCGCTCTGTCGCCCCGCAACCTCCGCTCGGGCCCGGACCACCTGGATCCTGCCCACCCATCCGAGCGATGAGATTGCCCCAATGAGGAACTGGGTGCGTCGATCGTTTGCGTCGAGCAGGGTGCCCTGAGCCCAATTCCAGCGATCAGCCAGCACCAGCCCGGGTACTCCGCCCCCACTCCCCAGGTCCAGGAATCGAAACGGGGTACCGAAGGGCTCGCTCCGCAAGATCCCGTCAGGGACGAAGGCCTCTACGCACTCGGCCAGGTCGTAGCTGTGATCGAACTGGGCACTCAGCGGTCCGTCGCCAAGGAAACCGAGACCCCGTGCCTGAGCCAACGCCTCCACCAGGGGCGCCGGCGCGTCAACGCCCTCAGGCGTCGTCGTCTCCAGGGGAGTCGTCGGAGTCGTCGTCTCCAGGGGAGTCTTGCTGTGCGACCGGTGAAGACCCTGGTACAGGGGAGATCACGATGTAGCGCCGGGGGTCCTCGCCCTCGGAGCGGGTCACCACACCCTCGATGTCGTTCACGGTGTCGTGCACCACTTTGCGATCCGACGCCGACATGGGCTCCAGCGCCTTCTCTTCCGAGGCGGCCAGGACTTCTTCGGCCACCTGACGGGTAAATCGCTGCAGGGCGGCGGCCCGCTTGGCCCGGTAGCCGGCCACGTCAACGAGGATTCTCTCGGTGTGACCCCCGGTCCGGCGTTGCACGACGGTCCTGGCCAGCTCCTGCAGCGCGGCCAGGGTGGCACCCGAAGGGCCGATCAGCACGCCCAGCTCGCTGCCTTCAACCGCCACTTCGGCGGTGTCGGCATCAACAACGCGGGTCGTCACGTCGCCTTGCAGGCCCAGCTCGGCCAAGAGCCCCTGGATAAAGGCGCCCGCCGTATCCCCCTGCTCCTCAAGCGTCAGCACCTCTCCCACAGCTTCCTCCTCGTTTCCTTCGATCCTACGCTGCCTCTGGTTGGCCTTCGCCCTGGGCTGGTTGCGCCCACCGCCTTCACTCCCACTGCTCGTCCCACCGGCCGGCTTAGCCCCTGAGCGGCTTCGCCTGCGCTTGGGCGCTCCGGACGAGCCGGAGCCGTTGCCGGCGGCACTGCCGCCCCCAGCGTCGTCCCCGCTGCCGTCGCCGACGGCCACCGCCGTGGCGCCGTCGGCGGAGCCATTGTCCCCATCGGCGCTTCGGGAGCTGGGCCGACGCCCGCCGCCTTGACGACGTGGTTCAGGGCGCCGCGACCGGGTGCGCTTGGGACGCGGGCTCGTGGGCGTGACCCGAGCCCGAACTCTCGCCTCGCCACGCATCCTGCCGAAGAGCCCGGCTTTGGGTTCTGTCACCACCACGAATTCGGCATCGCTCTCGCCTACACCAAGCTGGTCCAAGGCGGCATCTTTGGCCTCTTCGACCGTTCGTCCGGTCGTTTCCACCCATTCCATATGTGCTCAGCGGGCCTTTCTGTCCCGCTTGCCCTTGGCACGGGGGTGTTGTGGCTCGGTTTTCTTGGCCACCGTCGACGGGCGGTCGCGCCGTCCGTTGGAAGAAGCCGGTTTCGGTCCTGAGCCGTTGGTGCCGGAAGAATTCACGGGGTTCGTAGGGTTCTGGGGGCCCTCGGACGCCGGGGGCGTCGGAGGCTTCGATGGCTTCTCGGACGTCGGAGGCGTAGTTACCTCCGGGGACGAGGATGGTTTCGAGGATGACGAGGTCGACGGTGGTTTCGGAGACGACGGAGGCTTTGGGGACAAGGATGGTTTCGTCGCCGAATCTCGAGCGGACTGCACGTCTGATTCGAGGGATGCCTTTCGGGCGTCGTTCTGCTTTTGGGCCTCAAGGGCCTTCTGCTGGGCGTCCGCCAGGCGTTCCATGATCGTCTTGCGACGCGCTGGGCCCGATCCGTTGGCTCCCGCCGGGAGCACTTCCACCACCGGCTTCTTCTTGTCGAGCAGCCCGGAGCGGAACACGCCCTCTTGCAGCCCTATCCGGCACAGGCTCGACACAATGAAGTAGACGTTCACCCCGGCCGCGATGTTGATGTAAATAACAGCGAAAATAAGCGGCATATACCGCTGCATCATTTGGACTTGTGGGTTGGACTGCGCTTGGGGGTTCCGGCTATTGAGCTGACGCATCTGAAGGTATTGAAGCCCGATCGCTATCACGATCATGGCGGCATAAGGAATACCCGCAATAACACTGTGTTGGCTCAACATCTTTGAGGCCAGATTCAGGCCAAAGGCGTCCATCTTTCCTGGGCTGGCTACCAGGTTCTTATAAAGCTTTGTGCTGTGCCCGATATAGCGAGGAACGGCGCACAAAGCCTGGTTACATATGACTCGAGGCGAGGAAGAAATTACCTGGCCACTTTTAACCGTATTGGTCAGGCCCCGGATGGAGTCATAGAGGATGATGAACACCGGGAATTGAATGAGCATCGGCAAGCACCCACCGGCCGGGCTCACGTTGTGCTCTTTGTAGAGCTTCATCATCTCTTCGTTGAGGGTTTGGCGATCCCCCTTGTACTTCGCTTGAAGCTTCTTGAGCTCGGGCGACAGACGTTGCATCGCCACCATGGAGCGTGTGCTCTTTACGGTCAGAGGAGCGGTGACGAGCATCACCACCACCGTCAACACGGCAATGGCGATGGCGTAGTTGGGAACGACGGAGTAGAAGATGGCAATCAGCCACGCCATGGCGTGGAACAGCGGCTCAAAGATCTGGCCGATAGTGCTGCCTACCAGGGGGAATGCAGTCACGGCGTCACCCCGGCACCGGGTCGATGCCGTGAGCTCCCAAGGGGTGGCAACGTCCGACCCGGCGTAGCGTCATCCACCCGCCGCGCAGGGCTCCATGGCGATGGAGCGCCTCGGCGGCATAACTCGAGCAGGTGGGGACGAATCGGCACGGCGAGGGCTTTCCGGCCCGGATGCCCTGGTACACGCTGATCACCGAAACCATGCCTCGGACCAGGGAAGATGGTCCCGGCTGGGTCGGCGCGACGGTCCTATCGGCGACGGTCATCGCCGGCCCTTGTCCCTGGCCGCTGTCATTGCTGCTGCCACTGTCGATCTCAACTCCTCGTAAGCAAAACCTTTTGCCTCAGGCCCGGCTGAGACGAGATAGGCGCCGGGCTCGAGCTGGCTCCCGATCTCAGCGACAGCCGCTCGGAGGCGTCGACGGAGGCGGTTGCGGACCACCGACCCTCCAACACGCTTGCCCACCGCATAGGCGACCCGGGGAACAGGTGCAGCGCCGATGCAAGCGTACGTCACGGTGATCGGGCCCCGTCTGCTTCGTTGCCCGTCGTGGCGGAGCGACTCGAAGGTGTCGCGGTCCTGTATGCGCCAAACCACGACTACCGGCCCCACGCCATGGGCATTACACCGACAGCTTGTGCCGGCCTCTCAGGCGCCGGGCCTTGAGCACCGCCCGCCCGGCCCGCGTCGACATCCGATGCCGAAAACCGTGGTGTTTCGCCCGCTTCCTGACGTTGGGCTGGTATGTACGCTTCACTACCTCTTGTCCTTTGCTCGGTCGCCGGCGCGCTGACAGGGGCCGGCTGGGGTCGATGTGTGTACCCGGCAATCCCGGAATACCTAACCGTCCATGCTACGCGCGCTCTGACAACCCCACCAGGCACCGTCCACAACAGTTTGCGCCTCGACCAGGGCAGCTTCAGGCCACTAGCAGCCCAAGGCGCCCCGGTGTACGTTCGGGCACCTGCCCACCCGGGTCACGCTACGGCGCCGGAATGGACGGGGGTCCTCCTTCCCCAGGGCCACGAGACAGCCCGTCATACGGCGGGACCAGGGCGTTAATCAATCCACACCTGTGGATTTCCTTGTGGACAGATCTGGCCAACGAAGGACGGAGCAGCAGGTGAACGACACGCAGGACCTGTGGAAGCACTGCGCAGGTGCGCTGAGGGAACAGGTCTCGGACGGGACCTGGCGCATGTGGCTGGCGGGGCTCAAGGTCCAGTCTCTCGACACCGACACGCTTGTGCTGGCCGCCCCCAATGCCATGATCCGAGAACGGGTGGAGGGTCGATTCCTCGGCCTCATCCAGGCGGCCGCCTCCGATGTGGCCGGCCAGGACGTCAAAGTGCTCGTCGAAGTGGCACCTCTGAGTACCTCGGCCAACGATCCGAGCGCCGCCTACGACGTCTTTGACGACGGGCCCGATCCGATAAAGGTCGAGACCACCTCGTCGTCCAACTCCGCGGCGAACATCTCTCGCACCCGAAACCGACCCGAGGACCCTGACGAAGCCGGTCTCGATCCTCGGTACACGTTCGACACCTTCGTCATCGGTTCGTCAAACCGCTTTGCCCATGCGGCCGCCCTGTCGGTGGCGGAGATGCCGGCTCGTTCCTACAACCCCTTGTTCATCCACGGGGGCGCCGGACTGGGCAAGACCCATCTCCTCCACGCCATCGGAAACTACGCCCGGGAGAACTTCGCCGGCCACCACGTTCGTTACGTGTCCACCGAGACCTTCATGAACGAGTTTGTGGACGCCATCCGGACCAACACCACCGCCGCCTTCAAGCGGCGCTACCGGCATTGCGACGTGCTTCTCATCGACGACGTTCAGTTCATGGAGAGCAAGGAATCGCTCCAAGAGGAGTTCTTCTACACCTTCAACCACCTCTACAGTGCCTCCAAGCAGGTGGTTCTCACCTCGGACCGTCCGCCCAAATCCATCGCCACGCTGGAGGACCGGCTGCGTAGTCGGTTCCTGTCCGGCCTCATCACCGACGTCCAGCCCCCCGAGCTCGAAACCCGCCTGGCCATCTTGCAGAGGAAGGCGGAGCGCGAGCCCTTCCACGTTCCCGACACGGTCCTCGAGTTCATCGCCACCAACGTCAAGGACAACATCAGGGAGCTCGAAGGAGCCCTGATTCGGGTCACCGCCTACGGCAGCCTCAACAATCAACCCTTGTCCCGCGACTTGGCCGAACGGGTCCTCTCCGACATCGTCTCGGCTGGTCAGCCCAAGCCCATCACCCCGGCCATGATTCTCGACGCTACGGCCTCGACCTTCGGGTTCAGCACCGAAGACCTCTGTGGGGCCAGCCGGCGCCGGCCGCTGGTCAACGCCCGCCAGATCAGCATGTACGTCTTTCGGGAGCTCACCGACTTCTCCTATCCGGCCATAGCCAGGGAGTTCGGCGGACGAGACCACACCACGGTGATGCATGCGGTCGACAAGATCACCTCACTGATGAGCGAGCGCCATCAGACCTACAACCAGGTCACCGAGCTCATCTTGCTCATCAAGAACCAGGCCATCAATGCCTGAGCTCCTCATGGACAGCCGCTCGATGCACAGCGCTGTGAACAACAGTGGCGATGCTGTGTATGGCGCCTTGGATCCGGGGACAACTCGGGGGGCGTCGCCAGACGCCGAGGGAGGCCTAGGGATAACGCGGTGCCCCAGTGGATGACGGGACACCTCCTCACCTCGGAGGATGGGTGGTCATCCACAATCCACAACCCCTACTACCGTCACTGCCAGAATTGAATTCTTTAAGAGGAAAGGAACCTGTGTGAAGTTCCGCTGTGAGCGAGACACTCTCGTCGAAGCGCTCACGACCGCCAACCGAGCCGTGACCACGCGGGGCTCAGCCGCGGCCACCCTGACGGGGATCCGGGCCGAGGTGTCGGGAAACCGACTGGTCGTGGTGGGCACCGACCTCGATCTGACCGTTCGCGTCGAGGTCGAGGCCATCGGCTTGGATGACGGCGCGCTCGTCGTGCCGGCCCGGTTGGCCGCCGACATCGTCCGGGCCCTTGAGCCCGGAGCCGTCACGTTCGAAGGGGGCGAGGACGAGGTCGAGATCTCCGCCGCCCGTTCCCGCTTCGTGGTGAGAACGTTCTCGGTCGAGGATTTTCCGGTGCTTCCCGACCCTCGGGCCGCCCAGGTGACCTTGCCGGTGGCCGCTTTGGCCGACGCCCTGCGCCAAGTGGTGAGGGCTGCCTCCAACGACGATGCCCGTCCCTTGCTCACCGGCGTGTTGGTGGCCGCCGAGGGAAATGGGATTCGGATGGTGGCCACCGACTCGTATCGCCTGGCGTTGCGGGACCTGGCCGGCACCGACCCCCTGCCGGTGGGCACCGACAGCATTCTCATCCCGGCCCGGGCGCTCATGGAGCTCCAGCGCCTTCTGCCCAGCGCCAAGGAGGAGACCGCCGCCGCGGTGGGATTCTCGGTCAGCGACCTTGACGCCACCTTTGAGGTGGGGGGCGTGCGTCTGACCACCAGGCTCCTCGACGGCCGTTTCCCGGATTATCGCCAGCTCATTCCGCCCGGGTACCCCAACGCGTTGCGGGTCGGCAAGGACGCCTTGTTGGATGCGTTGCGGCGCGTCCGGCTGCTCGTGCGCGACAACACGACGCCGGTGCGGCTGTCGATGCGAGCCGGCGGTGTGGAACTGACCGTCGTCTCCCAAGAAGTCGGGCATGCCAGCGAGGATGTCGATGCCGATTACGAGGGCGAAGAGCTCACGGTGGCGTTCAACCCCACGTACCTGATCGACGGCGTCGAGGCCGCCCAAGGCGATGAAGTGATTCTCGAAACCGTGGATGCCACCAAGCCGGCCACGGTGCGCGCCCCGGAGCACGACGACTACCGGTATCTGCTCATGCCGGTGCGTGTTTCATAGCTGTCTTGTCACTTCCTGCGGATGGTCATCACCAATTTGTGGCTCACCGATTTCCGCTGTTTTCACGAAGTCACTTTTGAACCCGACCCGCAGGGGCTCACCGTCCTGCGCGGGCAAAACGGTGCCGGCAAGACATCGATCTTGGAAGCGGTGGGGTGGCTGGCCACCCAACGATCTCTGCGGGGATCACCACGCGACGCACTCATCCGTACCGGTGCACAGCGAGCCGTGGTGCGCGCCCAAACCACGGTCGATGGGCGCGGTGTGCTGGTGGAGTCCGAGATTCCCTTGGTCGGTGCCACCCGCTCCCAGGTGAACCGCCAACCGGCCCGGCGCCGGGTCGACCTGGCCGGCGCGCTTCGGGTCACCGTGTTCTCACCTGAGGACCTGCATCTCGTCCAAGGTGGCCCCGCCGGCCGGCGCGACTACCTCGATGACATCCTCGTTGACCGCCATCCCCGCTGGGAGGCGGTCATCGGGGAGGTCGACAAAGTGTTGCGCCAACGGGCGGCGTTGTTGCGCCAAGTGCGAGGTCGACTGGACGCCACCAGCACCCTGGCCCTCGATGTGTGGGACAGCCGATTGGCCGACGCCGGCACCCAGTTGGCCGACGCCCGGGCGTCGTTGGCCGAGGAACTCACGCCGTTGGTGGCGGCTTCCTACGACCGCTTGGCGGGGGAGCCCGAACCCGTCGTGCTCACGTACATCCGCTCGTGGTCAGGGTCCCTGGCCGACGCCGTGGCGGCGGCGCGTGAGCAAGACGTGCGCCGCCAGGTGTCTTCGTGTGGGCCGCATCGAGACGACCTCTTCCTGGCTTTGGGGTTGCGGCCGGCGCGCACCCACGCCTCGCAGGGCGAGCAGCGCTGCGTGGCTCTGGCATTACGCCTGGCTAGCCACGAGATCCGGCGGATCGACGCCGACGAGCCCCCGGTGCTGCTGCTCGACGACGTGTTCTCCGAGCTGGACCCGCAACGCTCGGCGGCGTTGGTCAGTGAACTCCCCGCCGGCCAGGTCCTGCTCACCACGGCCGTCGACCCCCCGGCGGTGGTGGGGTCCGGGCGGGTGGTCGAGGTGTCTGATGGCGCTGTGCACCCGGCGGGAACGCACCCGTGACGCCCGATTCCCCCCACCCCCCGGATCGCCGCCACCGCGGCCGGGGCGCCAGCGATGTCCCTGTTCGGCTGGGCGACGTCATCGGCGCCGTCACCGGCCGCCTGGGGCTGGGTCGTGTCGATGTCGTGGAGGTGGTATTCGGCCGGTGGGAGGAGATCGTGGGGGCCAGCGTGGCCGCTCATGTGCGTCCTCACCGGCTCGACGGCACGACGCTGATCGTGCACGTCGACCACCCGGCGTGGGCAACGCAATTCCGCCATTTGGCCCCCGGCATCCTGGCCCGCCTCAAAGAGGTGTGCGGCTCGGAAGGGGCTCCCGAACACCTTCAGGTGCGTGTCAGAAAATGACGTGACGCGTCGTGTCGAGGGCCTTTCTTCGATGCCGCAGCGAAGCACATTTCCGGTCGGCCGTAACACCTCGTCCTGGTACAATGGGAACCTATCCAAACCGCATCACCACGGCTTGTACAACGGCGCCGGAGGAGCGGTTTTGACCTCGAATTTCTGGCACTCAGAAGGGCGCGCTCGTGATGTTGAAGGTGCAAGCGAAGGCGGAACCTGAGTGACCAACGTCGCCTCGAGCGCCGATTCGTACGACGCCTCAGATATCACCGTTCTCGAGGGTCTCGACCCGGTACGTATGCGCCCCGGGATGTATATCGGCTCGACCGGGCCCACGGGCTTGCACCACCTTGTATGGGAGGTCGTCGACAACTCGATCGACGAGGCCATGGCGGGGTTTTGTACCCGGATCGACGTGACCATCTTGGCCGACGGGGGTTGTCGCGTCGTCGACAACGGCCGGGGCATTCCCGTAGCGCCGACCGAGCAGTACCCCGACATTTCCGCCGCCGAGCTCGTATTGACCACACTGCACGCGGGCGGGAAGTTCGGCGGGTCGGGCTACAAAGTCTCCGGTGGCCTGCACGGCGTGGGGGTGTCGGTCGTCAACGCCCTGTCGGTTCGCCTCGTGCTCGAGATCGACCGCGATGACGAGCATTACGTGGCCGAATTCGCCAACGGCGGCGAGCGCAAAAAGCCCCTGAAGGCCACCGGCCCCGCCCCCCGAGGCAGGACCGGCACGACGGTGTCGTTCTGGCCGGACCCCAAGGTGTTCGAGGACGTCGAGTTTCGAGCCCAGACCATCATCGAGCGCCTTCAGATCATGGCGTTTCTCAACAAGGGCCTCGAGATCCGCTTTGCGGACGAACGACCCGACCGCGAGCAGAACATCAAGTACCAATACTCCGGCGGGATCGTCGATTATGTGAAGCACCTCAATGCCGCCAAAGAGTCGTTGTTCCGCAAGGTGTGTTCGTTCTCCCAAGCCGAGGATGAACAAGAAGTCGAGGTGGCGCTGCAGTGGAACTCGGGCTTCCACGAGTCCATCCACTCCTTCGCCAACGGGATCTCCACCATTGAAGGTGGCATGCACGAGGAGGGTTTCAAAAAAGCCCTCACCAATGTGGTCAACCGCTACGCGCGTGGCAAGGGAAGCATCAAAGAGAAGGAAGACAACTTCCAAGGTGAGGACATTCGCGAAGGGCTGACCGCCATCATCTCCGTGCGCCTGCGCGAACCACAGTTCGAGGGTCAGACAAAGGCCAAGTTGGGCAATGTGTCGATGCGTTCACTCGTCGAGCGGGCCACCAACGAGAAGCTGGCCGAGTGGCTGGAAGAGAACCCGAGAGAAGCCAACCAGATCGTCCAGAAGTCGACTTTGGCCGCCCGGGCCCGGGTGGCGGCGCGCACGGCGCGCGACCTCACCCGTCGCAAGTCAGCCCTGGACGGGGCCGGCCTGCCCGGCAAACTCGTCGATTGCTCGTCACGTGAGCCGCGCGAGAGCGAGCTGTTCATCGTCGAGGGCAACTCCGCGGGAGGATCGGCCAAAGACGCCCGCGATCCTCGCACGCAGGCCATTTTGCCGATCCGCGGCAAGATCTTGAACGTCGAGCGGGCCCGCATCGACAAGATGCTCAAGAATGTTGAGATCCAGGCCCTCATCTCGGCCATCGGAGCCGGCTTGGCTGATGATTTCGACGTGGCCAAGATCAGGTACCACAAGGTGATCATCCTGGCTGATGCCGATGTGGACGGTTCTCACATCCGCACCTTGTTGTTGACGTTCTTCTTCCGCCAGATGAAACCTCTCGTGGAAGGTGGCTTCGTGTACGTGGCGCAACCGCCGCTGTATTCGACGCTCGTGGGCAAGGAAAAGTCGTATCTGAAAGACGATGCGGCCCGAGCCCGGTTCTTGGAGGAGCACGGCAATCACAAAGCCGAGTTCCAGCGGCTCAAGGGTCTGGGAGAGATGGACTTCCACGAACTGCGCGACACCACCATGGATCGCGTCCGCAGGTCGCTGCTTCAGGTGGCCGTGGAGGAAGCTGCACTCGCCGATCAGGTGTGCTCGGTGCTCATGGGCGACGACGTCGAGTTGCGTCGGTCGTTCATTCAGAACAATGCAAAGGACGTGCGTTTCCTCGACTTCTGAGGATGACGCTCGGCCCGGCTCTGCCGGAAACCAGGAGGGACGAGCAACCGATGGCAGCAGGCGGCGGCCGCAGAGGTGGTGGACCCCCCGACGGTGGAGGGTCAGGGACTGATACCGAAGTCCCCGACACGCCGTCGATCGAGCCCATTGAGATCCAAGAGGAGATGGAGCGTTCGTTCCTCGAATACTCCATGTCGGTCATCGTCTCTCGGGCCCTGCCCGATGTGCGCGACGGCCTCAAGCCCGTGCACCGGCGCATCTTGTACTCGATGTACGACCAGAACCTCCGGCCCGACCGTCCCCATGCCAAATGCGCGAAGGTCGTGGGCGAGGTCATGGGGGCGTATCACCCCCATGGAGACACCGCCATCTACGACGCGCTGGCCCGTATGGTGCAGGACTTCAGCCTTCGTCACCCCCTGATCGACGGGCACGGGAACTTCGGCGGCACCGGGCCCGACGAGGGACCGGCCGCCATGCGCTACACGGAATGCCGGCTGGCGCCTCTGGCCCTGGAGCTCATGGCGGCCATCGACGAGGACACCGTCGACTTCGTCCCCAACTACGACGGCACCACGGAACAGCCGACCGTCTTGCCGGCGCGCTTTCCCAACTTGCTTGTCAACGGGTCCCAGGGCATCGCCGTGGGCATGGCCACCAACATCCCGCCGCACAACCTGGGCGAGATCATCGACGCCACCATCCATCTGCTCGAGAACACCGAGGCCACCGCCGACGACCTGCTTGCCATCGTGAAGGGGCCGGACTTTCCCACCGGGGCCACCATCTTGGGCCGCCAGGGAATACTCGACGCGGCGCGCACGGGCCGGGGCTCGATCAAGATGCGCGCCGTTGCCGAGGTGGAAGAGTCACGCGGCTCCACCCGCATCGTGGTGACCGAGCTGCCATACCAGACGTCGGTCGAGGTGATCGAGAAGAAGATCGCCGATCTGGTGCGAGCGGGCGAGCTCGACGGCATCAGCCGGACCCAGAACGACTCGGCCGGCCGCAAGTCCCGCCTGGTGATCGAGCTCAAGCGCGATGCCAACGCGAATGTCGTGCTCAACAACCTCTACAAGCACACTCCCATGCAGACGAGCTTCGGCGTGAACGCGGTGGCGCTGGTCGACAGCGTGCCGCGCACGCTGAACCTGGCCCAAGCGCTCGGGTACTACATCGATCACCAGATCGAGGTGGTGACCCGACGGTCGGAATACCGACTGGCGCGTGCACGCGATCGAGCCCACATTGTCGAGGGGCTGCTCAGAGCCATCTCGATGCTCGACGCCGTGATCGAGGCGATCAGAAACTCCGACGATCGCGCCGCGGCGCGCCAGGCACTCATGGCCGATCCCTTCTCGTTCTCCGAGGAGCAGGCCAACCACATCCTCGACATGACCCTGGGGCGCCTCACCCGGCTGGGACGCTCCGAGCTCGAAGAGGAGATGACCAAGCTGCGTGAGACCATCGCCGAGCTCGAGGCGATCCTGGCCGACCCCAAGAGACTCCGTCTTGTCATCTCCGACGAACTGAGCGAGATCAGGCGGAAGTACGCCGAGCCCCGCCGGACGCGCATCACGCACGATCCCGGTGAGATGGGGGTGGAGGACCTCATCGAAGACGAGGAACTCGTCGTGACCATGACCCGGGCCGGCTACATCAAGGCGGTGCAAGCCGCCTCGTTCCGGACCCAAGGGCGCGGCGGGCGCGGCGTACAAGGGGCGCGCCTCAAGGAGGAGGATCTGATCGCGCACGTGGTCCACACCACCGCGCACGCCTACCTCTTGTTGTTCTCCAACCGGGGCCGCGTCTATCGACTGCGGGCCCATGAGGTCCCCATCAAGGAACGCACGGCACGCGGCACCGCCGTGGTGAACCTCTTGGCCTTGGCGCCGGACGAGACCATTCAGGCCATCGTGGCGACCCGGGACTTCGACTCCGGCGGCTATCTCATGTTCGCCACCAAGAAGGGTCAGGTGAAAAAGACCGCTTTCACCGAGTACGACAAGTCGCGGCGCGAGGGGTTCATCGCCATTGCGCTACGCGACGGGGACGAGCTCGTACGGGTGGTGGCCACCTCGGGTGACGATGACGGTGTCCTTGTGAGCCGCAACGGCACTGGGATCCGCTTCTCGGAGACCGATGTGCGAGCCATGGGTCGAGACGCCGCCGGCGTGCGAGGCATGCGGCTGCGGTCGGGTGATGAGGTGGTGGCGTTCGACGTCGTGCGACCCGATGCCGACATCCTCATCGTCACTGACGCCGGGTACGGCAAGCGCACCAAGATGGACCACTTCGGGCGTCAGGGCCGCGGTGGCCAGGGTGTGCGGGCCATAAAGCTGACGGCCGTACGCGGCCGGGTGGTGTCGGCCTTTATGGCCGGCCTTGACGACGAGATCCTGCTCATCTCCAGCGGAGGCATCGTGATTCGCACGGCCGTGCGGGAGATCGCCGCTCAGGGCCGCGACGCCACCGGTGTGCGGCTCATGAGCCTCGAGGACGGTCACTCGGTGGCCGCCGTGGCGCCTGTGTTCGCCGAGGACGAGATCGAGGAGTAGGCCGTCGGGGCGGGCTCGCAGTCGGGGGTGCTGGTGTAGCCTCGCTATCCGCCTGGGGCTATAGCTCAGTTGGTTAGAGCGCAGCACTGATAATGCTGAGGTCGCTGGTTCAAGTCCAGCTAGCCCCACCAGTTCCAGCTTGCCCACCAGCTCACGCCGCCGCCGGCCTCACCGAGTCCTGCCCCAATGTGAGGCGGCGCTTCCCCCGACTCGATCCCCAAGGGAATCGCCATGCACGACAGTCACTGGATCAAGGCCAGATCGCCCGAATTCGCCGCCATCTTCGAGCAGATCAAGATTGCCACCCGGCTCTCCGCCCAACTCAGCACCTATTGCATGGACGAAACCGAGTCGGTGCGCAGCGCCTTCGAGGAGTTGATCGGCAAGCCGGTGGGCGAACGTTTCGCGCTCATCCCTCCTTTCTACGCGGACTACGGGTTGAACATCACCGTCGGCCGGGCCGTCTTCATCGGTTACCAGTGCATGTTCACGGGGCACGGCGCCATCGACATCGCTGACGAGGTGATGATCGCGCCGAAGGTGAACCTGGTCACCGCCGGCCATCCCGTTGAGCCCGACCAACGACGGGAATACATCACGGTGGCGCCCATCACCATCGAAAGCAACGTCTGGATCGCATCGGCTGCCACCGTGTTGCCGGGCGTGAGTATCGGCGCCGGAGCGGTGGTGGCGGCCGGAGCGGTGGTGTCACGGGACGTGCCACCGGCCACCCTGGTGGCCGGTGTCCCCGCCCGGGTCGTCCGACACCTGTAAGAGGCCCACCGACCTCCCCGGGGCGCCGGCCAAGTTTCCTTGGGGATTCTCCGGCGAGTTCACTACGATGTCCCAAACGACTGGTCGGTAGGCGGATCTGGGGTTCTGGTTGGCCCCGATACGCCGGGGGATCGATCCGACCACGTCGGTCGGGGCAGGGGAAGACGGAGGCCCGTTCATGCTTTCGCTTGGATACGTGTGGAACGAGCTGCGCCAGCGGTGGGGCAGGACTCTGCTCACCGCACTTGGGCTGGCCATGGGCGTCGGTTTGGTCATGGGCATCGTGGGCGTCTCCAACGGCCTTTCGAACGCGCAGGGACAGGTCCTCTCCCCGTTGTCGACTGTCGGCACGAGCATCATCGTGGAGCGCACCGTCGGTGTGGCCAACACGTCAGCCCCCACCACCACCACGACCGTGGCGGGGAACTCCGGTGGCGGCGGAGGCGGCGGCGGGTTCTTCGGTGGTTTCGGGGCCGGAAGCAACAACGCCGCGGATCGCTCCGCGTTGAGCGACAACAACTCGTCGGTCCTGACGGACCTGGCCAAGCTCGGCCCCCCCGGCACCCAGTTCAGCAACGACTTTTTTGTGAGCGGGACGCTCATCACCTTTCCGCAGTTGGCCGTCTCCGATGTGGCCAAGATCAAAGGAGTGGAGGCCGCTGTGCCCGCGCTGTCTCTCCAGGCGCTGCACGAGACGGGAACCGTTCCCAAGATCACCGCCAGCGTGACCACCGGGGGCGAGACCCTGACCCAGACGGTGAAGCCACCGCTGGTGACCGTCACTCAGGCCTCCGCCGTCCTCGCCTGTCTGCAGAACAGCGGGGTTATCCAGGTGCCCGCAGCGGCATCGTCGGCCATCAACAACCTTCCGCCCACCGCCACCTTCTCCGGTGGCCTGGTGACCACCTTGGCCGGCCAGGCGTTGGAGGAATTCGGCACGGCTTTCACCAACTGCCTGCCCTCGCTGCTCCAGTCGTACGTAGCCAACGTCGTCGTTCCTCAGCAGACGATCACCCAGGTGCTCAACCCGCCGACGACCAACACCCAGACCTCGAGCTACACCGTGGCCGGCGTGGACCCGTCCAACCCGAACTCGGGTCTGATCACCACGGCGCAACTGACAAAGGGGACCTGGTTCACGGGGTCGCCCGCTAACGAGATCCTCGTGTCGAGCGCCTATGCCAACACCAACAGCATCAAGGTGGGCCAGACGTGGACGATCAACAAGGTCGGCTACAAGGTGGTGGGCCTGGTGAACCCGACGCTCACGGGGGATACCTCGGACATCTACTTCGACCTGGCCACGCTGCAAGGGTCGTCGTCGCAGCCGAACCGCATCAACGAAGTGCTCGTCAAGGTGAAGTCATCGAAGGACGTGGACGCCGTGGCCGCCGCCATGCGCAAGAAGCTGCCCGGTGCCACCGTGCTCACCTCCAAGAACCTGGCCAGCCAAGTCAACGGCAGCCTCTTGAACGCCAAGAAGTTGGCCAACGACCTCGGGGTGGCGCTCGGGATCATCATCTTGCTCGCCACGCTGCTGATCGCCGCGCTTCTCACATTGTCGAGCGTGGCCAAGCGCGTGCGCGAGATCGGGACGTTGCGAGCCATCGGTTGGTCGCGAGGCCGAGCCGTCGGACAGATCCTGGCCGAGATGTTCGGCATCGGAGTACTTGGGGCCGCCATCGGCGTCGGCGTGGGGCTGGGCGTGTGCGCGCTCATCAACGCGGTCGGGCCCAAGTTGTCGTACACCGTGGCGGGGGCGACGGTGGGGGCGTCCTCGGACAGTGGACTGCTGCTGCACGCCACCACTACGGCGGCAGCCGTCATGACCAGGACACTGCGACTGCACACGTCGATATCCGGGCTGACCGTGATTGCCGCCGTGGTGATCGCCATTGTGGGGGCCCTGGTGGCCGGCCTGGCCGGCGCCTGGAGAGCGGCGCGGCTGTCACCGACAGAAGCCCAACGCGATATCGGATAACCGGACGCCAAAAACCCGATGTGAGGGCTAGACCGATGCAATGGGCCCGGCCCCAAAGCCCGAAGGGCGCTTAGACCCGGTCGAGCTCGAGCATGCGGATGGCGTTGCCCCGCAGGATCTTGTAGGCGACGTCGTCATCGAGACCGGCGCACAGCTTCTCAACGTATGCCTCCGAATGCGGCCACGTCGTGTCGGTGTGGGGGTAGTCGGTCTCGAAGCAGATGTTGTCCTCGCCCACTTCCTCGAGCGACCGCAGTCCATGGCGGTCGGCGGTGAAGCACCCGAAGATACGCCCGTAGTACTGCGTCGACGGGGGGACCGGGATGCGCTCTTTGGCGTTGGTCCAGGCGTCGTGCATCTCCCATACCGTGTCGGAGCGCTCGAGGATGTACGGGATCCAGCCGATCTGCCCCTCGGAGTAGGCCAGCTTCAACTTGGGGAACCGCAGGAGGTTGCCCGAGAAGAGCCAGTCGGCCAACGATGCGATGGCGTTGTTGAAGCCGAGGGCCACACCCACGGCCTTGTTGGAGTCAGGCGACGCCACCGGGTTCGAGCTGCTCGAGCCCACGTGCATGCACACCGTCACGCCGTAGTCGTTGCACACCTGCCAAAGCGGGTCCCAGTAGTCGGTGTTGATGCTCGGCAACTTGAGCCGGGTGGGCATCTCGCTGAAGGCAATGGCCCGCACCCCGCGCTCGGCGTTGCGCTTGGTCTCAGCCGCGGCCAGGTCCGCGTCCCACAAGGGGATGATGCACAGCGGGATGTTCACGCCCCCCGAGGGTGCACACCACTCCTCGACCATCCAGTCGTTGTTGGCCTTGACGCAAGCCAGGCCGAGCTCCTTGTCCTTTCCTTCATGGAAGGTCTGGCCGCAGAAGCGGGGAAAGGTGGGAAAGGGGAGCGACCCGTCGGTGTGGTTGAGCTGAAGGTCCTTGACGCGCTCGTCGCGGTCCCAGCACCCCTTGCGCATGTCTTCGAAGGTGATCGCCGTCATCGTCATCTGGGTCCGGTCGAACACGATCTTGCCGTGCTCGTCGAGGGTCGTCGACGCCTGCGGGATGGCCACGAACTTCTTCTGTACGTAGATCAGCTCGCTGTCGTAGATCCAGGCGGCGCCCCAATCACCTTCGGGGTCCTCGACCATGTCGTACTTGGCTCCCGACAGGTGCTTGAACCCGCCCCATCGCTTGGTTTCGACGTGCGGACCCCGCTCTCGATACTTCTCGGGCAACCAGGTCTGCCACACGTGCGGGGGCTCGACGACGTGGTCGTCGACACTGATGATCTTAGGTACGGCCATGACACAAGGTTATCCCCAACCTGACGCACGTGTCAGGGTGCCTGCCTAGGATGCGGTGGCGGAGGCTGATGTGACCACATACGGACCTGACATCTACACCGAACCCCCCGGTGACCCCGACACCCTGGCCAATTTGGGACCGTTGCAGCCGATGGCCGGTGTCTGGGAGGGGACCAAGGGGTCCGACCGCCACCCGGTGGCGGCGGGGCCCGGGGAAAACGTCTTCGTCGAGCACTACGAGCTGCAGCCCATCGACCGCCAGACCAACGGCCCGCAGCTCCTCTACGGGCTGCGCTACCACACCCACATCACCAAGCCCGGAGACACCGAGACGTTCCACGATCAGGTGGGCTACTGGCTGTGGGAGCCGGCCGCCCAGGCCGTGACGCTCACCTTGGCCATTCCCCGCGCCCAGGTTCTCCTGGCCTCAGGCCCGGCCGCGCCCGACGCCACCGAATTCGAGCTCACCGCCCACGTCGGATCCGAGGTGCACGGGATCTTGTCCAACCCGTTTCTGAACGAAGCGTTTCGGACCCTGAGCTACCGGATGCACGTGACGGTGAACGGTGACGGCACGTGGTCCTACGAGGAGGAAGGGGTGTTGCAGATCCCCGGCCGCGACGAGCCCTTCAGCCATATCGACCGCAATACGTTGACGAAGATCGGCCCCCCCGAGTTGAACCCGTTGGCCCGGCGCGCCGTGGCGATCCATCCCGTGGCGCTGAGCGATGGAAGCCTCGGCATCGGATCGCTGCGCATCAGTGTGGGCGATGGCCATCAGGACATCACCCCGGGGATGGTGCAGTAGCGGGGTCGCTTTGCGGGGCCCGCGCCGAGGCGCGGCGTTGGCGGGCCGAGCTTCGGGACCGGCCGGCGGCCACGCCGAGCATGAAGATCAGGACGACGACGGCCCCGAAGGCGAGCACGAGCCCCTCGTTGAACCGGTCCGGCCAGTAATGCAACTCGACGACGTCATGACCCGCGGGCAGCTGGGCTTGGAGCATGACTTGGTCGTAGGCGACGAGCTTGAGGGGCCGACCGTTCACGGTGGCGTGCCAGCCCGGAACGTTGGTCAAGTGCATGCGCAGCAAGGCGGGAGTGGGTGCGTTGGTGACCATATGCCACACCGACGGAATCGGATGGGTCACCGGCACCGGTGATCCGGTGGCGTCGAGACTCGGTGAATTGCGGCCCGACGCCATGGAGAGCAGTACGGCGGCCGAGGCGCCGGGGATCTTGTAGAGGTCCTCACCGCCGATGCGCTTGACGAACACTGAACCCTTGGGTCCGGCAAAGCCCGGAAAGTCCAATACGTAACCGACGCCGAAGCGGCGAGCCAAGGTGGCGGTGGGGAAGACCGGGCAGAAGTTGCTGGCGTCGGCCTTGCCGCCCGAGAAGCCGGTTTCCTGCTGCCACGGCAGCGCCCAATAGGCGTGAGGGGTCATGGGGTCATAGACCGATATCTCGCGGATCCCGTAGACGATGTTGACGTTCTCCTCGATGCCGACGCGTGGTGGAGGAAGGCACGTGGTCCCGAATCCGACCACGGCGTCTCCCACGGCGCGTTGCAGCGCCACGATGGTGGGCGTGGGCTTCAGGTAGGTCGAGGTGGAGGAGAACAGCGGCGCGCCGGCGGCAATGAGGAACCCCGTTTCGCAGGCCAGAAGCACGAACGCGGCCACCGAACCGAGCCCACTCGCCGACCTCCGACCTGGTCGGCGCCGAGCGGCGAGCTTGAAGAGAGCCGCCGCCACCAGGAGTCCCACGGCCACCTCGATGAACGGCCAGATGAAGCTGTGCTCTCGAATGCGGGCCTGGGATGACGACAGCGCTGACACCGTCAAGATCCCGACGAGCACCAGGAACACCGCGGCTGACGCAAAGCTGATGGCGAGCCACTTCGTCAGCCGCAGATCCTGGTGGGATCGGATCACGACGTCCACGCCTATGCCAGAGAGCACGGCGATCCCCAACACCATGGGTTGCATGGCGAACACCCAATACGTACTGAGGATCTCCTTGTCGAGAACGGAGATGACCCCGGGCACGAAGACCACGATGGCCATCACCGCCACGATCCCGGTCAGGGCGCGCACCTCGGGGCGCCGCCACGCGAAGGCCACCGCCATCACCGCCAGGACGACGGCGATCACCCCCACGTACATGGCCGTTTCGACGTAGTTGGAGAAGCCGAACCACTGGCTGTTCTTCAGAGGAAGCCCGTCGAAGCCCTGGAAGAGCAAGTGCAGCGCGTTGCCCAGGGGCAGGTTCTTCGGACCGTTGGTGGCGCCCACGGCGGTCCGGTTGGATTTCGAGGCGAGCTGGAGCCCGGGCAGGATCAACGGGGCCGCCAAGGCCACCCCGGCGCCGTAGCCGACGGCCAGATCGACAAGGGGGCGCAACAACCGACCGGTGCCGCGCGTCCACTTCGACCGCATCAGCAAAATCAGAAGCACGAACACGGCGGGAGCCATCCCCAAGACGATGAGTACTTCTTCGGGGTCTCCGGCGTAGGCCGCACAGGCGAGGACAACAGCAAGCAACACGATGCTCAGGGCGCGACGGCGGCCCCGCAGGATGAGGACGACAGCGCTGAGCATCCACCCGCCCCACGCCATCACCGACGAGTTCGGCCACCCGAGCCACCCGATGAACGGGCCGCTCAACTCGAAGACGGTGGCCGCCATCATGCATGCCAGCGGGCTCAGCCGCAGGACGCGACCGAGTGTGTACACACCGGTTCCGGCGATGAGCACGGTGACGATGATCTGCACCGTGAACGAGAGGTGGACGGGGAACAGGTAGCCGATCAACACGGGGATGCTCAACGGTGCTGATTCCCAGTTGAAGGCGAGCGGAGCTCCCAGCGCGCTGTAGGGGTTCCACAACGGCAGGAGCCCATGATGAACCTGCGTCCACACTTCGTTCGTCCAGGGGATGAAAAGCCTGATCTGGTCACCGGTGACGAAGTTGTGAATCTGTTCCAGCGTCACTCCCCGAACCGAAGTGATGCCTCTCGTGTTCAAGATGTCGTACGGGCCGAGGGAGGTGCCATGACGCAAGGCGGGCAGAAGCACCAGCACGCCGGCCGCCATCACCCACAGAATCCCCACCACGTCGCCCAGGCGTGATCGGCGGGGCGCGGGCGTCGAGAACAGCTCGGCGTCCAGGCGCCGGGGCGGCCTGGTGGTGCCCAATTGGTTGCCGTCGCCGGCGTCGCTCACATCGGGCACTCAGGACATTTTTCCATATGAGGACCGGGTTCCCCGGTCCGCCGTCACGAGGATGTGGTGACGTCGAAGCGCACGGGCAGGCGAGACGGCCCGCGAAACGCGAGGCCTTCGATCGAGGTGGGGTCGGCTTGCTCGTCCCAGCGCAACCGGGGCAGGCGATCGAGCACGGCGCTGAGCCCGACGCGCAGCTCGAGGCGGGCCAGGTGCATGCCCAGGCATTGATGGCGGCCCGTCCCGAAGGCCAGGTGCCCGGTTTCCAGGCGGTCGATGTCCCAGTCTTGGCCGTGCGCGTAGTGACGCTCGTCTCGGTTGGCCGATCCCAGCGCGCACACCACCGACGCTCCTTGGGGGACCGCGACGCCGTCGATGTCGACATCTACGACGTTCTCGCGATTCACCATGGTCACCGAGGTCTCCCAGCGCAAGGTCTCCTCGATGACGCCGGGGATCATGCTGTGATCGGCGCGCACGCGCTCAAGCACGTCGGGGTGGCTCAACAGCGCCCACAGGCAATTGCCCATGGCGCGGTAGGTGGTCTCCGCCCCGGCGGGCAGCAGCAGCCGCAAGAACCCGTAGATGTGCTCGTCGCTGAGGCGTTCGCCGTCGATCTCGGCGGTGACGATGTCGGAGATGAGGTCGCTTCGGGGCCGGGCCTTGCGGTCCTCGACGATGGGAGTCAGATAGGCGCGCATCGCTTCGGACGCGGCGATGCTCACCGCGTAGTTCTCGGGACCCAGGTTGATGTCCTCGGACCACGAGTGGAACAAGGCATGGTCCTCGACGGGAACCCCCATGACCCCGGCGATGACCTGCACGGGATAGCGGCTGGTGAGCTCGGCTACCAGCTCGGCGCGTCCGGCCGCGGCGAAGCCGTCGATTACGGCGTGGATGGTGGGGGCGATGAGCTCGGCATCCCAGCGCGCCAGGGCCGAAGGCCGAAAGGCGTGGGCCACCAGGTTGCGATAGCGCCGATGCTCGGCGCCGTCCATGGCCACGATGACGGTTCCCATCACCGGGCCCATGGTGAGCGCGTTGACGCTCGACGAATAGCGTTCGGCATCTCGCAACACCTGCTCGATGTCATCGCGTCGGGTCACGAACCACATGTTGCTGTCGGGGCCACCCACCCGTCGCACGGGCCGGTCCCGGCGGCATTGTGCCCAGAATGCGTAGATATCGGGCTCTGGTGCGCTCGGCGTCATGGCGTGGCGACCACGATCTCCGGCACCACCGTCATCTCGCATCGAAGCGAGTTGGCGATGTAACACTGCTCGTGCGCGAGAGCCACCATGCCAACCACGGCATCGACGTCGGTCCCGGCGGCCACGGTGATCTTCGGTCGCATGGTGATGGAGTCGATGGCCATGGGCTGGCGCCGCGCCGTCATGGATGCCTCGGCATCATCGTCGTAGGCCAGGACGGTGACACCGGCTCGGGCCGCCACCGAGAGAAACGACAACAGTTGGCACGATGTGGCCGCCAGCACCAGCAGTTGCTCGGGATCCAGCGCGTCGGCATCCCCGTGAAAGGCGGGATCGGAGCTGAGGTTGAGCACGGGCAACGCCGGCGGAGAGGACCCGGTGTGGCTGCGGTCGTAGGCGTCATATCCACCGGCGGTGGAGCCGCGCCACGAGCAGCGGGCTTGGTAGTGATGAACGTGAGGAGACACGTCTCCAAGCGTGCCACCCGGCGCGCCTCCCGAAGTGCGCACTGGGGCAGGTGGGAGCGGGGCAGGTGGGAGCGGGGCGGCGCTCAGGTGCCGGGGATCGTCGAGGAGATGGTCGCGGAGTTCGTCGAGAAGTTCAGGTTGACAGGGGCACTCATCGGAGTGAATGACCACGCCGTGGCGGTCTTGGCGTTGATCTGCACGGCCACCGACACCTTGCTCGAGCCGAGGTTCACCGACAGGGGGCCATCGCCGCCGGCAAATGTCTTGGTCTGCCCGGCGTTGAGCACGCCTTCAAAGATCGGCTTGGCCGTGCCGGGCACGGTCACCAGCACCCATACGGGACCGGTGGGCGAGACGACCACCGCGTACTGATCGGCGTCGACGGCGACGGCGATGTTGCCCGGCGTGGTGGCGCTCTGGGTTACGGCCGGGATCGTCACCGGCGGCGCCGTGGTGGTCGGGCTGACGGTGGTGGGCGAGGTCGGGGGCGCGTCCGGTGTGGTCACCACATGCACATCGGCGAGCCATTGGGGTTGGTAATGGTGCACCACCAAACCGAGCGCGCCGATGACCACGAGCGCGGCGGTGAACCAGACGGCGATACGCAGGCCCAGCGGAGCCGGTCGAACGGGGTAGCGGATGGCTGCATAATCCCCCGTGGCCGGGGGGTAAAAGGTGGCGCCCGCCGCCGGCCTCACGCCCGGGACCTGGGCCGTCTGGGTGAAGCCGAGAAGGTGTGAGGCGTCATCAGTAGGGAAGCGACTCAGATGGCCATACGGCGCCGAGGCGGCGGGGTGGGGTGCGGAGGCGGGAGATCCGGCCGAGCTCTGCAGGGCGCCGGCCAACACACCCTCGGGCCAATGCTCCTCGATCACCGCCGACAGCGCGGCCACGTCCAAGGAGAACAGCTCTGCGTAACGGCCCAGGTAGACGAGGGCGACTCGGAGGTCCGAGAACGACGACAGGTCACCGTTCTCCAGGGCTTCGAGGTGTTTCCAGGAGACTCCGGTGCGGTCGTGCACCTCCGCCATGGTGACGCCACCGCCCTCGCGCGCCTCGCGCAGGACCGTGCCGACATCTGCCGGGGTGGAGACGGAGGGTGGTCGCTTGCCGCCACGGCGCCGTCCCGCCTTTTGGCCCTCTGCGATCGCCACCGATCCTCCTGTTGCCGCGTCCAGATTGTAACGCCATTGCAATATCCAGGCGCTAGTACGACTTCGTCATCGAGCAGGCGCTTCTTGAGCTTTGCAGGCCGTCCCGACCGTTGGCAACGGGTGGTGCGTTTGGTGTCGTCGCAGCTCAGGTCCACGCCGAGCACCTGGCCGGGGGCCGGCGAGCAGCGCCCGGGGCCTGACGCCGGTGTCAGAGCTGACATTCGCGTCAGGAAACGATAACCTTCTTACGCAGGGGTGGAACCCGGTCTTCGCCTGGTGGGCGGCGCGCGTTGGAAAGCCATCGTCGTGCTCACGGGCCTCCGGGGAGGGAAAGGAATTCGCATGGAATCGAGTGCCGGCACCCATACGCCGAGTGCGGACTCCGTCACCGAGCTGGCCACCTCGGATGACCCCCGGGCCATCTCCAGGCAGCTGCGGGAGCAGCCTGTCTTCCGTGTCGACGACATGTTCACCCTCGTCACCCGGCGCGAGCACGTCGAAGACGCCCTGCGCCGCGCCGCCGTGTTCTGCTGGAGCGAGGTCCCCATGGACCTCGGCCAGATCCGCCCGCTCATCCCCTTGATGATCGACCCGCCGCAGCACGTGAAGTACCGGCGCATCCTCGACCCGCTGTTCGCCCCCAAGAAGATGGTTCTTCTCGAGGAAGAAGTGGGTGAGCTCGTGAACCACCTCATCGACGGGTTCGCCTCCAAGGGCTCGTGCGACTTCCACGAGGAGTTCGCCGTTCCCCTGCCCTGCACGGTGTTCCTCAAGCTCATGGGCCTGCCCTATGAGGACATCGACCTCTTCTTGTCGATCAAGGACGACATCATCCGGCCCGAGGGCCACACCATGGAGGAGCAGTCGGCGGTGCGTCGGCGGGCCGGGGAGAAGGTCTACGAGTACTTCGAAAAGGTGTTGGTCGAACGCCGGCGTGCACCAACCGACGATCTCCTGGCCCAGATCATCGCCGGCTCGGTCGACGGTGAGCAGCTCACCGACGAAGAGGTCATGGACATCTGCTACCTCTTTCTGATCGCCGGGCTGGACACGGTCACCGACTCCTTGGACTGCTTCTTCGGGCTCCTCGCCCAAGAAGACGAGCACCGCAAGCTGCTCGTCGAGGACGAGTCCGTCATCCCGTCTGCCATCGAGGAGCTCTTGCGGTGGGAGACCCCCGTCCCGGCCGTGCCGAGAGTGGCGACCGAGGACGTCGAGTTCGGCGGGTGCCCGGTGGCCAAGGGCGAGCAAGTGATGTTGGTGTTGAGCTCTGCCAACACCGACGACACCGCCCACCCCGGCGTGGACTCTTTGGACCTCCGGCGTAACCCCAATCCTCACCTGGCTTTCGGCGGGGGCGTCCATCGCTGCCTGGGGTCGCATCTGGCCCGTATGGAGCTGCGAGTGGCGCTGCGCGAGTTCCACCGGCGCATCCCGAACTACTCGCTGGCACCGGGCACCGTGCTCGAGTACACCCCGGGGTTGCGCTCGCTGCTCACCCTGCCGCTGGTGTTCGACCCCACTTCCTGAACAGTCGATGCGCATCCGCCTCGACGCCGGGGCCTGCCAGGGCCACGGCCGGTGCTACATGCTGGCCCCTGACCTCTTCGATGCCGACGACGACGGCCACTGCGTCCTTCTCGTCGACGAGATCCCGGTAGGGCTCGAGTCCGAGGCCCAAAATGGCGTGGATAACTGCCCGGAACGGGCGCTTTCGATCGAGTAGCTCCGGCGCGACTGAGGGTCAGCCCGGGCGGGCTACCGAAGTCGTTCCGTCTTCGGCGGGCGCCAGCGTGACGGGGGCGCCCACGGCGTCGCCGGCCACCATCTGCGCTCGCAGTGCGTCGTCAGCCACCGCCGCGGCTCGGCCGCCGGCTACATCGACGAGTGCCACCCCCCGCTCGGGCTCACCGTTGCGGTCGAATCCGACCGTGTACGCCACAATGGTCCCGGGCCCGGTACCGATCGAAGAGAGCGGGATCGGATCGGCTTCGGCGTCCAAGCGTTGTTGGAGATCGGCGTCGGGCTCGGGATTCTGTGTCGGCGGACGGCGGCTGTAGACACCCACGGCGTGCTTGGTGAGGTAGTAGCCGTTGCCGTGGACCACGGCGTTGTCGCCCTCTCCGGCGCGCAGCCATCTGTACGCGTTGGCCACGGCGTGGGTGACGTAGTTGCTGCCGGGGCCGCCGTGGGAGGGAAGCCCGCCGGTCAGCGTCAGGGGTCGGTCGTCGTCACGGTCGAGGGCGAAGCTGTCGCGGGCCACCTCGATGGAGCTCGGGAAGCACGCATAGAGGTCGAAGGCGCCCACATCGGCGATGTCCACCCCGCCGGTTGCCAAGGCGGTGGTGCCACAGGCGCGCAGCGCCGGGGAACGGTGGACCTCGGGGCGTTGCGACAGGTACCAGATGTCATGGGCGTCGGCCCACCCCCGCACGTACGCGACCTCGTCGGGAGCGAGTCCCCACTGCCGTGCCGTCGCCGCGTCGGTGATGATCACCGCGGCGCCCATGTCGACGTCCATCACGGCGTTCATGTACTTCGGATAGGGAAACGAGATCATCCGGTTGTCGGCGGTGACGGTGGCGATCTCGGCGGCGTCACGGCGCTCGGAGAACCACGAGTACGGGTTGGCGACGGCCACGGCGTTGAGCCGAGCCATGAGCTCACCCATCTCCCGGCGGTGGGTGTCGAGGTCTTCGCCCTCGGCGTGGCCGAGTGCCATTTCGATCAGTGCGTACATGGTGGTGGCAGCTTCGAGGCCATGGGCCCGTTCGGCCGGGTGGACACCGAGGTCGCCTTCGAGCGGTGGCCACGTATCAGGCCAGCCCGGCGCGCTCGGCCAGTCCAGCGTCACTCCGGCTTTTTTGGCCCGGCGCCGGGTGGCCAGCGCTTCGGCGCCGCAGATGAGCACGCGCGGGCGGTGGCCGGCCACGACGTCTTCGGCGGCCCGGTTGACGAGCCACTGCGGGATCGACCCCCCCATCCCCGAGCAGCGCGCCTCGGCGTCGGTGGCCCCCAGCCGATCGGCCAAGGCCCGGGCGGGGTCACCGTGGCGCAGCGACAGCGAGTGCACCATCCATACGTGGGTGAGGGCGGCCAGGGTGGCACCATCGGCGCCGGCGTGCCCCGTCGACTCCATAGCGGCCTGGGCCGCCGTGTGCATGAGGGCCAGGGGATCAGGGGCGAGCAATGGGTCTTGCTCGCGGTTGGTCACCTGACCGGCGCCGACCACCACCGGGACCTTGGTCCAGTCAACCGCCACCGTTGTCGTCTCCGTCTCGAGCGTGCCGGCATTTGGCGGCACCCGGGGGCGCCGCAGTGGCTTGGCGCTACTTCTCCGACTTACCGGCCAGAGCGCCGAGGTCCGCCGCGTACACCTTCTTGCGGGCGGCTCCCGGCTTGGCGGCCCGGATCGACGTGTCGACGTCGGTGGCTTGGGCCCGCAGCGCGCCCACTGTGCACTGCTCACGCGGACGCACCGAGAAGGGGTCGAAGTGGAAATGCTGGATGGCGTTGGCGTGGGTGATCTTGTTGACCTCGTCATCGGGCACGCCGGCCAGGTACTTCATGGCCATCTCCGGAGCCGTCGGCCACGTGGAGTCCGAGTGCGGGTAATCGCACTCCCAGCACACGTTGTTGATCTCGATGTGATGGCGGTTCTCCACCCCGAAGGCGTCATCGATGAAGCAGGTGATGATGCGCTCGTTGAACACCTGGCTCGGGAGCATGTCGCCGAAGTCCTGGCCCGTCCACGCCTTGTGGTGTGAGTAGACGTAATCGACGCGCTCCAAGAAGTACGGGATCCAGCCGATGCCGCCTTCGGACAAGGCGATGCGCAGGCTCGGGTACTTGCGCAGCACCGGCGAGAAGAGCAGGTCAGCGGCGCACTGAATGATGTTCACCGGCTGCAGGGCGATGAGCACGTCGAAAGGGGAGTCGGGCGACGGGATGGCCAGGGTCGACGATGACCCGATGTGGAGGCACACCACCGTGCCGGCTTCCTCGCAGGCCGCCCAGAACGGGTCCCAGTGGTCGGAGTGGAAGCTCGGCCACCCTAGCTTCGAGGGGTTCTCTGAGAACGTCACGGCGTGACAGCCCATGGCCGCCACCCGGCGCACCTCCGCGGCCATCAGATTCGGGTCCCACAGCATGGGGATCGACAGGGGGATGAACCGCCCCGGGTAGGTGCCGCACCACGTCTCGATATGCCAGTCGTTGTAGGCCCGCACCATGGCGGCGGCCAGGTCTTTGTCCTCGGTGCGGGCGAAGAGCTGCCCGCAGAACTGGACGAAGGAAGGGAAGCACATCGATCCGAGCACGCCGTTGGCGTTCATGTCCCGGATGCGCTCATTGATGTCGTAGCAGCCGGGGCGCATCTCGGCGAAGGAGGTGGGCTCGATGCCGTACTCCTCGGGGGGACGGCCAACGACGGCGTTGAGCCCGACGTTGGGGATGCGGCTGCCCTCGTAGGACCACACGTCGGTGCCGTCGTCGTTGTGCACCACTTTGGGCTCGCGCCCGGCCCACTTGGCCGGCACCCGGCCCTCGAACATGTCGGGCGGCTCGACCACATGGTCGTCGACGCTGACGAGGATCAGCTCCTCTGCGTTCACCTGTCCCACCCCCTGTTTTGGCCGACGGTGACCGCCCCGATCCTACCTGACGTTCGTGTCAGGCACCGCCGCCGCGGTGGCGGGGGCCGTCGTACACTTGGCCCTCGCATGCCGTCCGAACCCGCTGACCACCAGGGGAGCGCCGCGCCAACCGGTGACGTCCCCGCACGCGGCGTAGCCGGCGTGGCCGCCGCCGATGCGCAGCGGGTGGCCCTGGTGTGCGAGGGGACGCGGGTCACCTATGGCCAGCTCGACACGGCCGCCAATGTGCTGGCCACCCGCTACGCGGCGGCCGGGGTGGCACCCGGAGACCGCGTGGCGGTCATGCTCGGCAACGGGCTCGAGGTGTTCGCCGTGTGGTGTGCCGTGGCCCGGCTGGGCGCGCTGATCGTCCCCGTGTCGACCCGGCTCACCGCCCCCGAGGTGGCCTACCTCATCGAGGATTCGGGAGCGACCCTGTTCGTTCACGACGGGTCTCCACCGTCCACCGACGTGATGTCGCTCACCGACGTGGCGCAGGACCGCGTGGACGACATCGATTGGCCGGAGATGGCGCGCCTGGCGTCGGAGGATCCCGTTGCGCCGGTGCGGGAAGACTTCCTGGGGACGCCGGCCACCACCATGACCTACACATCGGGGACGACGGGCCGTCCCAAAGGGATCGCCCGGCTGGCGCCGCCCGCGGCGCGCCACACACCACCGAGTCCCTTTGCCACCTTTTGGGGCTTCGGCGCCGACGACGTGCACCTGATGTGCGGGCCCGTCTACCACACCGCCCCCAGCGCCTACGCCCATATGACCCTGGGCGAGGGCGGGCGCGTGGTGATCATGCGCAAGTGGGACGCCGAGCTGTGTTTGACCCTGATCGAGACGGAAAAAGTGACCACCACCCAGATGGTGCCGGCCAACTTCATCCGCATCCTCGAGGCGCAGTGGCGCGGGCGCGACGTCTCGAGCATTCGCAAGGTGCTGCACGCGGCGGCGCCGTGTCCGGTGGACGTGAAGCGTCGCATCATCGAGGTGTTCCCGGCCGGCACGGTGTGGGAGTACTACGGGGCGTCGGAGGGCATGGCGTCGGTGATCCCTCCCGATGAGTGGCTGCGCAAACCCGGCAGTGTGGGTCGCCCGTTTCCGGGGATCACGGTGCGCATCTGCGACGACGACGGCAACGAGCTTCCCGCCGGGGAGATCGGGTCCATCTACATCTCTTCGTTCTCGGGGCAGCGCTTTGAGTACCACAACGCGCCCGAGAAGACGGCCCAGGCGTGGCGCGACGGCTTCTTCACCGTCGGGGATCTCGGGTCCCTCGACGAAGACGGGTATCTCTTTTTGGCGGACCGGCGCACCGACCTGGTGTTGTCGGGTGGGGTCAACGTCTATCCGGCCGAGGTGGAAGCCGCCCTGGTGGAGGACGATGACGTGGTGGACGCCGCGGTGATCGGGCTCCCCGACGAGCGCATGGGACAGCGGGTGCACGCCGTGGTGGAGCTGCGGGCGGGAACGCCTCGCGACGCCGACGCGCTGCTGGCGCGTCTGGCCGGGCGGCTGGCCGACTACAAGCGGCCGCGTACGGTGGAGTTCGTCGACGAGCTTCCGCGCGAGCCCAATGGCAAAGTGTTGAAGACACGGTTGCGTGCCGAGCGGGCCACGCCCGACCACGCGCCGAACATGGATGCCGGGCGAGACCCGGCTAAGGAGGGCGTGTGATGACGGAGGCCATGTCTCAAGGCCACGAGGTGCTCGGCGAATCCCGGCTGCTCATCGACGGCAAGCTCGTCGAGGCCACCGGGGGCGGCACGTTCGAGAACATCGATCCCGCCACCGAACTGGTGCTGGGCGTCACCGCCGACGCCACTCCCGCCGACGCCGAGGCGGCCATCGCGGCAGCCCGGCGCGCCTTCGACGAGACGTCGTGGTCCACCGATCACAGCTTCCGGCGCCGCTGCATGGAGCAGTTCCACACCGCCTTGGAGGCGCACAAAGACGAGCTGCGGGCCGTGGTGGTGGCCGAGGCGGGGAGCCCCATCGCACTGACGTACGCCATCCAAGTCGACCTGCCGCTCGATGACGTGCCGTATTGGGCCGAGCAGGCCGAGCGCTATCCCTATGACAGGGAGCTGCCCGAGCGCACCGTGTTCGGCCAAGCCACCCGTCGCATGATCCTGCGCGAGGCAACCGGCGTGGTGGGGGCCATCACGCCGTGGAACTTCCCGCTCTTTCTGAACATGGCCAAGCTCTCGCCCGCCCTGGCGGCCGGCAACACGGTGGTGCTCAAGCCCGCCCCCGACACGCCGTGGTCCGCCACCGTGCTGGGCCGGATCATCGCCGAGGAGACCGACATTCCCGCCGGGGTGGTCAACGTGGTGGCGTCCTCGGACCATCTCGTCGGTGAAGTGATCACCACCGACCCGCGTGTCGACATGATCACCTTCACCGGTTCGACGGTCACGGGCCGGCGCATCATGGCCAAGGCCGCCGACACCGTGAAGAAGGTCTTCCTCGAGCTGGGCGGCAAGTCGGCCAAGATCGTGCTCGACGATGTCGAGGACCTCAACAGCGCCGTGGGCGGCCTCGCCATCGGCGTGTGCGTCCACTCCGGCCAAGGATGCGCCATCACCACGCGCCTGTTGTTGCCACGCTCGCGCTACGACGAAGGCGTCGAGCTGGCCGCCGCTGCCATGGCCACGGTGCCTTACGGGGACCCCTGGGACTCTTCCAAATTGGCCGGTCCGCTGGTGAGTGCCAAGCAGCGTGAACGCGTGCTCGGCTACATCGAGAAGGGCAAGTCCGAGGCGCGGTTGGTGGTCGGCGGCAAGGTGCCGGAGGCTTTTCCCACCGGTTACTACGTCGAGCCCACCATGTTCGCCGACGTCGACTCCAAGGCCGTCATCGCCCAGGAAGAGATCTTCGGTCCCGTGCTGTCGGTCATCGCCTTCGAGGACGACGACGATGCGGTGCGGATTGCCAATGATTCGATCTACGGGCTTTCGGGGGATGTGACCTCGGCGTCCGAGGAGCGGGCTCTGGCCGTGGCCCGGCGGGTGCGCACCGGCACCATGGGCATCAACGGTGGCGTCTACCTCGCCCCCGACGCTCCCTTCGGGGGCTATCGCCAGTCGGGACTCGGACGCGAGCACGGTGACGAGGGCTTCGAGGAGTACCTCGAGACCAAGACCGTGGCCATTCCCGTGCCGGGGGGTTCGGGCCCTCGCTTGTTGGGCTGAGATTTCGCCTGGGCCGCCGCAGGCGATCGGGCTATTCGATACCCAAGATGGCGGTGCCGGTGGAGGAGATCCATCCCCCGGTGGCATTGATGGCGGCCAAGCGGGCGCCGTGGACCTGCCTGTCGCCGCACTCGCCGCGCAACTGCTTGACCGCCTCAATGGCGAGGAAGATGCCGCGCATCCCCGGTTGGCAGGCCGACAGCCCGCCTCCGTCGGTGTTGGTGGGCAGCGCGCCGCCGACGCGCAGCTTGCCGTCCTCGACGAAGGCGCCGCCTTCGCCCTTCGGGCAGAACCCGAGACCTTCGAGGGTGAGCAGCACGGTCAAGGTGAAGGAGTCGTAGACCTCGACCACGTCGATGTCTTCGGGCCCCACACCGGCTTGGCCGAAGGCCTTGGCGCCGGATCGCACGCACGGCGACTCGGTGAAATCGGTCCACTCGCTCATGGCGGTATGGGAGATGGCCTCACCGGTACCGAGCACCCATACCGGCGTCGACGCGCAGTCGCGCGCCCGGGCCTCGTGGGTGAGCACCGAGCGCGCCGCCACCGTCGGATCGGATGCAGCAGTGCAACTTGGTGAGCGGGTCGGCGATCATGTCCGCACTCTGCACGTCGTCGATGGTGATGGGGTCGCGGTAGTACGCGTCGGGGTTGAGACCGGCGTTGTAGCGAGTGGACACGGCGATCTCGGCCAGCTGCTCGATGGTGGTGCCGAATTCGTGCATGTGGCGCCGCGCCGACATGGCGTGCTTGGCGATGAGGGTGTGGCCGTAGGGGGCTTCGAACTGGGTGGGACCGCGGTTGCCGAAGAACAGGTTTGCGGTACGGGCGCGGCGCTTGAGATCAGCGCGCGCCGTGGATCCGTAGCTGAGCACCACGGTGTCGACGAGCCCCTGGGCGATCGCGGCGGTGGCGTGCTCGATGAACATCTCCCACGACGAGCCACCCACACCGGTGGAGTCGATGTAGTTGATGTGATGGGCCAGACCCAGGTACTCGGCCACGTCGATGGGCGGCAGGGCGCCGGTGCCGTGTGACATGAAGCCGTCGACTTCGTCGCGGCCGATGCCGGCGTCGGCCAGCGCGGCGGCGGCGGCCTGATGATGGAGCTCATAGGCCGTCTTGTCGTCTACCCGGCCGCAGTCCGACAGCGCCGCTCCCACGATCGCCACTCGTCTCGCCATCTTTTTGCTGAGCCTCCCGTGAACCTGACGCCGGCGTCGGAGAACGCGGGGAACGGTAGCGTACGGTCATGACCGAAGGCACACCGGCGGGGTTGCCCATAGGGGCGGTCGACGAGTGGGCGTTGGGTGGGTTGGCCGACCCGCTGACGGCGGTACCGGCTCGAGCGCCGGGCTCGGTGCGCCGCTCCATGCACATCGATGTGGGGCCCCGCACCGAGTACAGCTCACGCCTGACCATGGCCGGGCGGGCCCGGGACCTGGTCACCGGCGCGGGCGGCCCCGGTGACGCCACCGTGCTGGCGCAGGCGCAGGTGAACGCCGAGTTCGACGTCGAACGCCGGCTTGTCTCCATCTCGACGGAGCCCGAGGTGGCCTGGTCAGCGGCGTTGATGGGGACACGCGCCGGCGGTGGTTTTCGTACCCATCTCGCCTCGGTGGTGCCGGCGGCCCAGCGCGGGTCGTTGCTGCGTCAGTTGCTCGACGACATGCCGGCCGCCGCCCTCATTTCGGGGTACTCGTGGCTTCGGCTCACCAGCCGGTCCGGGGCCGACCCGGCGGAAACCGTTCCGGCGGGGACCCTCGAGCGCATGACCGACATGTGTTCGGGATGGCGGGCCGGTGGCGTGGCCACCCGCTCGGTGGGAGCGGGCCGAGGCGTCCCCGTGCAGAACTGCCCGCCGGCGCCGCCCATGGTCGATGACGACCTCCTCGGATGGCACCACATCGGCGTGCTGGCCGAGCATTGGATGCGCCGGCGTCGCCTGATCGACGTGACCATCGGGGCCGATGACCGTTTCTTCGTGTTCGCCATGTTCCGCGACACGGTGGGCGAGCCCGACGCGGGCGAGTCGGTCCTGCACGAATACGTGGTGCGCGCCGTGGGGGTGGGCGACGTCCTCGAGCGCGTTGGACGCCGAACCTCGGGTGCTTCCCTTCGGTGAGTGCCCGGCGGCCGCCGCCGAAGTGGGCGCCCTGGCCGGCGCCACGCTGGGGGAACTGGCCGCCGCGGTGGCCGGCCGACTCACCACCACCAAGGCGTGCACGCACCTCAACGACTTGTTGCGCGCCCTGGGCGGTGTGGATGACCTGGTGGCATCGGCCCGGGCAGGCCGCGTCAGCTCCTAGCGGTCAGGCCTTGAGGAGGTCGCCGTGGCGGGCGGCCACCATGCGCCGCATGCCGTCGCGCCAGTGCACCGACGTCGAGCCCACCAACGCGTGCATGCGCGTGAGGTCGATGTCGACACTGTCGATGGTCTGATCCGTCGGCGAGAAGATCACCGGTATACCGGTGATCTCAGAGAGGTACTCGCACCACTCCTCGATGCTCACGGCCTCGTTGCCGCCCCAGTTGACGATGGTGGCCGGCACTGACGCCGCGGCCAGCATCTTGGGCACCATGGCCACCACATCGTCGTCGTGGATGGGGTGGTAGATGCTCGGCGCGTCGCGATGTACGGGCACGTCGTTGCCGTTGATCATCATGGCCAGGTGAAAGGCGGGCCAGCCGCCGTCGTCTCCATAGGGAACCGACAGCCGGGCAATGGTGGTGGGCAGCTCGAAGCGCTTGGCCGCCCACCGGGCCACTCCCTCGGCGGCGATCTTGCAGATGCTGTAGGTCCGCAGGAAGGGCCACACGGCGTGGTTGTCGCCGTAGGGGCCGCTCTCGTCGAAGACGTGATGTCCCATGGCCTTGTAGACGGCCGTGCTCGAGCAGTGCAAGAACGCCTTGGCCGCCTGGTGGTGCTCCATCAAGGCGGCCACGCCACCGACGTTGGACTCGAGATCGACGTCCCAGTCATTGGACTTGGCCACGGCGAAGTTCAAGACGTAGTCGGCGTCGGCGGGTAGCCCCGCCACATCACCGGCGGCGAAGTCAACGGCGACGCAGCGAACGCCGGCGGCCTCGAGGCGTTGGCGGGCCACCTCATCTTTAAAACGCGCCGCGCCATACACCGTGTTGCTCTGCGCGAGCGCCTTGGCCACCGGCCCGCCCACCTGACCGGTGACGCCGGTGATAACGATGGTGCGTCCCTCTAGCGCATCGGGCGCGTTGGGCGTCTGAGAACTGGCGGGCGCCATTAGAGCGCGGCCGGCTCGTACATGGTGATGACGCACGCCCCGCCCAGCCCGAGGTTGTGCTGCAGCGCTACCCGGGCGCCGTCGACCTGGCGAGCGTCGGCCTGGCCGCGCAACTGCCAGTTGAGCTCGGCGCACTGGGCCAGGCCGGTGGCGCCCAAGGGGTGACCCTTGGAGATGAGGCCGCCCGACGGGTTCACCACCCATTGCCCGCCGTAGGTGACCGCACCATCGTCGATGAGCTGGCCCGCCTTACCCTCGGCGCACAGACCGAGCGCCTCGTAGGTGACCAGCTCGTTGGCCGAGAAGCAGTCGTGCAGCTCGATGACGTCGACGTCTTCGGGGCCGCGCCCGGACTGCTCGTAGACCTGACGGGCCGCTTCCGCTGTCATGTCCGACCCGACCAGCTTGATGTCGCCGACCCCGAAACTGGTGGGGAAGTCGGTGGTCATGGCCTGGCCGGTGATCTCCACTGCCTGGGCTCCGAGGTCGTGCTCCCGTACGAAGCGCTCGCTGGCGAGCACCGCGGCGGCGGCGCCGTCGGAGGTGGGACAGCACTGCAGCTTGGTGAGGGGGTCCCAGATCATGGGGGCGTCGAGGATGTCCTGCAGGCTGTAGACGTCGCGGAACTGCGAGTACGGGTTGTTGGCCGAATGGCGGTGGTTCTTCTCGCCGATGCGGGCGAATGATTCGGCCGAGGTGCCGTAGCGCTCCATGTGCTCGCGGCCCGCGTTGCCGAACATCTGGGCGGCGGGCGGGGCTTGGCCGAAGCCGCGCCGGTCGACCATGTCCTGCATATGGCGGTCGAGCGGGATGGTGCGGTCGGTGTACTTGATCCCGAGCGAGCCCTTCTCCATCTTCTCGAACCCGAGAGCGAGCACGCAGTCCGAGAGCCCGCCTTCGACGGCGCGCTTGGCCAGGTACAGCGCGCTCGGAGCCCGTCGAGCAGTTGTTGTTGACGTTGACGGCGGGGATGCCGGTCAGGCCCAGCTCGTAGAGCGCCCGTTGTCCCGAGGTGGAGTCCCCGTAGCAGTAGCCCACGTACGCCTGCTCCACCGTGTCGTAGGCGACACCGGCGTCATTGAGCGCGTTGGTGCCGGCTTCCTTCCCCATGTCGGGGTAGTCCCACTGGCGCGAACCGGGCTTCTCGAACTTGGTCATCCCCACGCCGATGACGAACACCCGCTGTCCCACGTCGATCTCCTCGTCTCACGGCGCCGTGCCCCGAGGGCGGGCCGCCGGTTTTCGGATCACCAGTATGCGCCGGCGACGGCGTTCCTCGCCGCTCGGCTACTTCCCGAGCCTGGTCAGGCAGCTATTCGAGGACGCCGGCGTCGAGGAGCCGGGCGCGCTCCGAAGCCCCCAGACCGAGGACCTCGCCGAGCACGAAGTCGTTGTGCTCGCCCAAGGTGGGGCTGGTGCGCTCGTAGCCGGCGCTGGCATCGGAGAACCGAAATCCGTTGCGCTCGTAGCCGCATTCGCCCATACAGGGGTGGGTGAGGGTGACGAAATGACCCCGGTGGTGGAGCTGCGGATCCGCCCAGGCGTCGGCCAGGTCGGCCACGGGCACGGCCTCGATGCCGGCCGCCTGCAAGGTGGCGGCCACCTCGGCGGCGTCGCGTGAGGCCGTATAGCCGGTCACCAGTGCCTCGATCTCGTCGACGGCGGCGACACGAGCTTCGAAGGTGGACAGGCGAGCGGTGGCATCGGCGTCGAGGCCGATGATCTCGGCCAGCCGCCGCCAGTCGTCATCGTCGTGACAGGCCACCGCCACCCAGCGATCCGTGCCGGTGCATGCGAAGGCCCCGTGGGGGACGAATCGCACCGAGCGGTTCCCTTGGCGGATGCCGGTATGCCCGTTGGCGTCGTAGTCGAGGATCCACGGCGCCAACGTGTACGCGGCCGCCTCCACCTGGGCCACATCGAGGTACACGCCTCGACCCGTGCGCCGCCGGTACAGCAGCCCGGCCGCCAACGCGGTGGCCACGAAACGAGGAGCGAGGGAGTCGGTGATGGTGCCGAAGGGCCCCACCGGTTCGCGGTCGGGCCACCCGGTGAGCATGTTGAAGCCGCCCAGGGCGGATCCTTGGCCACCGAAACCCGGGTAGTCCTTGTGCGGCCCCGTCTGGCCTTGCAGACACGAGCTCACCATCACCAAGTCGGGTTTCTCGGGAGCGAGGGACGCGTAGTCGAGTCCGAAGCTGCGCATGGCTCGGGGCGCGAAGTTCTCGGCCACGGCGTCGGCCCACTGCACCAAGCGCTTGGCCAGCGCCAGGCCGTCCGGGTGCTTCAAGTTGAGGGTGACGCCGAGCTTGCCCACGTTGACGGAGTCGAACATCTCAGAACCCTCGAGCCCGCACGGGTTCTTCGGACCGAGTCCGTAGATGCGCAGGAAATCCGGACGCGAGCGCGACTCGACGCGCACCACAGTGGCACCGTGCTCAGCGAAGTAGCGCACCGCGATGGGGCCGGCCGCGCCGGTGCCGAACTCGAGGATGTTGGTGCCGCTCCACGCGGCGGGGCCGGGGTCGGTGGCCGGGTCATGTCGTGTCGCCGTTGCCGTTGCCGTTGCCCACGACGTGCCGGCCGGCCGCGGCGTCCAGGCGGGCGCGCTGTTCTCGGCGTGCGCCGGGGCCGGGTGGGTCGGGCCGGGCGCCGATACGGCGTCGCCGGGGCTGATGGTGTGGACGAAGGTGCGCGGCAGGTGGGCGAAAGGGCCCAGCGCGGTGAAGAAGTCTCGCGAGGCGAGCTGGCGACTCTCGATCAGCTCGCGCGGCGAGTTGGCGGGGGCCAGCATGAGGTTGGTGTCGCAGGCGATCTCGTAGAGCTCGGCCATGGTGTGACGCGAGAAGTACTCGGCGATCGGTGCCGCGATGGCAGCGAGCTCCTCGGGGCTCACCTCGTTGTGGTTGTAGGTGGACCAGTCGCGACTTGTGAGCGCGGTGGCGACCACCCCCTCCTCTTCAGAGACGAGGCGGGTGATGGTCTGCAAGTTGGCGAGTCGCGACTTGCCGCCGCGCAGCCCGAAGGAGACGAAGCCATCCTGGCAGGGCCAGATCTCGCGGGTGGCCCCGATGTTCGCCCCGGAGCGCTTGCCGCGCACCTTGGTACGCGGGTAGCGCGCCACGTGTCCCATCGACGCGATCATCACGGCCTCTTGGGCCGACTGGTCGACGACCTGCGGACGGCCCGACGCCAGCGCCGAGAGAGTGGCCATGGCGGCCTCGGGGCCGACGTGGGCCCAAGCGGTGGGCTCGGTGCACCGCACCGGGGCGCGATCGGGGTCGCCGGTACAGAACATGTTTCCGGTCGAGGCCATCACGCCGAGATCGGTCGCCTTATAGGAGGAGCGCGGCCCGTCCCTGCCGAAAGGGGTGACGAGCACCCACGTGGCGTGGGGGGCGCGGGCGGGGTCGATGTCGAGGGCGCCGGGCCACCCCGGTGTGGCCAGCACGACATCCGCGCTGTCGAGCAGCTCGCTCAGGCGAGGGTCGTCGGGGCCCTCCACCACGGCACCGAGCTTGCCGGCGTTGAAGGCGGCGAAACGCAGCGACACGCCGTCGGGCCCGAGCGGCGCCACAGCGCGCAGCGGGTCACCGGCGGGGGTCTCCACCTTGACCACCTCGGCACCGAGGTCGGCCAGGATGCGACCCGTCATGGCGGCAGGCTCGCCGGCCAGGTCGACGACGCGCAGATTGGCGAGAAGCGCCTCGGGCTCGCTCAGGAGGCTGCCTTTTCGAGGACGTGCACGGCGCACGCCGATCCCAAGCCGATTACGTGCGTGAGGCCTACCTTGGCCCCCTCGATCTGACGGTCGCCCGCCTCACCGCGCAGGTGGGTGGTCACCTCGTAGAGGTTGGCCACGCCGGTGGCTCCGATGGGGTGGCCCTTGGAGATGAGCCCGCCCGAGACGTTGACCGGCGTCCGGCCGTCGCGCCAGGGAGCACGGCTGTCGATGAAGTCCCCGGCCCCGCCGGGCTCGCACAGCTGCAGGTTCTCGTAGTGGATGAGCTCGGCGGTGGCGAAGCAGTCGTGCAACTCGACGAGGTCGAGGTCGGCGGGGCCCACCCCGGCTTGCTCGTAGGCCGCCGCGGCGGCGCGCTTGGTCAGGGTGGAAACATCGGGTTGGGCGGTGTCGGACTCGACATAGGGGTCCGAGGTGAGCACCGAGGCCGACACCTTCACGGCCCGGCGCCGCACATCGGGGTCGAGGGTCCTCAACGTGGCATCCGAGCACAGCACCACGGCCGCCGCCCCGTCCCCGGTGGGGCAGCACATGAGCAGGGTGTTCGGGTAGGCGACCATGTCGGCCCCCATGACCTCTTCGAGGCTGAAGGCTTTTTGGTACTGGGCGAAGGGGTTCAAGGTGGAGTGGGCGTGGTTCTTCTCAGCCACCTTGGCGAACTGCTCGAACCCGACCCCGTCGTGGCGCGAGGCGTACTCCATACCGGCCTGAGCGAAGACACCCGGCATGAGCTGGGTCCCGAGGATGCCTTCGACGGGCATGACGGCTCCATAGCGCCCCGACGGTTGGTAGCCGGCGGGCTTGGCGCGCTCGCGGCCGGCCGCGCCGAGCAGGCCCATCTTGCCCATCTGCTCGACCCCGACGGCCAGAGCCACGTCGGCTTCCCCGGCCTTAATGGCGAGTATGGCGGTGCGCACGGCGGTGGCCCCGGTGGCACAGGCGTTGGCCACGTTGTACACGGGGATACCGGTCTGGCCGATCTGCTTCTGGAGGCGCTGGCCGAGCATGTTGGACGCTTCGAGGATGCAGCCGACGGCCATGGTGTCGACGTCCTCAATGGTGGCCTGGGCGTCGCCCAAAGCGGCCATGGCAGATCCGGCGGCCAGGTCGATGACGTCTTTGTCGGGGTAGCGCCCGAATCGGCACATGTCGGCCCCGATGATCCAAATGCTTTCGGTCATGGCGTCCTCCTTGCGAGACCTTGAGCGCCTTAGGCGGGGGCGAAGCCGAAGGCCACGGCGTCGGAGCCTTCGTCGTCGGTCCCGCATGTGAAGGTGACCAGGCGCACCGCCATGCCCAAGTTGATGGCCTTGGGGTCGGGGTCGACGTCTTTGAGGTTCGCCCTCACCACCCCGCCGCCGTCGAGCTCGATGACCGAGGACACGTACGGCACCGGCACGCCGGGAGCGGCCCGGAACACGATGGTGAAGGATCGCACCACACCGGTTGTGGCCAGGGCTTTGTGGTCGAATTCGAGTTTGCCGCAGCGGGCGCAGGCGTTGCGGCGGTCGAAGTAGAGGGCCCCGCACGAGGCGCAGGCGTTGGCCGCGAGGTGCGGCTCGTCACCGAGAACCAGGTAGTCGACAACGGGGATCTGCGTGCTCACGGCGGCGAAGCGTAGGCGGGGCCATGCTGACGTGCACGTCAGGGTCCCCGACATTGACGACCTCGGCCTTGGCGCACTAGCAAGCAGGGCATGGCGGACCAACCAACGCAAGACCGTCCCCTCGAGGAGCAGGTCCAGCACCGTGTCGAGAACAAGGTGGCCTGGATCACCCTCAACCGACCCGAGGTGAAGAACGCCATCACCCCGGACCAGCGCAATCGCGTCATCGAGCTGCTGGAGGACGCCAGCGCATCGCTCGAGGTGGGCGCGGTGGTGTTGACGGCGACGGGCGACGGCTTTTGCACAGGCGCCGACCTTCGCTCCGGGCGCAAGGCCGCTCCACCTCGCCCCCAAGGCGCGCCGGACCGCATCACGGGAGAGGCGGCCCGCATGATTCGTCGCGGTGCCCAACGCCTGGTGAGCGCCGTGCTCGACTGCGAGAAACCCGTGGTGGCCGCCGTCAACGGCACGGCGGCGGGGATCGGGGCCCATCTCGCCTATGCCTGCGACATGGTGGTGGCGGCCGAGGGCGTCCGTTTCATCGAGGTCTTCGTACGTCGGGGTATCTCGCCCGACGGCGGTGGCGCCTATCTGTTGCCCCGCCTGATCGGTATGCAGAAGGCCAAGGAGCTGATCTTCCTCGGTGACGATCTGAGTGCTGCCGACGCGGCGGCGCTGGGACTCGTCAATCGTGTTGTGCCCGCCGACGAACTCGCCGCGGTGGCGGGCGAGCTGGCCGGGCGGCTGGCGGCCGGACCCACCAAAGCCCTCACCATGGCCAAGTGGCTGCTCAACCGCTCTTTTGAGTCTGACCGGACCACCTCTTTCGAGGAGGAGGCGTGGGCCCAGGAGATCGTGGTGGGCACCGTCGATGCCGGCGAGGGGATGAAGTCGTTCGCCGAGCGTCGCCCTCCGGAGTACCGGGGCTTCTGATTCTGCCGGGGGCGTTTGCGCCGGTAGGAGCCGCTTTGCACGACCGGAGGCCGACAGTAAGCTGACACGAGAGTCAGGGAACTCGCCGGCCTGGTGGCCGTGAACGACCCGAGGGAACCCCTTGTCGCCAGGGTCTCCGGGGGAGGTGTCATGGCAAGGCAATACCGGCTCATCTCTGCGGACGGGCACGTCGTGGAACCCCCCGACATGTGGACCAAGTACCTCCCCAAGCAGTTTCACGATCGCGCCCCGCGGCTGGTCAAAGACCCCAAGGGCGGTGACGCCTGGGAGCTGGTACCGGGTACCCCGCCCATGCCACTGGGGCTGGTGACCAACGCCGGTCCCTTCGGCAAGCGCTACGAGGACCTCGAATGGTACGGAGCCACCTACGACACGATCTTGAAGGGTTCGTTCCAGGGCCCGGCCCGTCTGGAGGAGCAGGACTTCGACGGCGTCGACGCCGAGGTGCTGTTCCCGTCGCAGCGCACCATGGCTGCCTTTATGGCCCAAGAAGACGACGACTATCACCTGGCCGGACTCGAGGCCTACAACACGTGGATGCACGACGAGTTCATGGCGGCCGACCCCGACCGGCTCATCGGTTTGGCCCAGATGCCCGGCGTCGACACCAAGACGGCGGTGAAGTGGCTGCGCGACGCCAAGGCGGCGGGGTACCGAGGCGTGATCATCTCCGCCTTCCCGTCGGGAAACGCGGCGCTGTCGGAGGAGGACGACCTCTTCTGGGAGGTGGCCGAGGAGGAGCAGCTCCCCGTCCATATCCACAGCGGGTTGCGCCAGGCGGGCAAGCGCACGGCCGGATCGTTCCAAGCAGCAGCAGCCTCCATGGGCCGCGAGATCGGCTTGGCGGAGATGGGCGGTGCCATCGGGGACGCGTCGCAGTTCATGTCCCAGTTCATCTATACCGGCCTCTTCGACCGCTTCCCGAGTCTGCAGATGGTGGCTGTCGAATGTGGTGCCGGCTGGATACCGCATTTCCTCGAGCACATGGACGATCACTACTGGCGCAACCGGACGTGGACGAAGTCGACCCTGAAGCTCCTTCCGAGCGAGTACTTCCGGCGCAACTGGAAGGCGACGTTCATCCGGGAGCCCTTCGCGGTGGCCACGAGGCATTGGATCGGCGTCGACAACTTGATGTGGTCGACCGATTATCCGCATCACCGCCACGACTGGCCTTATTCGCGGCGCATCGTGGAGGAATCGATGGCGGGCGTCCCCGACGTGGAGCGCCGGCGGATGGTGTGCGACAACGCCAAAGAGCTGTACCGGTTGGGGTAACGCCGGCCTCTGGGCGGCACAGGGTTTTCAGACAAATACAGGTCTTCGGACAACGCAGCATTTCGGACAACAACAAGGAGAGAGACGTAGATGGGACTGCTCGACGGCAAGGTGGCCATCGTCACGGGTGCCGGCCACGGCATCGGACGCGGTGAGGCACTCGAGCTCGCCCGGCAAGGCGCCAAGGTGGTCGTCAACGACGTAGGCGGCTCGGTGCATGGCAAGGGAGAGGACAAGCGGGCGGCCGAGGAGGTGGCCGAGGTCATTCGCGCCCAAGGCGGCGAAGCGGTGGCCAACTACGACGACGTGGCCGACTGGGAGGGTGCGCATCGCATGGTGACCCAGGCCGTGGAGGAGTTCGGCAAACTCGACGTGCTCGTCAACAACGCCGGCATCGTGCGCGACGCCATGTTGTTCTCCATGACGGAGGCAGACTTCGACGCCGTGGTGCGCGTGCACCTGAAGGGCACCTTCGCCACTACGCACCACGCCTCGCTGTACTGGCGTGAGGAGTCCAAAGCGGGCCGTCAGCCACGCGCCGCGATCGTCAACACGGTGTCCTCGGCCGGGTTGCAGGGCAACGTGGGTCAGGCCAACTACGGCTCGGCCAAGGCCGGCATTGCCGCCTTGACAGTCATCTCGTCATTGGAGCTGTCGCGCTATGGCGTGCGGGCCAACGCCGTGGCTCCCGGCGGCATGACCCGGATCACCGCCACGCTGCGCAAGGACGCCGAGGTGATCGAGCCCGACGGTGTCGACGAAGGCGACTACGACCCCATGAACCCGGCCAACTCGGCGCCCATGGTGGCGTGGCTGGCTTCGGATGAGGCGCTGCACGTGACCGGCCAGGTGTTCCGGGCTGTCGGACACAAGATCAACCACTACCAACCGTGGAGTTTGGGCGTGACGCTCGAGCCCAAGGGGGGCCCGAAGCGCTGGGAGGCCGCCGACATCGGCGCCGAGGTCAATGCCAAGGTCTTCGGGTCGCGCAATCCCGGCCTGCAAATGGGCGGCTGACACCATGGGAAACGTGTGGGGGTACGAGGGCAAGCGGGTCTTGGTCAGCGGCGGCGGCGGCTCGGGTATGGGCGCCGCCGCCGTTCGTGATCTCATCGATCTCGGTGCCGAAGTGCACGTGATCGACTTGAAGGAGCCCGCCGTCGAGGTCAAGAGCTTTCAAAGCGTGGACCTCCGTGAGCCGACTGCCATCACCGACGCCGTCGGCAAAGTCGGCGGACCCATTCATGGGTTGTTCAACTGCGCCGGATTGCCGGGACCGCCGTTCTCCGGGGTCGACACCATGCTGGTGAACTTCGTGGCGGCCCGGCATCTCACCACCACCGCGGCGCCGCTCATGCCCGAAGCATCGGCCGTGTGCACGATCTCTTCGGCGGGGGCTTTCGGGTGGGAGAACTCCATGGGGCAGGTGGCCGATCTGATCGCCACCCCCGGTTACGAAGAAGCGCGCGCCTGGTGTGAAGCGCATCCCGGGCTGGTGGGTGAGGGATACCTGCTGTCGAAGCAGGCCATCATCGTGTGGACGCTGCACGCCGCGCTCGACCTGGCGCCCAAGGGCATCCGGGTGAACTGCACCAGCCCGGGACCGACGTCGACGCCGATGATGCCGTCGTTCGAGGCGTACATGGGCAAGGACTTCATGGACCGGTTCCCGAAGCCCTTGTGGGGCCGCAACTCCACCGCCGAGGAACAGGGGCACGTGGTGGTGTTCTTGAATTCGGACGCCGCGTCGTACATCACGGGCAGCAACTTCTACGCCGATGGTGGGTTCTCGGCGGGCATGCTCACGAGCCGGTTGGACTTCTCGGTCCTGGCGGGCGAGACCCCCGCGGCCGAATAAGGATCCCGGCGACACAACAAGCTGTGGTCCAAGCGCGCGCCGATCTCGAGGAGTTCTTCCACCCTGCCGCCGTGGCCTTGGTGGGATCGGTGAATCGCAACGCCAAGCCCGAGCGCCTGCGCGCCGGCTACTCGGAACGCTGGGGCGATCGCTGGTACCTGGTGAACGCCAAGGGCGGCAGCGTGGGCGACATCCCCATCTACAAACACGTGACCGACATTCCCGCTGCCATCACCCTGGCAGTGATCAACGTCGGCACGAAGTACGTGGCCGGCACCGTGGAGGAGTGCGGCCGCCACGGCGTGCCCTACGTGCTTATCTTCACGGCCGGTTTCTCTGAAGTCGGGCCCGAGGGCGCCGAGTTGGAGGCGGCCGTGGGCGCGGTGGCCAGGCGTTACGGCATTCGCATCTTCGGTCCTAACACCAACACCAACGCCTTTGAGGTGCTGCCCGAGCCCCCCACCTTGCGCGGCGGGCGCATCGGTCTCATCACCCAGAGCGGGCACCAAGGTCGGCCCTTGGTGCAAGGCACGCAGTTCGGGGTGGCCTTCTCGCGCTGGGTACCGACGGGCAACGAGCTCGACTTGGAAGCCGCCGACTTCATCGAGTACTTCGCCCATGACGACGACACCGCCGTGATCGCCGGCTACTTCGAGGGTTTCAAGGACCCCGCCAAACTGCGGCGTGCCCTGCAGGCGGCCAACGCCGAAGGCAAGCCCGTGGTGGCGCTGAAGATGGGGGCCACCAGTGCGGGGACCCGCATGGCGAGCTCGCACACCGGGCACCTGGCCGGGTCCAACGCGGTGGTGGACGGCCTGTTCCGCCAGTACGGCGTGGTGCGCATGGGCGACCTCGACGAGCTCCTGGAAACCGCCGCCCTCTTCGCCAAGGTGCCCGCCGGTACGGGACCCAACTGTTGCCTGTACTCCATCTCGGGGGGGTCGGGCACCCTGATGGCTGAGGTGGCCGAATCAAACGGCGTGCCCGTGCCGATGTTGTCGGAGACGACCCGACGCTCCCTGGGCGAGCTCATCCCCGATTACCTGACGGTGTCGAATCCCGTCGACAACGGCGCCCAGTTCCTCCTCTCGGCACCGTTGGAGGACCGCCTACGCGTCTTTCACCTCTTGGCCGACGATCCGGCCGTCGACGTCATTGTGGTGGGGCTGACGGGAGCGTTGGGTCGGCTCACCGACTCCTTTGCCGAGGACATCGTGCGTGTGGTCGACGAACTTCCCAAGCCCATCGTGGCCACGTGGAACTCCTTCAAGACCGACGAACCGGGTTTCTCCACGTTGGTCGACGCCGGCATCCCGCTGTTCCGGTCGTTTCGAAATTGCTTCGGCGGGTTGCGAGCGTTCGCCGATTACCAAGAGCGGGCGCGCTCATTTCGGGTGCGCAAGGCGTTGCCGTCGCGTCTGGGTCCCGAGGCGAAAGCGGTGTTCGCCGAGGCTGGCGCCGGGGCGGCGTCGGCTGGGGCGTCGGCTGGTGCCGGGGCGAGTGCAGGGCCAGGGTTGGTGCTCGGGGCGGCGGCGTCTCGTCGCTTGCTCGAATCATTCGGCGTACCGCTCGCTGCGGAAGCCGTGGCGTCGACGGGAGCCGAAGCGGCCCGCTTGGCCCACTCCTTCGGTTTTCCGGTGGTGATGAAGATCGCCTCGCCTGCTTTTGCGCACAAGTCTGACGCCGGCCTGGTGCAGCTGGGCGTGTCGAGCGTCACCGAGGCCAAGGCGACGTTTCGCCTTCTCACCGATCGGGCCCGAGCGGCCGACCCTGACGTCGTCATCGAAGGCGTGCTCGTGCAGGAACAGGTCGACGGTGGCGTGGAGATGATCGTCGGCATCACTCATGACCCGGTGTTCGGTCCGGCCGTGCTGGTGGGAACGGGCGGGGTGTTCGCCGAGTTGCTCAACGACGTGATGGTCGCCCCCCTACCCATCGACAAGCGGGACGCGCAGGAAATGGTGTCCTCGCTGCGCGGGTACGGTTTGCTGCGCGGCGCACGCGGCACGGCGGCGGTGGATGTGAAGGCGCTTGTCGACGTGGTCATGGCGGTGGCCCGACTGGCCTCGGCGTGCGGGGACCGCATTGCCGAGCTGGATCTCAACCCCGTGGTGGTGCGTCAGCGCGGGGCGGTGGCGGTGGACTCGTTGGTCGTACTTTCAGGTTTTTCGGACGTGAGCGAGTAGGGACGAACATGGAACTCGAACTTTCCGACGAGCAGCTGGAGCTGCGAGACGCCGTGCGGAGCGTGCTGGAGCGCGAATGCCCGATCTCGTTGGTTCGCCAAGTCGTAGAAGACGGCGCCACCGGTGAGGAACTGTGGGCTCGCATGGTCGAGCTTGATTGGCCGGCGCTAGGGATTGCGGAGGACGACGGCGGCCTGGGTTTGGGCGCCGTGGAGCTGACCGTCGTGGCCGAGGAGCTCGGCAAGGTCTTGGCCCCGGCTCCGTTTCTGGCCACCACGACCCAATTCGCGCCGGCGCTTCAGGCGGCGGGATCGGCGGACCAGCGCAGCCGCTTCGGTGGTGCGGTGGCGGCCGGCGCCGTGGTGGGCTCTCTGGCGGTAGCCGAGGAATCTGGAGCATTCGGCGTGGGCCGGCCCTTCGATTTCGCCACGGTGGCGCGCCCCGATGGCGACGGCTTCGTCTTGCGCGGGCAGAAGCACTTCGTGTTCGACGGGGAGCGGGCCGACGAGATCGTCGTGGCCGCCCGCATGCCCGACACGACCGGCGACGATGGCATCGGTCTGTTCGTGGTGCCGGGCCCGGGCGAAGGTCCGGACGCGACGCCCGGCGTGTCGGCCAAGGCCATGGCCAGCATCGACGGGAGTCGCCAGTACGCCGTGCTCACGTTGCACGACGTCCGCGTCGATGCGGACCGCGTCCTCGCAGAGCCCGGCTCCGCCGCCCCCGCCCTACGGCGCGCCTTGGATCTGGCCACCGTGACGCTGACCGGCGAGCTGGTGGGAACCTGCCAGGCCATCTTCGACATCATCCACGCCTACGTCAGCGAGCGCGAGCAGTTCGGCGTGAAGATCGGCTCGTTCCAGGCCATCAAGCACAAGTTCGCCAACATGTACGTGGCCATCGAGTCGGCCCGAGCCCTGACGTATTTCGCGGCGGCTGCCTTAGCGGAGAATGACGACCGCCGCGAACTCGCCATCTCGATGGCCAAGTCGAGTGCGGGCGACTGCCAGAAGCTCGTGGCTCAAGAGGGGATCCAGTGCCTGGGGGGGATCGGCTACACGTGGGAGCACGACATGCACCTCTACGTGAAGAGGGCCAAGGCATCGTCGTCGCTGTTCGGGACCGGTGCCGAGCACCGGGTCGTGGTGGCATCGCTCATCGGGCTTTGAGCCTTCGGATGGTGGACGTGACAAGCTGGCGCCCGGATGGGGGGCCCATCCCGGGAAGTTGTGGCGCCAAATGGGGCGCCGAATTTGTCGAGGTGGAGAGGGACGTGCGGTGAGCCCACTACCCGAAGTCATGCCGGTGGCGGTGTACCGCCAGGTCGGAGACGTAGCTGTGGAGGAGCGTCCCGTTCCCGTCCCCGGTCCCGGACAGGTACTCGTCGAAGTCAGCCATTGCGGGATCTGCGGGTCTGATCTCCATCTGATGGTGGAGGGATGGGGAACGCCCGGCCTGATCGGCGGTCACGAGTACACCGGCACGGTGGCGGCCGTCGGTGCCGAGGTGACAAAGTGGAGCCTGGGCGACGAGGTGGTGGGCGGTCCCTCGCCCAAGTGCGGGCAGTGCCGGCGCTGTCTCGAGGGCAAGCCTTCTCAGTGCGAGCAACGCCGCAGTTCGGCCAGCGTGCACGCCGATGGGGCCTTTGCCCGCTACGTGCTTGTCGACGAGCGGGCCCTGCTGGAACTCCCTGACGCGCTGTCGCCACGGGCCGCCGCGCTGGCCGAGCCGCTGGCGGTGGCCCTGCACGGCATCACGCGCTCGCGCGTAGAGGTGGGCGACAGCGTGATGGTGTTCGGCGCCGGTCCCATCGGTGCCCTGAGTGTGGCCGCCTTGGTGGCCATGGGAATCGGGCCCGTCATCGTCGTGGAGCCGGCGCCATCACGCCGGCGTCTTGCCCTCGAGGTCGGTGCCACCCAAGTGCTCGAGCCCTCGGAGCTCGAGACGTATCCCCGCTGGGAGCCCGAGAGGCTGGCACCGAACGCGGTGGACGCCGTACTCGAGTGCTCGGGCAAAAAGGCCGCCATGGAGGCCGGCTTCAGCCAGTTGCGACGCGGGGGCCGGTTGGTGCTGGTGGGAGCGGGGATGGAACCTCCCTCGTTCGATCCGAACCGCATGATCCTCAACGAGCTCGAAGTGTTGGGGTCGTTCATCTACAACGACAACGGGTTCGTCGACGCCCTGGACATGCTGGCGTCGGGGACGTTGCCTGTTGATCTCCTGATCGAGCCCGACGACGTTCCCCTCGACCAGCTGGGGGTGACGCTGGAGGCGCTCGCCTCCGGAAAGATGGCCCGCAAGGCGCTGGTCGTCCCGCGCCTGGCGGCACGTGCGGCCGCGACGGCCGCGACGGGCGCAGAGGAGCAGTCGTGACGCATCCCTATTACCCCTCGGGCAACCCGCGTTTTAACCATGTCGCCATGAGCGTGGGGGCGGACATGTTGGACGACGCGCACCGGACCGACATCTCCGCGTTCTTCAGCGAGGTTCTCGGCTTCGACGAGCTGCCCACCATGACCCTCGACCGTCAGCGCCTCATCTTGAGTTGCGTCCACTGGGACCAGTTCATCTTCCTCATTGCCGAAGCCGACCCCATGAAGGCCCCTCGCATGGATCACTTCGGCTTCGCGGTGGGGACCCTCGACGAACTCGTCGGAGTGCGCGACCGCGCCGTCGCCTTTGGTGCACGTGACGACCGGGTGGACCTCATCGACCTGAACGTCGACGACCGAGGACCCATCAAGATCCATTCGGTGTACGTCAAATATCTGCTGCCCATGATGTGCGAGCTGCAATGGTGGGAGATGAGCTGATCTACTTCCCCACGCCGGGGTAGCCCCCGCCGCCGAAGCGCTCGTCGAGTACGTCGTAGTCCACGGCCCAACCCTGGCGGGGAAGCTCCTCTACGAATTCCACGGACTTCGGCTTCTTGTACGAAGCGATGAGCGGCCGGCAGTGCTCGATGATGTCCTCGGCACTCGCCTCGGCCCCGGGCTTCAGCACGACGACGGCCTTGACGTTCTGGGTCCAGGTGGGGTCGGGCACACCGATCACCGCAGCGTCGGCCACCGCCGGGTGCTGGCGCAGACATCCCTCCACCTCGGTGGGGTAGATGTTCTCCGCCGCCGACTTGATGATCCGGGTCTTGGGTCCGATGAACGTGAGCGATCCGTCGGCCTCGAGGCGGCCGAGGTCATTGGTGTGGTGCCAGCCGCCGGCCTGGCGTTGCTCGTTGAGCTCGTCCCGGTTGAAGTAGCCGTTCATGACGGTGGCGCCTCGCACCACGATCTCACCGGTCTCGCCGGACTCCACCAACGCGCCTTGGGGATCCATGATGCCGATGCGGACGAAAGGAGCCGAGCGCCCGTGGCTGCCCACACTGGGCTCCAAGGCGTTGAAGGTGGCCATGCCCATGACCTCGGTCTGGCCGTAGCCGGCCGGACGTCGACCCCAGGGACTGTCGTCGACGGTGATCATCTCGGTCCACTTCGGCTTGCCGCCGAAGGTGCGCAGGCTCTTGAGGTCGTATCGTCCGTCGGCGTTGAGCTCGAGGATCTGGTCGACGGTGGGCGGCATCACAAAGGCGCCCGTGCAGTGCTCCTCGGCGATGAGCCGGCACAGCTCCTCGGCGTCCACGCGCGGCGTGAAAATGTTGGCCCCCCCGCACACGAAAGTGGCCAGCGTCGACATGAACGTCGCCACGTGAAAGAGCGGTCCGCAGTTCAAGTACACGTAGTCGGACCCGACGTCCATGATGCGAGCGATGTAAGAGCCCTGTACGACGAGGGCCCGATGCGAGAGCAACGCACCGTTGGGACTGCCGGTGAACGCGGCCGTGTACATCATGAGCACGGCGTCGGAGTCGTGTACCTCGCGGCCCGGCGCCACCGGTGAGCCCGACGCCACCAGCTCCTCATACGATCCCGCCCCTTCGCCGTCGTGCTGGATCCACAGCGGCGACAGCCCGGCTGCATCGGATGTGGCGCGCGCCTCGCGTAGCGCCTCACCGATCTCGGCTTCCTGGTAGAAGACGACGGCGGGCTGGCTGTCGGCGATCACGAAGGCGAATTCGGCTGCGCTTTGGCGCCAGTTGGCCGGGCAGAACACCGCGCCCAACTTGGCCGCCGCCAAGAGCGACTCGAGCAGGCGATGGCAGTTCTGTCCCAGCCACAAGAGCCGGTCGCCGGCTCCGACACCCTTTTCGCTCAGGGCGTTGGCCAACTTGTTGACGCGCTCGTCGAGGGCGCCATAGTCCAGTCGGGCCGAGCCGCACACCGCCGCCAACGAGGCGGGACGGTTGGAGGCATGGCCGACGAGGACGTCGCCCATGTGCTGGCGATGCAAGGCCTCGGCTGCGCCCACCTCGGGTGTCACTCGTCCACCACCCGGGCCGCCTTGTACCCCGAGCGCGGCAGGGTGTCGCGCGCCAACAGCTCGATGTGGGCGTCGATGCCGAGCGCCTCGTGCAAGGCGGCGGCGCACTTGGCGCTCAGCTCGGCGTCGTCCGCGCCCGCTCCCGTGCCGCGCTCGACGCGCACCACCAATTCGGCGGCGTCGTCGCGGGGCCGCACCATCTGCCACTCCAGAGTGGGCTCGGTGATGCCGGGCACGTGGCGCAGGGCGGTTTCGATCTCGTTGGCCTGGAAGCGCTTGGACTGGGCACTGATGAGGTCCTTGAACCGACCCCCCCACAGACCCCGGATGGTGGTCTCCCCGCACGGGCACGGCTCGCGCAAGATGGCGCACGCCTCTTCGAGGTCGTAGCGAAGCAGGCCGTTGTCGCGATCCAGCGTGGTGACCGTCAGGTTTCCCCATTCACCGTCGGCCACCTCTTCGCCGGTGGCGGGGTCCACCGCTTGCACCACGCCGAAGTCCTCGTTGATGTGGGCACCGGGGAGTTGCCCGCAGGCGCCGCCCACATAGGCGTAACACTCGGCTCCCGCCGTCATGAGCGGCATGCCCTTGCCCATGCCGAAGCCCGGCATGCCCTTGAACTCGAGCCCGGCGTCTTTGGGATCGATCCCGAGTTTGGCGGCCACCTCGAAGAACCGGCCGGTGGAGAAGCCCATAAAGGGAATGTCGGGCTTGACCCGCATCCAAAAGCGCAGGGCCTGCTCCGCCAGCTCGTCGGTGTCGGGAGGCGGCACCCACACATTGAGCATGCCGAAGTACTCATAGGAGCCCGACAGCATGGGGCCACCGCTGTAGAGGTAGGCGGGGTGGGCGTGGGTGACGATCATCCCGGGCCGGTACCCCATGCGCCACCACGTGCGGGCCGAGGACTCGTACTCGATCCACAGGTCCTGGCGGGTCCAGATCGAAATAGTGGGGGTGCCCGTGGTCCCCGTCGAGGTGCCGATGCGCACCGCCTGGCGGGGGTCGGTGAAGCGGTAGTCGCCCCACGGTGGATTGGCGGCTTCGGAGTCGCGCAGGTCCTGCTTCAAGGTCAGCGGTACGTGGCGAAGGTCGTCCACCCTCTTGATGTCCGCCGCCCCGCTGATGCCGGCCGCCACCAGCTTCTCCTTGAACATCGGCACCGGAGTGTCGAAGATCTTGCTCATCAAGGCGCGCAGGCGTTCGTTCTGCAGCTCGCGTCGTTTGTCGGGGTCCATGGTTTGGACCTCGGGATCCCAGTACTTCTGATTCGTGTCCCGCGTCGGGGGTCCGATGACTTCGGGTCCGTAGTTCGGCATGCTCGGCGTCCTCCTGTGATTGCACTTAGCGCCGGGGTAACCCGAGCACCCGTTCGGCGATGATATTGCGCTGGATCTCCGACGTTCCCCCGGCGATCGTCCCGGAAAAGGACTGCAGCCAGTGTTCGACCCACGCCTCGTCGTCGCGCCTTCCGATAGCGGGGGAATCGTGACGATCGAGGTCGGTGCCTATAGGTCCGAGCTCTTCGACCACGTCGAGGGCGACGTTGCGCCTCAGCTCGCTGCCCAGCAGCTTCAGCACCGAGTGCTCCGGCGCTTTGCGCCCCTTGCTGATCTTGGCGAAACCCTGGTAACCGAGGAACTTCAACGCCTGCGATCCGACATACGCCCGGGCCACGGTGTCTCGAAAGATGGGGTCGTCGGCCATAAGGGCCCCGCCGGGTAGCGGCCTGGTCGCGGTGGCGATGGCAGCCGACAGAGCACGCTCGATGCCCAGGACCTCGTTGATCCACAGCATGCCCCGCTCGTGCTCGAGGGAGCCTCCCGCGATGGTCCATCCACGGTGCAGCTCCCCGACGAGGTTCTCGGCGGGGACCTGGACGTCGGTGAAGAACACCTCGTTGAAGTCGGCCCGCTCGCGGTCGGTGAGTTCGGCGATGGGTCTGATCTCGATGCCCGGGGTGTGCATGTCGATGATGAGGACGCTGATGCCGGCGTGTTTGGCGGCGGTGGGATCGGTGCGGACGAAACAGAAGCAGTAATCCGCATCGTGGGCTCCCGAGGTCCACACTTTCTGGCCGTTGACGACGAAGTGGTCGTCGACGAACTCGGCTCGGGTGCGCAGTCCGGCCAGGTCGCTTCCGGCGTTGGGCTCGCTCATGCCCAAGCACCAGGACACCTCGGCGCGCAGCGTCGGCAGCGCGTAACGCTGCTTCTGGTCTTCGGTGCCCCAGTCGAGAATGGAGGGGGTGATGATGGACAGCCCCTGGGGATTGCACGAACGAGGCACCCCCAGGCGGGCCAGCTCCTCGAAGTAGACCATCTGCTGGACCGGCGAGGCGTTGCGGCCCCCGTATTGCGGGGGCCAGCCGGGGACGAGCCACCCTTCGTCGAACAGCCGGCGCTGCCAGCGCCGGGCCCACTGCGGAATGTGGGCCGACGACGTCACCCGTTCAGTGCGCTCCTCGGCCGGGGGAAGGTTGGCCTCCATCCAGGCGCGTAGCTCCTGGCGGAACGTTTCGGTGGCGTCGTCGTAGTGCAACTGCACGGCGGGATCGTAGCCTTACTGACGTTCGTGTCAGGTTGGAGAGTCCGGCGTGGCCCGCCGCAGCGGTGTAGCGGTGCAGCTTGGGGGGTTCAGCCCGCCCCGCGGGTCAGAAGCATGCACCCGGCGATGGGCCCACCACCGGCGGCCACGGCGGCTACTTCGGGCGTCGTGTCGGCGCCGGCCCCAACCCGGGCTCGGCCCCCGGCCACCTGCCGCTCTCCACCTTGGCCGCGCAGCTGTACGCAGGCCTCGTGGAGGAGTCCGAAGCCGTGCAGCCTCCCGGCCGAGAGCTGACCGCCGCTGGTATTGAGCGGAAGCACCCCGTCGCGGGCGATGTTGGCGCCCCCTTCGACGAAGGGCCCACTCTCCCCCTTGCCGCAGAAGCCCATCTCCTCGAGCCACACCATGGTGAGGATCGAGAACCCGTCATAGAGCTCGGCCACCTCCACGTCGGTGGGCCGCAACTCGGTGCGCTCCCACATGCTCGCCGCCGCGTCGCGGGCCGAGAAGGTGGTCATGTCGTCGAACTGGTCCCAGCTGGGCCGGCCCCGCAGGGCGGTGCCGATGGCGTTGATGTGGCAGGCGGGGTGGGGCGTGTCGGGGGCGTGCTCGACACGGGAGACGACCACCGCCGTCGAACCATCACACGGCGCGTCGCAGTCATAAAGGCACAGGGGAGTCGAGATCATCCGCACCCCGAGATAGTCCTCGAGTGTCATCGGGTCTCGATACACGGCGTTGGGGTTCAGCGCCGCGTTGCGCCTGCCGTTGAGAGCGATCTGGGCCAGCTGCTCTCGCGTCAGGCCGAACTCGTGGACGCGTCGCTGGGCGATGAGGGCGATCCAGTTCACGGCCGACACCGCCCCGAACGGAAGAGTCCACTGCAAGAAGCCCGAGAAGCGCGGCATGCCGCCACCACCCCCCCCGCCTCCACCGATTCCGGCGCGGCCGCCGGCACCCTGGGCGGTGGACTCGGTGACGGTGCGGTAGACGAGGACGTGACGGGCCAACCCGGCGGCCACCGCCATGGCGGCCGCGAACACCGCTCGCAGCTGTCCTGGGCCTTCACCTCCGCCGTCGTGCCAGTTCAAGCGCAGGCGCAGCGCGTCTTGGACCTCGGGGCTCGACGGCCCGGAAAAGGCCGCTCCCCCCAATCCGCCCCCCGGATACGTCGACAGCCCGTCGATGTCGTCCCGGGTGAGCCCGGCGTCGGCCACCGCGGCCAGGCAGGCCTCCACCGTCAAGTCGATGTCGGTGCGTCCCACCCGCCGTCCGACTTGTGATTGGCCGATGCCGGAGATGATGGCTCGGCGTTCGAGCGGCTCGTTCATGGCGCTCCCCCGGCGTCGGCTGCACCCAGAGCGGGCCGGAACAACGGCAGCCACACATCGCTGTTGTGCTCGAAGGTCACCTCGACCGCCATGCCGATGTAGACGTCGTCAGCCGAGGCGTCGACGAGGTTGGTGGTGAGCCGCACGTCGTCCTGCTCGGCGATGGTCACCAGCGCCACGATGTAGGGCTCGGATCCCGGGATCCACTCCTGAAGGTTCACGGTGAAGGAATGCAGCACGCCCTTGCCGCTCACCACGGCGGGGGCCAGGTCGTCGGCCAAGCAGTAGGGGCAGCGCGGCGCGGGCGGGTGGACGTAACGGCCGCAGCCGGCGCTGCGGAGGAACATGAGCTCACCGTTTTCGCCCGACGTCCAGAAGAAGCGGTTGGTGTCGTCGAGCCGGGGGAGCAGTCTCATCGAAGGCCCGCTGGCGGTCACGGGCGAGCATGTTAGGTCACGCTGTCACGGCGGCGGCACCGACCTGACGAGCTCCCCCAGGGCGCGGCGGTCGATCTTCTCCATGGCGGTGCGGGGCAGCTCGTCGGTCACCACCATCGCTTCGGGAAGCTTGTGGGCGGCCAGACGCCCGGCGCCGAAGGCCCGCAACTCGGCCAGCGTGGGGGGGTCGGTGCCGGGCCGGCTCACGATCACCGCCACCCCGATCTCTCCCATCACGGCGTCGAGGCGAGGTGCGACCGCCACGTGCGCCACGGCCGGATGGTCGCCCAGGACTTCCTCCACCTCACCGGGGAAGACGTTGTACCCGCCACGCACGTACATCTCCTTGGTCCGCCCCACCAGATGGAGGCGGCCTCGTTCGTCGACGAATCCCAGATCACCGGTCCGCACGGCACCGTCGGCGGTGAAAGCGGCCGCCGTAGCCGCCGAGTCGCGGTAGTAGCCGGTCATGGTGGCCGCCGACGCCAGGCAGACGTTGCCCGTCTCACCGGGGACGACGGGGCGGTCGTCGTCGTCTCGGATGGTGAGCTCGATGCCGGCGCGGGCCCGCCCCACCGACTCCTCGGCATCCTCGGGTGGGTCCTCGGGAGCGGTGCCCACCCCCACACCGGCCTCGGTGCACGTGTAGCGCACCACCACCGGCACCCCGAAGCGGGCGCGCGTCTCGCGCACCAGCGACGCCGTGGACGGCCCTCCCCCCAGCGCCAGCATGCGGATGCTCGACAGGTCGGCGCTGTCGAAGCGTTCGTGGCGCAGCATCAACGCCACCTGCGTGGGTATCCCGCCCAGCATGGTGATGCCATGGCGCTCGACCATCTCGATGGCCCCGCCCGCCGACCACTTGGCCATGATGAAGCTCGTCCCCCCGCCACGCAGGGCTTGGGGCAGCTTCGTCATGTAGCCGAGATGCGAGAACGACGTCGATGCCAGCGTGCGCCCGCCGTTGCCCCAGCGCCGGCCGCCGTCCACCTCCGATATGGCGTCGAGTTGCCGCCCGGCGAACACGGCCCCCTTGGGCACCCCGGTGGTGCCCGAGGTGAACACCACCGCCACCGGGCGCTCGGGGTCGGGCGGTAGTTCCGGGGCGCGGCGCCGGGGGCGATGTTGCGGTGAAGCTCCCCCAGCACGTCCTCGGGGACACCATGGAGGTCGACCTCGAGGATCTCGCCGACGTCGGTGAAGGTGCCCTCGCCGGTGACGCCGCCCACGGCGGCAAGAGTCAACTTGGGACCGGCCACCTCGATGCAGCGGCGCTGTTCGGGGGGCGACAGCTTGTCGTTGATCCCGGCGGTGACGGCGCCGATCTTGGCGGCCGCCACGTACGCCACCGCGTAAGCGGGACCCGACGGCAACAGCAGTGCCACCACGTCACCGGGCCGGAGGCCACGATCGATGAGCCCGACGGCCACGGCATCCGATAGTCGGTGGAGTTCCGCATAGGAGAACGACTCTCCGGCCGGGGTGACATAGGCGGCGGTGTCGCCGTAGCGGTGCGCCGCCTCGGCCGCGATGGGACCCAGCATCACGCCGCCGGCGTGGGCAAGCGGTACAGCGCGGCGGCGTTGGCGCCGAGGACCTTGGCCTGCACGGCGGGATCGAGCGGCGCGATGGTGCGCCGCAACGCCGCCACCGCCCCCGGAAAGGTGGCGTCGTGATGCGGGTAGTCCGATCCCCACACGATGCGATCCTCACCGATCATCGGCGCCAGCACCGGCAAGGTGCGCTCGTCGATCTCGAAGCTGATCCAGCACTGGCGGGCGAAGTACTCGCTCGGCGCGAGGCGCAGCTCGGGGCAGAAGCCGCCGAAGCTCTCGGCCTGCTCGTCGAGGCGCTCCAACCAGAACGGCACCCACCCACCGCTGGACTCGAGGAACACGACGCGCAGCTGGGGGTGGCGCTCGAGCACGCCGAAGGCGATGAGCTGGGCGCACGCCAGCATCTCTTCGAAGGCGTGCGACACGGCGTGCAGGATGAGCGGGTTGAAGGGGCGATCCGACCCCAACGTGGGCACGATCACCGAGCTGCCTTCGTGCACGGCGATGGTCACGCCGAGCTCCTCGGCGGCGTCCCACAACGGTTCGTAGGCCCGGTCCGACAGCGAACGACCCCGGCACGGGTTGGGGCGCACGAAGGCGGCCGGAAAGCCGAGCTCGCTATGGGCGCGCCGCAGTTCGGCCACCGCGGCGGCAGGGTCCTGCACGGGCACCATGGCGGCGCCGAATAAGCGGGCCGGGTCGGCCTGGCAGTACGACGCCAGCCAGTCGTTGTAGGCACGGGCCACCGCCGTGGCGGCGCGGGCGTCGTCCAGGGCCCAGAAGTACAAGCCGATGGACGGGAACAACACGGCTTGATCGATGCCCTCGGCGTCCATGTCAGCCAGACGCGCCACGGGGTCCGATCCACCGGGATGCGCGTCTTGGAGCGGACGAAAGCTCTCGGGGTCCGAGAACTTGGCGCCCGGTGTGGCCAGGGTGCCGAGCGGCACGGCCAGGATCTCGGTGCCGCCCACCGTCACGTGTTCGTAGCCGTTTCTGTCCGCGGTGACGATGGGGCGGACGTCGTCGGGGAGCGACTGCCAAGCCTCGGGAGGCTCGACGACGTGACCGTCAGCGTCGACGACAGGCATCACCGAGTCCTCAGTCATCAAATCTTCATGGCGCGCCGCGCCAGTCATCACGTGGCGGCATGGGGTGGCGAAACAGGCGCGACGCGTTGGTGGCGGCGATCTTGCGCAGCTCGCCGTCGGAGACCTGCCCGAAGGTCTTCTCCATGTAGGCCTGTGTGTCGGGCCAGGTGGAGTCGGCGTGGGGATAGTCGCTCTCTAACATGATGTGGTCGACGCCGATGCGGTCGCGCAGCTCGATGATGGACGGGTCGTCGATGGTGCAGAACCAGAAGTTGCGTCGCAGGATCTCGCTGGGCGGGATGTCCGAGGGCCAACCGGTCGACTCGGTGCCCGACGCCGAGTGCTCGAGGACGTAGTCGACGCGGTCCATGAGCATGGGAACCCAGCCGATCCCGCCTTCGGACATGGCCACGGCCAAGCGCGGAAAGCGCAACGGGACCCCCGACCACAGCCACTCCGCCGCCGAGATGAGCGCGTTGACCGGAAACAGCGTCGGCATGATCTCGAAGGGCCCGCCCCCCGACGCCGACGGCAACCACCCCGAGGCTCCCGTGTGCAGGCACACCACCGTGTCGGTCTCTTCGCAGGCGGCGAAGAAGGGGTCCCAATCGGGGGAGAAGATCGAGGGCAGGCCGAGGCGGGCGGGGAACTCGGGGAAGCTGACCGCCTTGAACCCGCGCGCCGCGTTCGTTCTGACTTCGGTCGCGGCCAGCTCGATGTCGGCGAGCCATGGCAGTTGCAGGGCGATGATGCGATCGGGGTAGGTACCGGCCCATACGTCGGCGTGCCACTCGTTCCAGGCGCGCAAGGCGGCCAGGCCCAGTTCCTTGTCCTTCGAGCGCGAGAACACCGCCCCGCAGAACCCGGCCACCAGCGACGGGAAGCACAGCGAGGCCCACACGCCGTTGATGTCCATGTCGGCGATGCGGGCGTGGATGTCGAAGCAGCCCGGTCGCATCTCGTCGAAGCGCGAGGGGTCCATGCTCCACGTGTCGCGTCGGCGCCCCACCACCGCGTTGAGCGCCACGTTCGGATACAGGCGCTCTTCGTAGAGCCACGCTTGGGAGCCGTCGTCGTTCTCCACGATGCGCGGCGCAGCGTCGACCAGATGTGCGGGCATGCGGCCCTCGAAGAGATCGGGCGGCTCGATGAGATGGTCGTCGACAGAGATGATGGGGACCCGGATGGGCCGGGGCTCCGGGTCGGGCAGCAGCACGGATTCCTCGTCGACCATGGCGGGAGCCTTTCTCTCTATCTCTTCAGGCGGGCGTCGTTCACGGGCGCAACGCCGCCGCGCAGAACGCCCACAAGTCCTCGGCCACCTCGGCCGGGGGTTCTTCGATCTGGTGGCACAGCAGACCGTGCAGGTGCGACATCACCAGATGAAACAGCGTGCGCGCATCGCGCCGGGCGTCGCCGGCGCGCACGACGCCGGCCGCTTGGGCCGCTCGAAGCTCGGTCTCGAACACGTCGACAAAGGGCTGCAGTACGGCCCGCAGTTCGTCGGGCCGGGACTCGGCCAGGCGCAGGTGCTCGCGTCCCAGCGCCGACGCGTACGGCAGGCGTCCGTCGACGGTGATGAACATGAACAGCCCCATCACCGCTGTGCGCACGCGGTCCAACGGTGCCTGTTGCTCGTCGATCTTGGCCACCAGGGCCTCGGCCCCGCGTCGGGCGTCGTCGTCGAAGAGGGCCACCAACAGCTCATCTTTGGAGGCGAAGCACCGGTAGAAGCTCTTGAGCGACGCTCCCGAGGCCGCCACCACCTGCGTAACGGTGAACGAGGGGCCTTCGGCTTCCCACATCAGGGCTCGGGCGCTGTCGACCAAACGTCCGGCGACGTCAGAGTGCCTGGTGCGGGCCGCGGCCAGGGTCGCCATCGCGAACCGAGGCTATCATCCGCGGAGAACGGCATTCTCCGTGGTGGAGGGCCGAGGTGGAGGGGACGATGGGCACCATTGCGGACGCCATCGGCGTGGTTATCGACGGCGCCATGGAAGCCGGCCAAGCCGGCACATACCCGATACTCAACCCGGTCCGGCCCGCCGAGGTCGTCTTCGCGGCTCCCTCGGCGTCACTCGAGCAACTCGACCGGGCCGTGGCCGCGGCACGGCGCGCCCAGCCCGCGTGGGCTGCGCTCGACTACGCCGAGCGCGCCGAGATGGTGATCAAAGCCGCCGCCGCGGCCGCCGCCGTGGTGAACGCGTCGGACCTTGCCACCTTGCTCACCCGCGAGCACGGGAAGGTGCTGTGGGAGGCCCAATTCGACTCAGGGACCATCGGCGCCATGGCCGAAGCCTTTGCCCCCCTGGCCGGCGAGGCCCTTTCGTCACGCGAGATGCCCGGCCTCGGACGCCACACGTCGGTGCGCCATATCCCCTATGGAGTGGTGGCCGCGCTGTTGCCGTTCAACTGGCCCGTCTCCGTTCTTGGCAACAAAGCATGGCCGGCGCTGTTCGCCGGCAATACGCTCGTGATCAAGGCGCCCCCCACCTGCCCCGGTGCGGTGCTGGCGGTGGCCGCCGCCATTGCCGAGGCGCTGCCGCCGGGGGTGTGCAACGCCGTGAACGGCCCCGGCATCGACATCGGCGAAGCCCTCGTCTCGCACCCCGGTGTCGACATGGTGTCGTTCACCGGCGGCATTCCCACCGGTCGCGCCGTCATGGCCCAGGCATCGGGAACCGTGAAGCCGGTGGTGCTCGAGCTGGGCGGCAACGATCCCGCCATCATCGCCCCCGACGTGGAGATCGACGAGGCGTTGGCGGCCAAGATCATCGACGCCGCTTTTGTGACCAGCGGTCAGGTGTGCATGGCCATCAAGCGGATCTACGTGCACGAGTCGAAGGTGCCCGCTCTCGTCGACGCGCTCGGTGGCGCGGGTGAGCGCTGATGTCATCGGTGACGGGCTGGCCGCCGAGGTGACCATGGGACCCGTGCACCGGCCCGCCGGTCGCGACCGCGTGGAAGCCATGCTGGCCGAGGCGCTGTCGCTGGGGGCCCGCGTGCACCGCCCGGCGCGTGTGCGCGAAGAGGATGCCGCCGCGGGCGGGTACCTGGTGTCGCCGGCCATCGTCGAAGGTGCTCCCGATCACGCCGAGATCGTGCGTGACGAGCCGTTCGCCCCCGCCGTGCCCGTGCTTGGGTACCGCGACCTCGACGAAGCCATCCGCCGCGCCAACGACAGCTCCTACGGGCTGTGCGCGTCGATCTGGACCGGCGATGAGGCGCTGGCGGCGTCGGTGGTCGGGCAACTCGAGGCGGGGACCGTGTTCGTCAACAACCACGGCACCGCGGCCATGGACTTCCGCGCCCCCTTCGGGGGCTGGAAGCAATCGGGCTACGGGCTCGAGCTCGGTCCCGAAGGCATGGTGGCCTTCACCCGACCGAAGACGGTGCTGGCCTTCGATGCACCGTGACCTGCGTTCGGTGACACTCGGCACCCCCGCATTCCGAGCCCTCACACTTCGAGGAAAGGTGACTCCATGCTCGACCTGTTGATCCAAGGTGGCACCGTGGTGGACGGGACCGGCGCGCCGGCCCGCCGCGCCGATGTCGGGGTCGTCGCCGGCAAGGTGGTGGCCGTCGGCGAGATCGACGACACGGCGGCGCGCACCATCGACGCCGACGGGCTTCTGGTGGCGCCGGGATTCGTGGACCTTCACACCCACTACGACGCTCAGCTCTCGTGGGATCCGACGGCCAGCCCGTCTCCGCTGCACGGAGTGACCACCGTCATCGGCGGCAACTGCGGGTTCTCGTTGGCACCGTCGGGACCCGAACACGCCGACTATCTGGCCCGCATGATGGCGCGCGTCGAGGGCATGCCACTTACGGCGTTGCAGTTCCTGGACTGGTCGTGGACGTCTTTCGGCGACTGGCTCGGCCGTCTCGACGGCAAGGTGGGGGTGAACGCCGGTTTCTTGGTGGGGCACTCCGCCCTTCGTCGTTCGGTGATGGGCGACGAAGCCACCACCTCCGAGGCCTCCCCGTCGCAACTGGCGGCCATGGAGATGCTGCTGCACCAGTCCATCGAGCAAGGGGCCCTGGGCCTGTCGACATCGCGCGCCCACACGCACAACGATGGTGCCGGCGTGCCGGTGCCGTCGCGCTCGGCTGGACGCGCCGAGCTAGAGGCGCTGTGCCGTGCCATTGCTGATCACGACGGCACCACTTTGGAGCTCATCGTCCCCGGCTGCCTCAATGGCTTCACCGAGGACGAAGTGGAGCTCATGACCACGCTGTCGCTGTTGGCCGATCGCCCTGTCAACTGGAACGTGCTCGGGGTGTCGGCGCGCGACCCCGAACGGGTAGAACACCAACTCGCGGCGTCGACCTCCGCCGCCGAAAAGGGCGCCACCATCGTGGCCCTGACGCTGCCGCACACCATGAAGATCCGCCTCTCCTTCGAGTATGGCGCCATCCTCGACGGGCTGCCGGGCTGGCGCCCGCTGTTCGCCGTGCCCATCGACGAGCGCATCAAGATGCTGAAAGACCCCGAGCAACGACGCCTCCTCCAAGAAGGGGCTCGTTCCAAGGAGGCCGGGATCCTGGGCGCGCTGGCCAACTGGAAGCACCTGCGCATCGACGAGACCTTCAGCCCGCAGAACAAGGCCTACGAAGGCCGGTCGATCGGCGAGATCGCCACGGAGACGAACCGTGAGCCCTTCGACACGCTCCTCGACATCGTCATCGACGACAACCTGCGCACGGGACTGCGTCCCCCCATCCCTGAGACCGAAGACGACTGGACGGCGCGGGCCAAGGTGTGGACGGACCCCCGCACCATCGTGGGCGGGTCCGACGCCGGTGCGCATCTGGACACCATGTGCGGCGCCATCTATTCGACCTCCATGCTGGGCGACGGTGTGCGCAAGCGCGGGCTCTTGTCGTGGGAAGAGGCCGTGCACCAGCTCACCGACGTTCCCGCTCGCCTCTATGGCTTGCGCGGCCGCGGCCGGCTGGCCGAGGGTTATTGGGCTGACGTGGTAGTCATCGATCCGCAGCGCGTGGGGCATGGGCCCGAACGCACCCGTGACGACCTTCCGGGTGGGGCACCGCGCCTGTACGCCGAGGCCGACGGAATCGAGCACGTCCTCGTCAACGGCACCGAGATCGTCACGGCGGGCTCCTTCTCCGGGGTGCTGCCCGGGGCGGTGCTGCGCTCAGGCGCTGACACCGACACCGTGACCACCGCGCCGGGATCGCCATCGTCGTGAGCCCGACGGCCCGGACGGTCCGGGCGGCGGTGGTGCGGGAGGTCGGCGCGCCGTTCGTCGTCGAGGACATCGAGCTGGCCCCGTGCGGACCCCGCGACGTGCGCGTCCGCATGGCGGCCAGCGGCGTGTGTCACTCCGATTTGTCGATCCAACAAGGATCGATGCCGTTCATGTTCCCCACCGTCCTCGGTCACGAAGGTGCGGGGGTGGTAGCTGAAATCGGCGCCGACGTCACCCGGGTCGCGCCCGGTGATCACGTCGTGCTCACGTGGATGCCACCGTGCCGGCAGTGCTTCTGGTGCTTGGCGGGCCAGCCCATGCTGTGCGAGCCCGGCTTGGCCGAGGCGCTGAGCGGCGCCTATGCCACCGTCGACGGAGAGCCACTGGTGCGAGGGCTGGGCACGGCCACCTTCGGCGAGGAGACGCTCGTTCCCGAAGGCGAGGTCGTGCCCATCGACCCGTCGGTCCCGTTGGAGCTGGCCGCGCTGGTGGGCTGCGCGCTGTCCACCGGCGTGGGTGCGGTCTGGCACACCGCCGGTGTGCGGCCGGGGTCGACGGTGGCGGTGGTCGGGTGCGGGGGCGTGGGGCTGGCGGTCGTGCAGGGGGCGCGTTTGGCGGGAGCATCAGCCATCGTGGCGGTGGACACCGTGGCGAGCCGGCTGTCCATGGCGCAGTCGATGGGGGCCACGGCGGTGGTGCACGCGGGGTCGAACGCCGGCGACGCGGCCGCCGCCGTGCGGGAACTGTTCGACGGGCGGGGGGCCGACTACGCCTTTGAGGTGGTGGGCAAGGCGCAGACCATTCCGCGCCGCGTTCGCCATGGCTCGACGCGGCGGCACGGTCGTGCTGGTCGGGGCGGGTTCGCCCGAGGATGACGTCACCTTTTCGGCCTTTGAGCTCTTCGTCGACGCCAAAACGCTGCATGGATGTGTGTACGGGTCGACTGACCCCGATCGCGACTTCCCTGTGCTCGTCGACCTCGTCAAAAGCGGTGCCATCGACGCCGCGAGCATGGTGACCAGACGCATCGGCCTCGACGATTTGAACGACGCCTTTGCCGACATGGAGGCTGGCGTGGGGGCTCGCAGCGTCGTTGTCTTCGACGGAAACGAGGCCTAGATGGCGGGTGCCGGCGCGGGGGCCGGCGCGGGGGCCGGCGTGGGCGGGGCTGGGGGGGTTTCCGGCGCGGTCATCGAAGTCGTCGATGCCGACGCCCATGTCGTCGAGGGCGGCGGGCTGCTGGCCGACATCCTCACGCGGTTTCCGGACCAGGTGTCCGTTCGAACCGATGGTGTGCTCGGCATCGTCATCGAGGGTCGTCCGTATCCGGATCCGGCCGGACCGGGCGCCGGGTGCCCGGCTGACAGAGGGCTGACCGACGCCGCCGGTGTCGACCCGTCGACCGTCGACGGTGTGCTCGCCAACGCCGATACCGACGGCCTCGACGAAATGGTGATGTTCCCGAGCTTCGCGTTGTGCGTGCCCACCATCGAGGACGTTGTGCTGGGCAGCGCCATCGCCCGCATGTACAACGCCTGGGTGGCGGACTTCTGCGCCCAGAGCAACGGCCGACTACACGCCGCGGCCGTCGTGCCCATCGAGTATCCCGACGAGGCACTGGCCGTGATGACCGAGGCCAAGGAGCTCGGGCTGGTGTGCACGGTCGTTCCTCCCGCGCTGAAGACCCGCAACCTCGACCACGCCGATCTGGACCTGTTTTATGCCGGCGCCGTCGAGCTGGATATGGCGCTCGGGGTGCACGGCGCGCCCGGGCTCCACATGCCCAAGATCGGCGTGGACCGCTTCACCAACTACGTGCAAGTCCACTGTGTGAGCTTCCCGTTCGACCAGATGACGGCCATGACGGCGTTGGTCAGCGGGGGGACATTCGATCGCCACCCTGGTTTGCGGGTGGCGTTGTTGGAGGCGGGCGCAGGCTGGCTGCCGTGGTTCGTCGAGCGGCTCGGTGAGCATTACGAGGCTCGCGGCGACTGGATCGCCGATGGGTGGAAGCGTCACCCCGCCGACTACATCGCGGCGGGCAACATCGTGGTGACGTGCGAGCCCGACGAGGCCATGTTGTCGTGTGTCGTCGAACAGCTCGGAGACCGTTGCGTGATGTTCGCCAGCGATTATCCGCACTGGGACGGGGAGTGGCCGCACGCCAGTGGGAAGTGGCGCCGCCACGTCGAGCAGGCGTTGACGCCCTCAGCGGCGTCGCGCCTGTCGGCCGCCAACGCCAGGGATTTTTACGGCTTGCCGGCCCGTTTGTCGGCGCCCCCACCGAACCCGTCGTAGCGTCGTCGTTCTATGGCGCAGCGCACAGCGATTCGACAAGGACTGTTCACCGTCGCCGACGCGCCGCGCCTGCTGGGCAGTCGATGCGGGCTATGTGGCCACTCGCACTTCCCCTGTGCTGTCGTGTGCCCGTTTTGTGGCGGGGACGACGTCGAGGAAACCGAACTGTCGTCGACGGGAACCCTGTGGGCGTGGACGGCGGTGACGGCGGCCCCGCCTGGGTACAAGGGCGCCGTTCCCTACGGCTTCGGGGTGGTGGAGCTGCCCGAAGGGTTGCGGGTCATCACCCGGCTCACCGAGGCCGATCCGTCGCAGCTGCACGCCGGTCAGCCCATGCACCTCGTTCTCGATGCGCTGCACGTCGACGACGAAGGCAACCAGGTGGTCGGCTACGCCTTTGCCCCCGGAGACCCGCCGTGACGGGAGTGGAGATCGCCGGCGTGGGGATGCATCCCTTCGGACGTTTCGAAGGGGTCACCACCACCGACATGGGAGTGGTGGCGGTACGCGCCGCGCTGGCGGAGGCCGGTATCGGCAAGGGTGGCTTTCAGGCGGCCTTCTGCGGCACCGCCTATGGAGGAGTGGCATCGGGTCACAAGGTGCTCGGCGCCTTGGGGCTCACCGGGATGCCCATCGTCGACGTCGAAGCGGGCTGTGCCAGCGGAGGAGCCGCGCTCGATGTTGGCGTCGGGCGCCATCGCGGCGGGGCAGTACGACACCGTTGTCGTCTTCGGGATCGAGAAGATGCCCAAGGGCATCATCCGGTCCTCGTTCTTCGAGCCCTGGCAGGAGGAGTCCGGCCTGGCCGCCACCCCTGCCTACTTCGCCCTGCGCGCCCAGCGACTCATGGCGACGTCGGGGGTGACCAAGGAGCATCTGGCCGCCGTGGTGGTGAAGAACCGCCGTCATGGCGTGCTCAATCCCGACGCCATGTTCCGCACCGAGGTCGATCCCGGCGCCGTGCTGGCGTCGAGAGTGGTGTGCGAGCCGTTGCACTTGTGGATGCTGTGCTCGCCCAACGAAGGGGCGGCCGCCGTGGTGCTGCGCAAGGCCGGTGCCAATGCCGAGAGCCGGGTGGTGCGGCTGGCGTCGGCCACCTTGCGCTCGCACATCGCCGGCCCCGTACTGAGCGAATCGACGCCCATGTGCGGCCTGGCCGACGACGACGTGCCGTCGGCCACGACGCTGGCGGCCACGGCCGCTTACGAGGAGGCCGGCATCGGGCCCGGCGACCTGGACGTGGTCGAGTGCCAGGACACCGACGCGGCGCGCGAGCTGTTGTCGTATGAGGAGCTCGGGCTGTGCGGGCCCGGGGCGTCCGGCGACATGATCGAGCTCGGGGTGACCAGCCGTACCGGCCGACTTCCGGTCAATGTGAGCGGCGGGCTGTTGTCCAAGGGAGAGCCCCTGGGTGCCTCGGCACTGGGGCAGGTGGTCGAGCTCGTCCGTCAGCTACGCGAAGAGGCCGGAGCTCGCCAGGTGGCCGGCGCCCGGGTGGCTCTGGCTCACACGGTGGGGCGCGGCGCCAACGCCGGCGTGGTGATCCTGACGCGCTGAAAGTTCTGAGCAGGCTGGCTACAACGAAGCAGGCCGCTCAGCGGCGGGGCATCTTGATGGCGCGATCGGCGATGATGTTCTTCTGCACCTCGGTGGTGCCGGCGCCGATCGATGTGAAGCGCTGCCACACGTAGTTGTGGCTCCAATGCCCCTTGTCCACGGCGTCAGGACCACCGCGCGCCAGCACGCCGCTGGAGCCGAGCACGTCCACGCCGAGCTCGGCGATGGTCTGCGACAGGTAGCTCCATTGCAGTTTGGCCAGCGGGACCTCGGGCCAGTTCTTCTCGCCCTTCAAGATCTTCGACAGGGCCCGCGCGTTCAGAAGCCGGGTGAGCTCGAGCTGTGTCCACAGGCGGGCGATGCGATCCCTGATGTCCGGATCGTCTAGTGCGTCGGGGTTCTGCTCGCGGGCGGTGCGAATGAGGTTGTCCAGCTCGATGCGCATGGACACCGACAGGCCGGCGGTGCCGACTCGTTCGTTGGCCAACGTGCCCATGGCCACGTTCCACCCCTGGTTCTCGTCCCCGAGGCGATAGGCGGCCGGCACGCGCGCCCCGTCGAAGACGACTTCGCAGAACAGCTCGCCTCCCGTGATGTCGCGGATGACGTTGACCTCGATACCGGGGAGCTCCATGTCCACGATCAACGCCGTGATGCCCTCGTGCTTGACGCCGCGCTCGATGGCGGTGGGGTCGGTGCGCACCAGGAACAGGCCCCATTTGGCCAGATGCGCGGTCGAGATCCAGATCTTGCTCCCGGTCACCACGTAGTCGTCGCCGTCGAGCACGGCCTGGGTGCGCAGGTTGGCCAAGTCGGAGCCGGCCTCGGGCTCGGTGAAGCCCTGGCACCAATGCACGTCCGCGTTCAAGATCCCCGGCAGCCACATCTGCTGCTGCTCTTCGGTTCCCCAGCGCAGGATCATGGGACCGATCTGCCAGATGCCGTTGGCGTTGTAGATCCCCGGCGTCTTGGCCCGCGCCATCTCCTCGGAGTAGATGACGTTCTGCATGACCGTCGCTTCGCGCCCGCCCCACCCCTTGGGCCAGTTGATGGCGGCCCATTGGCCTTGGTGCAGATGACGCTGCCACGCCTGGCGGCGCGCCATGGTGCGGCGGTCGGGGTTGTTCTCGTCCCCGATCTCACCCGACGCCATGAACTGCGGCAGGTTCTCCTCCAGCCAGGTGTGCAGCTCGAGGCGAAAGGCGTCGTCTTCAGGCGTAAAGGAAAAATCCATGCTTAAGCACCCGATCCGGCGCGCCCGGCGAGCACCTCGGGATTGACGATGTGCTGAGGAGCGGCGCCGGCAAAGAGGCGGCACAGATCGTTGGCGATGATCCGGGTGTGGTTCGCCTCGGTGTCGTAGGTGGCCCCCCCGATGTGCGGAGTGAGCACCACGTTGGGGAAGGTCGTCAACGGATGGTCGGGCGCCAGATGCTCGTGGACGAAGTGGTCGATGCCCGCGGCGGCGACCTTGCCCGACTCCAAAGCTGCGACGAGGGCGTCGCCGTCGTGCAGCTGAGCCCGGGCCGTGTTGACGAAGACGACCCCGTCGCGGATCTTGGCGAATTCCTTGGTGCCGATCATGCCGGTGGTCTCGGGCGTCACCGGTGCGTGCATGGAGACGACGTCGGAGACCTCGAGCAGCTCGTCGAGGCCGATGGTGGGCTCGGCTGCATAGGGGTCATACGCCACCACCTGCATGCCGAGACCCTGCAACCGCCAGCGTGTGGCGCGGCCCACCGCGCCCAGACCGACCAGCCCGGCCGTGCGCCCGGCGATCTGCCAACCGCGGAAGCGTTGGTAGGGGATGGTACCGTCCTTGTAGATCCCGTCGGCCCGCACATCGGCGTCGGCACCAGCCACACCCCGGCTGGCGGCCAGCAACAGGGCCACCGTCATCTCGGCCACGGCATCGGCATTGCGCCCCGGGGCCCGCAGTACCGGGATCCCCGCCGCGGTGGCGGCGGGCACGTCGACGTTGTTGGGTTCCCCCCGGCAGCTGGCCACGGCGATGAGTCCCGGCAGCTCGAACACCGGTCCGCCGCACTGGTCGGCTTCGACCACGAGCAGGGTGGCACCTTCGGCGGCGGCGCGTTCGGCCAGCTGATCGGCGTTGTAGATCCGCAGGGGCGTGTGATCGATCCACGGATCGATGACCAGGTCGGCCAGTTGGGACAGGAGCTCGAGACCCGGTCCCCTCACCGGAGCGGTGACGAGTGCCCGCGGGCGTGCTGGAACCATCGGGCCTCCCTTTGGCCATTGGCTGTGTGCGTCGTTCATAATGGCCGATTATGACGGCCGTGTCAGGTTCGGTGACCGTAGGGATCGACATCGGCACCACCTCGGTCAAGGCGACTGCCGTGGATGCCCAGGGCACGGTGTTGGCCCGGTCCCGAGTTCGCCACGAGCTGGTGGTGCCGGCTCCGGACCTTCTCGAGCACGACGCCGCCCAGGCGTGGCGGCGCGGGCCGCAAAAGGCATTCGCCGAGGTGACTGCCGGTGACCTCGATGTGGCCGGCGTGTGCGTGGCCGCCATGGTGCCTTCGATGACAGCCGTGGGCCGTCGTGGCGTGCCCTGCGCACCCGGCCTTCTTTATGGCGATGCCCGGGGCCGTGCTTTTCTCGCCGACCCCGCCGACCAGGCTCCGGTGGCCACCGTCGAGACGACGCTGCGCGACGCCGAGGGGTTCTTGGGATGGGCCTCGCAGAACTGGCCCGAGGCGCGCGGCTATTGGCCCGCCCAAGCGGTGGCCGGTTTCGCCCTGGGCGGCGTTCCCGCTATCGACACGGCCGCCGCCATGTCGCTGAGCACACTGATGTCCGGCGCCTCCTGGGACGGCGACGTGCTCACCCGCCTCGGCGTCAAAGGGTCACAGATGCCCACCATCGTGAACATGGGCGAAGCCGCCGGCGAGGTGACCGGCACGAGCGCTGTGCTGGCCGGCGGGTGCATCGACGCCCTGTGCGACCAGATCGTGTCGGGGGCCGACGAGGTTGGCGATGTGCTCGTCATCTGTGGGGCCACCTTGGTGGTGTGGGCCGTCGTGGCCGACTGGCTCGAAGCGCCCGGCTTATGGACGGTGCCGCACACCGTGGCCGGCCGCATGCTGGTGGGCGGCCCCAGCAACGCCGGGGCGCTGTTCGTCGACTGGGCCCGGTCGCTGCTTCATGACGGCTTTCGGCGCGCTCCGGTGGCGCCCCGGGGACCGGGCCGCTCGGCCGGAGCGCCCGCCGCCGACGCCGGAGCGGAGCCGGTGCGCCGCGGAGACCCTTACCGGGTGCCGGTGTGGACCCCGTATCTGCGCGGCGAACGAGTCCCGTACCACGACACGTCGCTGCGGGCCGGCCTGCACGGCCTCGACATCACCCAGGACGCCGCCGCCTTGGAGCGGGCCGCCTACGAAGCCAGCGGTTTCGTCATCCGCCACATGCTCGATCGAGCCGGCATCGCCGGCAAGCGCATCGTGGCCACCGGCGGGGGCACGCGCAACACGCAGTGGATGCAGGGCATGGCGGACGCCACCGGCCTCCCCGTCGACGTCGTCGCCGTCCACGAGGGCGCCGCCCTCGGTGCCGCCTACCTGGCGCGCATGGCGGCCGGCCTCGAGGACTCCCTCGAAGGCTCGAGCCGTTGGGCCAAGCGCGGCCATCGCGTCGAGCCCGATCCTGCGTGGCATGCGGCCGCCACCGAGCGCTACGCCCAGTTTCTGGCGTGCAGCCCGGGGGCTTGACCGCCGCATTCCTGCCGTTCGATATGGCGCCGCCGTCTGCCATGCTGGGGGCGGAGGTGGTCCGGTGAGCCCCAAAGATCGCCAAGCAGGGGACGAAGACGAGCCCGGCCAGGAGGACGACTGGAACTTCCCGTTCGAGGCCGACCTCCACGCCATCGGGCCCGGCCTGCACGCCGCCCAGAACGCCTGGCTGTCGCAGATCGACTCGTTGCGGGCGCCGGACCGCAAGACCCACGAACTCATCCGGATGGTGTGCACGGTCATCCTTCGCAATCCCGCCGGGGTGAGGCGTCACGCCATGTTGGCCGCCGAGGTCGGTGCCACGTGGGAAGAGATCGCCGGCAGCATCGTGCTCACCGAGCCGGCCTTCGGGCTGCTGCTGGTGGTCGAAGCCCTGCCGTGGGCCCGCCGTGGATGGGAACGGGGCATGGCGGCGGAGGGCGAACCCAAGCCGCCGAACGAGGCCTGACCGACGTCTGCGCGGAGACGTTTCCGCGGAAACGTTTTAGAGAGCGGAGTCGACCGGAGGGTTCCCGCCGCCGAACAAGGCCCGGTGCACCATCGTGGTCAAGGTGTCCAGCGCCGAGGCGTCGATGGGCTCGCCGGCGAACTGCCGGAGGTAGTGGAACCGGTCGACCATGGCCACCACCGCTTCGGCCGCCGTATTGGGGTCGATCCCCGGTACCGGTCCGGACTCGGCGATACGGCGCGCCAGGGTGCTGGCCACGCCGCCGGCGGCGGCCTGCGCTTGGGCGGTGAGCTCGGAATCGCTCATGAGCAGGTCGGTCCACGCGCTGAGCACCGGCGCGTAGCGCTGCCAGGCGGTGGAGAAGCTCTTCATCCAGGTGCGCAGCTCCCGCCAGCCCTCGGGGCCGGGGTCCACCGGGCCCAGCGCGTCGTCTAGAGCCGACACCACCTCGGCGGCCTCTGATACGAGCGCCCGCAGCAGGTCCTCTTTGTTGGAGAAGTACAGGTAGAAGGTGCCGTGTGAGGTCCGGGCCACCTTGACGATGTCGTCGACACGCGCCGCGTGGTAGCCCCGCTTGGCGAAGACCACCATGGCGGCGTCGAGCAGCTTGCGCATGGTCTTGCGGCCCTGGGAGCGCAGCGCCCGCTTGCTGGCGGGCTCGCCGGCTACCGCGCCCGATCGGGAGGGCCGAGGTGAGCGTGGCGCCCGCGTCGGTCGTGGAGAGGCAGGCGAGGCAGGCGGGTTAGGGGAGGCAGAAGCGGCAGGGGGAGGTGCCGCCGCGGTGGCTTCCGCCCTCACCGTGATTTTGGCAGTGATGGGGCCTGCACCGGCCGGTTCCATGCCAGCGGCATCGTAGCTGGGAGCCCCGGGCGTGGTCACCGAGGAGTCACGACTCGGTCACGCGCTCGACGGCGTGGGCTCGAAGGCCACCTTGATGGCGCCACTGTCTTGCTGGCGCGACAGCACCTTCAGGGCGTCCCACCACCCATCGAGGGGGAATCGGTGGGTGAGCATGCCGGTCAGGTCGACCCGCCCGTCGACCACCAGGTCGAAGTAGTGGGCGATGGCGTGTTGGCGCACGCCCTCGACCTCTTCGATCCCAAAGGCGTTGGAACCCGCCAAGCTGAGCTCCTTGAAGTACATGGGCGTCCACTCCCAACGCCCGGGGGTGTGCACCCCGGTCTGGACGAGGGTCCCTCGTTCGGCCAGCACGCGCACCCCTACCTCGAAGGTCTCGGGCCGGGCGATGGTGTCGTAGATCACGTCGATGTGACCGGGGTGCGCCACGGGCAACCCGTCAAAAGGCGTGTGCAGGACTCCTCCCGACCACGCCGCCAGCTCCTCGACCACGGCCAGACGCGGTTCGTGGGCGACCACCTTGGACGCGCCCATCTTGGTGACGAGGTCGGCCTGGGCCGCGAAACGCGCCACCACGGCCACCTCCACGTCGGGGTACAGGGCTCGCAGCGCGGCGACGCTGGTGACACCGAGGGCGCCGGCGCCGTAGACGACGACCTTGCCTCCCGGCGGCGGAGGGTGATGGAGGATGGCGTGCATCGACACGGCAAAGGGGTCGGCCAGCACAGCGAGCTCGTTGGATATCGAATCGGGGACGGGGATGAGCATCGAATCATGGGCGGCCAGGAGCTCAGCCCAGGCGCCGGGCGCGTCGGTGGCCACGCCGACGTGCACGCCGGGCCCGAAGGCGCCCTTGGTGAAACTCCAACACAAGCTGAGGTCTCCGGCCTGACAGGGGGGACAGAGCGGTTGCACGCCCCGGGGCGCGCAGGTGAGCCACGGGTTGAGCACGATGCGCTGCCCGACCTCGACGCCGCGCGCCTCAGGCCCGAGCTCCATCACTTCGGCCACCACCTCGTGGCCCGGAATGTGCGGAATCGAGGAGAAGGCCGACATGGGATTGTCGACGTCGCCCTCCCCGAAGTCTCCGAGCACGAGCTTGGAGTCCGACCCACAGATGCCCGACAAGATGGGCTTGGTCACCACCCAATCGGGTCGGATGATCTTGGCATCCTCGACAGTGTGCAACCCGAAGGGCAGCGACGCCAGCTTGGTCTCCAACTCGTCGACGGGTTCCGGGCGCACCTCGTCGCGTTCGGGGGCGGCCCCGAAGACGAGTGCCTTCATGCTTGGCCGTCCACGAGTTTGGCGGCGCCTCCGGTTGTGGCCTCACCGGCCAGGGCAGCCCGCTCAGCCAGTTGCATGCGGGTGAAGGCCGCCATGCCGGTCAAGAAGGTGTCGATGTCGGCGGTCTTCATCTCCACCACCGCCTTCATGTCGGGGAGGTAGTGCTCGAAGGTGTCTCCGTCGATGGCATCGGCGATCCCCACGGCCGTCTCCGCCGCGGGCGTCAGGGGCCCCTGGTACATGGGCGGGTCGTTGTCGGGTTGGTCCCACAGCTCGGTGTCGATCGTCCCCGGCAGGATGAGGCGCACCTTGACCCCGGTGCCGTCGAGGTCGACCGACATGCCTTCGCTCCACCCGCACAAGGCGAATTTGGAGGCGGAATACCCGACTTCGGTGGTGACGCCGAAACGTCCCGCCACGCTGGAGACATTGACGATGGTGCCCTGGCTGCGTTCGAGCATGCGCGGGAGCAGGGCGAGAGTCATGCTCACCGGCGACAGGAAGTTGGTGCGCATGACGCGCTCCATGTCGCTGAGGGTAAGACCGGTGACCATGCGGCGCATGGGAACCCCGGCGTTGTTGACGAGCACGTCGATGTGACCGAACGCGTCCCACGCCGTGCGGGCCACCTCGGCGGCGCCTTCGGGATCGGACAGGTCGGCCACCCACATGCGCGCCCCGGGCGTGGCCGCCTCGCAGTCGGCGAGCACCTCGGCCAGCCGCGCTTCGCGCCGGGCCACGATGCCCACCTTCAGGCCCCGTTGGGCGAGCTCGCGCGCCACCGCGGCGCCGATACCCGACGAGGCTCCCGTCACCAGGGCGACGCGCCCCTCGTCCGCCGCTGCGTTATCGGTCATGTCGCTGACTCCGTTTCTCTTGCGCCGTCTCTTGCGCCGTCTCTCACACGATTCCTTTGTCACGAAGCTCGGCCAGCTCGGCGGGGGTCAATCCCGCCATGGTGCACCACACCTCGTCGTTGTCGGCCCCGAGGACAGGTGCGCCGGTGGGCACAGGTTGTTCTTCACCCACCAGACGCGGATAGGGCGCTTGTTGCGCCAGTGCACCGATGACCGGATCCGCCACCGACACGATGTCGCGGCGCGCCGCGAAATGGGGATCACCGGCGATCTCCACCGCGCTGTAGGCGCTGGCCACGGGGACGTCATGGGCGACGCACACGCGCTCGACCTCTTCGGCCGTGCGCGCTGCTGTCCACGCGGCTACCTCGCCGTTGATGATGTCGCCATGACGGGCCCGGTCGGCCAGCGTCTTGAAGCGAGGATCCTCGAGAAGCTCGGGACGCTCCATGGCCCGGCACAGGCGCGCGAAGTTGGCGTCCGAGCCCGCCACCACGCATACGAAGCGTCCGTCGGCGGTCGGGTAGTTGTCGAGGGGGGCGGAATTGGCGAGGCGATTGCCTTCGCGGCTGCGCACGGTGCCGAGGCGGTCGTAAGCGGCCACCGTCCACTCCAGGATGCGGAGCACGGATCCGTACAGCGACGCGTCGATCACGGCTCCCACGCCGGTGCCCTTTTTGTCGGGCCCCCCGGCGTCGCGCCGGTACAAGGCGGCCAGCGCCGCCTCGGCGGAGAACACGCCGGTCAGATAGTCCGCCACCGTGATACCCGGGCGCACGGGCGGGCGGGCGGGCTCGCCGGTGAGGTGCAGCAGGCCGCCGTAGGCCACGCCCAAACGGTCGAGCCCGGGGCGCTGCGAATAGGGGCCGTCCTGACCGAACGCGCTGATACGGACCATGACCATGCGGGGATCGAGGTCAGATGGCCCCACGCCCCACTTCTCGAGAGTGCCGGGACGAAAGTTCTCGCACACGACGTCGGCGGTGGCGGCCAGGCGGCGAAACAGTTCTTGGCCACCGGTGGTGTGGAGATCGCAGGTGGCGCTCTTTCGGCCGCGCCCCTCTACGGCCCAGAACAACGAGTAGTCGTCGACGAAGGGTCCGATGGTGCGCATGAAGTCGCCGGAGCGGGGTTGCTCGACCTTGACGACTTCGGCGCCCCACTCACCGAGAAGGCCCGCGCAAAAGGGCGCGCCGATACGCGTGCCCACATCGATGACCCGCAGCCCAGCGAGTGGTTGACCCACAGCGGCGCCGTCAGCTCTCGCCGTCGGTGTCCGCAGCGCCCGGGGGAGCATCGCCGCGGTCACGCGCCGCGAAGACCTCTTTCATGGATCCCATCTGCTTGCGCTCTTCGAGCGCGTTGAGCGCGGTGGCGGTGTTGTGCACCCACTGATGCGCCATGAAGTGGAACTTCCAGGACGCCTGCTTGCCCATGAGCTCGCCGACGTGATTGATCGAGGCCTTCACCACCTGGGCGGTGACGGGCGGAACCAGCGCCACGCGCTGGGCCAGCTCGAGGCTTCTGTCCATGAGATCGGCCAGGGGCACCACCTTGTTGACCAGCCCCAACCGCCACGCTTCCTGGGCATCGAGCTCTTCGCCGGCCAGAAGGAATTCCTTGGCGGCCCGGATGCCGAGCTCCCACGGTTCGACCAGCAACTCCACCGCCGCACCGGACATGCGCAGCACCGGGTTGGAGAACAAGGCGTTGTCGGCGGCCACGATGAGATCGCACATGGCCGCCAGCATCAAACCGCCCGCGATGCACTTGCCTTGTACCGCCGCGATGGTGGGCTTGCGGAAGTCGTGGATCTTGCGGCACCGCTCCACGTACATGATCTGCTCGTGGCGGAACTTCCCCTCGGGCGTCTCCCGTAGCGCTCGCCAGTGATCGTGTTCGGAGCCGACGAGTTCCTTGAGATCGTGGCCGGCGCTGAAGTGCTTGCCGGCTCCAGCCAACACCACCACGCGCACGTCGTCGTCGGCATCGACGCGATCGAAGGAGGCGTCCACGGCATCGATGAGGGCGCTGTTCTGGGCGTTGGCGGACTCGGGCCGGTTCATGGTGATGATGGCCACGGCGCCGTCTGTCTCGTAAAGCACCACGGGTGGGGTGTCAGCCACGACCAGCCTCCTTCGCTGTGAGCACCGGTTCGCGCGGCAGGCCGAGCACTCGTTCGCCGATCACGTTGCGCTGAATCTCATTGGTCCCGGCGAAGATCGACGCCGCTTGATAGTAGAGCCACGACCGCTGCCACGACCCGTCCCCGGGGTTGTCCGACGCACCTCGCCACAAGGGCGCGGCGGGGCCCAACACGTCCATGGCCAGCTCGTGGAGGCGCTTGGACATCTCACTCCAGTAGAGCTTCAAGATGCTTCCCTCCGGGCCCGGCTCGAGCCCGCGTTCGAGGCGCGTCAGCGATCGCCAGTTGTGCAGCTGAAAGAGGCGGACCTCGAGGTAGGCCTGCGCCAGCCGGCGCGCCAGGCGAACGTCGTCGAAGGCGCCCGAGGTGGCCGCCAAGCGCAGGAGCTCTTCCAGGTGCTGGATGTGGATGACGAGCTGCCTGGGATTGACGCCGCGCTCGTGGGACAACGTGGAGCCCGCCACTCGCCAACCTTCACCCGCCTCACCGACGAGTTGATCATCGGCGACGTACACCTCTTCGAGTTCCACTTCATTGAACTCGGCTTCGTCGGTGAGCTGCACGAGAGGGTGAACAGTCACGCCCTCGGCGTGCATGTCGATGACGAAGAAGGACAGGCCTTTGTGCTTGGGGGCGTCCGGATCGCTGCGAGCCAGGCACACGCCGAAGTCGGCGAATTGGGCGTAGGAGGTCCACACCTTGCGCCCGGTGAGCACCCACCCGCCGGCGGTACGGCGGGCCACGGTGCGCACCGAGGCGAGATCGCTGCCGGCATCGGGCTCGCTGAAGAGCTGGCACCACAGATTCCCGGCCGGGAGGATGCCCGGCAGCCAGCGCGCTCTTTGGTCGTCGGTGCCGTGGGCGAGCAACGTGGGGCCGGCCAGGTTGATGCCGATGCGCCCCACCAGTTCGGGTGCTCGAGCCCGGGCCAGCTCCTCTTGGACCACGAAGTTCTCGGCGGGTCCGAGAGCCCGGCCCCCGTAGGCGACCGGCCACGTGACCCCCACCCACCCGGCCTCGGCCAGGTCCTGCTGCCAGCGCCGGCCGAAGGCCACTTCCTCGCCCAGATCCTCGAAGCGAGGGGGGAGCCCCCGGCCGTATTCCCAGGGCAGATGGGCGCGCAGCCATTGGCGGAGCTCATCGCGGAGTCGTTCCTGGTCAGGCGTGGTCGTGAGGTCCATGGGGCCGAGCCAAGCATGACACAGCCGTCAGACTCGATCCCAGGGCCACCAGTAGCATCGGGCCGATGGACTTCGAGCTTTCCGACGACCAGGTCGCCCTGCGTGAGGCGGCCGCCGCCCTGCTCGACGGCGAGGCGCCGACGACCCGGGTGCGCCAGGTCATGGCCAGCGACAGCCATCTCGACGCCGAGCTGTGGGCCGCCATGGCCGAGCAGGGATGGCTGGCCATCGAGGACACCGGTGACGACGGCCTCGGACTGGGCCTGGTCGAGATTGCCGTGCTGTGCGAAGAGCTCGGTCGTCACGTGGCCCCGGTGCCGTTCCTGGGGACGGTGCTGGCCCGCGGGGCTTTGGCCGACGCCGCCGGTGTGGCCGATGCGGCCCTGGGTGAATCGGACGTCGGGACCTGGACCCAGCGCCTCGGCGCCGGCGAAGCGGTGGGGACGTTGGCGTGGTCCGGGCTTCCGGGGCAGGTACGTGCCGCGCCGGGCGAAGCCGGAGCGGGGGGGCCGTGGCGCCTTTCGGGTCGCACTGACCCCGTCGTGTACGGGTCGGCCGCCGACGTGGTGGTGGTGTGGGCCGCCGACGGTGATGGACAGGGCCTCTTCGCGGTGGCGCCGCCGGCCGGGGCCCGGCCGCCGGCCGAGTCGGCCATGGACCGGACCCGCAGCCTGGCCTGGTTGGACTTCGAGGACCAGCCCGCCATCCGCCTCGGCGGGGAGGACGCCGCCGAGCACCTCCTCGATCGGGCCGCCACGGTGCTGGGCGCCGAAATGCTGGGCGCCGCCCAACGGGTGCTCGACATGACCGTCGAATACGCCAAAGACCGCGTGCAGTTCGGACGGCCCATCGGCAGCTTTCAGGCCGTGAAGCACCGGTGTGCCGACATGCTGGTCGACGTGGAAGGCATGCGGTCGAGCGCCTACTACGCGGCGTGGGCGGTAGGTGCAGGTGACGCCGAAGCGCATGCGTCGGCGTCGGCGGCCAAGGTGTGGTGCTCCGATGCCGCTCGGCGCGTCATGGCCTCGGGTCTGCAGGTCCACGGCGGCATCGGCTTCACGTGGGAGCACGACCTGCACCTGTTCTTGAAGCGGTCCGAGCTCGATCAGGTGAGCTTCGGGGACGCTACCTTCCATCGCGACCGGCTGGTGTCGATCCTGCGACCCCGTGCCGAGGCGGCCTCGCCGGTGCTGTGAGCCGCTTCGTCGTCTACGGGGCCGGCGCCATCGGCGGGGTGATCGGCTTCCGGCTCTTCGCGGCGGGCAACGACGTGACCCTCATTGCCCGCGGCGCGCACTACGACGCCATTGCCCGCCAGGGCCTGTGTATGCAGACCCCGGATACCTCCGCCGTGCTCCCGATTCCGGTCGTCGACGGCCCCGCCGCGATGTCCTTCGGGGTCGACGACGTCGTCGTGTTGGCCGTGAAATCCCAAGACACGGCGGGGGCCCTCGATGCGCTGCGAGCGGCGGCCGGGCCTGAGGTGTGTGTCGTCCTGGCACAGAACGGGGTCGATAACGAGCGCATGGCGTTGCGGCGCTTCGGTGAGGTCTACGGCGTGTGCGTCATGATGCCGGCCGCCCATCTCGAAGCGGGCGTGGTGCAGGCGTCGTCGGTACCGACCGCAGGCATTCTCGATGTGGGGCGGGTTCCGGGTGAGGCCGGGGCCGGGGCCGCGGGACGAGCGGGTGAGATAGCGGGCGTGTTCACGGCGGCCGGGTTCAGCGCGGTGGCTGTCGACGACATCATGCGCTGGAAGTACGCCAAGCTCGTCATGAACCTGGGCAACGCCGTGGAAGCACTGTGCGGACCCGAGGCTCGCGGCAGTGAGATCGCCCGGCTGGCCCGCCTCGAAGGCATTGCCGTCCTCGACGCGGCACGCATCGACCACGTCGGCGACGCGGAGTTTGCGGCCCGTCGAGGCAATCTCATCACGCCCCATGCCATCGGCGGCGCGCCCCGCCCCGGGGACTCGTCGTGGCAGAGCCTGGCCCGGGGGACCGGAGCCATCGAGGCCGACTACCTCAACGGGGAGATCGTCCTGCTGGGGCGACTCGGGGGCGTGGCGACACCGGTCAACGCGCTGTTGCAGCGCGAGGCCAATGCCATGGCCGCCGAAAAACGGCCACCGGGGACACGTCGAGCGGAGGACTTGCTGGCTCTGGTGCCGAAGGAGGACTTCTGATGCGCAGCGTTACTTATTCGATGGGCGTCTCACTCGATGGCTACATCGTCGGCGCGGACGGCAACTTCGGCTGGACGGAGCCCGACGAGGAGGTTTTTCGCTTTGTCACCGACGAGGTACGAAATATCGGCGTCCAACTGCTGGGACGACGGCTCTACGAGACGATGTTGTACTGGGAATCCGCCGACGACGATCGGCCCTTTGACGACGCCGAGCTCGAGTGGGCGGCCGTCTGGAATGCCATCCCCAAGGTGGTGTTCTCCACCACGCTGACGACGGTGCAGGGCAATGCCCGCCTCGCCTCCGGCGACCTGGCGCAGGAGATCGAACGGTTGCGAGCCGAGCCGGGGGAAGGTGACATCGCCATCGGCGGTGCCACTCTCGCCGCCGAAGTGGCCGCCTTGGGTCTGATCGACGAGTACCGGGCCAGGGTCTACCCGGTGCTGGTGGGCGGTGGCATTTCGTTTTTCCCCCGGAGCGACCGTCGGGTGGATCTCGAACTCGTCGAAACCCGCACCTTCAGCTCGGGAGTCCTCTACCTTCGCTATCGCGTGGCGCGCTAGGAGGCGGAGCCGAGTTCGGCCGCCATCTTCCGCAGGGCGGCCTTGTCCGGTTTTCCGGCCGCCAACGTCGGCACTTCGTCGAGGCGAACCACGTACTCCGGTGTCTTGAACCGGGTCACGCCCCGCTCGGCGAACCACGCCCGGCACATGTCGAGGTCGAACGGTGCCGAGGATTCGACGAAGGCGGCCACGCGCTCGCCCACCGCCGCATCGGGCACCGCCACCGCCACGGCCAGACGGATGTCGGGGTGGGCCTCGAGGGCGGCCTCGACCTCCGAGGCGGAGATGTTCTCCCCGGCGCGAATGATGGTGTCGGATATCCGGCCCATGACGCGCAACCAGCCCTCGTCGTCGACGGCCCCCAGGTCTCCGGTGCGGAACCAGCCCCCGGGCCGGGCCAACACGCTGGTAGTGAGCACGGGATCGGCGTAGCCGACGAACATCTCGGGGCCCCGCAACCACAGCTCGCCCACCTCACCAGCGGCGAGTTGATCGCCGTTGGCGGGGTCACGGACCTCGAGCTCCACCTCGCCCACGGGCCTGCCGTCGGTGTCGCGGGCGCGCTCGACGCTGTCGTGCGGTCCTGACGTGGTGACGGCGGGGGCCTCACTCGAGCCGTAGGTGCGTTTCACCCGGCATCCGAAGGCCTCGGCGGTAGCCGTGACGAAGGCCGGGCTGACCGACGCTCCTCCCGTCGACACCAGGCGCAGGCTGGTCACGGCCGCCGCTGAAAAGGCCGGAGAGGACGCCATTTGGGAGAAGAACACCGGCGGCGCCCCCATGAACGAGACCCGTTCCTCGGCGATGCGGCGCAGCCCTTCTTCGGGGTCCCAGGCCGACATGATGACCGACGGGATCCCGGCGGTGGCCGGCAGGAGTACCCCGTTGAGCAGGCCTGACACATGGGCCAGGGGTGCGGGCATGAGCACGGCATCGTTGCGGTCGAGGCCGTGGACTTCGGCCATGAGCGCGGCTTTGTACCCGAGGGCCCGGTGCGTGTGGAGCACGGCCTTGGGCATGCCCGTGGAGCCGGAGCTGAACAGGGCGACGGCCAGGTCGGTCGACCTCGCTCGGCCGGCGGCGTCGGCGTTGGCGGCGGGCACCGGGGGCCCCGCTTCGAGGAGCTCGATGACCGCAGCCGGGGAAGGCACGGTGGCGGTCGATACCAAGGTGGCGCCGAGGCCAGGGGTGGGGGCGGTGTGGTCGGCGGCGGGCATGCCGGAGGCGGCGATGACGATCACCGGGTCGACCTGCCCCAAGGCGGCAGCCACCTCGGCGGGTCCGAGACGGTGGTGCAGCGGCGCCGCGATGGCCCCCAACCGCCAGCACGCCCGGTAGAGGAGTACCGGGGCGACGCTGTTGGGAAGCTGCCATGCCACCACGGTGCCGCGCCGCACACCGCTGGCCCGCAGCCGGCCGGCCAGGGCGGCCACGTGGGTCTCCACGGCGGCGGCATCGAGACGGGTGATCCCGTCGGACAGCTCGACGCGAGAACCCGGGGTCGCCGCCACCGCGCTGAACGTGCCGTCCAAAGCACCCCGGTCCCAAGGCCCACCGGGCCGCCGGTAGTGCGCGGCGCGCGCCTGGCGATAGGTGGCGCGCAACGTCGGTGACATGCGCCAACGCTACCGCCGAGCCCGTTCACGTAACCTGACGCCGTGGTCAGAGAAGTCGGCGGATCTCGCACGCACGTCGTCGCCCCGCCGGAGGTGGTGCAACGGGTGGCGGATGCCCCGGCACCGGGCCAGGCGCCCTTGCCGGCGGCCAACGTGGCCGAGCTGCTGCGTCGCAACGGCACCGAGGAGCGCTACGCCTCGCGGCCGGCGGTGCGCTTCGGTACCCAGGTCTTCACCCACGCCGAGCTCCTGGCCGAGGCCACCGCACTGGCGGCATTGTTCCGGTCCCGGCTGGACCCGGCCCGCCCTCCTCACATCGCCGTGCTGCTCGACAACACCCCCGACTACGTGTTCGCCCTGGCCGCGGTGGGTCTGTTCGGGGGGGCGCTGGTGGGCCTCAACCACACCCGCCGCGACGAGCACCTCACCCGTGACATCACCTTTACGGACTGCCAGATGGTGATCACCGAGCCGCGCCATCAAGACCTGCTCGAGCCCCTGCTCTCCGATCTGGATCTCCCCGGCGGCGTGGTGGTCACCAGCCGCTTCGCCGACGCCGACGACCCGCCCCAACGCATGGGCGAGTCGTTGGAGGACGCCCTCGCCTCGTGTCCGGACACGCTCCTCGGGCCCGACCCCGACGTTGACGACCTGTGGGCGCTGGTGTTCACCTCGGGCACCTCGGCGGCTCCCAAAGCGGTGCGCTGCACCCAGCGCCGCCTCCTCACCACCGGCAACCGCATGACGATGATCCTCGGGGTGGGCCCCGACGACGTCGGGTACCTGGCCATGCCCCTGTTCCATTCCAATTCCCTCATGGTGGGCCTGGCGCCGGCGTTGGTGGCGGGAGCGTCGGTGGGCCTGGCCCGCAAGTTCAGCGCGTCGAGGTTCTTGGACGACGTCCGACGCTACGGAGCCACCTGGTTCAACTACACCGGCAAACCACTGGCCTACCTTCTGGCCACACCACCTCGACCCGATGACGACGACAACCCGTTGAAGCTCGCCTACGGAAACGAAGGGTCGCCGCAGGTGGTCGAGGCCGTGGCCCAGCGTTTTGGCGTGGCCGTGGTCGACGTGTTCGGGTCGACGGAGGGCGCTATCGCGCTCGACCGATCTGGTGGTCCACCTCGGGGGTCGGTGGGCAAGCTGCGTGAAGGGGTCAAGATCGTCGACGCCGACGGCAACGACATGGTGCCCGCCGAGTTCGACGCCGATGGCCGGCTCGTCAACGCCGAGCAGTGTGTGGGCGAGATCGTCAACACCACCGGGGTGGGGCCCTTCGAGGGCTATTACAAGAACGACGCCGCCATGGCGCTCACCACCCGCAACGGTTGGTATTGGAGCGGAGACCTCGGGTATCGCGACGCCGATGGGTGGGTCTATTTCGCCGGCCGCACATCGGACTGGCTGCGTGTCGACGGCGAGAACTTCCCGGCCGCCCCCATCGAGGTCATTGTGTCGCGTCACCCCGATGTCATGGTGGCGTCGGTCTACGGCGTGCCCGACGTCGACTCCGGTGACCAGGTCATGGCCGCGCTGGTGCTCGGTGACGGAGCGGCCTTCGATGCCACTGCGTTCGCGACATGGCTCGACGCCCAGCCCGACCTGAGCCCCAAGTGGCGCCCTCGCTACATCCGCCTGTCTGAGCAGCTCCCCACTACACCCACCAATAAGGTCCTCGTGCGCACGTTGGTGCACGAGAAGTTCCGAGCCGATCGCGTGCACGACGACGCCGTCTTCGTGCGGGAGCGCGGGTCGGACACCTACACACCATTCGGTGATGCGGAAGAAGAAGCACTCCACAAAGCCTTTGAGGCCAGCGGTCGCCGAACCGCTTGGGACCTGTAGGCGGGCGGACCGGCTCGTGGACCTGTCGCTGACAGAAGATGAACAGCAGTTCGCCACCGAGGTGCGCTCGTGGCTGGACGCCCACGTCGAACCCGCCCCGGGTACCGACGACCTGGATGAGCAGATCGCGTGGGGGCGAACCTGGCAGGCCAAGTTGGCGGCGGGAGGCTGGGTCGGCCTCGACTGGCCCGCGCAGTATGGAGGGCGCGGCGCCTCGCCCATCGAGATCGCCATCTTCAACGCCGAATACGCCCGCAGCGGCGCCGCCCAGCTCGTCAACCGGGTGGGGATCAATCTGGCCGGCCCCACCCTGCTCGCCCACGGCACCACCGAGCAGTGCGCGCGCTACCTGCCGAGCATCTCGACGGCGGAGGAGATCTGGTGCCAGCTGTTCTCCGAGCCCGGAGCGGGATCCGATCTGTCGGGACTGTCGACCCGCGCCGAGCGCGACGGCGACGGGTGGCGCATCACCGGGCAGAAGGTGTGGACCTCCTACGCGCAGTATGCACGGTGGGGGATGTGCCTGGCTCGCAGCGTGCCCGATTCTTCGGGGGCCCGAGGCTTGTCCTTGATGATCGTGGACATGCAGGGAGAGGGGATAGACATCCGTCCCCTCGTGCAGATCACCGGCGACGCTGAATTCAACGAGGTGTTCCTGGACGGGGCTTACGTCCCTGGCGACCGGGTCGTCGGCCCCCTGGGCGAAGGCTGGAAGGTGGCCTCCACCACCCTGGCCCACGAGCGCGGCACCAACTTCCCCTTTAAAGAGGAAGTGGTCCACGAGGGGTATCTGTCCAAGCTCTTCGCGCTGGCGGCGGCCAATGGACGCCTCGACGACCCCGTCGTGGCCGACGCCCTTGTCGACGCCTACGTGGCGCTTGTTGTGTTGCGGACGCACAACTGGCGCACCATGTCGAAGCTGGCGCGCGGCGAGAGCCCGGGGCCGGAGTCGAGTTGGGTCAAGCTCACGTGGTCCGACATGACCCAACACATGTCCGAAGCGGCGTTGTCGGTTGTCGGTCCGTCGGCTCCGTTGTGGGGCCAGTGGCAGCGACAGTGGTTGTGGAGCAAGTCCGCCAGCATCGCGGGGGGAACCTCCGAGGTGCAACGCAATGTCATAGGGGAACGCATCTTGGGGCTTCCCCGCGAGAACAGGGGGTAACGTGCCCGTCCACTACGAGCTCGGCGACGACCATGTGGTGTGGATCACCATCGACCGTATCCACGCCATGAACAGCTTGGACATGGATCACTTCGCGGAGCTGCGGCGCGCCTGGGATCGTTTCGGCGAGGACGAAGAAGCGTGGGTGGCCATCATCACCGGCGTGGGCAACGCCTTTTGCACCGGCGCCGACCTCAAGACGTACATCCCGGAGATCACAAAGTTGCAGCGGGAGATCTCCACGCGTCAGGTCGAGGAGATCGACGGCTATCGCATCGACGACGGCGTCAAGGCGGTGCTGCGGGGGACGAAGCTGTACAAGCCCATCGTCGCCGCGGTGAACGGCGCCTGTGTGGCCGGCGGTATGGAGATGTTGGGCGGTTGTGACCTGCGGGTGGCCACTCCCGAGGCGTACTTCGGCGTGATGGAGCCCAAGCGAGGCTTGTTCGCCGGCGGCGGTACCACCGTGCGGCTGCCGCGCCAGGTGGCGTTTCCGGCCGCCATGGAGTTCCTGTTGTGCGCGGACCGGGTTCCCGCCGCCCAGGCTTTGGCGTTCGGCCTGCTTAATGCCGTGGTCCCCGCCGAGGAGCTGCGGGACAAGGCCATGGAGTACGCGCACCGGATCACGGCCAACGGGCCCTTGGCGGTGCGCAAGACGAAGGAGAGTGTCTTGCGCGCCTTGGCGGTGGACATGAAGGAGGCGTACCGGATCGAGTCGGCCATCGCCACCGAGGTCTTCTCGAGCGAGGACGCCAAAGAAGGACCGGCCGCCTTCGCCGAGAAAAGGCCGCCGCGTTGGACAGGCCGATAGCGCCGTCCGACGCCGGCGAGATGGCGGAGTGATCATGGTGGCGCAGTGAGCGAGATGGCGCAGTGAGCCCGGTCCTATCCCTGCAGGAGGCCGTCGAACAGCACGTCCGTCCCGGCGACACCATCTGCGTGCTGTGCGGCCACAGCCGGTGGACGGCCGCGGCGCGAGAGGTGGTGCGCCAGCACTGGGGCACCGACGCCGGCTTCACCTTGGCCATGGTGAGCCTGAGCTCATTGGGCGCCTTGTTTTTTGCCGGCGGCATGGTGCGCCGCGTCGTGACGACCTACTCGGGTGACATCTTCCCCACCATGACGCCCAACCCGGTTTTCCAACGCGCCTACGAGTCGGGCGCGGTGGAGGTGGAGCACTGGTCGATCCTCACCTACTCCCAGCGCCTCGAAGCCGCGGCGCGGGGGCTGCCGGCGGTGGTGACCGGATCGCTACAAGGATCGTCGATGGCGTCCAACGACGCTTTTACCGTGGCGGAGACCGAGTTCGGCGCCGTCGGGCTTCTGGCCCCGCTCGTTCCCGATGTCACCCTGGTCCACGGGGCCGTGGCCGACGTCAAGGGCAACGTGGCCATGTCCGAGCCCCTCCTCGAAGGACCTTGGGCGGCGTGGGCGGCACGGCGCGGCGTGATCGCCACGGTCGAGGCCGTGGTCGACGACCTCGAGGGATACGGGACGCGCGTGAAGATCCCCGCCCACCGGGTGCTGGCCGTGGTGGAGGCACCGTTCGGCGCCCACCCCGGTGGTGTGTTCGCCCCGGGGCTGCCGGTTGGCTCCTACGGCGAGGACATCCCGTTTTGGAGCCAGGCGCGTCAGGCCACCCGCGGCGACTTCGAGTCCTGGGTCCGGCACTGGGTCCTCGAGCCCGCCACCCACGAGGAGTACCTCGAGCGCGTGGGGCCCGAGCGCCTGGAGTGGTTGCGATCGCGAACGGTGCGAGAGTCCTGGCACGCCGATGCCGAGGCGCATCCCGTCGACGCCGACGAGCCGATCAGCGCGTGGGAGCGCGCCGCCGCCTATGCAGTGCGCGAAGTGGAGTCAGCCGTGCACGAGCTGCGGGCCGACGCTGTGCTCGCCGGCGCCGGGGTGGCCAATCTGGCCGCGTGGGTAGCGGTCGACCGGGCGCGTGCATCAGGCAGCGCCGTGGAGCTCACTGCCGAGCTCGGCATGTTCGGCTACCGGCCCACGCCCGCCGATCCCTACATCTTCAACCACCGGGTGTTCCCGTCGACGGCCATGTTGTCGGACACCTCCACCGTTCTCGGCATGGTGGTGGGGGGACCGGGGACCCGCACCATCGCCTGTCTGGGCGCGGCCCAAGTCGATCGCCATGGCAACCTCAATTCGACGTTGATTCCCGGTGGGTCGTTTCTGGTGGGGTCGGGGGGAGCCAACGATGTGGCTAGCCGGGCGCAGAGCTGTGTGGTGGTGGCACTGGCGCGCCCCGAACGACTGGTCGCCGATGTCGGGTTCATCACCAGCCCGGGCGCCAACGTGGACGCCGTGGTGACCGACCGGGGCATCCTGCGTCGCGTCGACGGCACATTGCGGTTGGCGGCGGTGCCGTCAGCGTCGGGGGCGTCGGGGGCGTCGGCCGCCAGCGAGTCGCTGGAGCAGCGTGTGCGGGATTTCTCACAGGCCTGTGGCTGGGATGTCGAACCCGTTCGCAATGTGGAGGAGCTCGAGCCCGTCGGGATCGACGAGGTGCTGGCGCTGCGTCGCTATGACCCCGAACGCCTTTTCCTGTCCTGACCGAGTGACGGCGCGGCCTTGTGGGCTGGGGATTTGGGGATGAGTTGCGTCTCTCTCCGTAAGACGTCGTAGATACGAGGCACGGCGATTGTGCGACGCTGCACAAAAGTGCACCGTCTCGGTCGCCAGTAAGTCGACGACCGGCTCGCCAACACCGTCCGTGTTGTCGAGGGCATACTCGGTGACGCGCCGTCGCCCTCGTCTCACTGAATTCTGGCCAATCTCGCAGGCAATATGGCGCATGGCCGGGCTACAGTGATCGAAGCACTAGCTGACGTGGACGTCAGGCCTTGGCAAGACGGTCTGGCTGGTGAATGTTGTGCGGAAGCATCCCGCGGGGCGGTTTGGGGACCTGCTCGGCGGTATGCGTGGAGAGGGGGATCCATGCGGCCAGGTCACTCACGTGGTGATGGTCGAGGAGGTCGCGCTGTGGGGTCGTCGACGACACGGGCCCGTGCTCCTATCGCCTTGGCCGTTGTCCTGTGCGTCGCCCTGGTTGCGGCCGCCTGCGGCGGCAACGCCACGACCGCGGTGAGCCGTGGAGGAACGGGCGATCCCGGCGTGACGAAGACGTCGATCACCGTGGGGAGCATCGCCGATGTCACCGGACCGCTTTCGTCGGACTTCGCCCCGATCGTCAATGGCGTCAAGGCGTACTTCTCTTTGGTAAATGCCGAAGGTGGTGTGGACGGGCGCAAGCTCCTGCTTCCAAACGGTAATGAGAAAGACGACCAGGGAAGTCAGACCACCGATGTGAGCGAGGCTCAAGAGCTCGTTGAACAAGACCACATCTTTGCCATCGTGGGCGTGGGTACGCCCTTCTTCGCCGGGGCTAAGTACCTGGCCCAGCAAGGGGTACCGACCTTCGGGTATCAGGTGTCAACCGACTGGGAAGACGGTCCCAGCCTGTTCGGCACGTTCGGGTCGGACCTCGACTATTCCACCGCCGAGCCGGAGTATGCATGGATCGCCAACCAGCTCGGCGCCACCTCGGTCGGCATCGTCGCCTACGGAGTGGCCCAATCGGCTGACGCCTGTGAGTACGCGCAGAAAGGGTTCCAGAAATTCGGGATCCACGTTGGGTTCACTGATTTCGCCTTCCCCTACGGGGGGAGCCCCGACGCTGATGTGCTGCACATGAAGGCGGCCGGCGTCGACCTGCTGATGAGCTGCATGGACGGATCCGGAAACATCGCCTTCTCTCGGGCCATCCAACAAAACGGCATCAACATGAAGCAGCTCTGGCTCAACGGATACGACCGGCCCACGCTGCAGCAATACAGCTCGCTGATGCAGGGCGTCTACGTCTCGGTGCAGCACGTTCCCTTCGAGGCGGCGGCCGCCTTCCCCGGGCAGTACCCGGCCATCGACCTCTATATCTCGGCCATGCAGAAGTTCGACCCGGCCGATACCTACGACGAAACGGCATTCGACGGTTGGGTCAGCGCCATCCAGTTCGTCACCGGACTGGAGGCGGTCGGCAAGAACCTGACGCAGAAGAAGCTGGTTTCTGCCATCAACTCGGAAACCGCCTTCACCGGCGACGGCCTCACCACACCGATCAACTGGATCGTCGGCCACACCAGCTCGCCGCCGCCGTGGTGCTCGGCCAGCGTGTCGGTGCAGGGCTCCTCGTTCATTCCCGCCTTCGTACAACCGGGTAACGAAGTGTTCGTGTGCTTCAACGGGGACAGCGACAACCCCATTCCCGCCGCGGCTGGAACCCCCGGGCTCACGTCGACCACTTCGCCTACGGGCGGGACGTGACGCCGGCGCCTGAAGCCGGCCTCCCCCTGCACAAGAAACCGGCCCCATGAGCACGTTCCTCGATTACGCCATTCCGGGGATCCCCTACGGGTGTGACGTCGCGCTCGTCGCCATCGGGCTCGTTCTGACGTTTCGCGCCACGGGGGTATTCAACCTGGCCTTCGGCGCGCAGGCGTTCACCGCCGCCTTCATCTTCGACGTCCTCGTGCGCAGCAACGGGCTTCCGGTCTGGCTGGCCTTCATCATCTCGGTGATGCTGTTCTCGCCGGCGCTCGGGTGGGCCCTGGACCGGTATCTGTTTCGACATATCCCCACCGCGTCGACGACGGCCAAGGTCGTATCGGCGGTCGGTTTGCTCATCGCCATCCCTCAGGCGGTTCCCATCATTTTCGGTGACGCCCCTCGACTGAACCCGCCTAACTTGTGGCTGAACCCCAACCACGACTACTTCCATCTGTTCTCGACACCGATCAACGGTGGTGAGCTGTCGGGCACGGTGATCACCGTGGTGGTGGTGGCCGGCTTGATCGCCATGTTCCGGTACTCGAGTTTCGGGCTCAAGATGCGCGCCGTGGTCGAGAGCCGCCGCATGTCGCAGCTCGAAGGCGTCAACAGTCCGGCCGTGTCGAGCGCGGCGTGGGCGCTCTCGAGCCTGTTGGCCGGTCTGGCCGGCGTGCTGCTGCTGCCCTTGCAGCCGACCCTCACCCCCGAGAACCCGCTGCAGTTCACGTCGTTGTTGGTGGCCGGGCTCACCGCGGCGGCGGTGGCCAGCATGAGCTCCGTGCCGATCGCTCTCATTGCCAGCGTCGGGTTGGGCGTTGCGGTCAACCTCATCAGCGCGTATCTGCCCAATGGCGTGCTCGCCCAGGCGGCCACCGAGGTGTTCCCCTTCGCGGTACTGGTGGGCACCCTGGTGTTCAACACACGCCTTCGTCGCTTGGACCAGAGCTCCGACCCCATGTCGTCGGTCGATCCGCCCCCGGCTCCGCCGGCCATCGCCGTGCGCGACCGCAGGCTGGACGCTCCCACCAAATGGGGCTTTCGCATTCTCATGGTGGTGTTCATCGTCTCGTGCGTGACGTGGGTTCCCGGTGTGTGGGTCACGTCGCTGGCCCAAGGGCTGACGCTGTCAGTCGCCTTTTTGTCCATCACGCTCATCACCGGCATGAGTGGGCAGCTGTCGTTGTGTCAGTGGACCTTCGCCGGCATCGGCGCCTTCACAGCGGGCCAACTGGCCACCCATCTGGGGCTGTCGGTGCTGTTGGGGTCGCTGCTGGGGGCTCTGTTGGCCGCCGTCACCGGCGTGCTACTCGCCCTGGTCGCCGTCCGGCTCTCGGGACTGCTCCTGACCATGATGACGCTTACCTTCGCGTTGTTCGCCGATCAGTTCCTCTTTCAGTACTCGTGGTCAGGGGGCGGCTTGAGCGGTGTGAGCATCCCGCGTCCGCTGATCGGTCCGTTGAACTTCAGCGACGACCGCTCGTTTCTTGTCCTCGTCTTCGTGGTGCTGGCGGCCGTGTCGGGGTTGGTGATCCTCGTCCAGCGGGGGACCACGGGCAGATATTTGGCCGCCATCCGCGGGAGCCAGACGGCGGCGGAGAGCCTCGGCATCAGCCTGACGCGGGCACGCCTGCAGGTGTTCGCGCTGTCGGCGGGGATCGCCGGCCTCGGTGGCGCGCTGTACGGCATGCTCTACCACTCGGTCACGGCGGACACCTTCCCTTACGAGTACTCGTTGGTATTCGCCGTGGTGGTCATCACCACGGGCTCGCGCACCGTGGAAGGTGCCGTGCAGTCGGGTATGGCTTACGCCATCTTCCAACTCGTGCTGTCGCTGTATCTGCCGCAGCGCATCCAGGGCATCGAGCCGATCCTCTTCGCCGTGGGTGCGATGACCTACGCCATCCACCCCGAAGGAATCGTCGAGTTCCAGAAGAGCAAGTGGATGCGACGGGTGAACCGCCTTCTGGTCGCCTTGGACCAGCGCCGCGGCAAGAGCACCGGGGCTATGGCCGGGGTGTCGCCCATGGCGGATGCGCCGGGGATCCCGGCCGGCATCGGGGAGGGCGTCCGTGGTTGACGCGTGGGGCACTGCAGGTGGTGCCGGCGCCGCTGGTGCCGGCGTGGGGAGTTTCCCGGGCGCGGCGGTTCCGGCTGCTACCGCTGCTGCAACTGCGCCCGCGGCTCCGGGCGTACCGGCCGTGCTGGCGGCCCCTGTGATGTCCACGACTGGTCCGCAACCCGGCGAGCCATTGCTGGTGGCGCAGCAGGTTTCCAAGCGCTTTGGTGGGTTGCAGGCGTTGTCGGATGTGTCGGTGACGGTGAACGCGGGGGAGGCCGTCGGGATCGTCGGTCCCAACGGGGCCGGCAAGACGACGCTGTTCAACTGCGTGTGCGGCCAAGTGACTCCCGACTCCGGAACGGTGCGCTTCGCCGGGCACGATCTCGGGAAGCTGGCCGCGCACCAACGCGCCCGGCTGGGCATCCGGCGCACGTTCCAGCGCATCGAGGTCTTTCCCGAGCTGACGGTCCGGGACCACATCATGGTGGCCGAGCGCGCCCGGCGAGGCGACGGGGCGCTGTGGAAGGACTTGCTGAACATGGGCAAGCCCAAGGCCGATGAGATCGAACGCGTCGACGCCACCATGGAACTCGTCGGCCTTACTGCACTCGCGGATGTCACCGTGGCTTCGCTCAGCCTGGGCCACTGTCGCCTGGTGGAGCTGGGACGGGCGCTGGCCGGCGATCCGCTCCTGCTGCTCGCCGACGAGCCATCGTCGGGATTGGACGACTACGAGACGGCCGTGCTCTCCGAAGTTCTCCGCAAGGTGCAACGGGACCGGAACACCGCCCTGCTGCTCGTCGAACATGACTTGCAGATGGTGGGCCGGGTCAGTGATCGCGTCGTCGTGCTCAATTTCGGTCAATTCGTGGCGGCGGGCACATTCGACGAAGTGATCGCCGACCCTGAGGTGCGCCGGGCCTACCTGGGGCGGACGGCATGATCGACCCCAAGGCGTTTCCACCGGTCCCGGCGGGGACACCGCGCGCCACCAATCGGACGCCTGGTGCGCCACCGTCTTCGAACGGCGCGCCGGCGTCGAACGGTGCGGCTGCCTTGAGCGCGTCAGCCGCGTCGGCCGCGTCGTCGTTGGCCCCGACGCCGGTGACTCCGTCAGGGTATGCGTCTCGACCGGTGCCGGGAGCAGGCACGGTGCTCGAGTTCGATGATGTGTGCGCCTCCTACGGCAGCTATCGAGCGCTCTTCTCGGTGTCGTTCTCGATCCCCGAGAACGGCAAGGTGGCCCTGCTCGGTTCGAACGGAGCCGGCAAGTCGACGGTGGCTCGGGTGGCCACCGGGCTCGTGCCGGTGACCACTGGCGCGGTGCGGGTGGGAGGCCAAGACGTAAAACGATTTGCCGCGCATCGCATCGCCCGGCTCGGAGTGGCGCATGTCCCCGAAGGCAGGGGGGTGTTCTCCACGTTGACCGTGGCCGAGAACCTGACCTTGTCTTTCAACCGGCTCAGTCGTGGCGCCAGTGCGGACGCCCTGGAGCGAGCCTTTCAGGCGTTCCCGGTGCTGGCGGAACGGCGCAAGCAGATGGCGGGCACGTTGTCGGGAGGCCAGCAGCGGATCTTGTCGTTGGCCAAGGTGCTCGCCTCGCCGCCCAAGGTGCTGATCGTCGACGAGCTTTCACTTGGTCTGGCCCCGGTGGTGGTGGACGCCGTGTACGACGGGCTCTTGGCCATCCACGCCCAGGGCTGCGCCCTGCTTATCGTCGAGCAACAGGTGGACAGGGCGCTGGGCATCGCCGATGACGCCGTCGTCCTCGCTCACGGCTCAGTGGCGTGGCATGGCCCGGCGGCTGATGCCGGGCCGGCCGTGGAGCAGCTGCTGGCCGGTGTGGGAGCAGGAGAAGGCACCGCCTGAAGTTGGCTCGGACTGGCCCGGAGGCGGTGGTAGCGCCCGGGCTCGAGGGCGGAGTTGCATCAAGGGCCTTGGAACTCGCAGAGTGATGCCCGACAGCGAACAACGCCGAGGAGGCGAATGCAATGGCTTTGCTCGAAGGAAGAGTGGCAGTGGTCACCGGTGCGGGTCGAGGTATCGGTCAGGCGATCGCCAAGTGCCTGGCCTCCGAAGGTGCCGCCGTTGTGGTGAACGACCTCGGCACCGGTCTCGACGGTTCTGGAGTCGGTGAGGACCCCGCCGCGCAGACCTGCCGCGAGATCGAGGAAGCCGGGGGCAAGGCCGTTCCCAACTACGAGTCGGTCAGTGACTATGACGGCGCCGGACGGATCGTGGCCCAAGCGGTGGAGACGTTCGGGTCCATCGACATCCTGGTGAACAACGCCGGCATCGTTCGCGATCGTTCGCTGCTCAAGATGACGCCGGACGACTACGACGCCGTCATCGCCGTTCATCAAAAAGGGACGTTCAACTGCACCCGTCATGCGGCCGTGCATATGCGTGAGGCCGGCTACGGGCGCATCGTCAACATCACGTCGTCGGCCGGTCTGCGAGGCAACTTCGGTCAGACCAACTACGGGGCCGCCAAGGCGGCCATTATGGGGATGACGTTCGTGTGGGCCATCGAGTTGGGGCGTTATGGCATCACCGTCAACGCCATGGCCCCGGCCGGTCTGACCCGGATGACCGAGAACCTGTTCGGTGGGGCCGATGCGCCGCCCGACCAGGACCCTGCCCTCAACGCGCCGTTGGTGGCGTTCTTGGCGTCAGAAGAGGCGAGCTACGTCAACGGCCAAGTGCTCGGGCGTACCGGGTTCGCATACACGATGTTTCAGACCCCGCGGCAAGTGGCCGGGATGTGGAAGGAAGGCGGGTGGACGCCGACCGAAGTGGCCGCCCATTTCCATGACGTGCTCGGTCAACACCTGCAGTCGGTGGGGATGCCCGCCCACCCGTTGCTGGGCAAAAAGGACGAGTAACAAGAAGGACGGGCAATTGGGGCAAGCGTTTCCGGACCACGCGCCCACCTAGTCGAACAAGGCCTGCCGTTCGTCGGCCTCTTTGGCCAAGGATTCGACCACCTCGTCACTCAAGATGCGCTCACCGTTTTGATCCAGCCCCTTGGGGGTGATCCAGGTCCAGTGGCCCGGGGTGCCGGTGATGGCAAAGCCCCGGTGGGTGACCAGTTGGTGGTGAAAGCCACACAACCCGAGGGTGTCGCACGAATCCTGACTATCCCGCCCGCGTTTCGCGGCGCGGGTGACGATGCGGTATGCCTGTCAACGTGCGAGCCGGCGATCGTGAGCAGCTGTTCCTCATGCCTCCTTCGGTGACCGATTGGCTGCCTGAAGGACATCTGGCCTGGTTCGTCGTGGACGTGGTGGAAGAGCTCGATCTGTCCGGTTTCCATGCGAGCTATCGCGAGGACGGCCGGGGCGGGGCCAGTTACAACCCGGCCTTGATGCTGGCCGTCCTGCTCTATGCCTATTGCACAGGGGAGCGCTCGTCGCGTCGGATCGAGCGCAAACTGGCCGAGGACGTTGCCTATCGGGTGCTGGCAGCCAACCAACATCCCGACCACGCCACCTTGGCGCGCTTTCGTCAACGCCACGAGCTCGCCATCGCCGGGCTCTTCGCCCAGGTGCTCGCCTTGTGCGTGGACGCCGGGCTGGTCGACGCCGGGCTGGTGGCCATCGACGGCACCAAGATGGCCGCCAACGCATCGTTCTTCGCCAACAAGACCAAAGAGCAGCTGGCGGCTGAGATCCTGGCCGAAGCCGAGGCCACCGACGCCGAGGAGGACCGTCGCCTGGGCGACCGCCGGGGTGACGAGCTCCCCGAGGGGTGGGACCGGTCTCCTTCGCGCAAGGCCCGCATCAAAGAGGCACTGCGCCAACTCGAAGAGCAGCCCGCCCGGGACTACGAAACCAAGATGGCCGAGCGGGCCGAGAAGGAGAAGGCCCTTGGCCACAAGCTCACCGGGCCCAAGCCGAGCCCCACGCCGGCGCGCCGGGGCGGGGCTCGCAAGGCCAACACCACCGACCCCGATTCGCGCGTCATCCCTGGCGCCGGCAAAGGCGTGGTGCAGGGCTACAACGCCCAGGCGGCGGTGACTGGTGACCAGGTCATCGTGGCCGCCGAGGTCACCAACAAAACCAACGATGAGGTCAACTTCTTGCCCATGGCCAAAGCCGTGACCGGCACCCTGGCTGAGGCCCGATACGTCGGGCCCCCGGGCACTTTTTTGGCCGACCGCGGCTACTGGTCGACGGCGAATGCCACCACCGATGTGGGCGCCGACGTGCTCATCGCCACTAGAACAAACAACTGGCGCCGAACGCCGCAGCCTGATGACAACAAGCTGGAGGTGCTGCGTCGGGTCAATGCCGGTGAGCTCTCCCAGCGTGCTGCGGGGGAGATCCTGGGCGTCTCCTACACCTGGGTGCGCGACATGACCAAGCGGTATTTCGCCACGACCGACCTTCGTCTCACCGACACCAAAGATCCCGACCCAAAGCAGTGGATCCCGGTCATCGAACAAGTCGACAGCGGGGCGATCTCGCTGCGTGCCGCCGCCGATGCCCTTGGTGTGTCGAACACCCGGGTCAAGACGATGCTCGCTCACGTGCGTGGCGAGCAGCCCGACCCGACAACAGTGCGCCGGGCCATGAACGCCAAGCTCGGACAACCCGACAACGTCGAGCGCTATCGCCGGCGAAAGACCACCGTCGAACCCGTCTTCGGCCACATCAAGGCCAATCGCGGCATCCGGAGCTTCACCCGACGCGGTCTTCCGGCGGTGAACAGCGAATGGCGCCTGATCTGCGCCACCAACAACATCCTCAAACTCTGGCGGGCCGCACCGGCGTGAAAGGGTGATCGGCGCCCGAGCTCCGGTTCACGCTGCGACCAGGACTGATGCCGCTCGCTGAAATTTCTCGGAACAATCGTGCGACACCCTCAACCCGAACCAGGTTCTCGAGAGATCCCTTGCCGCCTTGGGCGAAGGGAATGATGTGATGGGCCTCGAGGCCATGGGCCACGTCACAGCCCTGCACCACACAGACGCGGTCCCGGGATTCAAGCGCACTGAGCAGATGAGCCGAGATGGCCCGACCGGCGTGGGCCACGGTGGTGACGTCCACCCCGTCTTCGACCAGCACTTTGACGTAGGCAGAGGGAAGGACCCTCTGCAGCGCCGCCAAGGGCACCGGTCCGAGGCCGGCGATCTCACAGGTCTCTTGGCCTTTGATCTCGCCTCGCACCAGAGCAGCCCCGTCCACGTGCATGAACACGGTGGTCGTCGGAGGGGCCTTTGCTTCTCCGTCGCCGGTGACCAGTTCCACCAGGGCATCGACCCGGTAGGCGTCGGTCGTCTGGTGACGCCCCGAACGCCGTGCCGTCTCGAACAAGGCATTGGAGCGGGTCTCTAAAGCAGCCAGCACCCTGCCCCCGTCTTCGGCGGTGGTGCGCGCACTCAGGCAAAAGGCTCCTTCGGCGTCGTTCCACCAGCGCAGATAGCGGTTCTGGCGGATCCGTTCATGGCGAGCCAAGGCCTCGGCCTCAGAGTCGTGCTGGGCCACGATGCGACGGCACTGGTCTTTGAGACCCTTGACGGTGCTCTGGGCGGCCGTCTCGATCAATGACCCCTCGACAGAAGGATGCCCAGCGGCCACGGCGGTGATCTCACGAGCCTGGACCGACGACAGCTGTCCGGCGCGTAGGGCATCGACGGTGAGAGGCAGAGAACCGAGCGCCTCGGCGGTCTCCAAGGTGTCGTTGGCCTGTCCGAGACCCACACCGGACTTCTCGGCCAGCCAATGGGCCGCCGAGCGGTGCCCGGCGTCTTTCCATACCGAGGACTGGGCCATGCCTGTGGCGTAGAGGGTCTTGACGGCCGCCGCCTTGCGCTCGATGGAGGCGGCGATGGCCACCACCACGGCGGCGTCGGAACTGGCAGTACAGATCGGGTCGGCCTTGGCCAGGAACCGGTCGAGAGCGGCCTCCGACTCGGTGAGTTCAGCGGACATGTCCGCATTGTTCTATGCGGTTGTAACGCTCAAGCGGGGGTGCGACGGAGAGCGAAACTCAGTTTCCGTTGCGCGTCAGGATGTTGACAACCGCCACTCCCGAGCCGCGACCGCCCACGTTGTGCTGCAGTGCGAAGCCGTTGCGAATGGCGACCTGTCGACCTTCGGCTTCCTCGCGCAGCTGCCACCAGCACTCCGTCAACTGGGCCACGCCGGTTGCCCCGATTGGATGACCCTTGGCCAACAGACCGCCGGACGGGTTGACGGGGATACGGCCGTCCAGCGCGGTCTCTCCGGCCAACGACGCAGGACCGCCCTTGCCCTTCTCCACGAACCCGAGGTCTTCGATGTCGAGGATCTCGGTGATGGTGAAGCAGTCGTGCACCTCGGCCACGTCGATGTCAGACGGTCCCACGCCCGCCATCTGGTACGCCCGTGCGGCGGCGGCGGTGGTCGCCGGCAGGCTGACGAACGTGGACTTTTCGTGCAGATACGGGTGGTCGGTGGCCACGCCGAAGCCGGCCACGTACACCGGCTTGTCGGTGAACTCCCGGGCCCGCTCGGCGGTGGTGAGGATGATGGCGGCCGCCCCGTCGGTCTGGGGGCAGCAATCCAACAAGCGAAGCGGCCGGCACACCGGAGCCGAGGCCAGCACCTGATCGATGGTCACCTCGCTCTGGAAGTGCGCGTAGGGGTCGAGGGTCCCGTTGTGGTGGTTCTTCACGGCCACCGACGCCAGCATCTCGGGGGTCGTCCCGAACTCGTGCATGTGTCGAGTCGCGTAGGGGGCGAAGAGCACCGGGGCCGTCTCCCCCCGGTTGTAGAGAGGGTGGCCGGCCGCGGCGCGAGCGAGCAGGCCTTCTTGGGTGGACTTGTCGCGCATCTTCTCGACGCCGATCACCAACACCACGTCGTGCACGCCGCTGGCGACCACCATGGCGCCGATGCGAAAGGCGTCGGATCCCGACGGACAGGCGTTCTCCACCCGCGTGCACGGGATCCCGGCCAAGCCGATAGCGGTCGGCACGGTATTGCCGCCGATACCCTCTTGTCCCCACAGCGACCCGCGCTGGGTGGCCACGATGGCGGCATCGATGGCAGTGGGCTCGATCCCCTTGTCAACCGCGGCCATGGCCGCCGCGAAGGCACCGGACGCCATCTGCTCGTAGCTCTGCTCGAACAGCTCGCCGAACTTGATGAGCCCGGCCCCTACTACGGCCACCTTGTTCCAGCTCATTGCGCCGCCTTTCTCGAGGAGGTTTCGACGGGAGTGGAAGTCAGCCGGCGCGCCTTGTACCCGTAGACCGGGACGTGGCGCTCGCTGGCATACAGACGCAGCACCAGCTCCACGTCATCGTCGATGGCGATGTGCTCGGCGTCGGCCACCGACCCCTGCACCATGAGGCGGGTGTCGTCGTCGAGGTCGATGACGCACAACGGGAGCGGTGCCAGAAACGGCGGCGGCATGGTCTGGTTCACCACGAACGTATGCACCGTGCCGCGCCGACGCAGCGAGATCACGTCGAGCTCGTCACCGCCACAGCCGATGCAGGTGGGGTGGATCGACGGCGGGGTCGACACCGTGCCGCACACGCGGCACTTGGCCCCCTGCAACGAGAGCATCTCGATGTTGCCGCGGGTGAAGGCGGCCCCGCCGGGCGGCAGGCCCATGGCGATGGGATCGACCATGGCCTCGACCTGGCCCCGCGCCCGCGCCGCCTGCAAGTACGGCACTTGACGCCCCGCACTGAGGCGAGCCACGGCTCCTTCAGCCCCGGGCACGGGGCGAAGCACCTCGACGGCCACCGCGGTGGCCCGCCCGCCGCCGTAGCCGAGGATCCCCACCACCGAGGGCATAGGACCGTCGAGCGCCGGCACCACACCAAGAAGGCCGCCCGCCGCTCCCGTGTCACCCACCGCAGCCTGCACGTCGGCCGACAGCAGCGGCGACGCCAGCTTCTTGGACACCGCCGTGGCCAGCTTGCCGTCGGGGTCAGCGATGGCCCATCCCGCCATGGCACCGGCCGCACCGGCGGACAGCGCCCGTCCCGTGGCACTCAGCAGCGGCAGGAATACCTCGTCGCGAAACAGCCGGCCGTCATAGACGTCACCGGTGGCGCTCTGGGCATGGCCCCGGTAGCGGTCCACCGCCGGCAACGCTTTTTGCACGCGGGCCACCAGGCGCGCCGGCGGTCCCGAGCCATTGCTGGCCGCATCATCGGCGCCGAGAACGAAGGCCACCGCCCCCGCCCCGGTGACGGCTTCGCCGGCGGTGCCCATGCCGGGCACCAGTGCGTCGGATGCCACCACGAGCACACGCGCCGAGGTGCCGAGGTAGCCCGCGGCGAGGGCGTCCCAGGCGCCGACCAACGCCTCCATGCCGGCGTGCGACGACGCCGCCAGCAGGGCGCCGGCCACGTCGGAGGCGAGACTCAAGGCGGCGGCGAGGAAAGGATGGCTGGGGCCTTCGGCGAACGGCGGGCGGGCCGTGCCCCACCACAAGCCGGAGATCTCGTCGGGTGTGACGCCGGCGGCGGCCATGGCGTCGATGGCGGCCTGCCACGCCAGGGTCAAGGTGTCCTCATCGGCGTCGCATACCGCCACGCTCTGTTTGCCCCCGGCGGCGCCCCAGGCGGCGGACACCTCCGAGGCGGCCAGGCGCAGCGACGGAGCCGCCACACCGACTCCGAGCACACCGACGGCGGCTACTTCGTGATCTGTCATGGCCGGTGAGTCTTCCACCACGGACCGGCCGGGGTTTTCCCGCCCAGCAGAGCGGTGCCGACGAAGTTGCGTTGCACCTCCACGGTGCCGGCTCCGATGCACAGGCCGCGGATGTCGCGGTAGGCCCGCTCCACGGGGTACTCACGGCTGAAGCCGTACCCACCGAGCAGCTGGATGGCCTCGTCGCACACCTTTTTGGCGGCCAGGTTGCAGGCGATCTTGGCCATGGCCGACTCGAGCGGCGGGGGGGTGCCGTGCGCACCGGCCAGCACGAGGGCGCGCTGCAGGAGCAGGCGGGCGCCCTCGAGTTCGACGGCGGCGTCGGCGATCTTCCACTGCAGGCCCTGGAGCTCGGAGAGCTTCTTGGCCCCGGACTTGCGATCGTTCATGTAGTCGATGGCGTACTCCAACGCCCCTTGGGCAGCACCCACGCACATGGCCGCATTGCCACAGCGCTCGTGGTTGATGTGGGCGAGCAGGGTCTTGAGCCCGCTGTTGTCGGCGGGGTCGCCGGCCACCAGGACATCACCGGGATCGACGCGCACACTGTCGAAGGCGAGCTCGGCCTCGGTGCAACCGCGCAGGCCCATCTTGCGGTGGGTGCCGGCCACGCTCACGCCGTCTTTGGCCAGGTCCACCAGCACGGCGCCGATGCCTTTGCCGGTGCCGGCCTCCCCGCCCGGAAAGCGGCACCACACCAGACAGGCGACCGCCTTGTGGCCGCCGGTGACGTAGTTCTTGTAGGCATCGAGGCGCCACCCGTCGCCGTCCTCGGTGAGATGCGCCCGCATGTTGGTGGCGGCCGAACCGGCGTCGGGCTCGGTGATGCCGATGCAGAACAGCTCGCCGGCGGCGGCCTGAGGGAGCCACCGCTCCCGCATGGCCTCGTTGCCGAGATGCTCGATGGCGCGGGGCGGCCCGTTGAACACGAGCTGGCACATGATGGCGGTCGACACGTCGACGCGGGCCAACTCCTCGAGGACGATGGCCGCCTCGATGTCGCCCATGCCCATGCCGCCGTAGGCCTCGCCCACGGTGACGGTGAACAACTCGGCGCGCCGTAGCGCCTGCAGGGCGACTTCGGCGAACTCCTCGGTCTCGTCCCAGCCGGCCGCAAACGGGGCGATGTCGCGCTCGGCTACATCCCGGCTGAGCTTGCGCAGGGCGGCTCGATCGTCGTCCTCTGTGAGGTCGATCGTGCTCACCGCCGGACCCCGGCGCGCGGGTGGCGGGTGGCCGCCGAACCTGACACCATCGTCAGGAAACTTACTACACTGACAATCCCGCCTCCCCAGCCCGGGGAGGACCCCAGGGTGGACACCCGGGGAGAACACGGAAGGGGAAAGCGGATGGCGGCTCCCCGCGAGGCGGTCATCGTCGACACCTGCCGCACGGCCTTCGGCAAGCGCGGCGGCGCGCTGGCCACGTGGCACCCGGTCGACCTGCTGGCCTTCACCCTCACCCACCTCGTCGAGCACACCGGCGTCGACCCCGAGCGCATCGACGACGTCATCGGCGGCTGTGTCACCCAGGTGGGCGAGCAGTCCACCAACGTGGCCCGCAACGGCTGGGTGGCCGCCGGTCTCCCGCAGTCCGTGCCCGCCACCACCGTCGACCGCCAGTGCGGATCGTCCCAGCAGGCCGTCCACTTCGCGGCGGCCGGGGTGGTGGCCGGCCACTACGACCTGGCCATTGCCTGTGGAGTGGAGTCCATGAGCCGGGTGCCGTTGGCCGCCAACGCCCGCGGCGGCACGGGGCCGTTTCCGAAGTCCTTCCTCGACGTCATCGACAACCGCCTGTGGATGCAGTTCCGGGTGGCCCAGGTGCTCGCCGATGAGTGGAAGATCAGCCGCGAGGACATGGACGCCTACGCGCTCGAGAGTCACCGGCGGGCCGCCGAAGCGACCGACTCCGGGCATTTCGCCCGCGAGATCGTCCCGGTGCCGATTCGTGACGACGAGGGCACCTTCACCGGCGAGACACTCAGCACCGACGAGGGAATCCGACGTTCGGGTTCCATGGAGTCACTGGCGGCCCTGCCGCCCGCGCAGAACTGGGAGCCCGACACCGCCCCGGACATCACCGCCGGCAACTCGTCGCAGATGACCGACGGCGCCGCCGCCATGCTCATCGCCGAGCGATCGGTGGCGGAACGGCTGGGGTTGCCGATCCTGGCGCGCTTCGCCCACTTCGCGGTGGCCGCCGAGGACGCCGCCATCGTGCTGTCGGCTCCGGTGCCGGCCACCCGCAAGCTCCTCGAGCGGTCGGGCATGAAGGTGGACGACTTCGACGCCATCGAGTGCAACGAGGCCTTCGCCGCCATCGCGCTCATGTGGAGCCGGGCCTTCTCTCCTGACCCGGACCGCTTCAACCCGCGCGGCGGGGCCATCGCCATCGGGCACCCGCTCGGGGCCAGCGGCGTGCGCCTGATGACGACGCTGCTCAACGAGTTGCAGGCCACCGGCGGTCGCTACGGATTCCAGACCATGTGCGAGGGAGGCGGTCAGGCCAACGCCACCGTCATCGAGCGGCTGGCCTGAGGACTGAACCGTGGACTTCACCTTCTCACCGCAGCAGGAGGATTTTCGCCAAGCTGTGCGGGCCACGCTCGCCGCCGAAGCGCCGTCGACGTACGTGCGGGCCATGGTGGACGACCCGGTAGGCGTCACCGATGCGCTGTGGGCCACCATGGCCGAGCTCGGATGGCTCGGGGTGCTCGTGCCCGAATCGGCCGGGGGCCTGGGGCTCGGACTGGTGGACGTGGTCGTGCTCCAGGAAGAGCTGGGCAAGCTGCCGTTCCCGGGACCGTTCTTGTCCTCGGCGGTGGCGGCCACGTTGGCAGCGGTTCGGCTCGGGGCCGACGACCTGCTGCCCGGGCTGGCGGCCGGCACCACGCGAGGAACGGTGGCGGTCGAGGAACCCGGTCACGGGGACCCGCTGGCCACCGTGCGGGCGCGTGCCACCCGCGACGGCGACACCGATACCTGGACCCTCGAGGGCGTCAAGCCCGTCGTGCTCGACGGAGCCAGCGCGGACTTTGCCTTGGTGGTGGCCGAGGACGGCGGCGGGCTCGGCACCTTTGTGCTCGAGAGCCCGGCGGGCGAGCTCGTGCCCGGCCTCGACGTCACCCGCAAGGTGGCTCGCGTCGAGCTCGACGGGCGCACGGCTCGGCGTATCGGCCCGGCCGGAGATCAGGCGTCGCTGTGGCGCCGGATCCTCGACGACATCGGCGTGGCGCTGGCCGCCGAGCTGGTGGGAACGTCCGAGCGGGCCCTGGAGTTGGCTGTCGAATATGCCAAGGTGCGGGTGCAGTTCGATCGGCCGATCGCCACCTTCCAGGCCATAAAGCACAAGGCGGCCGACATGCTGCACCACGTCGAGCTGGCCCGGGTGGGCACGCACTACGCGGCGTGGACGTCAGATGCCGACGACCCCGAGCGCGCCAAGGCGGCGGCCATGTGCAAGGGCTACGCGTCAGAAGCGGCCGTGTCGGTGACGGGCGAATCCATCCAGGTGCACGGTGGCGTGGGCTTCACGTGGGACATCGACTGCCATCTGCTGTACCGGCGAGCCAAGCAGGACGACCTGCTCTTCGGGGCCCAGAGCTACCAGCGCAGCCGATTGGCCGATCTGCTTCTCGGCTGAGCGCTCGGCTAGCCGCCGGCCTTCTGGCCGAGGCAGGCCGGGCCCGGCTAGCGGGCCGGGGCCGAGGCGGCCAGCTGGTCGATGAGTTGTTGCTTGAGCACCTTGCCGGTGGCGTTGCGCGGCAGCTCGTCGGTGAGCTCGATGCGCCTGGGCACCTTGTAATCGGCCAAGTGCTCCGCGCAGTAGAGCGCGCAGATCGTCGGTGGTGGCGGTGGATCCCGGCGACAGTGACACCACGGCGGCCACGTCCTCTCCGAGGACCTCGTGGGGGATGCCCACCACGGCGGCCTCGACCACATCGGGGTGGTCGTGGAGGACGGATTCGATGTCAACGGCGTGGATGTTGTTGCCACCTCGGATGATGACGTCCTTCTTGCGCCCGACGATGTAGAGAAACCCGTCGTCGTCAAAGCGGGCCAGGTCGCCAGTGTGCAGCCACCCGTCCTTCCAGGTGGAGGAGGAGGCCTCGGCGTTGCGGAAGTACTCGCGCTGACGTCCGGGGACACGCATGAGGGCTTCCCCGATCTCGCCGGCCACCACGTCGTTCTCGTCCTCGTCGACGATGCGCACCTCGAGCGGCGGCATCGGTTGCCCCACCGACCCGATCCGCTTGAGCGACTCGCCCTTGGGCATGGTGCAGAAGGCCGAACCGGCTTCGGTCATGCCGTAGCTGTTGGACACCGACGCCTCGGGCATGCGCTCCTGTAGCGCCTTCAAGGTGGCGGGCGGCAACGGCGCGCTGCCGATGGCACACAGTTCGATGGACGACAGCTCGGCTTCTCGAAAGCGCGGGTGGGCCACGATGAGCTGGGCCATGGAGGGCACGAGAAACACGAACTGCGGTTTGAGCTCCTCGACGAGGTCGAGCCACTGGGCGGCGTCGAAACGTGGTTGGTAGACGCCCGACAGCCCGAGCTGCATGGGGTTGTAGATGAACCCGATACCGGCGAAGGTGAACATGGGGCTGGCGTGCAGCCAGCACCGGCCCGAGAAGCTCGGGTACGGGTCGCCGGGAATGAGGGCGACATTGCGGTGGCGGATGGCCACACCCTTAGGGAGCCCGGTGGTGCCCGACGTATAGAGGATGTCGGCCAGGTCGTCCTTGTCGAGCTCGACCTGAAATCTGCTCGAGTCGTTTTCCGCCACGGCGTCGCCCCACGACCAGGGTTCGGGTGCGCCCGCTTCGGCGGCGCCGTCCTCGGCGGCACCGTCGGGAGCACCGTCGGGAGCGACCAGGATGTGACGGACGCTGGGCAGGCCGGCAGAGACCTTGCGGGCGCCCGCCGCCAAGACGGAATCGGTGAGGATGGCGGTGGCCTCGGCATGGCTGAGGAGCCGCTCGATCTCGGCGTCGACGAGGCGCACATTGGTGGGCACGGCCACCGCCCCCGCCTTGTGGGCCGCCGCGTAGGCGACGACGAAGCGCAGACCTTCTTCAGGTCGGAGGTAGATGGCGACGCGGTCTCCCTTGGCGACGCCTAACGAGATAAGCCCGCGCGCCAGGCGGTTGGACTCCGCCTCCCACTGCCCGAAGGTCACCTGCCCCCCGCCGATGACCCGGTAGCCGAGCTCGTCGGGAAAGTTCTCGGCTTGGGCGCGCAGGTGATCGGTTAACAGGGCCATGGTTCCCTCGTTCCTCAGAGCCCGCCGTCGAGGCTGGCCGTGCGGCGGGTGAAGCGCCACCCGTCGGCGGTGCGCACCAGCTCGTCGCGATATCGCCCGGTGCGTTGCAACGTGGAGATCTTCTCGTCGGGGGCGGCGTCGGGCTTGGGGCGGTTCAACACCAGAATCGTCAGGTACTGGCTGGCCCGGTCCCCGTCGATCTCCACGATGGCGTCGGTCGTCACGTGCACGACGCCATAGGGGACGTTCCGACACATCTTGGCCAGCGCGTCGCGGCCGTTGGCGGCGAACCCGCCCTCCACCTCCATGACGCCGTCCTCGGTGAAGGTGGCGGCAAAGCCATCGGCATCGCCGTCATCGAAGCAATGGTTGTAACGGGCCGTCAGCTCCCGAATCTGGATCCGATCGACGAGCCATTGCGTCTCGTTCACCGGCGAGCCTCCTCGTTGGCACCGGGCGTTTCACGAGGCCCGGCTCTTGGTCACTGTGGTGGTCGCCGCCCCGCCCCGCCAGGGCCCGCCGGCGATCGTTGAACGGGCGCGACGATAGCGCGAGCGACGCTCGGCGCGAACGGTCGGACCAGAGGGGCCCGCCACAGTCAGGCGTCGGGCCCGCGACTGGATGGCCACCGAGCCAGGCACTAGAGAAGCCTGAGGAAATTGAGAACAACTCGAGAACAAGAGGAGAGGTCCATGGCAGATGGAATGAAGGCGGAGACCGTCACCATCTCCGGCGGTGGTGGCGACGACATAGAGGCGTACCTCGCCCAGCCCCTTCAGGGCGGGAGCTATGGCGGGGTGGTCGTGCTGCACCACCTTCCGGGTTATGACGAGGGGACCAAGGAGATCACCCGCAGGTTCGCCGACCACGGGTACCTGGCCATCTGCCCCAACCTGTTCAGCCGCCAAGCGCCCGGAGCCAGCCCTGACGATGCGGCCGCGGCGGTGCGCGCCATGGGCGGCGTGGCGGACGAGCAGATCGTGGGGGACGTCGACGGGGCCGCTCGATACCTCAAGTCGCTCGGCTCCTCCAACGCCAAGGTGGGGGCCATCGGCTATTGCTCAGGAGGCCGCCAAGCCTTTCTGGTGGCGTGCTCCTTGACCCTCGATGCCGCCGTCGACTGTTACGGGGCCTTCGTGGTGGGCGCGCCCCCCGAGGGGTCCGGACTCAAGATGGTGCCGCTGCTCCCCATGGCCAAGGACCTGTCCTGCCCCCTGCTGGGTCTGTTCGGCGCCGATGACCAGTTCCCTTCACCCGACCACGTGGCCGAGCTCCAAAGGGCGCTCATCGAGCTCGGCAAGACCTTCGAGTTCCACAGCTTCGACGGGGCCGGTCACGGGTTCTTCGCCGTGGATCGGGCCAGCTACCGCCCCGAGGCGGCCGTGGACGGGTGGTCCAAGGTATGGGGCTTCTTCGGCCGCTATCTCTCGGCGTGAGTCCGGATCTCTCTGCATAAGAAGAACGTGAGAAGAGGAGACAGAAATGTGTACGTACCAAACCGAGAAGGTCGCCGTACGGGGCAGCGCCAAAGGGCCGCAGGGTTGGTTCGCGGTGACCGATGCCACCGTCTATTTCGATCACCCCGTCCACTTCACCGACGGTCACAGCCTGAACATCGACTTCCTCAACCCGTCCCAAGGACCGGGGGCGAGGGTGGCGGTCGAACTCGACGCGGCGTCGGCGCGGGCCCTGGCGGCGGCCATTGTGGCGACGCTTCAGTCGGAGGCGGTTGTCATGCTCGACGGCGCCGGGGCCGGTGCGCTGCGCCTATCGAGCGCGGGGTAGGGCGAAGAACGCGATGACGGCGAAGTGACAGGACGCGCCGACAACGGTCAGAGCATGGAAGACCTCGTGGTAGCCGAACACGGCTGGTGATGGGTTGGGTCGGCGTAGTGCATAGACCACGGCGCCAACCGTGTAACACGCCCCACCGGCGAGCAGTAGCCAGAAGCCAGCCGCGCCCAACCCGCGCACGAGTTGCGGAACGACGGCGATGGCGCACCAACCCATGACCACATACGGCAGCGCCACGGCCCACTTGGGGGCGTCCAACCAGACCTGACGCAACGTGATACCACCGGCGGCGCCGCCCCAGACGAGGCACAGGACGAGCACCCTCGCCCACCCATGCAGGGCCAGCCCGGCGATGGCGGTGTAGGACCCGGCGATGCCGATGAAGATGGTGGCGTGGTCAGCGCGGCGCATGCGGCGGCGGGCCGCCGGCGACCATCGCATGCGGTGAAACGCTGCGCTTACGCCGAAGAGCGCGGCGACCGACAGGACATAGATGATCAGCACAGCCCGTTGTTCGGCGGTGCGGGCGTGTGCGATGAGGATGGGACCCACCACCACGGTGACGCCAAAGGCGACGAGGTGGATCCAACCCCGAAGCAGCGGCCGGCCGGCCGCCGGCGCGGGCGGCTCCGGAGGAGGGTCGACGGCTACTTGAGAGGACATGTGAGAGACGAAGCAGCGTACCTCGCCACTGCGGACGCCAGCCGTCGTCTAGTGGTGACGCGGTGCCTCTGGGGCAGCTGAGGTCACTGTGGCCGGCCCGTTCGCATGTGGTGCGCCGTGGCCGTCGGCGGCGAACTCGACGCCTTGGCGTTCGAACTGGGTGCGGTAGAGCTCGGCATAGACGCCATCGGCGTCGAGCAACTCCTCGTGGCGGCCGCGTTCGACGATGCGACCATCGGAGATGACCAGGATCTGGTCGGCTTCTCGCACCGTGGAGAGACGGTGGGCGATGACGATGGAAGTGCGCCCGGCCAGCGCGGTGGCCAAGGCCTGTTGGACGGCCACCTCCGACTCCGAGTCGAGATGGGCGGTGGCCTCGTCGAGAACCACCACGTCGGGCGCCTTGAGGAGCAGTCGAGCGATGGCGATGCGCTGCTTCTCGCCGCCCGACAGTCGGTAGCCGCGGTCGCCGACGACGGTGTCGAGGCCGTCGGGCAGCGACTCGACCAGGGGCAGGATCTGCGCGGCCCGCAGCGCCTCGATGAGCTCGGGGTCGGTGGCGTCGGGTTTGGCGTAGGCGAGGTTGGACCGGATGGTTTCGTGGAAGAGGTGGGCGTCTTGGGTGACGACGCCGACCATGTCGTGCACCGAGGCCAAGGTGGCGTCGCGTAGGTCGACCCCGTTGATGCGCACCGCGCCCGACTGGGCGTCATAGAGGCGCGGCACGAGATGGCTGATGGTGGTCTTGCCCGCTCCCGAGGGACCGACCAGCGCGACAAGCTCGCCGGGTTGCGCCTCGAAGGAGACATCGAAGAGCACCTGCTGTGAAGGCGCTTGATCGAGTACGGCCACCGACTCGAGCGATGCCAGGGAGACCTCTTCGGCCCGGGGGTAGCGAAAGTCGACATGGTCGAAGGTCACCGTGGCCGGGCCTCGGCGTAGGGGCACGGCATCGGGCTTGTCGTCGATCATGGGGGGAAGGTCCAAGATCTCGAAGACTCGGTCGAATGAGACCAACGCCGTCATGATGTCCACCTGCACGTTGGACAGTGCGGTGAGCGGGCCGTACAGGCGGGTGAGATACGCCGTCATGGCCACCACGGTGGCGATGAACAAGATGTTGTGCACGGCGTGCACGCCACCCCATCCGTAGGTCAGCGCCGTGGCCAGGGACGCCGTGAGCAACAACGCCACCATGAACACCCGCGTGTACATGGCCGTGGTGATCCCGATGTCACGTACCCGCCCGGCGCGCTCCTCGAAACCGGCCACCTCCTGTTCGGGGTGGCCGAAGAGCTTGACCAACAGGGCACCCGAAACATTGAAGCGTTCGGTCATGGTGGTGGTCATCTTGGCGTTGAGGTTGTATCCCTCGCGCGTGAGCGCCTGGATACGCCGGCCCACGAAACGGGCCGGGATGATGAATATGGGCAGCAGCGCCAGCGCCGCCAAGGTGATGGGCCAGTACAGGTAGAACATCAGGCTCAAGATGAGCAGCACCGAGATGACGTTGCTCACGACCGACGAGAACGTGTCGGTGAACGCTTGCTGGGCATCGAGGATGTCGTTGTTGAGGCGACTCACCAAGGCGCCCGTCTGTGTGCGGGTGAAAAACGCGATGGGCATGCGCTGAAAATGAGCGAACACCTTCGACCGCATGTCGAAGATGAGCCCTTCTCCGATGCGTGCCGAGATCCATCGTTGCCAGAGCGACAGGACCGCATCGGCCAGGGCCAGAAACCCGAGCAGAAATCCGAGCAGGATGATGTCGTGGGAGAACTGGCCGACTTCTGTCTTGTGCAATCCCGCTGAGCCGACGTCTTCGATGATGGCGCGATAGACGAGCGGGTTGGCGGCCCCGACGACGGCGTCGACGATGATGAGCACCAAAAAGACCCCGAGCGCCTTTTTGTATGGACGCGCGAAACGCATGATGCGTCGCACCAGTCCGGGCGGAAGCGTCTGCTTGGTGACCGAATTGTCACGTCGGAACGACCGCATGAGACCCATGCCGCCGCCGCCCATGGCGCCCCCGTGGCCGCGCATACCCATGCCCATGCTCATGACGCCTCACCGTGCTCTGACGACGCGGCGGCGCCATGGCGCTCGTGCCCGCCGCAGCACGTGTGGCACGCACCGCGTTCGCATAGCGCGCCGAGGAGCCGGAGGAGCTCAGTGCTGTCCTCGGGTCCCAGACTTCCAAAGACGACCTGGGCGCTGTTTCGACGGGCCCGGGCCAGACGCTGCTGAAGGTGGCGCCCCGCCGCGGTGAGCTCGACCAGAACGGACCGCCGATCGTCGGGGTCGGGGCGTCGGACGACCAACCCGGCCGCCTCCACCCCGTCCACCATGGTCGTCACCGACCGGGGAACCACCTCGAGCTGCGAGGCGATGTCAGCCATGCGGGGCGGCTGGCCGGCGCCCGCCACGATGCGCAGCAGCTTGGCCTGGCCATAGGTGAGGCCGAGCGGAGCGAGCTGCTCCGACGATCCACGACGGAGGCGGCGAGCGGCGTGGGAGAGCAGCTCGGCGAGCTCCGCCGTGACGTCGAGCGGGGTGTGGCGCCGGTGAGCGGGGTCAGGTCCAGGAGCCATGGGGGTGAACCGGCCTCCGTGTTCGGGGTTCGGGCGAATGAGGTCCTCGGGCGATTTCAATGAGTAAAACTCTTTATGAGTATAGCTCAGTATATGGGGAATCCAGACCGGGGGAAGGCGAGGGGCGCCGAGGAGGCGTGAAGCGCCGAAAAGGCGCCGAAAAGTATCGTCACGCCCATGACGTCTGTGGCCGAGTTGCTCGTGGCGCGTCGCCACGACGATCACACCGGGTTGTGGTTCGAAGAGCAGTCGTGGACGTGGCGCCAAGTGGTCGAGGAATGCGAGGTCCGGGCCGCCCTGCTGCGGGACCTGCGCAGCGAGGGCCCGTTTCACGTCGGCGTCCTTTTGGAGAATGTCCCCGAATTCCTGTTTCTCCTGGGAGGCGCCGCCCTCAGTGGTGCCGTCATCGTGGGGATCAACCCGACGCGCCGGGGTCCCGAGCTCGCCAGTGACATCCGCCACACCGACTGCCAGCTCATCGTCACCGACTCGACCCAGGTGTCCCTGCTCGAAGGGCTCGACACCGGTGTTCCACCGGGGCGCGTCCTGGTGGCGGACTCGGCGCCCTACGAGGCATTGTGCGCGGCCATCAGCGCCACTCGAAGCAGTCGAGATTCGGACGACCCCGGTGAGCCGGACCCCGGCCCCGAGGCGCTCTACCTCCTGCTGTTCACCTCGGGATCGACGGGGGCGCCCAAGGCCGTGCGAGTCAGCCAGGGGCGACTGGCCGAAGCAGCGTCATTCATGGCGGCCGGATCACAGTTCGGGCCGCAGGATGCCTTGTACTGCGCCATGCCCATGTTCCACGGCAACGCGCTCAACGCGTGTGTCGTGCCGGCTATGGCCGGAGGTTCCGCCTTGGTGCTGCGACGGCGCTTCTCGGCGACGGGCTTTCTTCCCGACGTCCGTCGTTACGGCGTCACCTTCTTCAATTACGTGGGCCGAGCACTCGGCTACATCCTGGCCACCGCGCCCAGCCCCGACGATACCGATCACAAGCTCCGCTTTGCGCTGGGCACCGACGCCTCCCCCCATGACATCAGCGCCTTCAAGCGCCGGTTTCGATGCCCGGTGATCGAGGGATACGGGTCCAGTGAGGGAGCTATATCCATGTCACGGCTGCCGGGAACGCCCCGCAACTCTCTCGGTAAGCCCCCCGCGGGGATGGATGTCATCGTGGTGAACGCCGACACTCAGGAGCAGTGTGTAGCGGCCCGCTTCGACGAAGGGGGGCGACTGCTCAACGCCTCGGAGGCGATCGGTGAGATCGTCAGTCGCGATGGGGTCAAGCGCTTCGAGGGGTACTACGCCAACGCCGAGGCGGACGCCCAGCGGACGCGTAACGGCTGGTACTGGTCGGGTGACCTGGGGTACATCGATGAGGACGGTTTCTTCTACTTCGCGGGGCGCTCGGCGGACTGGTTGCGGGTCGATGGTGAGAACTTCGCCGCCGCTCCGGTGGAACGGATCCTGTCGCGCTGGCGGGGGGTGAGTACGACGGCGGTCTACCCGGTGCCCGACCCTCGCACCGGCGACCAGGTCATGGCGGCCGTCGAGATGGATGGCACGCAGCCGTTCGACCCGGAGGACTTCGCCGCCTTTTTGGGTGGCCAGCCTGACCTGGGGACGAAATGGGCGCCCCGCTTCGTGCGCATCGTGGATCACGTGCCCGTCACCGGCACCAACAAGGTCGACAAACGTCCGCTCGTGGCGCAGCGGTGGGAGACATCGGACCCCGTGTGGTGGCGGCCGCCGGAACCTCGGAAATCTGACGCCTCGTCGCCCGAGAGCCCTCCGGCGTACCGACTTCTGACGGCCGAGGACGTCGAGTCACTGCGCGGCCAATTCGCCTCCTTCGGGAGGGCCGGGCTGCTGGAGATATGACGGCCGCCAGTACTGCCAGCACCGGGAGCACCGCCGGCGCCGGGCGCATGGACCTCGAGGGCCGGACCTTCATCGTCACCGGCGCCAACACCGGGATCGGACGAGCGACCGCCGTCGAGCTCGCCCGCCGTGGGGGGCGGGTGCATCTGGCGTGCCGATCCGAACAGCGGGCCAAGCCCGTGCTCGACGACATCGCCGCCCTGGGCGGACCGGGCTCGGCTGCATTTTTCGCCCTCGACCTGGCCGACCTGGCCGCTGTGCGCAAAGCCGCCACGGATTACGTCGAGCGGGGCGAGCCGCTGCATGTCCTGGTGAACAACGCCGGAGTGGTGGCCCAGCGGGGACTCACCGTCGATGGCTTCGAGCTGACGTTCGCGGTCAACCACCTCGGCCCGTTCTTGTTCACGACGATCCTGGTGCCCCTGATGCAGCAGGGCGCACCGGCGCGGGTGGTCAACGTCTCCAGTGCGAGCCACTACCAGGCGCGCGTCTTGGACTTCGAGCGTGTGCGGCGCCGCACCAGCTTCACCGGACTGCGCGAGTACGCGGTCTCGAAGCTGTGCAACGTGCTGTTCACCCAGGAGCTCGCCCGCCGCTGCGAGGCGACGGGTGTGACTGCGTACGCGCCACATCCCGGCACGGTGTCCACCGATATCTGGCGCCGCATCCCGAGGCCAGTGGTACAGGTGCTGCGACGGTCCATGCGATCGCCCGAGGAAGGTGCCCGTCCGTCGATCCACTGCGCCACCTCCCCGCACGCAGCGGGCGAGTCGGGGCTCTACTACCACGACGACACGGCGCGCCTCCCCAATGCGCTGGCCACGCCGCAACTGGCCGCCGAGTTGTGGGAGCGCAGCGAGGAGTGGGTCCGGGCCTGACCGTGCGGCACCGGCTGAGGCGTGGGCATAGAGTCGGGAAAGACCGCCACATCGGGATCGGGAACACGACAGGGGACAGGCCATGGGTTTGATGGACAAGGTCAAGACGCAGGCCACGCAGTTGGCCGAAAAAGCCCAGCAAGCCGGAGCCGCGGGACAGGCGAAGTTGCTCGAGCTGCAGGCCAAGAAGAAGGCCGACGCATTGCTTCTCGAGCTGGGCGGGATCTTCTATGGCCAGAAGTCGGGGCACGCCGCACCCGATGCCGAGTCGCGTACCGGCGAACTCATGGACCTCCTCCACAAGCACGAGGCCGAGCACGGTCCCATCACCGTCACCTCCGCCAATGCCGCGCTGGCCGAGGACAGCGGCGTGATCGACCCCTCAGGGACGATCCCGACCTCCTCGGTGCCGCCTTCGGCCACAACGGCACCGCCGCCTCCGGCCGCGCCGGCACCGCCTCCGGCGGCGTCGGCGGGTCCCATCCCTCAAGGGCAATACGGAACGGGCGAGAGTTAAAGGCTCGACGGACCGGCGCTCCGCCGGCCGGATCAAGGAGGCGACGGAGCATGGCGTGGGACTTCTCCACCGAGCCTGAGTTTCAGGCGAAGCTCGATTGGATGGACGCGTTCGTCCGTGACGAGATCGAGCCCGTTGACATGTTGTGGGGAGGCCGGGCCTTTCATCCTCTCGACGACACCCTGCGCAAAATTATCGACCCCCTCAAGGCGCAGGTGCGGGCCAAAGGCTTGTGGGCCTGTCACCTGGGGCCCGAGCTCGGCGGCGAAGGGTACGGGCAGGTGGCGCTGTCGCTGATGAACGAGATCCTGGGCCGCTCACGCTGGGCGCCCATCATCTTCGGCTGTCAGGCCCCCGACACCGGCAACGCCGAGATCATCGCCCACTACGGAACCGACGAGCAGAAGGCGCGCTACCTCCAACCACTGCTCGAGGGCGAGATTTTCTCGTCCTACTCCATGACCGAGCCCCAAGGGGGATCGGATCCCACCCGCTTCACCACCCGGGCCCGTCGAGATGGCGACGAGTGGGTCATCGACGGCTACAAGTACTTCTCCTCCAACGCGCGCACGGCGTCGTTTTTGATCGTCATGGCGGTGAGTGATCCTGACGTCAGCGCCTACCAAGGCATGAGCATGTTCCTCGTCCCCGCCGATACGCCCGGGGTGGAGATCGTGCGCAACATCGGTCTCATGGGGGAGTCGTTGCGCGACGAGGACGAAGGCATGCACGCCCTCGTCCGCTACAACGAGGTGCGGCTCCCGGCCGATGCGCTGTTGGGCGGAGAAGGACAAGCATTTGCCATCGCCCAGACGCGCCTGGGCGGCGGACGCATCCACCACGCCATGCGCACCGTGGGCATGTGCCAGCGGGCCTTCGACATGATGTGCGAGCGGGCCCTGTCGCGCCAGACACGAGATGGGCTACTGGCCGAGATGCACAACGTCCAGGCGTACATCGCCGATTCCTACGCGCAGCTCCTGCAGTTCCGACTGTTCGTGCTGTACACGGCGTGGGAGATCGACAAGTACCAGGACTACCGCAAGGTGCGCCACGACATCGCCGCCATCAAGGTGCTCACGCCCCAGGTGCTCCATGACATCGTGCAACGCGCCATACAGGTCCATGGCGCCTTGGGGGTCTCCAACGAATTGGCGCTCGGCCAGTTCTGGATGGCCGCCCCCGTCATGGCCCTTGTCGACGGGCCCAGCGAGGTGCACCAGGTGACCGTGGCGCGCACCGTGCTCAAGAGGTACACAGCGGCGCCGGGCATGTGGCCCACCGAGCATCTGCCCGCCAAGGTGGAAGCGGCGCGGGCCAAGTTCGCGCAGTACATCGAGCACGAGGTGGCCAACAGTTGACGCCATCAGACGCCCAAGGGCTCATCGACGAGGATCGCCTGGCCGCCTTTATGGACAAGCGCGATCTGCCCGGCTCCGGCGAGCCGCTGCAGGCCACGTTCGTCACCGGCGGCGCGTCCAACGAGCTGTTCGAGGTGCGGCGCGGCGAGCACCGGGTGGCCCTGCGCCGGCCGCCGCGTGTGGTGCCCGAGGGCCGCAACGACACCATGCTGCGTGAGTTCCGGGTTCTCACCGCGCTGGCCGACACCGACGTCCCTCACGCCCGGGTCGTGGCCGTATGCGACGACCCCGAGCTCATGGGCGGCTGCTTCTACCTGATGGAATTCGTCGACGGCTGGTCCCCCATGGGCGGCGGAGGATGGCCCACACCCTTCGACACCGACCTGGAGGCCCGCCGTGGTCTCGCCTTCGAGCTCGTCGACGGCATCGCCAGGCTGTCCAAGGTCGACTGGTTGGCACACGGGCTCGAAGGGTTCGGACGACCCGACGGCTTTCACGAACGCCAGGTGAGCCGGTGGATGAGCCACCTCGCCGCCGTCAAGTTCCGTGACATTCCCGGCATCGACGACGCGGCGGCATGGCTCGGTACCCACCAACCGCGCCACTACGTGCCCGGCATCATGCACGGGGACTACCAGTTCGCCAACGTCATGTACCGGCACGGGGCACCGGCGCGCCTGGCCGCCATCGTCGATTGGGAGATGGCCACCGTCGGCGATCCGTTGCTCGATCTCGGGTGGGTGATCCAAGGATGGCTGGACCCCGACCAGGAACGCTCCACGGGCAGTTATGTCGACTACACCGGCATGCCGAGTCGGGCGGAGCTGCTCGAGTACTACGAGGACGTGAGCGGCCGTCCCACCGACGACATCGACTACTACGTCATCCTGGCCCGCTTCAAGCTCGCCGTCGTCTTGGAGGCCGGCTACGCGCGCGTGGTGGCGGGGCAGGCGGACAATCCGAAGATGGAGGCCTTCGGAGACGTGGTCCTCTCTCTGGCGAAGCAGGCGGCCGACCTGGCGTCCTGTACTGACTATCGGTGAAAGTGCCCACGTCGGTGCGCCCAAATCCATGAGCGAACTCTTCGATCTGAGCGCCAAGGTGGTGCTGGTCACCGGCGGCAGCCGAGGGCTCGGACGCGAGATGGTGCTCGCCTTTGCCGACGCCGGTGCCGATGTGGTGATCGCCAGTCGAAAGATCGAAGCGTGCCGGGCGGTGGCCGCCGAGGTGGAGCAACGCGGCCGGCGCGCCTTGCCCTATGCGTGTCACGTCGGGCGCTGGGACGAGCTCGACGGCTTGGTCGACGCCGCCTACGGGGCCTTTGGGCGCGTCGATGTGCTCGTCAACAATGCGGGCATGTCGCTGCTGTACGAGCGTGTCACCGATGTGACCGAGGCCATGTGGGACAAGGTCGCCGGCCTCAACGTCAAGGGCGTGTTCCGACTGAGCGCGCTCGTCGGCACGCGTATGGCGGAGGGCGCGGGGGGATCGATCATCAACGTGTCGAGCACGGGATCGATCCGGCCCCGAGGCGACATCCTCCCCTACGCCGCGGCCAAGGCGGGTGTCAACGCGTTGACGGTCGGGTTCGCCCAGGCTTTCGGCCCGAACGTCCGGGTCAACTGCATCATGGCGGGCCCGTTTCTCACCGATATCGCCAAGGCGTGGGACATGGACGCGTTCGCCCTGGGCGCCCAGCGACACGCACTGAAACGAGGCGGTGCGCCGCACGAGGTGGTGGGGGCGGCTCTCTACTTCGCCTCGGACGCCTCTAGCTACACCACGGGGGCGGTGCTACGCGTCGACGGCGGGATTCCCTGAGCGTCGCCTCGGCGCGCCCGTCGGTGGCGCGTGGCTGGGAGGCTACGGAGTAGGAGAGCGGCGCGCGGCGCGGGCCTTGGCGCCGAAACGGCCCATCGTCGACGGCGGGCCGGGCGGGGGCACGGGGCGATCACCGTGCATCGACGCCGCGCTGGCGGGACTGGGGGCTTGTGTTGCGTTCGGCGTTGGAGCCGGGCCTACGGCCGCCGCCAGCATGGCCGAGTTGGGGATGTTCACGGGACCTTCGTCGGTGTGCAGGGTGACGTAGGCGAGGCTCATGCCGGCCACCACGCCTTCGAGCACGCCGCCGAGGGCACCGGCGCGCACTTTGATGCGCTCGCCGATGACGAAGGGCCGGGCCAAAAGAAGCACCAAGCCGGCGAAGACGTTGCCGAGTGATTGCTGGGCGGCGATCCCCACCACCACTCCGGTGAGCGCCCCACCCAGGAGAAGGTGCTGGATGGGGACGGCCAACATGCCGAGGCCGACGAAGATGACGATCACGTAGCCGACGAGGCTGGTGAGGACTTTCACCGCAGAACCGCCGGAGCGTCCCGCTCGGGCACTGACGACGGCCGCCAGCGTGCCGGACACGCTTTGGACGGCCGCCACCGCCAAGATGAAGAAGGCCAGCGCGCCCAACAGCGCGAACAACTTTTCGTGCAGGGGGTGGCCGTGGACGTTGCCGAAGGCTGATCCCACCGTCAGCGCCACCAGCGCCCCGACGCCGGTGACGGCGGCGGTGGTGAAACGATGCTCGCTTTGTCCAGCCCGTCGAGCGCTCTGGCCCTTCGGCACGCGCAGGTTGGCGAGTCGCCAAGGGGACATGGCAATTACGGTACCCGCGCCCAGCGCCTGTCCGGCCGCTTTGCGTGGGAGCAACTGCGTGGCGCCCCTGGTCAGCTCGTCGAAAGCACCATCTCTTGGAGGCGTTCCAAAAGGGGAATTTGACCCGACAGGATCTTGACGCGGGCCTCATCGAGGCCGAACCATGCCGCTCGATCGACCTCGGGGAAACGTTGCATCTGGCCTGATCTCGGTGGCCACTGCATCTCGAACTCGTTGGACGTCACCGTGGTGGTGTCGACGTCGCCTTCCACCGCCCACGCCCGTACTCGCTTGCCGCCCGGCTGGGTCACCTCACCCAAATCGTGGCGTGTCCCGAGCGGAACCGGTTGTCCGATCTCCTCGCCGAATTCGATGTCGGCCACCGTGGCGGGGTCGTCGCCCTTGCCGTATTCACCCTTAGGTATCGACCACGCCCCGGCGTCCTTCTTGGCCCAGTACGGCCCGCCCGGGTGTACGAGAAGGACTTCGACATCTCCCACCTGGTGGCGTCGATACACCACGAGCCCGGCGCTCGTCTTGGCTGTCAATGAGGTACCGAATTCAATGCGACCACCCTTCAGCGCGACCACAGGGGATCGTGCACCTCGAAGCCGAGGTCGCCGTCCCACGAGTTGCGCGAGGCCACTTCGTGCACGGGCCGCCGGGGTGCCACCCCCCACCGGCCCGTGGGGTAGCCGAAGGACACACAGCACGCCATGATCCATCCTTGGTCCACCGGAACCCGCAGCACGGCGTTGGCTTCGGGCCCGTGGAAAAAGCCAAGCATCACCGTCAGCGCGCTGCCGATTCCCTCGGCGCGCGCCGCCAACTGCGCGCTCCACACCGCCGGGAAGATGGAGCCGCCCGTCGGGTCGTGCTGCACGAATCCGAAGAGGTACAAGGGAACCTCCTCGAAATGGTCGGCGAGATGTTGGGCCGAGCGCTTGACCTTTTCGAACTGAATGCTGTCGGGATTGGTCGGGTCCGCCTGCGCCTCGGCGATGCGATCGGCGTAGACGGTTCTCCACAGCTGGTCGGTGCTGTCGCGATACAGCGGGCCCAACTGCGCCTTGACGGTGGGGTCGTCGACCAGGAGGAAATGCCAGTTCTGTGCGTTGCCGCCGCTGGGGGCCCGTATAGCGGCGTCGAGGATCCGGGCTTGGATGTCGGCGCCCACCGGGTCCGGTCGCACGCGCCGCATGGCGCGGCGTCGTGTAGAGGGCTTCATGGACGTCCATGTCGATCTCCGTGTTCAGCGTTGTGGCGAAGAGGACCCGTATTACCATGATGCGACGCGCCGCGTGATTTGCGTGGCACGAAGGGGAGGTCCGGGCCGATGGGGAACGTGACCGTTTCGCCCATTGTGCGCGGCGCGCTGTACGCGCTGGCGCTGGTGGCCTTCGTCTCGGTGGTGTTCCTTCGAGGGGGCCCCTCCACCGGCGACGCCTTCGCCGTCGTGCTGCCCACCACCCAGCTGTCTCACGGTGATCTGGGTGCTGCCGCCGATGCCCAAAGCGAGTATCAACCTCCCGGGTACAGCGTGCTGGCCTCACCGTGGGTCGTGATTCTCAGGTCCGCCCTCGGTGCACCGACGTGGTGTGACCGAGACGTACCTGCCTTTGCTCTGGCCCTGGAGTCGGCGTGCGCTCCCGGTGCCGGTGGCGAGCACTGGTATCGGTCCCAGGCCGTCCTCGGCGTACTCGCATGGGTCGTGCTCGCCGTCGGCTGCGTGGCGTTGCTCGGTGCGGCCGGCTTTGGCGGTGGGCTTGGTGCGCCGCTTTTGGTGCTGGCGCTGGCGGTCCTTCCCGCCGTGGGCGATGCGCTGGTGCAGACGTTCCATCCGCAAGACCTCGTGTGCATGGGCATGGTGGCGGGCGCCACCGCGCTCGGCGCTGCGACGGCGCTGGATGTGGGCCGGCGTCGTGTTCGGGGTGGCGTTCACGTGCAAGCAATTCGCGCTGCTCGCCTTGGTGCCGGTGGTGGTTGCCGCCGCTCCGGGGTGGCGTGAACGGGCGCGTCTGGTGGTGCCTGCCGCGTTGGCATCGGCGGCCGTTGTGCTTCCTTTCTATGTGGCCAACCGCAGTGCCACCACCCAAGTGCTCAGCGCGTTGAGCGTGGCGGGAGGCGGGAAGTTCTCGGCCGGCACGATGGTGGGATTGGCACCCCTGTCCTCGTCGGGCAAGCTCGCCGTGGCCCGCTTCGGCGCCATCGCCTTGGCGGCGGCGCTGGCACTGTGGGCACGGCGCCGCGCCGGCACCGCCGGGCTGGCTCCGGTGCCGTTGATCGGATTGGTGGTGGCCGGCCTGGCGTCGCGTCTGGTCTTCGAGGTGTGGATCTACGGCTACTACCTGGTCGCTACCAGCGTCGCCTTGCTCGTGCTCGACGTGGCCTGTTGGCGACCACCGGTGCGGTCGATCGCGTGGGCCGCACTCACCACCGTGCTCGTCACCTTCCTCGCCGACGTACCGCAGTCGGTGGCGTCAGTGCTGTGGTTGGTGGCGTCGCTGAGTGCGGTGGCCATAGGCCTGTTGGCAACCTCTCCACGAGACGCGGCGCCTCGGAGCCCGGTCAGTTTCCGCTGAGTTGGCGCCCCACCCACGGCCAGTGCGTCACGGCCCGATTTCCACCGGGGTGCCCGGCACCACCTTGCCGGCCAAGGCCGTGATGGCGGCATTGGTGAGTCGCACACAACCGTGGCTGGCATACGAGCCGATCACCCAGGGTTGGTTGGTCCCGTGGATACCGATCTGGCCCGGGCCTCCTTCGAAGCTGAAGTACGTGTTGGAGAACGCGGAAGTGCCGAGCGCGTAGGGGCCGTAGGCGTCCTCGGGATCGGTGAGCCTGACCATGTAGGCGACGAAGAACGACCCGGTCGGCGTGGGCGAGTCCGGGGCGCCGGTGGCCACGGTGGCCTGGAACGTCACCACGTTGTTGCAGTAGAGGGTCAACTCGTGGGCGGCGATCCCGATGACGATGTGACAGGGCACCGTCGAGAGCGTCACGTCGGCGAGCGGAACCCACGCCGTCGACTCATTGGGACGTTGCGGTATGTATGCCTGCACCCACGTCCCCTGGATGGCGGTGACGAGCAACACCAACGGGGCCCCCAAGTAGTTGTGCAACGGCAGCGCGCCCTGCGGTGAGGCGGCTCCGGGTGCGGCATAGAGCGCAAGCGACGGCACCTGGGACGTGGCGATCTCGGAGGGGTCCGTGATCGTCGAGGGAACGCCGTTGACGACGGCGGGAACGATCCCGCCGGTGATCACCGCCGTGCTCTCCGCCGGTCTCGCCGCCACGGTGGTGCTCACCGGCGGTGGCGCGGTTGTCGTCGTCGACGGCGGAGCCGTGATCGGTACTACAGGCCTCGTTTGGTGGTGCGCGCCTAGGGCAACGGTCGACGAGCCGGCGACGACATCAAGGGCGATGAGCCCACACCCGGCCGCGATCGCGGTCAGCGCGACCACGATGACGAGGGTGGCGCCATGACTCGAATGCTGCAGTCTCCGCTTCACCGTGCCCCCGACCCACCTCGGGACCGCCGCCTCGGTCCGTGTCAAGCATAGAGAGAAGACGGGGAGGCCCGTCGAGCGGCGCCCGGCTCCTGGGCGGGGACCATCTGCTGCGTCGGCAGCGGGTAGGGGGCCGGGTTGGTGACGTCCAACTCGGTGAGCTGGCTGAGGGTGCATTGGGCGTGGACCAGCGCGCCGTGGGCCTGGGTGGGCGGAAGTGCGGGCACCGACACGTCGGGCTTGTCGCGTACCTGCAACGTGCCGGTGAGGTCGCCGGAGGTGGCCCGCCTCCACGCCGAAATGTTGGGGGCTTTCACCCCGAAGCGCTCCTCGAGGAAGCGCAGCTGGGAGGTGTGATCGAAGGTGTCCGAACAGACGTATCCGCCTCGGCTAAAGGGGGACACGACCATGAGCGGCACCCGGAAGCCGAATCCGATGGGACCGTCGATGCCATAGGCCGCTTGGGGCATGTGTTTCGCCGTGAGGTACTCACCGGGTGTGCCCAATGGTGCAGTGGGGGGCGGTACGTGGTCGAAGAAGCCGTCGTTCTCGTCGTACATGATGAACAGCACCGTCTTGGCCCAGACCTTGGGATTCGAGACCAGCGCGCTGATCACCTGGTTCACGAACCACTGCCCAGCGGCGGGAGGAGACGGCGGATGCTCGTCGTAGCCGACGGGCGGACAGATCCACGACACCGAAGGCAGCTCGCCGGTGGCCACGTCGTGGCGGAAGTCCTTCGGGAAGGTCGCATTGAAGGCGTTCTGGTACAGCGGCGAAGTCGGGTCGGAGGTGTGCCGTTCGAAGTACAGAAGGATGTTGTCGCTCACCCCCAATGACAGCGGGTCGGACGCCTGGTAGGCGAGCCCCGGCGGGTTGTAGACCCTCCACGACACGCCGGCGGCCTGCAGCGCTTCGGGCATGGTTCGCCATGTCGTGCTGCCGATGAAACTCGACGCGCTGTTGGTGACGATGATCGGCCCGCCCTCTTCACCGGCCGGGTCCAGCATCCCCGACAACGCGTAGAGGCGGTTGGGGTGCGTGGGGCCCATGACCGAACAGTGGTAGTTGTCGCAGATCGTGAAGGCGTCGGCCAGGGAATACCAGAACGGGAGATCCTGGCGGGTGTAGTACCCCATGGTAAGGACACCCTGCTGCGGACCTTCGAACTTCGCCATGGTGTGGGTGGCCACGAAGCGATCCATCTGGCCCTTGTTCCAGCACATGTGCTGGGCGTTCCATTCATGGGACAAGTCGTAGGTGCATTCGGCGTCGGTGGTGGCGGTGTCGAGGTGAAACGGCAGCAGCTCGGTGGCCCGATACCCGTCGCCGGCGCCATTCCATTGCTGACGGAACACGTTCGCCATGGCGGTGGGGTCGTCGAAGCCTCGGACCCCGGGATACGTGCCGTAGTAGTGGTCGAACGAACGGTTCTCGTTCATGAGGAACACCACGTGTTCGATGGCGCCGAGATCCGACCCGGCCGGCGGTACGGCCAGGGCCGCCTTGGTCGTCTCGCCGCCGCACGCCGCCAAGGCGAGCCCGAAGGCCCCCGCCATGCCGGCCACGAGCACTTCACGTCGCGTTCGAAGATCTGGCTGAGCTCGGGCAAGCGATCCCCCCTACCTGTCGCGCCGCCCAACGCTATCGGAACCAGGTGGCGGCCCCCCGGTGTAAGTAGGGTCGGTCGTCATGGGGAGATCGGGCACACTCACTCGCATCGTGGCGGCGGTACTCGTCTGCGGTGTGCTGGCGGCGGCGTGCTCGTCGGCGGGGACCTCGGGCAACGCCTCGGGACCGGCGGCGGTGGTGAGCACGGCCGCTGACCGCCTGCCTCCGGCGCCATCGGCGGGTTGCTCGGCGAGCAGGCCGGCGGAGCTGACCCTCGCCAAAGAGAACCTCACCGTCGACGGGGTGGCGCGTTGGTACCTGGAGTCGACGCCGCCGCGCCGACGCCAGGGGCCGTTTCCCGTGGTCCTCGATTTCCACGGTCTCGATGAGGGCGCCGGCTTGGAAGCCTTGACCACCCAATTCGGACCCTTGGCCCAACGAGACGGGTTCATCGCCGTCTTCCCTGAAGGGACCGGGCGGCCGCTTGGGTGGAACTACAACCACGAAGGGTCTTCCAACGCGGATCTGGCCTACGTCACCGCGCTGCTCAACGGGCTCGAGGCCACCGAGTGCGTCGACGAGACGAGGATCTACTCAACCGGTCTTTCCGAAGGTGCGTTCATGACGTCGCTGCTGGCGTGCACCATGTCCAATCGCATCGCCGCCTTCGCCCCCGTTTCCGGCGTCCTGCTCGAGACACCCTGCGCGACCACGCACCCGGTGCCCATCTTGGCGTTCCACGGCACCGCCGATCCGATCCTCTACTTCAACGGCGGCTTCGGCTCCGCCGTCTTGAAGAACGTCATCAATCTGAGCGGGCCGCCGCCTTCGGTGCCCATACCGCCCGCCGACCTGAACGGCTCGGGGTACCCGGCCACCGTGGCGGCCTGGGCCAAACGTGACGGGTGTGGGGCGAAGGCCACCAACACCCACGTGAGCGTGCACGTGATTCATCGCGTGTACCGATGTCCACTGGGGACCGCCGTCGAGTTCTACATCATCATCGGCGGAGGACATGCATGGCCGTCGAGCGCATTCAGCCAGGAGATCGCCGCGGTCACCGGTCCCACGACCTTTGAGATCAACGCCACCACCGTCATCTGGAAGTTCTTCCAACGGTTCCAGCTGCGCCGCTGACGGACCGGGGCGCGGGGCGCGGGGCGCGGGGCGCGGTGTTCGGTGTGCGCTCAGGGTCAGCTGAGCGTGCTGACCGCCCGGGCCTTGCCGTCCATCTTGGCGCGGTACATGGCCGCGTCGGCGGCCCGCAAGAGGTCCTCGGCAGACACCACGTTGTCGGCGTCGCACACGGCGATGCCGATGCTGGCCGACAGCGATCGTTCTCCGAAGGGCGTGGTGACCGGCCGGCGCAGTTCCTCGAGGATCCGGGCTGCCATTTCGGCCCCGCCTCCGTCGGCGAGCACGACGTCCTCACACACGACCACGAACTCGTCGCCGCCGATGCGTCCGACGGTGTCCGAGGCGCGCATGCACTCGGCCAGTCGTCGGGCGATGGCAGAGAGCACCATGTCCCCGGCCCCGTGGCCGAGTTCGTCGTTGATGAGCTTGAAGTCGTCGATGTCGATGAACAGCACAGCCAGCGAACATTCGGCGCGCTTGACCCGGGCCAGCGTGTGGGTCAGGCGGTCGCTGATCAGCACGCGGTTGGCGGCACCGGTCAGGGGGTCGTGCACCACTTGGTGGGACAGTTGCGCACTGAGGGCCTTCTCGGCTTCGTAGAGCCGCGCATTGGCCACCGATATGGCGGCGTGCTCGGCAAAGAGGGAGACGGCACGGAGGTCGTGTTCGCTGTAGGTGTGGCCGGCGCCTCCACTGAGGATGAGGACGCCCAGCACCTGACCACGATGGAGGAGCGGGACACACACCGCACTCTCGGTGTCGATCCGTCCCTTTTCCGAAACGGCCTCCTGCACCAGCAGCGGTTCGCAGTCTGCGACGACTCGTTCGGCTATGCGGTTGCTCAAGCCCAGCGTCACCTCGACTTGGCCGGCTTGACACACGACGTTGAGGACCCCGGCGTCGTTGATGAGCATGATGGACCCGCTTGATGCCTGCAGGAGCTCAAAGGCACTGGCCAGGATCAGCTGCAGCACCTCGTCGACCACCAGCACCGAGTTCATGGCCTTGCCGGCCTCATAGAGCACGGCCAGCTCCTTGAGGCGGTTGGACAAGGCGGCGCCGAGTACCCGCTCGTCGACCAGCAACTTGGCCAGGGCGCGCAGGTGGCGTTCTTTTTCCACGACGTAGATGGCGAGGCCGACGACGAGGGCGATGGTCCCGATCCGAAAGCCCAACTCGTTGGCGAACCCGAGGCGGTGATGGGTGCTGTTCGAGGTGAGGAGGGCGACGGCTGCCGACAAGCACACGAGGCCGGCGAAGGCCATTGTCCAGAGCTGCGAGCGGCGCCGGTCGACCGCTTCGAGGGTCGGGGTCTTGAAGCCCTTGATCCCCACGATGCGTGCTTCGCGCTCGACAAGGGTGGGAGCGCTGCTGATACCCGAAGCGCTCATGGATGGCTCGGCCATACATCCCTCTTATCGGTGCGAGCCCCCTACTTCTTGAGCACCACCACTTGCGGGAGTGCCCGAGTGCCCGGGGATTGCTACCTTGGCCCGGTGCGAGCCGAGGCCACCTGGGGTGAGGTCGAGCCCGCCGAGCTGGCTCGGATCGTGGTGATATCCCCGCATCTCGACGACGCCGCGCTGGGCGCTGGGCAGCTCTTGACCACGTACCCAGGATCGACCGTGATCACCGTGTTCGCCGGCCGCCCGCCCGCCTACCCCGCCGAGCCGACCGATTGGGACGCCTTGGGTGGCTTCGTCGCCGGTGACGACATCGTGGCGCGGCGACGCCAGGAAGATCGATCCGCTCTGGAGATCCTTAGGGCGCTGCCGCGCTGGCTCGAGTTCTCCGACCACCAGTATCTCGCCAGCTCCGATCGTCCCCGGCCCGAGCAGGTCGCCCCCGATCTGGCCGCTGCCATCTCCGACGTCGCTCCCAGTGCGGTCTTCTTGCCCATGGGACTCGCCAACCCCGACCACGGCGTCACCCACGACGCCGGGCTGTTGGTGCGCGCCGGCATGCTCGACTCGCCGGGTGCCCCGGCATGGTTCTGCTACGAGGACGCCGGCTACAAGCACATCCCCGGCATCCTGGCCCACCGGGTGGCCAAGCTCTTCCGATCAGGCCTGTGGCCCACGCCGGCGGTGGTGCCTGTCCAGCTCGACACGCAGGCCAAGCACAGCGCCATCTTCGCCTACAAGAGCCAAGTCGCACCGCTGCAGCGGGACCACTCGCTCGACGAACGGTTGGCCGCCAACGTGCCCGAACAATTCTGGCGCCTGGCCCCTCCACCGCAAGGGTGGGAGGTCTTGACCGACCTGTAGCGGCGCTCTCCCGTAACCCTGGCGCGCTCCTACTGGGGCGTCTTCTTGGAGCGCAGCATGGAGGCCATGCCCTTGATGAACGGATCGGGATTCGAGGTCTTCGACTCGACGATGGCCAACATGTCCGGTACGTAATGCTCGAAGCGGTCGCTTTGCATGGCACCAATGATCCCTTGGGCCATGTCGTCGGCGGAGATCTTCTCGCCCTCGTAAAGGGGTGCGTCGTTGCCCGGGAGATCCCAAATCTCGGTGTCGATGGGCCCGGGGTTCACCAGTCGCACCGTGATCCCGCTGTCCCACAGGTCGACGGCGATGGCCTCGCTCCATCCACACAGCGCGAATTTGCTGGCCGAATAGGCGGCTTCGTTGGCATTGCCCAGGCGGCCCGCCACGCTCGACACGTTCACGATCATGCCGCCGTCCTCGATCATGCGAGGCAGAAGAGCCAGGGTCATGCGAGCCGGCGCCAGGAAGTTGACGCGCATGACCCACTCGATGTCGGACCCGCTGAGCGCGGTGGTGTGGCGGCGCAACGGGACGCCGGCATTGTTGACGAGGCAATCGACGTGGCCGAAGACATCCCAGGCCTCGAGGGCCACCTGTTCGGCTCGTTCGAGATCGGCGAGGTCGGCCACCCACATACGTGAGTCGGGCGAGAGCTTCTGGCAATCGGCCAGCACTTCGGCCAGGCGGTCCTGTCGGCGGGCGACCAGACCCACGGTGGCACCTTGGGCGGCCAGTTGGCGGGCCAGGGAGGCTCCGATGCCGGAGGATGCCCCGGTGACGAGCACCGTCGAACCGGGAATGTCCATGGTCGTTCCTCCTGGGTGTTCGCTACGGCGTCCTCTCACCGTGCCATTGCGGCGGACGTGGCGCCAGTGCCGACTCCCGCGCCGAGATAGCGTCGGTGCAGTTCGTCACAAGGGGGGAAAGTGAAGGGACTGTTGTACGGGGTGCGGCCTGACCCGTGGTCGGCGCCTGACGAGTCGAACCGGCTGCTGGTGGGGTTGCAGCGCACGCCCATGCGCATCGTGGATATGGACGAGCCACATCCAGGTCGCGCCGCGTGGGTCATGCTCAAGACGCGCCTGACGGGGATCTGCGGGTCCGATGCCAAGCAAGTCTTCATGGACTTCGGTGACGACAACTTCGACAGTCCCATGGCCAATCTGTTCACGTTCCCGACCGTGTTGGGCCACGAGGTGGTGGCCGAGGTGGCCGAGCTCGGCCCCGACGCCAAAGGGGTCGAGATCGGTCAGCGGGTGGTGCTCAACCCGTGGTTGTCGTGCGGTCCGCGTGGCATCGATCCGCCGTGCGGGTCGTGTCAGGCCGGGGACTACAGCCTGTGTTGGCACTTCACCGACGGGGAGCTGGCGGCGGGCATCCACACCGGCACGTCCAAGGATGCTCCGGGTGGCTTTGCGCCGTACCTGCCCGCGCACGACTCCATGCTGATCCCGGTGCCCGACTCGGTACCCGACGAGCTGGCCGTGTTCGCCGACCCGTTTGCCGTGTCCCTGCACTCGGTGACCCGTCACCCACCGCCGCCCGGCGGCAAGGTGCTTGTCTACGGGTCCGGAGCCCTCGGCATATCTGCCATCGCGGCGTCTGCGCGCGCTGTACCCCGACGTGGAGATCATGGCGGTGGCACGCTTCGAGGCGCAGGCGGCCATGGCCCGCGCCCTGGGCGCGGTGGTGGTTGACCCCGAACCGCGTCTGGCGCTGATCGAAGCGGCGGCGGCGTGGTCGGGTGCTCGGCTGCACCCTTTGGAGCAGGGGTTGCCAATGGCACACCCCGGCACCATCGACGTGGTCTACGACACCATTGGCAAGCCCGAGACCTTCGAAGTGGGCGTCCGGCTCCTCAAGACACGCGGCACGCTGGTCAAGAGCGGGGTGCACTCGCCCGGCCGGTGGGAGTGGTCTCCGCTCTACTTCAAGGAGATCTCGTGGGTGGGCTCCAACGCCTTTGGCATCGAGGAAGTCGAGGGGGTGCGCATGCACGGCATCGCCCACTATCTGTCTCTCGTGGCCGCCGGTCGTGTTGACCTGACGGGCATGCTCACCCATACGTTCCGCCTCGAGGACTGGCGCGAGGCTTTCAGCGTGTTGGCGACCCAACAAGACAGTGGCGCCATCAAGGTCGCTTTCGACTTTCGCTAGCTGGAATATTCAGGGGGTCGGCCATGAAGAGGCCGCTGTCGAAGCGTCTTCGGCTCACGGGTGCGGTCTTGGGCGTCACCGTGACAGCCGTGTTTACGGCTGGCGCGCTCGGCCTGGCGTCGCGGCCCGCCGCCGCGCAAGGCGGGACGACATTGTCGGGCACCTCGTGTCCGGCCTTTCCCCCTGACAACGTGTGGAACACGCCTGTCACGGGGCTTCCGGTGAATCCCGACAGTGCCACGTGGATGGCGTCGATGGACGCGTCGACGACGTATCTCCACCCTGACTACGGGCCGTCGGGGAATCCGAAGAAGCCGTACGGGATCCCCTGGCAGATCGCGTCTCCTGCCCAACCTCTCGTCTCGGTGCGGTTCCTCTATGCGGACGAAAGCGACCCGGGCCCGTACCCGCTGTCGAAGTCGACGCCCATCGAGGGAGGTTCTGATCGCCACGCCATCTTGGTCAATCCCTCCACCTGCACGCTCTACGAGCTCTGGGACACCCACTACCACGCGCACAACAGGTCCAAAGCGGGATCCGGCGCGATTTGGAGTCTCGACTCCGACGCGTTGCGCCCGGCCTCGTGGACTTCGGCCGATGCCGCCGGGCTGCCCATCCTCCCCGGACTCGTCAACTACGACGAGGTGACCTCGGGGGCCCTGGACCACGCCCTTCGTTTCACCGCCCAGTGCACGCAACAGTCCTATGTCTGGCCGGCTCGTCACGAAGCCGGACAGGCTGACGCCGATTGCCCACCGATGGGAGCACGTTTCCGGCTGTCATCGAGTTTCAGCCTGCCTACGTCGGTGTGCTCGACCATGTGCCAGACCGTCATCACCACTATGAAGACCTATGGGCTGATCCTGGCCGACAACGGGTCGAACTGGTTCTTCCAGGGGACCGCCGACACCCGGTGGACCGACACCGAGGTCGATCAGCTCAAACAGATCCCGGCCCGTGACTTCGTGGCTGTGGACGAGTCGTGTCTGATGGTGTCGGCCAATTCGGGCCAGGCGTATCAACCTGGCTCGACCGCCTATGCCGACAGTTGCGGGTAGGTCCTGCCCTGATTCGAGATTGGTCGAAAAGGCGTCAGGGAGCTGAAAAGAATCGAGCCACGGGATAGAGATCTCGATCGACGTGGTCGGAGCCCAGGATGCCGGCGGTGACGACGGCAGCCGAGTACGGGCCGAGGAGCAGTCCGTTGGCACCGTGGCCGGTGCAGACGTGCACGTTGGCCGTTGCCGGTAAAGGTCCCAGCAGTGGCCGGTCATCCGCGCTCGTTGGGCGCAGGCCCACCCGGACCTCACCAAGGGTGGCATCGGCCAATCCGGGTGCAATGGACACGCACTCTCGTAAGAGGTCACGCAGTCCCGCCGCGGTGGGACGGGCGTCGAATCCGGCATCGGCTTCGAACGTGCCGCCGCACGCCACTCGACCACCGGGCCACGGCACCAGATAAAAATTGAATACCGGCTGCACGATGGGCCAGTGGTCGGTGGACCCTGCCGTGCTTTGATCGGGCACCGTGACATGCACGATCTGTCCTTTGGTGGGTGACACGGGCAGGTCTATTCCAAGCCACGGCGCCACCTGGTGCGACCAGGCTCCGCCGGCCAGGACTACGGCGTCGCAAGGCACGACATGATGGCCGCCTCGTACTGCCGTCACGCGCGCATCTTGGCGATCGACGCCGTCTGCTTCGACCGCCAACACGGTGACCCCTCGTCGCTGGGCGGCTTCACGCACCGCGGCAGTGAGGCCGCGGCCGTCGAGGCGTGCGGCCGAAGGACAGAACAGGGCCCGACTCACATGGCGAAGAGGAGGGAACATGGCGCGCGCCTCGTCGTCGCTCACCTCGACGATCTCCGGTGCTCGCGCCGTGACGCGGGCGCGTACTTCGGAGAACCACCGGTCCTCGTGGTCGGCGAGGGCTACGACCAGCGAGCCGCATTGTGCAAATGTCTCCGGTCTGAAATAAGCGCCATCGGCAGCCAGGCGGGCGATGAGCTCGCGGAGGTGCCGGGCAGCTCTGACGCCGAAGGCCGACCACGGTTCGTCTGGTTCCGCGAACGTCTCGGGAGAGATGATCCCTGCTCCGGCATCGGACGCTCGGCCGGGGTGTGATGCGTCAAACAGGGTGACGCGGGCACCGGCGCACGCCAGCTCGTAGGCCAGCGACGATCCCACCAGGCCGCCGCCCACCACAACGACGTCGGTCATTTCCGTCAGGGCCGGCTCGGCCGGCTCGGAGGTGGCACGGGGACAAAGCCGGTTGTCGGCATGGCGACGGGATGGGGCCACACCAAGACCCTGTAGCTGCCCACGGCATAGGTGTGGGTGGGCGCCCCGAATGTCGCCGTGGCCGTGGCTGATTGGATGCCACCCCACGGTCGAGCGGTGTCGTAGACGAGAAACTCGAAGGACCGACCCGCGTACCACGACGCCAGCGACTGTCTGTCATAGCGGACCACGCGGCCGCCAGGTGTGGTGATCACGGGCCGAACGGTGACGGCTCCGTCGGTGGCGACGGTGGTGATGGACGCGCTCCAATAGTCGCCGACGCCTTGATCGAGATGATGCGCTTGGAGGAATGCGCCCAGTTGGTCGAACGCCGGAGCCGGTCTAGGCGCGCTGACGTTGATGCCGAGGGCGATGGCAAAAACAGCGACGATGGCCACTCCGCCCGCCCATACGCATCGCCGCCATGGCATCGTTGCCATCCGGGCTGTGATCCGACCGACCCACCGCCCGCCCAGCACGGCTCCGAAGATCACGGCCGCGGTCAGGTACCGCGTGTAATCGGGGTCATTTGTGCTCGTGAGGTCGACGAAGACAACGAGGTCGGAGACCAGGGCCAAAACCAGGAGGTCATCGAGATTCCAGGTTGAGGCGGCCGCCGACCGTTGCCCCCGCCATGCCCCACGGATGAGGGCCACGCCTGCAGTTGCCATGCCGCTCACGACGACCAGTAGGCCCACGATATGTACGTCTTGAAGGGCAGCCGGTACGTTGCCCCTTCCAAAGGGCCCATTGCCGACGCCGAGAAGGGCGGCGCCCCAGGTGCCGATGTGGCCCACGTTGGTGAACATCTGGGACAGCGACGCGGTGGGGTGGCTGGTGCCGACGCTATAGGTGCCCACGGCGTCGGCGACCTCGCGCACGACGGCGGCGAGGATTACAGCGGCACCGCCCGCCGTGACACCGGGCATGCCAGCGCGCCAATCCCGCATGCGCAGCATGGCGACGACGCCGGCGATGACAACGGGTACCACCCCCAGAGCCACCATCTGAAAGTCACCGAGAATGCCGGCCGCGAGGAACACCACGGCCATGAGCCATCCTCGGCCGAAACGCCCCGAGCGCAAACCAGCGAAGGCGATCAGACACCACAGGGCGGTGCCGACATGCAAAGGCCCTCGTAGGAAGAACAACGACAGGGTGTGGCTGGGCAAACCCAGCAGCGCCACCACCGTGGCCGCCGCCGCGGCCGCGCTCAGCGAACGTCGTCCATCGGTCGCCAAGGCACCCCCAACGACGATCACAAGTGCGGCGATGGCAGCGGGGACGAGATAAAGAGCAAAGGCATGGAGACCGGTGATGACCCCGACGAGCATGTAGAACACGGCATCGATCGACCAGAACGAGTCGAGCGACAGTGACCAGCCATGCAGCAGCACATGCCCGGCTCCCATGGCTTGACCCTCGAGGACGACGGTGGCGCCGTCTGAGTCCCCGGCGAACGCATGTTGGGCCGCCGCGTAGAGAACGGCCACCACGACGGCGAACCCGACCACGACGAGGCCCCGGCGAAAAAGGCGGGTGCGGCGCCCCCCGACGGCTCCACCGGTCCCTGGGGCCGGCGGGGCCACCGGTTCCCGCAGCCCGATCGAGATCATCGAACGAGCCGGCTCAGGGGCCGGTCGGGCCAGCCACGGCGTTGTGCCACGGACGAACGGTAGCCAGTTAACGGATGAGGGCCGATATGACGGTGTTCTCGGGTCATCGGCATACTTTGCGGGTGCTGACCGCTCGAGTGGCCGTGTCGGAGGAGCACGCCCAGACCCTGCCTCGGGGCCCAGGCACCTCGGCCCGGCCCGGCCCGGCTCATTCGGACCTGGCCGAGCGAGGGGCATGGAGCCTCGTCTGGCTGGCCGTACTCACCGGGGGCATCGACCTGTGGGGGTTCTGGTGGTGGTCCCCGTTCGCCGTCGTCCTGGCTCCGTTGTTGGTGCTGGTGGGCATCGGAGGTACGGCATCGTGTTGGGTTGCCCGGAGCCCGCGGGCTCTTCGCTTCCAACTCCCCGCCTTCGTGTCGGTCATGGTCACCATGCTGTTTCCGGCGGCCATCTTGATCAACACGCGTCTCTACTACACGACCGATTCGGCGGCCTTTGACCAAGTGGCGACGCGGGCACTTTTGCGCGGCGTCGATCCGTACGTGACCTCGATGTCGAGTGCGGCCCGGTTGTTGCAGGACCCGGCCCGATTCTGGACGTATACGGTGACCGGCGGCCACGTGTCACATTTCTCGTATCCGGCGGGGTCATTCCTCCTGGATGCACCCGCCATGCTCCTGGGCTTTCATCACATGGTCGTCGATTGGATGGACCTGTTCTGTTGGATCGTGACGAGCGTCATGCTCTTTGTCCTTCTGCCGACCTCATTGCGGTGGTTGGCCGCATTGGTCTCCCTCACTCCTGTCCTGCTCGGGACGTTCACTTCGGGGGGCACCGATGCCATGTTCCTGCCGTTTCTCGTTCTGGCGGTATGGCGTTGGGACCGCTACGGCCAGGGCCGCCAGGCAGGCGTGGCCCGCTGGATGGGGCCGATCGCCTTGGGGCTGGCGTGCACGATCAAACAGACACCGTGGTTTTGCGTGCCCATGCTGGCCACCGGCATCTTCCTCGAAGCGCGAAGAACGTCGAGGCCGGCCGTCGCTCTCGTGACGCGCTACCTGGCCACCGTCCTTGGGGTCTTCGTCGTGGTCAACGGCCCATTCATCATCTGGCAGCCCCGGGCGTGGGCGCATGGAACCCTGATCCCTCTGCTCGGAGGGCTCGTTGCCGATGGTCAGGGCCTGGTGGCGTTGGCCATCCACGGTGTCACCGGCGGCGTGGACCTGACCATGCTCAGCGTCGCCGGCGCGCTGGCCACGCTGACGGCCATCGCCGCGTTCGCGCTTTGGTACCCGCATCTCAAGCGGGTCTGGCTCGTCTTGGTCACGATTCCACTTTTCCTCTCACCTCGAAGCCTCTCGAGCTACCTCGTCGACTTGTTCCCCGCTGCCGTGGTGGCTGCCGTGTCAGTGGGAAACGCTCCACGGTGGGTGCCCTTGGCGGCCAGGAGCCGAGTCGAGCAGGGGGCGCGCTTCGAGCGAGTGAAGCATGTCGTGGGGTGGCCCGCCCTGGCGGTCGCCCTTGGTGGCCTGGCCACAATCGTGGTCTCGATTCTGGCCTTTGCGGGCCCGCCTCTGGCTATGTCGGTGCGCAGCGTCACCACCTCCCATAGGGGTACCCAGCTTGACGCTGTGACCGTGTTCGTGCGCAACCGGACGGACCACACCGTGACGCCCCACTTCATGGTGAACGCCGGTGCGAACCCCAATGGCTTCTGGATGCCCGCGCACAACCGGCCCGTGGTCATCGGCCCTGACGGTTCTGCCGTGGTGAGCCTGCGCGCTTCGACATTCACCTTTACGCCCCAAAAGGGAGCCCGGTGGTTGGTGGAGGCCTACACCGTGGGTCCGACCTGGCTCAGCACCTCTGCGCTGGAGCCGTTTCCCCTTCATCACTGAGCCGGTTGGCGCCATCACTGAGGCGCTCGACTCCGGTCACTGAGGGGCTCGACTGATGCGCTCGACTCCGACCACCCTGACGCAGTGTCCACGATCGGTGACTGGCCATCCGCGTGGCGCTGACCAGGTGTCCCTAGGCTCTACCGAGTGGCTCGGCTGTTGGCTGTGGCCAACCAAAAAGGGGGCGTCGCCAAAACGACGACCGTACATTCGCTCGGCTACGCGTTAGCCGAGCTCGGTCGGCGGGTTCTTCTCGTTGACCTGGACCCCCAGGCGTGCCTGACGTACTCAACGGGCGTCGATCCCGACACCTTGGACAGCTCACTGCATGATGTGATCGTCCGGCGGCTGTCGACCGTGGAGGTCCGGCGTTCGGTCCACGGTGCCGTCAAGCTGGACATCCTTCCGGCCACCTTGGATCTGGGCGCTTCGGAGATCCATCTCCTCACCCGTCCGGGCCGCGACCACGTCTTGGCTCGGGCGTTGAGTTCGGTGCAAGACGAATACGACTTCGTGATCATCGACTGCCCACCCTCGTTGGGGTTGTTGACGATCAACGGCCTCACGGCGGCGGAAGAAGTCCTCATCCCGTTCCAGTGCGAGACCTTGAGCTGCCGGGGCGTGCGCCAGCTTCTCGAGTTGGTGGAAGACATTCGTGTGTTCACCAACTCCAAGTTGACGGTGCGCGGCTTGATTCCCACCATGTACGACCACCACACCCGGCATCGGCGGGAGATCCTGGCTCACGCTCGGACCCACTTCGGTCTGCCCGTGCTCGATCCCCCGGTGCGGAGGTCGATCAAATTCGCCGAGTCCCCCGGCGAGCGCCGTTGCATCATGGAACACGCCCCGTGGTCAGCGGGGGCGCAGGCGTACCGGGCTCTGGCCCGGCAGCTCGATGCTCCGGAGCAGGCCGGGGACGGGGCTCCGGGTGGGGATGCATGGAAGCCACCCGCCCCTGATACCCGGCTCACCATGGCCGGCTGAGCCGGTCGAGCCGGTTTAGCCAACGAATCGGGACAGCCAAGGTTGCCACGCCGTTCGCTGGTAGAGACAGTCCACGATTACGTCGATCCCGTGCCCGAGAGTGACGGGTCCAAGCCGGTCTGGCCGCTTCGCCACGACCCCACTCCGGACCACGACGTCGAAGGAACCCCGCCGGAATTCGTCGATCGACGATCGTGGATAGCCGTCGGCATCAGGCGCCAGCCGTGGGGTGCGCTGAGCGCGTTGCTGGCCACCTGGACGGGCCTCCTCGTCATGCTGTGGGCGGCCGCCCTCGGTCTGGTGCTCAGCGCCTTGGTGGTCACGAAGGTCATCGGTGCCACGGGATTTACCAACGCGCTCTTTTACGACGACACCTCCCGACCTGCCTCTGCACTTCGAGTGGTGACAGACCTCCTGGGCGGCGCGGCCGGCGGCTTCAGCGCGGCGGCGGCCAGGATGCTCAGTGCCGAGACGGGCTTCGGGTTTGGAGCGGTGGCGGTAGGAGCATTGGCTGCGGTCGCCATCGTGCTCCTGGTGGGCGTCTTCGAAGGGGACGTTCTTCTGCTGCACCGTTGCCGCCGACCGAGTTTGGACGAGCTTCGGCGCCTCTCGCCGGCATTGCAACGAGTTAGCGAGGCGAGCGGACTCGAGCACACGGCGCGCCTGGCTGTTCTCGACATCGACATATCTTCAGCGTGGACGCACTGTCGGCACATCGTGGTGTCGACGGGCCTTCTCGACACCCTTGACGACGATGAGCTGACCGCGGTGCTCGCCCAGCGATTGCACAGCTGGCAGATGGGCGACGCCATGGGGCGCAGCGTCGTGTGGGCATGCGCATGGCCGATCGTGATGCTCTACAACCTCGCCACCTACATCGGCGGATACCGCGTCGGTCTCGAAGAGAAGGACCGGGAGCGTCGTCCGACTGTCGCGGCCTTGGCGGTCTGGGTCGCGCTGTGGCCGGCATGGGTTCTCGTGAAGCTGGTGGTGATCCCCGTCCTGGCAGGGAGGCTCGACCGATATGAATACGAGGCCGACGAGGCGACCAAGCGTCTCGGATTCTCGCCCGGCTTGATATCCGCCTTACGCAAGGGGGCGTGCCTCGAGCACGGGCGCAACGGGTGGGAAGCCGCCATGGCCTCGGTTCTTCCCCCCGTCCAACTGCGTATCGAGAAGTTGCAGTCGACTCGACCTCTATCGGCGTTCTTCCGAGCTCCCGAGCTTGGTCGGATCGCCTCCGCTCGCAACGGCTGGCGCCTCGTCCCCATCGTCGGCGCGGCCGCCTTGTTCGCACTGGTCGTCGTGGTGGGCACGCTGGCCGGCGGTGCCGTGCCGGCTGTGGCCCGAACCTCACCGCAAAGATCAGGGGCTCAGTTCGTGGCGTCGTATCTTGACGCCGCGCTGAGTCGACCTGCCTACCACCGTCTCATCGCCGATGAAGGTGCATCCACATCGGTGTCGTCGATGGAATCCGCCGCCGATGCATCGCCTCTCGGGGTGGCGGCCCTGCTGGCGAGCGGGCACCCCGCCTTCAGCCGGGCCAGCGTGGTGGCGTGCCGCTCGACGGGTGCCTCCACGTCAGTGGCGTCGGTGACCGTGCTCGTCCGCTGGCGTACGTCGATCGACGGTGCCTCGTTGCAACGATGGCTCACGGCGTCGCTCCGGCTGGCACACGTAGCCGGTGGATGGCGTCCGATCACCATCCCGACCACAGCGACGGTGTCCCCATCGACGGGACTCCGGTACCGATCCGGCGCCGGGTTCGAACCCTGCACGGTAGGCGTGTAGGGGGCCCTCTCGTCGGTCGAGTTACCGTTTGCCGGTGATCGAGGACATCAGCGGCACCTTCGATCGAGCGGCGCGGGCCGTCGCCGCCGGCGCCGCACCTGAGGTGGAAGCTCGGCGCGTGGTCGCGGCGATGACTCCAGACGAGCGGTTGTGGTGCTTGGACGGCGACCTGCCGTTTTGGGCCGGGCTGGATGATCTGGGCCGAGGCGGCTATCACAAGCGTCCGTTTCCCGCCGCCCAGGTGGCGCGGCTCGGTGTACCGGGCTTCGCGTTCAGCGACGGACCTCGGGGCGTGGTGATCGGTCCGGCGACGTGCTTCCCGGTGAGCATGGCGCGCGGCGCAACCTGGGACGTCGATCTGGAAGAACGCATCGGCGACGCCATCGGGCGCGAGGTGCGGGCCGTAGGGGCAAGCCTCTATGGCGGGGTGTGTGTCAACATCCTTCGTCACCCCGCGTGGGGCCGGGCGCAGGAGACCTATGGCGAGGATCCCGTCCACGTGGGGGAAATGGCCGCCGCGTTGACTCGCGGTGTGCAGCGCCACGCCATGGCGTGCGTGAAGCATTTTGCCTGCAACTCGATGGAAAACGCCCGCTTCGCTGTCGACGTCACCGTCGACGAGGAGAGCCTGCACGAAGTCTTCCTTCCCCACTTCCGACAGGTCGTCGAGCAAGGCGTGGCGGCAGTGATGAGCGTGTACAACTCCGTCAACGGCCAATGGTGTGGGGAGAACGAACCACTTCTCACCGATGTCCTTCGTGAGGAGTGGGGTTTCACGGGCTTCACGATCAGCGATTGGATCTTCGGCTTGCGTGACGCGCCGGCTTCGGTCCGAGCCGGGCTCGATGTGGAGATGCCCTACCGGATGCATCGATCCGCGGCCTTGCCGGATGCCCTCGAACGGGGAGAAGTGTCCTGGGACAAGGTCGACAGCTCAGTCACCTACCTGGTGGCGACCCTGTTGCGCTTTCACGAGGTGCTGGCCCGGCCGGCGCCGGGCCCAGAGATCTTGGCGTGCCCGCCACATCGGGCGTTGGCCCGAGAGGCGGCCGCCAAGGCGGTTGTCTTGCTTCGAAACGAGCCGGTGGCGCGAACCGCGGTCCTTCCTCTCGACCCCGCCACCCTGGGGCGCTTGGCCGTGGTCGGATCGTTGGCGGCGACGCCGAACCTTGGCGACGGCGGGTCGAGTGATGTGTATCCACCCGACGTGGTCACCGTCCTTGATGGGGTGCGCGCCGCGTTGGACTCCACCGACATCGTGTATGTCGACGGTGGCGACCAGGTCTCTGCCGCGGCCGCCGCCGGGGGATGTGACGCGGTCCTCGTGGTCGTCGGGTACACGCGAGACGACGAGGGCGAATACTTCGATACCGAGGGAACCGCCCATCTGACCGCCCTCTTCCCGGGCCCCGATGACCCTGATCTGGCGGCCCGTTTCACAGCTGGAGTCGCCGCGAAGCCGGGACTTGAGGCGCACCGACCGGGGGCGGAGGGGGAACACGTCGAATTCACCACCGGTGGGGACCGCCGTTCACTTCGTCTCCATGCGCGTGACGAAGCCCTGATCGAGACGATGGCAGCCGCCAACGCGCGCACCATCGTGGTGATCGTCGCCGGCAGCGCAGTCATCGTCTCGTCATGGGCGAGCCAGGTGCCCGCCATCGTCCAGAGCTGGTACGCGGGAATGGAAGCAGGAAACGGCTTGTCCGACGTGCTCTTCGGCACCGTTGACGCCACGGGGCGCCTCCCCTTCACCGTTCCTTATGACGAGCGGCATCTGCCTGTCTTCGACCCCGACGCTCAGACGGTTGTCTACGACGCATGGCACGGGTGGTGGCTCTTGGAGGACACGGGCACTGCGCCGCAGTTCCCATTCGGTTTCGGGTTGTCCTACACGACCTTTGCCCACGACGAATTCTCGGTAGCCGTTGACGGCGAAGATGTCGTCGTGCAGGGGACCGTGCGCAACACCGGGGACCGCCGCGGCACGGACGTCGTGCAGGTCTACGGGCGACAGCCGAACTCTCCGGTGCGTCGGCGCACGCATCGCAGGCTCTTGGGCTTCGCCCGGCTCGAGGTGGCCGCCGGCGAACACGATGTGGCGGTCATCCGCATCCCGGCGCGTCGCCTCGGTTTGCGCGACGTCGAGCGCCACAGTTGGACAGTTGAGGGAGGCACCTATCGACTCGATGTCGGGCGCCACGCTTGTGATCCCCTGGCGCAACACCTCAGTGTCGAGGTGGCCGGCCAGAGCTGGACCTGAAAGGCCCAATCCGGGGGCGTTCAGTTAGCTCTGGGGTGGAGCCGTGGTGGCCGTGGCGGCCGCGTTCGTGGACGCGAACACCGGAGATACGTGCACGGCTCCGCCCCCACAGGCGTCGAGGTCGGGCACCGCTACCACCGCCGATGACGTCGAGCCCGGGGGAGTGATCCCGACCTGGGCCGCCGCCGGGCAGCTGGTTTCGGCGCCGACGGTGACGTCGCTGTAGCCGAGGTTGAAGTAGGCCGACTGACCGCTCGACAGCGTCACGTTGGAGGCGGCGACGTTCTCGAAGTCCAGGCCCCCGCCACGGCTCACGGCCGTGGCCATCGACGCTCCGGTGCTGTCGAGCAATTGCACATCCGGGTACCCGCTCATGGAGCACAGGCCCCCGGCCACGTTCTTCAGAGAAAACGTGAGCTCGATGGTTCCGGCCGCGCCTTTCGGACCCAGCCAAAGCGGCCCGAAGGTTCGAAGCCTCACATCCCGTGGCAGCCACGGGTGTCGAAGTCGTCGTGACCGGGGACGTCGTGGCGGTGGTCGCCGTTACCGTCGTCGACGAGGTGGCTGGCGTCGACGTTGACGACGGGGTGGTCGTAGTGCCCAAGTGGGTCGAGGGCGTCGACGTGGCCGAACATGCCGCCAATGCCAGTCCGGCCGCCAGCGTCGCTATGACGGCTCCCGTCAACCGGGGCAACAACGTGGTGGGTCGTGGTGTGCAGCGTCGAGGACGCGAAGGCCGACCGTGAAGAGTCATGCCAGCGAGGCGGGGTCTACTCCGATGCCCCCGGCCGCGCTGCTGGCATAGGACGCGAGAGAAAAGCGCAGGACGTCGGCCGCCTCGGCGTCGCTCCACAGCAGCGGGCCTTCGCCGGTGTGCAGCCAGCGCAGCCAGTGGCGGCCCGAGTCGCGGAAGCTACTGGCCCAGTCGTCGTCCAGCGCGTGATACGCCCGCATCTCTCCGTCGGCGTACACCTCGAGGCTTGGTTGCTGGATGCCTCGGCCGGTACAGCGGTTGACTCGGGCGTAGCCCTTGCGCCCGGTGACTTCCCAACGCTCGTCGTTGGTGTAGTAGTCCGAGCGAAGGTACATGTCGATGGCGAGAGTCAGGTCCCACACCCCTCGGATCCCGCTTTCGTGTTGCCAGGTAATGGTGGCGGGCGCATCCATGGAGAAGCCGGGGACGATCTCGGTCTGGCCCAGCCAGGCCCGCACCTCTTTGATGGGGCCGAACAGCCAGATGGCGGTGGCGAGCTTGTGCCAGCCGTCGTCAAAGACGAGGATGCCCCGGCCCCCCTGCATCTGCTCGAACTGCCACTTGTAGCTGTCGGAGGGGACGTCCCACCCGCCGCGCCCGCTGGCCACCATCTTCATGTGGTAGCCGCTCACATCGCCCAAGGCGCCCGATTCGACGGTCTCTTTGAGCTTGAGGAGTGGCTCGTAGAAGAGGTAGTTCTCCATGATCCGCAGCACACGGTCGTTCTTTCGCGCTGCATCGAGCATGCGCTGCGCGCCGGCCAGGTCGTTGCACATGGGCTTTTGCAGGTTGACATGCCACCCATAGCCAAGGATCTCTTCGACGCTGTCAGTGTGCATCGGCGTCGGTAGCAGTACCTCGACGGCGTCCACCTCGAGGCCACTGGCGGCGAGTTCGGCGGCCGACGCGAAGGTGCGCGCCTCGGGCCAATCCTTCTGGCGGGCGGCGCGGCGTTCTTCGACCGGGTCGACGAGGGCCACCACTTCGACATCAGGGTTGTCGACGTAGCCGCGCACGTTCAGGTCGTAGATGCGTCCGAGCCCGATGAAGGCGGCGCGGACCGGTCGGTCGTAGGGGGTGAAACTCATGGCTTGGTGGTCTCCTGTTGGAGTTCGATGGTGTTGCCAGCCGGGTCGGCGATCCAAATTTGTACTGTGTCGACACCTTGGATGGCACGGAGGTAGGGGATGCCCCGCTCTTCGAGTTCAGCAATGGCGGCGGTGAGATCCTCAACGGCGACGCAGAAGTGGTGTCCGGTGGGATCGATGGCCCCCTCAGATGCAGGGGCGCCAACGAGGTGCAGCTGCAGGTCACCCACGGCATGCCAGTGTCCCGGCACGCCCGGGATGTCGGGGCGCACTTCGTCGTCCAATCCCAGGACGTCGCGATAAAAATCCACCATCGCCTCGAGGGACGTGGCATTGGCGTTCACCGACACGTGATGAAAGCGCGTCGCCTTCATTGCGGGCTGCTTGGCGCCGAGGCCGCCACCGGAGGCGGTTCGAGCTGTTCCATGAACTCGAGGCGGATCGCTCCGGGGGCATCCACGAAGGCGATCCGGCGCTTTCCGAAGGCCCCCTCCACCACGGCCGGTCCCCAAACCACCTCGTGGCCGAGCAGCTCAGCGTCGAGATCGTCGGTGAACAGCGCCGGGTGGAGGAAGCCCTCGGGGGGCAGATCCACCTGGTCCTCATAGATGGCCCGGGTGAACAGCGTGATCATGACGGGCCCGAGGAACACATCGGCTCGTTCGGCATCGTTCCAGATCATGCGGTCCCGGATTTCCGCCCCGGCGGCTTCGTAGAAGCGGCACGCGGCGTCGAGGTCGGCCACCTTGACGGCCAGGTTCGCCATTCCCGTAACAGCCACTGCCTCACCTTTCGCCGACGACGGTGTCCGGAAGGATAGCGAGGGGCGCCCGCGGCACCGGTGGGTGCCCGGATCGCTGCCTCCGCTGTACGGCGCGTCGCGGGCTGACGGAACCCCCGCTGCACTCCGACCGGTCGCCGCCGGCCGTGGCACCTGTGGCCAGAGGACCACACATCGCGTTCACCGTTGGCCCGGGATGTCAACGGGGAGTTCGTCACTATTGACGAGGTCTCGAAGCGGATCACGGTGTATGAAGCGATACAGAAATCGACAAGAATATGGCGGGGAAGGCGCAAGCCCATGGGGGAGTCCGAATGCGACGTGGGCGGCCTGCGTTGGCCATCGTTGTCTTTGTGTCGGCGGTGTTTGTGGGGGGATTGGCCGCCTCATCGTCGGCGTCCACTCCGAAACCACCGAAGTTCACGAACCAAGACGCACCAGGCGCCGTGCGAGCCGTTGGGGGCGGGCTTGTCGGGAAGCAATTCCCAGGTGTCGGTGGCGGTAAGCGATTTGACCCTGTGAGCTTGGTTGGCGCGCTCGTCGACCCGTGAAGCTACGGATGCGCGTTTGATCGACATCATCGCAGCGCGCCGAGCGGCGACTCGTTTTGGCTGGGTCGGGGCCTCTGTCGAGCCGGCCCGGCACGGCCATATAAACGATTCGTTCTTCGTCGACTCGGCGACGGGGCACTTCTTCCTGCAACGCATCAACCAGTCGGTGTTCGCCGACGTGGCCGGGATGACGGACAACATCCTGGCGGTCCACCGCCACTTCGGGGGCGAACTTGTCCCTCGGCCCGTGCCGGCTCCGAGCGGTGAATGGGTCATCGAGGAGGCCGATGAGCTGTGGCGAGCCTTCGGGCGGGTTGAGGGTGCTGCGCCGGCTACGAGGGTGACACCGACGGTGGCCCAACAAGCAGGAGAACTGCTCGGCACGTTCCACATGCGTCTCGCTGATCTCGACCCCACCGCTGTCATCGAGACCCTGCCGGGGTTCCACGACATCGAACGCCGGCTCGAGTTCCTGCGTGGCGTCATCAAGGACGACCCGTCCGGGCGCGTCACCACTGTGACCGAGGAGATCGAATTGGTCTTGGCGTCGGCGCCGTTGGCGCAGATCGCCGGGGACCTGGCCCGGCGGGTTCCCCGACGGGTGGCCCACAACGACGCCAAGCTCGACAACATGCTGTTTCGCGATCGCCGCGCCGTCTGTCTTGTCGATCTGGACACGATCATGCCCGGTCCGTGGTTCTGGGACATCGGCGATCTCCTGCGTTCGGCGGCGACCGCGACACCAGAGGACGACGCCAATCCGGATTCGCCTGGATTCGAGACCACGCTCATCGACGCCGTGCTCAGGGGTTACCGGCTGGGCTTGGGCTCGACGCCACTCGAGGATGCCGAGCGCGAGGCCATTGGATGGGCCGGGGCATTGGCGACATGCGAGCAGGCCATTCGCTTTCTGACCGACTGGCTGGCCGGCGACGTGTATTACCGTACAGAGCGGCCCGGACAGAACAGGGACCGAGCACGAGCCCAGCTCCGGCTGCTTGCCTCCATGCCCGATCCCCCAGGGATGTGATGAGCGAACCCCCCGTCCTTCATCGATCGGCTCTCGACGCCATCTCGGAGCTGTGTCAACGCGCCGTCGTCGATGCTCCGACGAGGGACGAGCTCGAGGCAGCATTGTTCGCGGTCGAACAACCGGCGTTCATACGAGGCGACCCTGCGGTGGGGGTGGTGGCCACCGTCGAGGCCGAGGGTAATGCGCATGTGCGGCTGTTGGCGGTCGATCCTTCGGCACGAGGGCAGGGACACGGCACCCGATTGCTGAAGACAGCCGAGAAGGCGGCCCGTGACGGGGGCTACCCATCACTCACCATTGGCGCCGACTCGCCGTACTTCTTGTGGCCCGGTGCCCCCAGCTCCGAGACGGCATTGCTCTGCCTGCTGGAGGGTCGCCATTACACCCGTGTCGAGACCAACTTCGACATGGATGTCGACCTGTCTGCCATTCCCGATGATCCCGGTGGCCACGTCCTCGCCTCTGTCGAAGACCATGCCGACGTGGATGCCTGGGCGGCCCGGCACTGGCCCAACTGGCGCCTCGAGCTCCTACGCGCGCTCGACAAAGGGAATCTGGTTCTGACACGCGATGAAGGCGATGGCGGCGACATCGCCGCCGTGTGCGCGTTCGAAGTGAACCGAGCCGGCTTCTTGGGTCCCGTAGCGGCGCGACCGGACCTTCTCGGCCGGGGGCGGGGCAAGCCGGCGCTTCTCGGTGCGTTGCACGAACTTCGCCGCCGGGGCCGAGATCGCGTCAGCGTCGTGTGGGTTGGGCCTGTCGTGCCCTACGCGAGGGTGGGTGGTGTCGTTACCAACACCTACTTCGTCTACCGCAAGACGTTTCGGTGACGCGGGGCCCAAGATCGGGGTAACGCCGGCTTCATTTTCGCGCTGGCCAGGTGGAATCACTCGGGTCCCGGACAGGTAGTTACCTGCTGGTCTTCACGCCCTACAAAGGATAAGTAGTGGGTGGGGTTCCAACTGTTGTCTCGCCGTTGGGGGCGTGGCACCTGGGCCCAGGGGGTTCGGGGTGGCCAAGATGTGGGGGGGAATGCGGTTCGGCGCCGTGGCGCGTCTGTTTTCCGTGTTGCTGGTGTGTGGTGTTGTGGTCGGTGTGGTCGAGCCGCTGACCAGCCAGCCAGCCGACGCTGCCATATTGGTGAGCATCTCCGTCGCCCCACTCACGGCGTCAGTGGCGATTGGTGACAAGCAGCAGTTCACGGCGACGGGCACGTACTCGGACCTGACCACGGCCAACGTGACCGACTCGGTGACGTGGTCGTCGTCATCGACGGGCACGGCCACGGTGTCCAACACCTCGGGCTCACAGGGCCTGGCCACCGCCGTCGCCACCGGCGCGGCGACGATCACGGCTACCTCCGGCCTGATCTCGGGCACGGCCGCCATGACCGTGACCCCGGCGGTGCTGGCGAGCATCGCCGTTTCACCGATCACGGCGTCACTGGCTGCCGGCGATACGCAGCAGTTCACCGCCACCGGCACCTACTCGAACCTCACCACGGCCAATCTGACCGACTCGGTGACGTGGTCGTCTTCTTCCACGGGTACGGCCACGGTCTCCAACACCTCGGGCACCCAGGGCCTGGCCACCGCGGTGGCCACCGGGGCGGCGACGATAACGGCCACCTCGGGTCTCATCTTGGGTACCGCCGCACTGACCGTGACCCCGGCGGTGCTGGTGAGTATCGCCGTTGCGCCGATCACGGCGTCAGTGGCGGCTGGTGACACCCAGCAGTACACCGCCACGGGCACCTACTCCAACCTGACCACGGCCAATCTGACCTCGGCGGTCATGTGGTCGTCGTCGCTTACGTCGGCCGCCACGATCTCGAGCTCCGGACTGGCCACCGGCGTCAGTGCGGGCGCCACCACCATTACCGCTACTGATCCCTCGTCTCTTACCCAGGGCACGGCCGCCCTGACCGTGACGGCGGCGGTACTGGTGAGTATCGCCGTGTCGCCGATCACGGCGTCACTGGCGGCTGGTGACACCCAGCAGTTCACCGCCACCGGCACCTACTCGAACCTCACCACCGCCAACCTCACCGACTCGGTGACGTGGTCGTCCTCCTCCACAGGCACCGCCACGGTGTCCAACACCTCAGGCTCCCAGGGCCGCGCCACCGCCGTCGCCACCGGGGCGGCCACCATCACAGCCACCTCGGGTCTCATCTTGGGGACCGCCGCGCTGACGGTGACCCCAGCGGTACTGGTGAGTATCGCCGTGTCGCCGATCACGGCGTCACTGGCGGCTGGTGACACCCAGCAGTTCACCGCCACCGGCACCTACTCGAACCTCACCACCGCCAACCTCACCGACTCGGTGACGTGGTCGTCCTCCTCCACAGGCACCGCCACGGTGTCCAACACCTCAGGCTCCCAGGGCCGCGCCACCGCCGTCGCCACCGGGGCGGCCACCATCACAGCCACCTCGGGTCTCATCTTGGGGACCGCCGCGCTGACGGTGACCCCAGCGGTACTGGTGAGCATCGCGGTGTCGCCGATCACGGCGTCGCTGGCGGCCGGTGACACCCAGCAGTTCACCGCCACCGGCACATACTCGAACCTCACCACCGCCAACCTGACGTCCGCGGTGATGTGGGCTTCGTCGCTCACAGCGACAGCCACCATCTCGAGCGCCGGGCTCGCCACCGCCGTCGGTTCAGGCGCCACCACCATCACGGCCACCGACCCTTCATCGCTCATCCAGGGGACCGCCGCGCTGACGGTGACCCCGGCCGTGTTGGTGAGCATCGCCGTCTCGCCGATCACGGCGTCGCTGGCGGCCGGTGCCACCCAGCAGTTCACCGCCACCGGCACTTACTCGAACCTCACCACCGCCAACCTCACCGACTCGGTGACGTGGTCGTCGTCCTCGACAGGCACGGCCACGGTGTCGAATTCCTCGGGCTCTCAAGGTCTCGCCACCGCGGTGGCCACCGGAGCGTCGACGATCACGGCAACGTCGGGACTGATCTCGGGCACAGCGGCGCTGACGGTGACCCCGGCCGTACTGGTGGCCGTGACGGTTTCTCCGGCCGTGGCGTCATTGGCGGCCGGTGATACCCAGCAGTTCACGGCTACGGGCACCTACTCGAACCTCACCACCGCCAACCTGACGTCCTCGGTGATGTGGGCTTCGTCCTCCACCGCCACGGCCACCATTTCCAACACTTCGGGCTCGCAGGGTCTTGCTACCGCGGTTGCCACCGGGGCGGCGACGATCACCGCCACCGACTCCTTGTCGCTCATCTCGGGCACCGCCGCGCTGACGGTGACCCCGGCCGTGCTGGTGGCCGTGACGGTTTCTCCGGCCGTGGCGTCACTGAGTGCCGGAGAGACGCAGCAGTTCATCGCCACCGGCACGTACTCCAATCTCACGACGGCCAACTTGACCGACTCAGTGACGTGGTCGTCATCCTCGACGGGTACGGCCACCGTGTCCAATGCCTCAGGCTCGCACGGCTTGGCTACGGCTGTAGCTGACGGGGCGGCGACGATCACCGCCACCGACTCCTCGTCGCTCATCTCGGGCACCGCCGCGCTGACGGTGACGCCGGCGGTGCTCGTGAGCATCTCGGTGACCCCGTTGGTGGCGTCATTGAGCGCCGGTGACACGCAGCAGTTCACAGCCATGGGCACCTACTCGGACCTCACCACAGCCAATCTGACCGACTCGGTGACGTGGTCGTCTTCCTCGACGGGCACCGCCACCATCTCCAACGCGTCGGGCTCCCACGGCCTCGCCCAGGCTGTCGCCACCGGCGCGGCCACCATCACCGCCGCCGACCCCTCGTCGCTCATCTCGGGCACCGCCGCGCTGACGGTGACGCCGGCGGTGCTGGTGGCGGTGACCGTCTCCCCGTTGGTGGCGTCATTGAGCGCCGGCAGCACCCAACAGTTCACCGCCACCGGCACCTACTCGGACCTCAGCACGGCCAATCTGACCGACACGGTGACGTGGTCGTCCTCCTCGACGGGCACGGCCACGGTGTCCAACGCGTCGGGCTCCCAAGGCCTGGCCACGGCGGTAGCCAACGGCGCGGCCACCATCACCGCCGCCGACCCCTCGTCGCTCATTTCGGGCACCGCCGCGCTGACGGTCACCCCGGCGGTGCTGGTGGCGGTGACGGTCTCTCCGATCGTGGCGACGTTGAGCGCCGGTGATACCCAACAGTTCACCGCCACAGGCACCTACTCGGACCTCACCACCGCCGATCTGACCGACACGGTGACGTGGTCGTCCTCCTCGACGGGCACGGCCACGGTGTCCAACGCGTCGGGCTCCCAAGGCCTGGCCACGGCTTTGGCCAACGGGGCCGCCACGATCACCGCCACCGATCCCTCGTCCCTTGTCTCGGGTACGGCAGTGCTCACCGTCACCCCGGCGGTACTGGTGGCGGTGACGGTCTCCCCGGTGGCGGCCACGGTGACCGCCGGCGACACCCACCAGTTCACCGCCACAGGGACGTATTCGGACCTCACCACCGCCAACGTGACCGACACGGTGACATGGTCGTCCTCCTCGACGGGGACAGCCACGGTGTCCAACGCGTCGGGCTCCCAGGGCCTCGCCAAGGGCATCGCCACCGGCGCGGCCACCATCACCGCCACCGACCCGTCGGCGCTCATCTCGGGGAGTGCTGTTCTCACCGTCACGCCGGCGGGTCCTGCGCCAACGTTGTCTCTTTCCCCCGCGTCCGGGAAGCGCCACACCATGGTCGATATCTCGGGAGCGAATTTCACACCCGGCGAGCTTGTCACCGTGACGTACAAGAGATTGCTGACCTCCAACACCGCCACCCCCAGCCCCAAGGGGAAGACGAAGGTCAATCGCTCGATCACTGTTCTGTGTACGGCCACCGCTGACGTGGGTGGAGAGTTCACGTGCTCCGGGAAGATTCCCGGCTACCTCCGCGCCGGGAAAAAGGGCGAGCACACGGTCATTGCCTCCCAGTCCTCGGGTCCGCAGGCCACCTCGAGCTTCACGGTGCTCCGCGGACATATCCGCTGATAGGTCCACCGACGACGGGCGACGCACTCGGAGTGAACCGATCCATCGCTTGATCCAGCCAAGCCTCAGGCGGCGGCGTCCTTGTGGCGTAGAGTCCGGCCTCTGACGCGGGTCGTGAACGGCGTCAGTGCCGGATGAGGGGTCAACGTGCCGGGTGACAACGGGCTGATGCAGCGGCGGCTCAGTAGGCGCAAGGCGCGCCGCGCCGCGACGGGCACCATGATGATGCTGGTGGTTGGGTGGTGCTCGGCGTGTGGTGGTTCGCCATCAGCCGGGACGACAGCCGATTCCAAAGCGGCGTCGACAAGTCCAGCGTGCGCACTGGTGTCGGCCCAACAGGTTGCAACTATCCTTGGATCGTCAGCAGTGGCCGTTCCCACCAAAGCGAATCTGGCCGACGACAGCTCGTGTCTTTGGCACACGTCGGCGTCCTCGCCCACGCTCGACATCTACCTCGATCAAAACTCCAGCGCTGTGAAAGCCTTCAAGGCCAGTGTCGCCCAACCGCCCCGGTCGGTGGCGACGATCTCGATCGACGGATCCAATGCATTGTTGCGACCGCCCTCGGATGCCGATGGAGGAGTTGCCTTCGTATCCGCCGCTACGAATGATGTCCTGGTCTCGGTGGAGGCGACGGGCAACATGAGCGAACTCGACAGCGAGGCCGAAACGATGGTCAAAATCGCTCTGATTTACCTCCGAACTCACCCGTCGTAAGCGTCCGCTTGGGTGCGATGCGGCAAGTTCAGCCGCAGAACTGCATTACTGCCGACAGGCTCGCCACCACATCCGTGGGCAACCCCGGAACGCAGGAGATCTGCGGCGAGCCTTCGCCGAGCACCTGCCATCCCGATCCACTTTGGTGCAGGAGCACGTTGGTGGGTGAACTCCCGCCATACTGGACAACCGCGTAGGTAGGGTCGCCTTGGGTGACCATGACGGACTGCACCGTTCCAGGAGGGTTGGCGACTCCTGAAGAGATCGTGGTGCTTTCACCCGACGGGGCTGCAGTCAACCCTGCGCCCGCCGGCGGGGTGGTGCTTGATGAGCCGCTGGAGGGACCCGTTCCCGTTGCCCCCGTTCCCGATGCTCCACCCAGTGCTCCGCCCAATGGACCGGAACCCGTGGTCCCGGTGCCCAATGGCCCAGAACCAGTTGTCCCGGTGCCCCCTGAATCCGGAGTCGTCACCGATGTACCCGAGCCTCGTGGTGGGGTGGTCGTCGTTGGGATCGTCACTTTGGGGAATTGCACCGGTGACGCCAGGTTGGACGAAGGTGTTCCCGAAGGCCAGAGGACCACCGTAAGGAGCGCTGCCAAAGGCACACCGAGGGTCACCACGATGGTCCAGGCAGTGCGTGAGGACGGGTGCCAGTTCACCCATTTCACCCAGTAGCGATGCAGTTCGGTCCACATGCGTATCGGCGTTCAGTTGGTGAGGTGGATGGGGTTTCCGCCGACCGACACGTTCCAAGTCGTGCGGTCGGAGACCGACGAGCCGCTGAAGACGTATTCGACCTTGTACCAGCCGCCATTTTGATCGAGGACCGTCGCCGAAGGCAGCGTGGTCTGGATCTCAAGGTAGCGGTCGTTGTACTCCGATGCGCTGGCGCGTCCGTTCAAAGGACCGGGCTTGAGGCCGGGATTGCAGATGCACGCCGTAGTGGCCTTGGGTGGGTTGTTGCCGTCATCGCTGTAGTAGGGAGGATCGCTCGTATAGGGACCGTCCTCGGCTGAGGAATCGACCGTCTGATACGTGAAGCTGGCTGGGTTTCCGTCGGGTTGGAGAAGTTCGATGCCGGTGGCCCCTTCACCTGGGTCGAACAGGGTGATGGTCATGGTCTTACCGGCATAACTCGGCGACACCTGGGCCAGATAAAAGCTGGCACACGGCTCCTGGCCGGTCACTGAGTTTGGTGGGTTGGGCTGTCCCTGCGACGTTTGCTCCATACGTGCCACACTGCCGGTGGTGCACTCGGCCGTACCGGCTGAGTTCACGTAGATGCTCATGGCGGTGTCACCATGAACCTCGGGACACTGAGCGTTGGCGGGAAGGGCGCCTTCGGCAATGGTCGAGCAGGGGGTAAACGTGCCGCTATCCACGGAAGCCCCCGTGCACACGTATGCCTGTACGTTCCCACAGGCGTTCGGACCCTCACCCACTAGAGCGCGTAGCGCGAATTGGTTGGTGCCAGCGCTGTCGCCCTGCCCTGCTGCGGTCCATAGATTGAGGTAGTAGTTTCCTGCCTGCGATCCGGCGGGGATGAAGTACAAGGAGCACCATTTGCCTTCGCACGTCGTGTCGCCGCTCGCGAAAATGCCGGGATTGCTCCTCGACGCACCGGGAGGAGCCAGGATCGGATCGAGGCTCGGGTCGTAGACACCATCACCGGGGCCGTAGAGCAACCAGTTGGTGGTGATCGTGGTGGGGATGTTGCACGCCATCAATGATTCGTCGCCGGCGGGACTGCCGCCGCCACCGCTGCAGTTGTTATTCGCGACAGGGGGGACGTAGGAGGGGTCGTAGATCTCGACCGTTACGTTCTCACCGGTTGTGCTCGTACCTGACGCGGCAGGGACGTCAAAGTCGTACACGTAGCCGTTGGGGTCGTAGTCAACATTTTTAAAGGTCGTCGACGTATTACCGGAATTGACGGGGCAGACGGTGCCCGAGTTCTGGTGGTTCCCGTCGTAGTAGGAGGAGAATTCGTCGCCATCTTCCCGGGCCGTGCAATAGCCACTGATCGCCAACCAGTAGTTGGCTTCGCTCTCACACGTGGCACCAGACCCCGTACAGGAGAGGTTTCCCGTGCCAAGGGAGTTCTCCGGGCTGCCCAACGGAACGGGTTGGTCGTACTTGGCGGTCGACGATCGAACCTCGGTGATGGAGTCGAGGCCAAACACCTTGGCGAAGAACGTGGGGACTTTGGAGTCGGTTATCTGGACCGCCAACTCGTCATCTTGAGGCTGGCCGTTCAGGGACGGCACGCTCACTGCCACGGTGTTGGCGGTGAACCCGTTGTCACCCGCCACCTTGTCGGCCACTGCTTCGGCCTTGGTGAAGTTCGGCATGTATGCCACTCCACTCAAAGCGGCGGCGTCAGCCGCCCGTTGCATCTGCTCAGCGCGCAGTGACCAGTAGCCGAAGTCGACGACGAGGGCAGCGATACCCAGCAACGAGAGAACCGACAGGGCGAAGAAGGCGAGCACGACCCCACTTTCGTCGCGGCGCCGGGAGCCGGACCTGCTGCCGTCCTGATCGGCAGGCGGCTGTGGCGTCATGGCGTCTGTGGTTCGAGCTGCATGACGGCGGTATCAGTCAACGTGCGCGAGCCGAACCAGCCGGTGACGTTGGTGTGGAGTGCCGTGATGTAGATGCCGACGTAATCGGGCCCTGAACCGCTATTACCGGATTGAGAGACGATGCGCTGACTGGGGCACCAGGCGGCGTCCCAAGGCCCGCAGACATTGGAGCCCGAACCGGTAGGACCGAAGTCCGTGATCATCTGACTGTCGTACGAAGTGAGGTTTTGAGAGACCGTCTTCAGTTCGGTCGACGAGTAGATATTGCAGTCGCCGCTCACACCGTTGGAGGTTGGGGAAGCATTGAGGCACGCTTGGGGAACAGCTTCGGGAACGTTGCCGTTGGCCGGTGTGGCATCGAAGATGATGACCTCTTGGATCTGCCCGCTCAGGCCGGCATCGGCGCCGAGAATCGCCGTGAGAATCTGATAGTCCGAACTGGGGTCGGTGGCGTCTCCGGTGATGGCACCCACGCGGACGCCGGCACGGGCCATGTTGTTCAACGCCTGACTGTCTTTGAAGATGAAACCGAACTCGATGATCCCGAAGAGGATGAGAAACAGGAGGGGCGCGACCAGGGCGAATTCGACGAGGACGGCTCCTCGTTCCCGGTCGCTGGCGGCACGGGGCTTACCGGGCCGAGACGTCTGGGCCGTCAGCCGCGCAAATAGCTGTCTCGGGGCGCGGCCGCTTCGCTCGCCGCTCCCTTGGCGCTCGGTGCTCGACACAGCCGGCATCTGGTCTTCCTCACTTCTCGACGCGGTCATACCCGGTCCGAGAACGCGGCACGAAAGGGTCTCGTCCCACTTCCCCATCGCCAGTATCAGGACCGCCCCTGGTCAGCGGCAATAGGACTATCGACACATTCACCGGGGTCCCTACAGGAAACGGCCACCTTTTTGGCTTGGCGCGTAGGTCCTGCGACCCATTTCCTGCCTGGCTCGAGGTCGGGCGTGCTGTTTCACCCACAGTGACGAGTGTGGCTGCGGCCCCGGAACATCGTTGCCATCGGAGTGGTCGAGGGGATGAAGCCTGCTCCTCGCCAGGGCTAGGTCCCAACGATGTGATCCACCTCATCGAGACGCTCCCCTAACGGCCTCCGAGGCGCTACGCACGACGGGGTCTGTGCCCGTTCCAAAAGGGCTTGGGCGCCCCAGGGCGACGTCAGAGCGCGGATGTACAATTACTGCGGTGACAGGGGTCGGGCGTCCATTCATCCGGCTCTTGAAGAGAAATCTCTTGATCGGCCTCGCCGTAGTGCTGGTCATGGTCGTCGCACTCATCGGCATTCCCTCTTTGTCGCGCGCCACTGCAGCCACGTGGTGGGTCCCATCGCTCGGCAATCAACCTTGGCAGTGGGAACTCAGCAATCCATTGACCGTAACCAATGCTCGCCAGATGGGCACTGACGACAAACTCCCCGATGGTCAACGAGCCCCCGCCCCGGTGATCTTCGACATCGATGCCATCATCAACCCGGCCTCCACGGTCACGGCGTTGCACCAGATGGGCAAACACGTTGTGTGCTACGTCGAAGTGGGGGCGGCCGGCAACTACTACTCGGCCGCGCAAGAAGGAATTCCGACCACCTATTACAGCCAACTCAGCCAAGCCGGTGAGTTCGGGAACAAGGTTCCTGGATACCCTGAGTACTACCTCAACATTCAGTCTCCGGCCACACTCTCGATCGTCGAGTCCATGATCAATCAGCAGTGCGCAGCGAAGCATTTCGATGCCGTGGAGACCGACATCGACGAAGAGTACGGCGACAACAGTGGGTTTTCGCTAACCAAGAGCATCCAAGAGCAGTACATGACAAAGCTCGCCAACTACATGCACGGTCTCGGACTTGGTTGGTGGATCAAGAACCCCGACGATACCGGTGACAGCTATGCGACCGACATGTACCCACTAGCCGACGCGGTGCTTACCGAGCAGTGCAACCAGTACGATTCTTGCGGCCTGCTGTCGGCATATATGGGCCACAAGGCCGTGTTCAACGCCGAGTATTCCTCGAACCGAGCTCGATTCTGCGCCAAGGACGATGCCATCGGCTTCAACGGGGACAAGTTCAATGTTGGCCTTACTGGCATCAGGAAACCATGTCCGGGGCCGTCGTCTTCATCCGCCCGCCGGACGCATCGCCGGCTCCGCTAACCGGGTGGGCTGGGACGGCGCGCCGAGGCCCGCTCAAGTCCGGATTACTCAGGGCGTCCGCGCCGCAGCTTGTCGGCTGAGATGACGGCAAACTCCCCTTCGGCTTCCACGCAGACGACCCCGTCTTGAATGAGGCGACCCCGGCTCGTGACGCGGCGCCCATCATTGGCCACCACTTCGGCTTCGAACCTTGCCTCCACCCCCACGAGCGTTGGCCGCTTGAACCGGATGGTCAGCCAGACCGTCGGCCCCGCCGCCTCGGAGAGGTGGTTGGCCGCCGTCAGCACGATGTCAAAGGTGGCGGCCAGAGCCGCTCCGTGTACCCAGCCCGGCCCTCCTTCGTACGGGGTGGTGAAGCAGGCGGTGCCGATAGCGAGGGGCGGCTCGAAGCTGATGTCCACTGGAAGGGCGATCGGATTGAAGGCTCCGATGACGGGGTCGAAAGGCATGGCACCGTGCATAGTGGCCTCGACCCGATTGATGGGAACCGGTGGGTCCACGGTGTCAGGGTCGACAAAGCGGGGATGGGGCTGGTCCGGAACGTGTGTGGTCAGCTCGTCGTTGACGGCCTCGAGCCGGGCCACGACTTCCTCGAGGACGTTGGCCGGGGCGTCATTGGTGACGGTCAGGTCGATCAGGCGTCGTACCGAGCTCGACAGCGCAGCCATGGCATCTTCCCGCCCCACAATGGCGGGGTGGAAACTCGGCCAACGACTCACCGGCTCGCTCACGGTTTCGACCCCCGTCGCAGGCCCTCGTACTGAAAATGGGGGAGATGCCTTCCTCCCACGGGCCGCCGTCGCATCACGGGGAACGTAGCGGAGAGCGTCGCGGGTCGAACAATCCCACTTCTGGCCATATCGACAGCCCGATCAGCAGCGGATCTCGCCACCGCCGGACCGTCGGTCGGCTTATTGGCGCGACCTCCGCTCGGAAAGCTTGGGGAACAGGCGTGCTCCGATGCGGCTGACGAGCTCTAGTGCCAACGTGGGCGAGATCTCGGCACCGGCCGCGGTGTGTTCCGGACGCATTGGTATTCCGAGATGACCGGCGTGCGCAATGAGGCCGTGGCAGACGTGCTTGCCGAGTACGCCCAGGGCTTCGCCGGCAGCAACCCGCTCGGCCTGGAAGGTCGCCACCGGTAGCGGGCTCACCGCAGGCCACGAGGCAGGATCACGAGGGGTTGTAAGGGTGAAGGCGTGGTGAAAGGTCTTGGCAGCGGCATCGCGACCAGTGAAGGGATCGCCCAAGTCCCATACCTCTCGAAGCGTGGCGATCATGGAGGTGTGGCGATACTCGTCTGTGAAGACACTGCCTTGTTCCACCCAGGGCGAGATGATGATGGCCGGGACCCGGTAGCCCGATCGATCAAAGCGGAAGCCGAGCTGTCCTTCTGGAGCGGTGGGGTCGGGTGGGGGCACGGGCCCGGGTGGCACGTGGTCGTAGGTGCCGCCAGGTTCGTCCCACCCGATAAACAAGGTGGTGTTCAGCGCGTTGGAGCCGGCCGTCGAGTCTGACGATTGGACGGCGTTGTAGATGCGGGCCAGAAACGCCTCCCCGGCCAGGATCGAAGACGGCGGGTCCAGCGCAACGTCGACACCGGGAAGCAGCGCTCTCCCGAAGGCGGGGTGGTAATCGCCGTGCCCGGCCATGAGGTTCGGCTCGATGAGCGAGAAATCTGGCAGTGTGCCCTGGGCCGCGTCTTGTTCGAACTCCGAGAACGGCACGAAGTTGGTGGCAAAACGGTCTCGGAGACGAGCCATATGGATGATCCCGGTAAAGGAGACGGGATCGGGTTCGAGTATGTACACCTTCCAGGTCTTGCCGTGCTGTTCGAGCCGATCGAAGATCGTCTCGGCAAGATTGTGATGAATGAAGTTCGTCGCCGGTCGATTCACTACGAACCCCGACGACGTGGCCGCTGTCCAGAACGATCGGTTTGCCAGCGTTTGCGAGGGCACTTCGCTGAACCAGTGGTCAAAGACGCCGAAGCCCCGAGCGATGGCGCTCAACACAGGAACCTGCTCGGGCCCGTAGCCCGTCATGATCTGTCGGTACTCGTTGTACGTCGGCTGTCGTTTCATCTCGACGGTACAAAAACTGATGTAGTCGGTGACAAAGCCGTCCATGGTCGGTAGCTGACCGTCGCGGGGAGCGTTGAACGGGGCCACCATTTGCGTGGCGTCTTTGAACCGGTTGACGTCGTCCAACACATTGAACAGCTGTGTATTGGTGTGCTGGTACTCCTCACCCGGGTCTGGGTTCGGCATGTCCATGTCGTCGGCGATCTGATAGGGGACGACCCTGTGCTCGATCCCGTTCTCAGCCCACGGTGGGATCGGATTGCTCAAGTCCTTGCCGATCACACCTTCGAATGAGGGGACATCGCCGGGGTTGTACAGGCGACCGAGCAGGTTGTCGAACGAGCGGTTCTCGAATAGGACGAGAACTACGTGGTCCATGGCGTTGGCCTGCGTGGCCACCATGTCATCTCTCCTTGTCGTGACAGCGGTCCATCGAGTCAGGCCGATCTCGAAACCCGCCGCCAAGGTGCCCTGCCGGATCAGCAATCTAACTCTGATTGGCGGCATCGAACTGCGGTCGTTGGCCACGTTCTCGAGCTGGCACGACAGTGACCGGCGGTCAAATATCAGGCAAGATGGGCCACGTCCACCACTCCTGGACCGAGTCTTGAGCACGCGAGGAGCGCACATGTCGTCGAATTCACAGGCCACAGCCGGGGCAGCCGGAACGATCGATGTCGGCGGGGATCTCACCGTGAACCGGATGGGCTTCGGCGCCATGCGGATCACCGGGGACGGCATTTGGGGTCCGCCGCCGGACCTTGACGTGGCGAAGGAGGTGCTACGGCGCGCCGTGGAGTTGGGCGTCAACTTCATAGACACGGCCGATTCCTACGGGCCCGACGTCAGCGAGGATCTGATTGCGGCCGCGCTTTATCCGTATCCGGAGGATCTCGTCATTGCCACCAAGGGTGGTCTGCTTCGCCCCGGTCCGGGCCGATGGGATCCTGATGGTCGACCTGAGCATCTGCGGGAGGTTTGTGAGGGCAGTTTGCGCCGCCTCAGGCTTGAGCAGATCCCCCTTTATCAATTCCACCGGCCTGATCCCAAGGTGCCGATCAGCGAGTCCATCGGCCTGTTGGTGCAGCTCAAGGAGGAAGGCAAGATCCGGCATATCGGGGTGTCGAACGTGACGGAGCCCGAGCTCCGGGTGGCAGAGCAACTGACCCCGGTGGTGTCGATACAAAACAGGTTCAACGTGAGCGATCGTTCGTCAGAATCTCTGGTCGATCTCTGTGAGCAAGAACAGCTCACTTTCGTGCCCTATGCACCGATTCTGGACTTCGACGGTCACCCCGCCATCCGAGAGGCGGCCCAACAACACGGTGCCACCGAACGTCAGATCGTCTTGGCGTGGATGCTGGCCCGATCTCCCAACATCCTCCCCATACCGGGAACGGGGACCGTCAAGCACTTGGAGTCCAATATTGCAGCGGCCGCCATAAAACTCACGGCCGAAGAGGTGGCGGCGATCACGCGAGGAAGCTGAGACTCAAGTTCGCTCAACTCCCGATGGCTTGATGTACTGATCGGACGGCGCTGGCCCCTTCGCCGACGGCAGCGGCGACTCGTTTCATGGAGCCGCTGCGAACATCGCCGACTGCGAATACCCCGGGCAGACTCGTCTCATAGGGAAACGGCTCTCGACCCAGCAGGTCGTAGAAGTCTCGGACTCGGTATGCGGAGACATCGGTGTCGGTGAGGACAAACCCCGCGTCGTCGAGAGCGACGCCATCGAGCCAGTTGGTGGCGGGGACGGCACCGATGAAGCAGAACAGACCCGTGCACGGGACGTCGGTATGCTCTCCCGTTGCGCTCTCGCGCAAGACGATCCCCTCCAACGTGGTGCTGCCGTTGACCTCGACGACGTCCGTTCCGGTATGCAGATCGATCCGGGGGTCAGCTATGATCCGGTCCGCCAAGTAGCGAGACATTCCGTCGGCGAGATCCGTGCCGCGCACCACAAGTCGGACGTGGGCGCCTCGACTCGCCAGAAAGAGCGACGCCTGTCCGGCCGAGTTGGCCCCTCCTACGACGGCGACTTCGGCGTCGCGCCCGCCACACGATCGGGCCTCGAGCTCGGTGGCCGCATAATAAATGCCGGCCCCCTCGAACTCCGACCAGCGCTCGAGGTCGAGCTTCCGGTAGGCGGCGCCGGAAGCGATGATCACGGCGTGGGCCCCTATCTCGGTACCGTCGGTGAGTGTGGCCACCAACTGCCCGTCGCCGACGTGCAGTGATGACGCCTCACACGGGCTGGTGACTCTGGCGCCGAACTTCTGCGCTTGCACCAAGGCCCGCGAGGTGAGCTCGCCACCCGGCAATCCCGAGGGAAAGCCCAAGTAATTTTCGATTCGCGAGCTTGCCGCCGCCTGCCCTCCCACGGCGACGGCCTCGACAAGCACGGTGTTCAGACCCTCGGATGCCCCGTACATGGCCGCCGCCAACCCCGCCGGGCCGCCGCCCACGATGACGAGATCAAAGACCTCACCGGGTCTCGACCGGAACGTCAGGCCAAGTTCTTCGGCGAGCATCCCCGGCGTCGTTTGTCGCAGCACGGCGGTGGGCGTGGCTACCACGGGAAGTTCGCCGGCGGTCGCACCCAACGAGGAGAGCAGGGCCAGGCCACCAGCAGTGTCGATGTCGATCCACACGTGGGGAATGGCCAGTCGCGTGGCCCAATGGCGCAGCGCCAGCGTGCTTGCCGAGTTTCTGCCGCCGATGATCTCGATGCTGCGGGCCGCCTCGCCTGTTTGCAGGATCTGACGACGGGCGATGAAGCTGCGCAGGATTACATCCGAGAGCTCCGGGTCCTCCGACATGAAACGGCGAAAGTCGGGGCGCGAAATGTGGAGAGCAGTTCCGGCCATTGACACTTGGGCCGAAAGGTAAGCCGACTGGCCCGTGAGCATGTTCAGCTCTCCGAGAAATCGACCAGGGCCATGGCGAGCGACCACCTGGACCGGCGAGTCCGGCGTGGCGGCGCGGATGATCTCAATCTCCCCGGACTCGACGACGTAAAAGCCGTAGTCGGCGTCGCCGGCCTCGTACAGCAGCGCGCCGGGCTCGAGAGCGACCCGATCAGCGCGACTGCGGATGCGGTCCATTTGGGGCGCCGTGAGCTGGGGGAAGGCTGATTCGGGCTCGGCAGTACTCATATGACCTCGTGACGTCTTTGGCGTGATCCTAAGGCGGCCGCTCGGACACGTGGGCGGGGGGTCGGCCGACGTGGAGTCCGCAGGCCTGCGGTCGACGCCTCGGCTCCGGGCGACCACAATGGGTGCGATGGGTCGTCGAGAAGAGACCTTTGGCAGCCCCAGAGACCTCACGGTCCTGGCTGTGCCGTTTTACTTCGCCGCCTTGGGCGCTGAGTATCTGTGGCTCCGTCACCGAGCCAAGGACCGAGGCCCTACGGCCGGCGACTACGAGCGACGCGACACCGTGGCGAGTCTCACCATGGGGGTAATCAGTCTGGTTGCACCCCTGGTGATGCCGAAGCTTTTGCGGCCCTTCACGCCCGGTCGGGGGCGCTTCGGCAAAGCGCTCGTGGTGGGCGCCCTGGGTGCCGCCGCGATTACCACGGCAGCGGACCACGTTTCACGCCGGATCGCGAGCGAGAGCCCACCGGCCGACCCCGACGACCTGTCGGCGCCGTTGATGAGGCCGAGCAGCACGATGACAACACTTCCTGTTCGCGTCGATGGCGAGTCGGCCCAGCGGACAGCCCGTCGAGTGGCAGCAGTCGGCGGTGTCGCCACCGTGGTGGCGGGGGGTGTGGCCATCACGACCACCTGGGCATCGCGCACGACGCCCGAGCGTCTTTGGCGCCGTCGTATCGTGCCCGATTTGGGGACCGGCGCGCTGGCTCTGGGCGCTGCCATAGCTGCCTGGGATTTCGTGTACTACTGGGACCACCGCTTTATGCACACGAGCCGGTACATGTGGGCCATCCATGTGGTGCACCACTCGAGCGAGCACTACAACCTTTCGACGGCCTTGAGACAGCCGGTGGCCGAGGCGTTCGGCACGTTCGTGCCTTTCGGCGCCCTGAGCCTCTTCGGCATCAGGCCGGCGCTGGTGGAGACCGCCCGCGGCGTGAATCTGCTGTACCAGTTTTGGATCCACACGGAGACGATCGGTCGCCTGGGACCAACCGAATCAGTTTTGAACACGCCTTCTCACCACCGCGTGCACCACGGCTCCAATCGGCAGTACCTCGATCGAAATCACGGCAGCATCCTCATCATTTGGGACCGCATCTTCGGAACCTTCGAGCCCGAAGGCGATGGCGTCGTTTACGGACTGACCAAGAACATCAAAACGTTCAGTCCAGCGCGGATCGCCACTCATGAATACGTCGAGATGTTGCGCGACGTGGCTTCCTCGCAATCCTGGCATGAACGCCTTTCGTACGTCCTGCGAGGGCCTGGGTGGGCCAACGCGCACCGAGCGGAGGTAGCCAGAGCCGAGAACGAATCACTCTCTCCAGCGGAGATCGTGCAAACTAGCGGCATCAAGGTCGGCATCTGAGCGCTTCGGCCCGCCGATTCACACACCGACTGCAAACGAGAGACTGATGGAACCGACGGAAACGGACAAGCTGGAGTTACGGCAGCTGGTTGATGCGTACGCCTTGTGTATCGACCAGAAAGACGTCGATGCAGCCGCCGCCCTGTTCACGGTCGGGGGCCGTCTGGTCACCACGTTTTCGCCCGCTACACCAGAGCAACCCATCGTCCGCACGGGGCGAGACGCCATAGCCGCGGCTGTACGGAGCGGCCTGGCCCGATATTTGTCGACGACGCATATGGTTGGCGGCCACGTTGTGCGCCCCGGTTCCGATCACGTAACCGGTGTGACCACATGCATCGCGCATCACGTCTACGAGAGCCAGGGTATCCGCAGAATGCTGGTGATGGCCTTGCACTATCACGACACCTACGGACGTGAAGGCCGCCACTGGCTCTTCGCCGAACGCCGCTTGGAGCGCCACTGGCACCGCGACGATGTCTTCGAGAACGCTTGACGGGATTCCTCCAACGGTGGAGGAAGCACGCCGGAAGGAAAGGAGCGACAATATGGCCATAACCGGGGTTCACGCACTGCTGTATTCGCCCGAAGCCGACGCGCTGAGAGACGTGCTCGACAGTGCGTTTGGCTGGTCCCACGTCGACGCCGGAGGCGGTTGGCTCATATTCGCTCTACCTCCCGCCGAGGTGGGCGTCCATCCCGGCGACGCGCCACGCCACGAGCTGTCACTCATGTGCGACGACATCACGGCGACCATGGCTGAGCTCCGAGGTAAGGGCATCTCGTTCAAGGGCGAGCCGGAGACCCAGCCATGGGGAGTTACCGTGACCATGGTTCTCCCCGGGGACCTTGAGATGATGCTCTATCAACCTCGGCATCCGACGGCCCACTAACAAAGAGTGGGGGATGCTCGGGTATCCAATGATGGACCCGTTCCCCTAACATCGCCGAGATGAGCGACCAGATCGATAGCCGCCTCGACGCCGCCTGGAAGGCGTGGTTAGACGCCCAGGAGGCAGCCATCGAGACAGTGCGCAGCGCCGAAGGGGTGCCCCGCACGGAGACGGACCTGGCCGAGGGTTATCGCTGGGTTACCCGCCTCACTTCGTTGGCCCAGGAATGGTTCATCGAGAAATCCGACCCTCTGCATCCGCAGCTTTTTCAGTCCCAGAGCGAATACCGCAAACTCTTGGTCGATAACCCCGACGTTCGCTACGCGTTTTGCGCCCTCGACGACACGATGTCGTACCGTTTGACCGGTACCCGCGGCCAAGCGGCGTACGTGGGGTTGACCTTTGGCACGCCGGTCGGCAAAGGAGCAGTGGGTGGTCGGACGGGGACCACGGTGCAGACACATCTGGACGAATTCGAGTTGGGGTCCAACGGCGAAGTCGACATTCTGATCGCACCCGCTGACAAGATGCCTGACCCGCCTCCGAAGAACTCGATCATCTTGGTTCCCGGAACTGGTCAACTGGCCGTACGCGAGACATTTTTCGATCGCCAACACGATTCGCCGGCGGAGCTCCGCATGGATCTGGTGGGTGACGTCCCGCCTCCCGTTCTGGGGGTCGAGGAGTTGGCCGCCAAAATGGAGTTCGCCGGGATGTTCGTGCAGTTCGTCGCCGCCACCGCCGTGACCATGTGGCGCGATACGAGCTCCCACGTCAACACGTTCGGCGGAACGTCTGGTGCCGAGCATGTAGCCGCGCAAGAAGACGAGATTCGATCGCACAGCAACGCCGAGATGACGTATCACGGGGCTCGGTGGGTCCTGGGGGAAGGAGAGGCACTGGTGGTCACGGTGCACAATCCCGAGAACAGTTTTCTGTATTGGGGTCTCACGACAACTACGGCATGGATGGAGAGCCTCGACTACCGGTACACCACCACCAACCTCAACAACCACACGGCCCAACGCAACGCTGATGGGGACTGGGAGCTCGTCATCGCGCCGACCAAACCCGGTGTGCCCAACTGGCTCGACACGGGCGGACGGCGCGAGGGCTACATGATCGTGCGCTGGGTCTTAGCCGACCACCCTCCCCATCCGACGTGTCGGCTGGCGCCGATCGACAGCTTGGGATGATGACGCAGCGTCAGACTTCCGATGCCACGTCGAAGCGCCCCTGGTAATCAGCGACTAGGGCGCGGTGCTCGGCGAGGTCAAGACCGGTGTCCTCGAAACGGTAGTTGTGATCGCCCGCAGCGCGACTTGAGTGCCGGGCGCCGATGTAGCGCTGCATTTCGTTGAGCGCCTCTTCCGATAGCTCAAGGTCCCATTCGGCGTAGAGCTGGGCCACGGTTGCGATGGGGTCGGCGACAAGATCCTGATAGAGGACATCGGCAATCTGGTCGGCCGGAAGAGCGCCTTCGTCCCGCTCGGCGGAGACGGCGTTCATCTGCAGTTCGACCCCGAAGGAGAGGAATTCGATCAGCGACTGGTGTGCGACGCGATTCGAGTGCATCCAGTGAAGAGTGGCCATTGTGTCGGCCAGCGATCCAACGACCCGGAGGGGATCGCGGTGGGTGATGACAACACGTGCGTCAGGGTAGGTGGCGAATACCAAAGGGAGTGCGGACAAGTGCGATGGTGCCTTCATCACCCAGCGCTCGGTGGGGGCGGACCATTGAAGGGTTTGAAGCATTCGGCGATGCCATTGGTAGATCGGCGTTTGATCCTGGCCGCTCTTCCAGATGGTGTAGCTGGGCACGTTGTACAGACCGGTGAACTGGTCACTCGAGAACTGATGAGCGAAGGCAAAGATGCACTCAGTGGGAAGGTGCCCACCGTTCTCGTGCATTGACGTAAAGGCGGGAACCATCTCGTCCATGAGGGTGATCTCGGCATGGGTCAGTGCCGCCCAGTGCTCCGCAGCGGACTCTTGGTTGCCATGGGGTACCGGTCCAGGCGCCGCACCGGGCACCGTGTGCACGAGCTCCCACAAAAGTGGCGGCCGATTAGCCGGATCGCACGCCAATAGCTCGTGGAGCAAGGTGGTTCCTGAACGGCCCAATCCGGTGACGATGATCGGGGCTCGGACGATCTCACTGTCGATGCCAGGCTCTCGTTTCCACAAGTCGATAAGACGCAACCGGTTTTGGAGGATAAGCTGTAGCTCAGCTCTCGCTCGGATGCGTCCTGCCAAGTGGAGCTCAGCCTCATCGTCAAGGGCGCGGCAGAGACGTTCGAGCGGCTCGCGAAACCAGTCATCCCCGACGTCGTGCAATCGGCTCGCCGCCGAGGCGGCCGTCACGAGATCATCGGCTTGTAGCGAGACGATGGACCGGCCGTCGTCTCCGAGCCCTTGCCCGAATGCCACCAGCTTTTCGACCCACAGAGCGCGTGTGGGGGGAGTCCAGCCCATCGACCCCAGCGTAGAGCACGACGACGAACGTCATACCCGTGGGAAACGCCCCGATCGTGACCGGCGGTCACGCCTGAGCTGATTTACGTCGAGTGCGTGGCGTCGGTGACGATGATGCCTTCCCACGGCCCGAGATCAACCACGCCGCCGCGGGTTACGACGCCGCTCCCGGGCCGGGAGCTGAGTGCGATCTGTGCGTCTTGGATCGCCAGAGGAACCTCGATGGTTTCATCTGAGAAATTCAGGGCCACCGTCGTGTTTACACCGCGACGCCATACCCAGGTGCCTTGCGGGGAGGGGCGCGACTCATAGCTGCCTGATGCGAGATCAGGCGTCGTTCGGCGCAGGTCAATGATGTCGCGCACGAAATTGAGCATGGATCCCGGTTGGCGGCGCTGGTCGGCGACGTTGCAGGTCGAAGGATCGGTTACGGGGAGCCACGGTGTGGACTCCGGGCTGGTGAAGCCGCCGTTGGGAGCGTCCTCCCATGGCATGGGCGTTCGTTCGGGGTCGCGGCCCTTGTAGGCCGGCCAGAAGCGGAGGCCGACAGGATCGAGAAGTTGGTCCTTGGAGATCGGCGCGTCCTGGAGTCCGAGCTCGTCGCCTTGATAGAGGACTGGTGTACCTCGCAAGGTCAGCAGCATCAAGAGCGCCAGGCGTGCCTTGGCCGGATCCCCCTCGGCCCATCGGGTGGCTAGGCGCGAGACGTCATGGTTCGATCCGGTCCATACCGGCCACGCCGGCGCCGGCAACAGGGCTTCGGTTCGCTCGACGATGTCGCGAAGTTCGTGGGCGTCGAACGCTGTCTCCAAGAACGGAAAGTTGAAGCCGAGTTGTAGCTCGTCATCACCGTTGCCGTAGAACATGGCCAGCGGCTCCAGCTCGTCGACGCTGGTCTCGCCAAGAAGGAGTCGTGGTGGGTCGTACTGGTTGGCCAGCTCACGCCAGTCACGCAGGACGACATGGACCTCGGGCTGGTTGCTGGTCCGCAGCGGGCGCTGCCCCATCAGCTGTACTCCCAGGGGGTCACTTTCGGTGGCCGGCGGATTGTCTCGAAGAAGGGCGTCTTTGACGATCATGTGGCAGACGTCGATGCGGAATCCGGCCACACCCCGATCCCACCAAAAGCGAAGGATGTCGTCGAAGGCGTTTCGGACATCTCCGCACCACCAGTTCAAATCGGGTTGCTCAGGCAGAAAGTTATGGAGGAAGAACTGACCCGTTGCATCGTCGAAGGTCCACGCCGGTCCGCCAAAACAGCTCACCCAGTTGTTGGGCAGAGCACCATCGGGGCCGGGATCTGCCCACACGTACCAATCTCGATGATTCGAGTCTCTCGACGATCGGGATTCCACAAACCATGGGTGGCGATCGCTGGTGTGATTGGGGACCAAGTCGAGAAGCACGCGCATGCCGCGACGGTCAGCCGCCTCGATCAATTCGTCAAGATCGTGCAATGTCCCGTACGCAGGCTGGACGTCTTGATAATTAGAGACGTCGTATCCCCAGTCGGCATCGGGCGACACTGTCACGGGGCTGAGCCAAATGCCGTCCACGCCCAGCCACGAAAGGTAATCAAGCTTGCCTAATACCCCTCGCAGGTCGCCGACACCGTCGCCGTTGTCGTCCGCGAACGAGCGCACGTACACCTGATAGAGCACGCCCGTCTGCCACCAACGGTCTGCCGCGCCTGAGGTACCAGTCGTCGACGATCCAGCTCTCTGACCCTCCGCATTCATGCCCCAATAGTGGCTGGCCCCTGACGCCGAGTCCAACCATGGTGCACGCAGGGGTGTAGGCGGGTACTCGAGGGCGGCCAAAGGGGGAAGCCCGGGTACTTCTCCTTGCCTATCGGGTAGAACGGGCCATGTGAACCGGGTCGAGAAGGTTGTCCGACGTGTGGATGGGTTTCAGCAACGGCATCATGTGCCCTCGGTCGTGTTCGGTGTAATCAAGAAATTCGGCGACGACAACGGCGGCAACCTGACCGCACTCATCGCTTACTACGGGTTCATCTCGCTCTTTCCCCTGTTGCTCATCCTTACGACCCTCGTTGGACTGCTCTTTTCTCGGGACGCCGCTCTGCAAACCCGCGTTCTGCATTCGACCCTCAGTCAATTCCCGATCGTGGGGCAGCAAATCGCCGAGCACGGCTTGAGGTCCTTGCACTCGGGCAGCGTCATTGGCCTTGTCGTCGGCCTCATCGGCCTGATTTGGGGATCGTTCGGCGTGAGCCAGGCGGCCCAGCGGGCCATGGCCGAGGTATGGAATGTGCCTGGGGTGATCCGTCCGGGATTTCTCCCCCGACTTGGCCGCAGCGTGGAGTTCCTGGTTCTCTTGGCCTTTGACGTCACGTTGACAACCTTCCTAGCGGGCTTGGTGACGATCGGCCATGGAGCACTCTGGTTTCAGATCCTCGCCGGGTTGGCAGGCCTTGCGGTGAACGTGGCGTTGTACGTGGTGGGCTTTCGTATCCTCACCCCCAAATCAATCAGTACCAATCTTCTGATCCCTGGAGCCGTTCTCGCCGGCGTGGGATGGAGCGTGCTTCAAGGATTCGGCACCCTGCTCGTCGGTCACACGCTGCGGCACGCTGGTCAGACCTACGGGTATTTTGGAAGTGTTATTGGACTGATCTCATTTCTTTATCTGGCAGCAGAGGTCACCGTATATTCGGCCGAAGTGAATGTGGTGCGAGCCCGTCGACTTTACCCTCGAAGCCTGGCGCCGCCGCCGCTGACCGCCGCTGACAAAGCAGTTCTTAGTGCCGTGGCAGCCGAAGGCGAGAGGCGACCCGAAGAGCGCGTACACGTGGAGTTCTTAGCGCCCATCGAAGGCGAAGGACCCTAGGCTCAATCCCGCGGGGCGAGATGCCTGGTATCAATCTCGACCCACACTGTCTTACCCTGGTTCGGCGCGACGTCGGTACCCCAACGCGCCGACATGGTCTCGATGAGGGTGAGCCCCCACCCTCCGATGGCAGCGTCCGTTGGGGGCTTGGGCGTCGGGAGTCGTGAATTCCCATCCGAGACCGAAATGCGCAAGCACGAAGATCCGTTGTAGGTAAGAACCAACTCGAGCTGGGTCTGAGCATGGCGCACCCCATTGCTTACGAGCTCGGTTACCAGCAACGAGACTGTGTCATCGAGATCAGACAGCTCCCATTCCTCCAACACGGCGCGAGAAGCCAGGCGTGCAGCCGCAGCGCTCGCAGGCACGGCGGGGAGTTGTGTTCGATGGTCTATAGCGACACCGTACCCAGCGGCTCGCGTTTCATCACGGATCGCATCGTGCATCCCCAGGATCCGAAGCATGAGACGCCGAGGCTCACAACCAAACAAGTAAGGAGTCGCCGAATCAAGATGAGACGATGGCGACTCTCGGACGAGCTGGCCCGGGAGACGAATAGAGGGTTGATGGGTCCGGACGAGCAACCGGCTTGATCCCACGGCTCGAGCGTGGAGATCCTCGCGCTGAGCTCACCAGTTTCGCGGGGCCCGACAGCCATTTTGCCTGGACATCGAGGGTAAAGAGCCTGTTTTTGGGGAACGGGCGCGCTTTTGGTTGGCGGACGGCCACCCGGGGTATTAGTGGAACAGGTTCCAATCTGGTCGAACCCGACCCGGATGGAAAAGGAACGAGGCAGGGACCGCGTCATGGTGAAGCCGACTCGAACACCGGTGGGGCGCGGATCTGAGACCGCCACGGCTTCGGCCGGGCACGCGCCTGGTCGACGTGGCTATGGCGGCGAGATGTCGGGGATTGGATCAACGCCGGAGATGGCAACGCGGTGGGCGGATCCGTGATCACTGACGTCACCGAGGGCCACGGTTTCTCTCACCAGGCGTTTCTCTATGCCGGCGAGGACGAGTTCATCGTCGGTGCGACGGAATTCCTACGGGCATCGATCGGGGCGGCAGAACCGGTTCTGGCTGTTGTCAGCTCTCGGAAGATCGACCTATTGAGAAATCAGCTCGGTGTTGAACAAGACGCCGTGTCCTTCGCAGACATGAACGAGGTTGGTGTGAACCCGGCCCGGATCATCCCGGCCTGGGCCGAGTTCGCCAACGGGCACGGCGATCGCCCGTTGCGTGGCATCGGGGAGCCCATTTGGGCCGGACGCAGCACGGACGAGCTGGTGGAATGCCAGAGTCACGAAGGGCTCTTGAACATCGCCTTTGCCGACAGGGCGAACTTCACCCTGATGTGCCCGTATGACACGAATGCGCTCCCCGACGACGTGATTGACGAGGCACGGCGGACGCACCCCTTCATGCGGCAAGGTACGTCATGTCACGCCAGTGACGCCTATCTCGGAACCCAGGAGCTCGCCCGGCTTTCATCTCAACCTCTGTCCGAAACGCCGTCCTCCTGCGTCGACCTGGCATTCACGATGGGGCTCTTGGGCGAAGTGCGATCTTTAGTGCGGCGAGAGGCGTTGGATTCGGGGTTTGACGCTATGCGCGTGGCAGACGCAGTGGCAGCCGTCAATGAATTGGCCTCTAACAGCATCCGCCACGGCGGAGGGTCGGGAAGTCTGCGAATCTGGCGCACGACTGGTTCCCTCATATGCGAAGTATCCGACGATGGTCAGCTCGACCAACCACTTGTCGGGCGGATCCGCCCCACCACCGGCGCTCACGATGGACGGGGTTTGTGGATTGTGAATCACTTGTGCGAGCTCGTGCAGGTCAGGTCCTTTCGCTTCGGAACGACTGTTCGTGTCCATATGCGCCGGTAGGCGAGTGGCTACGACTTGGCTTGGTCGCGTGCCTAGGTGCGGAGGTCAAAGAGGCGAACGGTTGGCCACTGGTCGCTTTGGGCATGATTCGGGTGGCTCGAGAGTTCGGCCTAGATACTTCGCATCTGCAAACGATGAAGGGACTCCTAAAGGGTGACCGGTGATGGCGAGTTCGAGATAACGGTGGCGGAGCAATCGGGTGTGACGGTGCTGCACGCCCGAGGTGAGCTCGACGTGGCGTCCGCCCCCAAGTTGAAGACGGAAATCGCCGAGCTCATGGCGGCCGGTTCGCGAGCCCTGGTCGTCGATCTCAGCGAGGTTGGATTTGTGGATTCAAGCGGCCTGGGCGTGCTGATCGGCGCTCACAACGAGTTACAACAACTCGGGGGGGATATTCGGGTGGTGGTGCAGCCTCAGGTCAGGAGAATCTTGGAGCTCACGCGTCTGGACGATGTGTTTACGATCGTGGCTGCGCCTGACGATCCCGTGAAACGATGACTGAAGTCACGTTTCTATCGGGGATCACGGGGGCCACCTCGTCGAAGCGCGTCGAGCTGACACTGGCGGCTGATGCGGAGATGCTGGTGTTGGCCCGCATGACCGGAGCGGCCGTGGCCGCCCAAGCCAAGTTTGATTATGAACAGGTCGAAGATGTTCGTTTGGCGGTAGATGAGTTGTGTATCCGACTGGTGAACGCATCAACAGGCCCCGCCCGCATCAACGTGCTCTTCCAATGGGATGACCAAGGGACGTTGGAGGTTGTGGGCACGTTCATTCCCGACGAGGAACCATCAACCAACGGGCAGCACTCACGACCCACTCGCCACGACCCGTCTTTCGAGCTGTCCGAACGCATCCTCGACGCCCTCGTCGACGAGCACGGCAGTGATGTGGTGGGTGGCGTGCGTCGAGAGTGGTTGTGCTTGCGGCGTAAAGCTCAACCCGAGTGATGACTGCCGACGCGGGCCAACGTGAGGATCTCAAGCAGAAATTCGCAGAGTTGGCGCGCCATGATGATCAGGAACTCCGTTCAGAGCTCATCGAGGCCCATATCGGCCTGGCCGAGTATCTGGCGCGTCGGTTCGTTTATCGTGGCGAACCGTATGACGACCTTGTGCAAGTCGCCTCCATCGCCCTTATCAAGGCGGTTGATCGCTTCGATCCCGAGCGTGGCGTCGAATTCACGACCTTTGCCACCAAAACAATCCTGGGGGAGCTGAAGCGCCACTTCCGTGACAAAGGGTGGGCTATCCGTGCCCCCCGGCGGCTTCAGGAGCTGTATCTGCATCTCAACCAGTCCGTGGCGACATTGTCCCAACAGCTTCAGCGGTCACCAACGATCGCCGAGCTCGCCGCCGACACGGGCGCTTCCGAAGAGCAGGTCCTCGAAGCACTGGAGGCTGGGCAGTCGTATCGCTCGACATCGCTCGACAGCGCTGAGCCAGATGAGGAGGGCCTCGGGGCCCGCCTCGGCACCGATGCTGAAGAGATCGGTACGGCCGAATGGCGAGCGATCCTCGAACCTCATGTGCAGGCATTGCCCCAGCGGGAGCAGACGATCTTGCGACTTCGCTTCGTCCAAGGATTACCACAATCGGAAATTGCCACTCGCATTGGGCTTAGTCAGATGCACGTATCTCGACTGCTTGTTCGCAGCTTGGCCATGTTGCGAGAGCGCCTCGGCGATCTGGAGGGCACCTTTTAAGTCAGTGTCACGCCCGCCACCCCCGGCCGCCATTCCGCAGGCGCCGTGTCGGACGATCCTTGCTAGGGTTTTTGGACAAATCACCGCCAGAAGTGGGAGCGACCTCGCTCCGATATTGCGGTGGAGCAAGGGAACGTGGCTTACCAACAGGGCAGCGAGAGACTTGTTGCCGCACAGCGAGCGGCGCGTGCTGTTGGGGATGCGGCCGCGGAGTTGTGGAGGCAGCTGACGATCGTTGCTGACGCGGCAGTGACCGACCAATCTCTCGACGTTCTTTATGCTGATGCGTTGGCGATTGTGATGGAAGTGCTCGATGCCGACTCGGTGGCTCTGCTGTTGGCAAATGAGGCCCAAGACGCATTGGTGGCTCGTGTCTCGCTCGGACTCGGCGAAGACCGCACGGTGGGACTGCAGATCGGGGCCGGCCAAGGAATGGCCGGCCAAGTCCTTGTCACCAAACAGCCTCTGATAATCGAGGACCTGTCAACTGTCACCTTGGTGTCCCCGGCGTTGCGAGAACACGGACTTCGTTCCGTGACGGCTGTGCCCATCATGTCCGAGAAGACCGTTCTTGGCGTCTTGCATGTCGCCAGTTGCGAGTTACGTCATTTCAGTGAGGCTGACACAGAGCTCCTCGAGTTTCTTGCCGACAGGCTCGCAGTCGCCTTTGATCGGGTCCGGCTATTCGAGAGGTCGCGCCAGTTGGCCGACATCTCAGCATTCTTCGCGGAGACCGCCAAGATCATGGCTGAGGCATCTGATTTCACCCAAGCCCTCGACCGGCTGGCTGGCGCCGCGCTACCTGCATTTGGCGACATCTGTTTGATCGACATCGTTGAGGACGGTCATCTGAAACGTCTGGTGGCCAAACACCACGATCCGGAGCGCCAACATTTGGTGGATCGCCTTCGCAGCGAGTACCCCCCCGAACCTTCGGGAGATCATCCGGCCGTCAAAGCGATCCGCTTGGGCCAGACGAGCTGGGCGCCGTTCATGAATGACGCCTTTCTCAGAGCCACGACGCGCGATGAATCGCATTACGCCTTGACGAAGGCGCTGCGATTCCGTTCTTATCTCGCCGTACCTATCGGATCTCAAGGAGAGGTCGTCGGCTCGTTGACACTGGTGTCGTGTTCACGTTCCTTTAGTGCTCAAGATGTCGACTTCGCCGAATGCCTAGCCCAACAAGTAGGCGCGGTTGCTGCCAACGCACAGCAGCTCGACATGGCTGCTCGGACTTCTCACATCCTTCAAGCTGCCCTGTTGCCCATCACACTGCCCGATATTCCGGGGCTGCTGGTCAGCAGCCGCTATGCAGCGGCGACAAAGAGCCTGGAGGTCGGGGGCGATTTCTACGATCTCATGCTCTTGGCGGACGATCTGGCCTGGTTCATGATCGGCGATGTCGAAGGTCACGACCGCGGTGCCGCCGCCCTTATGGGCCAACTCAGGAGCGCGGCACGCGTACTGGCCTGTCAAGGCAAGCACCCCGACGAGCTGATCTCGGCCTTGCAATCTGTGTGGAGGCGGGTAGGTTTCGATCGCATTGCCACCGCACTCATAGGCCAAGTCGATGTCACTACGGGAGTTACGACCCTTGCCTCGGCTGGGCACTACCCGCCGCTGCTCGTGCGCCCCGGTGGTGCCGAGTTCGTGGCCGTTCAGCCCTCTCCCCCGCTGGGTGCACCGTTTATCGAGGCGTCGCCGTGGCGCGGCGAGCTACATATCGGGGAACTTCTATTGCTTTACACCGATGGCGTGATGAGCGAGCGAAAGTTGGGGGTCGAACGAGGCATGGAGGTCTTGGCCGACTGTGTCGTTCGTGGTGAGATCGATCCCCCGTCCGTCTGTGATCGCGTGATCGGTGCCCATACAGATCACGATGACGACATAGCGCTGCTGGCAATCCAGCGGCAAAGCCCGCCTGATGTGCAGAGCTGACGGGGCCCCGGTGCCTGCTTTCGAACGTACCAGCCGTCGAATCAGCTAAAAGTAAGGTTGGTGCGCTCCCGCACAGCGCGCGCCGCCTTCTTGGCCTCGTACATGGCTTCGTCAGCCTGGCGGACTAGATGCATCGGGTCGGTGTCCGGGTCGCACTGCGCCAGGGCGACGCCAACGCTCGCTTCGAGGGGTACAAGCATGTCCCGGGCGGGGATCCGACATTGCGCCACGGCGTTCTGAATGCGTTCCACGACAGCGGTGCCGTCACAGCTGTGCTCGTGGCAGAGCACGACGAGGAATTCGTCGCCACCCAAGCGGCCCACCACGTCACATTGGTCGGTGACCTGCACGAGGGTCATCGCCGTCTGGAAGATGGCCGAGTCGCCGACTTCGTGCCCGTAGGTGTCGTTGAGGGGTTTCAGACCGTCAAGGTCAATGAACAGCACGCCAACGGTCTCGCCCATTTCGCGGCGCCGGGTCACGTCATGGGAGAGAAATTCGAGGACGGCGGCGCGATTCAACAAGCCGGTGAGTGCGTCATGGGTAGCGGCCTCGTGCAAAAGCTGCCGCTGTAGCTCGCGCTCGCGAATTCTGGTGGCGAGCAAGTCAACCGAGGCCTGCAGGGCATGGCCGGTGCGTCCCGGCAGCGGTGCGAGGAGTTCTGGGTTCGAGAGATCCTCGGCAGCAAGGGCCACCGCCTTGGCCTCGACGGCTTTGAGGGTCGATGCCATGTCGTTGAAGGCAGCCGTGGTGGTGACCACTTCTCGGGGGCCCTTATCGGGCATGGCCTCAAGAGCAAGGTTGCCGCTGTGGACCTGCCGGGCGGCGTAGGCCAACCTCTTGAGCGGCCGAGTCAACATGCGGCCTGCGAAGGCCACACTGGCGAGGCAGATCACTGCCAAGACGGCCAGGAAGAGGAGCTCATCCATGAGGCGGTGCGTCGCTTGAGAAGCATGAACGAGAGCGGAGTGGTTGAGATCCTGTGACGCTGATGTCACCAACCTGTCCAGATCACTGAGATAGCGAAGTCCTGCGATCATCGAGGAACCGGCAAACGCCAGGTTGTCCGCGAACGGTGGTTTAGAGCCGTTCAGTGCAACGTTGACCCCTTGCGTGATGATGCCTGCGAACTGCTGATCGGCCGGGTTGGTCTTGATGTGGCGCCAGGCCATATGCGCTTGGACACTGAGGTGACCGGCGAACTGGCTCGTTGCCGTCTGGAATTCGCCGGCGGACTGGATCAGCTCTTGCTTGGCATCGGGCGGTCCGATGCCTTCGAGAACGAAGATGGCGCCTTCGACCTCGTGACCACCGGCCAGAAATGCTGCGTAGGCCTGTCGGAGTGCCGACGCGTGCACCTCAAAGGTGCCAGGGGGCTGCCATAGCGCGACAGCCGTCTGGAGCTTGTTGTAGTCGCGGTACCACACCGAGTCGATGGCGGAGGCCATCTGGGTCAGGAATGTGTGCACGTCCGTGAAAGAGATCCGGTTGGCGGCGACCTCGGGGATCATGGTCTTGAGCTTGGTCACGTCCCCACGTAGCGTGCGCGTGGACGAGAAGGTCGGGAAGTTGGCGATGGCTGCGGTCCCCTGGGACAGCTGCACGCCGTAGGGCACCGCCGGGCGAAGGAGCTTGTCCAGCTCGGTTTCACTGATCCCGATCTGTACCGCGTACGAAACCGCCGACAAGGGCACTTCCAGCGAGTTCATCTCGGCTCTGGCCGCGGCCACGGTCTTGAGTTGAGTGGCGTCCCTGGCTACCGCCTGGGCGTGCTGGCGGGAGTTCCAAGCCGAGGTGGCCGATGAGGCGATGAGCACTCCTGTCGAGAGCATCGGGACCAAGACCACCAAGGTGAGCAGCATCCGCAAGCCCGGGTGCCATTTGGCCCCGGCGGTCGATCCCCGGTCGCCCTCATCGAGGGCGGGAGCCGGCTCCGATGTCGGCTCGACGGTCCGGGAACGGCCGTCATCGTGAAGTGTGGTCGGCGCGGTCATGACTGGAAAGATCGTCGGCAATCGAAGGCCGCTCCTTTACCCGTGTTGTACATGTGGAGTGAAGAGGAGTTGCGCCTCAGCGACGCGACGAGATTCGTGCCCTTCCACCTGGGACTTTGCGGTCCCGGCGGTAATGCGTGCGCCCACAAGTGTCCCAATTGCGCAGGTGGGGCCAAGCTGCGTCGTGGGCAGAGCCCCCTGTCGGCCGATTTTCCCGGTCCTGTGGACCCTCAAATGGTGTCGGTAGCATGCGCCTAGTGCGCGGGGGGATCGTGGTCGTGACCAAGCCCAGCGCCATGCGAACGCTCGCTATCGGGCTGGTGGTGCTCCAGTGCGCCGTCGTTTTGAGCGCATGTGGCGGCTCGCCAAAGCGATCGTCAGAGCCACGTTCGACTCCCAGCACCCCGCCGACGACAAGCCCGATGGCGCCTGGCTCTCTTGCGCCGAGCCAGCTCGTCGATCCGTTCATCGGAACAGGGATCGGCGGCGCCAGCGTCGGGAACATCGATACGTTTCCCGGCGCCGACATGCCCTTTGGGATGTTGCAGTGGAGTCCTGATACTGCTCCCAATCGGGCCACGGGAGGCGGGTACTCCTACAACGACGCCGCTATAAGCGGCTTCAGCCTCACGCACATGAGCGGACCGGGGTGCTCAATTTATGGCGATGTCCCCATACTCCCCACCGTGGGGGCGATCGGGCGCAACCCTGTCGCCCAAACGGCCCCCTTCTCTCATGCCACGGAAGTCGCTCACCCGGGGAGCTACGCGGTCACGATCGGTCGCCCCGCTGTGCGAGTCGAGCTCGCCGTCACCGCTCGAGCGGGACTTGGGCAGTTCACCTTTCCGGGAACCGGTGACGGCAATCTGTTGTTCAAGGTTGCTGATAGCGCCGACGGTTCGTCAGCGTCAGCCGTTTCGATCGTCGGCGACCAAGAGGTGGACGGGTCCGTGCAGAGCGGTGGCTTCTGTGGAACGGGCGGGAATTACCAGCTCTACTTCGCGGCGCGTTTCGACGTGCCGTTTGTTCGATTCGGAACGTGGCATGGCGCCACCGTCACCTCCGGATCACGAACGAGCGCTCGAACTCAGTCTGGGGGGTACGTCAGCTTCGGGCCGATGACGCGCCAAGTGCAAGTGCAGATAGGAGTGTCATATGTGAGTGTGGCCGGCGCCCGGCTGAACATTGAAGCCGACGATCCTGGTTGGAACATCGAGGAGCTCGAACAAAGCGACACCGTGGCGTGGAACCAACTGTTGGGCCGGATCCAAGTCGCCGGGGGAACGTTGGCCGATGAAAACACATTCTATTCGGCTCTGTACCATTCGCTGCTGGAGCCAAGTGTCTTTGATGACGCCAACGGGGATTACATCGGGTTCGACGGGAAGATCCATGTGGCGAATGGGTATACCCAGTACTCGAACTTCTCGGAGTGGGACATCTACCGGAGCGAGGTTCCACTCCTGGCTGTCGTTGTCCCACAACAGATGAGCGACATGGTCTCTTCATTGCTGGCCGATGGGGCCCAGGGTGGCGCGTTACCCAAATGGGCTGTGGCCGACTCCGATGCGGCTCAGCAAAATGGCGATTCGGCGGATCCGATCATCGCCGCTGCCTATGCCTTTGGTGCTCGCCATTTCGATGTCCAAACGGCTTTGGCGGACATGGTGAAAGGAGCGACCGACCCTTCTGCCTCGAACGGCGTCTATCCGGAGCGCCAAGACCTCCTTGAGTACGTGTCGACGGGCTACGTGCAAGCCGATCGCCACGACATCACCTCTCTCAACTACACAGTGGGGGGTTCTGAGACCCTTGAGTACGCCATTGACGACTTCGCCATCTCACAGCTGGCCCAGAGCCTGGGCGACTCCGCTACATATGACACCTTCATTTCACGGGCCCAGAACTGGCGAAACCTGGTAAATCCAACCACCGGGTATCTCGCCGCACGCCTGGCTAACGGCTCGTTTCCGCCGGGGCCCGCCTTTCAGCGGTCTCCTTTGCCCGACATCGGTCAAGTCGGGTGGGAGGAGGGCAACGCCATTCAGTACACCTGGAGCGTGCCTCAAAATCTTCACGGTCTGTTCGAAGCCCTCGGTGGCAACCAGGCCGTAATCGCCAAACTGAACAAGTACTTCACCAAGCTCAACACGAGTCGAAAGGAACCCTACGACTGGGCCGGGAACGAGCCGTCATTGGGTGTCCCCTGGGAGTATGACTACGCCGGTGCACCGTGGCGCACCCAGTCCGTCGTGCGACGCATCGAGACGACCCTCTACTCAGCGGCGCCGAACGGCGAGCCGGGCAACGACGACCTTGGTGCCATGTCGTCTTGGTATGTATGGGCGGCACTGGGGATGTATCCGGAAGTGCCGGGGCGCGGCGAGCTCGTGCTCGGCAGTCCGCTCTTTCCTCACATCACCGTCTCTCTGGCCGACGGGAAAACTATCGACATCGACGCGCCGGCCGCCTCGGACGCCACGCCATACGTTCAGGGCCTTGAGGTGCAAGGCGTCGCGTCGAGCACCAATGCCTGCGCGGCTGCTTCAGCAAGTGGAACAGTCCAATACGACTGCCCGTGGTTGCCGGCATCGGTGACTGACATGGGCGCACAGCTCGACTTCACATTAGGGGGCTCTCCGAACCCATCGTGGGCCAACGCGCCTACCGACGCCCCACCCTCGTTTCCTGCCAATCCAAGCTGATCCCGCCCCGGTATGTTCCCGTCATGCGCTTTGCGATGAAGACCTCACCGCAGAACACGACATGGACGGGGATGCTCGAGATATTCCGAGCCGCCGATGAGATCGACGTCTTCGAGTCGGGATGGACATTCGACCACTTCTATCCGATCTTCTCGGACTCGACGGGCCCCTGTCTCGAAGGGTGGACGACCCTTGCCGATTCCGATCCCGCCGGCGGGTTACGTCACGCAAGGCTGACTCTCGGGGGAACCGGGGGAAGACGGGGTTACTCAAGCCCCCCGGTTCAATCTGTTTCGTAAGGCGACGAGCGCCAACGTCATGCTGACCAGCCCGATGCCGGCCAGGGCGGCAAAGCCCTCGGCCAGCTCGCCGGCCTGCCACCCGGTGTCGATCAATGACCGCAGCGCCGCCAGCAAGTAGGTGATCGGGTTGTAGGTGGCAATGGTCGAGAACCAGCCTGTGAGCGCCGCTTTGGGTATCACGGCGTCGCTCAAGAAGAACAGGGGGAAGAAGAGCACGAACGAGGCACTGACGGCGGCAGGGCTTCCGGTCTTAAGGGCAATCGCATAGGGGAAGCCCGTGAAGACGAGCCCCCACAGGGCCGAGAACCCGATGAAGACGAGGATCCCTGGCACCCCGGTCGCGAAGCGAACGCCGATGGCGAAACCAATGGCGAGTACGGGTATACACAGCGCCACGATGAGTACGACGTCGGCGGCCATGAGCCCCAAGAGCAAGGAGAGCCGGCGGATCGGCGTCATGCACAGGCGGTCGAAGTACCCGCTTTGAATGTCGGTGACGAGGGTCGGCGCCCTCGACATCCCTGTCACGGCGAAGGCAATGGCCATCGGTATGAGGAAGGCTTTGTAGCTGAAGCCCGGAGCGCCGTGGGCCACGTTCTCCAGTGCGCCGAGGTTGGTCGTGTAGAAGAAAGCGGGCACGAACACGGCCGGAAGCACGGAAAAGGGCTCGCGGGGAATCTGACGTAGCGCCCGGCCCGCCACGGTGCAGAGGTCGTGGAGAAACCCGCGCTGTCGGCCCACAATCGGGGCCGTCGACACACTGTTCATCGGTTGCCGTCCTTCTCCTCGATGTACCTTCCGGTGAGCTCCCTGAACACGTCGTCGAGGGTGGGTGTTCTAAGGGTCAAGGACCGCACTTGGAGCTTGGTCTTGCTCAATTCGATGGCCACCGAGCTGACGGCGGCCGGACCATCGGCCGTGCTGACGATCAACCTCGTTTCTTCCCGGGCCACCTTCTCCACTCCGTTGAGGCGTCGCAAACGATCGAGAGCTTCGTCGTCCTCCCCGTCGACGGCGACTTCGATCACGTCGCCGCCGATCGAACGCTTGAGCACGTCGGGGGGGCCTTCGGCGACGAGGCGACCGCCGGAGATGATCCCGACGCGATCGGCCAGCACATCGGCTTCCTCGAGGTACTGCGTGGTCAGGAAGATGGTGATCCCGAACTCGGTGTTCAACCGGCGAACCTCTTGCCATAACCGGGCCCGGCTCTCGGGATCAAGGCCGGTGGTCGGCTCGTCCAGGAACACGATTTCGGGGTTGTGCATCAACGCCGCGGCCAGGTCCAGCCTGCGTTTCATCCCACCTGAATAGGTCCCGATGAGCTTGTCGATGGCGTTGCCGATGTCAACGAGCTCGAGAACATCGGCGAGGCGGCTGCGCACCTCCGAGGGTCGAAGGCCGTAGAGCCGTCCTTGTAAGGCAAGAAGCTCTCGTCCGCTCTGATGGTCATCGAGTGCGGCCTCTTGGAGGGCGACCCCTATCCGGACGCGCACTTCCTGGGGTTCGGTGGCGACATCGTGACCGGCCACCAACGCCCGCCCTTCGCTCGGTCGCAAAAGGGTGCACAGCACCTTGATGAGAGTGGACTTCCCGGCCCCGTTGGGGCCCAAAAAGCCGTAGATCTCGCCCGGCGCCACCTCGAGGTCGATGCCGTCGACAGCGACCTTGGTCCCGAATCGTCGCACCAGGCCTTGGGTGAGGACCGCCGCTGTGCGCGGGGCCGGCGCCGGGTCCGCCTTGCCTCCAGGTACACGGACGTCAGACGCACAGTCCTGGGGTGAATACTGAGCCAGATCTGTCATACTCAGCAGTATCTACTATGCTGACCGGTAGCACAACCCCTTATGGTCCTCGAACCTCTCACCCCAGAGCGCAGGCGCCAGCAGACCCGGGAGTACCTGCTGCAGGCCGCCGCGCAGGTCTTTTCTGAGCGCGGCTTTCACGGCGCGTCACTGGACGAGGTAGCCGCCGTGGCCGGTTTCACCAAAGGTGCGGTGTATTCGAACTTCAAGAGCAAGGAAGACTTGTTCTTGGCCCTGTTGGAGTCTCGCTACGAGCAGGAGATGGACCGCCTTCGGGCCACGTTGGACGCGGCTGAAGGCGCTCCCGAAGCGCACTTGGCAGACTTCGCCGCCCTCATCGGGGACCAATACCAATCCGCCTGGCCGGATTGGACGGCGCTTTATCAAGAGTTCTCGCTCTACGCCATGCGCAACCCGGTGGCGCGCCAGAAGTTGGCCGAGTTCGATCGGGCCGACATCAATTCGGTGGCCGCCATCATTGAAACCGAGCGCAAGCGGCACGGGATCGTCACCACCGAGCCCACCGAGCACGTGGCACGCATCGTGGTAGCGCTGATGCGCGGCATCGGCACCATGCGAGCCATCGATGACGGTGTTGTAGACGAATCGTTTCTCGAGACTGTGATGGCATTCGTAGCGAGGGCCATGACGTCCTACCCGGCTGAGACGGAGCGGCCGACCTGACGGGGTTTGTTTCGGTGGCGTCAGCCCCCGATGACGACAACTGAACGAAGCACCTCACCGCGCTCCATGCGGTGGAACGCCTCTTCGACGGCGTCGAGGGCAATGGTCTCGGTGACGAAACCGTCGAGGTCGAGTCGGCCTTGGAGATAAAGGTCGACGAGCATCGGAAAGTCTCTCGACGGGAGGCAGTCGCCGTACCAGCTGGGCTTGAGCCGGCCACCGCGCCCGAAGAACTCGATCATGGGGAGATCGATGCGCATGTCGGGTGAAGGAACGCCAACCTGCACCAGGGTACCGGCCAGGTCTCGGGCGAAGAAGGCCTGTTCCATGACTTTGGGGTGACCCACCGCCTCGATGCAGACATCGGCCCCGTTTCCGTCCGTCAGGGCGCGCACCTTCTCCACGGGGTCGTCTTTGGAGGCGTTGATGGTGTGGGTAGCGCCGAATCGTTTCGCCATCTCGAGCTTGGCGGGGTCGAGGTCCACGGCGATGATTCGAGATGCTCCAGCCAGGGCCGCCCCGGCCACGGCCGCGCATCCTACGCCGCCGCACCCGAAGATCGCCACTGAGTCCCCGGCCCCGACCTCGCCGGTGAACAGAGCTGCCCCCAGGCCGGCCATGACCCCGCAACCAAGCAGGCCAACCGCCTCGGGACGGGCTCGGGGATCGACCTTGGTGCACTGTCCGGCGGCGACAAGTGTCTTTTCGGCAAAGGCTCCGATGCCGAGGGCGGCGGTGAGCTCGGTGCCGTCGGCCAGCGCCATCTTCTGGGTGGCGTTGTGGGTGGCAAAGCAGTACCACGGCCGCCCCCGTCGACATGACCGGCATTGGCCGCAGACCGCTCGCCAGTTCAAGACGACGAAGTCCCCGGGGGAAACCGACGACACATCGTTGCCGACCGCCTCGACGATGCCGGCCGCCTCGTGACCCAAGAGGAAAGGGAAATCGTCGTTGATGCTTCCTTGGCGATAGTGGAGATCGGTATGACACACGCCACAGGCTTGTACCCGCACCAGGGCTTCGCCGGCCCCGGGTTCCGGCACGATGATCGACTCAACGGTGACGGCCGCACCCTTCGATCGAGCCACCACGCCGCGGACCTCTTGTGCCATCGCTTCCTCCTCGAACTCTGGCTCAGCCTGCCACCGGCTCACTGATGTGGCAGCGTCGGACCAGCCCGGCGACGGATCCTAATGAGGCGTCAAGGAAGCTACGGGTGAAGTCCCTCGAACTCGAGCAGCTGGCGCTTCATGGGCAAGCCGCCGCCGTAGCCGCCGATCTTGCCGCCGGCGGCCAGCACGCGGTGGCACGGCAGCACAATCGGCACCGGGTTGGCCCCGTTGGCCTGTCCCACGGCACGAAACGCCGTGGGGCGGCCCACCTTGGAGGCCAGCTCCGCATAGCTCAGCGTGGTGCCATAGGGGATGGTGCCCAGCGCTTGCCACACGTCGCGCTGAAAAGGTGTCCCGGCCAGCTCGATGGGGAGGTCGAAATCCCGGCGCTCGCCGGCAAAGTACTCCCGGAGCTGGTCGACAGCAGCGGCGAGGGGGGCGGGCAGGTTCTCCACGTCGTCAGCATCGGGTGCCGCCATGGCCAACGTGGAGTCGTCGGGCAGCTTGATGAGAGTCAAGGCGTCTTCGGTCCCTTCCAGGATCAAGGTGCCGATGGGGGTTACCAACTTGATGCGATGGGTCATGCCGCGTCCTTTCCTCGATTGGTCGATGAATGCGGAGGTTGTGCTCTGGACCACAAGTGCATTTGGGCGTAGGCGCGCCATGGCCGCCAGTTCTCCGCCACGGCCATCAGCGCGGCCGGTTGCTCCGGGATGCCGAGGGCCACGGCGGCGCGTCGCGCCCCGAGGTCGGTCGCCAAGAATGCGTCCGGATCGCCGAGCGCCCGCATCATCACGTACTGCGTCGTCCACGGGCCGACGCCGGGCAGGCCGTGCAGCTGGGCGGAAAGATCGACGGGGTCGGCGCCCGGGTCGATGCTGAGTCGGCCGTCCGCCACGGCCTTGGCCAGCTCGAGGAGGGCACCCCGCCGACCGGCTGGCATGGCGAAGACCTCAGGGCGACGTTCGGCCAGCTCCACCAGGGCCTGTGGTGTCGGAAACGAACGGGTCAAGGCGTCATGGTGGTCAGGGACCAGCGATCCCGCCGCCTCAACCAGGACTGCGAGCACTGTCCGGGCCCCTCGCAGCGATACTTGTTGGCCCACGATGGCTCGCACCGCGATTTCGAAGCCGTCGACGGAACCGGGCACCCGGAGGCCCGCTTGGTGCGCGATCAGCGGAGCCAGGACAGGGTCAGAGCCGAGGACTTCATCGACAGCCACCGGATCGGCGTCGAGGTTGCACAGGTGTCGGCAGCGGGCGATGGCGGCGGTGAGGTCGCGTAGGTCCGACAAACTGAATTCGGCACGCACGTGCCCATCTTCAGGAGAAAGCGCCACGGTCCCTATGCCATGGGTCAGCCCAAGCGTGCGACGGTATGTCGTGCCGTCGTGGTGCTCGACTCCCGCCACGGCCCGCTGTCCGAGAAACGAAAAGAGCGCCTCCGCGGCAAACGGGCGGCGGTAGGCCAAGCGCACGGTGACCGATTGCAATAAGTCCGACCGGTGGGCCGGGCCCGGCGCGTTGCTCGAGGGGCGATGTCGGTCATGATGGCGGCTGGCGCCGCGCAATTGGGTGGGCGTGCGCGCGAACACCGAATGCACCGTGTCGTTGAACTGGCGCACACTGGCGAAGCCGGCCCCGAAGGCAACCTGGGTGATGGGCAGGTCGGTCGTCTCCAACAGAATGCGCGCCGTCTGGGCCCGCTGGGCCCGGGCCAGTGCCAGCGCTCCGGTGCCAAGTTCGGCGATCAGCACTCGATGCAATTGGCGCTCGCCATAGCCGAGACGACGAGCGAGGCCGGCCACGCCATCGCGGTCGACCACTCCATCGAAAACGAGCTTGACGGCGCGGGCGGCCACATCGGCGCGTCCGAGCCACTCCGGTGATCCAGGCGCGGCATCGGGCCGGCAGCGCAAGCAGGCGCGATATCCGGCGTGCTGAGCGGCCGCGGCCGTTGCGTAGAAGCGGACGTTGCGAGCCATGGGGGTGCGCGCCGGGCAGCTCGGGCGGCAGTAAATACGGGTGGATCGCACCGCCGTGAAGAACCACCCGTCGAAGCGGGGGTCGTGGCTCTGCACGGCGCGGTACATCCGGTCGAAGTCCTCCATCGCCCGCCATGGTGCCACGCGTACGGCGCTCGCACTAGCGGAATTCGGACATGGCGATGGCCGAATCTCAATGGCCTCAGTGGGCGGCGCCGTTGCCGCCGTCCATGACAAGGCAGCTGCTGGTGGCGGTGGCAACCAGGCGACCTGTTTGGTCAAGGACCTCGGCGGTGCAGAACGCAACGCGGCGTCCCCGCTTGGTGACCAACCCGGTAGCCCGCAGCAAGCCGCTGTCGGTTGTCACGGGCCTCAGATAGCTCACATTGAGGTCGATCGACGTGTAGCCGACGCCTTGGTCGAGGGTGCTGTGCACCGCGCAGGCGGCGACGGTGTCGGCCAACGTACATACCAACCCTCCGTGTACCACTCCGATGGGGTTGTACGTCGACGCATCGGGGAGGCACTCGAAGACGACACGACCCACTTCGATGTCGCGCATCTGAAAGCCGAAGAGCGTGGCTATCGGCGCCGGAGGCAGTTGCCCGTCACGTATGGCGCGGAGGAATTCGACGCCGCTGAAGCGGGCCACGGCCGCCGCCGTGATCATCGGGTCGTACCACGCGACTGTCTTGCTGCTCGCCGGCCCCCAATCAGTGGTGTCGGGCCCGGGGTCGTCGGGGCCGTCACTGGCGTTGCTCACGCCGATTCCTCCAACGTCAGGTATCCAGGGGCACGGTCCGTCGGTTCTTCGACCACGGGCGGACGACTGACCGCCATGGTTTGGACGGGGCGCAGCGCGATGCAGACGATGCCGGAAACACCGGCCATGGCGGCCACGTACCACCACAGGTGGTGAAAGTGATCGAGGGCCACGGTGGCGCTGTGCGGGGTTCCCAAGATGACCACGAGCAGGGCCACGCCGAGCGCACCCCCGATCTGACGGGCGGTCTGGTTGACGGCACTGCCGACGGCAAAGCGCTCGGGGTGCAGGCTCGACACGGCCGCCGCGCTCAGTACCGGGAACGTGCACCCGATGCCGAGACCGACCACCAAGGTGCCCGGGAGCCACTGCGTCACGTAGTGAGGGTGAAGGCCGACTCGGATGGCGAACCACGACAGTCCGGCCGCGAAGATGGCGAACCCGACGAGCAGAACGGGGCGGAAACCCACGCGTGCCGCCATTCTGCCGGCGGGTCCGGCCACCACGGCCACGACCAACGGGCCGGGTGTGACCGCCAGTCCGGCCGCCAGGATCGAGTAGTGCCAGACACTGGTCAAAAAGAGAATGTTGCCCAACAACATGGCGAAGAATCCCATGGCGTATACCAAAGTTGCCGCATTGGCGGCCGAGAACGAGCGCGCCTTGAACAAGGTGAGATCGAGCACCGGCTCATCGTGGCGGCTGGACCGGTAGAGAAAGATGGCACCGAGGCCGACGGCTCCGGCCAGAGCTACGACGATGCGCACACTGGTCCACCCCCAACTCGGGCCTTGTGAGATGGCCAGGACCAAGGCGGCCAACGCCGCGCTCAGCAAGACGACTCCGGGATAGTCGGGCGTGCTCTTCGAGTTCGAGGCACTCGAGCCGCTCAGCACGCGCCGGCCGATGAGCCACGCCAATAGGCCGATGGGCAGATTCACGTAGAAGGCGGCCCGCCAGCCGAAGCCGGTGATCAGAGCCGCCCCGAACGACGGGCCGGTGGCGACGGCCAAAGCTCCGATCCCACCCCACAGGGCGACGACCTGAGAACGCTTTTCGGTTGGGAAAGCAGCTAACAGGAGACCCAACGAGGAAGGCAGCACGGCGGCTGCCCCCGCCCCCTGGACAAGGCGACCAAGGACGAGCAATACGACCGATGGTGCTACCCCGCACAGGGCCGAGCCCAGGCAGAAGACCCCCAAGCCAGCAAAGAACACCCGCCTGCTCCCGAGGCGGTCGGCCGTCCGCCCGGCGATGACCAACAGGGCGCCGAAAACGATGCTGTAGCCGGTGATGACCCACGCCAAGGTCGAGGTGGGGTCGTGGCGGAACGACCGTTCCAGAGCGGGGAATGCCACGTTGACGATCGACAGGTCGAGGGACGCCATGAACGCCCCCATCGCCGTCACCGCGAAGATCGCTTTGCGGCCCGGTGCCAACGGGGCCACCAACGGGGCTCCGGCCGCCTCAGTTAGTTCGGTCACAAAACGCACTGTACGGGATTGCGTTCCATGATGCAACTGACTACCATCGACTCGTGGAACGAAAAAGCTTCGCCCAGATGGACTGCTCCGTGGCGCAGTGCCTCGAGGTGATCGGGGAGTGGTGGAGCATGCTCATCGTGAGGGACGCCTTTATGGGCGTGACCCGGTTCGAGGAGTTCCAACGTCGATTGGGCATCTCCCGGAACATCCTCCACCAGCGGCTCAGCACGCTTGTCGACACAGGTGTGCTGGTCAAGGTCCCGTATTCGGAGCACCCCCCACGTCACGACTACCGGCTCACCGATAAAGGTCGAGATCTCTGGCCGGTGCTCACGGCGATGCGCCAGTGGGGAGACCGCCATGCGGCACCATCGGGGCCTCCTATCGAGATCGTTCACAAGTCCTGTGGTGTGAAGTCCGACGCCGTACTCGTGTGCGGATCGTGCGGTGAATTACTCGGTCCGAGAGACGTGGAAGCTGTGCCGGGATCGGGCCGGTCGCAGTCTCCGTTGATCCGTAGCAAGGCGCAGGCGAACAGGTAGGCCTCGAGCCGAACGCGGCTACCCGCCGGCAGGGCTTCGGGGCCAGAGCGACGCGCCGCCCCTTGGTCCCAAAATCCCAGGTCAATCGCGTGACCGGGCTCCGCCCGCAACGCGGCTTCCGGGCCAGCTCACCTCAACTTCACCCTCCCGTGTGCCGATGTACGTGGTGCGTTGGATAGCGGCCAAATTCGGCGTCTTTACGTGAGAAACGGCCGATAGATAACCACGTGGAGTGAGAAAAAGTGGACCTGGACCAACATGGAGGTCGCCAGCGGCAATTGCGTCGCGCCGTGTTCTCCGGGCCTCGGCGCGCCACCAGCGAGACAGGCTTCTCGATCCTCGAGGTGATCATCGCCACCGCCGTATTGATGACCGTGCTCGTCTCGGTGTCCTCACTCTTGGGAACCATTTTCAAGGTGGGCGCCAACTCGCGCTTCGAACAGGAAGCAACGGAGATCGCCTCGAGCACACTCGACACCCAGGTGGCGACCGGGGCGACCACGCTTCTCGGTGAGACGGGCGATAGCGCGCTGCCGACGGTGTCGAGCGGCGGCCAGCAGTATCTCCTCGAGATGGAGGTGGCTCCCTTCGACCCCGCCAACTCGCAGTGTCAGTCGCCGGCGAGCGATCCGGGGGCCATGCTCAAGGTGACCATCTGGTCCACATGGACGAACCCGAAGTCAGGCTCCACGTGGTGGATCGCCGGTTCGTCCTCGAGTACGGACCTCATCGTTGAGCAATCCAGTCTCGTTGCCGTACCAGCCGCGGTCGTCAGCGCCAGTCTGGGCTCGATCCTCGTCACCATCCAAGGTGCATCGGGGCAAGCCGTCACTGACCTGCAGGTGACGGCGACTCCCTCGACGGGGACGGCACAAACAGTGACGACCACGGCGGGCGGATGTGCACTGTTCGACAACGTGACTCCGACGTCGGGGGGCTCGCCCACGTGGACGATCTCATTCGGCTCTGTGTCGGGCTATATGACCGAGCAGGAGCAGACGAGCATTCCGGCGCAAACGGGGCTGTCGGTGACCGCCGGCGCCACCACCTCCCTGTATTTCGAGACGAGCACCAGCCCGTATGACGCCTATGACGAAGCTGGCACCGTCACCCCGGTGTATGCGGTGCCGCAGGTGAGTGGTATTCATCCCATACTGCCGTCGGACATCTACACCACGCCGCTGTCGTTCTACAGCACCAACCTGACGGTCGATCCCTACGTGTCGGCGTCGCCGGCCCAAGTGTTCCCGATGCCCGGCTCCCCGAGCTACTACGTCGTGGCGGGAACGTGCGGCACCGACAGCGCCCCGGGTGGGGGCACCGTGGCCGGCACGGCGGTGGCAGTGGCGGCGGGCGCTTCGGCCTCTCCCACCATCAACCTTGTCCCCGTGAAGATCTACGTGAACTACGGGGGCAGCCTGGTCAGCACGGCGGCGGTGACGGCGTCGATGTCGAACGCGGCAGGAACCGGTGCCGATTCGAATTGCCCGACCACCGGTGTCGGCGTCATGCCGACACTACAGCTCGGCAGCACCACGGCCACCTGGACTGGCACGTCGCGCGGCCGGCACCGACGCAACGTCATTCTCCTGACCACGTGCAGCTCCAACTGTGCCACCACCACCGCGTTGGCATCGAACCTGAACCCCAGCACGGCCGGGGCGTCGGTCACCTTCACCGCCACCGTCACCTGTACCACCACCTGTGCCGCCTCCCCAGGAATTCCGTCGGCGGGAACGGTCCAGTTCAAGGACGCGGGAACGGCAATGGGGAGTGCGGTGACGGTCTCATCGAGCGGCGTGGCCACGTATACGACATCAACCCTGGCCGTCGGCACGCAGGCCATTACCGCCGTCTACAGCGGCTCGAGCAGTAAATGGGCGACTTCCACGTCGAGTTCGCTCTCACAGGTCATCAATGGCGCGCCGACCACGACGACGTTGACGGCCACTCCGAACCCGAACTCCTATGGGACAGCCGCCACTCTTAAAGCAACGGTCGCCTGCAGCGCCTCGGGGTGTGGCACACCGGCGGGAACGGTGGCGTTCACCAACAACAGTGTGACCATCAGCGGGTGCTCGGCCGTGACGCTTTCCGCGGGGATCGCAAACTGCAGCCTGTCCGGCCTCAATGGTGGCACCTACAGCGTCGCCGCCGTGTACACGCCGTCATCAACCAGCTACAAGACGTCAACATCGTCGACCGTGTCACAACAGGTCGTCGCCGCCAGCACCTCCACGGCATTGACCTCCAGTGCCAACCCGAGCACCTTCGGCTCGTCGGTGACCTTTACCGCCACCGTGACCCCGGCGTCGGGCTCGCCCGCGGTCGGAAGCGTCGCCTTCATGAACGGCTCGACGACGCTCGGCACGGTCACCCTCAACGGGTCCGGCGTCGCCACCTATGCCCTATCGACACTCGCCATCGGCTCTTACTCCTTAAGCGCCGTGTTCACCCCTACCAACGCCAACAACTTCGGTACGTCGACGGGAACTCTCACCCAAGTGGTGAACGCGGCGGCGGGCACGTCGTACACATTGTGCGGGTTGCCGTACGGCGTGTGGCTGTTGAGCGCCACCTACACGGTGGGTTCCGTCACTTATAAGTCGTCGAACGAGTCCACGCAGGTGGTCGTGGAAGTCACGCCTTCGGGGATCTACGCCGGCCGTGGTGGCACGTTCGGATCGCTCCTGGCGGCGGGAAGCGTCATCACGGTGTACGTGCAATGAGACCGCTCCACCGTCGCCGCGATGAGTCCGGCATGTCCCTTATCGAGGTCATGATCTCGACGCTGCTGCTCTCCATCGCCGTGGTGGCCGTCGATGCGACGGTCACGGTGTTGCAGGCGCAAGAGGTCAAGGTGAACAACCGCACCCAGTCCTTGGAGTACCTCCAGCAAGCTCAGCAAGCTATTACCAAGGACGTGCACGCCGCCACGGCCACGTGGACGGCACCGGCCGCGCCGACGTCGCTTCCAAGCACACCGATCACGGCCACCGCCCTCACCTTTACGGCGTCACTGGGTGGGGGAACGCCCACCATCAACATCGTGCTCAATACCACCACCCACGTGTTGCTTGTCACGTGCACCGGAGTCGGTTGTAAGACGGGGGCTACCTCCAGCACGGTCATCACCCAAGCCGATATCAACAACGTCGACTCGTCGAGCGCGTTCACATTGACAACCAACGAGGTCTCCTCCACGAGCAACTCCACGACGACCAATACCTTTTACTTCACCAATGTCTCCTCGTCGTTGATTTTGGACACGCCCATTGTCGGGGCGACGCACGAGGTTCAGACCCAACTGGCCGACCCCAACATCGTGGCCAACAATGCGACATTCAGTTGCCAAAGTGCGCTGAACGGGACCCTGGGAGCGACGGGATCATGCTGAGAAATGCGATGGTGCACCTGAGGCATTTGGGACGCGGCCGTGGAGACGAAGGTGGTCAAGCGCTCATCTTCGTGCTTATCGCAGTAGCCATGCTGGCCACCATTCCCGTGGCGTTGGCCACGACGACGGTCGGCCAACTCCCGCAGACGACTTACAACCTCAACTACGAAGCCGCCTACGAGGCCGCCCAAGCTGGATTGAACGACTACATGCAGCACCTCGATGCCAACGAGGCTTTCGGGCTGTACTGCAAGACGTGTGTGAACGGGACCGGCAGCGATACCGCGTTCTCCAGTTGGGTACAGGCGTCGACCTCGCCGTTGGAGTACTACACCTACGCACCCACCGACACCAGCGGTGTGATCTCTCTGGAGGTGAGTGGTCAGGCCGGGACTGGCGATGAGGAAGTGGTACGAACGTTCCGCTACAGCATCAGGCCGTCGACGAGTCTTGACTACGTCTATTGGAGCAACTTCGAATCGCTCGACCCGACCATCGCGGCATTGGAGTCGAACCCGCCGTCCAACTATCAGTACTGCGGGACGCACTATGACGAGCCATCATCTGACAACTATTCCGGCGTCTCCGGGATTCCCGCCAACGGTCCACCGTCGGGCTGCCCCGTAGTCTTTACGACCGGTGACGTGCTGAACGGTCCTGTGTTTTCGAACGACACGTTCCAGATGTGCGGGTCGCCCACCATTGACTCGTCGCTTCAGAGTGGGAACATCTACAACTCGGCGTCGGGATCGGCGGGGATCTATGTGGCCGGATCGGGCTGCACCAGCACGCCGACGTTCAATGGCCCCGCCGCGTCGAAAGTCAGTAACCAACCGCCCCGGACGGCGTCCGACGACCTGATTCCGGCCCGAGATTACGGCTGCTTCATCACCGGGGGGACGGCTCCGAGCTCTCTCACCCCCGTCAACGTAACTATGACGCTCAGTGTCTCGAGCTCGACGACGAGCGTGGCATGGAGTGGCACCTCAGGCTCCCCGGTCGTCGACAACGCGTCGACGAACCACAACAGCTGCACCAGCCCCATCAACGTGAGCAACCTCACGTCCGGGCTGATCTTCGTCAACGGCAACGTGACCATCAGCGGCACCATGACCGGTGGCCTCGATGTCGTCACCTGCAGCACCACAAACGACGCCTCGACCACCACCCTGGCCGCCTCGAGCTGCAAAGGATCCACACAATCGAACATCGTGATCCCGGCGAGCCTGACGTACCCGTCGGCCAACAAGGTGATGGTGAGCAGCGAACCAACCAGCGACGCCAATGACGCTCTCGGGCTCATTGCCCAGAACAATGTCGAGGTAACGACCACCAGCAGCGTGGAGATCGACGCCGCCATTCTCGCCCTGTCGGACTCGTTCTATGTCAACAACTGGTTCGGCGGGTCGAGCTACGGCACGCTCACCCTGTTCGGCTCGATCACCCAGAATTACCGAGGACCGGTGGGGCTGACATCGGGGAGTGGTTATCTAAAGAACTACAACTACGACTCGTCGTTGCAGACGTTGTTCCCTCCGTTCTTCATCCCGCCCAACGGAGCAACCTGGGCACCCACAACCTATGAAGAGTGCCTTCCGGGCGTGTCGCACTCGGTGCAGAGCACGCCGAGCTGCTGATCTCAGAAACTCGAGTGGCTCCAGCCGCCCGACAACGAGGACCCCGGGGGCGGGCCGTTGTCCGGGGCCGTGCAGCTCGTGGCCTCATCGACGTGTCCGTACCAAATACCGGCTGCATCGATGCCGTCGCCACTGGTGATCGTCTCGGAGTTCGACGACGCCACATCGACCAGATACCAGCACGTGCCCGTGGAGGAGAGCGCCGCCACGGTGACGGTTTGGTTGGTGTTGTCTCCATCGTTGGACACCGCCACCTGGTTGACGCCGGCGGACACGTCGAATTCCGGAGCCACCAACGTCAGTGTCGGGACCAATGCCCGCAGTTCGGGGGGAGCCGAGAGGCTGAAGTTCGACGTCTGCTTGTAGGCGGTCTTGGCGGCGGCTAGAGCCAGCTGCAGATTCGCCTGAGCCGCCCTATCGGGGGAAAGCCCACTACTGGTACCCGAGTCCGACGGCGTGGTGGTTGACGTCGATGTAGCGATCGACGAGGGCGTGCTTCCACACGCGCTCAGGATCACCGCCAGAAACATCGAACCGGCCCCACCCGCCACTGGGGCCCTCATGGGGTGGCGGTGCCGACCTGACCAAAACGGGAGATCACGGCGCTGCCGTGTTGTCGACCGTGATGGCGACTTGAGTGCCGTACACGCCGTTGCTGCCATCGAGGGCTTCTGACAGCAGCACATACGAGTCGTTGGGCACCGTCGTGGTGTCCCACGTGCTGATCCACCCGTATGCCGTGCGGGTGGCCGTGCCGATCAGCTTGGCCGCATAGCCGTATGGGCCGCCGAAGAGCCAGAACTCCACTGAGGTGGCGTTGGTGGCGGTGGCATCCAAGGTCACATCGGCTCCGGAGAGCGTGGCACCACTCGAGGGGATGATGATCGTGCTGGTCGGGTTGGCGATGGTGATGGCCACACCGGTGCTGAAGACCTCGGTGCTGCCGTCGATGGCTTCGGAGAGCAAGGCATACGAGCCGTTGGGCACCGTCGTGGTGTTCCAGGTGTTCAACCACCCGTAGGCAGTCTTGGTGGCTGTGCCGATGAGCTTGGCGCTGTAGCCGTAGGAGCCACCGAAGAGCCAGAACTCCACCCCGCTGGCGTCGGTGGCGGTGGCGTCCAAGGTCACGGCGGCTCCCGAGACTGTGGTCGCGCCGGTGGGGATGATCACCTTGGTGGTGGTCGGGCTGGTGGTGACGGGTGGCGGGATGGTGGCCGTGGAGATGATCACGCCGTAAATGTCATTGGGATCGCTCCCCACGCTCCAGCAGTCTGCCGCTGACACGCACGAGACTGCGGTCAAAGGGCCCGCGCCACTCGGCACGCTCTGGCTGGTCCACGAGGCGCCTGCCGTCGTGGAAGAGAGTGCGGCCGCAACGGTGTCGGTGGGATCGCTTCCCACCGCTTCACAATCGGATGTCGACACGCACGAGACTCCGGTGAGGGGTCCGGCCGTGCTCGGGACGGTGCCCGCCGTCCACTTCGCGCCGGCGTTGGTCGACACCAGTGCGTACGCGTAGGTGTCGGTGGGATCGCTGCCAACCGCTTCACAGTCTGTGGACGACACGCATGAGATCGCGGACAGGAGCCCCGCTGCGCTCGGGACTTTGTCTCCTTTCCATTTCGATCCTCCATTGGTCGTGGCCACGATCGACGCGCTGTCCCCCGAAGCATCGCTGCCCACGGCGAAGCAGTCGATGGTTGACGGGCATGAGACGCCCGCCAACGGCCCCGCGCTGGCGGGTGCTACTTGGGTGCTCCACGTCGTACCTGCGTTAGTCGTTCCGAGCACGACCGGATAGGTGTCGGTCGAATCGGTCCCCACCGCCTCGCAGATCGTTGAAGACGGGCACGAGATCCCGGCCAGCGGCCCCGTGTTGCTCGGCACGGTTTGCGATGTCCAGGTCTTGCCCCCGTTGACGGTGCTCGCCACCACGCCGTAGGTGTCGGAGGGATCGTTGCCCACCACCCAGCAGTCTGCGGAAGACGTGCACGAGATTCCCGCCAGCGGACCCACGGCGCTGGGCATGGTCTGGACGGTCCACGTGGTACCACCATTGGTGGTGACGGCCACCATGCCGAAGGTGTAGGTGGGGTCGGCACCGGCCACCCAGCAATCAGAGGCGGTCAAACACAGCGTGGCACCGGCGGGTCCGATCCCTCCGATGTCGCTGAGCCACGTGGTTCCGCCATTGGTCGTGGCGTCGAGTACGCCGAAGCTATCGCTGGGGTCACTTCCGGCGGCCCAACATTGAGCCGCCGAGGTGCAGGTGATGGTCGCTAACGCGCCGCCGGTGGCGGGCACGTTCTGAGTGGTCCACGTCGCCCCGCCGTTGGTGGTGGCGAGCACGGTACCGCTTGATCCCGTCGCATTGCCCCCGGCCGCCCAGCAGTCCGTCGTCGAAGCACAGGCGATGGCGGCCAGACCGCCGGTGTTCGTGGGCACGTTCTGAGTGGTCCACGTCGCCCCGCCGTTGGTGGTGGCGAGCACGGCACCACTCGATCCCGCCGCATTGGCCCCGACCGCCCAACAGTCCATCGTCGAAGCACAGGCGACGCCAGTGAGCGCATCGGTAGTGGTGGGTACGTTTTCACTCGTCCACGTCACGCCGCCGTTGGTGGTGCCGATCACGGCGCCGCTCGAGTTCGTGGGAACGGTGCCGACCGCGGTGCAGTCAGAGGCCGATGTACAGGCGATGCCGGCCAAAGGCCCGGTGGTAGCAGGGGTGCTCTGACTGTTCCATGTCACCCCGCCGTTGGTGGTGGCCAGCACCACGCCGGTGGTGTCGGTGGGATCGCTTCCCACCGCCGTGCAGTCAGAGGCCGATGTACAGGCGATGCCGACCAGCGGCCCGGTGGAAGCGGGAGTGCTCTGACTGTTCCATGTCACCCCTCCGTTGGTGGTGGCCAGCACCACGTCGGTGGTCTCGGTGGGATCGCCTCCCACCACTGTGCAGTCCGAGGCCGATGTACAGGCGATGCCGGCCAAAGGCCCGGTCGCAGCGGGCACATTCTGGCTCTTCCATGTGATCCCGCCGTTGGTGGTGGCGAGCACCACGCCGATTGTTTCGGTGGGGTCACCACCCACCGCCCAACACGTCGAGACCGCCGGGCACGCCACCGCGGAGAAGCCGGTGACGTCGTTACCAGGGAGGTTTTGGATAGTCCAAGTACTGGATTGTGCCGACGCGTCGTTTATCTCGGCAATCCCGACGACAGCAGTGGCGCACAGGAGCACCATCGCCACTGACACGACACTTCCGAGTCGAACTCGACTTTTGGACCACGACCCCCGCAGCTGCATCCACCGGGCCTCTCCGTCGCCCCACCCGCTTCAAATGGGAACGTACTGGAGGCGCATCGGTCGTGCAATGGCTCAAACTGTCCACCCCGAGCGACAATCCGCGGCATTTCTCGCACATGCGCTGGTCCGGGCGGGGCAATCCCGCGCCTGCCAACGTCGTTCCGCGATTCAGCCCCGCAAATAAGGGGGGCGTAAGCCACCAAATCGGAGATCTCGCGGCGGCCGGACCGGAGAGTTGCCGCCCAATGGGGCCTTAAAGCGATCCCCTGCACGTATTCGAATACGGCCCCCAGCCGTGAACAAATCGGGTACTTCGTCGGTATCCGGATGGGTTGGGGGTGAAAGCGGCTGGCGGGGGCGCCCGGACGCGTGAATTCGCGGCGATGGGCGAGCCATGGGGTGAGGAGCGGCTCCGTTGGAGATGGTGGGTCGGAAGTACAGATCACTACTGCAAAGGGTTGCCTTTTCATCGGGACTTCCCTTTGAGTGGCGCATTCGGGTGTGGTGGCGGTTCCGGCAAGGTTCGTGGTGGGCTCGACGACCCGTTACCTTTAACGACAAGGTGCGTTGGCGTGTCCTCAAGGACCGACGCCCCGTGCTCACGACGTTCGCCGACAAAGTCGCTGTACGGCAATACGTGGCCGATGCGGTCGGCTCGGAGTTGCTTCCCAAGTGTTACGCCGTGGTGGCGCACCCTGAGGAACTTGACCTCAGACGCCTACCGCAGGAGTTCGTGGTCAAGCCCAGTCATGGTCAGGGGTGGGTATGGATCGTGAGTTATCGGACCCCAGCCGGGGCGCCCTTTGTTCACGTTGACCTCCACAACCCCGTCGTGTGGGACTGGGCCGTCATGCACCCCGCCGACTTCGACCTTGATCGGCTGCATACGGCCTGTAGTTCATGGCTGAGTCACAACTACGGACTCCAGAATCTCCAGTGGGGGTGCGTCGACATCCCACCTCGAATAATGGTGGAGGAGCTTCTGCGCGCGCCCGATGGCCCTACCCCGACCGACTACAAGTTCTTCGTCTTTGACGGCAAGGTGCGATTGATCCAGGTGGACAGCGACCGCTTCACCGAGCACGGCGAGCGGTTCTACGCACCGGACTGGACACCCTTAGAAGTGACCTGGGGATCCGAGCCGCCCCCCGTTATCGAAGCGCCTCCTTGTTTGGCTCGTATGGTCGACGTGGCGCAGTCCCTGGGCCGCGGCATCGACTTTGTGCGAGTCGACCTTTACGACGTGGACGGGAAAGTCGTCTTCGGCGAGCTCAGCCCCTACCCGGCGGGAGGAAAGATGGTCTTTGACCCGCCGTCCTTCGACGAGAAGCTCGGCGGTGAGTGGAAGATCCCGCCGGAGCTGCTCGGGGCTGCTCCCCGCCGGTGGCTTCGGCCCCGGACGCGTGCGCCGAGGACGGGCAGTGAGCAATCACTCGTCGAGGCGCAAGCGGAGATGGCATGATCTTGAGGCTCGTCATGGCGATCGGGTTCTCGGGGATGCCGCTGCCGTGGGGGTAAGGGGGAATCACATGCACCGTTCTCGCATCCGCCGAAACCGGGGTGTCTCGAGGAGGCTGGCCGGTATCGGTGTTGCCGTCGCCTGTCTCACTCTCGGCCCTGCTGTCACCGCCATCATCCCGTCCTCTACGGCTGGAGCTGCTACCGGCCTGTCGGGCGGCGGATCGATAGACGAGGCGTGGCTCACGGGCGCCGGTGCCGGTGATGCCATCACGCTTCTCCAAAATGGATCCACGGTCGCCGTTGCCGACAACCCCGGTACCGCCGACTCGCTGGGGTCGTTGATTATCCGCAACCTGACGCCGGGCACCGGTTATTCGTGGGACGACACGACGGCCGACGAGACCACGCCGACATTCTCTGTGCTGGCCCCTGGCGCCAACCCTGCCACCGACTCCGCTCTCTATACGAACCAGCCCCTGCACCAAGGGCTCAACTACATCACCATGCGCGATGGCATCCAGCTGGCGGCCACGGTGCGATACCCCTACCAAAAGACCTGTAGCTCCAGCGCTCCGTGTCCTACGGTGATCGAATATTCCGGATACGCCACCGCCGGCCCCACCGATCCCATCCCGTACCTCATTGCCTCGGCGTTCGGTACCAGCTGCTCGGGTTGCGGTGATCCGAACCTGCTTCCCGACGGCGCCACCGATGTGGGCGCCGTGCTGGCCCGTATGGCCGGTTTCGCCACGGTCAGCCTGCAGATGCGGGGGACCGGATGCTCCGGAGGTGCTTTCGACCTCTTCGGCTACCCGTCGGACTACGACGCCTACGACGCCGTCGAGATCGTGGCGCACCAGGACTGGGTAGCGAACAACAAGGTTGGCATGGTGGGGATCAGCTTCTCGGGGCTATCGCAGCTTCCTGCGGCCGGCACCGATCCGCCCGGCCTGGCCGCCATCACTCCCCTGAGCCCGACCGACGACCTCTTTTCTACGGGCTACCCCGGTGGCATCTTCAATGACGGGTTCGCGGCGTCGTGGATCGATCAGCGCATCGAAGATGCCATGCCGGCGGCATCGTTGAGTGGAGGCCAGCTGGTGCCCCTTTCGAGCACCCCGGTGTCGGGGGTCGGTCAGCCCTGGGTCTATTACGAGATCCAAGCCGAGCTGTCGGCCAGTGGAGGCACGTCCTCGCAGTGCTTGGCCAACCAGGCCCTGCACGGTCAATCGGAAAGTCTTTCTACGCTGGTGGGCCCGGCAATGGTGGCTCCCGGGACCGGAACCGGCCGTGATCCCTCACTCTTTGACCGCCGTTCGATGAGCCAGTGGGCCACGCACGTCACCGTGCCCGTGTTCTACGGCGCCGCCATGCAAGACGAGCAGACCGGACCGCAATCGGCGGCGCTCCTCTCCGCCCTACCGAAGCACACGCCGGTGTTCGCCAACATCGTCAACGGCGGACACATCGACTCCACCGATCCCCAGATCATCAGCCGGTGGCTCGAGTTCCTGGACATCTATGTGGCTGACGAGGTTCCGACGGCTCCGACCGGACTCGAAGCCGTGATCCTCGACGACTTCACCAGCTCGGCGTCGGGAACTTCGGCCCAGGCGCCTTTGCCGGCCACGCGGTTCACGACTGCCAAGAATGCCAGTAAGGCGCGGGCGGAGTTCGTCAAGGGAACGCCCCGGGTGGAGGCACTGTTCGACAGTGGTGCCGGAGCGGTCGGGGCCGGCGACCCGCAGTCGGCCTACTCGGCGGGCTTCAAGAAGTGGCCAGCGCCGGGCAAGATCACGACCTATTACCTCGGATCAGCTGGATCGCTCAATTCCGCCAAGCCAAAGTCCGCCGGGAATACCTCGTTCACCCTTGATCCATCGGCGCGGCCCGCCACCAGCCTTCCCCCGGGCGGTAACCCGTGGGCCGCCGATCCGGGGTGGGATTGGACCACGGTGCCAGCCGCCGACGGGATCGCCTTCCAGACCGCTCCTTTCACCTCGGACACCACCGTCTTCGGGCCGGCCACGGTCGACTTGTGGGTGGAGTCGGCCTCACCGGTCGAGGACTATCAGGTCAGCGTGACCGAAGTGCGACCGTCGGCAGACCAGGAGGAGTACGTCACGTCCGGTTTCCTGCGCAGTTCGGACCAGGTTGACAACAGCGACTCGACGAAGCTCTTCACCGATCCCAACTACCTCGGCTCGGACGCCGGCACACTGTCGCCGACTTCGTACACGTTGGTGAAGATCCCCGTTGATCCGATCGAGCACACCTTCAGGGCGGGAACCGCGCTTCGCATCGTGTTCTCGGCGCCAGGAGGCGACCGACCCAGTTGGGAGTTCGACACCCTTGACACCGACCAGACCGCCACGGTCGGCTTCGGTGGGAAGGTGGCGTCGGCTCTCGTCGTCGATACCGTACGCGGCGTCACGGCGACGTCGACGCTGCCCACGTGTGGATCGCTGCGCGGGGAGCCGTGCCGGACCTATCAGGCCGAGGGAAACCAGTCCTAGGTTCACGCCGGGATGGACATGCCTGTTTCGCCCATGCCGCCGGTGGCGGTCGGTGTCGCTATGCCTTGGGATGTGCCGGTCGACAACCCGGTGGCCGCCTTGGCCGAGGCTCGTGGCGCGTTGGGTGACACCTTCGTGGTGCACAGCGGAGATGACCAGTACCTGTTCACCTTCTCGCCGGTTGGCGTTTCCTCTTTCTACGCCCTGCCCGAAGAGCGGGCCAGCAAAGGCGTGGCCGATTGGCGCATGCTGCGCCGGAAGCTTCCCGACGAGATGTTCGACGGCCGGCGCACAATGCCGCACCAGCTCTTCGGGCGAGATGACGTCACGAGCTATCTGGCCAACGTGGAAAGAGCGCTTCAAGCGACGGTCGAGGAGCTCGGTGCGTCGGGTGAGGTGGAGGTCTTTGCCTTAACGGCACGCCTTGGCCATCGAGTGGGACTGGCGTCGTGGGGAGGTCCGGCTTCGGATACCGGTGATCGATTCGACCGGCTGGCCGAGGCGTTCGGGCTTTTGGATGCGGCCGAGTCGTTCGTCCATCCCGATGCCATGGCAGCCGTGGCGGCCTCAGGAAAGCGGGCTGAGCGAGAAGCCCTCGATGTGATCGTGGAGTTGATCGGTGAGGCTGTCGATCAACTGCCGGGGAATGAGTCAGAACACGTGCTCTTCACCAAAATCGCCGGGCGGTGGGCCACGGAGTCACCGCAACAGCGACAGGTGGGAGTGGCTCTCGATGTCGCCTTGATCCATCTGGCTTCCATGTCGAACCTCTTTGCTGCCATCGGGTGGCACCTCATCGACTTATTCGAGCATCCCGACGAGGTGACGCGGATCAGTGCCGGGGACGAGGCGCTGGCGCGTCAGTGTGCCCTGGAATCGACTCGACTCGCCCAACGCTCGATCATGGCGCGCTATGTGCTCACTCCGGTGTCGTTCGACGTCGGCACGGCTGTCTATGACGTCGCCGCCGGCGTCACCATCGCCACGCTGCTTCCCTTGACCAACACGAGTGCGGGGCCGGGTTTGGACCGATGGGATCCTGAGCGCTGGAGCGGCCGGCGTTTGGCGGATTCGACACGACTGGCGGCCGTCGAGCTCGTGACCACCTTCGGCCACGGCCGCCATACGTGCCCGGCCCAGTCCTTCTCACTGGCCACCATGACGAGGGCCGCTACTCGGCTTTTGAGTTCGTTCGCATTCGATCCCCAATGGCCGGGCCGACCCGTTCCGGTCAGTGCGCAGATCGGCGGGGTCGCCCGAGCCGCCGGGCCGTGTCTTGCCCGCTACCGACGCAATTGAGGTGCTCCGATCAGGAACGTGCGTGTCGTCAACGCTCGGCACCCACTCGACAAACTGCGAGAGAGCGCTGCAACCCGCCTAGGCACTACACGTTCTCAGAGTTCTTGGCGTCTCGCCTGCTCAAGACCCTAGTCAGCGCCCTGCATGCCCAGGAGCCGCCGAACTCGGGGCTCAGATCTGCGAGGGTGGCAGAGGGTCCTTGTCGTCGAGTTGTTCGGCGTTGCAGTATCTAGCCAATGCGGCGACTTGTTGGGGCGTGCGTTCTGGCAATAATGGCGGTTGGGACTGCCGCTTGTGGCGGTGGTCCAAGTGCGACGGCTCGATCGACGTCGACGACAGCGACCCGATCGACACCCACTACGGCGGCCGCGCCCTCATCACGCCAGGTATCGGTGCAACCCTGCCCGGTTCCCGCGTCGGATTACACCGGGACGCCGTATCGCTCTCGGCCCTCGCCGGGAACTTTGGCTTTGCCAAGTGCTCTTGCTCCTCCCCATGGTGCGAGCTTGTTTGGGTGGGTCATTGCTGGCTCCTCAGCGTCGTACCTCATGGCGCCCTCTACCGCGACCTGTCAGGGCTTTTTCGGAAGCTTCGATGGAGAGGCGATGATGACAGCCACCGTTGGTCCTGAGATGGACCAAGGATTACAGTTATTACTCAGCGCGGGCGGAGCCGGCGCCTATATGAGCCTGGCTTGCCCATACGTCCATGGCGTTCGGGCCGCTTTGGAAGCGTCCGCCGGCGGCGCCTATTCACCTCGCGTGTGTAACCATCCAGCGGGCGAAGTCGTGCAAACGATATCTACAGGAACGCCTCATATCTACGTGGCTGTTGTCCGGGTCCCGGCAAATGTAACGGACCATGTCTTTCTGATGTCGGGTAGGGGCGAATCGACCGTGGCGCTGTTCCTCGCAAATGTGACTCGATTTAGCTATGCAAACGGCCTCATGATCGAGTGCACTCTGCCCTTGGCTCAACGAGACATTTGTGCCACAAGCATGCGGTTCTTTCTCGTCGATCAGTCAGGCATCGGTGCCGAAGTCCACTCGAGCAATCTCAGTCATATGGCGAACTCAGTTACGGCCTTTGTCACCAAGCGATGAGGCCGCGGTGAGGATGCGATGAGGACGCTGCGGTGGGCATATTTAGTGATGGGGTGACGGAGCTGTCGCCTTGGTGCCGAGGTCATCTACGGCGCCATAGCGCCAATGGCGGGCAGGGCGCCCTCGGCGGGATTGTTCGTCGAATCGTTCGAGCACTCTGAACGAGCGACGGACAGGGTCATGGTTCGCTTGCTGAAGAGCCAGTACCGCGTCGGCGTCGGGTTGACGACATCGAAGCGATACCGCGGGCAGGGGACTCGTGTCACTCGCGTCCCGATCCACACCGAACGGAGCATCAGTAATGGCCGAGCACCTTCAGAAATGGGCCTATCGCCCAGCCGATCCCTTGTTGAGGTTCTTTACGTGTCCCGTCGCATGTCGGGACCAGCGGACGCGTCCGGGCTCCAGGGGCACTTTCGCAAGGACGGGTGCGCGCTCTGGCTTGGCCGTGACCACGAGCAAGGCGGTGATGCCCACGATCTGTATCGTCCAATAGGCGATCCAGGGAAGGTTCCATTGAGAGGCGACCGAGGTGCAGATGGCCAGAGAGGCGGCGGTGGCAAAACGCCAGCCGTTGCATCGAGCTGCCACGATCATCGCCACGGCCAATGCTGACCATGGATAATAGGCAGCGAGTGCAGACTCGGTGTAGGAGCGCAGCGCGAGCGCGATGGCGCATGCAAAGACCAAGTATTCAGGGCGCTCTCGCCATCGCTTGGCAGCCCAAACACCTATGAGGACAGCGAGCAGGACGCACAACAGCCGACCAGGGCCGCCTTCCACGGCGTAGTTAGCGCCCTGGCCTGAGAGGTGCGGCGACAACGAGGTAAATGGGGTGGTGTGATCACCTTGGGTGTAGTCCGCTTGTTTTATGACATCGTCATAGACGGCAGAGAAGTTGGCGATGAGCGGTACCGAGAGCAGAACTGCGCTTGGGACAACTGTTCGTAGAGCAAAGCCCAGCCACCTCCGAGGCCCGGCCATGGTGAAAAGTACCGGGAGGATGAGTACGACGAGAGGCTGGAATAGCACCGCAGCGCCACATAACCAACCGGCTCCGACGAAGCGGCGATCGAGCGCCAAAGTGAGCGCATACATGCCGAATGACAGGGCGATCACATCCTCGGGATGCCCCCAGTTCACGATCACGTTCCAAAGCAACACCGCCTCGACGACGGAGAGAAAGGCTCGGCGCGCTTTAGACACCCCGAGCCGCTCCGCTAGGGCATCGAAGGAGAAAAACGCCACGCACGAAAGCACCAACGCGACGGTCTCAACAGCAACGGCCCATTGTGGGCGTGCCACCAAAAGCTTGCCTCCGGACTTAAACACTCCTGGGCCCAGCAGGGGCTTTATGTTATGTGGCCAGTCGCCAGGGTAACCCACGGAATAGTGCGTCAAGACGGACGTGTGCTGCCCATTAACCGCCAAGAGAGTGGTGTGGAAGACATTGCTCAAGGCTCCGAGAGGTGCCATCGTGATGATGATTCCTGGCATCTCGCTCACGTGGCTGCTGTAGATCGCACTCAAATGCCCATGGGCCAGTTCGATGGCGGCCAGATAGGTCAAGGTGGGGTCATATGGCAGTACCCATTCGGCCGGTATGTGCCGGACTACAGGTCCCCACAGAAAGAAGTAGCAGAGCGCGACACAGACGTAAGCAATCGAGATAACGATGGGCCAGATTCGTCGGTTGAGGCGGTCGGTTAGCCGGCGCTCAACATGAGGTTCTCGAGGTTTCGGCTCGGCTCTCGGTCGTCCCTGATCCCGCTTCGGCATGCCTGTCGCGGTGCCAGTTTGTCCGCGCTTGCTAACGGGCTTGGAGGGCTCAACACGCGGTGGAAGGCGTGGTGAAGACTTGACCCTCCCTCGCTCGTTGTGCCTCGACGAACTCACGCCCCCCCGCATCGTCACGGCTTCGATCAAAGGGTAACCTACCAAACACAGTCAATTCGGCAGTGGGTCAGAAGTGATGCACTTCCCGTGACGGCCGATACCTACGAACCGTGCCGGGGCCTGGTCCGCCAGGCGGTCTGCGGGCCTTTCGACGAGGCCATCGCCACGATGGCCGAGATGACCGGGGTCCACGTGCCCAAGCTGTCCGCCGAGTTGATCGTGCTCGACGGGGCAGTGGACTTCGAGGCCCTCTGCACCCCCCGCACGTGAACGTCGGTCGTCCGTCCCAGCCGAGGAGCCCCGGCCGAGGAGAGATTTTGGGTGTAATTGGACGTCCGCCAGGCGGTTATCGACCTCCCGTGTCGAATCGAGGTCCCGCGGCGATATCCCAAGGGAGCGCCAGGCGTAGATACCGATCGCCCGTTCGGCGGTGAGGAGTTTACGGTCGTGGGTGGCGGGAACGCGACCTGTGCTTCTCTCTATCCGCTCCGACGGGGCGAGCGTTATCGAGCGGCCCGTCGACCCTTGCGTTGCCCATAGGACCACGCACAAGCGGCACGCATTCCACTCCGTCCAGATGGATAGACGCGACCGGCGTTATCGCCCTTGCCGACCTCAATGCGCAAAAGACAAATGCTTCGGACTAGAAAGTTGGCGTGGACATCGTCCTGGCAGTCAGTGCCGCACTGGTGGAGGCCATTGCCGTCGTGCTCCAGCGAGTGGCGCTCGAATCGGCCCCTACGGGGTCCAGCCTCAGTCCCCGACTCATAACCCACGCCCTCAAGAAGCGGGGCTGGCTGATCGGCTTCGGTCTCCTGCTGGGCGGTTTCGCGCTGCAGGCGTCGGCGCTGCGCGTCGGCCAACTCAGCGTGGTCCAGCCGGCGGTCACGATCGAATTGGTTTTTGTGGTTGCCATATTGGTGGTGGTATTTCACCGCCGCGTCGGCTGGCGAGAGGTGCTGGGAGTCGTGGCCATTGTGGGCGGACTGGCCGGATTCTTCGCATCGGCTTCACCTGCTGTCGGCAAAGGCCAGCCCGATGCCAGGGCCTGGGTGATCGTGTCCACGTTGACCTTGATTTGTGCGCTCGGCCTGGTGGTGGCAGGTCGCAGTGGCCCTCGGTGGTGGCGAGCAGCCCTGCTGGGGGCGGCGGCAGCCGTTCTGTTCGCATACGACGCCGCCTTGACGAAGACAGCGACCACGATCCTGCGCCACGGCTGGGCGCACGTTTTCGAGAGTTGGGAACCGTACCTAGTCGTCATCACGAGCTTCTCTGGCATATTCCTCCTTCAGAGTGCGCTTCATGCCGGCCCAATCACCGCGTCGCGCATCACCAATGCCATAGTCAACCCAATGGGCAGCATCGTCATTGGGATAACGGCTTTCAACGAACGGGTGCGGGCCGGAACCACCTTCCTGGCGTTGGACGTTCTCGCTATTGCGGTGTTGTGCGTCGGCGTGGTCGTGCTTGTTCGCTCTCCGTTGGTCGCCGCCATAGGTGGAGTCCCAGCCGACGAATACCTCGGAGCGGGTCCTCTCCAACCTCCCGTGGTGCAGGGCGCGATCGGGAGCGCCGATACCGGGCCTGTCACCTTGGGCTGACGACGTACCGGCTCGGCATTCCTGGAGGGGCGGGGCGCGGTCAAGAGCTTGGCCACGGCGAACTTCTGAAGCTGCTCCTGAGGCGCGACGAAATAACGACGTGCAGCGCCGGTGAACTCATGGGTTGTTTGCTCCCATGGGGCCGTGCACCAGGGTTCTCAGGTCATGGCGGTGGCCAAGCTCAGTCGCGAGGCATTCCTTCGCATACATGGGGTGCATGGTGCGCTTGGGGAGGTGAGCCGGGCGGGCGCGACCGATGGCCGGCTTCTGAGTCGCCCCGTGACGTGCTTCTATGCGGTGTCTATACTGCGCCGAAGGGACATGGAGAGGGATGCCGTAGGGCCCACTTCAAGGGTGGTGCCACGCAGTGACCGGTCGGGGGAGCAGATGGGCGGGGAATTCCATGCGAACGGAGTCCTTGACTCGCCTTCCGTCGCGCCGACGGTCTGCCTCGTTCGAGCTCCTGCGGCGGAGACCTTCCGGTTCACGAGCATAACGATCGCTCCACCCCTGGGTTTGGCGTACATCGCCGGTGCCCTCGAGGCCGCCGGGGAACGAGTGGCCGTGGTCGACGCCGTCGCTTCGGCGCCAGACAGGGTTCATCGGTACTACAAGGGCTATCTGATCGGCCTCTCCTTCGACGAGACCGCGGCACGGATTCCGAGCGGTGTCGACTTCATCGGGATCTCGGTTCTCTTCACCCATGAGTGGCCCGCCTCATTGCGTCTCATCGACGCCATCAAGCGACGCCATCCCGACGTGCCGATAATCCTCGGAGGCGAGCACGTCAGCTCGTTGCCCGAGTTCTGCCTTCTCACCTCCGCCGCCGACGTGCTGGTGCTCGGCGAGGGTGAGGAGACCCTCATCGAATTGATCCACGCGCTGCGCAACGAGCAGCCCCTCGACGAGATCGACGGCATCGCCTATCGCTCCGGCGACGATGTGGTGGTGAACCCTCGTCGTCAACGCACCACCGAGATCGATGCCATCGCCTGGCCGGCGTGGCACCTGTTTGATCTGGACACCTATCACGAGCGGCGGTGGATCGGCGGCCTGTATTCGTCCACCAAGTCAGTGCCCATCCTGGCCACGCGGGGTTGCCCCTACCAGTGCACGTATTGCTCGGCACCGAACATGTGGACGCCACGGTGGATCCCCCGCGATCCGGTGAAGGTCGTCGACGAGATCCAGTACTACGTCGAGCACTTCGGCGTCCGGAAACTTTCCCTTCCAGGACCTCACCGCCATCATCCGACGTGAGTGGATCATCGACTTCTGCAAGGAGTTGCTCGAGCGCGACCTGCACATCACGTGGCAGATGCCGACGGGCACTCGAACAGAGGCCATAGACGCAGAAGTGGCCCAACTGCTGCGGCGCACTGGCTTGATCAACATGTCGTACGCCCCGGAGTCCGGATCCGAGGAGACGCGGCGCCTGATCAAGAAGAAGATGAAGACCGATCGGCTCTTCGAGAGCATGCGGGCCACCGTGGCGGAGGGCCTCCACGCCTCGGTCTTCATGGTGATCGGGTTTCCGCACGACACCGAAGACCACTTGCGGGAAAACCTCCCGTTCCTCGATGCCATCGCCGATATAGGAATCACCGACATCGGGGTCTCGTTCTACATGGCGCTGCCCGGGACACAGATGTTCGACAGTCTGTATGACAACGGAAAGATCGTCATCAACCGGAGGTACTTCCGCCACATCTTGGCCGCCACCACCCTGTATCCGACATCGAGCTACAACGAGCACCTCTCCCTTCTGAAGCTCACGATATGGAAGTACCGGATGTTCCGGCACTTCTTCCGGCGCCGTCGGAGTCTGGAAGCATCGTCGGGCCTGGTTTCTCAGTTGTGGGGTTCTCTGACTCGCCTACGGGGGAAGGGGGGCGACGAGAGTAAGTTCCAGACCGCCTTCCGCTACGGCGTCGTCACCGGCATCCAGACGGCCAAGTGCAAACTGAAGCGTGGCTGGATGTCACGAGCGGACGAGAAACGACTCTTCGAGCATTGGGACGACATCTTCCGCCAGGTCCGTGAGAAGAACCTTCGCGACGGCGTCCACACGCCGGCACCCGCCGACACCCGTGAGCTCCACAAGATCAACGTGATCCTGCCTCTGAAGGCCGAGCACGGAGCCCGCCGCCGCATCCCGGTCAAGGTGGGGGGCTGATCCTCCTGCCGCTCGGCTCTCGTCGAGGCGAGAACCGAGCCTGGCTGTTTCCGGTTGGGTGGAAGAACCCCGAAGGGCGCCGAATGAGGCAATCCGCAAGCATCTGAGACCACCGTGTGAACGCCCGCTCGGCGAGGAAGTGAGTGCCGGGGAGGGACTGACCGGACACCGTCTAAACGCTCATCGAAAACGACAGCACCTGTGAGCTTCGGATCCTTCGCTGAGCTGAACGCTCAGCTGACCGAGCGCCACCTCGATCGCTTCGATTGGAGGTGGCGTCCCCATATCGGCGAGACGATAATCTTCCCATGGATCCGGCATGACGCGAACTGCCAGAACGGCCAAGCGAGCCACGCCAGGCCCGTCGAAACCGGATCCGCAGGCCGATCTCGGTGGCTTTCGTCATGACATCGAGGGTCTGCGAGCCGTCGCCGTCCTCGCCGGCATCCTCTATCACGCCAGGCTCGCCGTCCACGGCGGATATGTGGGCGTGGACGTCTTCTACGTCATATCGGGCTTTCTAATCACCAGATATCTCTACAGTGAGCTCTCGGGATCAGGGCGTATCTCACTGGCCCGCTTCTACGCTCGTCGGGTACGCCGGATCCTGCCGGCAGCGACTGTCGTCATCGTCGTATCACTGTTGGCCGCGTGGAGATTGGCCGCGCCGCTGGAGATCCACTCCGCCAGTCTCGACGCCATCACGGCCGCGCTCTTCTGTATCAATTATCGGCTTGCAGAGAAGGGCACAAATTACTTTACCAACACCTCCTTCTCCCCGTTCCAGCAGTATTGGTCCCTCGCCATCGAAGAACAGTTCTACGCCATCTGGCCGCTCTTGCTAGTCGGGGTGACGTGGTCCACCCGGCGTCTGGTGTCGAGCCGACGCGCCGTGTCGACGTTCCTCGTCGTCGTCATAGCTGTGTCCCTCTTGTGCTCGGTGACCCAGACCACGAGCTCCCCGCCTTGGGCGTACTTCGGGCTCCAGACTCGCGCCTGGGAGCTCGCTTTCGGCGCCTTGATGGCGATCAACGCCGAATGGATTGCCCGCACTCTGCGTTCGGTGGCCGGTCCGCTCTCCTGGCTCGGGCTCGGAACAATTGTCACGACTGCGCTGTGTTACAGCAGTGCCACGTCGTATCCCGGTTATGCAGTGCTGGTACCAGTGGCCGGGGCAGCCCTCGTGATCGCTGCTGGTTGTGCGGCCCCGCCTCGAGGAGCCGAGACGTTGCTCGGGCTCGGACCGTTTCAGTACGTCGGGCGGGTCTCGTACTCGTGGTACTTGTGGCACTGGCCGGTGCTCGTCTTCCTCCCGTACGTATTGCATCGCACCGCCACAACCGGTGAGGTCGCTCTCGCCCTAGTTGCCTCCTTCGCTATCGCCTCGGTCTGTTACGAAATCGTCGAGCGACCCTTCCGCCAGAACAAGGGGCTCGTCACCTACCCGAGACGTGGCCTCTTTCTCGGCTCGGCTCTTGTCGGTATCTCTGTGCTCAGCGCCGTGCTCGTGATGGCGTTGGTCGTCGTGCCGACGGGATCTGGAGCGCCGGGGAGGCTGACACGCTCGGTCATCCAGAATGTGGCGCTCGCCGCCCAGCGCAAGTCGTTGCCGGCAGACCTCTCGCCTCCTCTCGCCGAAGCGGAGGACGATTTTCCGCCCTTCTCCTGCGGCGCAAGCCTTGGGACCGGCTCGATATCACCACGGGATACGTGTGTGCTCGGTGACAGGACCGCCAGTCGAACTGTTGTCTTGTTTGGTGACTCACATGCATGGCAGTGGACGGACGCCCTCGCAGCCGTCGCCTCCCAGCGTGGTTGGAAACTCGCGACCTACGCGAAGGCACTCTGCCCAGCCGAGGACGTGACCAATCCCAACGTCATCGACGAGGCGTCTACCCATTGTACGCAGTGGCGCAACGCCGTCTTCGCGCGCTTGGCAGTGCTCCGGCCAGCCCTCGTGGTCATGTCTTCTTTCCTTTTGGACTTTGGTCCTTTGGGTACAGCCAGGTCCACTGGGGACATGACTAAGACGCTCGACAAGTTGAAGGCTGACGGTTCGAAAGTTGTGTATATCGCAGACACCCCAGCACCTGGGTTCAACGTACCTGACTGCCTCTCCGAGAACCTCACTGATATCCAGGAGTGCGGTTTCCGTCTAAATGCCGGGTTTCCGTATCCAGACCTTTGGAGCGCCCTGAATCAAACTGCAGCCGGAGACGGTGCCCTCGTCATCGATCCCACGCCATGGCTGTGCACCGCCACCGTCTGCCCACCCGTCATCGGCAATACCATCGTCTATCCCGACGACAGACATCTGTCGAAAAGCTACACACGTACGCTTACGCCTGAGCTTTCTGCTGCTCTATCGGTGGTCATGGCGGGCCGTGGCCGGTCAGGCTAGGGCGGCGACGGTAAAGTCAAAGCGGTCGTACAGTAAACGCTCAGGAGTCGGGCGAACTCGATTCTGAGCGAGCGCACCTCGACACATTGCTCGAGGAACTCGTCACCGCGACCGCCACCAGTGTCCTCTCCTCTACGAGGTCGGCGTCGCCGGGGACGACTCTGCTTGTCGCCGCCGAGGGACAACTCTGAGCGAATCACAATAGAAGCCGCCTGGAGTGACGGTGCAAATCGACCAGCCGTGAAGACGACGGCCCGTTACCCCTCTGGAACGGGTCGTGCCGTTCTCTGGAGCGGGTTCTTCCCCGGCCACTTGAACGTCGTGAGACTCAGATCATCAGCGGTGGATTCACAAAACAAGACAGCGTCGTACGTCTGATTGATATCACGCCGCCCGCGGCGCGGGGTTTGGGAATGGTGGGGCCGTCACCCGATCCTCTTGTAGAGATAGGAGGTCTTGTAGCTGTCAATGAAGGGCTTGGCGTACACCGTGTGGAATTGAGCAATCAGGCGGTAGTTCTGCGAGAACCAGGTGATCGTGTACTGGGACCAGGGAAAGAAGTCGCTGTAGGGGAAGCGCAGTTCCACGTACTGGGCGTGTTGGAGATATGACAGCCACAGCTGTTGGAACTGGACAGGGTAGGGGGGAGGGCTCAGGTGGGGCGGGTTTCCGTCATCGTTCGCCAAGTACATACCGTATGGATCGATGGCGGCCGGGCAGCCCGGTTGTGAGGGTGTGACGACCCCCGTAGCCACCAGGTCGGCGGGAAAGTCGGAGATGATGCACGCCCCTGCCGGGACGTAGTTGGCAAGTGGGGGCGCTGCCGACGCCTCGGAAAGGTAGTCGCCGGCATACGTCGTGTCCTGCTGGACCATAAAGACGACGAACGCAACGGCTAGGCCCACTGTCACAGGCAAGACGCCAGCGGCAACTCGAAGAGGGAGCCCGACAAGTCGCCGCGGCACGCGTTGCGGTGAAGCGGGACGCCGTCGTAGATCGAAGACGATCTCTCGGGCGTAGCCGACACAGAGCCCCACCAATGGCACCAGCATTGCCGCCGGAAAATAGGCGTAATGGTTGACCAACACAGGCGAGTCGAACATGCCGACGAACGTGATGATGGCGACGGCCAGCACGTACCACTCAACCCTGCTTCTCCTGCGCCCGTTCCTTCCGTAGGCATACAGTGCGATGGCGACGATCAACGCGAAGCCGGCCGCGGCGATCCACTGAAGCAGCAGAAATGCTCCCGGGGATGAAGACACAGCCGCACGGTAAGACGGCAGGCCGGGCGCTCCGAGGATCAAAAGCAGCCGCTCCCCCAACGTCGTTGCCGCGTAGGGATTCTTTCTCGTCAGTTGGTCCAGTACCACGTCGTGGATGAACGATCCCGGCGCGGCCACCAGAAAGGGCACGCTGGGGACGACGACTCCGCCAACCATGGACACCACCAGCCACTTGAGGTCACGCCTCCATCGTGGGAGCCAGACGAGCAGCACTGCTACCACAGGCAGCACCGCCCACAGCTTGACCACTATGGCGAACCCAAAGAGCAGGCCGGCGACGACTACTCGGCGTCGGCTCGGCTCATCGACCCCTTCGAAGAGCACGACGGCACCCAAGAGCACGAAGAACGCGAGGTAGGGCTCGAGCTCGACCCCGGGTCCGACCGATACCGCCAGGGGCCAGAGGGCCAATGAGAACGACGATACGACCGCGCACAGCCGCCCCGAACGCCGCACCAGCATCCCCGTCAAAACCGGATTGGCCGCCACCACCACGACGGAGAGACAGCGGTCGAGAGCCAAGGCTGTCGCTGAGCTGGTCAGTACCCCGATGCCGGAAAACGGGGCTAGCACGTAGGCGATACCGGGAGGCTCCCCCCAGGCGAAGTCGCGGTACGGCAGCACCCCGTGGATGAACAGGATGGGCACCCCCGCGTAGACCCCGTCGTCATAGCCCACGCTCCAACCGAGCACGCCGGTCAGGACGTGAGGCAGATTGAGCTGGTAGCAGCCGATACCCAGCGCCACCAAGCCGGCGTAGAACGGAAGTGGGACAGACCTGGCGTAGCGCCAGAGGAAGGTGGCGAAGTCCGCCATTGTCCGCTTATGGGCGCTTGGCATGCTGGTGCTTGCGTCCGGAGACGAGGGGGCTGTTCCCTGCTTGCGGGGAGTCGCCTTAGGGGCCACCGCCGCCTTTGTCGAGGCTGCTCCCTGCTTGCCGGGAGTCGCCTTAGGGGCCGCCACCGCCTTTTTTGTGGTGGGTGTCCCCTTCTTGGTGCGCCGGTCCGTCACGGGCGCACGAAGTCTCGGATAGCTCCCGCTGAAACGTCGGTCCGCCGCACAAGCGAGCAGTGTAATTGGCGGAAGAATGGAGGGGTAGGTGTCCGATAGGTCCGTGACCGGGCTGACCAAATAAGCGAACTGGCCTCTGCTTTACCCGGTGACGCCACCGACGGACGTTCGACTGGGCTCGACGTCGACGGCGATCTCGACCGCGGCGTTCGCCGGCCGGATCTGTTGCGTGCCCGTGGCAACCCCCACCTTGACCGGGATGCGGCGACGGGCGCCGTGCGCGGCTTTCAACGGCAGGATCACGTTGATCTCGTGGAGCTGACGAGTGTCGGCGGGTGCCGGCGTGTGGACGCCGTCGCGAATGTTCTTCTCACGGATCTGGCGGAAGATGTCGTCCCAATGCTCGAAGAGTCGTTTCTCGTCCGCTCGTGACATCCAGCCACGCTTCAATTTGCACTTGGCCGTCTGGATGCCGGTGACGACGCCGTAGCGGAAGGCGGTCTGGAACTTACTCTCGTCGCCCCCCTTCCCCCGGAGACGGATCAGCGAACCCCACATCTGAGAAGCGAGGCCCCTCGATGCCTCCACACCCCGTCGGCGCCGGTAGAAGTGCCGGAAGAGCCGGTACTTCCATATCATGAGCTTCAGATTGGAGAGGTGCTCGTTGTAGCTCGATGTCGAGAGCAGTGTGGTGGCGGCCAAGATGTGGCGGAAGTACTTCCGGTTGATGACGATCTTCCCGTTGTCATACAGGCTGTCGAACATTTGTGTCCCGGGTAGCGCCATGTAGAAAGACACCCCGATCTCGGTGATTCCGATATCGGCGATGGCATCGAGGAACGGGAGGTTTTCCCGCAAGTGGTCTTCGGTGTCGTGGGGAAACCCGATCACCATGAAGACCGAGGCGCGGAGTCCCTCGGCCACGGTGGCCCGCATACTCTCGAAGAGCCGGTCGGTCTTCATCTTCTTCTTGATCAGGCGCCGGGTTTCTTCCGATCCGGATTCGGGGGCGTAGGCCATGCTGATCAAGCCCGTGCGCCGCAGCAGCTGGGCGACTTCTGCGTCTATCGCCTCGGTTCGAGTGCCCGTAGGCATCTGCCACGTGATGTGCAGGTCGCGATCGAGCAGCTCATTGCAGAAGTCGATGATCCATTGACGTTGGATGATGGCGGTGAGGTCCTGGAAGGGAAAGTTCCGGGCGCCGAAGTGCTCGACGTAGTACTCGATCTCGTCGACGACCTTCACCGGATCGCGCGGAATCCACTTCGGCGTCCACATGCCCGGGGCCGAGCAATACGTGCACTGGTAGGGACACCCGCGCGTGGCCAGGATGGGCACTGACTTGGTGGACGAGTACAGGCCGCCCATCCACCGATGCTCGTGATAGGTGTCCAGTGCGAAGAGGTGCCACGCGGGCCGGGCGATGTTGTCGATGTCGGTCGTGCGTTGACGACGAGGGTTCACCACCACATCGTCGCCGGAGCGATAGGCGATGCCGTCGATCTCGTCGAGGGGCTGCTCGTTGCGCAGAGCGTGGATCAACTCGATGACAGTCTCCTCGCCCTCGCCCAGCACCAGCACGTCGGCGACGGAGGTGAGAAGGCAGAACTCGGGCAACGAGCTGACGTGCTCGCCTCCGAGGATTATCGGCACGTCGGGGTGGCGTCGTTTGATGGTGTCGATGAGACACAAAGAGGACGGCCATTCATGGGTGAAGAGCACCGAGATCCCGATGAAGTCGACACCGCTCGGGATCCGTGCCGCGATCTCGTCGTAGGAGAGGCCGATCAGATAGCCCTTGTGGTACCGACGAACATTGTGCGGCGCCGAGGCGACGGCGTCGACCACGGCCACTCGTTCCCCGTCGGCCTCGAGGGCACCGGCGATGTAGGCCAGGCCCAAGGGCGGAGCCATCGACGTGCCGGCGAGCCGGAAGGTCTCCGCCGCAGGAGCTCGAACGAGGCAGATCGTCGGCGCGTCGGAAGGCGAGTCAAGGGCTCCGTTCGCATGGAATTCCATGGCCATCTGCTCCCCCGACCGGAACATCGTGGCCCACCCTTGTCGTGGACCCTACGGCATCCCTCTCCATGTGCCCTACGACCAGAATAGACGCAGTACAGAAGCACGTCACAGGGGGATGTAGAAGCTCCGAGTGACTCAGCTCAACGTTCGCAAAACGGGATTGGGACACATACCCAGGAAGGACACAGAACTACGGTCATGTTCCGGTTTGTTCCGGGGAAGACGATCCGGAACTACGTGACTCCCGACCCCCCCGAAGAATCCTCAAATTTTGGTGTATGCACTGCTGACAAGCCGCCCCGATGGGAGTGTCGGAATCGAGGTGGTACACCGAACCGACGGTCATCATCCCCCGGCCCTCAGCGGTCCAGGAGGACCTCGACATTCGCCTCGGCGACGTCTACATCACCGTGGACGGCACGGCGGTCTTTCCTTGCTTTACCCGGTGGCGCCACCGACGGATGTCCGACTGGGCTCGGCGCCGGCGACGGCACCGATCTCGACCACCTCGGCGTTCGCCGGCCGGAACCGTTCCGTGCCGGTGGCAACCCCCACCTTGACCGGGATGCGGCGACGGGCGCCGTGCTCGGCTTTCAACGGCAGGATCACGTTGATCTTGTGGAGCTCACGGGTGTCGGCGGGTGCCGGCGTGTGGACGCCGTCGCGAATGTTCTTCTCACGGACCTGGCGGAAGATGTCGTCCCAATGCTCGAAGAGTCGTTTCTCGTCCGCTCGTGACATCCAGCCACGCTTCAATTTGCACTTGGCCGTCTGGATGCCGGTGACGACGCCGTAGCGGAAGGCGGTCTGGATCTTCCTCTCGTCGCCGCCTTTCCCCCGTAGGTGTTTCAGCGAACCCCACAAGGAAGCAGCCACACCCCCCGATGCTTCTACACCCCGACGGCGCCGGTAGAAGTGCCAGAAGAGCCGGTACTTCCATATCATGAGCTTCAGATTCGAGATGTGCTCGTTGTAGCTCGATGTCGAGAGCAGTGTGGTGGAGGCCAAGATGTGGCGGAAGTACTTCCGGTTGATGACGATCTTCCCGTTGTCATACAGGCTGTCGAACATCTGTGTCCCGGGTAGCGCCATGTAGAAAGACACCCCGATGTCGGTGATCCCGATATCGGCGACGGCATCGAGAAACGGGAGGTTTTCCCGCAAGTGGGCTTCGGTGTCGTGGGGAAACCCGATCACCATGAAGGCTGAAGCGTGCAGTCCCTCCGCCACGGTGGCCCGCATGCTCTCGAAGAGCCGATCGGTCTTCATCTTCTTCTTGATCAGGCGCCGGGTTTCTTCCGATCCGGATTCGGGGGCGTAGGCCATGCTGATCAAGCCCGTGCGCCGCAGCAGCTGGGCGACTTCTGCGTCTATCGCCTCGGTTCGAGTGCCCGTAGGCATCTGCCACGTGATGTGCAGGTCGCGATCGAGCAGCTCATTGCAGAAGTCGATGATCCATTGACGTTGGATGATGGCGGTGAGGTCCTGGAAGGGAAAGTTCCGGGCGCCGAAGTGCTCGACGTAGTACTCGATCTCGTCGACGACCTTCACCGGATCGCGCGGAATCCACTTCGGCGTCCACATGCCCGGGGCCGAGCAATACGTGCACTGGTAGGGACACCCGCGCGTGGCCAGGATGGGCACTGACTTGGTGGACGAGTACAGGCCGCCCATCCACCGATGCTCGTGATAGGTGTCCAGTGCGAAGAGGTGCCACGCGGGCCGGGCGATGTTGTCGATGTCGGTCGTGCGTTGACGACGAGGGTTCACCACCACATCGTCGCCGGAGCGATAGGCGATGCCGTCGATCTCGTCGAGGGGCTGCTCGTTGCGCAGAGCGTGGATCAACTCGATGACAGTCTCCTCGCCCTCGCCCAGCACCAGCACGTCGGCGACGGAGGTGAGAAGGCAGAACTCGGGCAACGAGCTGACGTGCTCGCCTCCGAGGATTATCGGCACGTCGGGGTGGCGTCGCTTGATCGTGTCGATGAGACACACAGCAGCCGGCCACTCATGGGTGAAGAGCACCGAGATCCCTATGAAGTCGACGCCGCTCGGGATCCGTGCGGCGATCTCGTCGAAGGAGAGGCCGATCAGATAGCCCTTGTGGTACCGATGAACCCTGTCTGGCGCCGAAGCGACGGCGTCGACCACGGCCACTCGTTCCCCGGCGGCCTCGAGGGCACCGGCGATGTAGGCCAGGCCCAAGGGCGGAGCGATCGACGTGCCGGCGATCCTGAAGGTCTCCGCCGCGGGACCTCGAACGAGGCAGACCGTCGGCGCGTCGGAAGGCGAGTCAAGGGCTCCGTTCGCATGGAATTGCGCGCCCATCTGCTGCTCCCCCTGGACACGCCGTGGCTCCACCCTTGTCGTGGACCCTACGGCATCGCCCTCTCCTCGTCCCAACGGCGCAGCCTAGACGCGGTACAGAAGCACGTCACCGGCCATTACCACGTGGAGATCATCCCTACCGGGCCTACAAGCCTCGTGAAAAGCCAACGTGGAGTCAGGGGTGCTTCTGATCGAGCGCTGGATCATCGTCCCGTCCGCCTGCGCAACACACGCTTCTCCAGGCTGACCGGGGCCAACATCAGAATCCGCTGGCTGTTCGAGTGGATGAACGCCCGGCCGTCCAAGAACCTCGACGGCTCGATGAGGAATCTCTTCAAAGCACTCGACAGCTCAGCCCTGCGCTGCCTTCCGGCCAAGTGCTACGAGTTCCCCACCAGACGGCCCCATCGTGAGCAGAGCTTTCGCAGTTGTCTGGTCATTATCCGCCAGGGGGAGCGCTACGACACCGATCGCTCCGAGGCGGCCTGTGTCCCTGCCCTAGCCGTGCGCTCCTACGGCTAACGCTCGGTCGAGTCCATCTTGTACACCGGCTTGGACAAAGCGGCTGCCCGACGAGCGCGCGCACCCATCCGAGCCACGACAACCTGCGTGGCCCGCAGTACCATCAACGAAAGGAAATGCCATGCTCCACACGCACCCCAACGACGGCCTCCACGCCTTGAAGCCCGACGCCACGGCCCAGGGTCAAGGATGCCAGAAGGGGTGTGACAGTCCTTCAATGTATGTGAAAGCACACGATGGCCGGGTGGCCGCCCTCTTTGCACGGTAGCCAGATCTCAGGAACGTCCTAGGCCGTTTTTCTTGGGCGTGCCTGACAGAGATGGGTTCTGCACAGTGGCGCGGTAGAAAGGTATTTCGGCTTCTTGGTGATCGCTAGACGCCCGCGAAAGGCTCCAACCATGTTCAGATGGGGGACTGCACTTCTTTTCGTCTGCTGCGCAACCCTGGCGCTCGCGTCTTGTGGGACTCCTCCCCCCAAAGCGCTGACAGGAGCGGATATTCCGAGTCTTTTGGATCTGCATGAAAATCACACCGCCGAAGTTGGGTTGCTGCGTAGCGCCAATCCAGGGCGCGTCTGTCAGGGTGCCCTTGCCTCGGTGGCGGCGTTCACGCCGCTAGGCGATGACTTGAGCCGTATCTCGGGCTCCGTCACTCTCACGCATAGCCAAGTGCTATCTGATGAAGTGACGTGCCCAAGTGCCCGCAGCGTGGATCTACGTTTTCAGGCAGCCCTCGAAGAGGAGGCGAAGGTCGCCCGCGTCGGAATCGTCAAAGACGTCGGCGAGAAGGCGTACCTTTTCAGCCTCAACCCAAATGGGCGGTCGTACGCGGTCGAATGGCTGCAAGGTGCGACCTTGGGTCTCGTCGTAGTCCAAGGTCCGAGTAACGACTCTGACATCACGCCCGGCTTGGCGGCATTGCTGGCTCACCGGGCAGCGGCCTCCGCTGGGTGACGACCGGATTGACGTGACCGGTTAGGGACAGTCAGTGACTCACACGCCCTGGAATCTCCCGAAATCAACGACGGCCAGAATGCTTCGGATCGGTTGGGGGCGCATTTCGGGGATTCCTTGTCTGCTTCTGTGTGTTGCCCGATCTACCCTGTCGTTGCGCCGCGGCGGGAGAGCCGGCGCGCTTCTGTGGACGTTGTTTTGCCGTGCCCGATCTTGATCTGCTTTGGGTCGCCGATGTCGTGCGAGTGCGCCCGGGCTCGACGCGCGCCGCTACGAGCGCAAGCGGCTCTGGTTGCGACGTGACGGCAAGCAAAGCGGTGAGACCCACTATTTGAATCGTCCACCACGGGAGCCAACCGAGCTTCCACTGTGCGAGCATCGTGGTGGCAATAACCAAGACAATCGAAACCTCAAATCTTCGGCGGCTGCACCGGGCCGCCACCACCACTCCGATAGCCAGCGCCGCCCAGGCGTAGTAATCGGTCATGACCGATTCCGTGTAGGAACGCAGCGCCAGGGCCAGGGTGCACGCCCAAGCCAAGCGCTCGGGGTACTTGAGCCAGTGACGAGCAACCCATATGGCGAGCGAGATGGCCAGGAGGAAGGCGACACTCCGAACGGGGCCTGCGGCCACCATCAGAAGCCGTCCGTGACCACCTAGGTTCGGCGAAAATGTTGTCCAGGGGGTGGCGTGGTCGAAATTGGGAGAACTCGGTTGGTCGACGAGCGTGTGCAGAGTCACTCGGAAGTTGGCGATGAGCGGAGCCAACAGGAGGATGATGGCGGGGAGTAGGGAGCGGATGGCGACGCCGATCCCGCTCCGTCTGCCGGCCATGGCCAGAACCACCGGCAGCATGAGTAGAACCAGCGGCTGGAAGGCAACGGCGGCACCGAAGATCCAGCCGGCGCCTACAAAGCGTCGGTCAAGGGCAAAAATGAGGGCGTACACTGCCAACGCGACGGCCACCGCATCCTCGGGATGCCCCCACCACACCGTGACATTCCACAGCAAGACCGCCTCAACGACGCTGAGAACGGCTCGCCGCTGGCGGGAGACCTGGAGTCGTTCGGCGAGCGCGTCACACGCGAACAGCGCCGTACACGACATCAGCAGCGCGAAGGGGTCTACCGCCGTGACCCATTGAGGGTGTGACACATACAGCCGACCCTGGAAATGGAACTCCTGTGCATTGAGGAAGGGTATGTTCGGAGCGCTGGCCGCGAAATTGTGGGCCGGAATGACTTGGTTCTTTGTGACCTCTAAAAGTGATGTGTGAAAGCTGTTGCTCAGCGCCCCGAGTGGGGCCAGCAGGACCAGTATCCCGGGGAACTCCAGGAAATTCGCGTTGGTCTCGTAGATGGCACCAAAATGTCCATGCGCCAGCTGGCTGGCGGCGAAATAGGTGAACCATAGGTCTGTGGGTGAGATCCACAGAGACGATGTGTGTTGGCCAACCGGGCCCCACCGAAAGAAGTAGGCCAGTCCCAGAACGATATACAGAGCCGAAACAACGATCGGCCAGGTCCGCGTTCCGAGGCGGCTCATCACCCGGTCAAAGTCTGACTGTCTCCGCTGCGGCACAGACCTGAAGTCTGGCATATAGTGTTGTGATTCCGCGCCGGCCTCTCACTTGTCTCACGGCGTTGACCGTGTTCGCATGCGTCCTGACCGAGTGTGGCTCGAGTCCACCGAACGCTGTTGTCTTCGCGAACGCTCGACACGCCTTTCAATCAGATTCAGCTTCGTTGACCGCCGCCTACTCCATTGAGAGCGCATTGAACGGGTCAGCGAGTGCGCTTGCAACCACGCTCGCAAATCGCTTCATGGTGCAATCGCTCCAGGCTTTCCAACACCGGCTCTCAGAGACACGCTGGCCGGTGCAGGTAAAGCCCAGTATCGATCGTCTTGGTGAACTTACCGGGCCGGTCATTGCTGACCTTGAAGCGCACCCATCAAGCCGCTTGGGCAGTGAGCTCATTCAGTCCGTGGCGTCCAATCCTCAGGTCGTGGTTGCCTGGCAGAACCAACTTGTGGTCGTCCTACACGAACTTGGCGACGAAGGCGCACTCTTTCACATACCTTCTCCGCCCCGATAACCCGCCGACGAGGTGCCGCCATCGGGGACGAACTCGATGGGGCTTACGTCGTCTGGGCTAGTCGTACGATGCACGCAATGTCAGATTTGCCCCGGGCGCCGGTGGCAGACCAGGTGGCGGTGGCGCCTGGGGCGACATTGGCGACGTTGACCTCGGACGTGCCGAGTACCGTGGAACCGGGCTTGGTCACGAAGTCGACGACGATCTGAATCCCGGTCGCCGTCGTTGTCGGGTTCTTCACCGAACCGCTAAGCGTCCAGGCTCCAGATGCCTGGACGCACGCTCCGGTCTTGACGTCGCCACGCACGCTACGCCCCTGATGGTACGGGACGACCGAGCCCGGGGTGACCGTTTTGGTAGATGCCACCGGACCGGAGGAGCAACTCACAAGCAGCAACCCACACCCCACAATCCCGCCTGCCGCCGTTGCCACCGAAACGCTCCATCTCGGACTCACTTTTGCGCTCCTGTCCTGAGGCTTGCAGGCGTACGCCGTCCCGTGCCGGATCGGTGGGCACATGGTACTGCGTTGCCAGGAGCACGGTCCGTAACGGCAGGCGAAAGATTTTGGCCTCAGGCAAGCGATATCACCGCCCCCCAGAACGGGTTGTACCGGCCGGTGAGGATCGGACTTGTGGGCGCGCATTCTTCCTCGGTGGCGTGGGTCCATGCCGGCTTTGCGCCGCCGCGGGCGATCGGGTGGCGGCGGGACTGGGTCGCGGCGGCAGGGCAGCGGTCGGCTCTGGTCGGGAGGCCACGACGAGCAACACGGTGAGACCGATTACCTGAATGATCCACCACGGCAACCACGCAAGTCGAGACTGAGCGACCATGGTTGTGGCTATTGCGACAACGATCGAGATGCCGAACCGTTCACGGCTGGCAAGGGCCGCAACGAGCAAAAGCAAGGCAACGGCCGGCCATGGGTAGTAGGCCAACATCACCGATTCCACGTACGAGCGCAGTGCGAGGGTCAGGGCGCAAGACCAGAGCAGCAGCTCCGGCCGTTCGCGACAGCGTGGGACCGCCCAGACGGCGATCCCAATGGCAATGACGATGGCCACGAGCCGGCCGGGACCGTCGGCGATGGCCAATGTCAACCCGTGACCGCCCACGTTCGGCGCCAAGGCGGTCCAAGGGGTGCGGTGGTTGAGGTTGGGAAAATTCGGCTGATCGAGCATGGCGTGAGTCGTGGCCCGGAAATTGGCCACGAGTGGCGCCGCCAGCAGGACGGCAGCCGGAAGGAGGGATCGGATCCCGAAGGCGAGCATGCGGCGTCGCCCGACGATCGCCATCAGAACAGGCAGCATGAGCAGGACCAGAGGCTGAAATGCGACGGCGGCCCCGAAGAACCAGCCGGCCATGGTGAATTTCTCGTCGAGGATGAAGATGAAGCAGTACACGGCCAGCGCCACAGCCACGGCATCCTCAGGATGTCCCCACCACACCGTCATGTGCCACAACACGATTGCCTCGACGCCGCAGAGAAATATCCGCCTCGAGTGAGAAACCTGCAAGCGCTCTGCGAGCGCATCTAGGGCGACCAAGGCAATGCACGACAATGCCAACGCATAGGGCGCCACGACTAAGACCCACTGCGGGTGGGAGACGAAGTCGCCGACAACGGAATGGAACTGCTGGGCGTTCAGAAAAGGTTCGTTTGGTACGTGGACAGCAGCGCTGAGCGAGTGGGTGGGTATGTGGTTGTTCTGCGTGAGGACTTCGAAGACAGAGGTGTGGAACGCACCGCTCAGGGCCGCCAGTGGGGCCAGGGCCACCAGGATGCCGGGGAGCTCCGCGAAGTTGTTGACTTGGTAGATGGCGCCGAGATGTCCGTGGACGGCCAGGCTGCTGGCCACATAGGACTCGTAGAGATCGTTGGGCGAGATCCAAAGAGACGGAATGTGCCAGCCGACAGGCCCCCATCGAAAGATCTTGAGTAATCCGAGGATGATGTATAGCGCCGAAGCTCCGAGTGGCCAGAGCCTGCGCTTCAGGCGATCGATCACCCGATAGACGAGATGTGAATCGCTCAACCGGTTGATCGGCATCGTCGAAAAAGGCTGCCACACACAGGAGCCCGCTCGCATGCTGGGTGCTCGTGGTGCGAAGTGCCGTCATCTTCGCTGGATGCAGTAGACAACGCTTAGTATCGAAGCGATGTACGGCGAGCGCATGAAGAATGGCAACCGGTAACGCCTCGATGGCGCCGGGCTCTCAGATCGGGCGGCCGAGGTCTGAACCCCGCCGGCTCTTGATCGCCGTCGCGGCGTGCTTGGTCCTGATTGCGCTGGCCGTCGTGGAACTTGCACTCTCGGCGCCTGCGGGGGCGTCGCCGGCCGCCAAGTCGGCATCCGAGCCGACATGCCCTCCTGACTGCGGCCTCGTGGCCGCCGGCGATCCCCTGCTGGTCCGCTTCATGACCAACCCCGGCATGGGCTGGGATGCTCTCCCAGACACGTCCGTCGAGACATATTCCCATCAGTTGAAGCAGTTACTGATGAGCGGTGTGGCCAAGGGGACCCTCGTCAACGTCGCCGTGGCAAAGTGGGATGGGACCATTGGTGGTTATCGCCTGCTCATCGTGCTGGTTTCGTCGCCCTCCCTGACGAAGGTCCACTTACAGAGCCCTGCGCAAGACGCCTTGGATCTGTGCTCGTCGTATGGCGGTCTTGCGACGAGAGCGACGGTGCCGGTACCCGGTGTCCCGAGCGCGGTGTCCAGACAGTGCGATTTTTCGGGCACAGGGTTGGCCAATGGAGCGCCCTACAGCTCAACCATCGTTGCCTTCAACCGGGCTGACGTCGTCACCTTCGTGGACATCACCTCGCCGAGTCTGAAGCCCATAGCGGTGGGAACGGCGACCAGCCTCGCTTACCTGCAATGGGAGTTCCTTCCGGCCGCGGGTGTCCCCGTTTCTTCGAACGGGCTGGATCTCGGGCTCGTCCTCCTCTGGCTCGCCATTTTGGCGGCAGCGATCCTCGGTGTCGTGGCTAGTGCCCGCCGGAGAGGGACCTGGCGCGGGCCCCTGAGGGAGGCCGCCCAGGCATTCCAACGCCGGAAACTTGCCCTTGGCGTGGCACTGGTGGGGGTGATCGGCGGCCTGGCTTTTGCCATGACCGATGCCGCAATTCTGCACGGTATGGGTGCCTGGTACAACACGACCTTCACCGACTTCTGGGAGACGTGGGCGACCTCTGCCGACGTCACCTTCGCCGGGGGATTCGGTCATGTTTACACGCTTGATCGGGCTCTCGAGACTGCTCCCGCCATCGAGGTGCTCGTCGCACCGATCGCTCGGATCGCCTTCCATCTTCCCTTCCCACTCCAAGGCTTGGTGGTCTATCCGAAGGCGTTCTTGATCGCCGCACCGCTCTATCTGAGCGCGATGGTGCTCCCCATATGCGCCGGCGACCGATTGCTCAACTACGTAGGGGTCACCGACCTGCGTCGCCGAGTGATAGTGCTCGGCACCATGGCGGTCACGCTGGCCACGCCCGCAGTGGGTGGGCATCCCGAGGACCTGGTGGCGTTGGGCGCGATGCTCTACGGGCTGGTCGCCGCCCTCGAGGGACGTCATCGCGCCGCCGGCTGGTGGCTCGGCACCGCACTGGCGTTCCAGTTCCTGGCGTTCTTTGCGGTGCCCATTGCGTTGGTGCTCCTCAAACGTCGGCAATGGCTAGGGGCGGTCGTCCCGATGGTCCTCGTTCCCCTAAGCGTGATGCTCGTCCCCTTGGTGAGCGCGCCCTCGGCGACCGTGTCTCAGGTGCTTCACCAAAAGGTCTTCGACGTCCTAGGGAACATCACGCCGATCTGGAATCTGGACCCCGGGGTGGCCTCGGTCGTGCGTGGCCTCATCGCTCTGGCGGCCATCCCGGCGGGAGTTGTTGTGTGGCGTGCCCTTCCCAAAGACCGCCGGGAGGCGGCGAACTTCGTCGTGTGGATCTTGGCATTGCTCTTCGCCCTGCGAGCGTTCGAACCGGAGCTGCCCACGTACTTTCTGGCACCGGCTCTGGCCCTACCCGCCGTCAGCGCGTCCGCGAAAGCCTTGGTGGCGACTCGCTTGCACGTGTGCTCTTGGTATTTGGCTGACCTGGTGGGTCCATGACCCCGTGCGGGCCCGATGGTCGGAGTGGCTGTTCCTCCTGGGACAGCTGGGCGTTCTCGGATGGCTCGCCATGCCACGAAGTCAGCGCCCTTCTGACAAAGAAGACCGCAAGGACCCGGTCAAGAAAGCGGTCAAGAAAGCGGCTCGGACTCCGGTAGCTTCACGCGGCGTCTAGGAAGCTCCTGTGGAAGGGCTCTCCAAGATCAAAGTCTTCGTGACGTCCGCCGTACTCGTGACCTGATCTGATTGACCGACGGCGACACAGGTCCGGCCCGAACACGAGACCGCGTGAAGCCCGCCGCCTGGTGAAAGTCCCGGTGGTGAGGCAATCGTCCAAGTGCCCTCGGAGCTCGTCTCGATGAGGGGGTCGAGAGGTGACGCCAACGCACCGGCGGGTGTGGTCCTGGCCGAGGCCTTCGATACCGCGGCGAGGTCACCCACTGCCACGCAGCTCGTGGTGTCCGTGCACGAGACTCCGTACAGCCCCGTGTCGACGTCTTTCGAGTTCGGGTTCGGGCTCTTCATGGTCGACCACTCCTCGTTGGTCTGGACCTCGATGGTGGGTACCGGTCCCTCGAGCCGTCCCACGGCCACGCAGGAAGATGGCGTCAAACACGAGACGTCGTCGAGCCCGGCAAATAAGAGCCCCACGGGGCCTGAGCCGGTGCTGGGCACGATGACCCACTTCCCCCCGCGCAACGACTCGACGAGGGTTTCGTCGGTCGAGCCCGTGGCTCGATAACCGACGGCCACGCACGAAGTGCGTACGACGCACGACACCGCCTGAAGGCCACCCGAGCCTGGGCCGAGACTCGGACTGGGCATGGTGGACCATGAGCCGTCGGCCAGGACGACGATCAACGGCCGGGGGACGAACTTGGTAGAGAGTGTGTAGCCCACTGCCACGCAGCTCGAAGGCGAAGTACAGGAGACCCCGGTGAGGAAACCGTCGGCGACGTCGCCACCCGGTGATGGCATCGGGCTCGCCGACCAGGTTCCGTGGGCGAGCGTCTCGATGAGCCCGTCGGCGCCCCCGCCGTTTCTCAGGGTGAAGAAGTAACCGACGGCAACACAGCTCGCCACGTTTGCGCAGGATACGGAGAAGAGCCAGTCGGCCGGTGCGACCTGCGACGCGGGCGGGGCGATCACCGGAGACCACGCGCTTCCTTTCCAGGTCTCGACCAACGCGTCCACGCTCCCGCCGCGTGGAGCGGGTTCGTTGCCGACAGCCACGCACATGGTCTCAGTCACACAGTCCACGCCGTCGAGCCACCCGTCGATTCCGGTGTTGCCGCCCTGCGCCACGGTCCAGTTGAACGTCGTTTTTGGGGACAATGTGCTCAGGAACGTCGAGCCTTGAGCAGAAGGTTCGACCGACGTCGCGGCGCGGCTGCAACCGGCGGTCAAAAGCGCCAAGGCACCGAGAACGGAGATCAAAACTCGCATTGCGTCACCCGGGCGTCAGCGATCGGGAAAAGGTCCCCCGGAGCGACCCGAGAGGAGGGGACGTGGCGGACACTCACGTCGCCCTCGGTGCTCACGATGCATCGCCACAGCCTGTCACGCGCCGGGATCTGATGTCCGATCAGCGCACTTGGTGGCACTCCCCGCGAGGACCCCATGGCCGACCAGTCAAGGGCTGACACGAAGCGACGACGTTGCGGGCGCTCGACGTTCCGAGTCGCCTTGGTTGATGGAATCTGTCGATGCCCTCCTCGACGGCCTCATTCCGCACAAGCCGAGGGTTGGTCGAACACCGGGAGGCCACGGCGGCCCGACCGTGTCGCACCATGGGCGTGGGACTCCACAACCGCAATAGGATTGCTAAATGAACCGCCCGAGCAGGGTCGTGCGGCGGCGGAGACCGGTGGTCGAGCGTATGGACCGCAGGTTCTGGCCCATCGCCGTGTCCGTCGTGTATGTCGGCCTCGCGCTGGTCTACACGTTCCGCTGGGCACCCGTCGTTCGTCACATCCCATCCGTGTGGCTCGCCCCGGGGGACATGCTCTCCACGTATGGCACCGCTATCGAGTTTGCTCAGGGGCATTTCGCCAACGTCTACCAGCCGGGCAGAGGATTCCTGTCGTACCCCGGCTTCCTGCTGGCGCTGTTGCCCTTGGCGGTGTTCAACAACTCCTTTTCCGGTTCATGGATCAATTTCAAGGTCCACGGGCACGTGGTCGCCCATCCCCAGGTCTTTCTCGCCCCCCATCTGCCAAGCGGCTTCTGGTACCAGGGGAATTTCGGGCCCAAACGCCAGTCATGGCATCGAACAGGCAATACAGCCGGAAGCCTTTCCCTTCCTGATCACCTTCGCCCTCGTCTACTCGTGCGTGGCACTGTTCGCCTGCGACGCTCTGGCTGAACGACTTCATGTCGAGGGTCCGAGACGCGCCGTGTTGGCAGTGGCCGAGGCCGTGGTGCTGTGGAACGTGACCGTCATTTTCGGACACCCCGAGGACGCCTTGGCGGTGGCTTTCGCGATCTACGCCCTCTTATCGGCCATGGACGGACGGTTCGCCCGTGCGGGCTGGCTGTTCGGCGTGGCGCTGGCGTTCCAACCACTGGCGCTCCTGATGTTCCCCTTGCTCCTCGTCATGGGGGGCAGAACACGCGTCGTCGGCCTGGTGGCGCGCGGTGTTGTCCCCGCCGCCGTGGTGACCGTCCCTGAAGTGGCTGCCAGCGTGCACAACGCCATCCATGCCCTCGTGAAGCAACCGACGTTCCCTGACCTGCACACGGGCCACCAGACGCCGTGGACCTTCCTGGCCCCGAAGTTGGGCGGCAAGGGGAAGGGCACCATGGTGGGGGGTGGACCGCCTCGGATCGCCACCATCGTCGTGGCCGCCGCCTTCGCAGGGTGGGTGCGGCGCTGGCGGGAGCGGCCGGAGATGATGGCCTGGGCGCTGGCAGCGGCACTTTCCATCCGGATCTTCCTGGAAACGGTCCTGTACTCGTACTACGTCTGGCCGGCGGTGGCGGTGGCGTTGGCGGTGGCGGCCCGGGGAAGTCTTCGGCGCTTCGCCATAGCCATCACCCTGGCCATCGGCGTCACCGTTGTCGGCCAGTGGCACATGGGCTGGCTCCCGTGGTGGGCCATCGACGTGGCGGGCATGGCCGGATTGCTTATCGCTGCGTCGCGCCCTCAACCGCCCGAGGTGGCGAAGCGGCGAGGCACCCCTAAACGGTCACGCCCGCCCGAGGCGGCCAGCGGCGGGGCTCAGTCGAGGAAAGCCAAAGGCGCGCCGGCACGGTCACGCCCGCCCGTGGCGGCCACCGGCCGGGCTGTGCCGGGTACGGCGAAGAAGAAAGCGAACGCGCCAGGCACGCGTTCCAAGCGTCCTGCCCCCCGCTGAAGTCCGACGCGTCTACCGGAAGCCCAGGTTCAGCGGAGATCCTGAACCCCGAGCCGCGTCTCTGGAGAGTGACGGTGCCGTCCTGATCGGTGATCGGGCAGGCAGCGCGGACGGCGGAAATCGGTTCTGTGACCGTGTGCAAGGGCATTCGTTAACAATCCATACACTAAAAATTGACGATGTTTTGATGTTCGAGCATGGAGCAGGATGAGCGGAGTTTCGTGGAGGGGGCCGCGCCCCGACTCTGATTCGGGTCGGGGAAGCGGTGGGGGTGACACGGCGTCATCCCGACAGCTGTGGAGGGGACGATGAAGGTTTTTTCGTCGATACTCGGGTCCGGAGATCTGCGTCGTCGCGGCGGCAGCCTACGAATTGCGTTGGCGCTGTCACTGATGGCCGGCATCCTGAGCGTGCTCGGCGTGGCGCTGGTGAACGTCCTGCCGGCCTCTGCCGCTACCACCACGGCCTGTACCACCACGGCCGGGGGCACGACGTCCACGACCACCACCACCACCACGTTCGTCGACGGCGTCGCCGACAGCTATACCGCCTCGTGCTACGAGCAGGTCGGGACCGGTGGCACCGGGCCCGCCTTCCCGTCGGTCACCATCTCCGCAGGCACCCTCCCCGCGGGCGCCACCTTCGCCAGCGGAGCCCAGTCGACCGTCTGCTCGACGGGCAACGGCAACCAGTCGGCCACCACCACGTCGGGCTCGGGCACGACGGAGTTCTACATCATCGAATGCAAGGTGGCCTATACCCCGCCGTCTGGGACCGCGACGGCTGTCCCCCTGACGTTCACCGCCACACCCAGCGCCTGTACGGGGTGTACGGGTCTCACCGCGGGCACGTTGAACCTCAACATGACGTTCTCGACCCCCTCCACGCCGACCTGCATCACCCCCGCAACGGCAGGGTCCACCACCACGTTCTTCGAGGGGACGAACTCCACCTACGCGGTCCAGTGTGAGAACACTTCGGGGGTCACGGGGGTACCCGCCTATCCCACCCAGATAACGACGGAAACAGGCAACTTAAACTTCGGCACCTCCCAAGCCACATTCGGAGGTGCCAACCAATCGACCTGTGGGGTCGGTTCGGGGGCCACCACTACGACGTCGGGCTCAGGCACGACCGAGGAGTACATCCTCGTGTGCGCCCTTGCCGACGCGCCCGTCCCGGCAGACACCGCCGGCAACCCCCACGCCTTCACCTTCCAGGCGACGAACGTCGTCGGTGTCAGCAGCGGTAACGGCACCAGTGGGGCCAACTCGGGAACTCTGTCCATCAACGTGGCGGCCGACACGGTGACTTGCATCGACCCGGCTTCGGGCGGCAGCGCGGCCACCTTCGCCGAAGGAGCTCAGGCCACTTACACCGTCGAGTGTGAGGCCGCCAGCGGTATTTCCGGCGTCACCGCTTATCCACAGTCGATCACCATCAACTCGGGCGGGCTACCGGCTGATGCGAATCAGAAGCTCGCCGGAGCCGCCCAGCAGACATGCACGCTCGGATCCGGGACGACGACCACCACCTCCGGTTCGGGAACGACCGAGGAGTACATCACCGAGTGTGCGTTGAGCGGCGACACCACCGCGGCTGACGCCAGTGGCGGGCCTACCTACCCGATCAACTTCACGGCCACCGGCCCCGGCGGTAACGGTGGTACGGCCGCGCCCTCGGGCAACCTCACCATTACTGCGGCCACGGCCAAGGCGGAAGCCTGCCTCGACCCCGTGGCGGCCGGTGCCACCACCACGTTCGGCTCCTCGGCCGGAGGGACGGCCAACTCCTACCTCGTCGAGTGCTACGCCGAGAGCGGCGTCACCGGGGTGACGGCCTATCCGAACTCGATCTCCATCACCGCCGGTGGTCTCCCTGGCACCACCAGCGATGCCAACTTCGCCGGCGTCAATGGCGCCACCACCTGCACTCTCGGAACCGGTACCTCGACCACAACCTCGGGGTCGGGAACGACCGAGGAATACATCACCGAGTGCGCCATCACAGAGAACGCCGTGACGGCCGACAACGGCACATACACGGCCAACTTCACGCCCTCCTCGCTGCCGGCCACACAGTCGGGCACATTGACTATCAACGTCACCGGTCCAGCCGACGTCTGCCTCGATCCTGCCAATGCCGGCGCTACCACGACCTTCCGCGAAGGCATTGCCAACAGCTACACCGTGGAGTGCTACGGGACAGGATTCGGATCGGCCAGTGCCAACAACTATCCGGCATCGATCACGGCCAACGACGTGACACCGGGGGGCACCTTCCTCGACGGAACGGCGAAGTTCGGAGGGACGGCCCCGCCCACCGCGTGCACCACGAGTAACGGTGGCACCACCACCACGACGGGCGCAGGGCTCACCGAGGAGTACGTCCTCAACTGCACCCTCACCGACACGCCGAGCGGCTCCTCCACCACGTCTTCCCCGGACCAGGCCACCTTCACGGCCCAACCAGGATCAGCGGGAGGAAACACCGTCACTTCGGGCAACCTGAACGTCAACATCGCCCCGGTGACAACCTCTTGCATCGACCCGGCCTCGGCCGGTAGCACCACCACGTGGTACGAGGGTGCCGGCACCCAGAGCTACACGGTGGAATGCGAATCCGCCACCGGTATCACCGGGGAATCGGCCTATCCGCAGTCGATCGCCGTCTCCCCCTACCCGAGTTCCATTCCGGGCGACGCCACTCCGACCTTCGGCGGTAGCGCCCAGCAGAGTTGCGCCGTCGGCACTGGCGGCACGACCACCACGTCGGGCACGGGGACGACCGAGGAGTACATCCTCGAGTGCTCCCTCGCGGCCACGCCGCTGGCCGACGATGGCGGCGTTTACCCCTCCACCTTTACCCCCACCCTGGTAGACGGGTCGAATACGATCACCTCGGGAACGTTGAACGTGAATGTCAGCTCCCCGACGTCCACCTGTTCGACGCCCGCCGCCGCAGGAACCACCACCACCTTCACCGATGGGGCGGCTGGGAGCTACACGGTGATCTGCTATAGCCAAGGTTTCTCGAGCGCCTCGATCGGGAACTACCCGAATATCCACATTGCGACGGGATCCCTGCCCTCGAGCGGAGACATCACGTTCGGCGGTCAGGCGGGCGGGGTGACGACGTGCAGCGTCGGTAGCGGCACCGCCACTACTACCACCACCACCGCCGCCGGTACAGGGGTGCAGACCGAGTACGAGACCGAGTGCAAAATCGCCGGGACACCTACTGCGGCCGACAATGACCCTTCGCCCTCATACCCGCCCTACGCGCTCACCTTCAGCAGCGTCCCGGGCGCGAACGGCGGTACCACCGCCGCCTCGGGCACCTTGAACCTCAAGATCGTGGGGACGGCACCGACCGGGCTGTGCTCGTCGTGCCAGTCGTACTACAACGCCGTTGCCGGCGTGCCGTTCTGCTTCGACTATGTGGTCAATGGCGCCACCGTGGCCAACGGGGGCCTACCCCTCACCAGCATCACCCCGGGGGCCACTCCCGCCAATACCACCGACTTCACGATCCAGAACATCGACTTGGCTAACGGCAGCGCCCAGCTGTGTGGGGTCATGAGCGCATCCGAGGAGTTAACAGAGACAACCCTGAATCCGGTCGCCACCAACCCCTGGGGCTCGGCCACGCAAACCTACGACATGTCCACGTACTCGCCGTGCACCTGGACCAACACCGACACCGGCAACGGAGAGGTCAACTCGACGTACGACGCCAACCTGAACGTCGTGCAAACCGGTTCGCAGTCCACCTTCGGTGCGTCGATCACCGGTGGCGTCGTGCCGACCAAAACGAGGTACTACGCCTTGTGCTACAAGACCGGCACAACCAGTGCTGATGCCTACTATCTCCCGGGTGGAAGCGGCCTATCGATTGGAGCCTCCCCGTTCGTCGTGACCAACGCCGGCCTGGGCGGCTACACGAATCCCAACGCACCCGGCGTCGGATCCCCCCTGTCGGAAGATAACAGTGCCTGCGGGGGTACCGTGAGCACGACCAGCACCAGCACGTTCGGCTCTTTCGGTTCGGCCACTCCGACGTACGATTTCACCTTCCCGAGCCCATGGGTGAACGGCGGGATCTGCACCTATGGCTCGGGCATCGAGTCCGGCACGAACTCGGTCGGGACCGATACCGACTCCTACGCCGCGTGCCCACCGACGCAGCAGGACGTGAACGAGGGCTACGTCGACTGCGACACCCAAGCGGGCATCGGCACGAACGCGAGCTTCGGCAGCGGCCAAAACTCCGCCACCGGCGGGCCCCCCGATACCGTCTTCAACTACACCCAAGACGACCAGTTCTTCTCCGGCCAGCCGGTGCCCCAGGCCTCGACGGTGAACCTCTCTACTTCGGAAGTGCAACCGGGCGACACGGTGACAATCACTGGAGGCACGAACTGGTGGGGCGGTTCCGGGGAGAACGAGCCGAACAGCGCCTGCAATACCTACACCGGATCGGGCAACTCCACGGCGAACACCTATCCCGAATATGGAGATGGGGGAACCGAGCCGACCACGGTCGACGTGTGCAACAGCGGCGGCGTGTCGAGTTTCGATAACAGCCAGGCCGGGGACTACTACCCGACCTATGCACCTCAGGTCTATGTCGGCACCAACAGCACGACGGCGCATGCCGCCGGCCCGGTGACGAGTTCGGTCAACATCTACGGCAACACCTACTACTGCACCGGTGCCCTACAGTCGAGCAACGCCACGGCGGCCACCAACACCGCGAACCCATGCACGATGCAGGTCGGGGGTGACAACCCCAACTTCGCCACCGCGTGCCCGCATGACCTCACGACCCCAGCTGGCGCCGGCGGCAACACGAACAACACCAACCCGTGTGCGAACGCGGGCATCGGGGGCACCTTCAATGTGCCTGCGAGCCTGACCCCCGGCACCTACAACGTCTATGTCGACGCCATGGACACCACGCCATTGCCCGGCAACGGCCCCAACAGCCCGTTGTCGGCGGAGCCGGTCAACTGCCCCGCGCAGACGAACGTGATCGCGGCGTCGAACGGAAACCTGATCAGCAACGGCACGCTCAACGTCACCTCGACGACGAGCTTCGCCTCCTCAGGGCAAGTCGCCGTGGCGATTGGTCCGGCCGGGACGGCCGGTGGTGCGACGGGGACGGCAGTCCTGAACTACACCGGGACGACAGGGACGTCGTTCACCGGCATGACAGTGTCGTCGGGGACCTTGGCGGTCGCCGGCTCATCGAGTTGGAGGTGGTTGACCGGCGACGATGTCAGCCCACCATCGAGCTGCGAGACGAGCCCGGACGCGGCCCTGGGCAGCGACGAGGCCGTGGCACAGATCAGTGTCTCAGGCGACATGGTTGTGAAGTCCTCGACCACGAACTATGCCGACTCGGGCTACTCCCAAGCCGGTGACGTCATCAACTACCAGTTCGCCGTGACGAACACCGGTGGTGACACACTCACAAACGTCAGTGTCACCGACACCCCGACGGCCCCGGCCGGGGCCCTTACGAGTGGTCCGACGTGTTCGAGCCTGGCCTCTCCGAGCGGGACCTGCTCCGGTAACAGCATCACCTTGCTGGCGGGCCAAACGGCCACCTTCACCGGCACCTACACGGTGACCCAGACCGACGTGGACCACGGCTCGGTGACCGACACGGCCAGCGTGAGTGGAACCAACTCCTCGAGCGAGACCATCTCCTACAGCGGCAACACGGTCACGGTGAACGCGTCGGACGCGGTAAAGAGCCTGCACATCGTCAAGTCGGCCAACACGACCTACAACGACGGCGGCTACGGCACCCCCGGTGACGTCATCACGTACACCTATGTGGTGACCAACAACGGCAGCGAGACGGTTTCGGGTGTGGCTGTCAATGACACCCAGAGTGCGCCGGCTGGAGCCCTCACGAGCAGTCCGATGTGCCAGGGCCTTTCCGGGCCCACGGGGACGTGTTCGGGCAACAGCGCCACCTTGGCCCCGGGCCAGTCGGCCACCTATACGGCCACGTACACGGTGACGCAGACCGACGTGGACAACGGCTCGGTGTCCGACTCGGCCACTGCCAGCGGCACGTCCTCGCTCGGTGGTGCCGTTACCTCGAACAGCTCTGCTGTCGACGTTGAAGCCAGTGACGCCACCACGAGCCTCAGCCTCACGAAGTCGGCGACGACGAGCTACGGGGACAACGGCTACGGCAAGGCGGGCGACACCGTCACCTACACCTTCGTAGTGACCAACACAGGCACGCAGACCGTTTCGGGCGCCGGCGTCAATGACACCCAAAGCGCACCGGCCGGGACCCTCACGAGCGGGCCGACCTGTCAGAGCCTTGCCTCGCCAAGCGGCACGTGCTCGGGCAGCAGCACCACCTTGGCCCCGGGGCAATCGGGAACCTTCACGGCCACCTACACGGTGACCCAGGCCGATGTGGACAACGGCTCGATTTCTGACTCGGCGAGCGCCAGCGGCACGGCTTCGGTCAGCGGGGCCGTATCGTCCCCGATGACCAGCTTCTCTGTCGCCAAGGTCAACGCCTCGGACGCCAACACGGTCCTGACCCTCCTCAAGACGGCCAACACGGCGTACGGCGATGGTGGCTACGGCGCAGTCGGTGACACCATCACCTACACCTACCTCGTGACCAACACGGGCTCGGAGACGGTTTCGGGCGTCACCATCAACGACATCCAGTCGGCTCCGGCCGGAACGCTTGCGAGCGGGCCGACGTGTGTGAGCCTGTCGTCTCCGAGCGGGACATGCTCGGGCAGCGGCACCAGCGTGGCTCCGGGCCAATCGGCCACCTTCACCGCCACGTACACGGTGACCCAGGCTGACATCGACAACGGTTCGGTGTCTGACTCTGCCACTGCCAGCGGTACATCGTCTGATAGCGGCAGCGTCACCTCGAACAGCTCTCCTGTCACGGTCTCGGCCAGTGACGCCACCACCAGCCTGGGCATCGTCAAGTCGACGACGTCCCCGGGCTACGGGGCCGTCGGCAACACCATCCCCTACACCTTCGTGGTGACCAACACCGGTTCTGAGACCGTCACGGGCGTCAGTGTCACCGACACCCCGACGGCCCCGGCCGGAGTTCTCACCAGTGGGCCGACGTGTGTGAGCGAGACCTCTCCGAGCGGAACGTGCTCGGGCAGTAGCGCCACATTGGTCTCGGGCCAATCAGCCACCTTCACCGGTACCTACACGGTGACCCAGGCCGACGTGGACAACGGTGCGGTGACCGACTCGGCCACCGCCAGCGGCACGTCTTCGCTCAGCGGATCGGTGACCTCGCCGTCCTCGAGTCCGCCGACGGTGGTGTTCGCCACATTCGCGGGCTCCAGCCTGAGTCTCACGAAGTCGGCCGCCACCACCTACACGGACAACGGCTATGGAACTGTCGGTGACGTCGTCACGTATACCTTCGTGGCTACCAACACCGGCACAAGGACGATCAACGGTGTCGGCATCAACGACACCCAGACCGCTCCCGCCGGGTCGCTCACGAGCGGTCCGACGTGTGAGACCACGGCCAGCCCGTCCGGCACGTGCTCAGCGAACAGCGTCAGCCTGGACCCAGGCGAGTCGGCCACCTTCACGGCCACCTACACGGTTACCCAGGCTGACATCGACAACGGTTCGGTGTCTGACACGGCCAATGCCAGCGGGACCGACACCAATAGCCACATCATCCACTCGCCACAGGAGAGCGCCACGGTTTCCGCTACGGACGCCACCGCCGGCCTGAACCTGGTGAAGTCGGCGGTAACGAGCTACTCGGACAACGGATACGCCAAAGCGGGTGACACCATCACCTACACCTTCGCGGTGACCAACACGGGCACCGAGACGATCACAGGTGCAGGCGTCACCGACACGCCGTCGGCGCCAGCCGGAGCCCTCACGAGCGGGCCGACGTGTGTGAGCCTGTCCTCTCCGAACGGCACATGCTCGGGAAGCAGCGCAACGGTGGCCCCAGGGCAGACGGCGACCTTCACCGGCACCTACACGGTGACCCAGGCCGACGTCGACAACGGCTCGGTGTCCGACTCGGCCACGGCCAGCGGCTCATCATCTGACAGCGGTGTCGTGACATCGACGCCGACGTCGATGTCCATCGCCACGGTCAGCGCCTCTGACGCCAACACGACGCTGGGCCTCGTAAAGTCGGCGACGACGCACTACTCGGACGAGGGCTATGCCGAGGCCGGCGACACGATCACCTACACCTATGTGGTGACCAACTCGGGCACGGAAACGGTGAACGGTGTTGCTGTCGCCGACGTCCTGAGTGCCCCGGCTGGGTCGCTTACGAGTGGGCCGACATGCGTGAGCCGGTCGAACCCGTCCGGCACATGCTCGGGCCATAGCGCCAGCCTGGCTCCGGGTCAGTCGGCCACGTTCACCGGCACCTACACAGTGACCCAGGCCGACGTCGACAACGGATCGGTGACCGACACAGCCACGGCCAGCGGGACGTCCTCGCTCAATGGCAATGTCGAATCGTCGACGCCGCTGACCTCCACGGTCACGGTGCCGGCCTCGGATGCCACTTCGAGCCTCAGCCTCAACATCGACCCGCCTGTCTACGGGGCCGTCGGCGATACCGTTCCGTTCACCTACACGGTCACCGACACCGGCTCCACTACCGTGAACGGAATCTCTGTCGCCGACAACCTGGTGGACGGTGAGAGTCATACCATCGGCTGCGTCGCCACGACGCTGACACCGACCAACTCGACGACGTGTTCGGGGAGCTACACCGTCAGCCAGACCGACGTGGACAACGGATCGGTGACCGACACGGCGACGGCCACGGGGACCAGTTCCCAAGGCCACGTCAGCTCGGGAGCGGAGTCGTACACGGTGTACGCCGCCAACGCCACCAAGGGTTTGAGCATCGTCAAGTCGACGAGCACGGCGAACTACGGTGCTGCCGGAGACACCATCTCCTACAGCTACGTGGTCACCAACACGGGTACGACGACCGTCACGGGTGTGAGCGTGTCCGACAGCCTGGGCGCTGCCGTCACGGCCAACCCGAACGGGTGTCCGCAATCGTCTCTGGGCCCCAACGCCCATGAGACCTGCACGGGCGCGTACACGGTTACCGAGTCCGATGTGACCAACGGCATGGTGACCGACATGGCCACAGCGAGCGGAACGGCCAGCTTCCTGGGCGATATCCTCTCCAGTGCGTCGAACCCCGTGATCGTGCCGTCCACCTACACATCGACGACGACGGCGGCCACGAGTTCGACCTCAGCGCTCGGTGGACCCGACAGCGACGCCGCCACCATCACGGGAAACAGTGTCTATGGCAGCCCGACGGCTGGCACGGTGACGTTCTACGAGTGCGGTCCGACGCCAACCCCGACGGCCTGCACCTCGAAGGCCCACCAGGTCGGCAGTCCTGTGTCGATCACAGCTCACGGCGCCAACACCGCCGTGGCCAGTTCGACGGAGTTCACGGCGACCTCGACCGGGTACTGGTGCTTCGCCGGCTACTACTCGGGCGGAGGGAACTACGCCGCCAGCTCGGACACCGGGACCAACGAGTGCTACCAAATCACCGCGGCCACGACGTCCAACCAGACGGACCCGTCGGACGCGACTATCCAACTTGGACAGGCCAACACCGATCTTGCGACGGTGACGGGCAACGCGTCGGGTGGTAGCCCCACCGGGACCGTGACCTTCTACGCCTGCGGGCCAGACGCAACGAGCACGCCGTGTACCTCGAAGGCCACCCAGGTGGGGAGTCCGATCAACGTCAGCGCCGGTGCTCATAACACCGCCACGGCGACGTCGGGGCCCTTCACACCGAGTGCGTCCGGCTACTGGTGCTTGGCCGGGTACTACTCGGGCGACACCAACTACAAGGCAAGCTCGGACACGTCCATCGACGAGTGCTTCTACGTCCAAGGACCGGTGGCGATCGCCACGACGTCACTGCCGGGTGCGACCAAGGGTACGGCCTACTCCTTCACCTTGAGCGCACGCGGGGGAACCCCGCCGTACAAGTGGACGCACACCCGCCTGCCCCGGGGCCTGGCGCTCAACAAGACGACCGGCGTACTGGCCGGGACGCCCAAGAGCAGCGGGACCTTCACCTTCACCATCCGGGTGACGGACTCCACAGGTCGGCGCAAGAGCCAGCACGAGCGGGCATCGAAGGTGTTCACGTTGGTCATCGCTCCGTAACTGCTTTACCCCAGCAGTCTCAGCTAGCGAGAGACGGTCAGCCCAATGCCCCGGGCTGACCGTCTTTTCGCGTCGTGAGCCTGGCGTCGAATACCGGGCCAGACCAGGTCTGATCCGGAGGTGTTTGCGAGCGCAAGGGATCGACCCGGGTCGATCCAGCGTTAACCCATTGTTAACAACCCTCTTGACATGTATTTTTCGAAGCAGGCCTTTTTAGATTGGGCCGGTCGAACGCCGTTGTTCGCAACAGCGACAGAGGGGGATTGTGTTGGCTCGCCGGACGCCAAGGGTCACCACGACGCGAGAGCGTCTCCTGGAGGCAGCGGGTGATGCGTTCGCCGACAGGGGCTTCGCAGCGACCGGAGTCGACCACATCGTGGAACGGGCCGGCACGACGAGGGGAGCGTTTTACTACTACTTCGCCAGCAAGGGGGATGTCGCCTCCGACCTCCAACAGGAGCTGTGGGGTTCGGTGGCCGAGCGCGTGCAGAGCCTGTGGAACCCGGAGATCGACATGATCACTAAATTCCGGCAGGCCATTGCCGCCTACTTCGGTGCTCTTGCCGACCTCGGCACTCAGGCCGACTTCTTGCGACAAGGCTTCGTCGATCCCGCCCTCCGAGTTTCCGGCGGCGACGCCTGGGACTGGGGGGTGGCTCTGATCGGCGGTTTGCTCATCGAGGGCATCGATCGCGGCGAGATCGCCCCTTGTGATCCCGAGGCGTCGGCCCGTCTGCTCACCGAGGTCTTCGAGCTGGCCACGTACCAATCCCTTTCCGGCGAAGATCTCACTGACACCATCGGTGTCATCGAGGCGTTGATCGACTGCCTGGCGCCTGTCTGACGACAGAGGCACGCACGGCGTCGCGCTGTGAACTTGGTGTTCGACCTGCCCGTCTGACGTGCTCGGTGCCCTGGCGGGAGTTCATTTGCCGGGTCCGTTGCCCAGCGGAAGGTGTGGATCCATAAGGGGTGTTGGCACGAGGTCCGGACGCCGGGTGCCTCCCTTGGAACGCCGTGCGAACTCCGTCACAATCGCTCTAGAACGGGGCCAATGCGTGGGCCGCGAGCCTGGTGGGTCGATGGACAAGGGGTGTTCGGGGGGAAAGCGGTGACCGGAACCATGTGGAGTGTGGCGCGCTTTCGCTTCGGCGCCACCTTCGCCCGACGACGCGGCGCGTACATCTCCCTGGCCCTCCTCATCGCCTTACTCGGTGGTTTGGCCATGGGCTCGGTGGCCGCGGCGCGTCGCACCCAGTCGTCGTTCCCGCAGTACCTGGCGAGCGTGCATGCGCCGCAACTCTCAGGAGCCAGTGCTGAGTATGTGCCCCCGTACACCTTGCAGGGATACAGCTCGGCCACCATCGCCAAGATCGAAAGCCTTCCCCATGTCACCTCGGTGGGCAGCATCGTCGGCATCGATGCGTTTCCGCTGGCTGGCAACGGCACCATCAAGGACATCGTGACCGATTTCGGGATGACGTTCATCGGGGCTCTGAACGACAAGGAGAGCTACAGCAACAGGCTGACCCTCACCGCTGGGCGGTTTCCCAAGCCGACGGTTGGGCCCCACGCGTTCATTGCTGACGAGGCCGCCGTGCAGAAACTCCATCTGCACATCGGCGAGACGCTCACCTTCGGGATTTACTCCAATGCGCAGGAGGAGCTCCCCGACTTCGGGAGCCCGGGCGTGGCTCCGGTGGGGCGCGTCAGGGCCACCTTGGTGGGGATCATCTTGCAACCACAGGACCTGGTGGAAGACGACATCGACCGTTCCAACGGCAACATCGCATTTACCTCCGCGTTCACAGCGCCATTCATACGGTGCTGCGTCGACTTCACCGAAAGCGAAGTGGCCGTCAGCGGCGGCAGTGCGGCGGTGGCCCAGGTGCGGGCCGACATTTACCGGATCACGCCACCGGGGAGTACTCCGTTCACGACCCTGTCGGGAGAAATTGGCAAAGCCGAACGGGCCGTCCGGCCTGAGTCGATCGCGCTGGGCGGCTTCGGTGTGATCGTCGCTCTGGCCGCGTTGGTGGTCGCCGGCCAGCTCATCGGCCGTCAGTTGCGCTTCGGGCTGGTGGACACCAACACCATGCGAGCGCTTGGTGCCGATCCCGCCATGACGGCGGTGGACGGACTGCTCGGCATTGTGGCCGCTATCGCGATCGGTGTGGTCGGCGCCGTGGCGGTGGCGGTGGCCCTTTCCCCGTTAGCGCCCTTGGGACCAGTCCGGCCCTATAACCCGACGCCGGGTGTCTCTTTTGATTGGACCGTGCTCGGCTTGGGTGCGGCTGGGCTGATCGTCGTGCTGGTGGCGTTGTCTATTGTCTTTGCCATTCGCCTCGAGCCCAGCCGGGTGGCGACGCGCGCCGCGAAAGGCACCCGCGATGGATCTCCAGGCGTGGTGGGAGCGATGGCGGCAGGGCTTCCCGCTCCGGCCGCCGTGGGGGTGCGCTTCGCCATCCAACCGGGCCGGGCCGTGGACCCCGTGCCGGTGCGGTCGGTGATCTTGGGGTCCGTCCTCGCTCTGGTCGTCGTGATGTCGGCCGTCATATTTGGCGCCAGTTTGAACTCCTTGGTGTCCCAGCCACGTCTCTACGGCTGGAACTGGACGTATGAGCTCGCCGTCGAGTTCGGATCGGGCAGCATTCCGAGCGCACAGATCGGGCCGCTGTTGCACGCGGACCATGACGTGGCCGCCTGGAGTGGGGCTTACTTCGACACACCCACCATCGACGGTCAGATCGTGCCCGACATCGGCGAACGACCCGGGGCAACGGTCACAGCACCAACGCTCCAAGGCCACTCGCTTCAAGGCGGCGATCAGATCGTGGTCGGCGCCGTGACCCTGGCGGCTCTGCACAAACAGATAGGGCAAACGGTGACCTTGACTTCCCGGACCGGGAACGTGGCCGTCAGACGAACTCTTCGTATCGTCGGTACGGCCACGCTGCCCACCATCGGTCAAGGCACCCAGGTGCACCTCGAGATGGGGACCGGCGCTGTCGTGGCGGACTCGGCCATCCCGGCTCCGATTCGCGACGGTGGTGCTGCCGACGCCCCCCCTGGCCCGGCCGCCGTGTTCGTGCGCCTGAAGCAGGGAACCGAGGCCGGACCGGCGCTGCGAAGACTTCAGCGCATCGCGGCGGCCACGAGCAACCAGGCCAACGACGGTGTCGTTGTTGACGCCGTGGAGCACCCCGCCGAGATCGTCAACTACAAGACGCTCGGCGCCACCCCGGCCATACTCGGTGGAGCACTGGCATTGGGTGCCATGGCCGGGCTCGGTCTGACACTCCTCGCCTCCGTACGGCGCCGGCGTCGGGACCTGGCCCTGTTGAAGACGCTCGGGTTCACGTCGCGTCAGTTGGTGGCGGTGGTGGCATGTCAGGCCACCGCCGCCGTTGCTATCGGCGCCGTTGTGGGGATCCCACTTGGCATCGCGTTGGGCCGGTATCTGTGGGACCTCTTTGCCGATGAGATCCACGCCGTGCCGGCACCGGCCGTCTCGCTGTCCACCGTCGTGCTCATCGCGCTCGGGGCCCTTGTGCTCGGCAACCTCGTCAGTCTCATCCCCGGCGTCATGGCGGCACGCACCTCGGTGGCCACGGCGGTGCGGGGGGACTGATTACCGGTCGCCCGGACTCTCCAGTCGGTACCACAATGCGGAATCTGTCGACCGGCCTGAAATGGTCCGTTGTGCTGGGCTTATGTGCACCTCCCCGGGCGACACACCGACCGGCAGAGGTGGCACACCAACCACGCGCAAGCCACGGCGGTGCACGTCGCCGTACAGGTCGACCGGCCCTGAAGATGGGGTTTGAGGGCCGGCCAGCACCAGGGTGGCGAGGTCGCCCAGGCGAGCCGCCAAGGCCATGATCTCTTCGGACGAACCGGTCGTGTCCAATGCCGCCGGCAGATGAGAGCCGTCGAGATGGTTTGCGTCGTCCCATGCAATCGGCGGGCTACCTATGCACGCGCCAATGCTGGATGCGACCACGCCTGACCCGGTGACAGCGGCGCCGGCGCGGGCCGCCTCGGCCACGGCGGCGACAGCCGTGGACAGCGATAGCCGCGATGATGCCCGACGCCACCTGTTGTGCATCGAGCGCAATGGTGGCGGGGAGGGCCTGGTGATCGCCAACGGCGGAGCCGTCCCACCACGCCACTTCCTCCCTCCCCACGAGCAAAGCCGGAACCGATTCCCCCCTCAACGACCACTCTCGATCGACGAAGGCCACCATGCCACTATCGAGCTCGAAGTCGAAGACCACGGTGGCGTCCCTCGACCACAGCGCCGTGATTCTCATCGGGCCACCTCTTGGAGCAGATCTCCCGGTTTCACGTAGTGCCCCGTGTCCATAGAACCGTAGGCAGCCGCTACCACGGCCTGTACGGCCAGGCCGTCCTCACCGCTCACCTCGGGGGGGCGGCCTTGGGCCAGCACGCGCTGGCCAGTCGACTGACATACAGGGCCCGGGCGCTGTAGGCGGGGAGAGGGCCGAAGTCGTGCCACCGATCCGTGCGGAGCCCGGGTACGGCGCGCAGCGTAAAGACGCTCGGACGGGGGTAGAGCACGACATGGCCGTCGTGGCCCCACACCCGGAGCTCCTCGCTCATCTCACCTCGGACCGCCGATCCTCCGACGATCGAACCGATGCCACCGTTGACATAGCGCAGGGCGACGGTGACAGCGTCCTCGACCTCGCGCTCCTCGTCGGTGGACCCGAGGAGCGCGGCGACGTCTTGCACCTCGAGGCCGACGAAGTGACGCAGCAGGTCGATGTGGTGGGTCAGATTCATGATCAGCACGCCGCCCCCGGCGCGTGCCCGTGAGCTCCGCCAATCCGAGGTGGCCCGACCGGAGTAGCCACCGAGCCAGTACGCCGGCGTCTTGTCCAACTGCAGTCGGATGAAGCTTCCGCCGAGTTCACCGAGCACGCCGGCGTCGATCAGCCCTTTGGCCACCAGCGCCCCCGGTTCATAGCGGTGAGGGAAGCAAATCGACACCGCCACCTGAGCCGACCGAGCGGCGGCGACGATCCGAGCGGCCGCCGGCAGATCATCCGCGAGCGGCTTCTCCACGATGACATGGCGGCCGGCGGCGATGGCCAGCTCGGCCAGTGGGGCGTGCAGGTGATGCGGTACCGAGATGAATACAGCGTCGATATCGGCGCGTGAGACCAGTTCCTCGGCGCTGGCGGCCACCTCCGCCTGATAGGTGTCGGCCACGCCGGTGGCCAGACGGGGCGTCGGGTCGTAGCAAGCAACCAACGCCGCGTTGGGCGCGATGGCCACGGCCCGGGCATTGGTCAGCCCGATCTCCCCGCATCCGAGCATGCCGACGCGAAGTTTGCCTTCGGCGCCGGCGAAGACATCCCCCAGCGTGAACAGCGATGCACTATTGCGCGAGCCCGCCTGTCCCAGGCGCGGGCGGAGCCGTTGGCGAACGGGATCGACACCGCGGGCGGTGACGTCCGGTGGTGCGAGCACGAAACCTCGTCGCATGCGGTCGTCGAGCGGCAGCATCGTCCAGTTGAAGTGGGCACCGACCATGGCCGGGTCTTTAGCCAGAGCTCGATAGAACAGCACGGCCTCGCGGGGATCGAAAGCGGCGCCGAGCAGATCGTCGACTTCGATGTCCCCGGAGGCCAACGTGGCCAGGAACTGTTCACCGCACCGGCGTCGGAGCTCCCCGGGAGCGAATCCTTCTTCGGTATTCAAGGTGCTCACGTGGACACCGACGACCGTCAACGCCTTGGCGCGTATGGCATCCACCGGCAGGCTGCTGGTGGCTCCTCGCGGCGATCCGAGCAACGCCACGGTGCCACCCGGAGCGGCCAAGTCCACAGCCAAAAAGATCGCTTCGGGGTCCCCGGTCGAGTCGATGACGAATGGATACGCGCTTTTGGCGATGTCGGCATCGTCGCGACTTACGACCAAGAAGCGCCGCGCCCCTCCGATGGCGGCGATGTGCTCCTTGTGGGGCGAACGAGCGATGACGTCGGCGTCGCCCGCCCCCGACGCTTTCACGAGTCGAAGCGTCAAGGCTCCTATCAGTCCGGACCCGAGCACGCAGAACGAGGATCCGGGACCGACGGCGGTTGTCCGCACCCCTTGTTCGCAAATAATCCCCAGCTCGATGAGGGCGGCGTCCCGGGTCGATACCCCGGGGGGGACGCGGTAGACCGATCGTTGGTTGACCGTGACCACCGAGCCATGCGCGGCGCCGGTGACAGCGACGACGTCGCCGGTAGACAGCCCGTTGACTCCTTGGCCCACGGCAGCCACCGTTCCCGCACACGAATAGCCCGGACCATCAGTGGTGGTATTGGGAAGCCGGAGGTATTGGGCCCTTTCGGTGCCCGGACTTACCGCGCTGGCTTCGACGAGGACGGTGACCTCGTTGCGACCGGCCAAGGGCACTTCGGTCGGGACTATTTCGACCGCCCCATTGGATCCCCACGCCAGTGCGTACCCATTGGCCAGCTGCGGTTGACGGCTGGTGACGGCCCGGGTCCGAGCCCAGCGCCAGGCGCGCAGTGATCGTTGGACCTCTTCGAGCTGACGAGGTGAATATCCCAGCTGCTCGAGGCGCGTCACGATCTGCTTGCGTACGGCGCTGGCTACGGTATTCAGCCGGTCGTTTGAAGACGCCATGGTGCTTCAACGTTAGCAACGGTCTTACGAGGAGATTCAGTGGTAGAGATCGAGGGCGTTGCTTCCGTCATTGACGAAAAGGACGCCGTTGCCCGTTTGGGTCGGCACCAGACCGAAGAGATCGCCGGCCCCGTTTTTGACCAGCACCCGAGTGGTCAGCTGCTTGCCACTCGGGGAGAGCTCCACGGCGTTGCCGTTGTTCCCGTTGACGACGAGCAGATTGCCATCGGGAGCCAGTGCCATGCCCAAGGGGGCGTTGAGGGCGCCGCCGGACGAGATGACCGACCCCTTGGCGCTCAGCGCACTGGAGCGCGTTTGCGCCTGTGTGATGGCAGAGATCGTGTTCGTCTGGGAATCGTCGACGTACAGGGTGCCATTGGCGGCCAGCGCCAGCCCGGTCGGGGCCAACACCAGGGCGGCGGAGTTGGCTCGCCATGGATAGTTACTGCCGATCACCGTTGTACTTGTCAGCTGAGGCGGAGCTGTCGGACTGAGGGCGAGGTCGACGCGGACGATGGTGCAGTTGCCTGCCACCGGCACCCCGTCGTCGGTGCTGGTGTTTCCGCCCAGCGCGTTAGATACGAAGAGTGTTGCCGATGTGGCACTCGACGTGGCAGCGAGGTCCCAAGGGCCGACGATGTTCTTGTTGGTGATCGTCTCGGTGACGTCACCTTGGTCGTTCAAGACGATGAGACAACCGGCGGGGTCGAGCCCAGGAAGGGCGCCGCCCGTTGTGGTGGGGAGGCTCCCCACCACCACCCAGCCTCCCGGCAGGATGGCGAGAGCAGTGGTGAGCCCCACGCCTCCCGGACACGTCGTGGCGGCGGGAAGAGCACCGATCTGGGCGAAGAGTTGCATGGAGCCGGTGGGGGACACCTCGACGAGGGTGGTGCCCGTTCCTTGGACGTTGGCCTTGTCGTTGAAATTGCTCACCAAGGTGTCACCGGCCACCAGCCGGCCCGCCGAGCTCGAAACAAGGGCAATTCCGTAGGGATTCACGTCCCCGTTGGCCGGAACGGTGGAGGCCAGTTGGGATACGGCCGTGAACTGGCGGAGGAACGTGCGCGTGTCGTGCGATGTCCCTGGTGACGCCGTCGAGGACGTCCCGCATGCTGCCGCGAGAAATGCGATCAAGACGGTTACAACCGCGCCGATGCTTCGAGGTTTCACTTTCTCACCTTTCTGAGTGAGCTTGGCGGGACGAGGCCCGTGTCCATCGGATCCGAAGCACGCAGGCAAGTGCGAGCACGATGATCGCGACGATCTCAACGACGATGGCCAGGTGGGCGAAGGGGGCGTCATAGCTTTCCTTGAAGCCGAAGAGGCCCACTTGAGCGCTGAGCACGAGGCCGCCGAGCGTCGACGCCAGAAAACCCACGCCGGCAAGGGCGGGAACGACCCAGCGCGAGCCGGCGATGACGAGCGCCAAGACGAAGCCACTTAAGGCCTGCAACAAGAACAAAGGGCCGATGGTGGTGATAGAGCGATACCCCGAGTGCCAGAGGTCCAAATGGATGGCGGCCGACCACGCCACTAGCGCCGCACCTGTCACCATCGATGCGTTCGTGGCCACCAGCATGACCGTTGACCGTGCCCTCGTCGGCTTCGACGCGCCTGGCGCCGAGACCTGGGCGGTCATCACGGTGCCGGGCTCGGTCATCGCCGTGTATACGGTCGTGGTGCGGTAGGTGTTCACCTCCACGTGGCGACGGCGCGTTTGCGTGCGAGATGAACAGAATCGGGTGCCGAAACGTAGCAGCGGGTAGCGATACTCAGGGCACCGCTTTGAACGCTCCGGAGTTAGGCGGCCGGTCCCGCCGAGGGCGCCGGGTGCAGCGCCGAGGCACCCTCGGGCCCGGGCACCTCGACAACCGGATCGTCACGATCATCGAATTCCGTGCGCAGTGCCCGCGACATGACGGCGTGTTGGAAGTAGAGGGACGTGATGTACGTCAACTCCAGGATCTCCTCGTCGCTCAGCCGTGCTTGCAAAGCGGCAAAGAGATCGTCGGGGACGCGGCCGTGTTCATAGACAAGGCAGTCAGTGTAAGCAAGGACGAGACGTTCCGTCTCGTCGTAACAGGTGGCCACCGACCAGGCCGGGATGGACCGGATCTTGTCCTCGTCCACGCCCAGGTCCCGAAGCGACTTGCAATGCTGGGAAAACACGAACTGACTCCCAGCCGCCCATCCGGCTCGGATCTGGCCCAGTTCGCGCAGGACGGGCGGCAGTCGTCGTTTGGAGTTCTGGTACAAGGCGAATCCGGCCACGGCATGTTCGAGGACGTCGGGGACGAGGGCGAATACCGTCCACCAGTCTCCGGGCGATCCGGACCACGTCCCCGGCTCGGTGACGGGGTCTCTTCCTTCGAAGAGGTAGTCGTACATGGTGGCGACGATGGGCGCATTGGTCTCCGTCTTGGGCACCTGACGCAGACGTGGCACGGCCTCTCCTCAGGCGTCGACGCCGGCGCGCCGGCTGGTGTCGACCGACACCGGTTCGTGCACGACGTCACCTTCGCCCAAGGGGCGCGTCCAGCAGGCGAATTCGAGGAGGATGCCGTCGGGGTCTTGAAAGTAGACGGACCGCACGTACACGCCGGGGTGAAGCTCGTCGCTTATGCCGAACGTGCTGTCGTCGTGGTTGGCGATCTCGGTGCACTCGACTCCTACCGCCATCAGGCGCGCTCGGTAGTCGTCGATCCTGTCGGGGGCGACCGTGAAGGCCACGTGATTCATGGAGCCGATGGCACTGGTGAGATCGCCCTGGTCGGGTCGTGCCGCCGGGGCGGAGATACCGGGCACTGCGTCAGGGGCTCCCGGGAACCAGAAGAAGGCCAGACAGTCACCGCCCCCGCAGTCGAAGAAAAAGTGCTGGCCCATGCCCGCCGGTAGCTCAATGGTTTTGACGAGCGGCATGCCGAGTACGTTCGAATAGAAGTCGACCGTGCGAGCCATATCTCGGCACACCAGGGCCAAATGGTGCACCCCTTCAAACGCGAACGGCCTCTGGTCCCCCATGTGACCCAACTCCTGTTCCACGACGGTGGCTACAGCCTAGATCGGGCAAAATGATGAGGTATGGGCCCGAGTCGTATTCCGTTCACCAATAACGGACACGGCGTGTGAGGCGTGGCCAGGCGTGAGCTGACATGAGCGACAAGCGTATGCGCTTCGCCCTTGTGCTCGGAGGGATTCGCTGGCGGGCCGGGGCGTCGCTGGCCATGTTCATCGTGGCCGCTGTCGGGGTCGGCGTGGGGTCGTTCGGCCCGCTCTATGTGCACGGCGCCGACCAGTCGATCCTCAACGGCACCTTGGAAAACGCTGCCGCCGGTAACGCCGGCTTGACGTTGCAGGCCAGCGCGACGGGATCACCGGTCCGCCTGGTGGCGGCGGCGCGCACCGTCCCCACCCCAGGAACCCGACGGCACTGGTTCGGTGCTCCCATAGCCACTAACGACGCTGGCGTGGCAACCGTCGCCGATGGTCAGGGCTATGGGGCCGATCTGGTTTCGCGCACGGGCGCCTGTGCGCACGTCGCCATAGTCGCCGGGCACTGCCCATCGACGAACGGCACCGTGATGCTCAGTACCCGGTCGGCCCAACTTCTCGATATCGGATTAGGCGATCGGTTGGCGGTGTCCTTCGATCGATCTACCCGAACAGCAGCGCTCGCGGTCGCCGGGTTGTATCGGCCCGGCAATGTCTCGGACCCGTACTGGTGGGAGGAGGATTTCTTTCCTTTCGGCTCGGGACCGCCCTCCCGGCCTGAGCTCGACGACGTCTTTTCCACCGCCACGACCGTGCGTGAGCTGGCCCCGACGCGGTGGCTCACCACGACGCTGCAATTCCCTCTCGAGCGTGGGTCGATGACAGTAGATGCCGCTGGGCACTTTCAAGCCGAGCTGGCCCGGTATCAGGCGGCGGTTCTGCAAAAAGACAACGTCGATGCCAGTTCGGACATCCAGCAACTTCTCGACCAGGCCACCGGCACCGAGCACACGCTGACCACCATTGTGGCCGTTGTCGACCTGCAATTGGTACTACTGGCATTGCTGGTCTTGTACTTCGTGTCGGCCCGTACCGCCGCTGAGCGCGAGCCCGACGTTCGTCTGGCGGAGCTGCGCGGCTTTCGGCCTCGCAGCGCGCTGGCGGTTGCCATGGCGGAGCCGGTCGCCATCCTCGTCTTCGCTGTTCCCACCGGCCTTGTCGGGGCGTGGTTGGTGACTCTCGCCATATCCCCTCATTTTTTCGGTCCCGGTGCCGGGGCCCAGCTCACGCTGTTATCAGTAGTAGCCGCGGTGGTGACCGGTGTGGTTGGTATCGGGGCCACCGCCTTGGGGACTCGTCATATCCTCAACGTGACGGAGGTATTTGGCGAGGGGAGTTTCGGTCCTGCGCCGAGAGCCTCGACGTGGAGGACGGTCGGGGACGTCGCCGCGGTGGCGGTGGCCGGCGCCGCTTTTGTCGAGCTTGCGCTCAATGGTGTGTCGGGCAATGGCGGAACGTCTCGTGGCGATCCATTGGCGTCGTTTGCCCCCGGCCTGTTGGCTCTGGCCATGGGCGTGGTGGGAGCCCGCCTGTTGCCGGTGGTGCTGCGGGCCACCTTCAGGGCCACCGAGGGCTCGAGCAACGTGGCAGTCTCGCTCTCCACCCGGCGCGTGGCGTGTCGCCGAGAGTTCGTGCCGCAGATCATCGTGCTCAGCATCGCCGTCGCTCTGGCCACGTTCGGGGTGAGCGGCTGGACGATAGCGGCTCGCAATCGCGACATCCGGAGTGTCTTCGACGTGGGGGCGGCGCGCGTGCTCACGGTGTCGGTACGTCCCGGCGTCGACTTTCTCTCGGCTGAGCGCAGCGCCGATCCCTCGGGTCGGTCTATGGCCGTAGTGGTGCAAAACGCCAGTGATGGCACGACGCTGGCTGTCGATTCGAGCCGCCTGACGTGTGTGGCCTCATGGCCAGCGGGACTCGGTGCCGGAGGAGCCGGCTCCGTAGCGCGGCGGCTCGTGCCTTCGCATCTGGCACCATCGGTCGTGGTGACCGGTAGCGAGCTGGCTGTGACTGTCGATGCTTCGGTTAACGCGCTGCCCCCACCGCAGCTGTCGGTGAACCTCTTCGCCACCGGTTTTCAAACTCCCGAGCAGCTGGTGTTGGGCTCGTTGTCGTCGGGCTCCACCACCTTTGACGCGTCTCTGCAAGGTCTGTGCTCATCGGGCTGTCGGCTCGTGAACCTGGCCCTTACGTGGGCGCCTTCGATTATCAGCTCCTTCCCGGTAGGCACCGCGGAGGTCGTGATTTCTGCTCTGTCACAGCGTGTTGGTGCAGGTGGCTGGATCCCTCTTCACGCCGGATTGTCCGATGTCCGGCGTTGGGCCAACCCGTCGGGCGGTGCGGTCCTCACCTCCACATCCAAGGGTCTGGGCGCGGTCGGTCAGCCTTAACGCCTATGGCGACCCGATCGTGATTGGTCCTGCCGACGTACCCAGCGCGTTGCCTACCGTCATAACGCCCGATGAGGCTCCGTCGTCGGGGTCGATCAGCTTGGTTGGCCTCGACGGGGGCACGATCACGGGCCGGTTCATCGGTGAGGTGCCGGCCCTTCCGGGCGCAGGCGCCGATGCCTCACTCGTCGACTTAACGATGGCGGAACGGTTTTTGTCGGGTCCGTTCACTGACGACGCCACCGAGGTCTGGCTGACAGATGACGCGCCGGCCGACATCGTGGCGCGTCTCGCCCAACGAGGGATCACCGTCACCGCTGTGGACAGCGCCATGGCCCAGGAGAACGCACTGGCCCACGGAGGCGTGAGCCTCGCCTACAGCCTCTTTCTTCTCGCCGCCGTGGCAGCCGGGGCCTTGGCGGTGGGGGCGACAGCATTCGCCGTGGTGGCCTCGGCCCGCCGCCGCAGCGGCGAGTTCGCCGTGCTCCGAGCTCTCGGATTGCCGCGTCGGCTCTTGCGACGTTCCGTCGAGATGGAGCAGGTCTTGACGTTGGGTACCGGGGTGGTGGTGGGAACCGTGGTGGGTATGGTCGCCGCGGTTGTCGCGCTGCGTTCGATACCGGAGTTCGTCACGCTCGGCCCCGGACCCCCTCTGCAGATGGCATTGCCGGGAACCGCGCTCGGTGATCACCGTGGCTGCCATCGTGGTGGCACTCGCTCTTACCGTGAGCATCGGTGCATCGATGGTGGTCAAGGCGGCCTCGGCCGACAAGCTCGGCGGTCTTCAGTGAAGCCGGCGCCGGAAGTGCCCATGGACAGACCCGATGGGAACGGCGTTCGGCGCCTACCGGGCGACGCCGTCCGCCTGAGCGGCGTGGTCCACCTCTTTCGCCAACGAGGGGCGGACATCGTCGCTCTTCGGGGTGTGGACCTCGACGTCGACGGCGGCGAGATGGTGGCACTGCTGGGCCCGTCAGGTATGGGTAAGACGACGGTGCTCCGCATCATCGCCGGTCTGATCCGACCGTCGGCCGGCATGGTACGAGTCGGCGCGCACGACTTGAGCGGCCTGTCCGCCGCCCACCGACGCGCGCTAAGAGGAGGCGAGATCGCTCACATTGTGCAAGGGACCAGTCCGAACCTGTTGCCCTTCGCCACCGCCCTCCAAAACGTGTGGTTCTCTCAACACGGCGCTCGACAACGCGGGTGGCAGCCCCCCTGGGAACCGCACGAGGTCCTCGACATGCTGGGGTTGGACGAGGTGGCCGACCAGCGTGTGGCCAGGCTCCCTCGCGGCCTGCAGCAGCAGGTGGCGCTGGCGGCGGGAGTGGCAGCTGGGCCGCAGTTGGTCCTGGCCGATGAACCCACAGTCCAACTCGGTGAAGAAGCAAGTGTCAAGATCGTCAGTCTCCTCGAGCGCATCAACGCCGAGCTTGGTACGACGGTGATCATCGTCACCCATGATCCGATGGTCGCCGCCAAGTTTCCCCGCACGGTGACGATACGAGACGGAAGAGTCGGGGCTGAGGGCCGCCATGGCCAGGAATACGCCGTGGTCGACAGCTCTGGCTCGATTCAGCTCCCACCCGACGTCTTGCAGATCCTCCCGCCCAACACGCGCGTCCGGATCATCCGAGGTCCCGACGGTGTCGAGCTGCGTAGCCCAGAGGCCGAACGTTGACGGCCGACGCGCCCACTGGTGTCTCGCGCTCGTTATGCCTCGAGGACGTCGACGTCGAGCTCGGCGGTCGCAAAATTGTCGACCACGTCAATCTCGTCGTCACCAGCGGTCACCCGCTTGGACTTACAGGCCCATCAGGGTCGGGAAAGACGATCTTGTGTCTGGTCCTAGCCGGCGCCATTGCGCCCACTCGAGGGCGTCTGCATCTCGATGGACAACCATTGACGTCTCCGGACAGGCAACGAGTCGGATTGATCCTCCAGAACCACGGGCTGGTGGGAGGGCTGACGGCACAGGAGAATGTGGCATTGCCCCTCCAAGCCCGCCGCCTCGGCCGCGCCGACATCACGCGCCGGTGCTCCGACGCGTCGGCGTCGGTGGGATTGGCTCAGGAGTCCAGCCGCCTCGTCGAGGAGCTCTCGGGCGGCGAGCGTCAACGAGTTGGCGTGGCCCGCGCCCTGGCTGGGGACCCTTTGGTCTTGATCGCCGATGAACCGACAGCCGAGCTGGATCCGGACAATCGGGAACGGGTACTCGAGCTCTTGATCGCGACGAGCGCGACGGGGCGCATCGTGGTGATTGCGTCGGACGATCCCGAGGCCATGACGCGCCTTCACTCGTGTGTGGAGCTGACCGGCGGGCGCATAAAGGAGCCTCGTCAGTAACGGCGACGCCGTCGACCATTCGTCACTTCGATAGCGCGGCGGCGTTCTGGGCGGTAGAGGAGATCTGGTCGACCGACAGCCCCGTCGCGGTGGGTGTGAGTTGGCTCGGACCGCGCCCGCCCGTGCCCAGCTGACCGTCGTCGTTACGGCCCCACGCCCACAACTGGCCCGACGTGTCGATGGCATAGGACGCGTATCCCCCGGAAGCGACACCGGCCGCTACGGCTCCCATGGGGAGCGTGATGTGGACAGGCGTCGACGAGTCGGCCTTCCCGCCATTTCCGAGTTGACCCGAGGTGCCGTTTCCCCACGTCCACAACGAGCCGTCGGCGAGAACGGCGATGCTTTGACCGTTCTTGGCGCCGCTGCCACCTTGAAAAACGTGCACGGCCGCCGCCGGCAAGGAGACGGCCACCGGTACGGGGCTGTTCTGGTCCGTTCCATCACCGAGCTGGCCGGCCACGCCGTAGCCCCAGTCGTAATACGAGCCGTTACTCATCAACGCGCCCGATCCGCCCCACGAAGACGTCAAGGCCCGGACCGTCCCCGGCGGCAAGCCCACCACCGGCGTCGGCGTGGCCCTGTCGGCGGTGGTGGCGTTGCCGAGCTCGCCGTATTCACCGTCGCCGCAGGCGTACACGGTGCCCTGGGAGTCGATGAGGGAGTGGGTGCGGGCCCCGGTGGCCAGGGTGACATCGCCAAGGGGAATGCGCGCCGGCGTGGGGACGACCAATCCTTCGGGCAGGCACAGGTCGTGAAACGCGTTGAATCCCCACCCCCAGGCGTCACCCTGGGAGTCGATGGCCAATCCGCCGTCGAATGGCATGGGGTTGGCCAGCACCGCGATTCTGACCCCCGAAGGAAAGTCGACCTCTACGGCATGAAGGGAATAAGCCGGCTTTGATCCGTTGCCTAGCTCGTCGTTGCTACCGACCCCCCACGCCCACACGGTCCCGCTCGAGGTCAAGGCGTAGGTGTTGGAGTTGGACGTGGCGATCTGGACCACGGTCCCGGGGATCCCCGAGATCGGCGTCGGCGTCTTGTGCTCGGTCTGCACCACTTTCCCCATGGTGCCCGCCACCCCGAAGGTGTAGACGACGCCATGGCCCGAGACGGTTCCCGTCCCCGGGTGAGTCGTCGAACCGCCGCAGGCACCTAGCCCGAGGGCGACCACGACGATGGCGATTACCAAAGCCCCTCGGCGATGATCCATAAGGTGATTTCTCCCGTTGTCGTATTCGTAATGGCGTGTGTCGTCGACAACACCACGCATCGTTTATGACTCTGTGAGCCACGCGTGAGCCAATCGTGAGCTCGACGTCGAGCTGCACCCAGAGCGTTTGGGAAACGCGGTCGTGTGGCGGAGGTATCTTGCACGACGAGAATGCTGGTGTTCGTCTCGCCACCGCCGGCGACGGCCGAGGAGGAGCCATGTCGTCTTGTCTGATCGTCCAGCACGTCGAGCCGGAGGGCCCCTACGCCATCAATGACGCCCTGGAGGTGGCGGGGGTGGCCGTGGACCTGTGCCGAGTCTTCGCCGGCGACGCGCTGCCGGCCGACGTTTCCGACCTCGATGGCCTGGTGATCATGGGTGGCCCTATGTCGGCCACCAGCGACGACGGGTTTCCGACCCGGCGAGCCGAGATCGACCTGGTTGCCGACGCGCTCAAGCAGGGGCTGCCCACCCTGGGCGTATGCCTGGGTGCCCAGATGCTGGTCTTGGCGGCGGGCGGGACCGTCTTCCCGGGCGAACACGGTCCGGAGATCGGTTGGGGTGTCGTGAAGCTCAGCGAGGAAGCCGGCCACGACCCCCTTCTGGCCGGGCTCCCTTCGACCCTGACTGTCATGCACTGGCATGGAGACACCTTTGAGGCGCCTCCAGGTGCCACATCGCTTGCCTCGAGCTCGCAGTACACAGAGCAGGCGTTTCGGATCGGGATGGCGTGGGGATTCCAGTTCCACCTGGAGGTCGACGAACAGGCCGTGGTTGCTTTTGTGGATGCCTTCGGTGACGAGGCGCGTCGGGCGGGAACGCCACCTGCGTCCGTCACGGCGCAGAGTTCGATAGCGGTCGCGAACCTCGGGCCCTACCGCACCACGGTCGTCAATCGTTTCGCCGGCTTGGTAACGGCGCGGGATCGCGAACCCATGGCCGAGCTGGCCTGACGCATCCCTCTAGCTGCGGCGGAAGACAAGAGAGAACCCTGACGGGCGGTTGGGAAGCACTCTCGGGCGTTCCTATGCAATCTCAGTAACATACTGAGTATGCTGGAAACCAGGATGCCCATAAGCGTCCGACACGCCTTGCTCGCCTTGCTGAGCGACGGGCCCAATTATCGGCTCCAGGCGCGCCAGGGGTTCGGGGCTCACGCGGGCAAGGTGCGTCCCCTCAACGTGGGCCAGCCGACCGCTCTTGTCGGCGGCGAAGCCGCTCGAGTGACTTGTAGCACAAGATAGTAGCCACTACCATGTCTCACATGGCAGCGAATGGAGTCCACGAGAAAGCCGCGGCTGTTCGCCGCCGGACAGGAGTGCAATGAGCTCGGCAACGATGGCCGCGGCCCGGCCTCCCGGTTCCGCCACCAGTGATTGGGCGGTAGAGACGCACGGTCTGACCAAGCGTTTCGGCCCCAACATCGCCGTCAATGGCGTGGAGCTGCTGGTGCCCAGGGGGTGCGCGTTCGGCTACCTCGGGCCCAACGGCGCCGGCAAGACCACCCTGATCCGGGTCCTGCTCGGGCTCACCCACGCCGACTCGGGGACGATGTCGCTGCTGGGTTATGAGGTCCCCAAGCACCGCGACCTGGCGTTGGCCCGCGTAGGCGCCATCGTCGACGAGCCCCGTTTCCACGGCCATCTCACCGGCCGGCAGAACTTGCAGATCCTCGCCGCCGCCCGCGAGCCCGCCGCCCGTGCGCGGATCGGTCCGGCGCTCGAGCGGGTGGGTATCTTGCATCGAGCCGACGACAAGGTGTCGAAGTACTCGATGGGCATGCGCCAGCGACTTGGCGTGGCCGCCTGTCTGCTCGGCGACCCCCAACTCCTCATCCTCGACGAGCCCATGAACGGTCTCGATCCGGCCGGCATGCACGAGATGCGCGACATGATCCTCTCGCTGGTGGCCGAAGGACGCACCGTGGTGCTGTCGTCGCATCTCCTCGACGAGATCGAGCGCACCTGCGACGCCGTGGCCATCGTGGACCGGGGAAATGTGATCCGCCAAGGCCCCATCTCCGAGTTGCTGGCAGGAACCTCCTTCGAGTTGCAAATCGAGTGTTCTGAACCGGACCGAGCCAAGACGCTCGTCGAGGCCACCGCCATCGGCGGGCACGCGGAAGTCAGCGCGCATGGTCTTGCCATCACGATGCCCAGCGGGACCACGCGTGAATTCGTGGCCGAGATCAACCGTGTGCTCGTCGATGGCCGCATTTCGGTGTACCGCCTCCAGCACGTGCAGGCGTCGCTGGAGGATTGGTTCTTGCAGGTCACGAGCCGACTAGGGGAGAACGAATGACCACCATTCCCGACGTCGGCGCGCGCCCATCGGTGCCTACCCCCGATGTGGTGCCGGTGGCTGGGCGCGCTGATCATCGGGGCTCGCCCATCCCCACTTGGGGCATGATCGTCACGCGGCTCTTGGAGCTGCGTAAGCGTCGCGGCCTGATGATCGCCATGGCGGCGGTGATCATCGGCCTCCCCACGATCTTTCTGGTGATTCGTCTCATCTCTCACGCCGTCGATCCCAAGTCCTACAGCCCGGCCGGTGGGTATTCGATCTACACGAACCTGGTGGCCGGCGTGATGTACGTGTTCGGCTTCATCATGGCGGCCACGCTCGGGTGCACGGCCGGATCGAGCGACCTCTCCGACGGGATGTTCCGGCACCTCGTCGTCACCGGCCGTTCGCGCCTGGCGTTGTATCTGGCTCGGATCCCGGCCGGGTTGGCCCTGGTGTGGTCGTTCATCGCCATCGGCTTTCTCATCGTGTGCGCCGTTTGTGTCTTCGCCGCTCCGACGCAACTCAATTACAACGGAGCGAATGTGCCGACCGGGTTGTCGCAGTCCGGGCTCGAGGCGTGGGCGGCCGATCACGCCGAACTCGTGCTGTGCGACTTCAACTCCAACGCCTTCATCGACGTGGCCGTGCCGTGCGGCCCCAATGGGCCGGTAGCCAATGGGCCGGCTCCGACCATTCAAAGCCCGCCCAGTGGTGGCCAGGAGAAGGTTGTCGGGGGCCCGGGTCCGGCGATCGCGGGCCCCGGGGGCTCGGGACAGAGGGCCACGCCTGCGCAGATACAAGCCGCCGCCCGGCGCGTCGCCTTGATGAACTATCGCGACTACTCCCAGACGTTCCTCACGCCGCCTGTTTCCTTAATGATCAGTTCAGGCTTATGGCTCGAGCTCGAGGCCACCATCGGGTTCATCGTGGGCCTGGGGTTGGCGTCACTGCTCGGTCAGAGAACGGTGGCGGTGATCTTGATCATCGTGCTCGAGGTGATCTTGACCCCCATCATCTCCATGCACGTCATCCCGCATTTCATCAACGTCGAGCGAGGGGTGGTGGGGCTGGCCACCGCCCATCTGGAACCGGCCGGATTACCGCTGGCGTTCCATGGCGGCGGCAACGGCCCCGGTGGGGGGCCCGCGCTGTTGCCCGAATCGAGGGGGGTGGCGATCATCGTCATCGTCGCCTGGCTGGTGGTGTGGAGCGTGCTCGGCGCCTGGCGAATGATGACGCGGGACACGTGAACACGATGGATATGTCTTGCCGTGCAAGGTACTGCCGAATAACATGTCTCGCATGGCAGTAGGTGGGGGACGCAGGACCCAGCTCCTGCGGGGCGTGCTCGACTTGTGCCTGCTGGCGGTGATGCGCGAGGGCCCCGCCTACGGCTACGAGATGACCAAGCGCCTCGGGGCGCGTGGACTCTCCATCGTCGGCGAGGGCTCCATCTACCCACTGCTGGGCCGCCTCGAAAGGGACGGCCTCGTTGATACGCACCGGGCTACGAGCAACGGGGGTCCCCCGCGCAAGTACTACAGCCTCTCCAGCCAAGGAGAGCGGGCCCTGGCCTTAGGAGCTGCCGAGTGGCAGGCCACACGCGACGCCGTCGACTCCGTCTTGGGGTTGGTCAAAGAAGAGGTGAGTTGATGAACCATTTCGTGGAGGAGTGCCGCAAGGAATGGGATCGACTCGGGGTACCCAAGGCCGTGTCGGGCGAAATGGCGGCCGACTTGGCGGCCGATCTGGCCGACGCCGAGGCTGACGGCGTATCGCCTGAAGAGGTGCTCGGCAACGGCGTCTTCGATGCCCGGGCGTTTGCAGCGTCGTGGGCTGAGGCCCGAGGCCTCGTGGGCGCCACCGGCGGGCGCAGCGCGCGAACGCGCTGGCCGCGGGCGACATTGGCGTTGTGTGCACTTATCTCCGTGTTGGCCGTACTGGCTGGCCTGCTCATGGTGGGCACCCGCCAGGGGGCATCGATGGCCACCGCCGTGGTGAGGACGAAGCTCAGTTGGCAGGTCAACGGGCCGTTCATTCCTCGAGTGTTCAGAATCCCACCCCCGCATTCGGCCGGATCTCTTATGGTTCTGCACGCGGGCGCTCCGCCGGGCGTCGCAGCACTGTTGGTGTTGGCCGGTTTGGTTGGGATAGCGGTCACGCTGTGGCTCTGGAAGCCGTGGGCGACGTACCGACGCCGCCACGTCGTCGAGGACAATCCGGCATCGCACAGCTACCTCTGAGCAACGGTGGTGGCGAAGATCGTGACCTCAGGGTCGAAGGGCCACCGAGCCCGGCGAGATGAGCTCGAGGCGCTGACGCGCCGGGTCGAAGCGACCGAAGCCGTCCTCGAGATCCAGAGCCTCAAGGCGCGCTATGGCGAGCTCGTTGACCGTCGCTTTGCCGGCGGCGCCGTCGTGGATGGTGATCAGCTTGCCGTGATCACCTCGGAGATCGCCGACCTCTTCACCGACGATGCGCATTGGGACGGGGGCCCCGTGCTCGGCGTCGCCGTCGGACGCGACGCCATTGCTGGCGCGCTTGCGCGCTCCCACCTTGACGTTCTCCCGACACCTGTTCGTGCAACCCCATATCGATGTGGATGGCGACCACGCCACGGCGCGTTGGCAGCTCCTGTGCCCGTGTCGCAGCGCCGAGGGTGTGTCGCTGTGGATGAGTGGTTTCGAAGACGACGAATACGTTCGGGGCGTCGACAGAAGATGGCTTCATCGCAGTATGCGTCTCACCACCGTTTTCGTCTCGCCGGTGGGTGTGGGCTGGGACCGCATCATGGTCTGAGGCATGCGTTCATACGCTGGAAACCACACTGGGCAGGCCGTTTCGTAACGTGGGTGCATGTCGGTCGTACGTTGGCCAGCCAAGGCTGGTTCGACGCCGGCCGAGGGTCAGCTGACCTGGCACCACATCGACGTCCAAGGTCGAGCCACGAATTACGCAGTGGGTGGGACCGGCGGCCCGGTGGTGGTGTTTCTGCACGGCTGGGCCTTGGGCAGCCGTGCCTACCAACGGGCCATCAGCCGGCTGATGGGGCGCGGTTGTCGTGTCTACGCCCCCTCTTTGCCGTCACTGGGCGGTACCGCTGATCTTCCCGCCTCCGAGCGCGACCTCGACGGGTATGCCCGTTGGGTGGAGTCGTTCATCGATGCGGTCGGCATCGATGAACCGGTGATGCTGGTGGGACACTCATTCGGCGGGGGTGTGGCCATCAAACTGGCCAAGCTTCGACCCGACATGGCGTCGTTCCTCGTCCTTCTCAACGCTGTGGGCGGGTTGACGCCGCGACCGATCTGGGAATGGGGCGCGGCCTTTGCGCGTGAGTTGTGGCCGCTGCCCGAAGCCCTGGGGGCGCTGCAGGCCATGGGAGCAGACGTCGTTCCCAATCTCGTGCACAACCCGCTCGGCATCGTCAAAGTGGCAGCCGTGGCGCGGCGCGCCGATTTGCGCGCCGATCTGGATGCGCTGCGGGCCAGTGGCACCCCCGTGCTGGCGTTGACGAGTGAAGGCGACAGCGTGATACCCAAGGGCGCCTTCGCGGCGTTGTGCGACGCGCTCGGGGGCCGATGGTCAGGTGGTGCACGGGAAGCACTCCTGGCTGCTGGCCGATCCCGACTCCTTCGGCGAGGTACTCGGCACCATTGTCGACGTACAAGTCACGGCCCATCGCAATGCCGGCGCGCTGGCCAGGACGGCAGAGATGCTCGACTTGATCAGAGGCTCGCGCTTGGCGGAGCGGCCGGCCGGGGCCATGGTTCGCAACGCCCCGCCTCTGTGGCTCATGAGTGAGTCAGCGTCGGTACTGGTGGGAGACATCGCCCTGTGCTATCCGAGGTTGAATCGCAACGAGGTGCGCGCTGTGGCAAGACCGATCGAGGGCACATCTTCGGCGCGCCTGACGATCGTGGCCGCCGATCGCAAGGGCCTCCTGGCTGACAGCGCGGCGGTCTTGTCGGCCAATCACTTGTCGATCGCCCATGCGTCGGCCGCCACATGGCGTCGTCCCAACATCGCCCTCCACGCCTTCACGGTGAGAAACGGCGCCGATCTGGATCAGGAAGCCTGGAATTCCCTGGGAATCGACCTGCGACGCATGGTCATCGGTGCGGGTATGCCGGCGCTCGACGTGAGACGCCTCGGGCCGCTGCGTGTGACTGTGCATGGCACCGGCAGCGGGCGTTCGCTGCTCGAGGTGACGGCGCGCGACCAGATCGGCCTACTTTCGATGTTGTGCGGATGGCTGGCCGATCTCGACGTCAACATCGAATCGATGCATGCCCGCACGCTCAATGGCGTGGCCCACGACACGTTCCTCGTGGCCGGAGACCTCGACGATCAGGCACTCGAAGCGCGCGCCGCGGCCCCGACGTTGGTCTCACACGCCGTGGAGTAATCCAGGTCCTTGGGTGGTGAGCCAACCGCACTACGTGGTGCAGGTGTCTGTCACCGTATGTTGTCAGGCGGCTATGCCAAACGGGGTATCACCAATGTTGACGATTGTGGCGCGCACTCCTCAGGTGATATTTCCTAGGTGTTAACCGCACTGACATACCCGTCAGCGCGCCTGGGGAAGAGGTTTCGTCGATGGAGCAACGCCCGGATAGTCGAGTGCACCATGGTTGGTCGCGCCTGGCGACATCGCGTCTGCGTGTACCTGCCCTGGTGGCGGGGGCAACCATGCTCATGGTTGGGAGCTATGCCCTCGTGACGGGCGGAGCCACCCTGGCCGGGGCTCAGCCAAACCCTCCCGGTGGCGCCCTCATCGTGAACAACGGCTCCTATGCGACCCAAGGCGACCTTCCCGCTGCCTGCGCGTCGGCGAGCTACACGACCATCCAAGCGGCTGTGAACGCTGCTTCATCGGGCAACTCGATCTACGTCTGTGCCGGCACCTACTCCGGGGCCGTATCGATCAGCACCGGCGACCTCACCTTGGACGGGGCTGAGTACGGGGTCAACGCCGTGGGCCGAACCGGTGAGCCCGAGGCCGTCATCGATGGCACGGGTGGTGTCACCTTCGCCTCCGGTGGAACAGGGGCGACCATCAGCGGCTTCTCCCTCAACGGTTACACGGGCAGCACGGGGGAGATCAACGCGGCCAACGTCGGCAGTGGCTGGACCTTCTCCGACAACATCATCGACACGAGCAAGGGCGGCATCTACTTCAACACTGACGACGTCGCCAGCCCGGCGCCCACGACGATCTCCGACAACGAGTTCACCCAGGCCACAGCGGCGGGCGAAGGCGGCGGTGGCTATGCGGGACAAGCCGTGGCGTTGTGGGGAAAGACGGGCAACGACGTCACCATCTCCGGGAACGACTTCGACAACCTGTCGGGTCCCGGTGCCGCCATCAACACCACGGGATCGGGTGCTGGACCGGACAACAATTGCAGCAACAGCAACACGGCGACTCTGAGTCAAGGGCTGGACATCACCTCGAACACCTGGAATGACAACGGCGCCAACAGTACTGACGAGAACTTCATCGCCATGTTCTGCACCGACGGCGCCCAGGTCACCGACAACACGGCCAGCATCACCGACAACGACGACCCCAACGCCGAGACCGTCATCTACCTCGGGGGCGCCAACGACGGCGCCGTCGTGAGCGGGAACCATGTCTCGGCTGTGACCGATGGCGGTGCGTACAGCCAGTTCACGCTGGGGAACACCCAAGTGGCCGGTGTCGATGTCAACAGCAACTCCTATACCTCGGGTGCGCAAGGAGTGACGGTTTCCGACAACACTGTTACCGGACTGAACTTCGGTGTCGAGGTCCGCAACAGCCCGCCCACCAACGTGGCCATCACCGGCAACACCCTCATGGACTCGGTGACCAACGGAATCAAGATCAAAGCCACCGGTGGCGACACCATCTCGGGCAACACGGCGGAATCTGTCTACGGGTCCGACGACTGCCTCGACTTGACGAGTGGCAGTGGCACAGCCAGTACCAACGACACTTGGTCGAACGACATCGGTAACACCAGTTCGCCGGCCGGGCTCTGCCAGAGTGCGACCACCGCGACCACGTCGCTGTCGGGCGCCAGCCAGAGCGGGACGGCCATCACGGTGCCGGCCGGCTCGGCGGTGACAGATTCAGCCACCTTGAGCGGGGTCAACACCGCCACCGCCGGCGGGAGCGTCACGTACACCGCCTACTCCGACTCGGACTGCAGCACCTCAGCAGGGTCAGGCGGAACCGTGAGCGTCACCGACGGCAGTGTTCCGCCATCAAGTGCGGTGACCCTCGACTCGGCCGGGACCTACTACTGGCAGGCGTCGTACACAGGTGACTCGGCCAACGCCGCCTCCACCAGCGCCTGCGGGCCGGGAGACGAGGTCGAGACGGTGGCGATCGGATCGACGTCCCTGAGCACCTCGCTCTCGGGCGATAGCCAGAGCGGAACGGCGATCTCAGTTCCCGTCAACACGGCGGTGACCGATGCCGCCACCTTGTCGGGGACCTACGCCTCCATTGCCGGCGGGACCGTCACCTACACCGTCTACTCCGACTCGGGCTGCAGCACCCCAGCCGGCTCAGGCGGCACGGTGAACGTCACCGACGGCAGCGTTCCGGCTTCCAGCGCCGTCACCTTGGCGAGTACCGGGACTTACTACTGGCAGGCGTCGTACTCCGGTGACGTGGCCAATACCTCCTCTACGAGCGCCTGTGGCGTCGGGGACGAGGTGGAGACCGTCAGCGAGGTGACCACCACCACCCAGACCACGCCGAGCAGCTCGACGGGTGCGCTGGGCGGGCCCAACAGCGATGTCGCCGTGGTGCAAGGCGACGCCAACGGCGGCAGCCCGACGGGAACGGTGACCTTCTACGAGTGTGGGCCCACCGGCACACCGACGGATTGCACGTCGCAGGCACACCAAGTGGGGACTCCGAAGACCTTGACCGGTGAGCCGGGCTTCGAGTCCATGGCCACCTCGAGCTCGTTCGTGGCCAACTCCACCGGCTACTGGTGCTTCGCCGGCTACTACTCGGGAAGTGCGGACTACGTGGCCAGTTCGGACACGGCGGTCGACGAGTGTTACGACGTGACTTCGGCCACCACTTCGCTGTTGACGGCACCGACGAACGCCACCATCAACCTCGGCCAGACCGACACCGACGCCGGCACCGTGACGGGTAACGCCGCCGGGGGCAGCCCGACCGGGACGATGACCTTCTACGAGTGCGGGCCCACGTCGACGCCGACCACGTGCTCCTCGATGGCGAACCAAGTGGGCGGAGCGGTGAACCTCACGGGCGGGCCGAGTGACACGGCGACAGCCTCGTCGGCACCGTTCACGCCGAACGCGGTGGGCTACTGGTGCTTCGCCGGTTACTACTCGGGTGACTCCAACTACAAGGTCAGCTCCGACGCCACGGTGGACGAGTGTGTCCACGTGAACGGCCCCCTCACCATCGTGACCACGTCATTGCCCAACGCCACCGCCGGCCAGAGCTACTCGTTCGGCATCGTGGCCCGGGGAGGGACCCAGCCCTACCGCTGGAGCCTCAATGGCGGGCATCTGCCACGCGGCATGTCGTTCAACAAGAGCACGGGCGTGATCTCGGGCTCGCCCCGCCGCACCGGCTCCTTCAGCTTCACGGTGCACGTGGCCGACTCCACCAGGCCGCATCACGAGCGTGTCCTGGCCCGCTTCACCTTGACGGTCGGGTAACGCCGAGGCCCGTTTCAGTTACGTCGTGATGGACGGTCTGTCGTCCTAGACCGATCTCACCCCGTGATCTCCGTTACACCGGAGCTCACGGGGTGTTTTCGGTAGGCGGCGACATAGGGGGGAGATCACCGGCGCCGAGACCGGCGTGGGTGGCCAGGGCGGTGACGTAGCCGTGGACGTCGATGATGAGGGCGGCGTTCTTGGCGACCTGTCGTGTGAGCGTGTGAATCTCGCTGGTGAGATCGGTGTTCTCGTTGATCAGCCCGACGATCTTGGCTTCTGTTGCCTGGATCTGTTGCTCTTGCAGGTCGATTTTGTCGAGCAAGGAAGTCAACGCGTTTTGGGCCCGGTTGGCGGCTGTCGCCACCAGAAACCCGATGAACAGCTCGGCGACTGTGGTGATGAGGTTGAGCGGGAAGTTGTAGCCCTGACTCGTGAACCAACGCGGGAGCCAGTTGCCGTCGGCCAGCTTGTGGCCCCCCAGTGCGAAGATCAGCGTCCAGGTGACGACGAGGACGAACCAAAAGACGATGTTGAACGGCCGCCCCATCGCCTCCGAGACCCAGTCGGCGAAACGGTCAAAGGCAGTAGGACGCTTGACGGCGTCCTTCATGGCCTGCGTGGTGGTGTTCGGCCCCGAAGCTCGGGTGGTCGCCGGGGGCGACGCGGACCGGTCGGTGTCCTCAGTCACGGCCATGACACTGGCCTCCTTTGGGTGATCGGCACCACGATGCTAGGAGGACCACGGGGGCGACGGCGGGATCAGCACGACCCCGGCCGGGTGCTGAGCCGGCTCACGAAGAAGCCGGCCCTTCATTTCATCTCGATTGTCGTCGAGCCGCCACGATCGCCGGCGTCAGGACTTTGTCGGGGCCGACGCGATAAAGGACGCGGCCCTCGGGCCCGATGGGAGCGGCGTAGTTCTGTCCCACGTACTTCTGCGACAAGGCATCGATGTGGGCACGGGCCTCGGCACCTCTGATCGTCTCGATCACCGTGCCGCGCACTTCGGCCCAGTCATAGGCATTGTCGGCGCTGTGAATGAGGATGGTGATGCGCGGATCACGCTCGAGATTGCGGGCGGCCTGTCGCTGCGGTTCTGTATTGACCACAAGGGCCTCGCCGTCGGTGTCGATCCAACGCAGCTGTGCCTGGGGCTGGCCGCTGGGCATGAGCGTCACGACCGTGGCCAGGTTGGCTCCTTTGGCGAGGCGCACGACATCGTCATCGAGTGGCATAGATCCTCCTTGTATGGCTAGCGATGGTGGGGCGGCGCGTGAAAATCTTCGGTGCGCGACGCTAGCTGTGCAACGCCGATGCCACCACGTCGCCGACCTGTTCGATCTCCAACAAGAAGCCGTCGTGTCCCGATGCGGACTTGATGACCTGCACCGGCGGTGCCCCCGGGAGCAGCCGGCCGAGCTCGTGTTGCAACTCGAGGGGATAGAGGCGATCCGAATCGATGCCGGCCACGGTCACCACCGCCTCGACCCGAGCCAGGGCCTCGTGCACGCCGCCGCGTCCGCGCCCGACGTCATGATGGTTCATGGCCTCACTGAGGATGATGTAGGAGTTGGGGTCGAACCGCTCGGCCAGTTTGTCGCCATGGTGTTGCAGATAGGACTCGATGGCATAGCGCCCACCTTTGAGCGGTTCTTCGGCGGCCTGAGGACTTCGGCCGAATCGGTGCTGCAGCTCGCCGGCGCTGCGGTAGGTCATTTGCCCGATGCCACGGGCGATGGCCAAACCGTCGACCGGACGCGCCGGGGTGTCGTAGTAATCGCCACCGGCAAAGGCGGGGTCGGACCGGATGGCACGAATTTGCAGGGCACACAGGGCGATCTGGTCGGTGGTGGCCGCCGCCCCCACGGCCAGCACGATGGCCCGGTGCACCCGCTGCGGGTACCCGACGCACCACTCGAGGACCCGCATGCCGCCCATCGATCCCCCCACCACGCCGGCCCATCGATCGACGCCGAGCCGGTCGGCCAGGGCGACCTCGGCCGCCACCTGATCGCGCACGGTGATCACGGGGAAGCGCGAGCCGTAGGGGGCGCCATCGGGGGCGGCCGACGCCGGCCCCGTGGTGCCCTGACAGCCGCCTAGGACGTTGGGACAGACGACGAAGAACCGGTCGGTGTCGATGGCCGCACCCGGCCCGATCAAGCCGTTCCACCAGCCCACGGCGGGATGTCCCGGGCCCGCTGTCCCCGCCGCGTGGGAGTCCCCGGTCAGGGCATGGAGCACGAGCACGGCATTGCTTCGAGACGGGTTCAGTCGACCCCACGTCTCATACGCCACCGTGACCGCCGCCAGCCACCCGCCCCCCTCGACCCTAAGGCCTCCATCGTCACCGAACAGCTCGACGAACTGGCGCCCACCGGGGTCGTCCCCGGCCCGCCAGGCCCCGGGAAACGCCGGTGGTGTCATGCTCCCTTGGCAGCGCGGAATCCAGCCTCGAGATCGGCGAGGATGTCCTCGATCGACTCGATCCCCACCGACAGCCGGACCAGGTCGGGTGTCACGCCGGTGCTCGTCTGCTCCGCCTCGGTCAACTGCGAGTGCGTCGTCGACGCCGGGTGAATGGCCAGACTGCGCACGTCGCCGACGTTGGCCAGGTGGCTGAAGAGCTCGAGGCCTTCGATGAACCTCCGTCCGGCGTCGGCACCCCCGGCGATCCCAAAAGCGATGATCGAACCTCCGCCGCGAGGCAGATAGCGCTTCTGACGCTCGTGCCAGGGGCTCGAGGCCAGGCCAGGATACGTCACCCAGCTCACTTCATCGCGTGCTTCGAGCCAGTGCGCCACCGCTACGGCATTTTGCACGTGACGCTCCATGCGCAAGCTGAGCGTCTCCAGACCCTGCAGGAACAAGAACGAGTTGAGCGGGGCGATGGACGGACCCGTGTCGCGCAGATACTGCAGGCGTGCCTTGAGGACGAAACGAGCTGGGAACAGCGCCTCGGGGAGCTGACCGAATACCAGCCCGTGGTAGCTCGGATCGGGCTCCGTAAAGCCAGGGAAGCGTCCGCTTCCCTCGTAATCGAACTTCCCGCCGTCCACGATCACGCCGCCGATCGAGGTGCCGTGACCACCGATGAACTTGGTCGCCGAATGCACCACGATGTCGGCGCCGTGGCGCAGCGGCTGGGCCAGATAGGGCGTCGCCAGCGTGTTGTCGACGACGAGCGGGATACCGTGCTCATGGGCCACGGTCGAGACGCCTTCGAAGTCGAGCACATCACCTTTGGGGTTGCCCAGCGTCTCGGCGAAGAAGGCCTTGGTAGTGGGGCGGACGGCGCGCCGCCATGCGTCGAGATCATCGGGGTCCTCGACGAAGCTCACCTCGATCCCGAGCTTGGGCAGCGTGTAGTGAAAGAGGTTGTACGTTCCTCCGTAAAGCGAGGCCGAGGACACGATGTGCCCGCCGTTCTCCGCCAGGTTCAGCAGCGTGATGGTCTCCGCCGCCTGGCCGCTGGCCACGGCCAGGGCGGCCACCCCACCTTCGAGGGACGCCACCCGTTCCTCGAACACTGCTTGTGTCGGGTTCATGATGCGCGTGTAGATGTTGCCGAGCTCCTCGAGGCCGAAGAGTGCGGCGGCATGACTCGTGTCTCGGAAGGTGAAGCTGGTCGTCTGGTAGATGGGAACGGCCCGAGCCCCGGTGGTGGGGTCAGGGACGGCACCGGCATGAATCTGGCGGGTCTCGAATCCCCAGTCCGGCATGGCGATCGCCTCCTTCGGTGGCCCCGGGCGAGGATCGCCGCTGCGGGCCTGCGCTGTGCGGGCTAAATCGTCGCAAACCTGATGGACTTAGTCAACATTGGGGCCGGAAAAAGGCGCCACCGGTCGAGTCGGGGGCGGGTTTTGTCACGACGAGCTGCTGGTTTGCTCCCCGGTCAGGCGGAGGACGACCTCGATGTTGCCCCTCGTGGCGTTGCTGTAGGGACACACCTCATGGGCAGCCTCTATGACTTGGTGGGCGGTGTCGTCGTCCACGCCGGGAATCGACACGTCGAGCTCGACGGCCAGGCCGAAGCCGCCCCCGTCGATGGTGCCGAGGGTCACCCGGCTGGTCACCGTCGAGTTGCTCGTGTCTACGCCCATGCGCCGGCCCACGACTCCCATGGCACTTTGGAAACACGCGCCGTAGCCGAGAGCGAAGAGCTGCTCCGGATTGGTGGCCGCACCCGGTCCGCCCAGCTCGACGGGCGGACGGATGTCGAGGTCGAGCACGCCGTCAGACGACCGTCCGTGCCCGTCGCGCCCACCATGCACGGTCGCTTCGGCGGTGTAGAGCGGCTTCTTCAGTGGGATCGTCATATATGGATCAGCGCCACCCGAGCTCCGGGTATTCCGTGGTGACGATTCGGGGTCGGCGACAACGCGTCAAGACGCCGCCGCCGACCCCGAACCTGAGTTCCGCTAAAAGGCGACGATCCCTTCGCCTCCGGCCGCGTCATCCACGGTGACGTGTCCGATGGGAGTGAGGGAACCTCCTGCGTTCACGGCGAAGGCGTCGACGACCCCGTTTCCGCCGGTTTGCACGTAGAGGAACTGACCACCGGCCGAGGCCGATGCGTCCACGGTGCCGGGAGCGGTGGTCGTGGCCGGGTTGAGCAACGTGAGCTGACCGCTGGCGGCGTTCTCCTGGTAGCCGCTGACGGTACCGCTCATGGCGTTGGAGGCATAGAAATACCCCTGAGCCGGCGCCACCCAGCACGTGGCACCCTCGCCTGTCGCCACCGTGTCCAGAAGGCTGATGTTGCCAGCCGAGTCCAACGCGAATGTGCTCAGCGCGTTGGTGCCGGCATCGGCGATGACAAGGTGACCGGCGGCGTCGAAGCTGATGGCGAAGGGCACGGTGCCGGTTTCGACGTTTACGACCGGGGACGGTGACAGCTCGCCGAAGAACCCGACTCGAAAGACGTCGATGTCATTGCCATTGGCCTTGGTCGTGACGATCAGCTGCGAGCCGTCGGGGGAGAAGGCAACTTGCCCGGGTGTGTGGGTGAACTGGGTGGTATCGGTGGGGATGGTAAGACCCAAGTTGCGATTCGATCCCGGCAGGGGGAAGAGATGGCCGAAGAAGGCCGTATAGCCCTGCACACTCCCGCCGCCTTCGGCGTTGAGGACGTAAACAAGGTTCCCGTGCACGGCCACGCTCACGGGGAAGACCCCGCCCGATCCGATGACCTGTCGCAAGGACAGCTGGTTGCCGCGCACGGAGAAGACCGACACGCTGTTGCTCCCGGCGTTCACGGCGTACAAGAGCGCGTCTTGCTGGTCGTAGGCGAGGGCGCCTTGAGAAGCGGTGTGGTCCACCACCGACCCGTTGAGCTCGCCACCTTGGCCATGGGTGGGGTAGGTGCCGGCCGGGGTCAGCGTCCCATCGGCGGCGCGGTCGTAGGCGACGACCTGGTTGGCCGTCGTGTTGTCGGTCTGGACGAACACGGCGTGGTTGGCCCCGCCACCGAAGCCCGGGCCCGGGGTAAAGGCCTGGGCGTTGGCGGCGACGGGTGCGACCCAAGCCGAAAGCCCCAGGACGGCTCCGGCCCCGAAGGCCAGACGGATGCTTCTCTTCATTGTGGTTCCCTCCATATGGAATTATTGGCAGTCACCAATACGGTCTCCGCGGGAGGCAAAGCGTTACGCGCCTGTCGCTGCCTACCTTCGGCGCTCTGTAACGCGGGCCCAGTGCCACAGGACAGAACGAGCGTGGTGATCCGCATGTGTCTCCCCGACCTCCCTCTGCTTTTCGGCTCTTTGGCCCCCATCGGTCGGGGCCGCGGACCGAATCACACCTCGACGTCCTACGCTTCGATTCGTGGAGATGGACGTCGAGCTTCTGGGCCGGCTGCGCAGCGGTGACGAGGAAGCGTTCGTGATGCTCGTCGACCGCTACCAGCAGCCCATGTTGCGCTTGGCCCGTTCCATGGTCCCCAGTCAGGCCGTCGCCGAAGAGGTCGTCCAAGACACATGGATGGGAGTGGTGCGAGGCATCGATCGATTCGAGGGTCGGTCCTCACTCAAGACGTGGTTGTTCAGGATCCTCGTGAACCGGGCGCGAACGGCTGGTTCCCGAGAACCTTCGCAGGTGGCCATGGAGGATGTCCACGGCATTGACCCGACGCGCTTCGACGGTGACGGGCAATGGGCCGATCCGGTGGCATCGTGGATGGACGAGTCCGATGACCGCTTCGACGCCGCCCAATGGGCTCCCATCCTCAAGGCGGCCATCGACGACCTGCCGCCTCGTCAGCGCCAGATCGTGATGTTGCGAGACGTCGAAGGCCTCTCGAGCGGCGAAGCGTGCGAGGTCTTGGGCATCGGGGCCGGCAATCAGCGCATCCTTTTGCATCGAGGCCGGACGCGACTGCGACTGGCGCTCGAGCCCGAGATGGGGAGGGACTGACTGATGCTCTCTCTGCGACGGAAAGATCTCGTGTGCCGGCAAGCCGTCGAGCTCGTCACCGACTACCTCGATGGCGCCTTATCGCGTCGGGAGCGACGTCGGCTCGAGACGCACCTCCGAGCGTGCCCCAACTGCGCTGCCTATCTCGAGCAGATCAAGATGACCGTCCGCCTGACGGGAACGGTCGAGCCGGAGGACTTGTCCCCCGAAGCGCGCGCCGACCTAAGCGAACTCTATCGGCAGTGGCGATCGGAGTAGGGGGCGGGCCAAGGAGCCTGACGAATCAGTCGCCGGCACTGGAGTCGTCCACGAGGTCGGGTCGATACTGCGGATGCTCGGTCAGATACTGCGAAGCACGCCGCATCGACGCTTCGTTCTGACGGTTGATGAACCCGTAAATCGGCCCCTCGAACCAGCGGTAGGGCGCCTTGGTGAGGTGGTAACGCTCCTCGAAGCTGAAACGTGTGCGATTCGGCCCCAGAGCTTCGAGCTGGATCTTGCCCGTCTGGTCGTTGCCCGGATCGCTCGAGATCATGGTGAAGGTGTATCCACGATCCGGTTCGACGTCGGTGACCAGTTCCAAAGCGGCTCCTTGTCGTCCGAAGGGCATCTTGTAGATCACCCGCCGAAGTCGGCCATTGTGGTCGGCGTCCCCGGGCCACAGCACGTCGACGCGCACCACCATGGGGGCGTAGTCGGTCCAGCGGTCGTAGTCCTGGAACAGAGCCCAGATACGCCGTGGTGAATGTGGCATATCGAAGCTGTATCGGTGCTCACGCATGGCGGCAACACTGTAGCCAGCCGGACGCTTCGATCAGGGCTGACTTAGAGCCCTTCGCTCAGCATGAGATGGTTGTTGTTGTTGTCCCGAAAGAAGAAAAGCAAGGGCACTTCGCCGTCGCCGCCCATGATCTCGTCGTCGACATCGACGCCCCGACTCTTCAGCTCGGCGTGGTCGGCTCGGGGATCCGATGAGGTGAGCGAGATGCCGGTCATGCGCCCCGGCTCGTAGCTCCCCTGAGGCGGGACCAACGCCACCGTGGCTCCTCCGCCCGGTGGTGCCACCTCCACCCAGCGGCTGGCTTCGCCGAACGGAATATCTGCGATCAGGCTAAAGCCGAGAATGTCGGTGTAGAAGGAGATGGCGTCGTCTTGGTCGACCACCGGCACCAGCACTCTTCCGATCACGTTGATCTGGGTCATCTTGCCTCCCGCGTCGAGCCGAAGGTCCCCAGTATCGCAAAGGGCCTTCGGGCGGGCCGCCTCCGGTAGGTGGGTAGGCAGGCGGTTCATACGCATGGGCAAGCATCACGCCGTGAGGATCCGGCGACGGGCCGTCATTTCGGCCGCGTTAGCTTTGGCAAGTTAGCTTGTCTCTGAGGCAAACTCGCCTTACCTTGAAGGCATGCCCGCTGGAGCCAGCCCGGCGCTGACATCGATCGGCGAATGCCTGCGTGCCATACGCGAGCAGCAGAGCCTCACCCTCGAACAGGCGGCGACGCTCTCGGGGATCTCCATGTCCCACCTGTCGCGCCTGGAATCTTCCGAGCGCCAGCCCTCGGTGGCCTCGCTGCTCGCCCTCTCCTCGGCTTTCGGCGTACCGGTCGGGGCCCTCTTCGGTGAGAGCGAGGGAGCCACGTCACTGATCATCTCCGAGCCGGGCGAGCCCCGACGCGAGTCCAATGGCCTGTCCATCACCCCGTGCAGCGGGTACACCGGCTCCAGTGTTATCGACGCCCTCAGGGTGACGGTTCCGGCCGATCGCCCCGCCCCGCCTCCCGCCCGCCACCCCGGCGAGGAGTGGATTTACGTGCTCAGTGGAACGTTGCGACTCGAATACGACGGAGAGGTCTACTTCGTCCATCCCGGTTCTACTGCGCATTTCAACGCGGAGCTTCCCCACCGTCTGGGAGGGGAACAGTCGACGGTCGAAGTGCTTCTGGTGGCGGCCAAGCCGGCTCGCAACCTTCACCTAATTCACTAGTCCCTCGGGAGGAACCATGACAATGACCGATGTCAAGACCTTGGAGGCCACCGGAAGTGCCTTCGAGCTGGACGGCTTCATGGCCGTGCGGGCTCGGACTCGCAAGGCCGTGCACATGATTGCCGAGCAAATCACCCCCGGCATGACAGAGGAGAAGGCCAAGGAGATCGCCCGCTTGACGTTGGCCTCCATGGGGATGCGACGCGGCTGGCACCACATCATCGTCCGCTGCGGTGCCAACACCACCAAGGACTTCATGGAGCGCTCCGAACGCGGCGTCGTCCTTCGAGACAATGACATATTCTTCGTCGACATCGGCCCGGTCTACGGGGACTTCGAAGGCGACGCCGGAGACACCTTCGTGTTTGGCGACGACCCCATGCACATGAAGGCGAAATTGGACGTACGCGAGATCTGGGAACTTGTTCGGGCCAAATGGCTCAATGACAAGGTCACCGGCGTCGAGCTGTACGACTTTGCCATCAAAACCACCGAGTCTTTTGGCTGGAAGCTGAACATGGACCTCTCCGGCCACCGCCTGTCCGATTATCCGCACTCGGCCCACTATGACGGCCCGTTGGCTGACGTGCGTTTCACGCCGGCTCCCCACTTGTGGGTGCTTGAGATTGCCATTGCTCATCCCGACAAGACCTTCGGTGCGTTTTACGAAGATTTGCTCCTCGAGGACCAATCATTTCCACCCGGAATTCTGCCTTCGTAACTGGTCGGGCAGAGGGCTCGGTTTCGTCGAACACTTCAGCATCTTTGTTGGCAGACTGCTTGTAAACACTGCCGCGCCACCGAATCGCCGAAGACGGCGATCGTGTGACGCGTGGCGGCCAACTCTGAATCGGTACCGCATCGTGTCGTCGCGCCTGCGCTGTCGTTGCAAGTCGTTGCGTCGATCGCATTCGATTTATCGAGCGTTCATCGTGCCGATCTTGTTTCGAAACGGTTCGTCCTTACAGTCGAAGCAACAACACCTCCACTGTTTGGTAAGGAGCAAACCATGAGCACAATCGAGGCAACGAGAGCTCGGGAGCCGGTCATATCAGGAAACCAAGAGGACGGTCATCGTCTCAAGTCCCGAGCTCTTGGTTTCCCGGCCGTGTTGGCTCAATCAATCGGTCTTATCTCTCCCACCATGACGGCCGTATTGATTATCGCCATCTGTTTTGGCGATTCGGGCCAGGGAACCTGGCTGGCCTACGCATTCGGGACGTTGATGTTGCTTTTCGTCGTCCTGTGCCTGAACCAATTCGCCAAGCGTTCGGCCCTACCGGGTTCCATGTATGGCTATACGGCCAAAGGCCTCGGTCCAGCCGCCGGCGTCATGTCGGGGTGGTCGCTCATCTGGTGCTATCTGTTCATTGGCGTAGCCGGACTGACCGGCTTCTCCATTTTCGCCGCCCAGGTGGTGAATTCAATGGGGATCCACACGACTATTCCGCCCGTGATCTTCTTCTGCATCTCCGCCTCTTTGTGCTGGCTCGTTGCCTACAAGGACATCAAGATCTCATCACTGTTGACGTTGCTCTTCGAGGTGGCCTCAGTGGGCTGCATCGTGGCGCTGTCGTGCGTGATCTTGTTCAAACACGGCTTTCCGGTTGACACGGCACAGCTGAAGGTGCACGGCATGACCTTGCATGACCTCAGCCTCGCCGTCGTCATCACCGTCTTCTCCCTGGTCGGGTTCGAGAGCGCCACCACCTTGGGCGGTGAGGCCCGCAAGCCGCTGCGCAACATCCCCAGAGCGGTGATATGCAGCCTGCTCATTACGGGGGCGTTCATGGTCTTCATGAGCTACGTAGAGGTGTTCGGAGCCACGCACGCGCACGTCAGTCTCAGCACTCTGGCTGCCCCTCTGACGTTTCTGTCCAAGGCGTACGGCGTCGGTTACTTCAAGGTACCGGTTGCCATCGGCGCCATGATCAGCTTTTTCGGGTTGTCACTGACCTGCCTCAATGCGGGTTCCCGGATCATTTTCTCCATGGCGCATCACTCCGTGTTCCCATCTGAACTGGGGCGGGTACACCCGAAGAACCGCACACCGCATGTGGCCATCACGACCTTCATCTTCTTGATCCTGGCCGTCCCGTGCGTCTTGGAGATCTTCACCAACCCCCTTACCATCTTCGGAGACGGTGGCACCCTCGCCGCGTTCGGCTTTCTGACGGCGTACTACCTGATCTCCATTGCGGCTCCGGTGTACCTGAAGAAGCGCGGTGAGCTGAAGCCCCGCCACGTGGTGGTGACCGTGATCGCCTGCGTGGCTCTGGCCGTGCCGACCATCGGCAGCTTCTTCCCGGTGCCGCCGTTCCCGGTCGATATCTTCCCGTACATCTTCCTGGCCTGGATGGCGGTCGGAGGCTCGTGGCTCTTCGCGCTCAGCCGTCGTCATGGGCACATCTTCAGCGAGATCGAGACGGATCTGGAATCGTCGATGCAAGCATCAGTGCGAAGCCATGACGAGGACATGGGTACGGTGATCGACTTCGTTGAGCGGCCGCAGGCGATCGATCGGCCTCAGGCCCCGACATTCGAAGAGCTGGAGCTCGTCCTGACAGGTACCGGTTGAACTCTGTGCTGAGGCAGTCCCGGCAACAAAACGCCGTCTCGCGGCCGGGTCTAACCCGGCGCGAGACAGCGTCGTCAAGGCTGCAGTCGGCTCGGCTACGAGGTCCCCAGAAGGTTCCCCACTTTGTCCCCGATCTCGGCTGCGTTGATGTGCGAGGCCGCCTGGTGCACCTTGTCGGCGACGTCTGACTCCTGAATTCGTTCCACCACCTTGGCGGTGGTGGACTTCGCAGCCGATGGGGCCGCGTCAAGGGTGGCGCCTGCCTTCTTCACGAGAGCGTCGGCCACCGCGGCGGCCTTACGCCGGCTCGCCGCCGCCCCATCCATCACGGCCCCTCCGAGCATTCCGGTCAACGCGCCAACAACGAGACCCTTCCAGGTGTTCTTCATAGCCGCTCAGCTCCTTCAATCGGTCGCACGGCGCCGGCCAACCGTGCGACGCGTCGAAGTGACCATGCCCAACGCCAAGCCGCAAGAAACGTCAGGCAGGCGGCCAGGAAGGATGGCGCCCAGGACCCTTTAGTCAGACCGGCGGCGAGCCGATATCCCAGTGTTATGAGCTCATTCGCCCTCGTCGATGGCAAGCTCCCCTTTAAACAGGGCGAACGCATGCGAACGACGGTCCTGGTCACAGCCGGGCTGGGTGCGTTGCTCTTGGTGGCTTACGTCGCATGGACGCTCCTGCGCCCGCACTACCAGTACTCGAAGGTCGTCAACGGTTGGTTGCCAGACGGCTTCGAGCTGACGGTTGCCGTGCTGTGCATTTCGAGAGCACTGATCCGGGAGCGGGGCCGGGCATTGGCCCTGGCTCTCGGTATCGGCCTGCTTTCGTGGGCCATCGGGGACACCTTGTCGACTTCCCAGGCGGTCGGCGGCGCCTACCCCGCCAACCCATCGTGGGCTGACGTCTTTTGGCTCGGTTTCTACCCTCCCGCCTATGTCGGTGTCGTCCTCTTCATCCGCCGCGAAGTGTCGAGGATCGCCGATTCGAACTGGCTCGATGGCGCTGTGGCCGCGCTGGGTGCCGCCGCAGTGTGCGCCGCGTTCGCGTTCCAAGGCGTGGCGTCGCGCTCGATATGGGCAACGTCGCTCGGCAAGGCGACCAACCTGGCCTATCCCATAGGGGACCTCTTGTTGTTCGCTCTCGTCGTCGGAGGCACCACTTTGTTGTCGGGTCGAACGACGGCACCCTGGATGTTCCTGGCCGCCGCCATGGCGCTCAACGCGGTGGGCGATACCTTCAATTTGTTTCCGTCGTCCCTGGCTACGCCGAGGAATGAGGCCGCATTTCACGTGTTGGCGTGGCCCGCCGCCGGCCTGTTGGTGACCATGGCGGTATGGCTTCCCCGTCGGGCTTCCAACGTCCTGGGCTCCGATAGGACCACCAGTTTCGTGCTTCCCGGCTTAGCGGCGACGTCGGCCGTCGTCATCTTGTTGGTGGGCGGCGTGCGCGATGTCAGTCGAATAGCGCTCGTGTTGTCGGCGGCGACTCTGGCCACCGTTGGCGTGCGATTGGCCCGCTCCGTCCGTGGACTGCGGACCGTGACCAGGGATCGCGTCCGACAGTCGATCACCGACGAGCTCACCGGACTGCGCAATCGCCGTTATCTCCTGCAGGTACTGGACAGCTTTTTCGGTGATCAGACCGACCGTCGGGTGCCCAAACGAAGGCTGGCGCTGCTGTTCATCGACCTCGACCATTTCAAGGCCGTCAACGACCTTTACGGCCACTCGGCCGGTGATGGGCTGCTCAAGCAGTTGGGCCCGCGCCTGGCGGGCACGTTGCGTGATTCGGAAGTCCTCGTGCGGTTGGGTGGTGACGAACTCGCCGTCCTCCTTGTCGATGCGGATACCGACGGTGCCGCCAATGTGGCCAAACGGCTCATCGCCAGCCTGCAAGAACCGTTCGTCCTCAACGGTGTGCACGCCAGCATCAGTGCCAGCATCGGGATCGCCTCTGCGCCCCAGGACGCCACCGACTGTGACGAGCTTCTTCGCTGCGCTGACATTGCCATGTACCGGGCCAAGACCCAGAGCTCGTCGTTCGCGGTATATGACGTGGATCTCGACGAAGGCGGCAATCTTTGGCGGCTCGTCGAAGAGTTGCGCCGGGCCGTGGAGGAAGGCGAGTTCGAGCTCTACTACCAACCGCAGCTGGATTTGGCCAGTGGCGAGATCCCGTCTGTCGAAGCGCTGTTGCGTTGGCCGAACTCGAGACTTGGCTATGTCCCTCCCATGAAGTTCCTCCCCCTGGCCGAGCAGGCGCTGCTGATGCCGGCCTTGACGAGCTGGGTGCTCGACCAAGCGATGGCTCAATGTGCTCGGTGGAAGGCGGAGGGGCGACCGGTGTCGGTGGCTGTCAACGCGTCGCCGACCAACATGATCGACCCCTCGTTCATCGATGTCGTTGTACGCACGCTGAACCGGCACGGCCTGAGCGGCGAATCGCTGATCGTCGAGGTCACCGAGACCAGTGTCATTGCCAATGTGGAACGCGTCCAACACGTGATCGAGGAGCTTCGCCGTCTCGGGGTGCTGGTGTCGATCGACGACTTCGGAGCGGGATTCACTTCCATTGCCTATCTGGGCGATCTGGCGGTCGGAGAGCTCAAGTTGGACGGGACCTTCGTCACCGGGCTCGGGACCGGGGCCAGGGAGAGGGATCTCGCCCTGGTGCGGGCCACCGTCGACCTTGGTCATGCCATGGGCCTGCGGGTGGTCGCCGAATGCATCGAAGACAAGGCCACGCTCGATCTTCTGTCCGAGCTCGGGTGTGATCTGGGGCAGGGCTACTACATCAGTCGTCCCATGCCGGCGGACAAGGTGACCTTCACCCTCAGTGAATCCGTCGAGGTGGCCGTTTTGTCTCGGTGAGCAGGCGTCCTGGTTTCACGGGGCATCGAGGTCAAGGGTGTTCGTGCCGTCGTTGACGAACAAGATGCCGTTGCCCGACGCCGTCGTGGCCAGGCCGATGAGATCGCCGACGCCATTGTTCACCAAGGTCTGGGTGGCAATCTGCGCCCCCGTCGGCGTGATCTCCACGGCGTCACCGTTGTTGCCGTTGACGACGACGAGATCTCCGTCGGGCGCAGTGATCATGTCCAAAGGGGCGTCCAACGAGCCACCCGACGAGACGATGGTGGCGTCGGCGTCCACTGCGCTGGCGCGTGTCCGTGCGTGGTGGATCGCCGAGATGGTGTCGGTGAGGGTGTCGGTCACATACAGGGTCCCAGCCTGGCTCAAGGCGAGGCCCGTGGGGGCGAGCACGAGTGCGCTCTGATCGGCGCGCCACGGAAACGACTTTCCTACCACCGTCGTCTTGGTCACGGTGGGTGGGGAGGTGGCACTGAGCCGAAGGTCGATGCGCAGCACGGTGGCGTTTCCTTCGTCGGGCACGCCATGTGTGGTGCCGAGGGTTCCCCCTAAGGCGTTGGCCACAAAGAGCTGGGCCGACGTGGCGTTCGATGTGGCGGTGAGGCCCCAGGGGCCGTCGATGTCCTGGTTGGTGATCGTCTCGACGGCGGTGCCCTCGTCGTTCAACACGATCAGGCACCCGACCCGTCGCAGTCCCGACAGGGTGCCGCCCGCCGCCGTCGGAAGGCTTCCGACCACCACCCACCCACCTTGGAGCACAGCGAGGGCGATGGTGAGCCCGATCCCTCCCGGACAACTCTGTCTTGGAGGCAGAGCGGAGATGTTGGCAAACACCTGCGACGATCCCGTGGGGGAGATCTCGACGACGGTGGTCCCCGTCCCCATGACGTTGTGCCTGTCATTGAAGTTGTCGACAAGCGTGTCCCCGGCGACGAGGCGGCCCACCGAGGTGGGCACCACGGCAACCCCGTAAGGGTTCAAGTCACCGTTGGGGGTGACGCTCGAGGTGACCTGAGTGACGACGTGGAGCCCATGGAGAAACGATGCCCGAGCTTGGGGAGACGTCGCACCGGGGCCAGAGGAGCACGCCGCCATGGTGAGGCCCAGTGCAGCAAAGAAGGCGATGGAACGACGAGGCGTACGCCGATTCAGACTCGTCTTGATAAGAATCCATCGTACTGTCGTCGTGTCAACCCAGGAGGCAGTGGTGACCTACCGAGTAATCCAGTGGGCAACTGGCAACGTCGGGCGGGCGGCGATCGAAGGCGTGCTTGGGCATCCCGATCTCGAGTTGGTCGGTTGTTGGGTGCACTCGGCGGCCAAGTCCGGCCAGGACGTAGGAACACTGGTGGGACGTGGCCCTATCGGGGTCACCGCGTCCAACGATGTCGATGCGCTCATATCCCTGGATGCCGACTGTGTCATCTACAGCCCGTTGTTCGCCGATCCGGGTGTCGTCACCAGAATCCTCGAGTCGCACAAGAACGTTGTGACGCCCTTGGGCTGGTTCTACCCACCGCCCGACGAACGAGAGCGGTTCGACAGCGTGTGCCGCCAGGCGGGAGTGACGCTCCATGGCACCGGCATCCACCCCGGAGGCATCACCGAGCGTTTCCCACTCATGATCTCTGCCCTCTCGAGTTCGATCACCCATGTCCGCGCCGAGGAGTTCTCCGACATTCGTACCTACGGTGCACCCGACGTCATTCGTGACTGGATGTTGTTCGGGAAGACACCCGAAGAGTCACGCCAAAGCATCATGGCCGAGGCATTGGGAGCGGGGTTCCGCCAATCGGTGCACATGGTGGCCGACGAATTGGGCTTCAATCTCGACGCCGAGTTACGCACGACCCACGAAATGGCGGTGGCCACCGAGCCGATCCCATCGCCCATCGGGTCCATCGGGACCGGTCTGGTGGCGGCCCAACGCTTCCGGTGGGAGGGCTTGGTTGACGGCGAACCCGTCATAACGGCCGCCGTGAACTGGCTGATGGGCCAGGAACACCTTGACCCGCCTTGGGAATTCGGGAGCGGCGGACCACACTTTGAGGTTGAGATAACCGGAGATCCAAACTGCCTGTTGACGTTCCACAAACTCCACCCGGACTCCGTCGAGGCAGGTCTCGAGAGAAACCCCGGCATCGTGGCCACCGCTATGCATGTCGTCAATGCGGTGCCCTATGTCTGTCAGGCTGAGCCCGGCTTGTTGACCTACCTCGACATGCCACTGGTGGCGGGGCGAGCGGCGCCACAGTTCCGCCGACCGGGTATCTCCGCGTAATCCGAGTCGGGTCTCTCAGCAGTGTGGCAAGAAGAGGACCGGCTTTGTGGTCACGTCGGCCGAGTTCACCACGGCGATGCCGGGCGACCCCGGGCGGTGCGCGGTGCGCTCGTAGAACGAAGTGCCGATGTTGGCCGTCGATCCACTGGGGAACGGTGGCGCCCAGGGCGTGGGCCAAGGTGGCGCTCTGGTAGTTCACGAATTCGCAATAGCCGTGGGCCCGAGAAGCCCGACATCGTCCCCGCGGACCATCGACGTCGCGCCTTGTACACACTCAGCGGCGCCTCCACAAGCAGACGCCCCCTGCGAAATGAGCGATTCGGACGGTACCGGAACGCGACGCCCGGTGCCTGGGGAATTTTCCGGCGCGCCCACGTGTGCGGGGAACCGTCAGGACCGGCCCCAAGTTTGGGTAAGTACGTTGGTGCGCATCGGTCCCTTCTGGCACGATGACGTCCAACGGCGCAATCCCAGTGTCGCCGCCACGGTCCACGCCGGCCGGATGGACCAGGAGGTCGAATGGGCAAGGGAGGCAGCGCTCCCTCTTTGAGCCGGCTGTGGCGCCGCTTCCGTCGACGCTCTGCGCTGCTGCAGGGCGTCACGATTATGGTGATTGTCGCCCTGATCGGCGTGGTCGTGTTGGATGTTTCGAGTGGCTCCACCAAGCCGTCGACGACGACGTCATCCACACTTGGTAGTGGCGTCACCGGCGGTATTGGCGGGGCAACCACTCCTGTCCCGCCCGACCGGGCCAGCACGTCGAGCCGAGGCGTCACGTCGTCGACCATCAACGTGGTCTTCCCCGTGGCGGACTTGTCCAACTTGGCGTCGGAGTTCGGCTTCGCCGGCGACCTCGAGGACGCCGAACAGGTGAAGGCCATTCGTTTCTACGTCGATCAAATCAACAGCGGCGGGGGGATCAACGGCCGCAAGGTCAACGCCATGATCGTTCCCTATGACCCCACCAACGAGGCCGATATGCGGGCCTTGTGCAAGGAGTGGACCGAAGGAAGCCCACCAGTGTTCGCCGTGATCGACGGTCTGGGATCATGGAGCGGTGACAACGAGCTCTGTGTCACCCAAGAAGGGCACACCCCCTTCATCGGCGAGTGGACGACCGTCACCAACTGGACGACCAAAGGTTCGCCCTACCTGTGGTGGCTGGGCCCCGATCAGGCCGCCATCCTCAAGACAGTGGTGGCGTGGGCCGAATCCTCGGGCTACATCGGCGCCGGCCAGACGCTGGGAATCGTGGCGGGAGACCGGGCGTCGGACCAGCTGGCCCTGGACGACTACCTGCTTCCCGACCTTCGCGCCGTCGGCATTACGCATCCGATCATCGAGATGATCGGAGCGAACCCGTCGGACACCGCCTCCACAACCTCTCAAGCACCGCTCATCGTCCAACGTTTTCAGGCCGCCGATGTCAGTGCCGTGCTCCCGCTCCTCCCCGTCAATTCCTTCTTCCCTTACCTGCTGGCCGAGACGGCCCAGAAGTACTACCCGCGTCTGCTCTTATCGGATTACGAGTCGACCATCGAGATCGGGCTCGGTCTCGTGCCGGTGCCGTTCGAGGATGCCATTGACAACCAACAAGGCGTGACGGTCCAGACCTTGGGGGGCATCGATGACGACCGCCCCCAGGGCCAAGGGGGATACGACCCCGGGGTGCGGAGCTGCTTCGACTCCTTTCGCACCAGCCGGACCTATCCGTTTCCGGATCCGCCCGGGCATCCGGGACCATGGATCGAGGAGCAAGGACCGATCGCCAGTTGGTGCCAGGGCATCCGGCTCTTCGCCCAGGCTGCCCGCATGGCGGGCCGCCACCTGACCCGGCGGACGTTCGTCGAGGCCATGGCCTCTGTCTCGAACTTCCCGGGCACGCTGAGCCCGCTCCTCAGTTACGGGACCAACAAGTTCTACGGCCCCGTCGAGTATCGGGTCGTGCGCATCCACAACAACAGCGCCGCCGACAACCAGTGCATCAACAACTACAAAGGCGGCCTTCAGGCCACCTGCTGGATCGTTGTCCAGAACTGGGAACCTCTGGACACCAGCCCATGACGGCGCCGTTCGTGCTCGCCGCGCTGCGAGCAACGCCGCGACCGTGGGACAAGGCAGCCAACATGGCCACCCTCGAGCGGCTCACCCGCCAGGCTGCCGGCGACGGGGCTGAGGTCGTGGTCACTTCCGAGGGGTTCGTCGAGGGCTACGTGTGGCACGACGATTTTCCCAAAGACTTCTCGCGTGAGCGCTATCTCGGGGTCGGCGAAGCCGTGGACGGCCCTTTGATGGCGCACCTGGGGGCCCTGGCGGCCGAGTTGAAGGTTTACCTGGCGGTGGGTTTTGCCGAGCGGCGCGGCGAGCAGATGTACAACTCCGTGGCCGTGCTCTCTCCCGACGGGGACGTGGCGTCGCTGTATGCCAAGACCCACACGGCCGGTGACGACGAGTGGTTCAACGCCAAAGGATCCGAGTTCCCCGTATTCGACACGCCCTTCGGACGCATGGGGACGCTGATCTGTATGGACCGTCAGCTCCCCGAGACGTCCCGCATCCTGGCCGTCAAGGGGGCCCGGCTGATCCTGGTGCCGGCGTGGGGCATGTACGGGGACATGAACGACGTCATGATGCGCACGCGCGCCTTCGAAAACGGCGCGTACATCTGCTTTGTCCATCCTCGCCGGTGCTTGATCATCGACCCGGCCGGGACGATCGTGGCGCACGATTCTCCGGGGCCTGAGGAGATCGTCAGTGCGCGCATCACGCTGCCCGAAGGCAGCGTGGAAAGTCCCCTCAATGCGAGACGGCCGCAGATCTACGGCGAGCTTCAGTAATTACAGATGGCGGGCGTGAGCGTCGAGCAACAATCCCACGGCGGCCGTCAGGCGCCGCGCTGAGGGCAGGTGCAGCGATTCGTCAGGGCCATGATGGTTGGAACCCGGCCCGAGCACGCCCAGGGCGAGAAGATAGGCAGCGGGGAACTCGCTGGCCAGCCAGCCGAGGAACGGAATCGTGCCACCTTCTCCCAGCTGACCTGACGGCTGTCCAAACGCGGCCCGAGAGGCGTCGTCCAGCGCGTCGGTCAACCAGTCCGGGAAGCGACGAGCGGCCCAGCCCCCGGCCCACATCGCCGGCGTCCACTCGACCGTCGACCCATAGGGAGGGTCCTCGGTCAGGGCCCGCCGCAAGGCCGCTTCGGCGGCGTCGGCATCAGCCGTAGGCGGGATGCGAACGACGAGTCGGAGGGTGGTGAACGGCAGCAGGACAGCGCCGGCGGTCTCCGCGGGGGGAAGACCGTCGGCACCGACGACGGCTAACGCTCCACGCCACGCGGCGCGCAGGGATCGCTCGGCCGGGTCGTCTGCCTCCAGGCGCAAGCCCGGGACGACGGGGAACGGGGGCGCGTCGCCGAAATTCTCGAGCACCGCGGCGGCCATGGCCTCGGCCGCGTGGGCCACCCCGGCGGGCATGGCACCGCCAAGCTCGGGGAGCAGGAGGTCACCGGTGGTGGCGTCCTCGATGCGATCGAGCAAAAGGCGCGCCACCCGAAACGACGACGGGACGATGGCGCCGGCCGAGCCGCTGTGCACACCCTGTTCGAGGACCCGCACCGTCAGTGTGCCGGCGATGGCGCCGCGCAGCGAGGTCGTGAGCCAGAGGCGGTCGTAGGTGGCTGCGCTCCCGTCGAGGGCCACCACCAAGTCGGGCGTGCCGATGCGGTCACCCAGATGCGCCAGGACCTGGCGAAGGTGAGGACTTCCGCTCTCCTCGGAACCCTCGGCGAGAATGACGCAACGTCCATGCCGGCCGCCGGCGGCCCGCACCGATTCCAGGGCCACCAGGGCGGAAGGAAGGGCATATCCGTCATCAGCCACGCCTCGGCCGTAGAGGCGATCACCTTCGATGACAGGGGTCCACGGACCACGGCCCTCGCTCCAGCCGTCGAAGGGCGGCTGCTTGTCGTAATGGCCGTAGATGAGGACGTTGCCCATGGCCCCATCATCCGAAGCCGGCACGTCGACCAGCACGGTGGGCGTGAGCCCCGGTAGGCGCACGACCTCGACCGTGGCACCGGGGAGATCTCGCGCCGCCGCCCATCGGCCCAACAGCTCGGCGGCGCGGTCGACGTGACCGGCTGTCTCCCACTGTGGGTCGTAGGCCGGGGAAAGGTCCGGAATGGTGCCGAACTCAAGCAGCAAGGGCACGACGTCGGCCCGCCACATTTGTGCGGCTCGCTCGACAAGGTCGGCCTGGTCCAGCATCGGCGAACCTTATCCGTTGGGTTGCGAGGCACCCTCTTGTGTCGCCGCGTCAATGTGCGCCGCTCGAACAGGAAAAATCACGTACTGGTAAACGAGGTACTTGGCGATCCAAAGGATGAAGCTCATGGCGACGAACCCGCTGCCCGCCACCAGGAGGTGTGGGTAGAGACCCTTGGGCGCCTTGCGCGCGATCTCGCCGGTGGCGACGCTCGACAGCGCGATGCAGACGATCGAAGTCGACCAGTAGAGAACGATCTGGCGCACGGTGCGGTCTCGGGGCGACTCTCTCCAGATCCAATAGCGGCTGAGGAGAAAGGAGGGAACGGTGCCGGCCAGATTCCCCACCAAGGCCGCCACCGTGGCATTGAGGACTCCGGTTCCGTAGAGGACGAGAAGAGTCGACTCACTGACGGCCAGCGCGATGAGAGATGTCGCCGAGTAGCGAACCAGTCGCGCCGCGTGCGCACGGAGGGTGAGAAGCATGCTCTTTCGCGCCGCGTCTTGGGTCGCCGCCCCGGGTGTCGTGACGAGCACAGGAGCTTGGGTGTTCGCTCCGATCGTGTTCAGGGCCAAATTCCCCACCTAAGGCGAAAGGGACCCGCCGACAGTCCCGCCGAATGCGCTCCCCGCAGTCTTGCCGATAAGGCTTGGAGAATTCTGCAAGTTACCTGAGGTTAATCTGAGATTTCAGAAGGAGTCGGGCCGGCGCTTGCTACCAGCTAGCAAGTGGAAGCGGCAGTATCAGTCGAGCGTGACCTCCCGAAGGCGTCCTGACTCGACCTCGTAGATGAACCCTCGAATGTCCTTGTGAGGTACGAACGGATTGGCCTTGATGCGTGCCGCCGTCTGCTTCACATCATCCTCGGCCTTGGGAAACGCTTCCAACGCGAAGCTCGGCCTCAATCCCGTGTCGGCCAGGATCTGGGCCTTGACGGCGTCGTCGGTGAATGTCTCCATGCCGCAGTCCGTGTGGTGAATGAGGATGATCTCCGTGGTGCCGAGGAGCCGCTGTGAGATCACCAGGCTCCGCAAGGCATCGTCTGAGGCCACGCCACCGGCGTTTCGAATGACATGCGTCGCCTTCGCGCAGCCCGAGCGCCTTGGCCGGATCCAAGCGTGCGTCCATACAGGCCAGAACGGCCACCTTGGCCCTAGGCGGGAGGGGCAGATCACCTTGGTTGAAGGTTTCGACGTAGGTAGCGTTGTTCCTGAGCAGGTCGTCGGTGGCGGTCATGGGTCCTCCTTCTTTCTCCTGGTGATCTCCGCATCGCTGTGTGACGGTCGGCGTGCGTGCGTCAGCGTGCGGCGCAGCCACCATATCTCTATAACTCCGATGTAACAAGTCGGGATTAATCCTCTCGCGGTCGCCCTGTCGACCGGTGTTCCTACGGCTCGCCTTCGACCAAGACATGAAGGAGATGACCGACTTCGGACCTGACTCGCTCCAAGTGAACGGTGCGGCCGTACACGGTGGCCAGGGCCAGGATCGCCGATGCCAGCAGAAGGGCACCGGCGATGTTGAGCGAGAGGTTGAGGCCGTGCCCGAATGCGCCGTACGCAGCCGAGATCACCTCGTTGACGATATGTGTGATGGCGTGGTTCTGGGCGGTGGCGGCCTGAGCCTCTCCCTTGTACGTCCCCGTCGTCACCGCCGACACGACCAGGGATTGGTAGCTCTTGGGGATCCCGATGGCCGTCAGTCGCCGTACCAGGTTGACGGTCAACTGGCCGTTGACGATCGAGCCCAGCACGGCCACGCCCACAACTGCTCCGAGTTCTCGAAACGTATTGGTGTTCGAGGCGGCCATGCCAGAGTGCTCGGCTGGCACTGATCCCAGGGCGGCCGAGGTGACGGGTACCAGAGCGATGCCCACGCCGACCCCGGCGATGAACATGGTCCATCCGATCTGACCGATCCCCGCTTGGGGGGTGATCATGACGTTGGTCAGGATGATGCCCACTCCGGCCAGCGCGCATCCCGTCGCCATGGGGATACGGGGCCCCCACGCGGCTACCCATCGTCCAGTCAACAAGGCGGCGGCCACCATGCCCACCGCCAGAGGAACAAAGTTGAGGGCGAGGCGCAACGGTGAGTCGGAGGCCACCACCTGGAAGTAGAGGGCCACCATGAAGAAAATGGCGAAGGTTCCGAAATAGACCGTAAAGGCGATGACGCTGGAGCCGGCGAAGGCGGGTCGCTTGAAGTAACGCACGTTGAGGACAGGGTTCGTGGCTCGCAATTCGGCGAAGACGAAAAGGACGGCCGCTAACAGGGCCGACAGAAAGAGCAGATCGATCCACCACGTCCGATAGCCATCGGACTCACCCAGGATGATGGCGAAAGTAAGGGCTCCGAGAGCGACGGCACCGAGGAGGAAGCCCGGTACGTCGAACCGAGCCTGCACCGGGTCGGAGCTCTCGGGAATCACGAGCAACGCGGCGATGAATGTGAGTGCCCCGAAGAACACGTTGAACCAGAAGATGGCCCGCCAAGACCAACCAAAGACGAGGAGACCGCCAATGAGTGGTCCGAGGGCCAGCCCGAGACTGGAGACGGCCGCCCATATCCCCAGCGATCTGGCCCGCTCGGAACGCTCGGGATACAGGTGCCGGATCATGGAGAGGGTGCCAGGCTCCGAGGCGGCGGCGCCGACGCCCATAATCACCCTTCCGGCAATCAGCACGTCGGTACTCGGTGCCAAGGCGGCGACCACCGAGCCGGCGCAGAAGACGGCCACACCGGCGAGCATGACCTTCTTACGTCCGAAGAGGTCACCAACGGTTCCAAAGCTCAACATCAGGCCGGCGAATGTGAGGGCATAGCCATTCACCACCCACTGGAGCTGGCTTACCGATGCATGCAGGGTGCTTTGTACGTTGGCTAGGACGACGGTGACGATGGTGTTGTCGAGGAACGTGAGGAAGAGCACGAAAAGGATGACGGCCAGCGCCAATGACCGGCTTCGGGGCACGACGGCCGTCACCGTATGGCCCCGGATAGAGAAACTGTCGTCATAGCGCGCACCCTCATCGACTTCGCTCGAACACAGCCACTCGCCGGCAGGGCTGAGCCACAGAAGCAGCCATCCGACGAGGCCAGGGTAGCGCGGGGCAATGGTGTTATAGCCGGACCGATGTCCACCAAGGACTCGAAGGAACCCCGCTAAAGCAAACGTTGGTTGTGCCCGCGTCGTGGGGCCACGACATGACCAAGATCGGCCGTGGGTATAGGCCCTCGGATCGGCGGTGCACGAAGATGCATTCGTGTCTTTCGAGTGTTTGGTCGCTCGCAGTTGTGGGGAAATTAAGCCTCACATAGAACGACAGTGCTTCTCGACAAGGAGCTCGCCATGGGACTTATTCTGCTTGTGCTTTTGCTTGCGTTGTTATTCGGCGCTTTCGGGTTTGTCGCTCATGTCCTTTGGATCATTGCCGTCGTGGGCTTCATCGGATGGCTCCTTGGCTTTGGGCTGGCACGCGGCGAAACGGCGGGCGGACGAGGCGCCCGGTGGTATCGCTGGTAGTCCACTGAACGTTGCATGTCCGACGTTTCACGCCGTAGAACAAAGAAGGAGAACGAACATGCCAGGTATCGGAATTAGCCTGTTTTTGTTGGCCGTTGGTGCCATCATGGACTTTGCCGTAACCGCCAATCCCAATCAGCACGGCTTGAACATCAACGCCGTAGGTGTGATCCTCATGATCGTGGGCGCCGTTGGTCTGGTGATCTCCATCGTATTCCTGAGCATGGGTGGTTCCACGTGGTATGGCCCGCATCGTCGTCGCACCATCGTTGATGACGGCCAAGGCAACGTCGTGCGACGAGAAGACCAATACCAATAGAGACCGGAGCAACGACGTCTCATCGTCGTCCGCCCGTCACGTGACCTGGGGGCCCCATGAGCGATGAACCGCCGGTTCTGAGCGCTGATGATTACACCAAGATCGGCATGCACCTCAGGGCGATGGCTGAGGCGTGGAGGGCCCAAGGTCTCACGGTGGGCGACGAGAGACTCGCCCATTGGCGGGCCTATCGCGATCATGAGGCGGCCGTGAACAAGATCCTGAATCAAGCGAACGAGCCGTAACCCACGAGCCCAAGCCGTGACCCCGCAAGCCGAAGGGGATCGGTCGCTACAATCGCCGCGTGCGTTTGGGCCACTAAGTGCGAGTAACGAGATGGCTCGGGCCGCTCGCGGTTGTCGTCCTCGTCGTTTCGTGCACCTCCGCGTGCGGATCGACGACCACCGGCGCCGCCTCCGAGGCGGTCCGGCTATCGGCTACGACGGATCATGCGTGCATTGTCGGGGCCGATCCAAAACCCGTCGTGGACTGGTCGCAACTCCACAACCCGCTGTTGAGCTATCAGGGTGCCGCCGTAAAGGATCAGGCTCTCATCTGGGCGATGGGAAGCTGGCACCTGCTGTTCAGCTACGTCACCAATAACACGGTCATCGCAGGCGACGAGCACTGGGACATCGCCACCGCCCAGAGCACCGATTTCGTTCACTGGAGCGCCCCCGCTCCGTGGACCGAGCAGCCCGGCGGCATGGCATCGCCAGATGTGGTCCGCGCCCCGTCCGGCGAGTTTGTCTCGACCTATGACTCGCCGCCCGGTGAGACAGGGCCGGTCCAAGCGAAGCTTTACTTCCGGACCTCACCCGACCTGGTGCACTGGTCGGGCCCACAACCTTTGGCGCCGGCTCTGCACCCTTCCCCCGGCGTTCGCATGATCGACCCTGCGCTGGCCTGGATGGACAACGGGCTGATCCTGGCGTACAAGGTGGGTACGACGTCACAGACCCAGGCCTTCGAGATCGCCTGGTCGAAGAGTGGGTCTTTGTACGGTCCTTGGGTGGTGATCGGCCGCCCCGGCATTCGGGTCTACGGGGACACCTTCGAGAACTACGAATTGGTGTCGATCGATGGCCTGTGGCGTCTGGTGGCCACGTCGAACACGTTCGATCAACCCTGGATCTTCACGCTCGTCGGCAAACCGACGAGTCCGCAGAGCTGGCTGCACTGGGACGACGGACGTGAGCTTCAGGTCCCGAGCCAGCCGTGGGACACGGGGTCGGGAATCTCCAGCGTGAACTTTGAACACGCCAACTCGGCCTTTATCTGTCAAGACTCCGTCAACGGGTACACCTATCTCACATACGCCGGAAGTACGGAGCTGACCCAGTTCGGCGGGTGGGGGCACGCAGAGATTGGGGTGGTTCGGAGTCGGGACCTGGTGCACTGGTCCGTGCCGCCCGGTTAGCCCGTGGCGCCGATGAGAGATCCACCGCGTCGGGCGGCAACTCCATCGGTCAGGTGGCGGGAACCATCTTGATCACGGCGAAGGCAGCACCGTCAGGATCGGCAAGCACCGAGAAACGACCTGGAGGAATGTCTGTCGGCGGGACCAGGACCATGGCACCCAGCTCGCTCGCCTTCGCCACCGTGGCGTCGGTGTCGGCGGTGCCAAAGTAGACGAGCCAGTGAGCCCGCACCTCGGCGGGAACCATGTCCGGCATGGACATCATCCCCGCCACCGGGTTCTCGCCGAGTCTCCATTCGGTGTACTGCATGTCCCCCATGTCGAGGTCATTGGGTGTCCAACCGAATACCTCCGTATAAAAGCTCTTGGCGGCAGGCACGTCACGAGTGTTGAGCTCGTTCCAACCGAAGGCCCCCGGCTCGTTGGCGAGCTCGGCTCCGATGAACGACTTCGGCTGCCAGATGCCGATAGCCGCCCCGGTGGGATCGGCGAAGACCGCCATGCGGCCGATATCCGACACGTCCATGGGCTCGACGAACACGGTGGCCCCTGCCTTTTTGGCGAGGTCCACTGTTGCATCGGCGTCTTGTACGGAGACGTAGGTGATCCACGCGCTCGGCTGACCCTCCATGGCTCCCATGTTGCCGGCGACAGTTTTGCCCCCTTTGCGCAGCAGGGTGTAGTGGCCCATGTCGGCGCCTTGGTCCTCGGCCTCCCAGCCGAAGAGGCTGCCATAAAAGGAATTGGACGTGTCGATGTCCTTGGCGGCGTGGTCGACCCACGACGGGGTTCCCGCCGCGTATGAAGTGAACTCGGGCATGGCGTTACCTCCTGGTACCTGTATCAACGATCGCTTGGCAGCGTAGCCGTGTCGTAACCGAGTTGCGATGGCGGGTCAGAGTGGGAGTCAGACCAGGCAACGAGTGGGAATGGTCTTCTCTCGAGCCGTGTCTCGTTCTCGCGTGATCTCGTATGCGAAAGCTCCTGGCTTCTCGGCGATGGCGTCGTGGAGGTCCGTTCCCCGGTAGACGAGGCCGGCGCCATTGTCGGTGGCGTAGCCGCTGGGCAGCGTGCCGTCGGCGATGAGGCGGTGGATCAGAGGGCGCCGCTGCGCTTCGGCGTCGTGGTGGGGGCTATTGCTATAGGGCAGGAAGCCCAGGGCATCGGTGATCGGTTGGAGGGGCAATCCGAACGAGTCCGTCGTACCCCCGACGTGCCAGCACAAGGACCCGGCGGACACTCCCATCAATACGATTCCGGCCTGCCAGGCGGTCCGCAAGATCGTGTCGAGTCCATGGAGCCGCCATAGGGCCAGAAGGTTGGCCGTGCTTCCCCCACTGACCCAGATGAGGTCTTGTTGAGACAGGTGGCTCTGCATGTCCTCGATGTTTGGCATCGGAAACACGTTGAGGTGAGAGACCACCATGTCGAGTTTGGAAAACGCGTGGTGGATAGCCGCCAGCCAACTGGGATTGTCACCAACGGCGGTGCCGATGATGCAGAGGCGGGGGTGTCGTCCTGCTCCGGCCAGCTCGGCGGCGACGGAGTAGGCGGGACCCGGACGGAGATTCCATGGGTCCGAACCGTCGGACTGGAAGCCGATGCTGGTGGCGATGATGGTGGGCTGGGACGCGGGCATGAGTCTTGGGTTCGGCCTAGCGCTCGAACGTCCTCACCACGAGACCTTGCCGATGGCGCGCATCCACTGCGCCGTCTGCTGCAGTCCGTCGTCGAGGCCCACCGGGTCGTAGCCCAGCCGTTTGTAGGTCTTGGATTCGTGCAGCTCTCGTCGGGCGTGGGGATGGGCGGCCAGCTTGAAGGCGATGGCCACCAGTGTCGGTCCGAACACCTCCGCCAGGGCGGGGTCATCCGACGGGACGACGTCCAGCACCCGGTGGTCCAGACCACTGAGCTCGCAGATCCGATTGCACGCCTCCGCCGTGCTCACTTCGTCCTCGGGCCGTCCATCGAGCATGTAACGCTCACCCGCCACGCCCCGGTCGAGAGCCAGGATGCAGCCCCGGGCCACGTCGTCGGCGAACACCCAGCTGACCGGAAACGTGAGGTATTGCGTGATGCGGCCCCGCAGGGCGGAGAGCAGCACTCGGTTGAAGCTCGTGATCCCGAGGGCGTTACTGGCCACGGGGGAAGGCCCGTAGATGGCGCCGGGGTGAGTGGTCACCACGTCGGCCCCGGCTGCGGCCCGGGCCATGGCGTCTTTGAAGGCGGCCAGTTTGGTGACCGTATAGGGATCGGAGCTCGGCTCCGTGAGCACCGGCGCGTCTTCGCGCTCATGGCCGCCGGTGGTGTCGAAGAATGTGCTCGTACTCACGGCCACCACCCGCCGCAGCCCCAATGCCTCGGCCGCGTCCAAGACGTTGGCCGTTCCCCGGATGTTCACGGCCTCGAAGTCGGGTAGGTGCTGGCTGGCGCCGCCCAACAGGGCGGCGCAGTGGATGACGGCGTCGGTGTGGCTGGCGGCGCGTCGCACGTCGGCGCCGGCGGTCACATCGCCTGTGACGATCTCCACCCCCATAGCCTCGAGCGGCCCGGTGTCCGCCGAGGCCCGGGCCAAGGCGCGGACGTGATCGCCGCGATCGACCAGCTGCCGGCACACATTGGCCCCGGCCAGGCCCGTGGCGCCCGTGACGAGGATCGCCTCGCTCACGGCCGTGCCGGCGTCACGGCGTCGAGATAGGCGGTGTCGACCTGGTCGCGGGCGTATGCAATGGCGGGTTGGCCAGTGCCGTTCACGTCAAGGGTGTGGATGAAACGGTGCAGGCCCATGGTGCTGGCACAGGTGAAGCCGAGCTCGACGATCTGGGCGGCCGTGAACACCTGACCGAGCTCGCGGTAGATCTCGTCGTCGATGGCGTGATGATCGGCCGACAGTAAGTCGAGGAACTGCACGGCCAGGCGCTCCTGCTCGGTGAGCTGCCCCGCCCCCGGCGCCAGCAGGCAGGCGACGTCCTGGTCGGTGATGGAGTCGTGCTTGCGCGACTGCATGCACGGCTGGCACTCGCCCAACTGGGCGCTGCGGATGCGGATGAGCTCGACGATGCGCGGACCGAGCAGGCTTTGCTTCCCCATTACGTGCCGGGCGGCATTGGTCATGAGGAGCTGGGCCGACTTGTAGGCGAAGATCTGGAGGGGCACCGCAGTGGCATAGGTGCCGTCCGCCACCCCTTCCTCGATGATGCGCCGGGCGTCCTCGCCAAGCTCGTCCATGGGGATGGGCTCTATCCTGGGCATGCGTACCTACTCTCAGAAGGAGCAGCGGACCTGGCGTCGCTGCCCGCGAAAACTATAGGCAGGTGACGTGTCCCTAGAGCCTTCGTCCGTGCTGCTGACAGATCGGGTCGCCGTGGTGACCGGTGGCGGCGCCGGAATCGGGCGCGGCATCGCCCGTGGGCTGGCCGCCTTCGGTGCTCGTGTGGCGGTGTGGGAGCGCAACGCCGAAACGGCGGCCTCGGCCGGCACCGAGGTTGGGGGTCTGGGCCTCACCGTGGACGTGCGCGACGGCGCCGAGGTGGACGAGGCCCTGGCCCGCACCACCGAGGAGCTTGGCCCGGTGAGCATCCTCGTGAACAATGCGGGCGGGGTCTTCGCCGCACCACTGCTCGACACATCGGATAACGGCTTCGACGCGCTCTACCGTGCCAACCTGCGCCACGTCATGATCTGCACCCAGCGGGTGGCCAGGCAGATGGTGCAACGCAGTATCAGGGGAAGCATCATCAGCGTCACCTCCATCGAAGGCGTGCGGGCCGCCCCCGGCTACGCCTCCTACGCGGCGGCCAAGGCGGGAGTGATCAACTTCACCAAAACGGCTGCGCTCGAGCTCGCTCCCCACGGCATCCGCGTCAACGCGTTGGCCCCTGACATCACCATGACCGAGGGCATGGCTTCGGTCGCTCCTCCGGGCGCCGAGGCCGGCTTTGGTTTGACGGTACCCATGGGGCGCGCCGGCCACGTGGACGAGATGGCCGGGGCGGCCGTGTTCCTGGCCAGTGACCTCGCTAGCTATGTGACAGGACAGACGATCCACGTCGACGGCGGGACCCATGCGGCCAGCGGCTGGTACCACCACCCCCGCACCGGCGAGTACGTGCTGGGGCCGGCTACCTGAGAGTCGCCTACTGGATCGACCCGGTTAACCCTGCCGTCCGCCCGTGCCCAAGTGAGCCGACATGCCGCCGTCGATGGCAATCATCTGCCCCGTGATGTAGCGCGATTCGTCCGAAGCCAGGAAAACCACGAGGTCGGCTACGTCCGACGGCTCCCCCACATACGGCGTGAGCGTGGCTCGGCCCAGATGCTCAACCATGGTCTCGCTCAGATGGGCGCGTACGGCATCGGTGATGACGAGTCCCGGAACGATGGTGTTGGCGCGGATGCCCTCTTTGCCGTGGGCGGTGGCCACGTACATGGTCAGCGCGTTGACGCCCGCCTTGGACACGCCATAGGCCGTGCGGGTGCGGTCGCCTTTGAGCGACGCCCCCGATGACATGTTGACGATGGACCCCCCGCCCGTGGCCACCATGGCGGGTACGGCGTGCTTGCACATCAGCATCTGGCTGCTCAGATTGACGGCGATGGTACGGTCCCACACCTCGACGTCGAGCTCGGTCACCTGGGTGTCGCGTGCAAGGAAGTCAGAGTCAGTGAGCGCGGCGTTGTTGTGGACCACATCGACGCGTCCATAGCGCTCGAGAGCGGTCCGCACCGAGTCTTGTGCTCCGCGCTCCTTCGATACGTCGGCGACAAGGGTGGACGCCGTACCGCCCGCCGCTTCAGCCGCTTGCGCGACCAGCTCGGCTCGGTCGCCGTTTAGGTCAACGGCGAGGACGGCGGCACCGTGGCGGGCCAGCGCCGCCACCGTGGCGCCCCCGATTCCGCCTCCCGCGCCCGTGACGATGGCCACCTTGGCGCGCAAGCGCCCGTCTCTCAGCGAACCCGCCTCGGGCATGGATGGGAGTGTAGGGGCACCTCGGGTGGGCGGAGGTCAGAGCTGCTATTCTTCTTAATTAACGCCGGTTGGATCACGCAAGCCGTGTGTTGTTGCTGGTCCACCTCCAGGCTCTCTTGGCAGGTTCTCCTGCAAGTATCGAGCGTGGAGAGATGAGGTAACAGACATGGCCGATGGCACTGTCAAATGGTTCAATGCTGCAAAAGGCTACGGTTTCATCACCCCCGATGACGGAAGTGCAGATGTTTTCGCACACTTCTCATCCGTGGAAGGAACGGGCTACCGCGAGCTGATCGAAGGGCAGAAAGTGTCCTTTCAGTCCGAACAAGGGCCCAAAGGTCCGCAGGCAAAAAGCGTTCGACCGCTCTGACGATTACAACACAACGTGGGGACGTCACAGTCCCCACGTTGTGCATCAGGCCATCGGTTGTAGAGGCCGCCTCCCCCCGAGCGCCACGGATAACGACAGCGCGAGTTCTGACGGCTCTGCTTGTGTGCGGACCGCCAATCGGGTTCGTCGGGCTGCTGCTGCTCGGAGGTGATCACCACATCAGCGTCGGTGACATAGTCCTGTCAGCCTCTCTGTACCTCTTCACCGGCTTCGGGGTCACGGTCGGATTCCATCGCCTCTTCGCCCATCGCAGCTTCAAGGCCAACTGGGCTCTGAAGGTGATCCTGGCGGTGGCAGGGTCGATGTCACTTGAGGGTTCTGTCGTCAGCTGGGTTGCCACGCATCGACGGCACCATGTGTTCAGCGACCAACCAGGCGACCCCCATTCGCCGTCGCGCTACGGCTCCGGATTCACCGGTACGTTCCGAGGGTTGTGGTGGGCCCACGTTGGATGGCTGTTTTCTGCTGGTACCACTGATGAGCGTCGCTTTGCGCCCGACCTTCTGCGTGACCGGAGCCTCGTGGTCATCAACAAGCTCTTTCCCGAGCTGGCCGTTGGCTCACTCGTGATTCCGTTCGCGCTTGGTTGGCTCATTTCGGGAACCTTGGTGGGGGCCGTGTACGCCTTGTTTTGGGCGGGGCTGGTTCGCATGGCTCTTTTGCATCATGTGACGTGGAGCATCAACTCGATCTGTCACCTATGGGGCAAGAGGCCGTTCGCCACCAAGGACTTCAGCGGCAATGTGGCGCCGCTGGCCCTGATTTCTCTCGGCGAGAGCTGGCACAACTTCCACCACAGCGCTCCTTCATCGGCGCGCCACGGCGTGCTTTCGCATCAGGTCGATCCTGCTGCCGGCCTCATTCGTCTTTTCGAAATGGCCGGATGGGCCACCAAGGTTCGCTGGCCGAGCCCGGCCCAGATCGCTGGCATACCCGCGGCGCGTTCCACCGGATTTTCGGTGGACGTGGAGCAGGCCAACCTCGACCGACTGCCTTCTCTCACGAATCGATGAGCACGCGCCATTAGGCCGCGTCGGATAGTCGAAGTCGCTCAACATCAGGAATGAGGGTTACGGCGTCGTATGTGTTTCTCTCCAGAGGGCGATTTGGCAGGGGGCCTGCTTGTCACCGCCATCGGCGTTGATGCGTGCCGTCACCTACGCGGCCGTAACAATCAGTTGCTCCTGGCGACCATGCCGCTTCTGTTGGGTGCCCACCAGATAGACGAGTCGTTGGTTTGGTTCAGCCTTCAGGGCCACGTTCCACATTTGGCTGGACGTATCGCCATGTGGATCTACCTGGTCATCGCCTTTGTGATCGTCCCCATCCTCGTGCCAGTCGCCATCTTGAGGATCGAGCCCACGGCTCACCGAAGATGGCGCATCGTGCCGTTCGTCGTTTTGGGCACAGGTGTGGCCATTGACCTTCTGGTGACGATGCTGCGCGGTCCAGTGACCGTCAAGTTGGGCTCATACCATCTGGCCTACAGCATCGGTTTGCGCCATGGGCTGTGGGTCATCGGTCTGTACGTCGTGGCGACGTGTGGGTCCTTGCTGATGTCGGGATACCGACACATCGTGATCTTTGGCGTGGCGAACCTGGTTGTGGTGGTCATACTGGCCCGCCTGACCGCCGACGGGTTCGCATCGTTATGGTGCTTCTACGCGGCGCTGGCCAGTGGGGCCATTTCGCTCCATTTGCGCCTGGCCAAGGCCCACCGAGCCAATCCGTATGCCCTGAGCTGAGCGCGTCGGAGGGGTTCGGCGATGCATGCCACGGACGCGGCTGGACCCGCCTCCTACGCCGGCTTGCCTTGCTCGATCCATCGTTCGAACATCGCCACCTGTTCCGGGGGCCACGTGCCGTCACACGGCATGGACCCGTTCTTCAGGCGCTCAGCAATCGCATCGGCGTGGGCCTGGACATCGGCGTAGGACCACAGATCGAATGCGCGGCGCATCGAGTCCCGATCCTTTTCCCGAAACAGCGGTTTGACATCGGAGTCGAAACTTATGTCCGGAGCCGACATGGTTACGTCCTTTTGCCGTCCTTGTAGTGGTACTTAGCCTCGCACGCCGAAGATCGGGTCGTTACTGACAAAGTCGACCGAGTATGTCACCGTGGCGTTGGGCGCCCTTCCACTGGTCTTTGCCTTGGTGTAACAGGGAAGGTTGGTGTACGTGCTGCCGGACTTGACACACGAGCCCACCTGCGCCGCGTGTCCCGTGCCACCATCGATCCAGAGTCGTGCTGAGGGATTAGGGGAGCCCAACAAGAACTCGAGAGAGGCTGCAATGGGATGGGTTGCGTCCATATAGTTTCCGAAGTTGCCTGAGACCTGCGCCAACGTGCCTACGCAGGACGTGTTGGTAGGGCAGAGGAGGTAGTCGGACGTCGGCTTGAGCCCGCCCAGAACAACCGCCGTGGGCGGCGCCGAAACGGTCGTCGATTGTCTCACGGCCCTCGACGGACTCTGGTTGGTCGACCGGTGACGTCCGTGCCGGCGTGGCTTGGCGATGGCGGCGGACGACCGTTGGGAATTGCTCGGGAGGGACGAGCGCAACACCTTTTTCGGCAACTTGAACTTGATTTTTACGGGGTTCGATGGCGACAAAGCGGCAGACGTGTTCAGCAGCTTGACCCCGGGAGCGGCGGCGGCACTGACCTGGTTGGCTTGAACGACAACCATGACGGTGCCCAGGGACCCCACTGCTTCAGGTCCGTTCGACGTTACGTCGATGGTCCCCGACACGTTGGTCCCGTTGGCGAGTGTCGCCGTCGTCTCCACCAACGCGTAGATCGTCGTCGTGACGGACGGGGCGAGGGATCCCAGTGCGCACGTGACGTGGTCATCGGGTGCGCCTGAGGGGGCGCAGCTCGAGCCCGCATCGGATTTGGCCATCTTGGCGCTGTCAAAAGCCAGCGGCGTGGCGCTTCCCGCCACGGCGGCGGCGGTGAGGGTGATGCCGGTGACCTCTACGCTCGAGGTGTTGCTTATGGAAATCGGCCACAGTGCCTCATAGCCGGCCGTTACCGTTGAGGACGAAGGGACCACTTCGTTGGGGACGTTCACCGACGGAGTTCCGGAGGGCGCCGTGACGGTCGTCGTGGCGAGGATCGGTACAGAACCGGTCGGGGTGCAATTCGACATAATGGTGCCAATGGCCGGGCTGTTGGTGGTGATGGCGAAGCTGGCAGGTCCGGGCTGAAAATCGGCGCTACCGCTGCTGGCACCAGCCGTCCAGGTGATTGGGTTGAACGTGAAGTCCTCCTGGGCCGTCGGATCCGTCAAGAGGTCGACCGTCTGGGGAAGGTTGCTGGCGCCGGCGGTCTGCTCTGAAGCGGTGAAGGCGCTGCCACCATCCTGGTTGATCGTTGCACTGCCCGAGTCATAGGTGAGCTGGGTAACGCCGGCGTCCTCAGAATCGGTCACAATCGCGGGGGGAAGGCTGAATACGATGCCGGGGTCCATTTGGAATGTTCCCGAGCCCTCGATCGTGGCCGGAGCGGCCGGAGTCTCAGTTATCAGGGCAGGAATCGAGAAGGTTCCGTACAGCCCTGTGTTGCATGAATAGTCCACCAGGCCCAAGCCATAGGTGACGGCATTCCCATCGGCGTCGGCGGCAGCACAATACGACGTAGTAGGACAGGAAACCGATTCCAGAATGTTCGATCCGTCGATGGTCAATGGTTGAGACCACGTGGCCGTGACGTTGTAGTCGAGGGCATTGCCTTGGTCGTCGACCGCTACGCAAAACGTCGTGGTCACACACGACACCGAGGTAAGACCGCTCGAGTCGATATCCGTGGGCGACATCCACGTGCCGGCGCTGTAGATGAACGCATTGCCGATGTCGTCAACCGCCGCACAGAACGAGGAAGTCGCGCACGACACAGAGGTGAGGTCATTGGAGCCATCAAGGTCGAAGGCCGATGTCCACGTGCCGGAGTTGTCGGTGAACGAGTTGCCGTGGATGTCGACCGCTTCGCAGAACGAAGAAGTCGGGCAGGACACCGAGGTAAGGAGTGCCGACCCGTCGATGTTATTGGGGCCCGACCACGAGCTTCCGGTATACGTAAAGGCGTTGCCCTGGTCGTCGGTGGCCACGCAGAACGAAGACGTCACGCATGACACCGATGCGAGGGTGCTCGACCCGTCGATGTTGTCCGGGCCCGACCAAGAGCTGCCGTTAAACGTGAGAACGTTGCCCTCGTCGTCGACGGCTTGGCAAAACGTCGGACCGCTGAGACATGACACCGAAGTGAGCAAAGCGGACCCGTCGATGTTGTCCGGGCTTGACCACGAGCTGCCGTTGTACGACAGAGCCTTGCCCTGGTCGTCGGTGGCCACACAGAACGACGCGCTCGTACACGAAACCGCACGAAGGGCGGCTCCAGGATCGACAGCCTCGGCGGCTCGGGCCGCGCCCGGCTCTACGGTTGCAGCTGCAATCAGCGCGCTGCACACGACCACGATGACGGCGGCCAGGCGCGTGAACGCTCCAAAGCGATGCGTTGCTCTCGACCCTGGTGAACCGACTCCGGAACTCTTCATCGAACCCCTCCTACCCGACCATGGTGCCCAGCATCATCCCCGTGCGTGGTGTCGTTGCCACGCGTCACCGATGACGAGAATTTGAGCTTCGTCGGAGTCCCCGGCCGCGTGTCGGAACCCTCGTTCGCATATCAACCACGTGGACCCCTGGCGGCGTAGTCCTCGGGGGTCAGCACCAATGATCAACTTCATATCCGACAGCATTACGGGCTACCCCTCCAACTGTCTGTATCGAAGGCGACAGTTGAAATGTGTCCGTGGACACAAAGGACTGTCAGAACTACCCGATGTCCCCTATCCGCCTATCCGTGGCCAAACACTACGGGGCCGAGATTGGGAGGTCAATGGGCATAGACGGTGGGGGACGAGGTGAGAAATATGCCTCCCCACGGTCGCCGTCAGCGGCCGTTTTGCCTTCAGATTCACCAAAAATGACGATGCCACGGACTCGTGGGCGGACTGCGTGAGGCCTGAACTGACTCGACCAGGCGGACGGGAGACTGATCGGCCCTCTTCCGACTCGACGACCCGGTGGTGGGCTCCCGGTGGGGTCGAATCGTGGCGGCGGCGCAGCTCCTAATACTTGCGCTTGACGACCGTCACCGCCACGGTCACCGAAGAGCCCAGGCTGTCGGTCAGCGAGACCAATAGGAGGGTTCGGCTCGGCGGATCCGTGGGCGACGACCACGCCGCCATTGTTGCCTCCCGGGCTGCAGGTCCAGGAGCCCGATTGTGATTGGGAGATCATCGGGACCCCGACAAAGTCCGGCACGTACGCCTTCACCCTCCAGATGGCCCCGCGACCGAACAACCTCGGCCAGCCGGCAGGACCCGATGGGACCCAAAAAGCTCACCATCACCATTGGCACCGGATCCTCCGACCGACTAGTAGCCAGCGGCGCGTCTCGGATCTCCGAAGGTGAGCTATACGAATGGGAGTGTCAAAACGTTCGTCAGTCGAATCGGATGTGCCTGGCGCCCGTCCACACCCGTCGGGCTCGGCCTCGCAGAGCGGATTCGGTGTTTGGTGCAAGCGTCAACCCTGCCAACCTGGCGATCTGCTCGGCTACCTCTGGGATGGCGATGTGATCTGTCCATAAGTGTTCGGCGAATTCCGGACGACTGAGCCGCTCTAGGCAGAGGTCAAGCTTTGATGCGGCGAAACTATCCCCAACCAAGGGCGTGGCTTTTCCGGTGACGAACTGCATGGCATGTCCGAAGCTTCGCTCGCGTACCGACGGAGCACCGTGGTGCGTTCGGCGAGCAACGTAAAGTGTCGCACCTCATGGCCTCCACCCCGTCACCGACCTACGGTTTCCTCGTAGTTGCCCGGCTCCACAATCGTCATGGGCGCGATCACGACGCCGGCGTGATGGTTAAGAGCATGATCCAGCATCTCGGACACACCTTGGCGCCACGCCGGGTACTCCTGGAGATCGTGGCGGAGGTACGACGGTGTCGTTCGCCTCAGGCCGAAACCGACCTCCTCAGGATCACAGATGACACTGTCATGGAGCCGCCGCTGAATCTCGTGGGCCGTTTGCGTCTTGCCGCCGCCAAAGGGTCCGTTGATCCACAGCAGCATGTACAGATCCTAGGAAACCTCACTGGGTCACGACGTTCTCGAATGTCCCGAGTCGGAGCCTGGCACCAGGGGTTAGCGTCTCCTTTGCCATGTTTCGTGCCGTCACCCCGAACGGCTCAGTTGAAATTGCTTGGCGTCCTCAGAGTCGGATGGGAGAATTCCGTGCCGTGTTGTCGATTGGGGTCATCCTCGTCCGTCGTATTGAGCAGGAGGCCCTGAAGCGGGCCAACCACGAGAGGAGATCACCATGGCCGAGTATCTGATCCTCATCTACGGGGACGAAGCTGTACTGGACAATCCTGAGCCTGGGTCGTTCGACCAGATGATGAAGGGCCACCAGGTGTTCGGCGAGGTCAACGCCTCCGCCTTGCGCGGCGGGAACGCATTACAGGCGACGGCGACAGCGACGTCTGTGCGCCAAGACTCCTCCGGGGAGTTCGTGGTGACCGATGGTCCCTTTGCAGAGACCAAGGAAGCACTGGGCGGCTACTACCTCGTCGAGGCAGCCGACCTGGATGAGGCGCTCGTCTTGGCGAAGCAGGTACCCATGCCCGCGGGTGGGGTAGAGGTCAGGCCGATCAGGACGTTCAGCTGAGCGCCGATCATCTGCTCATGCACGAGTCGGTGGAGGCGGCGGTGGCCGACGCGCACCGAAGGGAGTGGGCGTTCGTGCTCGCGGCCACGGTACGCGTCACGGGGGACATCGATCTCGCCGAGGAGTGTGTCCAAGACGCCTATGCCCGGGCCTTGTCGACATGGTCCACCGGAGGGATCCCGGCCAAACCCGGCGCGTGGTTGACCACCGTCGCCCGACGCCGAGCCATAGACGTGGCCCGGCGAGGCCAGACCCATGCCCGGGCGTTGCCTTTGCTCGTCGAAGCAGTGACCGTGGAGGGCCCCGGTGAGCTGGAGGATGAGCCGGAAGTCGTAGACGACCGACTTCGGCTCATTTTCACGTGTTGCCACCCCGCCATCGCTCTGGATGCTCAGGTGGCACTCACGCTCCGCCTGGTGTGTGGGCTCACCACCGCCGAGGTGGGTCGGGCCTTCTTGGTGAGCGAATCGACCATGGCGGCGCGCATCACCCGCGCCAAGAAGAAGATCGCCCTGGCCCGCATCCCCTATCGGGTGCCGCCGGTCGAAGAGCTCCCCACCCGCATCGATGCCGTGCTCACTGTCTTGCATCTGCTCTACTCGACCGGGCATACAGCGCCTGAGGGCGCCGATCTGGGTCGGCGTGACCTGGTGGAATGGTCACTTGACCTGGCCCGCTTGCTACGGGGGTTGTTGCCCGGCGACGCCGATGTGGCCGGACTCCTCGCCCTCATCCTGCTCACCGATGCTCGGCAGGGAGCCAGGCTGGGAAGCGACGAGCAACTCGTGCTTCTCGCCGACCAGGACCGGTCGCGGTGGGACCACGGCGCCATCGATGAGGGTCTCCAACTCGTGCGCGAGGCACTCCAACGCCGACCTCCGGGGCGCTTCGCTCTGATGGCGGCCGTCGCCGCGGTCCACGACGAAGCCCCATCGTGGGAGGCAACCGACTGGGGCGAGATCGTCGGTCTTTATGACCACTTGATGGAGCTGTGGCCGTCCCCCGTGGTTGCCCTCAACCGGGCCGTCGCCGTCGGTCTGGCGGTTGGTCCTGAGGCAGGACTGGCCGCGCTCGACGCGCTGAGCGCCGAGCCCGCCCTGGCCATGTACAGCTATTTGGCCTCGGCCCGGGCCGATTTCCTTAGAAGATTGGGCCGTGGCGGCGAGGCCCGCGTGGCCTACGAGGAAGCTCTCATGCTGTGCGGAAACAAAGTCGAGCGGGCCTTCCTGCTCGACAGGCTCAGCGAGGTGGATGGTTGAGTGTTCTCTGGTCCGGTCGGCGACATGGCACGGCTCGTTGTCGCTTGACACCAAATGACGCAACAGGTGTCTAAGGCGTCAGGCTGCTCAGCAACATGTCGACCGTCTTGCCGGCGTCCTTGCGGGCATTCTTGGGGTTGTCCGCCGTGGCCACGTACTGCGCGGCGGCCATGACCCCGGCCAGCAGCATGCGGGTGAGCGGTTCCAAGGGCGCTTGTTGGATCTCGTGTTGGGACATGGCTGCTTGCACCACCTCGCGCACCAGCGCTAACGCGTACCGGTCGGCGATCTCGCTGCGAACATCGGCGGGGAGGACGGCGGGACCGTCGAGGGCGCAAATACGTTGCACGGCGGGATCCAGCATGGCGTCGAGATAGGCGTGGCACCCCGCTCGCAACATCTCGAGGGGATGCTCGTGGCCCACGTGCAACGCCGCCTGCGCAGTCGATGCGACGATCTCCTGCTCGAGTTCCTCGTAGACGGCCAGAAATAATCCCTGCTTGTCGTCGAAGTGATGCTGCAGCGCCCCGCCGCGTGACACCGGCGTCAGCCACGATCTCCTCTCGCGCCGTATGGCCATAGCCATTGCTCCCGAACAGCGCGCGACCCGACGCTATCAGCGCTGCGCGCGTCGACTCGGAGCGCTCAGCCTGGGTGCGACGGGGTTGTGTGATGGATTCCCTCTTGACCATACATGCAAGGTGCATGTAAGTTACATGCCATTGCACGATACCGCGTGCGGTCGCCGAGGAGGGTGGAGATGACGCTGAGCCGGATGGTCGTCGTGCCGGGGATGACCGAGGAATACGAGAGCTTTGCTGACTTGTTGCGGGGCCTGTCGGACGCACAATGGGAGACACCTTCTCGCTGTGAGGGATGGCGCGTCGCGGATGTGGCCGCTCATGTCGTCGGACAACTCAGTGACGTCACCAACCTCCGTCTCGAGGGTCTGGGCACTGCCGAGGTAACCAAGCGCCAGGTCGACGACCGTCGTAGCCAGAGCGCCAACGACACCGCTGACGAGTTGCAGCGCGCCATAGAGACGGCCAGCGCATTGGTGGCGGCGTTCGACGACGACGCCTGGAATGCCGACGGCCCCCAAGGCAACGGGACGTCCCTCGGTTTCGGGGTTGAGTCGCTGTGGTTCGACACCTTCCTCCACGCTGACGACATTCGCTCCGCACTCGACCAGCCGTCTGTGGCGGGAAGCGGTTTGCTGCCCTCGGTGTCGCACATTGCCAAGGTCCTCACCGACCAGGGCTGGCCGCCCGCCATCTTGAAGCTCGAGGGGATGGATGAGTTCGCCGTGTCGGGCGGAGGTGGCGACGTGATCACGGGTGATCCCATGACGTTCATCCTCGTGTCGACCGGCCGCGCCCCGGCGTCACGCATGGGCCTCGATGACACGGTCAACATCTACCGTTGAGCCAGGCGTAGCTCTCCCTTGACACTCGGGCAAACTTCGCTGTCGGTGGCCAAGGAGTGCCGAGCAGGACCGGAAGCTTTTGGAGAGTCCTGCTGTTAGAACCGGAGTGATTCCCCTTTCCGTCCTCGACCTGGCCACCGTGGCAACGGGGTCAACGTCGGCCCAAGCCCTCAGAGAGACAGTAAAGATTGCCGCCGAGGTGGAGCGACTCGGCTACCACCGATTGTGGGTGGCGGAGCATCACGGGATGCCGGCGGTGGCCAGTTCTGCGCCCGCTGTCCTGATCGCCCACCTGGCCGACGCCACCACGACACTTCGTGTCGGCTCCGGTGGTGTCATGTTGCCCAACCACGCCCCACTCGTTGTGGCCGAACAATTCGGGACCCTGGAGGCGCTACACCCGGGGCGCATCGATCTCGGGCTGGGACGTGCTCCCGGAACCGATCCGGTGACAGTCCGGGCCCTACGGCGCTCGCCGGAGCAGCAGGCGGACACGTTCCCCGATGACGTCGTCGAGCTGATCAACTACCTCCTGCCCGCCGAGGGATTGCCGAGGCACCCGTCCGCCAATCCCGGTCGGGGTTACCTCCCTGAGGTCTGGCTGTTGGGGTCCTCACTGTTCAGCGCGCAACTGGCGGGATTGCTCGGACTTCCTTTTTCGTTCGCCTACCACTTCGCCCCCAAGCTCCTCGACGCCGCGCTCAGCACCTATCGGTCGAGCTTCCGCCCCTCCGTGCTTCATGGCGAGACCACCGTCATGGTTGCCGTATCCGTTCTCTGCGCTCCCAGCGAAGCAGAGGCCGTCCGGCTTTCAGGGTCGACTGCTCTCAGCATTCTGCAGTTGCGATCGGGTCGTTTGGGGCCGCTGCCCTCTCCTGAGCAGGCCGCGGAGTATGCGTTCACGGCCGCCGAGAAAGCGGTCGTCGAAGAGGCCATGTCAACGCATCTGATCGGTGCACCGGACACGGTTGTCGAAGGTCTCAGGGAACTGCAGATTCGCACTGCGGCCGACGAGATCATGCTTTCGACCCGGGCGCACACCTATGAAGCCAGATTGGAGTCGCTGTCTTTGATCGCCCAGAATTGGTGGACGGTCGAACCGGCGTCGGCCGTCCACGACCACTCGGAACCGGTCTGACGTTCCCCTTGAGCCAGGACCGTAAGTCTCGGCTGCCTGGCGCCATGACGGGCTCGTTCACCGCGCCGAGGTCAGTCGACCGTGCCGATCATCGAGGGCGGGCCTTCCAGCTACTAATTTCGTCCCATCGGGGAGAATTCCACTGATTTGAGCACTGTTCCGAGCAGCACCGCGGCGAAGAAGCCGTCCTCCATCGAACGCATACGACGCCTGGAGCAGCTCGAGCAAGAGCGCCTCGAAGACAAAGAGCGCAAAGAGGAGCGCCGGCGCCAGACCGTGGCCGGGGCGAAGCCGTCGGGCGGACGCCACGATCTCGTCGACCGCATCGAGCGATTCACAAAGTTCCCGATGGCGGTTCTGGGGGTGGCGTGGCTCGTCCTCGCCATCGCCGTCCTTACGGCCGACGTCAACGGCTCTGCCTCCAAAGGCCTCGTCGGCGGCCTCTTCGCGCTTTGGGTCATCATGCTGGTGGAGTACCTCGTCCGGCTGGTGGTCACGCCAGACACACCCGGCTATCTCAGGCGGCGATGGGTAGAGCCGGCGACCGTGTTGGTGCCCCCTCTGCAGGGCTGGCACGTCGTCGGGATCGAAAAGATGACCCTGCTCGTGCACGAGGGCGAGCTTCGAGTGGAGGCCATCCTCAAGCACCACAGCCTCTTCCGGGTGCTCATCGCCGTGGTGGGAACACTTTTCATCGGAGCGTGGCTGGTGCTGCTCTTCGAGGAAAACGCCAAAGGAAGCAACATCCACGATTACCCGGATGCGCTCTGGTGGGCCATCGTCACCGTGACCACGGTGGGATACGGGGACCGGTACCCAGTCACCGAGGGCGGCCGGAGCGTGGCTGTGATCCTGATGCTGGTGGGAATAGGCCTTATCGGCGTGCTGACGGCCACGGTTGCTTCCGTGTTCATCAAGGAGCACACCGACGCCAACAAGGAAGAGTTCAAAAAGGGCCACGCCGACTTGGGTCAGCAGCTATCAGTGATCAGCGACCGCCTGGCCGACGTCGAGCGTCGTCTCGGGGCTACTCCCGGGGAGGTGGCGGCAGTGGATGCGGCCGCAGATGCCGAGGCGGGCGCCAATGGTCCGGTCGAACCAGATGGGTAGGGGACTGTGAGGATGGTCCCGTTTTGCTCCAAGGGGTCGGTGGGGTTCGTCAAGGCGAGAGCCAGGAGATCGGGAGGAATGTCATGAGACGTGGTCTCAGCGTTGGGTTGCTGGTCGTCCTCGTCGGCTTGTTGATTCTCGTAAGTGCCTTTTGGGCTGACTCTGCCCATTGGTTCCTGCGCTACACCGGTGCCGACGCCGAGTCAGGCACGTGGTACGGGTTCTGGTCCGGCTTCGGCGGTTCGATTCCCGACTTCTTGATCCTGGGCAGCATCGTCACCGTGTACCGGCATCACAATTGCCATGTCAAAGGTTGCCTGCGCCTTGGGAAGCCGGTCGAAGGCACTCCATATATCGCATGTCCGGCGCACCATCCGGACCATGAAGGCAACAAGCGATCGGTGTCGGCGGACGTCATCAAGCTCGCCCACAAAGCCCACCTGGAGCGGGAGGCCTCGTAATGGCGAGGACGTTGGTCAGGGCGTCGGATGGTCGACGGCAATCGACCACGGCCAACCGCCGACAGCCTCACGACCCCGTCCGTGGAGACGGCGACAGAACGCCAAGCTCCCAGCTCAGGGGCGCCGATTGCGTTGGCGACACCGGTAGCCGGTGTTGGGGCCATGAAAGGTGGGGGAGAAGGCGAGGCGGGCCGGAGGGCGCCGAACACACTCGAATAGCCACGGGCCCCGCGTGATTGCCTAAAGTGAGTTAGAGACCCGGCCGGAATCCGGGGCAAATGGACACCTCGCAGTCGTGGGGGCGACCGCGACCAAAGGAATGAGGTGCGCAGCCATGGATGACGCGACGATGCTCGCAGAGCTCCAGCCGACTGCGGAACGCCTTTTGGACCGCCACCTCGGCATGGCCAAAGAGTGGTTTCCCCATGAGCTCGTCGAGTGGCGGCCTCTGCCGGCGAACGGGAGCGTCGAACGGGCCGATGGGCTGCCCGAGGGCGTGGCCAGCGCCTTGTTCGTCAACGTGCTCACCGAGGACAACCTGCCGTACTACTTCGCCTCGCTTGATCATCTCTTCGGCCGAGACGGCGCCTGGGGTTACTGGACCAGGCGGTGGACCGCCGAGGAAGGGCGCCATTCGATTGTCCTGCGGGACTACCTGATCATGAGCGGGCGCCTCGACCCCGTCACCCTCGAGCGGGCGCGCATGGCTCAGGTCACCGGTGGCGTCAGTCCTTACGTGGCCAGCATCCCCGATGCTTTCGCCTATCTCGCCCTTCAGGAACTCGCCACGCGGATCGCACACCACAACACCGGAAAGGCCCTGTCAGACACCGAGGGCTATGAGGTGATGAAGCGGGTGGCGGCAGACGAGAACCTTCATTATCTCTTCTACCGCGATCTTGTGTCCGCCGCGTTGACCATCGACCCCTCGGGAATGATGGAGGCCATCAAACGCCAGGTGCTGAATTTCGAGATGCCCGGCACGGGAATAGACGGTTTCGCCCAGCACGCCAAGGCCATTGCCCGGACCGGAATCTACGACCTGCGAGTGCATCACGACTTGATTCTCAAGCCGGTCGTCCTCGGCCACTGGGATGCGGCCAACACCGAGGGCTTGGATGCGTCTGCCGAGGCGGCGCGCGACAGGCTCATGCAATTCATCACACGACTCGGACGGGCCGCCGCCCGGGTGCAACGTGCTGATCCTGCTTTGGTCGACGCCTCGCCTCGATAAAAGCCTCCGAAACCTCTAGCCTGCGGCCGCCTCAACCAAAGCTGAGAACAGCGACAGGTCGGCTCGCTCCTCGGGGTGCCACTGCACGCCTATGAGGAAGGGCGCCGACTCGTCCTCAACGGCCTCGACCACGCCGTCACCGGAGCGAGCCACGGAGATCAGGCCGCGACCGAGCTTGTCGATGGCTTGGTGGTGATGGCAGGACACCTCGACTTGCGTGGACCCGAGGGCGACGGCCAGCCGGCTGGTGGGATCGACCGTTATGTGCTGGTTGGCGAAGATCCCCGGCTCGGGGCGGTGGGTATCGATGCCTAGTTCCTCGGGAAGGTCCTGTACGAGGGTCCCCCCTCTAGCCACGTTGAGAAGCTGTAAACCCCGACAGATGGCCAATACCGGCAGTCCGACGTCGGTCGACGCCCGCAGAAGATCGAGTTCGAACTCGTCTCTTTGGTATCGGGGCGCGTCGGTCGCGGGCCAGCGCTCGGCGCCGTAACGATCGGGGTCCACGTCCGGTCCACCCGTTAAGACGATGGCGTCGAGCCGACCGACGAGGCTGTCGACATCGGTTGGCTGCGCAGGTAGGAGAACAGGGATCCCACCCGCGGCGGTAATGGCGTGCACGTACGAGCTGGGTAGCACCGCCGCGCTGGTATGCCACAACCCCCAGGTGGCGTCTTCCTCGTAAGCGGTCACACCGACCACAGGCCGGCCGGTCCGGGTTCGACGGGCGGAAGTGCTCACAGAGGGGTGGTGTAGGCGGCGTGGAGGCCGCCGTCGACAAGGAAGGTCGACGCCGTGATGAAAGAGGCGTCGTCGGAGGCCAGGAAGGCGGCGGCGGCCGCGATCTCCTGGGCGTGGCCGAAGCGGCCCATGGGAATGTGCACCAACCGGCGGGCGGCGGCCACGGGGTCTTTGGCAAAAAGCTCCTGGAGCAGTGGCGTGTCGACGGGCCCCGGGCACAGGGCGTTTACCCGCACCCCTTGGCGGGCGAACTCGACCCCGAGTTCGCGGGTGAGGGCCAGAACTCCCCCCTTCGACGCCGTATAGGAGATTTGCGAGGTGGCCGCCCCTCGCACGGCAACGAAGGACGCTGTGTTGATGACGGAACCACCGCCATGTTCAAGCAGAAGAGGAATGCCGTATTTGCAGCACAGATACACACTGGTCAAGTTGACGTCTTGCACTCGTCTCCACGCCGCTAGATCCGTGTCGAGGATCGAGGCGTCATCGGGAGGCGAGATCCCGGCGTTGTTGAAGCAAATGTCGACCGTGCCCCACGCCTCCAAGGCGGCGCCGTACATGGCCCGCACATCGTCAGCTTCGGTGACGTCGGTGTGCACGTAGATGCCGTCCACCTCCGCCGCCAGTTCCCGACCCGCCTCGTCGGCGACGTCGGCGACGAGGACGCGCGCTCCTTCGGCGGCGAAGCGCAGTGCGCTGGCCCGTCCGATGCCTCCGGCCGCGCCGGTGATCACCGCAACCTTGTCCTGCAGTCGACCTGGCACTGTCACCCTCCGTTAGACAGAAATACGTTCTTCACGTCGGTGAAAGCAGCCAGGGCGTCGGGGCCGAGTTCCCGGCCCAGGCCCGACTGCTTGAAGCCGCCGAAAGGCGTCGAGTACCGCACCGACGAATGGGAGTTAATCGACAGGTTCCCTGTCTCGACGGCTCGGGCCACCCGCAAAGCGCGCCCGAGGTCGGACGTCCAGATCGAGCCCGACAATCCGTAGGGAGTGTCGTTGGCCAGGGCTATGGCCTCGGACTCGTCAGCGAATGACGTCACGGCGGCCACGGGGCCGAAGATCTCCTCACGCCAGCAGCGTTCGTGGGGATGGACCGGATGAAGGACGGTGGGTGCCATCCAGTAGCCGGGCCCGGTCGGTGCCGAACCGCGAAACGCCACCGTGGCTTCATCGGTGAACGCCGCCACGCGGGCCCGGTGCTCGGCACTGATGAGCGGGCCCATGTCGCTGGTCGGGTCGGACGGATCCGCCACTTTGAAGCCCTTCACGGCGATCTCGAAGGTCTCCATGAAACGATCGAAGATAGAGCGCTCGACGAGGATGCGGGACCGGGCACAGCAATCCTGCCCGGCGTTGTCGAACACGCTGGCGGGAGCGGCCACCGCAGCCCGCTCCACGTCGGCGTCGGCAAATACGATGTTGGCGCTCTTGCCGCCGAGCTCGAGTGTGATGCGTTTGACCTGCGCGGCACATCCCGCCATCACCTCGCGTCCGACCTCGGAAGAACCCGTGAAGCACACCTTGCGCACGGCCGGGTGCTCGACGAAGCGCCTACCCACCACCGATCCCGCACCGGTGGCCACCTGGAACACCCCCTCGGGAATCCCTGCTTCCAAGGCACACTGCTCGAGGCGAAGGGCGGTGAGCGGCGTGAGCTCGGCGGGCTTGACGACGACGGCGTTTCCGGCCGCCAGGGCCGGGGCGAATCCCCAGGCGGCAATGGGCATCGGGAAGTTCCACGGGACGATGACACCGACGACGCCCAGAGGTTCGTGAAATGTCACGTCCCAGCCGCCTGCCACCGGGATCTGGCGCCCAAAGAGCCGCTCAGGGGCGGCCGAGTAGTACTCGAGCACGTCCCGGACGTTGGCGGCCTCACCTCGCGCGTTGGTAGTGGTGTGCCCCGCGTTGGCCACCTCCAAGGCAGCCAGCTCGCCGATGTTCTCATCGACGACCTCTGCAAAGCGCCGCAACATCCGACCTCGATCATGTGGGCTCACCGACCGCCACCGGGCCGCGGCCCGGGCCGCCTCGTCGATGACGGCGTCCACTTCGGCGGCGTCCAATGAGGCAACGGTGGTGATGGCCAGCTCCGTGGTGGGATTGACCACCGTGAAGGGGGAGCTCACAGCCGTTCAAAGCCTCTGAAGAGCTCCCAGTTGGTCACCGTGGCGTCGAAGGCCTCCAGTTCGATGCGGGCCATATTGGCGTAGTGGTCGACTACGTCGTCGCCGAAGGCGGCTCGGGCGAGGGCGCTGTTCTCGAACGACTCGGCCGCTTCGCGCAGAGTGCCCGGAACGCGGGGATTGTCCGAGGCATAGGCGTTGCCGGCGAACTCGGCTTGGAGGTCCAGTTCATGCTCGATGCCGTGAAGGCCGCCGGCGATGAGAGCCGCCACCGCCAGATAGGGATTGACGTCACCCCCAGGGAGCCGGCACTCGATACGCAGCGAGTCTCCGTGGCCGACAACCCGGAACGCGCAGGTGCGGTTGTCCCAGCCCCAGGCCACCGCGGTGGGGGCGAACGACCCTGCCACGAATCGCTTGTAACTGTTCACATTGGGGGCCAAAAAGAGGGTGAGCTCACGCAAAGAATCCAGCTGGCCCGCCAGGAACTGCGCGAACACGGCGGAGGTGCGAGCACCGTCGGTGCCGGCGAAGACGGGCCGGCCCTCGGTGTCACGGATCGACAGATGGATGTGACAGGAATTCCCTTCCCGCTCGTTCACCTTGGCCATGAACGTGAGAGAACACCCTTGTTGGGCCGCGATCTCCTTGGCGCCGGTTTTGAACACGACGTGCTCGTCGCACTTGGCCAACGCTTCGGTGTACCGGAAGGCGATCTCATGCTGGCCGTAGTTGCATTCCCCTTTTATTGACTCCACCGCCATGGCCGCACCCGCCATGGCCGTGTGAATGCCGTGCAGGAGCGGTTCGATTCGGCCTGTTCCCAACAAGGAGTAATCCACGTTGTACTGGTTCGCCGGCGTGAGTTCCCGATACCCCTGCTTCCAGGCCTCCTCGTAGGTCTCGTTGAAGACGATGAACTCGAGCTCGGTGCCCACCGGAGCCCACCATCCACGCTCCGTCAGACGGTCGAGCTGCCGCCGCAAGATCTGCCGGGGCGAGGGAGCCACCGGCCCCCCGTGGAGGTGCTCGATGTCGGCCATGCACAAGGCGGTAGTGGGGTGCCAGGGCAGAAGGCGGAATGTGGACAAATCGGGACGCATCACAAAGTCGCCGTACCCGTGCTCCCACGACGACAAGGCGTAGCCGTCCACCGTACGCATGTCGACATCGACGGCCAGGAGATAGTCGCAACCTTCGACGCCGTGGGCTACCACGTCTTCGAGGAAGTACCGGGCGTCACAGCGCTTGCCTTGCACTCGGCCTTGCATGTCGGCCATGGCCACCACGACGGTGTCGATCGCGCCACTATCGACGAGCGAGGTGAGCCGGGACACGTCGAGGACGGTATTTGTGTTCACGGGACCACTATTTCGGACACTTCGACCACGTCGAGCACCTGGCGCGCTCCTCTCGATGGTGTTTTGTGATCCCACACGCCGATGCGGACAGTTTCGCGCACTTCACAAAGACCAGCGCGGGGACGTGCCGTTCGTCAAGGGTTCTTGACCTTGGCGGTTGGGTCTGATTCAGTACCGAAAGAGGGCCAACCGGTCCTCTTGGGGGAGGCCGTCGGGCTGAACCGCCGGTCCCGCATGATCCGAGGGGGAGCATGGCGGTCACCGAAGGCAGCATCCAACCTGGCGCGCCGTTGGATGATGACGTCAAGACCCTGCACGAGCTGGGCTATGCCCAACAGTTGCGGCGGCGCATGGGCGCCTTTTCTAACTTCGCCGTGTCGTTCACCATCATCTCCATCTTGTCGGGGTGCCTGACCGCTTACGGCATCGCCATGACCAACGGCGGACCGGTCGACATGACGTGGGGTTGGATCCTCGTCGGGATCATGACGCTGATCGTCGGCCTCGGCATGGCCGAGGTGTGCTCGTCCATGCCCACGGCGGGGGGCCTCTACTACTGGTCGGCCAAGCTGGCCAAGCGCAACGGTGCGGCGTGGAGCTGGTACACGGGATGGTTCAACCTCCTCGGGCAGGTGGCCGTCACGGCCGGCATCGACTACGGGTTCGCTCTTTTCTTTAACGCCTTCCTCAACCTGACCACCGGCTGGGGGGCCACGCCGGGACATACGTTGCTGATCTACGCCGGCATACTCATCCTGCACGCCGCCCTCAACATCTTCGGCGTTCGGGTGGTTGCGTTTCTTTCCGACGTGAGTGTGTGGTGGCACATCCTCGGGGTGGTGCTCATCGTCACGGTGCTGTTGGCCGTTCCCGCCCACCACGCCTCGACGTCGTTCGTGTTCACCAAACTTGTCAACGAGACCGGCTTCCACAACCGTTTCTACGTCTTTATGATCGGGCTGTTGCTGGCTCAATACACATTTACCGGTTACGACGCATCGGCCCACATGACCGAGGAGACCCACAACGCGGCAGTGGCGGGGCCTAAAGGCATCGTCCGCTCGATCTGGGTATCGCTCATCGCCGGCTTCGTCCTGCTGGTGGGTATCACTTACGCCATCACCAACAACTACAACTCCGCTCTGGCCTCGAGCACGGGCGTGCCTCCCGTGCAAATCTGGATCGACGCCATCGGGCGCCACGGAGGTGAGTGGCTGCTGGTGGTGGCCTTCGTCGCCCAGGCGTACTGCGGTATGGCTTCGGTCACGGCTAACTCCCGAATGATCTACGCCTTCTCGAGAGACGGTGCCATTCCGGGTTCCAAGTTCTGGAATCACATCAACCCTCGTACTCGTACACCAACCCGTTCCATCTATTTCGCGGTGGTATTCGCCTTCATCCTGGCCATACCGTCGATGTGGAGCGCCGTCGCCTATGGAGCAGTGATCTCCATCTCTGTGATCGGTCTCTACATCGCCTACGTCATCCCGACGCTCTTGCGTCGCTTGGCCGGCGACAGCTTCAAAGCCGGCCCCTGGCATCTGGGAAGGTGGAGCGCCGTGGTGGGATGGGTCGGCATCGCGTGGGTGGGGATCATCACGGTGCTCTTCGTGCTCCCCACCGCCAGTCCGATCACCTGGCACGACTTCAACTACACGTCGATCGCCGTCGGTGTCGTATTCCTCTATGCCTGGATCTTCTGGATGGTGAGCGGGCGCAAGTGGTTCACCGGGCCGCGCGTCCAAGGGAGCGAGGCTGACCTCGAGTCCATGGAAGCTCAACTGGCTACGGCGGAGCAGAGCAACGCCACGTAATAAGAGCGTCGACGATCCCGATGGGGAGAGCAGAGCCGTGTCGGTGGCGCCGTAGAGTGACCGCGTGAAGGTGGTCGTTTCCCGCCACGCACGGGAGTTCGTCGACGCTCACGGCGGCGTCGTCTACGTCCGCTCGCATGCACACCGGTGCTGTAGTGGGCCCATCACCCTGCTCGACACCACCGTCAGCACTCCTGCGGACGCCGACGATTTCGTCCCCGTCGCTGCGGGCGACGTTGTGGTGAAGTTCCAGGGCGACCAAGAGGCCGGGCCCCACGAGTTGGCCATCGAGCTGCGGGGGGTGGTGCGTCGCCATCTCGTCTCGTACTGGGACGGGTGCGCCTACAAGCTGTAGGGCAGTGGCGGTGCCCGGCGGCCCAAGTCCGTAGTGTTGGTCTCGTGCCAGAACCGCTGATGCAGGCAGCCGTTTATGTGGGCGACGGGAAAATTGCCGTCGAGTCGGTGCCGCGTCCGGAACCGGGGCCCGGTGAAGTGCTCGTCGAGATCGCCGAGTGCGGCATCTGCGGCTCGGATCTGCACATGGTGCTGGAACAGTTCGCCCAACCCGGCGCCATTCTTGGGCACGAATGGTCGGGCATCGTGGTTGGCGCTCCCGGTGGATCGGGCTGGTCTCCCGGCGACAGGGTGGTCGCAAACCAGGGACCGGGGTGCGGGATCTGTCGGCCCTGTCGACGGGGTCGCCCTTCGGTGTGCCTGAACCGTGCCACGGCTGACTTCGGGGGGTACCGCGGCGCTTTCTGCCAGTACAAAACGGTGGCGGCGGATGGCCTGATCCGGATTCCCGATTCTCTTTCGACCAGGGTGGCCGCCCTCGCCGAGCCGATCGCCATCACCCAACACGCCTTGCGGCTGGCCGATGTCGGTCCCGATGACCGGGTCCTTGTCACCGGGGCCGGCCCCGTCGGTCTCCTGCTCGTGGCCGTGCTGCGGGCGCTGGGGATCTCAGACATCACCGTCAGCGAACCCTCCGCCGTTCGGCGCCAGCAGGCTCTCGTCGTGGGGGCCACGCGGGTCGTGACGCCCGACATGCTGGAGCCGCCCCTTGTGACCCAACCTGTGGCGGAGCCCTACCCCGTCGTGTTCGAATGCTCGGGCCGCGCCAGCGCCGCAGAGTCGGGGCTAGGGCAACTCGACTACGCCGGCACACTTGTGATCGTGGGGACGGGTTTCGAACCTCCTCGGATCAACCAGAACCGCATGATCCTCTTCGAGCTCGAGATCATCGGGGCTTACAATTACAACGATGAAGGGTTCCAGCCGGCCGTGGACCTCCTCGACAGTGCCGCTTTACCGTTCGAGGCCTTGATCGAACCCGACAACATTCCACTGGGCGACGTCATGGTTGCCATGGAGCGGCTGGCACGAGGCGAGATACCAAGCAAGGTGATGGTCCAGCCGGGCTTGTCCTCATGAGCGCCACTGCGTTCCCGCCACGCATCAACCACGTAGCGATCAGCGTTGATGCCGACGTCATGAACGACGAGGGTCGGGCCGCGTTGCTTGACTTCTTTTCCGAGGTCTTCGGCTGGGTCGAGGGAGACAACAGCACGGAAAAGGGGAATCCCCTCATTCTTTACACCGGATCGTTGGGTCAATTCCTCTACCTGCTGCCGGCCCAGGACGAATTCATGGTCACGCCGAACATGGACCACTTTGGGATAGAGGTGTCATCCAAAGAGGAGTTGGCAGAGATTCTGGACCGGGTCACGGCGTATCAGAGCAAGGACGACCGGGTTCGCGTCACCGATATCGGCACCATGGTGACGCGCTATGAGGGTAACGAGTACACATTGACCAACGCCTACATCTGGTTTTTGATCCCGCTGTGGATCGAACTTCAGCACGTGGAGCGGCGCGCCGCGGGTTGAAACCTTGCGCGTACGAGCGGGGAGCGTGCGCCGCCGTCGGGGCTCAAAACGTCGGCATCATTGGTACCTTGGGGGGGCGGAGGGTTATTTCGCTGGTGCGCCGGCGTGGCGGCTAATGCGCTTCTGAGCATCAAGCCAGCGCATGGTTGGAGCGATCTGTCGTTCGTGTGGGTCGTGTTTTCCCTCTGGCCCGTCGGTGACTACCCCACATCGCCGACAGACCGCCATCCGTCCGTTGGTCTCCGGGAGATGATGCTCATCGAGCAGCGCTCCCAGATGTCGGGCTTCAGGTGATGCCATGTTTCACTCCTTTGCGCCTAGAAGCTGGCTCCTTCGGCGTGCGGGCTGGGCCCGATATCGGCAACGCTACTCTAGTTGCAGAAAACTAGCAAATCATTTCGGGAAATGGTAGGATGGTGCCATGGCCGAGTGGAGTTTCCTGACCAACCACGCCCGAGTTCTCGTCTGCATCGCCCATGATCCCGGGGTTCGTCTGCGCGATATCGCCACCACACTGGACATCACCGAGCGCAGCGCATTTGGCATTGTCACCGACTTAGCGGCCGCCGGTTACGTGGTCAAGGACAAGGACGGACGTCGCAATCGGTACCGGATCCAAACGCACCTACCCGTGCCAGAGACCATCGGTCGTGAGCAGACAATTGGAGAGCTGCTCAACGCGCTTATGGATCCCAAGACGCGCAAAGCGAGTAACGCGGCCTCTCCGGTCCGGGCGTCTCTGACTACGAAGCGATTGGCCCGTGGCAAGGCACAACGATGATCGGGATTGACGGAGCTAAAGGGGAGGTGGCTTAGGTGGACGGGCAAAAGGCCTTGAGCGCGACATGTATCCGAGGTGGCCGACCGCCAGCGACCTTTCCGATGGGACGAGTATGTGGCTACTTGGGTTGCGCCACAAAACTCTCGATCTACAACGACAAACGTTTCTGTTCGCTTCATGGACCGACTACGGGTCGACCGACGCGGGAACGAAGGATCTAGTCGTGACACGCTGGTGGTTCTGAAGCTGAACCTAGAGGTAGATAAGGGTGACTGAGTCATCGGCCGAGCAGCACGCGCCGCCGCGGCGCCGGCTGTGGCGGCGATTGGCAAGCGAGCACCCTTTTCGGCGCGGTGCTCTGCTCATCATGCTCGGCTTGGTTGTCGAGTACTTAGTACTTCCACAGATCGCCGGGTTGAGTCATTCGTTACATTTGCTGCGGCGCGTGAACATTGGTTTTGTCGTGCTCGGTGTCGTGCTCGAAGTGGCCAGCTTGGCGACCTACGCCAAGCTGACACAGACGGTGCTGCCCCCAAGGGCGAGTCGCTTCTCCCGGGTCTGGAGGATCGACCTATCGACACTCGCCGTGAGCCACGTCTTGCCAGGAGGTACCGCCGGCGGAGACGGGCTTGGTTACCGGCTCTTGACCAATGAAGGAGTGAGCGGCAGCGATGCTGGGCTTGCTCTCGCCATCCAGGGGATTGGCTCCGCTTTGGTACTGAACGCCATCTTGTGGCTGGCGTTGATCGTGTCGATTCCCGTAACGGGATTCAGCCCCATCTATGCCACAGCCGCCATCGTCGGCGCGTTGCTTTTGGCCGGTTTCGCCGGAGTGGTCCTTCTTCTCACGCGGGGCGAGGAGCGATCGGCGGTCGTTCTGAGGAAGCTGGTGATGCGCCTCCCATTCCTCAAGCCGAGCGCAGCGGACACCGCCGACCGGATCATGCACCAGATCGCCACACGAATCAGAGTCATGGCCGCCGACCGTGCGCTGTTGCGTCGAGCAGTGTCGTGGGCCGCGGCCAACTGGCTGCTGGACGCGGCATCGCTCTTTGTTTTCCTGGCCGCCTTCGGACATATCGAAAACCCCGACGGCTTGCTCGTCGCCTATGGCCTGGCGTATGTGTTGGCGGCCATACCGGTAACTCCGGGAGGCTTAGGTGTTGTCGAAGGGGTCCTCGTGCCCAGCCTGGTGGGATTCGGCGCCACCCGTGGGATCGCCATCTTGGGCGTGCTTGGTTACCGGCTCGTCAACTTCTGGCTGCCAATCCCCGTAGGGGCAGTCGCCCTCCTCTCGCTGCGCAATGACCGTGTTGGCCGAGTGACTAACCGACGCCAGGAGCTGAAAGGTGTTGTGGCCGAGGCTCAGCACTCCCCGCCACACTGGGAACCTGACCCGATCCCATCGGACGGTTCCCCCTGACCTCTCCAGGAGGTAACGGTCAAAGTATGAAGAGCATCTCCTGGTAGGTGGCCAGGGGCCAAAGGTCGTCTGCGACCAGAGTTTCGAGGGTGTCGGCCGTGGCCCGAACCGATGCCATGGCCGGGATGAGCCCATCGTGGGCGTGCGTGGCGTGCTTCTCCGCGGACTCCACGTCGTGGTGGTCGATCTCGGCCCGGAGCACCGTGATGCCCTCACGCAATGCGGCGATTGAACCTGACACTTCATCGAAGGTCGCCGTATTGGCTTCCACGCCCAATCCCCTCAGACTGGCGACGTTGGTGGCCAGCTCCGTCTGATAGCGCAGGGCGGCGGGGAGGATGGTCGTATTCGCCATCTCGAGGGTCAATTTCGCCTCGACCTCGACGGCCAGGATGTACTGCTCGAGGGCAATCTCGTAGCGGCTGTGCATCTCTCGATGGTTGAACACGCCATAGTGGCTGAAGAGCTCCATCGATTCCTCGGAGATGAGCTCGGGAAGGGCGTCAAGGGTCGTGTGGAGGTTCGGGAGCCCACGTTCAGCCGCCTCCACCTGCCACTCAGGCGCGTAACCGTCACCGTTGAAGACCACCTTGCCGTGGTTGGTGATGATCTCCTCCAGGACGCTTTGCACCGCACTGTTGAAATCGTTCCCACTGGCGATCGACATTTCGAGCTCGGTGGCGATGTAGTCGAGGGCCTCAGCCAAAATGGTGTTGATGGTGATCATCGGCCCGGCAATCGACTGGAGCGATCCCGGGGCACGAAACTCGAACCGGTTGCCGGTGAACGCGAATGGGCTGGTCCGATTGCGGTCACCGGGGTCGGTGGGAAGCACGGGGAGGGTATCGACGCCAATCTCGAGGGTGCCCTTCTCCTTGGAGGCGGTCGCACCCCCCTTGGCGATCTGCTCGAACACGTCAGTGAGCTGGTCACCAAGGAAGACAGAGATGATGGCGGGCGGCGCCTCATTGGCGCCGAGCCGGTGGTCATTGGTGGCCGATGCCACCGATGCTCGCAGCAAGCCGGCGTACTTGTGGACGCTGCGGATGATGGCGGCGCAAAACACCAGGAACTGTGCATTGTTATGGGGAGTGTCCCCAGGGAGGAAGAGGTTGCCCTCCGTGGCATTGCCCAAGGAGAAGTTGACGTGTTTGCCTGAGCCGTTGATGCCGGCGAATGGCTTCTCGTGAAACAGGCACTCCATCCCGTGCTTCTGGGCGACCTTCTTCAGGGTGGTCATAAGGAGCTGCTGGTGGTCGGCGGCCACGTTCGAGCGTTCGAACATCGGTGCCAGCTCAAACTGACCCGGAGCCACTTCGTTGTGCCGAGTCTTGGCCGGGATGCCGAGCTTGAACAGCTCTCTTTCGCAGTCCATCATGTACGCCAGCACCCGGTCAGGAATGGCGCCGAAGTAGTGGTCATCGAACTCCTGGCCCTTGGGGGGCTTGGTCCCGAACAGGGTCCGTCCTGAGTTGAGCAGGTCCGGTCGGGACAAGAAGAAGCTGCGGTCGATCAGGAAATACTCCTGCTCGGCGCCTGCGAATGACACCACTGCATCAGGGTTTTCATGCCCGAAGAGCTTGAGCACCCGCTCGGCTTGGGTGGCCATGGCCTGCTGGGATCGCAGCAGGGGCGTCTTGTTGTCGAGGGCCTCGCCCGTCATCGAGATGAACACGGTCGGTATGCACAACGTGTTGCCGTTCGGGCTCTCGAGGATGTACGCAGGACTGGTGGCGTCCCACCCGGTGTAGCCCCGTGCTTCAAAGGTGGTTCTCAGGCCACCATTGGGGAAGCTCGAAGCATCGGGCTCACCTTGGATGAGGGTCTTGCCCTGGAACTCGGCCACGGCGGTCCCATCGCCGCTGGGCTCGAAGAAGCTGTCGTGCTTCTCGGCTGTCAGATGAGTCAGGGGATAGAACACGTGGGCGTAGTGCGTCGCCCCCTTCTCCATGGCCCAGTCCTTCATGGCGGCTGCCACTACGTCAGCCACGGTCGGATCAAGGGGCTTGGCGTGTTCGATGGTGGCCAGGAGGGACTTGAAGACCGGTTTGGGAAGCCGCCTCTGCATGACGGCTTTTGTGAAGACATTCTCCCCAAAGACTTCCCCCGGCGCTTCGGCCGGCGGGAAGAACCCTTTGGGTGGTTCGTAGTTCTTGACGGCGTCTACCGCCTCAAGGCGGGCTTTGCTTCCACTCATGGCGTCGCTCCTTGTCACCTCGCAGGCATGACCCGCCCAGCTCGCGCCATATCGACACATCCGGGCAGATCACGTGCTCCCGATCCCCCTCGAAGTTAGAGGCGCCGCGTAACGGGGGCGTTTCGGGCACGTGAACGCTCGGTTCTCGTACAAGCCGAGAATCAGAGGCCCGGGGGTCGCCCGGCTGTCAGCCTTTGACCAGTTGGTCGCGCCGCAGCACACGCAACAACTCGCCGTACGGCCCGAGCAAGTAGGCCTCGTCTCCGCCCTGGAAGCGCGTTCCTCGACGCGGTGGATGTTCGAGTCCGCCGCCGTCGGTACGTCGCAGCGCCACCACCCTGGTCTGGGACGAGAGATCCTGCATGGCGAGGCCCTGGAGCCCTCCACCGGGAGCGATCGACAGGCGGCCGACCAGGAATGGTTGTTGGTCCACGTAGAAAGTCTCGAGAACGTCAAGACCGAGGGCGGCCCCCACGAACCAGGGTGCGGCCAGGGCGGAGGTCGAACGGACATGGTTGAACCCGAAGTTGCGCTCCATCATGCGGGCCAGATCCCGGTCGAAGACCCGGAGCACGACCGGCACGTCATCCCAGCGGTCGCCGAGGGACTCCCTGACGGCGAGGCCCGTCTCGATGTTGGTGAGATCTGCACTGGTGAGGATGGCCACCGCGGTGGCGTCGGCCAGGTTGACCGTGGCGTGGGTGTCGCGTTGGGTGGCATCTCCAATCACGACGGGCACGCCGAGCGCACGGGCCCGTCCCAGGTAGCGATTGTCATCGTCATGCTCGATGACGACCACCCGTCTGCCTTTGGCAAGAAGGCCCTCGACGACCCTGATACCGACGGAACCGAGCCCGACGACGACCACATGACCATGCATCCCCGGTACCTGACGGCGCCCGAGCGACTGCTCGATCCGACGGCTGACCAGGATGTTCGTGAAGAGGGCGAAGCTGACGGTCACGAGGGTCACCCCGACGACGATGAAACCGGTACCAAAGGCCACCAGCGCCGCGCTCTGGCCGCCAAACGCGTAGTCACCAAAGCCGACGGTTGCCACCGTTTCGACCACGAAGTAGGTCGAACTCAAGAGGTCGAGATGAGCGTGCGTAGCGGGAACGACGTAGGCCAACCGAATGACGGCGATCGCCACCAACAACAAGGCACCGAGACCGGCCATGGCAAAGACGAGGCCTTTGGAATTCGAGCGCATGATCGCCTTGAGTCGGCGTCGCGTCCTCAGCACGAAGGGGACCGAAGAGCGCGCTGGGCCTAGCGGCTGCGCGGTGTCGACGCCGCAGCGGTCAAGCTCCTCAGGGGTGCCGAAGACGGCAACCCGATCCTTGGCGGCGACGGGGTGGTCTCGGCCCGGGCAGCATGCCATCTCACTTCCGTCACCTGGGATGATGGCGACGGGGACGAGATTTCCGAAATGGCTTCGGAAGGTGTCGTGGTAACCCTTGTCCTCACCCACCGTCACCTGGACGACGGCGAATCGCTCCGCCGCGATCACGATGTCGTGAGAGGGTTGGCGAAGACACGCTTCGACGAACGAAGGAGCGGCGAGAGCAGCCACGTCAAGCACGCTGCCTACGCCGCTGACCCGCTCGAGCGCCCGGCCCACCGCCGGGTTGGCCAGCTGGACGACGAGGCGAATGTCAGGGCGTTCCTCGCGCACTCGCATGGCGATTTCGAGGGTGACCAGCTCGTTGGTCTCGACGCAAATAACCGCTACCGCCTGAGCCAGGCCTGCTTCGGCGAGACCGTTGCCCATATGGGCACTGCGGTGAATATGGGGAACTCCCCAACCCTCGACTATCCGAGCCAGGCGGAGGTCGGGATCGTCATCGACGACGACGACTGATACCCCGCTCAGGTGCAGCTGCTCGATGGTGCGGAGTCCGACCCCCCTCAGCCCGCACACGATGACGTGGCCGTCACCCCATTGGACAGCATGTTCCGAGCCGTTGGCCGTCGGGGCGTGCGAGATCCGAGTGGTCTCTGTCGTCATCGGTCATGGCCCGGCGCGAGCACCTGGTATGGCCTCATGGCGCGTCCGGGTTCGTCTGGGGTGTCAACTACCGGTGCCCCATCTCGGGTTTCTCGTCACGGCCATTCGGTCGAACGTCATCTGGTCGGCGCCCACGGCCTCATTCCTTCTTTCGACGCCCGCCCAGCCATGGCTCAGGTCGAACGGACCAACGAGAAACACACCCCGGGACCTCCCGTGCAGCAGACAGGAGGTCCCGGAATCGAGAAGCCGCCCCTCCTCGGCTCTCGACTCTAGGGACGCTTCGTTTCGACGAGATTGCCGCCGTGTACGGGCTTTGTGAACGGTCTCGTGCTCTCGTCGATGGGCATTGCTCTTGCCCGCCGGGCCCGGGACACTCCGAACCCGGCTACGACTGCGAGCGCTTTCGTCCTGGATGCCCTGGTACAGCCAGAATTCGCCCGGGTAATCCGAGCAGCGACACGCTACGGTGGGGTCACGACCATCGAAAGCTTCGAAGAGGTTCTAAACGCGGCCAGCGCCGGTGAGAATTGGGCGGCGGCCGTACTCTTCGATGCCTTGCAACCCTCCCTCCTTCGCTATTTGCGGTGGGCAGAGCCCCGTGCCGCTGATGACTTGGCAGGGGAGACCTGGCTGGCGGTGGCCGAGCGCATTCACGACTTCACGGGCGATGAACGTGCCTTTCGGGCCTGGGTGTTCTCCGTGGCGCGTCGCCGCCTGGCCGACCACCTCCGCCGAGGAGCTCGACGCCGAACCCAGCCCGTGGACCCGTACGATCTCAATGAGGTGCCGGGAGGAGAGGACCCGGCCGATATGGTCCTCGACGCGTTGTCAGCCCAGCAGGCGATCGACTACCTCGTCGCCAACCTGAGTCCCGGGCAGGCCGAGGTGCTGGTGCTCCGGGTCGTCGCCCGTCTCGGTGTGGAGGATGTCGCCCAAATAGTGGGCAAGCGGCCCGGAACGGTGCGGGTCCTCGAGCACCGGGCGTTGCGCCGCCTCGGTCGTGAAGGCGTCGACCACGCCCCCTTGGCACCAAAGGTGTAATGCCTTGGACACCTTCGACGATCTAGAAGACATGGTCCTGGTTCAGCTCGACGCCTCGACGATCGAAATGTTGATCGAGGGCGCCATTGAGATCGATGATGCCCCCCCGGGGTTCGGTCGGGTCGCTGAGCTGATCAACAAGGCTCAGGGTCCCGCCACCGCCCGAGAACTCGCAGCTCGCGAAGCTACCGTGACGACGTTCGCGACGCGAGTGCGGTCCCGTTCGGCGGCGCGGGTCAGAACCAGGCGAGCGTTGTCGTTTCCCAAGGTCCCCCTCAGGGTCCTGGCACTGGCGGCCCCCATCATCCTCTTGGGCGGCGGCGTGGCGACGGCAACGGGTTCGTTGCCGTCCTCGGCCCAGGCCGCGATGTCGCGCACGTTGTCGAGTGTCGGCATCTCTGTGCCAAACCCACAGAACGCCGTACAGGTCACCGTGGGGTCGCTGCCTTTGAGCACCGGAAGTGCTCGGGCGAGGAGTAAAGGTTTCGACGCCAGCCTGAGGAGTCGGGCCACAGTCGGGTCCTGTCGCGCCTGGCGCGCGGGCGGGCTCAACCTCGACAGCACCGCCTATCGCAATTTGGCCACCGCAGCCGGGGGGGCCGCGGAACTGCCGACGTATTGTGCGGGCGCCTCCGCCTCGTCTTCGAATGATGCGACCAGTGGCCATGCCAAGAGACTCCCTGGTCGACTGAATAGTGGGCAGGCCCTGCGGCGCTCGAACGCCGCCGCGGGCAAACGGGCGACGGCTGCAAACAAGGCGGCAAGCACCACGCCAGGGCACAGTCCAGAGGCGCAGGCAGATGCGGTTTCCCGCGTTCGCACCGGGCTTTCCTCCGGTCGAGGATCCCACGATGCGACCGTGGGCACTGCTCGAACTCGCGCCCACCGGTCAAGGACGAAAATCGGCAAGGAACCGCCGGGCTCCACATCGTCGACCGGAACGTCGGCCCCGACCTCCCCGGTCGAATCGTCCCCGGTGGAATCGTCCCCGGTCTCGTCGGCCCCGGTCGGTGGCGGCCCTTCCAAACACCACGGTCGGCCCAGGCGCTCTCGGGGACAACGGGAGTGTGGCAACTCCGTAACACCGGGGGGTGTCAGTCAGAGCCACCATCACTGTCGACCCATCACAACGACGGGATCGAAAGGCACAGTGACGTCCACCAATTTCAGGGCGACACGATGTCACACACCACACCGGGCACCTTCGGCACATTTCACGCCACGCTTCGTAAAACCTCTCAAAAGCATGTAACGAATCGGGCGGCTCGAACGATCAGGAGCCGTACGCCAGGGGGGCGTCGTAGTGGCTGAAAGAGGTCATCATGTACCGACGGCTTGGTTTGGTCCTGAGTGCGGCAATTCTGCCGGTCGGAGTCATGATCGCCACGCAAGGGGTAGCTGGCGCGGCCACTACGGCGCCAACGGTCACGGCCGTGCTTCCGCACCAAGGTCCAACGACCGGTGGCACCCGAGTCTACGTGGCCGGCACTGATTTCACCTCCGATGCGACGGTGGCCTTCGGGATGACGGCGGCCACCAAGGTAACGGTGGAGTCCGACAACCTTCTTGTCGCTACGTCTCCATCTGAGTCAGCGGGGACCGTGGACATCATCGTGACAAATGGGACCGGGCCCAGCACTCCGACCCCTCACGATGCGTTCACCTTCAACGTCGATGCTCCGGTTGTAAAGCGCGTCTTCCCGAACCACGGCAGTGTGAACGGCGGGACTCTTGTGCTCATAAAGGGCCAGCACTTCACCAAGACGGCGACGGTTGACTTCGGGACCGTGGCCGCCGCCAGCGTGCTCTACGAGTCGAACCACGTCATTCTCGCCAAGTCCCCGGCCGAGCCGGCGGGCACCGTGGACATCATCGTCACGACCGCGATCGGACCGAGTGTGGCGACGTCCGCCGACGCCTTCACCTTTGTGACTCCGACCACGGGATCCTCCCCGAGCGTGCCGGTGGTCAGGACCATCTTCCCCAAGCAAGGTCCCGTAACGGGGGGTACGACGGTCTACATCCTCGGGCACAAGTTCACCAAGGCTTCCACCGTGATGTTCGGAACGACAGCGGCCGCGAGTGTCACCGTTGAATCCAGCCGGATCATCATGGTTACGTCCCCGGTGGAACCTCCGGGCACGGTCGACGTCATCGTCACCACGACAGTCGGGCCGAGCACCCCGACACCCAAGGACGCCTTCACCTTCAGCTGATCTCCTCCTGGGACTCGGTCAAGGGGCCCCGTAGGTGCGCGAGTCGCGCAACTGGGGAGACCGAGGGTGGGCCGTCACACACTGCCGGGCCGGACGCTCAATGAGAACCTGCGGCAGCCGCAGGCCCTCCGCTGATCACGGAGGGTTGAGGGGGGGCTTGCCGGCTCGCAGTGTTGGCGGTCGGAGAGGTGCAATCGTCTCGATCTTGTGTCGACGCGGACCCGACCACATCGCCGGGGGTGCATCCACCGCCCAGGCCAAGGCGTACGCAGCGGCCTCGTAATTGACTCGCCAACCCTGGAAGTCGAGCCACGCCTCTTGGATGGGGCGATCGAGCGGGAAGTCCACTAGGCGCAGGCGTTCCACGGCGCCGACGAAGTCGTCATAGGACAGCGAGATGCCGTCGTTCGGATCGGCGTTCTCCACGATGGGGATTCGAAGTGCTCGAGCAATGTTGCCTAAACACGTGAAGCCTCCCCGTAGGCACAATCGTGCTTGCACGAGCCCTGATGCGTCGGGCAGCAATGCCAAATACAGCGCGGCAGCGTCCAGCACGGCCAGCTGTGATGTGACCCACGACGACAGCGGGCGCGGGGAACGGAACCAGACCAAGGGGAGATAGGTGGTATGGCTCTCCGAAACGTCGGCCGACCACTGCTCCCATGCTTCGAAGAGTTGGGGTAACTCCGACACCGCGGACACGCCGCTGCCGAGGCCGTAATGGGTACGGGCCAGCAGCTCTGGACCCCATGAGGGCACACCGGCTCGCGAGTCGAGCATGGTTATGAGTCCTTCGCGGCGATTGAATGCGCCATACAAGGTCGGGAGGTAGCCGATCTGGAGCGCGACGGTCCCGAGGCCGGCCAACGCGGCCAGAGCATCGAGAGCAGCCACCCCGCTGGTCTGGGGAGATAGGTAGCCCAAGGTGCACAGAGCGGAACCGGCCTGCTCCATGGCGGTGCCGATTCCGACGCTCCCGTCGAAGGGCCACATGAGCAAGCCGAACCCGAGTTCGTAGAGCGCCAGCCATGCAACGATCTGGAGGATGAGCTGGACCGGTGCTTGGACAGCCAGAATCCGATCCCGCCTGTCATAGGAACCGCTCTGGTCGGCTACGAAGTGGAAAACAGAGCGGTTGACCACGAAGACGGCCCGAATGATCCGGCTGCGTATGCGACGTGGGACCACTACGGTGCCGATCACACTCCAGCCGGTGGTCAGCACGATCGCCGCGCCGATCAACGCTCCTATGACTCGGACGGCCATGTCTCGGCATCGTACGGCACACCGGCGCCGCACCAGGAGGAACAGCCCTACCGAGGGGCTCGAATGACCGAATGTCGGACGATCCAGGGTCAGTCCTGGTTTGTTCCTCATCAGCCGGCGACGCCCGAGCCGGCGGCCCGGGAGTCAGCGCGGCATGCCGCTGTGGATGCCCACCCAGCCCACCAGCCCGCCGAATGAAGCCAAAAGGCTCCGGGCGTCGCCTCCGTTAGGCGACGAGCACCGTGCGGGCCCAGCGTGGACCCTCACGGTGCTCGTCAGCGCCGGCCGTTGCACCGTTGGGCGCCACAGCCTCCCTACGACCAGTAGGAATTCAAGTAGTAGAAGCTGTCGACGGGAGCGTTGGCGGAGCTGATCCCTGCGTTGGTCGTCACGGTGACGTCAACTGTGCCTGAGTCGGCGGGAGCCTTGGCGTCGATGGTGTTGTTGTTGACCACGGTGAAGGACTCGGCGCCCACACCGCCGAAGTCAACGGCGCCTGGCGGCTTGGCCCTGGAAGACGAAGCCGAACCCTGTGATCGTCACCGACTGTCCGCATGGAACTCGTGCGCATTACGGGGGATGACGTCAGTTGCCTCGGTCGACCCGAAGTACACGTCCCCGTTTGCGACCCCTTCGAGATTCTTGCCCTTGATGAGGACGTTGGTGCCTCCAGTCGTGGGTCCGACATCGGGCTTTGCCGACTTGATCTTCGGTGCGCTCGAGCCACTTGCCACCGCTACACCGGCGACACTCGCCGTCGCGAGGCCCGCGCTGAGCGCTATGACCACAGCCATGAACTTGATACGTCTCATTAGTGCCCCCCTGGTTTGTTTAAGACTGGTTTGTTTAAGACTGGTTTGTTTAAGACATTGTCCGCGCACCGACGAATGGTACGGAAATCATCAAAATAGATGAACTACGGCTCGTGGCTAGTCGGGTGCCAGCAGTAGGTGAGAAGACGAAACATTGCGGCGGAATTGTGTAACGAGATTGCGCTGCATGACACGCCCGCACAGCAAGGTTTCCGGCTCTGTATCCCTCCAACCGGACTGGTGGAGGTTCTTCGCCGAACTGACCTTGGCCCGCTCTTCGCGTTCACTTCCTTCGTCGTTCATCCGGGGCAATCTGCGTTAGCGACGGCGCCTTAAAGGCTGATTCACCATCTCGACTGGCTGCTCTTGCTTTCGTCGAGAGGGATCCGGCCCCAATCGCATTCGCTCGGCCCGGGAAAGCAAGGATCCAGATGACTAAGCTCCAAACACGTCTCATCTTGGGGACGTCGGCGCCGGAACAAAGGGGTTCACATGCGGGTTCGTAGATCCATCCTCGTCGGGGGTCTCGTGGCAGTCGTTCTGCCCGTCACGAGCTTTGCTGTTTTGACGGCGCCGAGCACGTTCGCCGGCGCGTCATCTCCCGCGTATCCAGTTGTGTGCAAGCTCGACGCTACGGTGACGTTCAGTCCCCCGTTGACGAAGGCAGGAACCGACACCACCGATCGCTCTGCCGTCACGACGATGACAATTTCGAGCGGGAAGTTCAGTGGATGTCTCTCGGCGGCTCAAGACGGCGCTCCGGGCCATGGCACCGTGCCGACGATGGTCGTCACGATCCCGGCCATCAGCGTCGGAAAAGTCAGCGGCGTGAAAACCTATGCGACGGGTTATTGCCCGACCTTCAGCGGAAGCGCTCCCGGGAGTTCCACGCTGAAAGACGCCAAGAGCCTCGTATTCGATGTCGCGTGGGCGGGGAGTGGTATCAGCGGAACCTCGGTATTCACCAGCAAGAGCGACTCATGGGCCGTGAACACGGACGACGAAGTGGGCTTCAACTTCGTCGGCAAAGCGGGAACGGGCCTGTACGTGGAGAAGTCGCTCAACCAGATCACGGCCTACTTCGATCCAACCGATTCTTCGGCTATCGCCACGGGATGCTCCGCCGATCAGACGGTGAGCTCGGCCACCTTCGACGACAACAACAGCGTAGGAATCCTTTAGTCGGGGCCATCTCGGTCAGTAGCCGGACTCTTCACCACGTGTGACGAGGGGTAGGCGCAGCCAAGAGATCATCTGGCGAAGTTGCTCGTAGGCAACAAGGCGGGCCGCGTCAGTTCCCGAACTCTCGGCCTCTTCAAAGACACCCCAGAGTCGGTGGATCATTGACGGTCCTAGTTCGAGCAGTCCACCGCCACCGGCGGAGGCCCATTTGGCCAGTACGTAGTGCACGATGGCGCCCTCGGGGATACCCATTGCGCCGGCGAGTCCGCCAATGGTTCTCATCGGGTCAATGTGGGAGTAAAGGGCGACATCGGACTTGAAGTTGGCGTCGGGGTCGTCTTCCTCCCATGGCCCTTCCCAGCCGATGATCTCTATTGTTTGACCGTTCGTGCTCATGGGCACCTGCTCCCGATATCTGGTGGCGTATAAGGATTGCATCTTTGACTGCTCCGCCATCGTCGAGGTGTGGCCTCAGCCAGGTTACGAAACTTGGGGGCGAATCCCAGGATTGGTGGTGTACCTTGACTTTCCCAAGCAACAGTGGCGCCATCGAAAGGGCAAGCCGGTCGGATGCTCGCGCTCGTTCGCAGATCTTTTTCGACCTCGACGCGACGGGCGCTCCTGAGCTTGCGGTCTAGGAAGCGAGTAATGATGATCCCGGTTGGCCGTTTGACAGTAGCGGCGTGTGCAGCGTCGCTGGCACTGCTCGCAGCCTGCGGTCCATCGCAGCCAGGAGGCCGGCCAACCGCACAGGTTCCCACTCAAGTCGCGGTAGCCCGCAATGCGGCGGGTTGGCTGGCAAAACAGATTAATGCCGAGGGGTTCGTTCCCGATCCAAGTGGCACACATGCCAACCTCTCAGCGACGGCGCAGACCGTCCTCGCTTTGACGGCTGCCAACACACATCTTTCTGAAGCGCGCACTGCGATGGACTACCTCGAGGCAAAAGCCGACACGTTCGTGAACGTGGACGGGGCGGATGGACCCGGACAGATCGCCATTTTGATTCTCGATGCTGTCGAGTTGGGAATCCGGCCTCAAGGGGTCGACTCGAATCTGGTTACGCGTCTTTGGGCGACGCAGCAGGCCGACGGTCCTGACGCGGGCCTATTCGGGACTGAGACACAGCTCAGCGACGACGCGGCGGGAGGTTACGATCAGGGACTCGCTTTGGCCGCCCTGGCCGCGGCGGGCTCGCGTCACACCGACGCGCTACGAGCCGCTGTCCGTTGGCTCGTGGGCGAACAGTGCCCAGGTGGCGGGTGGACGCTTCCGGATACTGCGCTCAACTCCTGCAACGGCTCGCCCTCCCGAGGTGACGGACCAGACACGAACTCGACTGCGATGGCGGTGCAAGGGCTCGTGGCTCAAAGGGAACTGACCCCGACCGTGTCTTCTGCCGCCATCTCGTTTCTGAAAAGCGCCCAGGACGCCGATGCCGGATGGTCGTATTACCCGAACAACAGGCCCAATCCCGTCACTGACCCCGATTCCACGGCTCTTGCCATCCAGGCGTTGCTTGCCGCGGGCATGTCACCGACCGGCGCTCCTTTTGCCAAGCACTCAGCCACCCCGGTGTCGGCGCTGCTGTCGTTCAAACTCGCGTCCGGAAGCGATCTCGGAGCCTTCTACTACCCGCCGGCGGGGTCAGGCGCCAACCTCATTGCCACGTACCAGGCCGTGCCGGCACTCATGGAACTGTCATTCCCCTGGGCCCCAAAGTTCAAGGAGCACTGAGTAAACGTGCCGTGTAAACCCTTCGATCGTTGTGGCAGGAGCCCGTCAAGCAGGTGATTTGCTGCTCAACCCGTCTCCTGGGCAGACAGCGGGTGCTTCTGTTATCTTTCGCGCAGCAGCACAACAACAGGTAGTTCATCGGGGAAGTCGGTCGAAATCCGGCACTGGTCCGCAACCGTAGGTGTTCGAGTGAATGCTCGACACGAGTCGGGATACCGCCGAGCTACGTATTTGAGTCCAACCGTCGAGAAATGCGGGCAGGGACTCGGTGAGCCTCGGTGTCCGCAGGGATCGGGGGCGTTCCGGGTCTTTTGCCCCGGAAATGAGGCACATTCCCATGTCCATCAAGCGCATCTTGGCGCCAGCGACCCTCGGGGCCTGCTTGGCGTTCGCTGTTGTCGCGGCACCGGTGACAGCCCAGGCAGCATCCTCACAACCAGCCCTTCCCCAGACTTCATCGGCTCAGCAGGGCGCCACCTGGTTGGGTAACCAGCTCACGCCGCAGGGCTACATTCCGTCGTCCTCCGGACCTGGTGCCGACCTGTCTTCAACGGCCAACGCGATCCTGGCCCTCGCCAGTGCCGGGGTTGATCCTGCGGGGGCTTCGGCGGCCCTTTCCTACATGGAGAGCAATGTCGACACGTATGTCTCGCAGGACGGTTCGGATGGTCCTGGACAACTTGCGCTTCTAATCCTCGACGCCCACGCACTTGGTGCGAGCGTGACCGACTTTGGCGGGACGAACCTGGTGAATCGCCTGCTCGAGACGGAGCAGACGTCAGGGGTGGATGCCGGACTTTTCGGAACCGAGGCTCAGGTCGATGATTACAACGCCGGTGTCTACAACCAGGGCCTTGCGCTTGCGGCGTTGGCCGGGGTCGGTGTCACGAGCGGTACGCAGATCAGCTCGGCTGACTCCTGGTTGCACGCCGAGCAGTGTCCCGATGGTGGTTGGACCAGCTACGAGAACACGTACAACCCTTGCAATGGATCTCCGGCGGACTACGAAGGGCCGGACACCAACTCGACCGCGCTGGCGATTCAGGGCCTGTCGGCTCAGGGAGACCTCGGCGCCTCGGATGCAGCCAAGGCCCTCAAGTTCATCGCCCATGGACAAGACAGCGATGGCGGGTGGACATATGAACCCAATGCCCCTGGAGCTCCCGAGTCGAGCGACCCCGATTCCACAGCCCTTGTGATCCAAGCCATCTTGGCCTTGGGCAAGACACCCACCATCGCCAAGTTCGACCACGGAACCATGAACCCGGTAGCGACCCTGGAATCTTTTCAGCTGACTTCGGGCTCAGACGCGGGTGCTTTTACCTTTCCCGGCATCAGCGGTGCCAACATGCTTGCCACCTACGAAGCTGTGCCCGCCGCGGCGGAAGTGGTGTTCCCCTTCAACCTAGCCATCACCACAACCTCGCTTCCAGCCGGGGCCATACACGAGGCCTACAGCGCGACGCTGGGCGCCACCGGGGGCAATGCCCCCTACGCCTGGACGGTGCTGAAGGGCTCAGGGACGTTGCCCAGTGGGCTTACCCTGCACAAGTCGACGGGAGTCATTTCCGGTAAGCCCCGGACGGCGGGTACTTCAACCTTTACCGTCGAGGTGACCGACACCAAGACGACTGCAAGCCCCCGCACCGACCACATCGCCTGGAAGGTGCTGTCGATCACGACCTGAGCAGAACCGGACGAACGGTCTGGCCGTCGGCGTCAGGACCCGGCGGCTGGGCCGTTTTCGTTCGGCCACCTTTGAAGGAGCTTCCATGAAAAAGCGGGTAGGAGCCGTCTCCCTGATTGCGGCGGGGTCCGTGGTATTGGCGCTGGGCGGACCCGGCGCTTTGGTGCTGTTCAAGACCGCGGCCGCGGCGGCTGCCGATGTGAGCGTGGCGTTCGTTGTCGATCTTGGTGGCGGAAACGTCAAGACCGCGTGCGTCAAGGTGCCAAGCACGGACAACGAGTATGCCGCGCTCGCGGCATTCACACAGCAAGAGAACGAGACTGCTCCCACCTACAACGACAGTGGCCTCTTGTGTTCGATCGCCGGAGTCCCCGCCACGGGCTGCGGGCAGGCGGTTGATGGCCGCTATATCTACTGGTCCTACTGGCATGGAGACTCCGGGTCTTGGATGTATTCCAATGCTGGGGCGAGCGGTCTTGTTCACACATGCAACACGCAGGGCCAAGATTGTGACGTTGAGGGTTGGAAGTTTGAGAATCCGGGTGCCGGTAATCCGACTGATCCGCCACCGGGGACGGCACCGGATTACGCGGCGATCTGTTCAGCAACGGTGACCACCACAACAGGCGTGTCGACACCGACATCCACCACCCCTACGACAACAGCTACCACGTCTACGACAACGGTGAGCAGTCCAACGACCACGGTGGCGCCTCGGAGCCCAATCACCAACCCAGGTACCAGTCCCACCACCCAACCATTAATCGGCGCCCTGATCTCGACGACACCGGGTGGCCCGTCTACCGCGTCGTCTGCCAATCCAGATGCCGCCGCACCGTCGTCCGGCGCTTTGGCATCCACCGGATTTGGGAGGGGCGACCTATCGCTGACCGCGATCGGAGCCGGGCTGGTGTTGTTAGGAATGGGATTCTTCCTGCTTGAAGACGCCCCACGACGAGTCAGGCTGGTCTTTTCCTACGGCGGCTCGGGTCGTAGCGTCAGGCGGTCTCCGGCGATCCCAGAGGATGGTCCCAAGGACCTGCTGCAACGGAAGATGCCAGTATCGAGGTGGATTCGGGGCGCCCAGCGAGTGATCGCTTCTGACCCAGGGAGAATCGGGCGCTGGATGCTGGGGCGTCGAGAGTGAGAAATTCGGCATTGATATTTTGCACGGCTGAGTTCTCATAGCGAGCACGGCGCGGAACAAAGCGACGGCACCCTCGTCGGGCGGCCGTTTGAAAGATGAAATGCCCGAATTCTTGATGGTTGGAGATCAGCCCTTCACGTAGGAGAGCTTTTCTGCGACCTTGTCGTCCCGCACCCGGAACAGGTCAACCCCGCGCACGTGTCCACCTTCCCAGCTGTAGCGCCAACGTTGTACGACACGGTCCCGAGCGGCGAAAGTCTCTTCGACGTCAAAGCGCGACGCGTGGTCTTCGAAGATCGGTCCCCACGCTTTGCGAATGGCGATCTTGCCCACATACAGCGTGCCGTCTGGCGCCGGGTCCGTGGTTTCGAACACGCAGTCGTCGGTAATGAGCTCGATGGCTCGGTCCAGGTCGTGCTCCACCCAGGCGGCTCCGAACGCCTCGATGACCGCGACTGGATCCATAGTGGCTTCCCTACCGGACGTACGGCGGAACCATCTACTCGTCTCGGAGCATGGCCCGGATCTCGCCCTGCAATTCAGGGCCATTCGGGTGTCCATGCACGTCGGCAGCGTGCATGGCGGCCGCTCGCACGACCTCTTCTTCCTCTCCCGCGATCGTCAGCGTGCAACCACTCTCGCTGGGCATTTCCCGACAATCGGCGATCTTCCTGACCATTGCGCCTCCCTTGAGAAAAGGAACAGCAGGACACCCTCAAGGTTAGGGCAGAGTCGAGCACGCTGCTCGGGCGGATCCCCGTGCCAAACACATCGGTTGGGACTTTGATCACCATCCGTTGCCAGGGCGGTCGACGGCCGAGGTTCTTCGCAGGACAACTATTATTTCGTCGGAGTTGATTGATATACAGTCCGCCACGTGGAGTGGCCTGCTCTATCTCGTGCCGACAGCTGGTTATTAAGTGTTGATCAGCCCGCCGATGATTCCAATCGCAACTCGGACCGTCAGTGTCGGCGAACCACGTATGAACGACTGGTCTAATCCGCTCACTTGGCTGCACCAATATGAATTGAGTCACCCAGTTGTGTCGTGCGAAAGTGCCGCCGCCGCGAAAGAAATCTCGCTTACGCGCGAGCTGAAGTCATTGGTTCTCGACACGGACCGTGGATTAGTCGTGGCGCATCTCCCCGGAGATCAGATGTTGTCTTTGCGTTCGTACAATCCCCCGTGAGCGGATCAGCGGCGAGCCATGTGGGAAGAAAGAGCGAGTTGGTCACTACACGAATGACGGCGCCGGACTGTGGGTCCAGTTGCACAACACTGCCAGCGGCGACGTTCCCGCCGGGGGCAGATTCGATGCCATAGAGCTAACCCCCACGCCCAAAAGCAAGTTCGTAGGCGCCTCCTCCTAACCCGTGGCCCAGATAGGTCGACGGTCCGGCCGACCCTCCCGACGGTGGGAACCGATAGAGATTTCCGTTGTACTGATCTGAGACGTAGACATTTCCCCGGCCGTCAAACGCGAAGCCGAATGTGCTATCGCAGAGGTTGGTCCCGAAAGCTCCTGCCGGTATCCCCGTTGCGAACGTCGTTACACCGTATCCGTGGCTCCCCGTAAAGATCCCTCTTTGACAGGTCGAGCTCTGTGCAAGCAATGAAGGGATGCTTAAGCTGTGCGCAGACGCTGCCGCACCCCAGGCGACAACGACAGCACCAATGACAGACAGAGCGAGCAAGCGTCGTGTTCGCATTCCCCCTCCGAACCTGTGCCGCTACTTGCCAGGAAGAAACGAGACTTGCAAGGAAGCGATGAGCTGACCCGTCGTTTCGGTCAGAGCCGATCTTTCTTGGTCTCTGAGGTCATTGCAAACAGGGGGTGCGTCCTGCGTGGGAGACCGGCGTGCGAACGGCTAGCTCTGGCGCATGGCCGTGGTGAGGATGGCTCGAAGTCCCCGACTCGCGCCGATCATTGGTCCGCAAGGCGGAAGGGGTGCTGGCACGACGGGATCCGCACATACTGGCCACCTTGGCGATCCGAGGTGGAGGCGCAACACTGGGTGAGAGAGATGAGGGAGACGTCTTGGAAGCCGTGTGGCTCGCGTTTCGCACTGAGTTTCGCCGCCGCTGGCGATCCTGGCCCGCCATTGACCTACTCGTGAACATCGTCGGCGCCGTGGTACTCGTCGCCGCAGCGACGGGCCGTCGAACGGAGTCCGCGATCGGCGGACCTCACGGAGCCGTGCCGTGACGAACGGACAGGGACGCCCGTTGTTCGGGAGAGCCAATGCAATCGGGCCCATATGGCTTGCGAGCATCCGCGATCTCCAATGGAGATCGCGGCGCTTCTTCTTGGCTGCGCTCGCCACCGGGCTCGTGTTCGGATTGGCCCTCATGATGAGCGGCGTTGCCAACAGTTTCGCCGTCGAGATCCGAGACACGGTCAGCGCGCTGCGTGCTCCCATTTGGTTCGTGCCCAGCGGGAGCCCCGGGCCCTTTACGATCGCGGCCCCGTTCCCGACCAGCACCGCCGCCGCCATCAGGCGGGTCCCGGGGGTAACGGCCGCGGACCCGATCCTCGTAAGCCGAGCTCTTACCGGTGGCGCGATCAGTTCGTCAGATTCCCCGGGCCTCCCGGCCTCCTCCGAACGCGACGTCAACGTCATCGGGGTCGTTCCCGGCGGTGTCGGTTCGCCGCGGGTCGTCGAGGGTGCACCGGTCCGGCAGGACGACTCCGTCGTCGCCGACGAGAGCCTCGGTGCGAAGGTCGGTCAGAAAATCGACCTCAATGGCACCCGGTTCAATGTCGTCGGTCTCGTCGACGGGGACACCTACTTCGCCGGGGTGCCCGTGGTGTTCGTTACCTTGAAGGCAGCCGACCGATTCACCGTCGACGGTGCGCCACTGGCGACTGCCGTACTCGTCCGGGGTAGGCCGTCGCGTCCGGTGGCCGGCTTTAGCGCCCTCACTGAGGCTCAGGTCCGCAGCGATCTGGGACGTCCGACCATCCAGGCGGCTCAGACGGTTCAGTTAGTCGAGATCTTGTTATGGGCCGTCGCCGCCGGCATCGTCGGAGCCATCATCTACCTCTCCGCGCTCGAGCGCCGGAGGGACTTCGCCGTTATGAAGGCGGTGGGTACCCCGAGCGCGCATCTTTTCATCGGCTTGGTGATCCAGGCCGTTCTCGTAGCGCTCAGTGCGGCAATCATCGGGGTGCTCATCGAGCTCCCGATGTCCGCCGGATCTCAAATGGCCGTGCGGGTGTCACCTTCGGACTACCTTGCCGTTCCCGCGGTGGCGGTGGTGGTCGGTATGGTGGCCAGCATCCTTCCTGCTCGCCGGGCAGCGCGCGTCGATCCGGCCATCGCCTTCGGAGGCTCGGCGTGACTCTCCTCGAAGTGACCGATCTCACCGTCGAGTACTCGAGCGGAGGGTACAAGCTGAGGCCGCTTAATGGGTTCAACTTGGCCATGGACAAAGGGGAACTGGGACTTCTCCTCGGCGCAAGTGGCTGCGGGAAGTCGACGCTGCTGTCCGCCATCGCTGGGTTATTGCGGCCGCTGTCCGGCTCGATCCGTGTCGACGGCACCGAAGTCGTCGGACTGGGGAACAAGGCCCTCACCTGGTATCGCCGGACATCGGTCGGGGTGGTGTTCCAGGCGTTCAACCTCGTCCCTTCGCTGAGCGCCCGCGAGAACGTCGAGCTCGTCTGCCGGACCGCGGGCCGGTCGCGCACCGAAGCACGCCAACGTGCCGCCCGGCTGCTCGAGATGGTTGACCTTGGGGACCGGATGGAGCACCGGCCCGGCACCCTGTCCGGTGGCCAACAGCAGCGGGTGGCCATTGCCAGGGCCCTGGCGCTCGACCCCCCGGTCATCCTCGCCGACGAGCCGACCGCCCACCTGGACTACATCCAGGTGGAAGGTGTACTCACCACGCTCCGGCAACTCGCCGACGCCGATCGGACCGTGCTCATCGCCACTCACGACGAGCGGCTTCTGCCCTTGGCCGATCGCATCGTCGAGCTCAGCCCTCGGGTCGTGTCTGGTTCCGCGGTCGTGGAGCACCGGGTTCTGGCCGACGGTGAGATCCTCTTCGAGCAAGGGGATCCAGGATCGCTCGTCTTCACGGTCGAGTCGGGGTCGATCCAACTGGTCCGACGTCGAGACGACAGCTCCGAGGAGGTCGTCAGCGAGGTGGCTGGAGGGGCGTACTTCGGCGAGCTCGCACCGATGTTCGGGCTGCCGCGGTCCGCCACGGCTCGAGCCGCTGGGCCAACCGTCGTGACCGGCGTGCCTTTGACAGACTTTCGAGGATCGAGACGCACTGCCATGCACTGACAGTGAGGCGCACCGATCCCTGTGGCCACCGCCTCTTGGCGTCTGGAGCTCCTCGTTAACGACGATCCTGTGAGTGGGCGTCAGGTCCCGAGCAGCTCCGTGAACCGACTAGCTAGTGCCTGAACCTCGTGACGCAGCTTGGCGACCTCCGGACCTGACTCCAAGAGCAACCGTGAAGCGCTCGGCATGACGCGATCGGGACACTGCCGGAACACGTGGGCCACGTCTTCGGGAGACGCTCCTTGGGCACCGACTCCGGGTGCAAGAAACAGAGCGTTCGCCGACCGAAGGTCGAGCTCGGGTTCGATATGTGTAGGCGCAATCACGGCTCCGATCGGTCCGATGGCATCTGGGCAAATAGCGGCGTTCGAGTCTCGGATTGCCTGGAGGAGCGCGGATTCCACGGTATTGCCCGCCGCATCGACGGACGATTGCAATGCCCGCCCTTCGCGATTCGACGAACGGACGACTACGAGCACGCAACTGTCCGATCGACGGGCGTGTTCAACGAAGCTGCCCATGGCATGGAAGCCGAGGTAGGGATGAACCGTCAGGGCGTCAACTCGAACGGGCGCATTCTCCGCCAGATAGGACTCGGCGAAGGCCTCGTTCGTTGACCCCACATCCCCTCGCTTGGCGTCGAGGATCACGAGTAGCCCGGCGTGCCGGGCGTCGGTGATCAGGCGACAGAGGCTCCGAAATCCTCTCCAGCCGTGCCTCTCGTAGAAGGCGGCTTGGGGTTTAATCAAACCAACGCTGCCGACTGCTGCATCCAAAACGGCGTCGACGAAGAGATCAAGACCATCGGGGTGATCGCCTAGGCCCCACGATTGAAGCAACTCCCCAGATGGATCGAGTCCCCAGACAAGGGGTCCGAACTCGGACCGGGCCGCCAGGAAGCGCTCCGCGAAGGAACCCACAGGACACAGTCTGCCCCACAAGGCGTTCCCTGGAGACTCATCACTGCGGTTCTTCTTCGATACCGAACCCACCTATGGATGTCGAATCATCGCAAGTCGGTCGATATCTCTCGGGGTTCGTTCTCATTTGCCGAAAAGGTCGCCCTGGTATGAGAAAACGTCCGGACGGTGAGCAGCATTTCCGACGATGTGTCATCCAAACGGAGAGTGACTCCGAAGAGGCAGTGATGCCACCGGCCACAGACTCCACGACCAAGGACGACCGCACTCGGCGCCCCATGGCGACAAGCCGTCTGATGTTGGCACTGTTGGTGTCAGCCCTCGCCGTGAGCCTGGCGGCGTGCTCATCGAGCACCAGAGGCGCATCGGGGTCGTCACCTTCCGTCAAGTCAGGCAGCACGATCACCATCGACAACTTCGCCTTCAGTCCCGACATCCTCAAGGTGGAGCCGGGGGCCACAGTGACTGTCGAAAACAAGGACTCCCTCACTCACACGTTGACTTCGGTATCAGGGTTATTCAATTCCGGCAATGTCCCTGGAGGCTCGACCGCGCATTTCACCGCGCCCACCAAGCCCGGAATGTACGCGTACCGCTGCAGCATTCATCAGTTCATGACCGGAACCCTGGTGGTCTCCGCCAACTGACCCGTGCCATCAAGGCATTCGTCCCCACTCTTCGAAGCATCTCTGACATAGCAAGCAACAGGAGGAACACGACATGCGACTTCGTCCCAGGGGTCACCCCGATATCGACAGTGCGGCTCTTGTGCCGCTGCTCGAGGAGTCTCGGGATCTGCACAACGATTCCATGACCTCGTCGCGCGAGTCACTGGCGGAGATGGTGGAGCTCGGTCGAGAGCACCGGGCCAGCGGCGAGCCCGAGTCCGAACAGGCAGAGACCTTTGCCGCCGAGCGCGACCGATTGATGCCGAGCGCGTTCAGGGGACCGATGCTCGGTGCCGCTGGGGCGGGCGCTGTTCTGGCCACGCTTTTGGCCGGCAAAGCCTTTGCGAGCCAGCCGGCCGATGTGCAGATCCTCCAGACGGCTGCCTCGATCGAGGTTCTGGCGGTGGCGACCTACCAGACAGCACTCACCCTGCCCTTCATCGGTGGATCGAGTGCCAACGGGGTGGTGAAGGCATTCGCTCAGATGACCATGTCCCAACACTCCCAGCACGAGCAGGCCTTCAACGCCGCCATCGCCCAGCTGGGCGGGAAACAACAGACGAATCCTGACCCGGCGCTCCTTAAGGTCGTGAACCAAGCCAAGCCGGGACTCACCGGGCCCGCTCAGGTCGTGGCTCTCGCACTTGAGCTCGAGCAGGGGGCCGCCGAGACGTACGTCGCCAACATGGCGGCCCTCAGCGACGCCAACGCAAAAAAGGTGACCGCAAGCATCATGGGAGTCGAAGCCCAGCACGCGGCGATCTTGCTGGCCGTGCAAGCACTCCTCGAAGGTAACGCCCCACAGCTCATCGCTCTCCCCCCAGATCCCCTGTCGGCACTGCCGGCTGCGGCTGGCTCGGTGGGTTTTCCCGACGCCTTCTTCCCGACCAACCAGGCCCGTCCCGCCACCGAAGGAGCACTGTCATGACCGACCCGCAGAACCGCAGGCGTGACCCGCTTGGCATATCAGAGGCTGAGCTCAGCCGCCTGACCACGGACCTCGACGACCTGCACCACGATGTGTCGTTGCCGGCACTTCGCGACTCGGTCGACGAGTGGGTGGCAACGAACCGCGACCGTCACGGCGAAGAAGACGTTCCGTTGGAGTCGGGTCCTGGACTCATCAGTCGTCGGGGACTCTTGCTAGGTGCCGGCGCCGCTGCCATTGGCGGAGTGTTACTGGCTGCGTGCGGCAGCAGCGCCAAGAGCGCGACGCCGACCACCAAGGCACCCAGCTCTCCGGCGACCCTTACAGGGGACCTGAAGGTGGCCGCCCTCGCCGTCAGCCTGGAGAACCTCGGTGTCTATGCCTACGGGGCCGGGATCAAGGCGGCGCAGGCGGGCAAGCTCGGGACCGTTCCGCCTGCCATCGTGACCTTTGCGACGACGGCCATGGCCCAACACACCCAGCATGCGGCTGCCTGGAATGCCATCTTGACGGGGGCGGGCCAGGCCAAGGTGACCGAGACCGATCCCGCCCTCACTCCCACCGTGAACCAGATGTTCGGCCAGGTGACCGACGTGGCTGGATTGGCCAAGCTGGCCCTTGAGATCGAGAACATCGCCGCCCAGACGTATCAATCGGGCATCGAGGCGCTCTCGAGCACCAAGGCCATTCAGACCGCGGCCAGCATTCATCCGGTGGAGATGCAACACGCGGCCATATTGAACCTGGTCCTCGGCAACTACCCGGTGCCGAACGCCTTCAACCCCACCAGCTCAGCTCGGTCAACGAGTGACCTCGGGAGCTGACAAGGCACGAGCATCTCTGGTATCGCCGCGAGGTCAGCAACCTCGGATGTCTCCATCTTCGGTCATCGACAAGGGCAGCCCACCTAGGAGGCTGAGGTCAATGAGTCGCGTTCTGCGCGCCACAGCGGGGATCTTCCTCATAGCTACCGCCATCGTCCACCTCAACCTTTACGAGGGGGAGCATTACCGCTACATCCCGACCGTGGGATGGCTCTTCCTGCTCACAGCCATCTCCGCGGTGCTCATTGCGATCGGCCTGATGATCCGTCCAGGCTTGCTCATGGCGGCATCTGGCATCCTCTTCTCTCTCGGGGTACTCGGTGGATACCTCCTCACGTTGTACTTACCTGGAGGTCTGTTCCACTTCAAGGAACCTGGAGTCTCCTATTCCGGCTTTGTGGCCATCGTGGCGGAGACGGGAACAGCGGTCGTGCTGAGCATCGCCATTCTTCGTGAGCGGCATAGCCCTACCGCCAAAGCACGGTCGACAGTTACGTCTAAGGATGATTCCTAATCCTCCGAGCCAGTCGAGTTGCCGTGGTCGAGGTTGTCGCATCGAATCTCAGATCTTCTCATCCCGGGGCCGTCAGGTTCGGGCGCTCAAGAGGCGCTGCGTCAATCGCTCGATGACATTGTCAACGAGGTCGCTGGTAGAAGCATGACCACCGAGGTCGAAAGTGCGGATTCCGTCCGAGGCAGTATCAAACGTCGCATTGCGAATCGCACGAGATGCTGTTGCCAGGCGAGGATCATCACGACGTCCGGCGTAGTCGAGCATGGCCGCGCAGGCCAAGAGCATTGCCATGGGGTTGGCGACGTTCTTCCCGCAGAGCGATGGGGCTGTTCCGTGAGGGGCCTCGGCCATGGCGACAACCGGGACCAAGGCGTCATCGAGGCTCAGCAATACCGATTCGGCGCCGGCAATCGAGCCGAAGAGGGCCAATACGAGATCGGATAGACAGTCACCGTCTCGGTTCAACGCCGGGATGACGAGAGCCTGCTCGTAAGACTCCGTCAGCAGTCCCGCGTATGCAGCGTCAATCAGCGTCGGCCGATAGGACACGCCCTGATGGCGTAATGCGGCGTCGTCCATCTCCTCCTTCAACATTCCCTCATAGAGAGGCGAGACCGTCCACTTGGGCCCTCCGTAGACGCACGCTCCCATGTCGCGGGCTGTCCGAAACGAGTACTCAGCTACCGCTCGGCAGGTGGCTCGATCGATCCGCTCGGTCCGTCCTGCCTGTTCATCCATCGCCCCCGACGTCCCGGACCGCCATTCTTCGGCTCCGTAGGCGTCTCCCACGGCCATGCGCACCACAACGATCGGATGAACGATGGGGGCGATGGGGTTGACGCCTGGGATGCGCCGGCCGGTTCTGATGATCACCGACCCACCGATACCTTCCCGAAGGATCCGATTGGGTGAGCCAACGTCTCCAATCCCAGGTGGGGTGATGGTTGCCGCCTTCAGACCCAGCCCGAGGTCACGCATGGCGGTAGCCGCCTCGGTGACGATCGCATTTCCGGTGCGCCGCCGGTTCTCCAACGACAGGTCGAATCGATGGAGTACGAGCGAGACACCAAGGATGTCGGGATCGAGCACGCGCAACGCTTGCTCCAACAGCTCCTGACCGGTCTCGTCTCCTTCGCACACTACTAATTCCGTGTTTCGGGTCATGACATTCACGATGACATGGACAGTTGAGCTCCGCCAGTGGCTTGGGACCGACAGACGTGACCAAGGACTGTGCCCATTTCCTGGAACTTCCCCGCCCGCTTTTAGGTGCTCAGAATCGCGCCGAGCGGGCTGCGAAAGCCGAGTCGGTGGACGGAGCAACATCGACAAATCATGACGGGTACGTCTGGTGTGCCTCGATCCAATGCCAAGATCGCCTCCAAGTGGGCGTCAGCGACGTCATAGCGAATTTTCGACTTACGTGGCCCCCCCACCGGCCCAACCAATGCGACGATCGCAGTAGGGCTCGATGAATGGAGACCGGTATCCGTCGCTGCGCCACGTAATGGGAAAAAACGTCTCGTCCATGTCTTGATCCCCGAACCGCTTGTACCGGCTATAGAGGTAGCCAACGGCGTCGGCATGAAAGCGCGCCTCTGAAGACATGCAGTGGGCTACCAAGGAGCGGCGCGGCAAGGCCGACCGGTTGACCCCCGATCCATGCCACGTCCATCCGGCATGGAATGCGCCGCCGCCGGCGGGCACCTCGACGGGAACCATTTCGGGTTCCACACCCGCTGCGGCGGCCGCCTCACGCAGCTCGCGGTGGGGGTCCCGTGGTCCGTGGAACTCCTCGATCATTCCCCACTGTTGCCATTGGTGTGAACCGCGCACATATTCGACGGTGCCCCCCTTGGCTGTGGTGTCATCAAGGGCTATCCAGCAGCTGACCCAGTCGGGGGGTACCGCCCACTGCTCGTAGCTGGAATCCTGGTGAAACCCGAGAGGCCTACCACCTGGTGGTTTCCACAACAGGTTGTCCTGGCTGAGACGCGCCCCGGGCCATCTGCCGAGGAGGGCGCAGGCTCTGGCGATGTCCTCGCGCAAGACGACGGCCGCGATAGCGCGGTCGGACTTCCATGCGTTGCAAATTTGGCGAGTGAGGTCCGGCGCGTCGCGCTCGGCGCGCCAGTTCCATTCGTCAGGGTAGAGGCCGGTCTCGAAGTGCCCCGAGAAGAGCTCTTCGTATCGTGCCAGGGCCGCTGCTGCCAGGGCGGGATCAATGATCCGATCGACGATGACGAAGCCATCGGCGCCAAATCGCTCCACCTCCTCCGGCGCCAGCTCGAACGGTCGGCTCTCGGTCAGCGTCACAAGACCTCCCCAAGTGATCAGACGTGTTGCAGGTAGCGTTGCTGTTCCTGCGCAGGGACAAAGCGACGACATGCCTCGTCCTCGGCGAGGCGCGACGCGCCGTAGTGCTCGACGAAGGCGGTTCCGAACAGCTCGAGTGCCCCTTTGCTGGTGACAAAGCGTTCCGACGCCTCAAGGAGGTTTCGAGGAAGGGTTCTGCACCCGGTCACCACCCGGCCATCATCGGGCGGCATGACCGGTGGGGGCGGTTCGAGGTTGTTCTCCATGCCCCAGACGGCAGCACCGAGGAACATGGCCAGACAGAGATGGGGGCTGGTATCGGCGCCCGCGATCCTCAATTCGAGCCGACTGTCGTTGCCGGCGTGAACCACGCGCAGCGCGCAGCTGTAATTGCGGGGACCCCAGGTGGCTGTGGACGGGGCCCAGTTGCCGGAAGCAAAGCGACGATAGGAGTTCGGAGTGGGGGCGCCCATCACCAATAGGTCGGGCAACAAGGTGACGACTCCGGCAACGGCTGATCGCCCCAAGGCGGACAGCTCTCCGTGCTCGTCTTCCAGCAAGGGGCGCCCATCTACGGTCGACGCCAGCGACAAGCTCGGGTGGCCCCCTAACCCAGGGAACTCGTCCGACAGCTGGGCCATGAAGGTGGCGATCTGCCCTTGGCGTGCGTAAAAGGCCTTTGTAAGAAGCTTGGCGAAGGCGGCGTCGTCAGCCGAACGGACGGCTGAGCGGTGCTCGGTGGCGAGCTCAAGGCATCCCGGGCCAAGTTCGGCGCACACATGGTCGACAGGGACCCCGCCGGCGGTGAGAACGGAGACGAGCTCCGCAACAGACTGCGCGGCGACGGCGGGGGTCAGGGCTGACCAGCAGCGGTTGTCCGCCAAGGCAGGACGCAGTGGGTGGCTCATCAGATCGGGGGAGCGGCCGGGAGAGCTGCCGTCCAGAACGATCAACTCGAATTCCCACCCGACCTCCGCCACCAAACCAAGTGCGGCGGCGCGCTCGACCATTCGCCGGAGCTGCACACGAGGTGACAGTTCCCCCAAGGCACCGCTGAAGTCGGCCAGGAATGACGCCGCACGTGCTTCGAAGGGATACGGCCGGCCGCTCTCGTGATCGATCGCAACCGGCGCGTCCATGGCTCCTCCACCGCCCCAGGTCCGGTCAGCAGGGTCCCACCATTGGACAGCATCAATGAAGCTCCAACCGCTCTCAAAGGCCCGAGTTGCTCCGGCGATACCGAGCCGTTTCTCACGGATCGTTCCTGACGCGTCGATGAGACCGAGATGGATAGTGGATAGCTGCTCCTTGGAAAGCCAATCTGTCACGGCTTTGTCATCCACGGCTCGAGCAATCGACGTCGCCCACGATGCCGTTGTGTTCTGGTTCGGTTGGAGTCCGAGATCGGTGTTGTCCAAGGCGGTCACAACAGCTGCGCCGATATTGCAGTGGGATGACACTCGGCCATGTCGGTCCCGGACGGGTTAGGCGTTCCCTTGGTGACGTCGATTACCGATAGGAGATGCTCACCGACCAGGCGTGCATTGAGCTCCAGGTCCTCGAGGTGCTCGGCCACGGACGATGCCAGCCATTCGACGCTACGTCCACAGTCTTCCAGTGCGGTCCGGTACTGCGGGATCTCCGCCCACTCCGCCACCGTGCTCCCGGATACCTCGACGTGGAATTGCACGCCCCACGCGTAGGGCTCGACTCGAAAGGCCTGGATGGCGCAGCTGTCGTTGCCGGCGAGCGCCGTGGCTCCCGGAGGCAACGCCGTCACTTCACAGCTGTGCCACTGGACCCCTTCGATCGGCGTCTTCATCCCGGCAAAAAGTGAATCCGTAGCTGCCGCCGGAGTGAGGTTCATGCGAGTTACGCCTATCTCAGGCTCGGCCATCAGCGCCACGGCACCACCGAGGGCATCGGCGAGAAGTTGGTGGCCGAGGCAAACACCGAGATAGGGGCGGCGCAGTTCGTTGACCCAACTGCGTATGGCCGCCTTTTCTGCGACCAGCCATGGGTGTGCCTCCTCCTCCCACACATTCATGGGGCCGCCCATGACGACGAGGAGGTCGAAATCCTGGAGGGTGGGGATGGGCTCACCCTCGTCGAGTTCGATCGCCACCAGCTCGACGCCATTGGCCCGCAGCAAATGGCCCAACGAGCCTGGATGCTCGACATCGAGGTGCTGAAACACGAGCGCTCGACGTGCCGCAATGTTTCCAGTCACGATCTTCCTCGCCTCACAACGGCACGGTCCTATTCGTCGGGCGCGATATCACGGCAGGATGTCGAGGTACTCCTTGATGTCCCAATCGGTGACAGTGCCGATGAAGCGCTCCCACTCGTCTCGTTTGTAGTGCATGAAGACCCGGTACATGTCTCCGGGTAGCGCCTGGCGGATGACAGGGTCGGCCTCAAGTGCTTGGAGCGCCTCTCCCAGCGTGCTTGGAATCCGCTCAACCTCTTTGCCCGCCGCGATGGCGTCGTAGATATTTCCTTCTTCTGGAGGGCCCGGGTCGATGCTTTGGTCGAGACCGTCGTGCATCGCCGTCAACAGCGCCGCCATGGAGAGGTAGGGATTGACCGAAGAGTCCACCGACCGGTATTCGAAGCGCCCCGGAGCGCTTACCCGCATGGCGGTGGTGCGGTTCTGGTATCCCCAATCGGCGAAGACCGGAGCCCAGAAGCCGGCGTCGGCAAAACGGCGATACGAATTCACCGTGGGGGCCGTGATCGCGGTCAGGGCCTTGAGGTGCATGAGGACCCCACCGATGGCGTGAAGCCCGGTCTTGCTCGGCATACGAGCGTCTTCGCCGTCGGGGAGGAACATGTTCGTCTCGTCTTGCCACAAGGAGATGTTGTGGTGGCAACCGTTGGCCGATACTCCCATGAACGGTTTGGGCATGAAGCAGGGAAACAGGCCGAGCTCACGGCCGACCTGCTTGCAGACCTGACGGTAGGTCGTCAGACGATCGGCAGTCAGCTCGGCCCGATCGAATTCAAAGTTGAGCTCGAGCTGACCAGGGGCGTCTTCGTGGTCACCTTGGATCATGTCGAGGCCAAGTTGACCGCAATAGTCGATGACTTTGTGAATGACCGGTTGGAGCTCCGAGAATTGGTCGATGTGGTAGCAGTACGGGCGGGTGGCCCCTTCGACCGACGGCGAACCGTCCGCGTTGGTCTTTAGCCACATCATCTCCGGTTCACAGCCGATTCGGAGGTGCAAGCCGGTATCAGCCGTGAACTGCTCGTGGATGCGTCGGAGGTTGCCCCGGCAATCCGACGTCAGGTAGCCGCCGGGATCGTCGGGCTCTTCACGTCCCCGGAACAAGGTGCAGAAGGTGCGGGCCACGTGTGGGTCCCAGGGCAGCACTTTGAAGGTCTCGACGTCAGGCAAGCCCACCAGCTCGCGCGCCTCAGGCCCGTAGCCGATGTACTGGTCGTGGCGGTCGGTGAACAGATTGGCGGTGGCGCCGTAGACGAGTTGGAAACCCTTGGTGGCGGCCGACTTCCAGTGGGCGGCCGGAATTCCTTTTCCCATGACGCGTCCCGTGACCGACACAAACTGGAAGTAGATGTAAGTGATCCCTTTGTCGGCGATCAGGCGCGCGATCTCGTCGATCTGCTCGTCGCGTCCGTCTTGGCGCACGAAGCGCTCCAGCGCGGTGGGCATCGGGCCTTCCTTCCAGTCATGGAAACCTTGTTCACCGCCAGTGAACTCACTTGAGATTTCGCCCGGGTGTCTTGGGCGTATCCATCGTGTTAAGGCGCCGTCGGGGACGGGACCCTCTCCGAGCCGGGGAGCCAAGGTGACGGCGGGCCGGGCGTCGGTAGTGGGGACCGCCGGCTTTTGGCCCAGCTTCGGCCCGGCGAGACCGTGGGGATCACAGAAATGGCCTGACCAGGGAGTACGAGTAAGACGTAGGGCGCCGGACGGCAGGCCGAGACCCATGCCCACCGTCGGTGAGGCGCGCCCGGGGGTGAGCCGACTCGCATGGGAACCCCTCCCCATGCCCCCTTGGAGCTCCCCGAACAGGCCGGGCGTGCTCAAGATCCGTCCGCAGTATGCCGAATCAAGTGCCTACGGTGCTGATATGGCCGTTAACATGGAGGAAACAAAGGTGAGCGCCTCACCCGAGGCCTCCGGAGCTGGAGCCGGGCCCATGTTCGAAAGAGTGCTGGTCGCCATCGACGACTCACAATCGTCCCCCGTCGCCTTGAGTTATGTGGCGGCTCTTGCCGGTGAACACGGGTCATCTGTGCACGTGCTCAGTGTCAACGAGATCTTGATCGGCGGTCGAGGTCTGGCCGCCATGACGGACAGCGAGTCGGCCCGCCTGGTCGAGGTGGCGGTTCGCGAGCTGCGCGGCGGAGGCATCGACGCGTCTGGTTCCGTCGTCCGTGCCAACGGTTTCTATCTGGCGCAGGCCATCGTGGAGGCAGCCGAGGATCGCCAGGCGGATGCGATCGTCGTTGGCTCGCGGCGCCGGCGGCGGCTGGGCCGCGTATTCGGTAGGTCCGTCCGCGACCGGGTGATCAGCTTGACCGCGTTGCCCGTCCTCGTTGCGCCGGCGCCCCTCGAGGCGACCGGGCGCCACCTCCGTGGCAATGCCGTGTTTGAGGTGCCAGAGGTCGATTCTCAAGGCGCCATCCTCGGCAGTGGGCCGGCCGACCGCGCCTTTCTCTATGGGAGCCACGGTCACCGGCTTTAACCCATACTCACGCAGCAGCGCCGATCAGGGCCGGTCCCCGTAGATAGTGATTGACAGGAATCGGATAGGGAGCTTTACCAGCATCGTCGGTCCGTGGGGGATGTCCCCTTCGAATTGCAAGGTATCGCCCGGCTCCATGCGGTAGTGCTGCTTCCCGTAGCCGTAGTCCATGGCGCCGGTGAGCATGTAGAGGATCTCCGTTCCCGCGTGCTGGAAGATCGGGAACACCTCACTTCCCTCCGTCAGTGAAACGAGGAGAGGCTCGACGAGCTTGCGTGGGCCCCGAAGGCTTCCCAAGAGTTCGTAGACGTGCCCTGCACGCGTCCCTTGACGGACGATCTCGGGTCCGCTCCCTGCCTTCACGAAGACGGCGTCTCGTTCTTCTGCCAAACCTCGAAAGAGCGATGTCAACGGCATATCGAGTGCCCCGGCCAAGCGTTCCAAGGTCGCCAAGCTGGGGGACGTCTGGGCGTTTTCGATCTTGGAGAGCATGCCTTTGGAAATGCCCGACCGTTCGGCGAGCTGGCCCACGTTCAGGCCGATCGCCTGACGCCGCATGCGCACGTGGTTGGCAATGACCCACCCGACCCGACCCCGGGCGATCTCCTCGGCATCAGGCGACGGGGAGGTCGGCAGCTCAGCGGTCTTTCGTCGGCCGGTCGAGGTCCGGCGAGGCTCGGATCGTTTCGAAGCAGTCAGGCCACTGCGCCTCCCACCGACTCCCTTCGCAACGACCTTCTTGCGACTGGAGGGCGCGCCCTTGGCGGCGGGTGCTGCTCGGCGCCGCGGCTGAGCGTTTCCCCGGGCGGTGGGCACCCGCACAATGTAGGGCACGCCCACGCTCGGGAGGTGGGTGGCTCACCGGTGGGCACATACCAAGGTGCGCCGGAGCGGCTCTGTGCGCATCATCCAGGAATCCAGGTAGTCCCTGCCAGAGGGACCTTGGCCATGGCGGCTGCTTCGACGGTCAGCGCCACCAGGTCCTCAGGCTCGAGATGGTGGACGTCGGATTTTCCGCATGCCCGCGCCAAAGCGGTGAGCTCCATAGTGATGGCACGGAGGTAGTTGGCAACACCTTTTGCAGCCCGCTCCGTTTGCAAGCGGCGCTCGAGTAAGGGGTCCTGGGTGGTGATCCCGACTGGGCAGCGCCCGGTGTGACAATTCGCGCAATGCCCAGGAGTGGTGCCGAGGGCGATGTAGTCCCCAGTGACGTCGATATCCGTCCCTGCGGTGTCTGTGACATGCGACCGGTTGCACCCGAGGGCGAGAAGTGCGGCAACGCCGATAGAGACGGCATCAGCTCCGAGCGCGAGGGCCTTGGCCACGTCGGCGCCAGACCTGATCCCGCCCGAAACGATGAGTTGTACTTCTCGTTCCATGCCAATCTCCGCCAGAGCATCGGCGGCCAGGCGCACTGCCGGCAGCGTCGGGATCCCGGCATGTTCGATGAAGACTTCCTGCGTGGCAGCCGTCCCGCCTTGCATCCCGTCGACCACCACGACGTCGGCACCGGCTGCCACCGCCAGCTTGACATCGTGGTCAACGCGAGTGGCCCCGACCTTGACATACACCGGTACTCGCCACTCGGTGGCTTCGCGCAGTTCTTCTATCTTGATTCGAAGGTCGTCAGGGCCCACCCAATCGGGGTGACGGCTTGCGGAACGTTGGTCGATACCGGGGGGCAAGGTCCGCATGGCCGCCACGCGGGGATTGACCTTCTGTCCCAGCAGAAGTCCGCCTCCTCCCGGTTTGGCTCCCTGGCCCACCACGATCTCGATGGCGTCCGCCTGGCGGAGGTCAGCGGGGTCAAAGCCATAACGTGACGGGAGCACCTGGTAGACGAGTTTCGACGACGCCTTGCGTTCTTCGGGGGTCATCCCTCCATCTCCCGTCGTGGTCGACGTGCCGACCGACGTCGCCGCCAGTCCGAGCGCTTCTTTCGCTGAAGCGGACAGTGCCCCAAAGCTCATTCCCGCGATCGTCACGGGGATGTCGAGCTCCAGGGGGATGGCACCGTGGCGACCACCGATAACCGTGCGCGTTTCGCAGCGTTCGCGATACCCCTCGAGGGGGTAGCGGGAAACCGACGCGGTGAGAAAAACGAGGTCGTCGAAATTCGGTACCCGTCGCCGGGCTCCGAGGCCACGTATGGCGTACTGGCCGGTGTCCGCCAGGCTATGTACCTGGGCGACGACGTCCGGCGGAAAGCTTGCGTTGGTGGCGCCGGGGGATCGGTATTGCCGATCCGGATCGGCAACGTCGGCCATCAGTACACCGCGTGGTGGTGCGTGGCGAAGTGGTACAGCTGTCGAGCTGAGGCAACCCGCCGTATCTGGTTCGGGTCGATGTGGTCGAATCCGCTCAACGACACCAGCCGCTTGACCTCGAGCACGTCGTCATCGGTGAGCTCCTCTTCCCTGGCGTCCGCACCAAACGAGGCGATGGAACCTCCGACGTAGATGACCGCCTCGTACAAGGAGTCACCCAATCCGTGGCCGGCATTTCCGCCGATAAGGATGGTGCCGGCCTGGGCCATGAATCCCGTCATAGCGCCAGCGTCACCGGCGATCGCCACCTTGCCACCCTTGAGTGATATCCCCGCCCGAAGCGACGCGTCGCCCTCGATCGTGATCAACCCGCCGTGGGCGCTGGCGCCGGCGCTTTCCGACGCGCTGCCGCGCACCCGGATCGAACCCCCCATGAGGTTCTCGCCTACTGACCACCCTACAAATCCGTGAACGTCGATCTCGGGGCCCGTACCGTCACTCGCCCCGCATAGCCCGCCGATGAAGTAGCCGGCGTTGCCGTAAATAGTGATCGAGACGGGCTGCGGGATTCCGACGGCAAGGTTGTGGCGGCCACCTGGTTGCTCCACCGACGCGGCGCACCCGGGCTCAAGGCGACGGAGTGCGCTATTGACATCGCGCACGGTCTGCTTGTCGCAATTCAGCGACTCCACGTATAGACCTCCTCCGGCAGTGGCTCGAACACTTCGGCCTGGGCGATCCCCGGAAGATGCGCCAGGGCCCGGTACTCCGATGCCACCGCGACGTAACGGGCCGTTTCCGCCACCACGGCGGGCTTGCACGCAAACGCATCACGGACGACCGACATCTCCGATGCCGTCGTGATGACCAGGGTGAAAAAGCCATCGAGTTCCTTCATTATCCAACGAGTCGCTTCTGCCAAATCGTCGCCGAGAGCGAGGCGGGCGGCGAGGAGCCGGGCGGCTACCTCGGAGTCGTTATTTGATTCGAAGTGCACGCCTTGCGACACGAGCCACCGCCGTACGCTGGCGTAGTTAGAGAACGATCCGTTGTGGACGATGCAGAGGTCGTCATCGGGGACGAAGGGATGTGAGTGCAGCAACGTTACAGCCGACTCCGTCGCCATCCTCGTGTGCGCAATACCCATGTAACCGTGCCATTGCGACAACGCGTGGGCCCGGCAGGTTTCTCCCGGCGGACCGGTGTCTTTGATCAGGCTCAGGGCACGGCCTCGAGCCAACACCCGAACCTCGGGCCATCCATCTGCCATCCATTGGCCAGCCAGTTCGGCGTCGGCCACGGAGGCGTCGAGCAACGCTCCCCGCGGCAGGCACTGCGTTACCACTCCTGTACCGAAACGGGTCACCAGGCCCTGGCACAACGACGGCCAGTCCACGGCGGCGTCACTTCCGAGTGAGAGTCGGATTCTTCGGCCTTGGTGCGGGTTCGATGACCCTTGAGCGATGTCAGAGTAAATGCCAATACCTGACGAGTCCGGCCCGCGCTCGGCCAAGGCCTCGATCATCGGAACAAGCATGGCGCCGAGCGACGATTCCAGCGTTTGGTCTTTGATCATCAAGCCGATCAGTCCACACACGATCTCATCACCTCGAGCGGTGGTCGACGGGTCGATCGCCCAGACACAGAGTCGGGGGTTTCGTCACGGTTCATGAAACGAGGGTCGTCTGTATCCCGTCAGGTACAAAGGCTCCTCGAGGGCGGCGTCCACCCGAGGATCGGGTCGGGGGGCCTGGAACAGAGTCAGGGTGGGGACGACGCCGGCCCAGATCGGCAGGGCGTAATCCTCCTCGTTGTCCGCTGGCCATCCCCGGCGAACCTTGGCGGATGTCTCATGAATGGGAAGACGAAGGACCATCGTGGCGCGCAGTTCCTTCTCCGTCGGCCCTCGGGCCTCCAAGCTTCTTCCCGGGATCACGTGCTCAACCAGGGCATCGAGGCAGCGTCGCTTTTCGTCGAGATCCGTCACCTCGGTCGCTTCGCCAATGAGCACAACCGACCGGTAATTGATGTCCGTGTTGTAAACGGAGCGGGCGACGACAATGCCGTCTATCAAGGTCACCGTGACGCATACCTCCAGGCCCTGGGTCCGGGCCGTGCGGAAGAGCCGGCTGGCGGCCGAGCCATGGAGGTAGAGCTGGTCGCCGTCGCGCCCGTAGGCCAGGGGGATCACCACGGGACTTCCCTGGTCAGTGGTGATCCCGACGTGGCACACCATGCCTTCGTCCAAGATGGCGTCGATGGTGGCCCGGTCGTAGTGGGCGCGATGGGCGTACCGGTGCACCGTACTTCGTTCTGAGACTGGGTGACCCACAATCAACATCGTTGCATGAAGGGAAACATCTTAGGTTTCCGCGATGTTACAGATCGAGCCAGAGAATCGGGTTTCCATCCGCTGTGGGCGGCCCGCATTGGGTGACGCAACAGGGCATCGTTCACGGCGACGCAACAGTCCTTTAACAACGCCGAAACCACAGCTGGTTTTCCCTGAGGCAACGTTGTTGCATGACAGGCGCGGACCAACAACGAGGGTGGAGGCGATGAATTCTGGCCCCAGTACGCTCGAGGCGACCAAGACCGTCGCGCCGGCCACGTCGGAGCGTGCCGACTTCGAGTCCGCACTCGAACGGGACGGCATCGAGTTTCTATTCGCCATGTTCGTGGACCTGCACGGCAAGCCGTGTGCCAAGCTCGTGCCTGTCGCCGCCCTTGACGGGCTTCTCAAAGACGGTGCCGGCTTTGCCGGTTTCGCGGCGGGACCCATGGGCCAAACTCCGGCGTCCCCTGACATCATGGCGATGCCTGACCTCTCTTCGTACATGCCGGCCCCGTGGCGCCCCGGGCTGGGCATCATCCAGTGCGATCCCTACTGTGAAGGCGAACCGTGGCCGTTCGCGCCGCGGGTCATACTCCGTCGAGCCCTCGAGCGTTTGACCTCAGCTGGGTTTGCCATGCGAGCCGGCGCCGAAGCCGAGTACTTCCTTGTCCGAGAGGGTGCCACTGGGCAGATCGAGGTCGCCGACGCCCGCGACCGTTCCGCTTTGCCCTGTTATGACGCCCGGGCCCTCACCCGCATGTACGAGCACCTCACGACGGTGGCCCGGCATCAGAGCGAGCTGGGTTGGGGGAATTACGCCAACGATCACGAGGACGCCAACGGCCAATTCGAGCAGAACTTCCGATATGCCGACCCGATGATCACAGCAGACCGCATCATCGTGTTCCGTTACATGGTGCACACGCTCGCAGGCGACGCCGGCATGCTGGCGACGTTCATGCCCAAGCCGTTCCAGCACCTGACTGGCAACGGCCTGCACATGCACACCAGCTTGTGGAACGTCGAGGGGACTACCGAGCTTTTCCTCGATCCTGACGACGCACGGGGTCTTGGTCTCTCCCAACTCGCCTACTCCTACATAGGCGGCCTCTTGGCGCACGCACCGGCCCTGACGGCGTTGACGTGCCCGACGGTTAACTCGTATAAGCGTCTGGCGGCGGCGGCGCCGACGTCGGGAGCAGCGTGGTCACCATGTTTCGCCACCTACGGAGGCAATGACCGGACGCAGATGCTGCGGGTGCCGGAGCCTGGCCGGGTGGAGAACCGGTGTATTGACGGGTCGGCCAACCCCTATCTGGCCCTGACGGCACAGATTGCGGCGGGCATGGACGGAGTGTCCAAGGGACTCGACCCCGGTGGCCCATGTCAATCGGATCTCCTTTCTCTCACCCAGCAACAGGGCTCCGCATTGGATCTCACTCGTCTCCCGAGCACGCTCATCGAGGCGGTGAGTTTCCTCGAAAAAGACGATGTCCTGCGTGAGGCGCTCGGGAAGACTCCCGACGGGGAGTACATCGATTACTTCGTCGAGACCAAACGCGCTGAATTCTTCTCCTACCACGCCCAGGTGTCCGCCTGGGAGATCGATCGATACCTCAGTCTCTTTTGACTTCTGTTTTCTGCCGTCTTGACCGAAAGCTTGCTCGGACCGAACCCGAGTTCGTAGCGCGAACACTCGACACAAGGAGAAGCCGATGAGTACAGAAACCACCGGCGCATCACCGGAAGTCGCCACCTCTCTGCACCGAGGGACGAACTGGTGGGGCGCGTTCGTCATCGGCCTGGCCGGCACGATTCTTGTGACCGGCATCGTGCCGTTTGCCGTGCAATCGATGGGAGCGGCGGCCATCCCGGCCATTACGTTGGTCGTGCTGATCGGCATGGTGGTGTGCCTCTGCATGGGCGAGCTTGCCGCCCTGCTGCCCCATCGAACGGGCGGCATGCCGTCTTATGCGTATGACAGCTACAAGCCACTAGGGGAGGCGACGGCCCGACACGTCGGCGGCGTGTTCAGTTGGAGCTACTGGCTGGGGTGGTTCCCCGTGGCTCCGATCAACATGCTCCTGGCGGCGTCGTATATCGCCGTCCTTTTTCACGTCCCCCTTGGGCGGAGCTTCTCACCCATCGGGGCTCTCGGCTCACCGGTGTCCATCGGTGTGCTCGTGATTACCGTGGTGGGCCTAGTCGCCCTGTTCATCCCGTGCTATTTGGGCATCAGGCTGGGCGCCACGTTCGCTACCGTCCTTGGCATCACGTCGATGGTGCCACTGACGCTGCTCATCGCACTCCCTGCATTCAAGCCGAGTACGTTCCACTGGGCCAACGTGTCGGGGTTCCACTTTGCCGATCCCAAGACGGCAGGAACGATTTTCTTCTTGTCGTGGATCTTCGTCATCTCGTGGAACGCCATCGCCATGGAGGCGGCCGCCTGCTATATCGGGGAATGCCGCGACCCTCGCCGTGACGCCAAGATCGCGCTGACGGTCGAGGGGATCTACGGGGTATTCATCTACATCGCCACCGCAGTGGTATTCGTGGGCGTCCTCGGTGCGTCCCTCAAGACAGACGACCCGCTCACCTTGTACACAAGCTTCTGCGACCATATATTCGGCAGCGCTGGGTGGGTGAAATACCTGATCGGCGTTCCCCTTGTCATCGCACTGCTGCTGTCGGTGTTGAACGCCATCATGGGTGTGGCTCGCTCGCTGTTCCAAGCCTCAGAAGACCGGCTGATCCCCAAGTTCTTCTCCCACAAGAACAAGCACCACGTCCCCGACCGGGCCATGATCTTCAACGTCGTCTGTTCCATCGCGGTGGCGTTCTTCGGTTCCCCGGTCCGCATCTACATCTTCTCCAACGTCGGATACATCATCGCGGTGGCGGGGTCGTTGTTGGGTTACTTCATCCTCCGCCAGATGCGTCCCGACATGGTGAGCCCGTTCCGTCTCCCCGGCTTCTTCCGGTGGATCGCACTGGGGTGTGGGCTTTTCCTGGCGTTCGACTACTTCGTGGGTGGGTGGAACTCCCCCGACATCGTGGTGGGACCCGGCCAAGGCCATACGCTCTATCTTCTTGGATTCGCGGTGGTGGCCATCTACGTTCCTCTCCACTTCTGGCGCCGAGCGACAGACAAGCGTGACGGACTGCCCCCTCTCGGCTCGTTGGCGGTGGTGGAGGGCTCTCCTGGTGCCATCGACTTCGATCCGGCTGAACCGCAGGTCGTGACGTCGGCGATGGCGTCCGAGAGCTTGGCGGCCCGCGCTGTCGACCCGCTCCCGACAATGTCGTCGACGCACACGACGCCGCTTATCGATTCATGAGTGCGTTGGCAGCAGCGTCGTCGGTGACTCCTAACGAGACACCGTCGCTCCTTCGTCGATTCGGCCGTCGTAAATTCGATGCCCAGCCCACCGACGGGGCTACGGTGCTGATCGCTTCGGCCGGGAACGATGTCCCCAAGAAAGCCATCCGCCGTGCGGTGGAGGTGAGCGAAGGTGGCGCCGTAGCCGTCGTCAACCTGGCCCGAATCTACGGTTCGTCTCTCGGCCTCCCAAATCCCGGGCTCATGCCGACTCGCAAGGAGCTCGATGAGGAACGCGCCCGGGTGAGGGCTGCCATTGGTGCGCTTGAGCGAAGTGGCGTAGTGGCCTCCGGGCAGGTGGCTGCGACTCGGCGCCCAGTGAAGACCATCGTTCGCGTCGCCGTCGCCCACCAGGTGCGTGTCGTGTTGGTCGTGACGCCTGAAACGTCACGTTGGCGTCAGGTGGTCGAGGGAGATCTCGCCCGCGACGTTTCCCGCCGGCTCGGCGACGGTGTGCTCGTCGAGTCGATTTCAGTGAAGCCGCAGCCGTAGCCGTAAAGGAGCCCGACATGGCCGTCTACCTCAGCATGCAACGCGTCCGATTCTCGAGTCCCGACGCATACGACAAGTTCAGGACCGTGTTCAAAGACGTGCGTCATCATCTCATGAACAAGCCAGGCTTCATGCACTTGACCTGGTGGGACCACCCTGATGAGCCGGGTTGGTACAACGAGATCAGCATGTGGGCCAACAAGGATTCCCTCAACGACTGGCACATGGACACCTACCACAAGCACGCCAAGGAATGGGCCGCCAACGGCGCCATCATGGAGGACATCATCACGAACTTCGAGCTGGTGGGGACGCGCCTGCTGCGTATCTGTCCGACGTGCGGCACCCTGCAGGACAAGGCCTACGAGATCGAGGCCGAGCAGAAGACGCTGGCGGAGCCCTGCCCGAAGTGCGGGTTCAACTTCCCCGTCGCGCAGGAGACGCCCACCAGCACGTCGGTGTTCAAAGACGTTATTTGAGCCAGGCTTTCGCCGTCATCATCCTGCACTCTCGAAAGTGGATTAGCGCATCTCCGGAGCACCCGCGTACGGGTGGGGACTCACGAGCAGGGAACCTTCGGCGAATCGACCGAACCTGAAGTCGTCGGCGATGACGTCGGCGTCACGGCTTTCCCCGTGGCAAATGATGTCTGCGGTCAACGTCCCCACGGCGGGAGAGATCTTGTAGCCGTGCCCGCTGAAGCCCGCACAAATCAAGAGGCCCTCGACGGGAGCGGGGCCGATGACGGGGTTGTAGTCGGGAGTGACGTCGTAACACCCGGCGTAGCTCGATGACAGCTGAGCGTCCTCCAAGCATGGAAACCGGTGCCAGAACCGCTCGATCGACGACATGGCGTGGTCATCGTCGAGTCCGTTGTCGTAGTGGTCAGGCTCCACCCACTCCGGCGAGTGGTGGTCGGAGTTGCCCAGGAGCAGGCAATTCGACAGCTCGGGGCGCAAATATTGAAGAGAGACCAGATCGGAGACGACGGGGACGGTACCCAGTTCCATCCCGGTGTCGACGATCATGAGCTGCTCTCTCTGGGTTTTCATGGGAAGGTCCACACCAACAGCTCCTACCAGAGGCGCCGACCACGGTCCGGCGGCGACCACCACGCAATCAGCGGCGAGCACCTCGCCGTCGCCCGTGATCACCCCATCCACCTTGTCACCTGACATCGAGAGCGCTTGAACCGCACACCCTTGGCGAAGCTTCACACCAAAGCGACGGGCGGCTTGGGCGAACGCGGCCGCGGTCAGATAGGCGTCGGCGTAACCCCCCTTTGGCTCGTAGGCAAAAGCGTCGAAGTCGTCGATCATCATGTGCGGGAACAACTCGACGACGTGGTCTGGGTCGATCACCGCCACGTCGATCCCGAGTTCTCGATGCATGGCGACATTCGCATCCAGCGCCGCCCGGTTGTCGGTGCCCACGCCTACCAGATATCCGGTCTCGTGGAAGCCGATATCCGACCCCAGGGCTGCCTCGGCATCGGCCAGGACGTCTCGGGACCTCCACGCCATCGCCGCTAACGAAGGCACCCCGTAATGGCAACGGATGATCCCGCTCGACTTGGCCGTGAAACCAGATCCGATCGTGTTTCGCTCGAGCACCAACACGGTGCATTGCATTCGGCTGCCGAGAGCCCAGGCGACGCTCAACCCTTCGACGCCGGCGCCCACGACGATGACATCGGCTCCAGCCACTGTTGTATCTTAGTCACATGAGTTTCCTCGCAGGCAACAGTCCGGGTTCCTCATCACGCCCGATCTTGCTCATCGGGGAGCCCGCCCTCCGGGAACCAGCCCGAGCTGTCGCTCCGGAGGAGATCAACAGCGAGCGTGTGCAACGTGTCATCGATGACTTGATTGAAACGATGCGCGCTGCGAAAGGTGCCGGCTTGGCTGCCACGCAGATCGGGGAGCCCCTGGCGATTTGTGTGATCGAGGTCGACCACAACCCGCGCTACCCCTACAAGCCGCAGATTCCGTTGACCGTGTTGATCAATCCGGTGTGGACACCTATGAGTGATGAGCAGTTCATGAACAACGAAGGGTGTCTCTCGGTCCCCGGGATGCGGGGCGACGTAGCGCGCTTTACGCAGATTCGGCTTGGAGCATTCGATCGTGCCGGCACGTACCGGGAGGATACCGTTCAAGGGCTATCAGCCGGGACCTACCAGCATGAGTGTGACCATCTGGACGGAGTCCTCTTTATTGATCGCGTCACCGACCCCACGTCACTGTGTACGTGGGAGAGCTTCGATCGCTATCGACGCGAGGAGTACCTCGTCCGCGTCGCTGAGCTGGTGGGTAGATACGGGCACTAGGCGTGCCGGCAGCTGCTGCGGCAGCCCGGTGCTTGACTTGGTTGTCCGAGCGGGCGATGCCACGGAGGTGGCGGTCGGCTCACATTCTCGGGCCGATCGGAGCTTCCCTGCCTACATGTGTGGTGTGCCGCCACTCGCTGAGGTCCGTTTCCCACGCGCTCACAAGGCTGGGCCTATTGATGCTGCTCATCTCCCACAAGTGGCACCGGCAACATAGCGTCGAGCACGACGGTCCCCCGGCCGGCGGCGAGGACGGCAGAGATGAGTCCTTTCCGAGGCATTGTCTTCACTAGGTATCCGGTGGCTCCGACGCCGAAAGCGGCCCGCACGAGGGCCGGGTCACTATACGCGGAGAGGATCACCACTCGAACACTCGGTCTGGCAGCGGTGAGTCGATGAACGAGGCCGAGGCCGTTTTGATCGGGAAGCCGGATATCGACGAGTACGACATCGGGGTCGAGGTCCTCGGTGTTGGCCAGGGCGCTTTGGCCATCGGCCGCCTCGCCTACTACGAGGATCTCATCGGACGTCTCGAGTACCTCGCGCGTACCAATGCGCACATACTCGTGGTCATCTACTAACAGAACCCGCAGACGGGGGTGGAGTAGAATGTGCTCATCGGGTGCCGTGCGGCCAGGCACGTCACGTAATCGTGATCGTACGTGAAGCATCAACCGACAGTTTGATGAACACTCGCACTCTCACGACAAGGTCCTCGTCGAACGGCGATGGGTGATCAATACCGATTGGCGCTGCGAGTAAGCGGTGACGTAGTTCACGTGGTGGCGCAGGTCACTTGGAGACTTTCATCTTCTGGCTCAGCGAATTGCTGAGGGGGATGCCCAGAAGCGTGCCAGTGAGCTGCACCAGAACCTTTTTCTTGCCGCGTCTGGCCTTGGGGACGACGAAAGTCCCAGACAGCTTGGGCGGGGAGAAGACGCCGCCGCTGTAGCTCGCGGGCACGACGCTGGCGTCGGAAACCGCCTTCTTGTTCCCGACCTTCACGGTCACCGTCGACGCCCCTGCCGTGCCCCCATCGAGCAAGGCGTAGAGGGAAGTGAGCGTCGCCATCCACCAGTAGGTGGTCGCTGCGGGTGCATCACTGATCGACACCGTTTGGCCGACGGTCGCCGCGTTAGTAGACAAGGCCAGCGTGGGATTGGGCGGGAAGAGCGATGCGTCGGTCTTGTAGTGAAGGAGAAACGTTCCCGCGTCGACCACATCGAATGTGGACAGGTTGATCATGGCCACAGCGCACCCGATGAGTCCGGAGTTGAACTCCTTGGTTGTCGGCGGGCACGTTGCATTGGGGTCTAACGCCTGGGTGGTAGGAACGGTGTAGTCGTAATCAAGGCTGCCGCTGCTGTCGGAGACGGGAAAGGCTTCTGAAGCGGCGTTGATCTCGGGCAGGGCGTTGACGAGGGACAAGAGTCCAGGGACCGACGTCGCTTGGCCCGTCAACAGCGCCTTGGCGGCGGGATCCACCGCGAGCAGCAGGCTTGTCTCTACGAGCAAGTAGGGAGTAGTGGAGGACAGGCCCTTGCAGGCGATGTCGACGACTCCGCCCGGGGTGACATTCAAGACCAGAGGAGTATTGCCCAACGATCCCGAGAACGTGCATGCCGGGTTACCTGTTGCTGATCCCCCGAGCACGTTGAGACTGGCCGCGCCGCTCAGAGGAGAAGGGAGGCCAGCCAAGGGACCTGTGAGCAGTCCAGCCGGCGCCGTGGCCGTAATGGTGTCGGCGCCTGGCAGTAGCCCCGTGGCAAGCCCTGTGTTTGACACCGACGCCAGCGTTGAGGTCGCAGAGGACCAGGTGACGTCGTTGGTGATGGTTTGGATCGTCCCGTTGGAGAAGAGGCCGGTAGCAGTCAGCTGCTGCGTCTGGCCCTGGGTCAAGGAGCCCACCGACGGGGTCACGGTGATGGAACTGAGCACGGGCAGTACGTCGAGGGTGGCCGTACCGGTGAGGGGGGAGAGGAGCCCGAGAAAACCCGCCGGCGCGGTTGCCGTGATGGACTCCACACCCGCCGACAATCCGTTGACGAAGCCTGTCGGAGAGACCGTCGCCACTGATGGCGACGACGCCGACCAGGTGAGGGCGCTGGTGATGGTCTGCACGGTCCCATTGGAGAGCAGACCGGTGGCGGTGAACTGTTGGGTCTGGCCTTGGACGATGGAAGTCACCGTGGGCGCCAGCGAGATGGAGCTCAGTGCGGGCAGGCCGAGCGATCCCGATGCGTCCGCAGTTCCGGCATCGAGCGTAACCAACATCCCACCGACCATTACGACCGGAAGTAAGAGCGCGGCAGCCCGAAGAGCACGCCTATTCCCCATGCCAACCCCCTTCGTCGCTGTACCGGCGGGGTGGCCGGCACCACGAACGCGAAATGACCCCTGTTTGATTCACAAGTGTCGAACATCTCGCGCTTCGAGATAAGCGTGGTAACCCGTGGCTCCACCCAGGTGATTGCACTCGCCTGGTCATGTCTCGCGCCCACTGAGACGCAAATGACGGAACAGTGAATGCATTGACCGGCGCATGACGCGATGGCACGACAGCCTCACCCAGATCTCAAGCTGCCGACGTTTATGACGCACGTCGTTGCACCGCGTTTGCACCTGGTTTACGAGGGCTTCCACTTGCGCATCCATGGTTATCACCTGGATTGAACGTCAAGAATTCCCCAGGATTGGGGGCGAAACCAGCACCACACATTTGTCACACTCCCGGTAGGACGGAAGCGAAAGGTGACGGCGCGCCATGCGGGTCACCCACTCGCCAACATTCGCCGTCTGCGCACAATAAACGGAGGGGTAAATGCATTTCAGAAAGCCGTTACTGATCTTGGCTGCGGTGGCGCTACCGCTATCCAGCGTGGCCTTGTTGGGGGGCACGGCATGGGCTAAGTCGACCACCGAGTCGGGCACGCTTAACTGTGCGGTGTTAGGGACCGCCAACTTCAACCCCGCTTTGACGCCAACAGGCGAGGCCGTTCCACCGGGACCAAAGAAGGAGATCGTCACGATCGACCTGTCTCTGGCATCTTGCACGGGCTCGGGGGTATCCCCGGCGTCGCCAGGCGCGCCGAGTTCAGGCACCGTGTCAGCCAAGGCGGTCAAGGTCAAAGCTTCGGGATCTCCCAAGTCGGTGGCCAGTTGTTCGGAGTTCGCCTCGGCATCGTCGACGATCTCGGTCAAGACCAAGGAAACCTGGAGCAACGGCATCAAGGGCTCCAAGGCCACCCTGGGCAACTTGACTGTCATCGGCAACTCGGATGGCGAAATCGGCTTTAATGCCACGGGAGGGGTGTCAGGCTCCTTCGCCGGTTCGGCCTCGGTTAACGCCTACTTCACAAAGGCGTCGTCAACGGCCATCGAAAACTGTGAGACAGGTGCATCGAGCACTCCGGTCAGCAGCCTGACGTTCGACGGCTCAACCAGCACGAGCTCGTTTTAACCAGCCGCCCCGCGGCCACGAAATGCGCGTTGAAGGAGGGTGGGCTGGCTGTACCCCACCCTCCTTCAACGACAGGAGCGGTGCATCACCTCGTCGCTTGTATTGATAGGGCAGGGGTGCACCCGGGACGCAGGTGGCGGTCGGTGCCTAGTTCCCACATCGCCGGGTTCGCATGTCCCGGCCGGCTCAACGACAGGACTGAACCTGACAGGAATGCCGTTGCGTCAGTCATGCACAGAGCTCGGCAATTTGCCCCGCCGGGCTCTGTGCATGACGACTCTCGATGGCCGGCTCGAGTGATCGGTGAGGCTCACCAGATATGAGATAGGTGATCAGCCCACTGTCAAGGTGAAGGCTTGCGGCACCACTTGCTTCGCCTTTCCCCTCCCGAAGGTGGCCGTGATAGTCACGTGGTAGCTCCCCACTGCCGACCTGTGCTTGGTGGAGACGGGAGTGCCCGAGATGATGGCGGTGCCCGAACCCTTGTAGAACTTCACGCCCCTGGGCAGCTTGCCCTTTTCTTTGATTGTCGGTGTTGGGGTGCCGATCGTGGTTACCGTGAACGAGAACGGAAAGCCCGCCGTGGCCGAGGCGCTGGGCCCGCTGCTAATGCACAGCGTGGCCGATCCTCCGCACCCGCTCACCGGGGTCGACACCTGGGCCACCTTGAATCCGCCCACGCCGTTTCCCGTAGCCTGTCCCGGCGAAGAGTCACCGACGAAGGTGTACAGCGGTGACCCGTCGCAAGTGACCTGATGGGAACCGTCGGGTTGTGCGACAGCGCTCACCGTTCCGGGTACGCCGGGTCCTGACGTTGGGGAGGTACCGCTTGGGACCGTCAACGCCGGCCATACCGAAGCACACGAGCCCGTGCAGCTGCTGATGCCGTTGCGGTCACTTGGAAATGTGTAAAGGGTAAACCCCTGCGCGGTGGTGAGGATCGGGCCGTAGGTGGTGTTGGTGACGACATCCACCGTCGCCGCGCTCGAAGCTCCCGCCGTTGACACGAAGACTGCCGAGGTCAGGACGGCGATCGCCAACACTGCGCCAACGCCATGTAGCACTGTGTGATTTGTCGGTGTCGACGATATAGGTGAACTCAAACGATCACGCGCTCGGGGTACCTCGGAATCGGAAGGCCATGACAGCATGCATCCTTTCGAGGGTCGAAGTGCTCTTGGAGACATACGCACAAGACTCTCGATTTGTTCAAAAACGCACCATCTCGGGCGTACACCCAAAGGGTGTGTCCGCACGCGAGTTCTCTGTGCGAACCCAGTCCGACTCGGAGGCGGACAGGGGTTGTTGCGGAGAAAGGTCGGCATCGCATCGTCCCTTTCGTTAGGAAGATGAACGTGGCGGCGATTCCGTGCGTATACGAGATCGATGATGACCCTGGCGCCCTCGGACGGGAAAGGGAGGACGAGCCCTGGCCATGGGGTTCCCCGAGCCGTTGTGGGTGTCGCCCGATGGTGGGGAACGCGGACAAAGGTGTCCGTAGCGTCGGTGGCTGGCGTGTTCCTAGTCACAGTGGGGTCTCTATTGTCGGTAGTGCCTTGGTCGTCACCAGCATCCGCAGGGCCGAGCGACCCGACGGTCTCGGTGACGGCCAACGCCACCTTCGGCCCAGTGCTCACTGATGGCCAGGGATTCGCGCTCTACACGTTCTCGGGCGACGACGGCGGCATCGGGACATGCACGGGTAGTTGTGCCAGCGTCTGGCCTCCGCTCACCGTGCCGGCGGGTGCCGCGCCTACGTCGGGATCAGGGGTGACGGGGACAGTGGCCACCGTGGCTCAACCCAACGGCACCTACCAGGTCACGTATAACGGGGCACCCCTTTACACCTTTGTCGGCGACACCAGCCCTGGCCAGGTCACGGGGAATGGCTCAACGGGATTTTCGGTGGTAAAGGATTCGACGCCCCCGCCGTCTCCTTCGACGACGATGCCCACGTCCTCGGCCCCGACGAGCTCGCCCAATCCGTCCGCGTCGCCGACGACCATTCCGGCCGCTACTTCGGCAACAACCGGTTCGGAGCCCGTCCCAGCCGTCACCGCAACTACAGCTGTGCCGTCATCGCCAGCGGGCACCTTGGCCTTCACGGGTCCCGGTCCCGGCCTCCAGGGTCTCCTCGCCGTCGGGTTGGGATTTGTGGCGGCTGGTGGCTCTCTCCTTGCTGCCATTGTTCCTATCGGGCGACGTCGTCGTTACGCAGCGCGGCGATCATGACGCCAAGCGAGTTATTGGCGCGTGAGCGCAACTTATCGCCTTGATCTCCACGCACCGGAGTTAACCCGGTTCCATAGAATGCGACCATGTTGCGTCCTGAAAACTGGACCAAGCCAGCAGGTGAGAGTCCCGTCCGGGTAATCGCCGGAGAGCCCGGTAGCAGGCCCCGGTTCGTCGTCGAGAGGCGGCGGGCTGAGCGGGGTGTCAAAAGCCTCTTTGGAGGGAGCAAGCGTGCGGGCCGTGGTGCCACCAGGCGCGAGTCCTGCAGCCTCGTCACATTTACAACAGGGGAGCCGAGCCGCTCATGTCACGGCGAAGGCCCATGTCCGACCGACTGGCCAGTTCCGGAGATGCCCATGGTCGGGTTCCCTCGGGGTATGGGGAGCGGCACGTACGCACGGTTTGGTTCGGGACAGGAGAGGCCCGTCTTGCCAGCCTCGTCAGCAAAGACCGTCGGGATAAGCCAGTGGTGAAACTCAACGGAGGCAAGCGGGAGTCCGACGGGGTCGTAGTACCGCTGATCGCCGGGATGAACCCGGCGGGAGGGAAGGACCCCGACTTCGGTCACGCCGGTCGAGCGGGTAAGCGCGAGGGCATGACGGGGACCGCCCCGTCCATCTACCCCGAGGGGAAGCATCTTCCTCCCGCCAAAGTGCGACAACTGCAGAACCGGCTATGGGCTGCGGCCAAGCAGTCTGAGGGTCGGCGTTTCCACGCCCTGTATGACCGCATCTACAGAAGTGACGTTCTGTGGGAGGCGTGGAAGCGGGTCCGTGCTAATCGTGGTGCCGCCGGGGTTGATGGTCTGACCCTGGCGTCAGTGGAGGATTACGGAGTCGAGCGCCTGCTCGGTGAGCTCCAGGAAAGCCTCCGTGCAGGCATCTACCGCCCGAAAGCAGTACGCCGGGTGGAGATTCCGAAGCCCGACGGGTCGAAACGCCCGTTGGGCATTCCCACCGTGATGGACAGAGTGGCCCAGCAGGCCACGAAGATCGTCCTCGAACCTATTTTCGAGGCCGACTTTCTGCCCTGCTCGTTCGGGTTTCGGCCCAGACGAAAGGCCGACGACGCTCTGGAGAGGCTCCGGAAAGGCTTCATCGAAGGCAGCCACTTCGTCTTCGAAGCCGATATTCGGGACTTCTTCGGCTCAATCGACCACGAGAGGCTTCTCTCGCTGGTCGGTCTGCGGGTGTCGGACCGGAGGGTGCTCAAGCTGTTGCGGCAGTGGTTGCGTGCCGGGGTGCTGGTCGATGGGGTGGTGTCCGAGACGGTCACGGGCACGCCTCAGGGCGGGGTGATCTCACCTCTCCTGGCCAACATCTACCTGCACGCCTTCGACCGGGCCTGGGCCGAACGGGGCGTGGGAGAAGTCGTCCGCTATGCGGACGACTTCGTCGTGTTGTGTTCGTCCCGGGAGCAGGCTGAGGAAGCCCAACGGCGGTCCGCCGCCATTCTGGGAGACCTCGGCCTCACTCTCCACCCGGACAAGACCCGAGCGGTCGACCTCCGGGAGGGCAAAGAGGGCTTCGATTTCCTCGGGTGTCATCTTCGGGCCCGCATGTCCGGCAAGCTCTGGGAACAGCGGAAGATCGTCCGCTACTACCTTCAGCGCTGGCCGTCTGTGCGTTCGATGAAGCGTGCCCGAGCGAAGATCAAGGCCATGACCGATCGAAGCCAGGTCGGACAGGAGTTGCCGGTCGTCATCGTGCGGCTTAACCAGTTCCTCCGGGGTTGGGGCAACTACTTCCGCACCGGGAATGCGTCCATCAAGTTCTGCGAGATCGACAAGTATGTGGGGTGGCGGTTGTTTCGCTTGCTGGTCAAGAAGCGGGGCCGCAACCTGCGTGCCGGTCAAGCCGATCGGTGGACGCCCGCCTGGTTCCAGGACCAGGGCCTGTACCACTTGCACGGAACTATCCGTTACCCGAAGGCAGCGTAACCATGTCCAGAAGATCGTCGGAAAGCCGTGTGCGGGAAAACCGCACGCACGGATTGAAAGGGGAATGGGGAACCGGGCTCGCAAGAGCACCGCGCCCCTGACTACCAATGACACAGCCAAGCCTCGCTCAGCAGGAACGCAAGGCGCTCTGCGACCTCTTCGTCGAGTGGGGTCCTGACGCGCCTACCTTGTGTGAAGGCTGGTCTAACCTCGATTTGGCCGCTCACCTCGTCGTCCGCGAACGGAGACCCGACAGTGGGCCCGGACTCGTCTGGCCCCCGCTAGCCGCCTACACGGACAAGGTACGGCGCACCGTCAGGGATCGTACGCCTTGGGACAGTCTCGTCGAGACTGTGCGGCGGGGTCCTCCGTTGCTCCTGCGTCCATTCGATGGACCGATGAACACGGTCGAGTTGTTCATCCACGTGGAGGACGTACGTCGGGCCCAAGGCGGCTGGGAACCCCGCCAAATCTCCCTGGAGTTGGCCGATGCTCTGTGGGCACGTGTCGGGCCGGGTGGAATGGCGAAGAAAGTTCCGGCCACGGTCGTGATCACCGCCCCAGGACGAAACGACAAAGAGAGCGGCACCGGGCCCCGCCTCACTTTGGCGGGCGATCCCGGTGAGCTCGTCATGTTTGGCGCCGGGCGCCAACAAGCAGCGAAGGTCGAGATCAGCGGCGATGCCGCGCTTGTCGCACAGCTGCGCGCCGCCGTGCTAGGTGTCTGACTTCTGGATTCCGGCCTCTGTCAGACGGATCGGGTCAGTTCGATCATCGAGGGTCGATTCGTCTGCGAGAGTCACACGAGATACCTCGTCCGCTCGCGAGGCGGTTGAGGTCGGACCCGGCCTGGTATAACGGCGCCATGGCTACGGAAACAGAGGTGGTCTTCGCTGAGCTCCTCGATGAGCTCGGGTCGTTGCACCGCCGGCTGGTCGAGCAACTGTCGAGCCCCGATGATGCCCTCAGCCTGCTTGAGGCCCACAAGTGGATCCTGTCGATCCTCCAGGTTGCCACCGACGTAAACGTGTGGGCTGATACCGCCAGACCGAGATTCGTTGACATCGTCGGACCGTATAAGAAATGGGGCGGCGATAACGCCGATGCTTTCTACTGCTACGTGCCCATCGATCCCACTCGTACCTACCGAGTCCGAATCACGCCGGGCGATTCGGTGTACCTCTCGCTGACCGTGTACGGCGGTCCTGACGACGGTCGATACTCCGAGCGCATCGTGGGCGGGCTCAACAGCCGACAGGTGTCTCCCGGACCTGACGGATCCATCGAAATGGTGCTGTCAGCGACAGAGCAGGGTGACGCGACGCCGTGGATCAAGCTCGAGCCCGACGCAGTGGCGGCCATCACACGCGATTACCTTGAGGATCCGGTGCGGGGTCGGCGCGCTCGTTGGGAGATCACCGCCGACGATCCACCCATGGTCTTCAACCAGGATGATGCTGACCTGGCGCGACGGTTTCGCGCCGCCCTCACTTGGGTGCGAGAGCAGGCGAAGATGGTTCCGCTTGCAATGAGTGAGCCCAACACTGTGAGCCCCCCTTACCCGGTGCCGTCCACCACCTTCGGGTGGGCAGCCGGTGACGCTGCTTACGCCATGGGCGCCTATGCGCTGGACGATGACCAGGCCCTGGTGATCCGGGGACGCTCCCCGCAGTGTGTGTTTTGGAATATGTGTCTGTGGAACCCGTTTCTCCACACGTACAACTACGACTACGAGCGCGTCACGATCAATGGCGCCCAGATCACCTACGAGGCTGACGGGTCCTGGGTCATCGTGATATCGCCACGTGACCCGAGCCATCCGAACTGGGTCTCCACCGCCGGGCATCGTCGGGGGCATATCTGGTTCCGGTGGTTCCAGCCCGAGCAGACCCCCGATCAGCCCTCGGTGGAAGTCACGTCGTTCGGAGCTATCCGATGATCCCCGGGCTGCAATGAGCGCGCCGGGCCGGCCGGCGCCGGTGATCATCGACGACCTCGCCCACCCCCGGTTCACCGACGACATCTCCGCGATTCTGGCCATGATGGCGGAGGCGGGCACCAAGCTCTCGCTCGATGCGGATGAGCTGATGGAGGCCGCCATCGTTCAGACCGGCATCGAGGACTTCGGATCTCTCGAATTCGTGGCGCGCCTGGACGTCCTGTGTCAGGCGCTGCGGACAGAAGCCCGCCTGAACGGCGCCGGCGTCATGGCTCAACACATGTTGCTTACGGGGCTGCTTCGCAACCGGCTCCTGATCGAGGATACGGTGCGGAAGCATCCCGAGATCCTCGACATCGAGATCGAGGCCCCCATCGTTATTTGCGGTTTGCCTCGCACCGGAACCACCCATCTCCACAACCTGATGTCGAGCGATCCGGCCCTGCGATCGCTTCCCTATTGGGAGAGCCTCGAGCCCGTCGTGGCCGATGCCGAGAAACCGGCGCCAGGGGAGCCCGACCCCCGCCGGGCCCGCACTGAGCAAGCCCTTTGGTTCGTCAATGCGGCGATGCCCTATTTCAATCGCATGCACGAGATGACCGTCGACCACGTGCATGAGGAGATCCAGCTCTTGGCGATCGACTTCTCGTCAATGTTGTTCGAGACGATCTCTCCGATGCCTTCGTGGCGCGACCACTACCTGTCCCGGGACCAGCGGCCCAGCTACCAGTACATGAAGAAGATTCTCCAGGTCTTGCAGTGGTTGCGGGGTGGGACGCGGTGGTTGCTCAAGTCGCCGCAGCACATCGAGCAGTTTCCGGCCCTGCAGGCCACCTTTCCGGACGCCACTTTCGTACTCACTCACCGCGACCCGGTATCGGTGACGGCGTCGCTGGCGATGATGATCACGTACTCGCTGCGGCTCAGCCATGGCGAGGTGGACGTGGCCTGGGTGGGCAGCTATTGGTCCGATCGCCTCGAGCAGATGCTGCACAGCTGCGTGCGCGACCGCGACGTGTTGGATCCTGCCCAGACCATCGATGTGCGCTTCGATGAGTTCATGGCCGACGACGTCGCCATGGTCGAGCGCGTCTACGAGGTTGCTGGCCAGCCGATGACCGACACTGCCCGTGGCGCCATGGCTCGCTTCATGGAAGAACATCCCCGGGGCCGGTTCGGCGGTGTTCATTACGACCTGGCCGAGTTCGGCATTGATGCCGAGGAACGTCGCAGGGCGCTGACGTTTTACGTCGAACGCTTCGGGGTGCGCCAGGAGCGTTGAGGAGTCAACTGTCTGGCGGGTAAAAGGCAATGCCCGGCATGCAATATGCGGCAGCGCTCGATCGGTTGGCCATCCTTCAACGGCAAAGACGGAGTCGATCGCGAGGGCAAGATCCCATGGCGCTAGCGAACTGTCGTTTGCGCCCACAAGCTGCCCATGGTCCGTACCTGACAATGGGGATAAATGAGGAACGACGGGGAGGCGGGCCAGAACAGGGCACCGAGGAACAGGGTCGCCGGCCGCAGAGCCGGGGACGCAGCGGCGCGCCCGACGGGAGGCCGCCCCGTGCGAGCATGGGGCCATGGATGCCATCGCTACTGGCAGGGAGGTTCCCGAGCCGGGGTTGTTCCAGGTGCGGTCCATGCGTCTCGAGGACGTCGAGGTGGCCATGGCGGTGATCGACGCAGCCGACGCCAAGGCAGAAGCCCAGGGGGTTCATCCGCCGAGTACCCCGTCGTCGCCCGCCCAGGTGGAGGCCCGCCGCACGGCGCACGCCCGATTCGTCGAGCGTGACGGACCTGGGGCCTGGGTGGCAGTGGCCGGCACGCAAGGCGACGAGGTGGTGGGGGTCGCTGAGTCCATTCGGCGCCAGGACTTCTGGGGTTTGTCTATGTTGTTCGTTCACCCCGACTTCCAGAGCCGGGGGATCGGCGGAGCGCTGCTGGAGGCGGCTTTGGGTTACGCCGACGGTGCCCGGGTGCGCATGATTCAGTCTTCGCCCGATCCCCGGGCCATGCGCCGTTATGCCCTGGCCGGCCTGTCCATGTACCCGGCCGCCGAGTTGGGTGGCGAAGCCGACCGTCGCGTTATCCCGGCTGCACTGGGAGCGCGTCCCGGTGGAGAGGAGGACCTGGAGCTGGTCGCTGACGTAGAGGCGGGCATCGGGCGCTGTCGGACCGAGGATGTCGCCTTCGCGTTGGAGGACGAACGTCACCGTCTGGACGTCGTGGATAAGGGCAGCCATCGGGGTTGGGTGCTTTGGAACCCAAGCCGCTTGGTCATGTTGGGAGCTAGCGACGAGGCCACGGCGGCCACCTTGTTGTGGCGTTACCTGGGCGAGGTGGAGGGCTCGGCCGCGGCCTACGGGCTTACGTCGGCCCAGAACTGGGCCTTCACGGTGGCCCACGCCGCCCGGCTCACGTTGCGAGTGGGCGGGGCCATGTTCGTGGACGGGATGGTTCTCCCTAGTCCCTGGATACCTTCAGGCTGGTATTTCTGAACGCTTCGATGTGGCGCGACAATTTCGGCACCCACAGGTCAGCTTTCAGCCCCGTCGCACCTGAGCGATCAGTTCATTGAACGAACGCTCGCCCATGGTCTCCCACATTTCGCGTGCTGGTGGGGGCATGTGGGCAAGCATCGTGTCGCGCTGCTGTTGGGTGAAGTTCTCTCGGATGAGACCCATGATGAGCCAAATCTTGTCACCCTGGAAATGCCCCATGGCGTGGCCAGGGAGCTGTCCCCACTCCGCCGCATTCATGTGGGCGGCTGCCAAAGGGAGGACCTCGGCCTCCTCTTCGTCGAGGTGAGGGATGAGCGTCGCCTGCAATGCTGCCAGGGCGTCGAGAATTCCTTGGATGCCGTCGTCACCTTTTGTCTGCCAGACCTCGATGCGATCGCCTACGGTGTCCATGGGTCCGAGGACGCTTTGGTGGTCGGCAGCGGCCTTGTCGAGGATGCTCCGTTGTTCGGGCGCACGCTCGCAGAGCAGCGGAAAAACCAGCTCCTCTTCGCCGTCGTGGTGCACTTTCAGGAATTCCATCACGTTGGCGTAGTAGTTCGCGATCATGGTGCGGCGGACGTCGTCGTTAGCGGCGCCCGCGATGAACTGCGGCGCAGACGCTAGGGACTCCCGGAACACCTTGTGCACGGCACGCATGTCACTGGTATCGGCGGGAGGAATCGCATCGGCGGTCATTGAGCCCCCTTCGTTGTGCGCCCTAAAGCGGCTATCTGCGGCACCGTGTTTGGCGTCGATGGGTGCACCGTAGACGTGCCTCGACGAGCGCACAACGCTTTCGTTGCACTGCGATCGGATTGGGTGACTTCAGCGGGACGATCGGGGCGCCTGTGAAGGGGTGCGGTTTCACCGGGGCAAAGTCAGGAGGCTTGGGGGCAGCCCATCTTGATAACTCGGCCCGGAGCTCTGGCGGGCAGGGCTTGGCGACGCACAGGATGGGCTTACGCCCGCCACCAAGGCGTCCCGTACGATGTCCCCGTGTCCGCCGCCCGCAGGGAATCGAATGGTGGTGACTCTGAAGGTGACGGCAATGTCGTAGTCAGCATCGAGGAGATTGAAGACGCGGTAATCGATGGGGATAGTCCGATTGGCCCCAAGCACGGCACAGTGGCGTCGGCACTTCGCCACCGCACATTTCGAATCGTGTTCTTGGGCTTCTTCGCCTCCAACATCGGAACGTGGATGCAAAATGTGGTCCTCGGGGCATACGCCTACGACGTCACCCACTCGAGCACTTTTGTAGGGGTCGTCATTTTTGCTCAGCTTGGACCGACCCTTGTGTTTCCAGCACTTGGCGGGCTCCTCGCCGACAGGGTCGATCGCAAGCGGCTCCTCGTTCTGCTCGCGCTTGAGCAACTGGTGTTCTCGTTGGGTGTCGCCTGGGTGGTGTGGTCTCCGACTCCATCTCGTCTACTGCTGGTGGTGATGGTAATCATGGTTGGTGTAGGCAGCGCCATGTTCGGGCCGGCCTACTCGGCGGTCCTACCGATGCTTGTCGGTCGCGAGGATCTTTCGGGCGCCATCTCGCTTAACTCGGCCCAGATGAATGGCTCGCGGGTTATCGGTCCGATCGTCGGCGGACTCCTCTACCCACTGATCGGTCCAGCGTGGATCTTTGTCATCAACGCCGCCACATACCTGTTCGTCGTGGGTGCCCTCGTAGTAGTCACACTTCCTGGGCTGGCCTCTCAGAGGCAGCAGGCCAGTGGCTGGCGTGATCTCTTTGCCGGTATTGCGGTAGCTCGTCAGGACCGCGTCGTGGGCAGGGCGCTCATCACGGTCTTCTTGTTCTCCTTGCTCGCCCTCGCCTTCATAGGTCAAATGCCAGTCGTCGCCGCGCACAACCTGAGTATCCGACCAAGCTCGACGCACTACGGCATCCTTTATGCCTGCTTCGGGCTGGGCGCCCTGGTGGGTGCCATATCTATTGGCACGGTATTTGCTCGTATTTCCAAGCCGACAATCGTCCGCGTTTGTCTGATCGGTTATTCAGTGTCGCTGACCGGCTTCGCCTTGACGCGGGTCGCCGTCACGGCTTACTTCGTCGTCGCCGCGGTCGGAGCCTTCTACTTCGCATTCATCACCTCCCTTAACACGGCCATGCAGGCGCGCCTGGAGAACGCCGTGCGGGGCAGGGTGATGGCACTTTGGATGATGGGGTTCGGCGGGACAGTGGGCGTAGGCAACCTCATTGTGGGCCCCGTCGTTTCCTCTTTGGGAATTACAGACGTGCTGTTATTCGGGGCCGGGGTCGCTGTCCTGCTTGCTTGGTTCGCCGACGTTCGGGTGCCAAATGACCAAGGGCCCAGGGCTGTCGGAGGCTGACAAAACCTCATCCGAGGCCGTCATCGACGTTGCGAATGGCGCGCTTACCTCGACCTTCTCTTGTGTCGCCCAGGGGAGCCTCGGCGGGCAGACCCCTATGAACGGCTAAAAGCAAAAGTCCTCGACCCCAATGTGAGGGCCTACGTCAGTTGCACAATTTGGTGGGCCGTCGACAAAACTCGGTTGACCTGTTCGGACGCGGACTCGTCTTAAACCATTTCCCACGCTGTTGGTCCTGGGTTCCCACATACTTGCCCCCGCAGATCGCAGGAAAGGCGCAGCTATAGCGCCACGGTTTCGCTACCTGCTACCCGGGTCTCCGCCCCGTCAGGGACGACGAGAATAAAGCGGCGTCCGGTCACGACGTCTGGGCGGATGCAGATCATGATCTCACCAGGGTTTGGGACCAAAGGCATTGGCATGGCCCCTGCCCTTGGGGTTGGGTCGCCTGGGTCGAGTGCAGACGCCAGCCCCCGGACCAAGACGCTCCAGGCTTCGGCGCGTTCGGTGTCAACTCGGTCGACCTCGAACGAGACCAAGGACCCCGGCACCGTCTCAGACAGCCAGCCCGGGCCGGTGCGGACCACTACCCCGCGGTCGTGGATCGTGAAGTTCAGCGGTACGACCAAGGGGGCCTGACTGTCATTCACGGCTAAGCGACCGATATGATCGTCTTTGGCGGCTACCGCTAGCAACCGGAGGCATTCGGGCCTAGCGAGAATCTCCGACCCTCGTTGGTCAATCCACATGACTAGCGGCCGACGTCTCGATGACCAACTTCTTCCTGGCACGACGGGTCCTCAGTGAGGCCCAGTAGTCGTCGTCGGGCTCGATCGAGAAGCGGACTTCGACGGTGTCGCCTTCTCGGGTCGTCCTTACTTTGAAGCCCGAGTCCGCGAATACGCTCAGCATGTCCCGGTTCTCGGTCAACGTGCTGGCCACGAAATCCGTGACCCCGCGCTGCCACGCGGCGTCAGCCAATAGATCGAGCAGCAGTGCTCCCACCCCGCGATGCTGGAACTGGTCGGCAACCACAAAAGCGACCTCGGCCCCGCCCGTACCGGGACTCCGGTCGTAACGGCCGACCGCGACCAGCCGGTCGTCGTCTTCTGCGACGAAGGCCAGCCGGTCGACGTAGTCGACATTGGTGAACCGTTCGATTTCGAGCGCTGAAAGCCTCGGGTGTACGAAGAAGTACCGCCGGTAGACCGAGACAGGCGAAAGGCCTTCGTGAAAGTTGACCAGCCCATTGGCGTCATCCGGCCGAATCGGCCGAAGACGCAGCTTCGTCCCGTCCGAAGTTGTGACATCACATATCAGTTCGGCCGGGTAACTGGCTGTGGGCCGGTGGGCGCCTTCAAGGATCACGGGTAAGCACGACCTTCAGGGCCCCCGTCTCAGACGCGTTTGCGAAGACGTCGTATGCCTCCATGAAGTCGTCGAACGCGAAGTGGTGGGTGGCAAAGCGTTTCCCATCGAGCTGGTGGGTGGCAATGAGTCGGCTGAGCGTAGATGTCGAGTACGTGTCGACGAGGCCTGTGGTGATCGTCACGTCCCTCGTCCACAAAGTCTCGAGGTGCAGCGTGGCCGGCTGGCCATGTACGCCGATGTTGGCCACGCGCCCACCCGGCCGGACCAGCTCGGTGGCGAGCTCGAACGTCCCCGGTGTCCCTACGGCTTCAATCGCCACATCAGCGCCGAGTCCACCGGTGACACTTCGGACAATCGCGGCGGCATCCTCACGGTTGTTGTTGACCGTCACATCGGCGCCGAAGGACTTGGCCGCCTCGAGCCTCGTGTCGGCGAGATCGATTGCGATCACGTGACTAGGGCTGAAGAGCAGGGATCCAAGGATGGCTGAAAGGCCGATTGGTCCGGCACCCACGATGGCGACGACATCGCCAGGAGAGACGCCTCCATTCAGGACACCCACTTCGTAGGCAGTCGGGAGAATGTCGGCGAGCATGAGGAACTCCTCATCGGCAACCCCCGCCGGGATCGGATACGTGGAGGTGTCACAGAAAGGTACCCGTACCTTTTCGGCCTGGGTTCCGTCGATGTTGTGACCGAGGATCCAGCCCCCGCCGCCCAGACATTGGCCGTATCGGCCCTCTCGGCAGAAGCGGCATCGGCCACAAGCCGAGATGCACGACACCAGTACCCGGTCGCCAGGCGCGACGGTGGTCACGGCCTCACCGACATCCTCTACGGTCCCGACTGCCTCATGTCCGAGAATCCGTCCCGCCGTCACTTCGGGGAGGTGGCCCTTCAAGATGTGGAGGTCGCTACCGCAGATTGTCGTGGCATCAACGCGGACGATGGCGTCGGTGCTGCCAATGAGCTTCGGGTCGGGAACCTCGCCCCAGCTCTTGTCATTCGGCCCGTGATAGATGAGTGCCTTCATGGTGTGCCTCTCCGGGGGTGCGGTAGCGCCCCGACAGCTCCACCTTGTCCGAATGCTCTCCGTGCGACTAGGGCTATAAGTCCTGTTTGGGGGCGATCATGCCATGGCCGTCATCGAGGTTCATGGCCTGGTGCGTGCCGTTCTGCTCGTTTCACGGCGTATACCGCCGCCTCGGTACGTCGAGACAGCCCCATTTTCATGAGCACACTCGAGACATAGTTCTTGACCGTCTTTTCCGCGAGGAAAAGCTCTTCGCCGATCTGCCGATTGGTCTTTCCTTCGGCAATGAGATCCAAGACCTGTCGTTCTCGCGATGACAATTTGGCGAGATAGTCGTCTTCAACGTCTCTGGAGCGCATGCGGGCCGTGACTTTGGATCGAAGGTCGGCGTCGATCAGTGATTGGCCCGCGGCCACCCGGCGAACGGCGGAGACGAGATCGAGGCCCCGCACGTCCTTGAGCACAAAGCCGGCGGCTCCCGCCAGGATGGCGGCGAACAGCGCCTCGTCGTCAGCGAAGGAGGTCAGCATCAGACAGTGGATCCCGGGTTGTCGCGACATCAGATCCCGGCACACTTCGACGCCGTCACCGTCAGCGAGCCGGACATCGAGAACGGCGACGTCAGCTCCGGTCGAGGGGACCCGGGCCAGGGCTTCTTCGGCGGTGGAGGCCTCTCCCACCACCTCCATGTTTTCTTCGGCGTCGAACAACTCCCTCAGCCCGCGCCGAATGATCTCGTGGTCATCGAGAAGGAAAACCTTCGTCGTCATCGGCTCATCATCGCGTTGCATTCCCTTCGTTCATCCGAGGTCACGGGCTGACCACACCAGCTCTGATCCACCTTCGGAACGCTGATGAATCTCACACGATCCACCGAGCAGTCGGGCCCGTTCTCGAAGATTGGCGAGACCTCGGCCACCGCCTCGGGTTCCTTTGGCGATGCCTATGCCGTCATCGGATACGCGAAGTACGAGGAACCCGTCGGGTCCGATGCGCACCTCTATCTCGGTGTTGGTGGCGTGGGCGTGACGAACAACGTTGGAGATTGCCTCGCGCAAGCTGAACAGAAGGTGTTCGGCCGTCGTTTCCCCTACGGCCGCGTCGATGGGCCCTTCGAAGTCGGTGCGCACGTCCAGGCCAAGGCGACCTGTAGCCTCGTCGACCACATCGAGGATCTCGCGCCGGAGTCCCTGGTTACTCGCGCTTCTCCGGGAGCGTGTGATGGCGAAGATCGTGGTACGAATCTGGCGGACCGTGACGTCGAGCTCGTCGATGAGCTCCTCAACACGCTGTTTACCTTCTTCAGATGAGATGAGACGAGCCGTGCCTTGCAAGCCGAGACCAATGGCAAAGAGCCGCTGGATAACGGTGTCGTGCAGATTGCGGGCCATGCGCTCTCGCTCTTCCGCCAGAGTGAGGTCGCGAAGACGAGCATGAAGTCGGGCCTTGTCGATCACGAGCCCGGCGGCCGCCCCCAGTGCCATCACGATGTCCTCATCCTCGTCCGTGAACGCGGTCCCGTCGTTCTTGTCACACAGATACAGGTTGCCGTAGACGTCGCCGCGCACGAGAACCGGGACACCGAGAAACGACTTCATCGGGGGGTGATGCGGGGGGAACCCCACACTGTCAGCGTGCTCGGCGAGGTCTGTGAGGTGTAGGGGTACTGCCTCCCGAATGACTACGCCCAGGATGCCTTCGCCCTGAGGAAGAGGGCCGATGGCAGCCCGGGCCTCGGCATCGAGGCCGACGGTGATGAAATCATCCAGATGGGTGTGCGTCTCATCGAGCACCCCCAGGGCACCGTAGCGGGCACCGGCAAGGTCGGCGGCAGCCTGGACGATGTCTCGCAATACGCCCGGCAGGTCAACGTCCGCCTCAATGAGAAGCATGGCTTCGATGAGCGCCTGGAGGCGCACGGGATCATTGATGCGACGAAACGGCACGAACTTCGAGGGTAGCAACCCGTTAGCTGGTGCACGCAGGACTGAGGTCGAGATCCGCGTTCACGGTATGTGGTTGTGGGGCTTCGCTCGCTCTACGGAGCACGGCCCCGAGGACATCGAGGACCGAGGCCACGCCCACCGGGTTGCCCTCATCCATCACAGCCACCACCTCGAACCGGTCGGCGACCATCTCCTCACCCAGCTTGACCGGGTTCTGCCCGCAGCTGACGACCTTGGGCGCCGGGCGGGCGATCTCGCCGGCCCAAAGTACATCCGGGTCCGCGCCCCTGGCGATCGCTTCGACGAGGTCGCTCGCCGTGACAAGCCCGACGGGACCAATGGGGCTCTCGACCAAGACCGCTGCCACGCCGGACTCGACCATGGTCCGTGCCGCGGAGCGCAGGCTGGCCATTGCGCTCACCTGGGCGGGCACCCGGGCCGGAATGCGCCGAACGCGCGGCAAACGCCGTTCCTGTTCGCCGACGTTCATGTTGGCGTCAAGGTTGTCGATGCAGCTCCCCACGTAAGTCGGCGGCCCGAGATGAGAGTGGAAGGAACCCTCACCAGGAATGGATGGTTTCCAGGGGCCCACGCCCGGACGGAACACCTCGTCCGTTTGATTGTCTCCGGGTCAGTGATGACCTGCGCGACACCCGTGAGCAGGACGCTCCACCCCGTGTGGTACAGGCCATCGACATGGTCGGCTTCCACGCTCACCACATGCCCCCGAATGGCGGCGTCGAGCTTGGATCCGACGTCCGTGGCGAATACGGCGTCCCCGTCGACCAGCGAAAAGTTGACGGGGACGGCCACCGGAATGCAGTCCACACTCAAGACCACGCGACCGATAGTTGCCCGACCGAGCAGGTCCAGACATTCCTCCCGATCAAGCTCGACCAGCGAAAGCAAGGTGTCTTCATCCAACGCGAACGGCATAGAACACAGTGCGCGCCTGGAACGGACCGCGGCCAGGGCCGAAAGGCATATTTCATGGCAGTCCCGACTTTGACGGTGTGACCAATGGCATGGGTCTTTCGGCACATAACGAGGCTCCAGGTGCTGACCAGGACCTTCGGCACTGTCGGTTCCCCACGCTGAAGGCGCACGGTGACATCAAAGGGTCCCCGTAGAGGGGATATGACAAGGAGAACGACTATGAAACGCAAGACCTTTGACATGATCCTGACGGCAGGAGGCGGTGTCCTGGTTGTCGTCCTGCTGGCCGCGGGAGCACTCGGTATTTGGGGCTATAGCTTCGCCACCTCGAATGTCCACAACCAGCTGGCCGAGCAGCAGATCACCTTCCCGGCAGCGGCAGCCTTTACCCACGCCAAGGCGGGCACTGAGATCACGCCTCCGATGGTCTCGACGGTGGGTAAGTACGCGGGCCAACCGCTCGTGACCGGCCAGCAGGCCGAGGTCTACGCGAATGACTTCATTGCCGTGCACCTGCAGGAGATCGGTGGGGGCCTGAGCTACGCCCAGTTGTCGGCAAAGGCGATGGCACTGCCCAAGGGCTCAGCGGCCTACACCGCGGCCGAAGGCAAGGTTCAGACGGTGTTCCAGGGCACGACCCTTCGGGGGCTGCTTCTCGAGGCGTACGCGTTTGGGACGTTCGGGCAAATCGCCCTCGTGGCAGCGGTCGCCTCGTTCATCTTGGCAGGCATCATGCTGCTCTTGACGGTGGCCGGTCTGTGGCACTTCCGCCGGGTGCCCGCGGACGCCGAGTTCCCTGCGGTGCGAGCCACGGCGAGGGTGCCTGTCATCGCCTGAGCCACGCGCTTGTAGACAGGACGACTCACCCGGCCTCGAAGTCTGAGGCCGGGTGAGCTTTGTGTGGTCAAGGGACAAGATCGGTCACGTGCGCTCATGAGTACCCCAGTGTCTTGGTTTTGCGAACTGGAGTCGGCGCTTGCGGGCCTGTCAGCTTGCCCTTGCTCCACTCGAGTTGGTGGTGATCATTTTCTGGAGACCGCCCGGCCAACTCGGATGACTGATCTCGATGATTTCGACGCGACCCTCATGCTCGAGAGAGACGTGGGTGAGCCGCTACGGACGGGTGTTCGGCACCGACAGAACCTTGAAGGCGCAATCCAGCAGGAGTGGCCGCAGCAGCAAGACCCGGTGCTTGGGTAGATGGCGATCGAAGAATTGGCTTACCCATGGCGTCGACGTCTGGTGGGCCGTCCCGACGCTGCGAAGCTTCTGACAGGTGTTTGTGCCATTGGGGCGGTAGGAACATGGAGCGGTTTTATCCGCGGACCATTTCTCTGAGCGGTCGACGTCGGAGGCGCCGAAGCAGAACGAGCAGGGCAGCGATAGTTGTCAGCATTAGGACGACAAGCCCCACGATGGCCAGGTACAACCATTTTGACCAAGTGGGCCTGGCTTTCCCTGGGGGCGATGCCCCGGTCTCGGGGAAGGTGATGGTTGCTTGTGAGCTGCGTTCGAGTAGTCCGCTTTGCAGTGTGATCAGCGCGTCCCACGGGCCGGCGGGTAGTCGCTTGTCCAAGTCGAACGTAACGGGTTCGGTATCCCCGACTGCCAAAGTAGCGCCGAGGGTGGCGGGGAACGGGCCGGCCCTGATACCGCCGGGTCCAGCCCGGAGGTTCAGGTTTTCACTCGTGTCGAGAGCCAGACCGCCTGTGTTATGCACGGTCGCGAGGACTTTTGGCTCGCCCTCGGGCGAGGGTTCGGCGGTCAGCGACTCGATCGTAAAGTTGGACGCGGGTGGTTCGCCGAACCCGACTGAGAGGTAGATACGGATGCCGACGCGGCTTACTTGAGTGAGGCCGCCAGCGGACGGAGCTGAGTTCACCTGTGCCCAGACCGCTCCGTACTGCTCCCCGGGGGCCGCCTGGGGTCGCACTGCGATGCTCACGGCGCCCATGAAGTCCCCGCCTGCGGGGACTTCGGCTGCGCCCGGGCTGACTGAAGTCCAACTGGGCACCGCGTTAGGAGTGTGTCCCGCGGCACCCAGGAACGACCCGTTCGCGATGATGGCGGTGGCTGCGTACACGACGACGTGCATGGTCGAGGCCGTCGTGTTGGAGACCTCGATTCGGCGATCAACGACTGAGCCCGGCGCAACATGACCCACGATGTATATCCGTGCTCGAGGATTGTTGAGTTCTGAGGCCAGAACGCTGACCAGGCGCAGCCCGATGCCGCCGCCGGCCGCTGCAGGGGCAGCGCTGGACGCGCGAGCGGCGGGTGGTGAGTCCAGCGCAAATGGCGACGGTGGCGAGACCGCAGCGCATGAATCGAAAAGACGCATGGCGGTGCTGCCGCCCGCATGACAGGCGGCCGTCTTCATGAACCTAAAGGACGGAGTGGGTAATTGTCCCCGAATACACCCCGGCGGCCATCCCTCCAGCGACGGTCACGCTGATCGTCGGGGTCCAAGTGGCGGAGTTGTCCCCCGTGATCCCGGTCGCCGTGACGGCGGGAACGACTCCGGTGAGGTTGCTCGGATTATTCGATGTGTGTACAGCGGTGCCAACCTGCGTGACCACGCCGGCGCTGTAGGCGGCTGCGCTGGCGGGTATGGCCGGTCCCGAGGGCGGGGTGAAGGCGGTGGAGATGACGCTCGCGACCCAGCCTGAGCCTGCAGGATCGTCGCGCGCGCCTTCACCTGAACCTGGCCTAAGAGGCCACTGATGGTCTCACCCCCCACGGGGTTGGCCAGCCTGGGTTTCGAGATTGCCGGCGGCCGTAGGAACACTGATCGACAGGGACCCCCCTGCACGGTGACCGAGGGGTCGTGTCAACTGGACCGGCATAGGCGGAGTCAGGTAGGGCGATGCCGATTGTGATCAATCCGGCCCCAGCAGCGACAAGCGGCGTGCGCTTATTCACGGACACGTTCGTTCTGCGCTACTGGGTACTGAGTCCGTCTGATTCGGTGTCCCCAACGACGGCCACATTTGGCAGCGAACCGGTCCTACGTCCACCTGGGATGACGCAGACGATGAAAGGGCGATGTCGAGCACGCTGCGAGTCAACTTTTGTCGACCAAGTAGTAGAGCTTCGCGTTGACATAGCGCCTTGTGAAGAGCGTCACGAGCGGGGGTCGAATCGGTAAGTCGGGCATAGTCCAGAGCGTCGAGTTCGCGTCTAACGAGATTTAGTTCGTTTGTTTGGTTCATGCATCAGATATCGACGGCTCGACTTCCCGAGAACAGGGCCGAAAGACCCCTTCGTACGTTGGTTTTCTTTTGCCGAGTCTGTCCGGATGGAGCGGCCCTATGAGTGGCGAAACATCGCCTGGAATCCATGGGGGTTGCCGGAGACCTCATACCAGACGAAACGGGCAATTCGGCTCGCCCGCCGAGGACGACATCAGTGTTGCTGAGAGGTGTTCCGATGTCGCCGTACGGCGATGGCAAGTCATGCCCCGGGCGTGAATGCGTACGTCGGGCGGCGAGAGGAATCAGCAGGAACGGGCAGCTACGGGGATTGGTACTTCCCTCAGCCGGACGTGGGAGGTTCCGTTAAGGTGCTCAATACCGTGATCTCCTCGCCCAGACGAGCATCTCGAAGAAGCTCGAGGTGATCGCCACTCCAGAAGCGGCCGGGGTCGTACCAGTTAGCGGGGCGGTTGCGGTCAAGAAGCCCCATGGCCTGATAGGTGCCGGCGACGACTTCGGCGCAATAGCTGGCCTCAATGGCGGCCGGGCGGTGCATCCTCCCCCGGGCCCAGCGGCCCACCAATGCGAGCGTGGAGGGGAACGAAGTACCGTCCTGACGAGCGATCTCCTTTAACAGGGCATCTTCCATTTCCTGAGTAACTTCAACGTCTAGTTGGCGGAGCCAGGCGCCTTGGTGGTAGCGCTCCATCCAGGTGGTTGCCGCCCCTCGCAGGTCGTGCAGTTGCACGCCGCGATGGTACGTCCCACTCCACACATCCAGTAGCGAGTGGCCCAGTTCGGCATGCCACATCAGCGGCGGAAGGTCGTCGAGCACGACGGCCATGCCCACATGGTTGACAGGACTGTTGGTGAAAACTCGGATGGCGCGGTCAGCGGCGCTTGGGCCTCGGAAAAGCCACAGATCCCCCGTGCGCGTTATCTCGATGGCGTCGGCCAGGCTAAGGGATTCATCCACGGTGCACGAGCGAGAACAACTTTCGCGCCCAGTGAGGTGAGCGGCGGAAGTGCTCTGGTCGATTGGTCGGCAGGCTCGTCACCGGGACATCGGTAATTTCAGCGACTCGCTGATGCAGTCGCGTTCGCACGTCCTCGGGCGTGTACGCCCGACGACGACGTTCCGATCGGACAACTACCACGCCCGTTGCGGCGACACCAGCGAGGCCAGCGAGGCCGACGATCTTCCAGACGGAGTGTTTCTTCACGTTCTGGCCATCCTAAAACGTCACACGAGCCGCGCCGCTGGCGGGTCTCGGGAGACAGGAGCTCCATTCGGGAGCTCAGCTTTGCGTTCGGTAAGCCTCGGCCGGTCGGAACAGTCGGTGGCGTATTGGTTGGTCGGCCCGGTAGGTCGGTCGGTCGGTGGGCCCTCGACACAACTCTATTGACCTGCCCGTACGACGGCCCGCGCGGAGCGATTTCCCACGCTGTTGGTCTGGATTTCCCACTTAGTCAAGAACGCAACGATACGGGGAAAGCCCCGGCCAGAGGGGTTGGCCGATACTCTCGGCCCCGAGCGCTCCCGCCCCGAGGCGCCCCCAGCCGTCGAGGTTGCTGTTGGGTACGGGCCAGCGGACCGCTTCTGCTTTCTCGCGCCGGACCCAACTTCCGAGTTGCATGCCGAAGAGCCACCGCGAGGTCGACCTGGACCCGATCCGGATCGGCCCGTCGCTACCGGGTGCTCTAACGGCTTCCCGCAATCAGCGATGCTCCGGGTTGGGGAAGTCGAAGCGACAGCCGGCCTCCCACGCCGATCGTTGGTTACCATGATCCGGAACACCGTCGGCGTCCTTGAGCATCCGGGCTAGGTGGAGCAGATTCCACGTCATGAATGTGGTGTTGCGGTTGGTGAAGTCATTTTCCGGACCCCCTGATCCCGGATCGAGATACGACGGGCCAGGCCCGGCCTCGCCAATCCACCCGGCGTCGGCTTGCGGGGGGATCACGTACCCAAGGTGTTGTAAGGAATAGAGGATATTCATGGCGCAATGCTTGACGCCATCCTCATTGCCCGTGACGAGGCAACCTCCGACTCGGCCGTAATAGGCATACTGACCGCGGTTGTTTAGGAGATGGGAGTTGCCGTAGAGGCGCTCAACGATCTTGGTGCAGACCGAGGACTTCTCGCCGAGCCAGATCGGCGTGCACAGCACGAGGATGTCGGCGTCCATGACCTGGGCGGTGATAACCGGCCATTCGTCTCGCTCCCACCCATGCTCGGTCATATCGGGCCACACGCCCGTGGCGATTTCGTGGTCGACGGCTCTGATGGTGCCGACTGTTACTCCCTGGCGTCGCATTATCTCCATCGAGATCGATGCCAGGCCTTCGGTGTTGGAGACCTCGGGCGATCGCTTCAGCGTGCAGTTGATGAAAATCGCCCGCAGGTCCGAAAAGTCCCAACGGCTCTGATGACACAGCTCTTCTTGGAAAGCATTGAGGGTCACGTCGTCCTCCCGACATCACGTCCTGATGTTCAGTCTCCCTCGAACTCGGGAGCGTTACGCGCCGGAGGTAATCGGCCAAGTCGTCTCACCGGGAGGGGAATAGACCGCATTCTCCTGTGACCTCGTGGCCAAGTCCCGTGCATCGATCCGCACCGGTCAAGAGCGAGAGAGTTTCATTGGCCTATCGGCCGCGGGCCTGGCGTTGCCTCACAGCAATCAGTTGCTTGACGGGGGACTTCGGCAACGGCGTGTCGATCGGGAACCGCAAGGCTCCCAACGATGTCTTGTAGTGAGCCAGATCCTCGGCCATTTCGGGAAAAACAGACCCGCTGTGGGCAGGTAACTCAGATGGCTCTTGAAGGCGGCGAAGCCGGCGATGACCCTGCCTTGGAATCGAAAGGCGGGCACACCGTACGAGATGCCCTGTTCTGCGTCAGGCAGGTCTCGAGGATCGTCTTGCGCAGCGCTTCAAGGGTGCTCCGTTTCGGTTCGTCCAACGCCGCAAGATATGCATCGACCTCATTCTTGGACATGGCGATCAGTCTCGCACCGTAGAGAATACGGACTAGATCAGTGGCCCACGGACCCCCAAATGCACGTCATCCGGGCACACGTCGGATCTTGGTATGCCACGATGATGGCCAAGAGCGATAGACACACGATTCGAAAAAGGAGTGGAACGTCCTCGTAGTTGGTTTACCTCGTCGCTGCGATGAGAACAAAGATGAGATAGCCGATGAGTATCCCGAGCCCTCCGAGACGCGATAGGCCTCGGCGCGCATACGCCATGGCCAAGCTGAATACGGTGAGCCCGGCGTAGAAGGCGACGACGATCGTGCTTCCTCCCGACTTCCCGTCCAACCCGACGAAGAGAGCCGGGAGGAATAACCCAATGACGACGTTTAGCATGTTGCTGTTCATCGCCTCGCTGAGGACCGCCGTGCCGCGGCCCCGCGCGGCGAGAAAAATGGCACCGACCGCATTTGGCAGGCTGGTCACTGCCGCCAGGACGACGCCGCCAATGATCAAATCCGAAAGCCCCAAGTGTTTACCGACGGACTGCGCGCTGCGCTCCATCACCACGCTCGCGCCCACGACGACGACGAGGCTCGCAGCGGCGAAGGCTACGTCAAACGAACCCTTTGACCTGGGGTGAATCGCCGCACCGAGCTCCTGCTCTTCCTCGGCCACAGCCCGATCCAGCCAGCGGATGACTCGCCCGGGCAGGCCGACCTTTCGCAATCCCCGCGTCGAGACAGCCGAAATCAATACGTAGGGCGCCACGACCAACAGGACCAGACCGAGCCCAATGTCGGCCGCGAGCCCGGTCGTGATGACCACCAATGTCACGATGGCCACCCAGGACGCGATCAGTCCCTCGAAGATGACGACCCTCCGGTGCAAGACGATCCTGCCCGCCACTATGGCACTCAGGCCGAGGAGCGCAGCAAGGTTGAACACGTTCGAACCCAAGACCACGCCCGCTCCAATCGTGGTCTGACCCCGCGCAGAGGCCGTAATTGCTGAGGATATCTCCGGTGTGTCGGCGGCTAACGCGACCACCAGCCCCAGCATCGCCTCTGAGAGATGCCATCGACCAGCTAACCGTTCCAGGCGCGTTACCAAGACGAAGCTTGCGCCCAGCGCTCCCCCGGCAGCGATCAGAAATGCCACACCCGAAACGGCGGTTGAGGCGCCGTTCAAGGTAGGTCTCGCATCGGGTACGGCGTGAACGCCCGATCACCTGCAGTGCCTGGGCGCCGGCCGACCTCTGGCTGCTGAACGGCGTGGCTTGTTGGGAAGCTGAGCAATGTGGCTCCAATGGGTCGACAAAATCGTTGCCGACCCGACTTCCCGGCGCGCCAACAAAGAGGCTAGCCCGCGGCCGGGACAATCCGGAGCGATAGCCCCGATTTCACAAAACAGCGCACCCTGAGTCGACGTCAGTGCGCAGGTTCATGCTTAGCAATGCCAGTCGAAGGTGGCCGAGAACTCCCCAACCCATCGCCGCCAAGAAGCCGGATACGTGTTCGAGGGATCGTGAACGCCTATGACAACGGCTCCTAGTGGCCGGAAGAGTGTCCGGTTCCATGACGTAGTGACGCTCTGGCCAAAGCCTCACCAGACCCCGACAAGTACCAGATGGGTCCCCACACCCGGGTCCGCCACGACAAGATCGACAAGACCGGCGTCTTCACCTTGCGTCACGGCACCAAGCTCCACCACGTCGGTGTCGGTCGGGCCCTCCAAGGCGGACGAATCATCGTCCTGATCGCCGATCTCGACATCCGGGTGCTGAGCCAGGAGGGCGAATTGGTTCGCCACCTCACCCTCGATCCTGGCAAGAACTACGAGCCCATCACCTCGTGAGCGGGTACCTTGCTGGTTCGTTTGTCCGCGATGTCCTGGGACATCACAACGGTGCGAGGGGGTGACCGACGACAAAACTCATCTGACCAGGCGTGCGACACACCTCGAGCCCGGCCATTTCCCACGCGGTTGGCTTCGATTTCCCACATTGTTGTATACGCAAGCGTTTTGCTATGTGTCCAGGTCAGCTGGCATGTCGGGAGACGTACTCATCCAGGGCCTCGCGGCTGACATCGGCCAGCCGTTTGCCCTGGGCCCTGGCAAGTTTCTCTAGCGCCTCCCGGGTGGGCTGGGGAACTCGCACGGTGAGGCTCGGGGTGCGCCGTCTTCCCCCGGAGACCGATGGCCGGCCCCGATGCCGGGCGAGGGCGCGCTCCGCGATCTCCTCCGCGCGCCGTTCGGTGAGGCGGCGGCCGTCGGCCAGGTAGATCTCGTCGGCTTCAAGGTCGACGTCAGGTCCGATCGAGCCGGGCTTGATCTTGCGCTTGGTCATTGGCCTCCCTTCCGGTAGAGAGTCGGCATCACATGGATGACCAATAAGCAGTCGGCCTTTTCAACGGCGACAATCTCCAGCTCCCGGCCACGCTCATCTGGACCGATCCAGCTGAGTGTCGTGTCGCCCGTCTCGGGGTCGGCGGTGATTGTGGCGGAGGTCATGGTGATTACGTGATGGGCGGACTTCTTCCGATCCGGTGCTTGCGGGAGCTCCGCGTGAACCGGATCGGTTTCACGCGATCATTGTGTCAGACACAATCGTATATTGCAAGATACAAATCGCCAGCCGGCGGGGGTTCCGAAAATCCCAGTTCAACGATGCGGATGAAATTTTCGGCACCCACAGGGTCGAAAATCAGCCGAGCGCCTGCTATTCCTGCATGATGATGCGGAACTTTGCGAGTAGCCAGTTTTAGGTGACAGTGCGAGGCAGCTGACACGGCCGATCGGTTTCAGTCAGCGAAAACGGGAATCAGACTTTGCTGGTCATTCTGAGCGAGTGTCTCCAGTACGACGGTGTCCCGGTGCCTAAGGCCGGACGATGCGAGGGTGTCATTACCACCACGCCTCCGCTCGAGGGCCGTCTACGAGGTCGGATCAATTGAATGACGCTCTGTTGGCGCGGTAAGAGAGGGGCTGACTCCCCAAAATTGACGGGGCGTGGCGCACTCTCAGGGCGTACACTTCTGGACGGGCAGTACCGGTTTCAATCAAAGTAATGCGGAGGAGCCCAACGTGAGATTGCGGCATTTTGCACCACGTTATCGAGCAGCCGTCGCGACCTGCATCATCGTGACAGGAGCCACCGTTGCGCTCAGCCAACCAGCGGCATCGGCCCGTGCAGCTTCTGTCAATGCCAAGAACTACTTGGTGACGTGTCTCCATCAGGCCGGATCGTCCACGTTCAATCCGCCACTGACGGTCACATCCCACAAAGCTACCGACCAGCTCAAGGTTGCCGCCACGCTGACGGGGTGCACAGCGACACCTCCCCAGGGCGGGGTCCCGCTCACCATCACAAAGGGAGTCGTGTCCGGAAAGCTCATTGGCACATCTGGTACATCCTGTGTGTCACTTATTTCCGGCGGCGGATCAAATCTCCCCTTTACCGGATCCTTAAAAATCAAGTGGAAGGCGTCGCCCAAGATCAGTTCTGGGGTGACGAAGATCGACGTAGTGAGTGCAGCCGTGGGATTCGCCGGCGGTGACAACACGTTTACGATTCCCGGCTTGACTCATGGGAGCGTTTCGGGTTCGTTCTCCGCCCAGCAGTCGGCGTCATTTTCGTACTCTGTCTCGCCGGATTCGATCGGTACGGTCGTGAGCGCCTGTGAGTCGCCTAGCGGCTTCTCAACGCTGCCAGTCGATTCCGGATTCGTGAGCCTCGGCACGCCGCCAAGTTCGATCGATATATCGCCCGCTTCTGCGACCCTCCCGAGCGGTGACGAAGAGTCCTTTGGGATCCCACTCTTCCAAGCAACCGGTAACTATCCCGGCACCTCACTCGATATCACCCCCTTGGCGTCGTGGTTGAGTTCCAAGCCGTCTGTCGTAAGCCTTGGACTCACTGAATTCACGGGCGTCAACTTCGCCGCTGGGACACCCGGGAGTTCGGTCATCTCAGCGACACTCGGTGGAGTCACGGGTTCGACAGACATGACCGTGGTTCCGGCTCTCACCATCGCCTCATCACTGCCCGATGGTCAGGTCGGCGTGCCCTACGATCAGTTTCTCTCGGCCACCGGTGGTATCGCGCCGTACGTTGACTGGGGGCAGTCCGGTCAGCTTGCGGAGGCGGGATTGAGCCTCAATACGGCCACGGGCGAAATCACGGGAACTCCGACGACGTCAGGCGACTTTAGTTTTGTTGCTAATATTTCTGATTCATTGTCGGCCTCTCTAGGAGGGCCTGACTACGTCTTGGGTGAGGTTGCATTCCAGGTCGATCCCTAAAGCGGCCGACTCCGACTGCTACGTCAATAACTACGGCTGCGCACATCTCACGTAAACGTCGTCAAGACTCTCAAGAGCGTGCGCTCCCGGGAACCCGGAGGCTGAAACGTGTCGACGGCACGGGAGCTGCCCCCGACCTGGCCGACGAAGAACACGTTCGAGTTGACGCGCATTCACAATCAGCAGCTGGTCAAGACATTCCGCTCTTGACTGTCCTCACGAACCGTTCCGCGTATGCGTTGGCGTTCGGAGTCCGGAATGGGGTTCGGACGATTCGGCGCCACCGGCCCGAAAGACTTCGTCGAAACTCGTCACATATTTGGTATTCCGGTCGCGGACCAGGAGCCTTAAGTCGAGAGCGTCGTCCACGAAATCGCCGGCCGCGTTTCTTGCCTGCTGGGTGACCAAAGCGGCGTTGGGGTGGGTTGTGACGGGCCAAAGAGGTAGCATTCGCTGCGTCCACGAGGTGCGAAAGGGAAAAAGAGATGCCTGAGTTCCCTGCGATTATTCACGTGGCGCTAACGGTTACGAGCCTTGAACGGAGTGTGCCTTGGTACAAGGATCTGTTCGGCTCGGACCCAATCCTTGACGAGGACACAGGTCCGTTCCAGCGCGTCGCTTGGCTTACCGGCGGTACAATCGTTGGCATAACTCAGTTCCCCGACTTGGACAGCACTGAGCCGTTCAGCGAGCGGCGGGCGGGGCTCGATCACGTGGCTTTCGGCTGTGCAAACCGCGATGAGTTAAGGGCATGGGAGATCCGTCTGAACGAACTCGGCATCCCCAACGGTGGCATCGTGGACACGCCTTACTACTCGGCATTGTCGTTTCGAGACCCCGACAACATCGCACTTGAGTTCTTCGCACCCCGGGGCTAAGACCGGCGGAGCATCCGACTGCTTATGGCCATCCCATGCCCGTAGTGTCCGAGAACGGGATTCCAGCTTCATGCGGCAAGTTCGTACTCGTGAATCAGCCCTCCGAGCCGATCGTGTCGAAGGACTTGGCGCGGGTGCAAGCAAATAGGCAGCGCCGCCGACATGTTGGATGGCAACTCCCGTGACGGGACCTGCTGCGCGATTCCGTGGCGAGGCCGGTAGCCGTTGTAGTGGTGCACATAGCTACGAAGGACCCGCTCAAGATGTCTTGCGTTCAAGATCAGAAGCTGGTCAAGGCATTCTGATCTGATCGTCCTCACGAATCGTTCGGCGTAGGCGTTGGCATTCGGTGTCCGGAATGGTGTTCGCAGAATCTGGGCGCCTTCTGACCGAAAGACCTCGTCGAAACCTGCAACGTACTTAGTGTCCCGGTCGCGGACGAGGAACTTCACATCGATGTCTTCGTCGGCGATATACCCGGCCACGTTTCTCGCCTGCTGGGTGACCCACGCCGCATCGGGGTGGGCCGTGACGCCGGTGATCCAGACACGTCGCCGGCCGAGCTCGATGAAGAAGAGCACGTAGAGCCGGCTGAGCATGAGCGTGTCGACCGTAAAGAAGTCGGTGGCGACGATGTGGGCTGCCTGGGCCCGCAGGAACGCCCGCCACATAGCACCGGACCGTCGGGGAGCTGGTCCGAGGCCGTGGTCCTTCATGATCCGAGCAATGGTGCTCGCTGCCAGGCGGACACCGAGCTTGATCAGCTCGCCCTGGATCCGGCGGTATCCCCACCGTGGGTTCTCTGAGCCCAGACGGACTGAACCGAGCGCGGCGGTCTCTTGGTTGACCGGTGGACGACCGGGTCGACGATGCGGATCGGTCCAGTGCCCAGACGGTGCCAGGCGAGAAGGGTCGACCACGTACTCGTTGGCTCAGATCCAACAAGCCGGATGGGCTATTTCCTTGAGCCTGGGCGGCTGAGCGACCGAGCTTGAAGGGTCCAGAAACCGTCCGACCGGGTTTGACCAGCTAGAACACCCTCGGTGAGGCTCTCATCGTGGCCCTGTCCTTCCTCTACCGTTTGTTCCGACGCATGCTCGAGGTCTTTCGCGTTCACTGGTTGGATACTGCGGCCAAGGATGCAGAGATCCTTGTTCTGCGCCACCAGCTGGCTGTGCTCCGCCGCCAGGTTGCACATTCCGGCGATTCCGTACACTCAGTCCGGAGTTTTCGGACACTGGTCGGAGGCCGCGTAGCGGCCGACGTTGGGGTTCGGTTATCCCCTGACAATCACCTCCTCCACTTGAAGTCGACAGTCTTTCATTTGGCGGCCTCGGACCGGTTCGGTGGGTCAGAGGGCCGGCGCATGGACTCACCCGAGAGCTCGATGCGGTGGGCGTTTTGAAGAACACGGTCGAGCACCGCGTCGGCGATGGTGGCGTCGCCCAGAGCCTCGTGCCACATGGACACCGGCAACTGCGACGTGATGATGGTCGAACGGATCTGGGCCCGGTCTTCGATGACCTCGAGCAGATCGGCGGCCTGGTCGGGCGTGAGTGGGCGAAGCAGGAAGTCATCGACCACCAGGACCTCCACTCGGGCCCAGCTGGCCATGAGCCGGGCCAGGCGCCCATCGGCGCGGGCGATGGCCAAGTCATCGAACAGACGCGGGGCGCGCACGTACACAGCGGTGTGTCCGTGGCGGATGGCCGAGTGGGCGAGCGCACAGGCGAGATAGGTCTTGCCCACTCCGGTGGGCCCCACGATGACCACGGCGTGGTTGTTGGTCACCCAGTGTCCCTCGGCCAAGGTGAGGACCTGGGACTTCTCAAGCCCCCTGCGGCGTCGGAAGTCGATGTCCTCGATAGTGGCCGGCAAGCGCAGCTTGGCCAACTTGAGATAGCGCTGCAGTCGTCGGTTCTCGCGTTCGGCCACCTCGCGGTCGACCAGCAGCCCGAGACGCTCCTCGAAGCCGAGCCCCTGGTAATCAGAGTGTTCACGTTGCTCGACCAGGCCCTGCGCCATGACGTCGAGCTTCAGGGTCCGAAGACCCTCGATGGTGGGGTTCTGCAGCATGGTTCTCTCCTTTTTCAGCGGTAGTAGTGCGCGCCCCGCACATTGCGGTGACGGGGATGGGGGGGCGCCGATGCGACCTCGGGCAAGGGCTGGCGGTCGAGGGAGTGCTTCAGGATCGACTCCACCGAGCGGTAGGAGAATGACCGCAACGCAAGGGCCCGCCCACACGCAGCCTCGGCCCGCTCGGTGCCGTAGCGGTCGGCCAGGCGGATGATGCCCAGGGCCGAGCGGAACCCCTGTTCGGGATGAGGGCGAGCCGCCAGGATCTCCTCGACCAACTGCGCCGCGTTGGGCCCTGTCTTGTGCGCCCAGGCCACGATGCGAGACGGCGTCCACTGGGCATGACGGCGATGGGACTCGGGCATGTGGGCCTCATCGGTGCTGTGGGCGAAGCGCACGAAGCTGCGCACGTGGCTGGCCACCCGCCTCGATGAGGAGAAGATCTCGACGGTCACCGCCGACAGGCGGACGTCTACCTTCTGTCCGACGAGCCCGTAGGGCACCGAGTAGTAGTGACGGTCGGCTTCGACGTGGTAGTCGATGTTCACCGTCATGCGCCTCCACAGGGCGAACTGATAAGGACTCGGGGGCAACGGCGCGAGGGCGGGAAGGTCCACGGACTTAAAGAGGCTTGCGCGCGAGCCCTCCATCTTCTTAAAGGGCCGGTTGTTGATCTCCTGCACGCACCGCCCGATGTGCGCGTTGGCTTCGGTGAGCGAGAAGAACCGCTCCTTGCGCAACCGGGCGATGATCCAGCGCTCGGCCAGCAGCACCCCTGCTTCGACCTTGGCTTTGTCGCGAGGCCGATAGGGCCTCGTCGGGATGACGGCCACGCCGTAGTGGGCGGCCATCTCGGCGTAGGTGGCGTTGACGTCGGGCTCGTAGCGGTGCGGGCGGTTCACCCCCGAGCGCAGGTTGTCGCACACCACGATCTCGGGGCAGCCGCCCATGTACTCGAAGGCATGGATATGGCCCGTCACCCAGTAGAGAAGCTCCTGGGACGCGAACGCCTCGGCATAGAGGTAGTTCGACGCCCCGAGCACGGCCACAAAGAGCTCGGCCCGCATCGACACCGCACCGCTCGACCGGTCATAGATGGGGATGGTCTGGCCCGGGAAGTCGACGAAGAGCTTCTCGCCCGCCCGGTGCACCTGACGCATGACGACGTCGACGTGGCGGCGCCAGGCTTTGTAGAGGTTGGCGAACTGGCTATATCCGTAGCCGTCGGGATGGACCTCGCGGTACTCGAGCCACAACAGCTGCAGCGTCACCGACTTCTTGCGCAGCTCGGTGTGGACATAGCCCCAGTCCGGGAGCGGCCGAGGGGTGCGCGACGGTGCTGTCGGTGGGAACAGGGCGCGCTCCAAGGCGGTGTCGTCGAGATCCTCGGGCAGTGGCCACGACAACCCGGCCAGCTTGGCCCGGACGACGTGGTCCGACACCGTCGTGACCGGGATCCCGAGCGAGGCGCTCACCTGACGCCGACTCAGGCTCTCCCCGAAGGTCAGGCGCAGAACATCTCGGATCTTTCGCATGGCGACACGGGGTCTCGGCACCGGCTCCTCCTCGAACAACAGTTCGGGGCAGGGTGGCCGGGCTACCTCACCTCACGCCAGTGCTACGTCAGTGGCCCCCGGGGTGTCCGAAAACATCGGAACAGGTGTACGGATTCGATCGGAATGGGTGTACGGAATCAGTCGGAATCCGCAGCCAGGTCACCCGCCCGCGTTTCACCTGGTCCGACCGTGCTCTCGTCGCCCTGCTGGCCCGACTCGTACCCCGAGAGCTTTGGGGGTCGTTCCTTGTCACGCCGCAGACAATCCTCGGCTGGCACCGCTCGCTGGTCCGCAGGCGCTGGACCTTCCCGCACCGCCGACCAGGTCGTCCGGCCCTTCCCAATGAGACTATGGAGTTGATCTGCCGCTTGGCGAGGGAGAACCCCCGGTGGGGCTACCTCCGGATTGTCGGCGAACTCAAGAAGCTCGGTGTCACGGTGTCGAAGACGAGCGTCGCAACGGTCCTGCGTCGGCATGGTCTCCCACCGGCTCCCCGGCGTGAGGGTCCCACTTGGAGCGAGTTCCTCTCCACCCAGGCCAAAGGCATCGTCGCCACCGACTTCTTCCACGTCGACACTGTGTTGCTCCGCCGGTACTACGTGCTGTTCGTGATCGAGCTGGAGCGACGTGTCGTCCACGTCCTCGGTGTCACTACCAGCCCGAATGGCCCATGGGTGACCCAGGTCGCCCGCAACTTCGCCGCCGATCTCGAAGAAGCGGGCCGGCGCTTCCGGTTCCTCATTCGCGACAGAGACACTAAGTTCACCGCCAGCTTTGACTCGGTGTTCGCCTCGATCGGCGTCGAGATCATCCGCACCCCGGTGCGTTCGCCTCGTGCAAACGCGTACGCGGAACGGTTCGTACGCACCGTCCGCCATGAATGCCTCGACCATCTCCTTGTCATCTCACGACGACATCTCCAATCGGTGCTCGACGAGTACGTCCGTCACTACAACCAGGCGAGACCACACCGCGGCCTGCACCTCGCCCAGCCAATCTCCCAAGCGGTCAGTGGCCGCGATGGCGGCGCGATCACTCGCCACGACGTCCTCGGTGGCATCGTCCACGAGTACGACCGCGCCGCCTGAACCCAAGTCACGGCGGGCAACCTCGAAGGCAACGCTCCGCCTCTTGAGCCGAGCGCTCCGTGCTCGACCGGCGACCGCGTATCGCTCGCTTCTCGGCAAGGCAGCCCCCGTGTGAATGCTGATCGAAACGGGGAGCGCGCGCCGGTCGAAACGGGGAGCACTTCGGTCGGAACCTACTTGTCGGCCTGAGCCTCGTCCACAGACGTGACTGGCTTTGTTCGGCGGGTCCGGGTCTTGGCGTCGGTGAGCCGGTAGCTCTCACCCTTGGTCTCGATGATTCTGCACCGATGGGTGAGCCGGTCGAGCGTGGCCCCGGTGAGCCGCTCGGATCCGAGCACCTCGGTCCACGATTCGAACGGCAGGTTCGTTGTCACGATCAGGCTGGTGCGCTCATAGGCCGTCGAGATGACGTCGAAGAGCAGCTCAGCGCCGACCTTGGAGGCAGGCACGTAGCCCAGCTCATCGAGGACGAGCAGGTCCAACTTCGCCAACTGGGTCTTCAGGCGCAAGAAGCTCCGTTCGTCTCGGGCCTCGATCAACGTGGTCACCAGTTCGGTGGCCCGAAAGAACCGCACCTTGTAGCCCTTGTGGCACGCCGCGGCGGCGAGGGCCGTCGCCAGGTGTGACTTGCCGGTGCCCGGGTTCCCGACGAGGAGCACGTTCTCGCGCTTGTCGATGAACTCGCAGCGCGCCAGCTCGGCCACGAGCATCTTGTTCACCGACGGTCGAGCACCGAAGTCGAAGTTCTCCAGTGTCTTCATGGTCGGGAACCGAGCTGCCTTCAAGCGACGCTCGGCCGCTTTGCGTTCCCGTTCGAGCAGCTCTAACTCGGTGAGCTGGAGCAGGTAGGCCAGGTGGTCGACGTTGTCGGTGGCTGCCTGGTTGGCCACCTTCTCGCACTCGGCTCCGATGGTCGGCAGCCGCAGGGATTTGAGGTGATGGTGCAACAGCACCATGGACTGGGTTTCAAGGGACTTCACGCACTTGCTCCTATCTGGGTCAGGGTGCTGTAAGCACCGAGATCGGGTGGGTCGATGACAAAGGACCTGAGATGCGGGTGACCGTCCAAGCTGAACAGCCCGACGGGGCGTTCATCGCGGTGGAACAGGATCAACGAGACGGCGTCGGATCCGGTCGCCCCGATAGAGAGGGCCTCCTCGATGGCTCCGGTGAGCTGGCGCAGTGATGCCCGCTCCATGAGGCGCAGCACCTTGATGTACTCCCTGGTGCCTGCCGATCCGAGGTCTGTCTCGAGCCGTCGACGCAAGTGCCCGAAGCACGCAGGCAGATCCCAGCCCTCCAGGGGTCGGGCGTGATCGAGGGCTCCGGGCTTGCGTTCGAGGAGGGCCAAGTAGTGCCGAGGATCGAAGGAGATCTCCTCTTTCGACCAGCACCTCGGATGGCAGGCCACCACTTCGGTCCCCGAGAGGATGCGGACCTCTTCGATGCCGCCGAGGACGGTCACCTCGTGATGGGCATGCGCGGTCGGCACTGAGTAGTCGTTGCGGTCGAAACGCACGAGGGAGAGCGAGTTCGCACTGGCCTGGGCGACACGTCGCGGGTCGAAGGATTCAGCGGGCAGGCCGAGCATGGCGGCTCGGTCCACATCCAGGCGCTTGGCTTTCCCCTCGGGCTTGCCCCGCACCGATCGTTCCATGTCCACTCGGCACGCCGCTTCCAAGTGGGCGTTCAGTTCGGCGAAGGAATCGAACGACGGCACCGGGACCAAGAAGTTCCGCCGCCCGAAGCCCACCAGGGACTCGACGTGGCCCTTCTCGTTTCCCCGGGCCACTCGGCAGAAGTGGTGGGTAAAGAGGAAGTGGCTCTCTAGGCGCAAGAACTCCCGGGTCAGCTCGCGTTCGCGTCCCACCACCTTGGAAACGGCGATTCTCGAATTGTCATAACTGGTGCGGGTGGGAACCCCGCCGAAGAAGTCGAAGGCGGCCACGTGTCCGGCCTGGAAGGTCTCGGTGCACTCGCGCGGGTAGGCCGAGACGTGGAACACGTCCGAATACGGCAGTGTCATGACCGACAACGCCGCCTTCATCTGCTCACCGGCGATGATCACGGTGGCCTCGCCGAAGTCGTATTGGGCCTCACCGGGGGGATGCGAGAGGGGGACGAAGACCTCTCTCTGACGCCTCCTGGCCGCCGCCACCTGGGCCCGGACCTGGGACGAGCAGCCGGTGTAGCCGTGCTCGTCACGCAGCCGCTCGAAGATCCGCTTGGCGGTGTGGCGCTGCTTGGCCGGGGCGTCCCGATCGGCGACCAGGATCTCGTCGATGACCCCGAGGAACTGACCCAGCTGCGGCTTCGGACGAGGCGTGCTCTGGCGATAGCCGGGCGGCTCGGCGTTGGCCAGGATCTTCTCCAGGGTCCGGGCGCTGACCCGGTAGTCCCGCCTGATCGAGCGCTTCGACGCGCCCTCCACGAACACCTTGCGCCGGATCTCTGTCCACATCTCCATGTCGGTGTGCACCCTTCTCCCGTCCACTCGCTCGAACCCCAGGCGAGAAGCCTGTGAATGGGATCGAGCGAGCACGGGGATGGTCAGGTGCTCCCCTTTTCGATCAGCGCGTTCTGAGTCTCAGGTGCTCCCCTTTTCGATCAGCGTTTACACCCCGTCCCTCACCGCCAGCTGTCCCTCCTAGGAAGTTGCGCAGGACGTTCCTCGTCGAAATTCTTGGACCCTTCAGGTCGGACAGAGGCTGTCCCGGGCCCGGCCTCGTCGCAGGCTCAGCAGGCCCGTCAGCGATTGGTATCCGGTATCGAGGACAACACCCCATGGACCCGAGCCACCAGGGTCCCCGAGTAACCGCTGACGTCTCCGAAGACAGCTCGGGCCCGAACGCGGTCGATTGGCTCCGCCGGTGTCGTGGTTGTCGTGACAACGCCGCTCGCTGACCGATTCAGCCGGCGCCCTGCAACGCGCTTGATGGATGCGAGGACTCATCCATGAGCCCGAGTACTGATTTCCTTGGTTTTGTCGACGCGAGGCCACCGATTTTGTCGACAGCCCTTGGGTGGGCTGACGACAAAACCCCCTTGACCTGTCAAGACACCCGCTCCTTCGAAAGCTATTTCCCACGCTATACCTCTCGTTTTCCCACGTACTTGCGTAAGCAACTAGGTGGGAGAAGCGCAGGTCACCGGCCCGGTTGAGTTCCGGCCCCCACACGGCTGCTCTGTTCGAAGGGTTTCGTTATACAATATTTCTGGTGGAGATCCGGAACTCTGCTTTCAAGCATGGCTGTAACCCGGAAGATGTCTTGCATGCCATCACCAACGCGCTTGCTGTTTATGACGACCTCGACGATCCCTACATCCTCTATCTCGGACCTGACACCGCCGGCACCATCTTGGAAGTCATGACGGCTGTCGACGAGCAGGGTGAGGAGATCGCCTTCCACGCCATGCCCATGCGGCGCAAGTACAGGAGGCTTCTGCCATGACCGAACCCCAAAAGGCGAACACCGGCCAGACGATGGACGACGAGTTCTGGGAGCACGCCGAGCAGAAAGCCGAGGCGGGGCTCGACCCGTCCCGGCTGCGCCGCCGCGTCGGGCGGCCCCCGCTCGGCGACGAACCGGCCGGACTGACCGCCGTGCGTCTCCCCCCCGACGTACGGCGGGCACTGGACTCCCGGGCGAGCGAGGAGCACACAACGACCAGCGAGGTCATCCGCCGTGCCCTCGAGCAGTACCTGGCGAGCTGACGCCTCCGCGCTGGCCCCAGGGACCAGAAACTCCCACTCAACGGTGCGATCCAATATTCGGGCACTACGGGTCGCAACTGGGTGGTGAGAAAGTCCTGGTAGGCAGGCCCGGATGAGGTTTTCGGCACCCACAAGTTCGCCACCGCTTAGTCTCGCACGTAGGACGAGCAGCAGATTCGTCTAGTGCAGTGACATGTAAATAGTCGCGCAGTAGATGTAGGCTGTGTCCATGGCCCATCCACCTGCTGCACCACTGCATCTCACCAAGAAGGAAAGAGCGTCTCTCGAGGACATAGCAGGGAGCGTCTCGTTGCCCCACCGTGCCGTGCGCGAGGCCAAAGGCCTGTTGATGGCCGCAGACGGTGTGGCGAACATCAAAATCGCCGAGGTGCTCGGGGTGTCGCGTTCGACCGTCCTTCAGTGGCGTAGCCACTTCGAGGCAGACGGGGTCGACTGGGTGGGCGAGGTGCACGAAGGCCGGGGGCGCAAGCCGGTCATCAGCCAGGGTCAGATCGACCAGATGATCAGCGACACCCTGCACAGCACGCCTCCCGATGCCACCCACTGGTCGAACCGCACCATGGCCGAACACTGTGGGTTGTCACGGACGACGGTGCAGCGGGAGTGGAAGGCGCGTGGCATCAAGCCTCATCTGGTCAAGACCTTCAAGGTTTCGAACGACCCCAACTTCGAGTCCAAGCTGATCGACGTGGTGGGCCTCTATATGAACCCGCCCGACGGGGCCATCGTGCTCAGCTTCGACGAGAAGTCCCAGATCCAAGCCCTCGATCGCTCCCAGCAAAGCCTGCCCATGAAACAGGGCCGCCCGGGCACGGTCACCCACGACTACAAGCGCCACGGGACCACCACCTTGTTCGCCGCTCTCAATGTCCTCACCGGTGAGCTCATCGGCCAGTGCTTCTCACGGCACCGTCACGGAGAGTTCCTGGCCTTCTTACGCCTGATCGACCGGGAGGTTCCGAGGAGCAAAGAAGTCCACGTCATCCTCGACAACTACGCCACCCACAAGCATCCTGATGTGGTGGCGTGGCTCGAGAAGCACAAGCGCTTCCATTTTCACTTCACCCCGACGAGTTCTTCCTGGCTGAACATGGTCGAACGGTGGTTCGGCGAGATCACGACCAAACGGATCCGGCGCGGCAGTTTCGGCAGTGTTTCTCACCTCGTCGAAGCGATCGAGAGCTACATCGCCCACAACAATGAGGACCCCACCCCGTTCATCTGGACCAAGACGGCCAAGCAGATCATCACCAAGGTCCGCCGCGGTCGGGTGGCCCTTGAGACCGTCAAGCAATCGCGCGCTATTTAGATGTCACCGCACTAGATACCGGCGTTAGGCAGTCCGGAGAACCTCCGGGGCACGACACAAGAACAAGATGACGCTGAGCCCGGCTCCTCGTTGGTCGAGGATATGGGGGACTAGTCACTTGATGGACCTGCCTGCTTTGACGGTGCGGTAGGTCAACCGACGACCACCCGTCTGACCCATGAGTTGGACCATGCGGTCCGAGTCGGAGAGCTGGCGAGTCGAGTACCGAAAGTCGTGCTCTGCTAGATACCGGGGCAAGTGCTCCTTGCTCACGCGGTGATGGGTCCCGTCCAGGCTCCGCTTGAGCTGGGAGAAGTAGCTCTCAGCCTGGTTTGTGGTCTGGCCTTGGGCGCCCTTGTATTGCTTCTCGTTGTGATTGACGGTGGCGTGTTCGATGAACTCCTGGCCGATGTGCCTGTACCAGCTGCCCTCGTCAGTCCAGAGCCGACTGCCAGCCATGTCGACCTGCTCGGACATGGCTTTACGGAGGTTGGAACCGTCGACCCGGGGTACGACCTGAGAACGGACCACGCCTGACTCGGCGTTGATGAGGCTGAGGATTGCAGCCTTATCCGATCGACCCTCCCTGCCATTGAAGGGGGTGTCTCGACGTTGCTCCCAACGGGCACGGGTCGTGGCATTCATGCGCCTCGGATCGCCGCCGATGTAGGTCTCGTCGGCCACGATCGTGCCGCGGAGCATGTCGGCCAGGGGACCCGCCTTCATCGCCTCGCGGATACGGTGGAACATGAACCAGGCGGTCTTGTTCGTGACGCCAAGCGTCCGGTGAAGCTCATAGGCGGCAACCCCGTTCTTGCTGGCGGTTAGGAGGTAGAACGCCATGAGCCACTTGGAGAGCGGGACCTTGGAGTCCTCGAAGATCGACCCGACGAGAACCGAGAACTTGCGCTTGCAGGCTTGGCACTTCCAGAGGCGCCGGTAGCTCACCTTGCCCGTCGAGGTGGTCCGCTGGCCGTCCCTGGGCTTGAGGTAGGTCGCCCGGTCAACTTCGCCACAGTGGGGGCACTCGGGACCGTTAGGCCACCGAAGAGACTCCAACAGTCCCCAGGCAGCCGCCTCGTCCGAGAAGTAGGGGGCGAGCGAGCAAATGTTCATCTCCATGCCGTCACTTTGGCAGGAGGGTGTAACGGTGATGCGTAGGCGGGCACGCATGGTCGACGACTTGGCGGCTTTAGGCCACTAAAATCCCATCTGAACTGCATAAACAGTCGTCGACGAATTCGTCCCAGCGGACCTTATAAGCTATGCGTACCCGAGCACGAAAGGGTCGCTATGCCCACTCCCCGCCGCCGTCCAACGAAGATCAGTGAAGCCGCCAAGGCCCTGGCGAAAAGAGGCGCCAGTGAGGGTGGGAAGGCCAGAGCCCAGAGCCTGTCCCCCCAGGCACGAAGTGAGGGAGCCCGTCGCGCCGCTGAGGCCCGGTGGGGCACGGCGGTCCAGCAGGCATCCCACGACGGAACGATTCAGATCGGTGCCCAAACCCTCGGCTGCGCCGTTCTTGAGGACGGGACTCGCATCATCAACCAGGGCACGCTCCTGACGGCCCTTGGACGCTCCCGGAGGCCAAAGGGCGCCGAGGGAGGTGGGATCGTGTTGTTTGCCGCCAACCTTCGGAGCTACGTCTCTCGCGAGCTGGAGGCCGATCTACGGGACACGATCCCCTACCGCACCGTCAAGGGTGCCAAGTCCGTCGGCTATCGCGCAGACCTGTTGCCCCAGGTTTGCGAGGTGTACCTGGATGCCCGCAACGAAGACGATCTCTTGGATAGCCAGCAACCGGCAGCGGAAGCCGCTGAGATCCTGGTACGCGGCCTCGCCCGAGTCGGAATCATCGCACTGGTCGACGAGGCCACTGGTTATGAAGAAGTCAGAGCCCGCGGCGAGCTGCAACGCATTCTTGATGCCTACGTGCTGCCCGAGCTGCGCAAGTGGACGAAGACATTCCCCGACGAGTTTTTCCGGCAGGTTTACCGCATGCAGCGGTGGGATTACCGGCCCGGCACGGCTAAGCGCACGCCCTACGTGGGCAAGCTGATCAACAAGTACATCTATGACGAGCTACCCCATGGCGTGCTCGACGAGTTGCGCCGATTGAACCCCCGCAATGCGCACGGCAACCGACCGAACCACTTCCACCAGTTCCTCACAGCCGACACGGGTAGCCCTCACTTGGACAAGCAGATTTCCACCGTGACAACGCTGATGCGGATCTCCCACAACAAGGCCGAGTTTCAGGACCTATTTGAACGCGCGTTCCCGCCACCGCAAGAACGGCTTCCTCTGGTCATCCCTGAGGAAGAGGACGAAGAGGGTTGAAGTCCGTTCAGGCACTCGGGAGGGAGTAAATCTTGAGGACCACGACGGCCCCGTATGGCGGGCCGATGCCAGGTTCCCGCCACACGGCGTAGAACTCAACGAGTTCTGAGTTCGGCCCTTCGGCCAGAGGCATCCCGTCGCCACGGCCATAAGCGATGACTTCGGGTGGGCCGTTCGACTCTATGGATTCAAGCCACGCAACCATGTCCTCTATTACGGGAATGGTTTGGCCCTGCCTCATCCAGTCGATGACCGCGTTCGGTTCCGGAAGGAATACGACAAAGTTGTTCACCGCACGGGTCAGGCTACTCCCGGTGCGTGTCGCCACCTTCCAGGCCGTCGAGGCCCGAAGCGAGCTGTTCCCGGATGGAGGGCGTCTTCCAAATCGAACCGTCAGCGAGCGCCGCCTCGACCTGTTCCATCTGAGAAGCCACTCTCTCTGAGTGCGATTCCCGGGAGCGGGGGGTCGACAGAGGAATCAGTTGTTCTTGCGGTTCATACAGTGCCACGTGCTTCCTCCTTGTCCTCTCCCGGGTCGTCCTGGGCTGCTTGCGTCGCAAGCGCGCCCTTCAGGGCCTGTTCAAAGCTAAGGGGGCGCAGTGACAGCCTCTCTGCCCCCTTTGAGGCAGCTTTATGGGCACGACGGCTGACACGCTTCCGGGCAGTCATGTCGGGGGCCTCCGACTCATGTTCCATACGTGAAACTAACACATTCCGTGTCGGAATAGGCCCTCTGACCAGGGACGGAAGCGCGAGCGATGGTACGCAATATCACACCTGACCAGGACTAAAGGCCCCTTGAAACCTTGCCAAGGTTTTCCGTCCCGGAGGCTCCATCTGCCTCCATTCGGACCTCCAGCAAGTGGGCGTGGCGTCCGAATCGTCAGCCTGTGGCTGGTCCTGATTGGCTTTCTGGTGTGGTCGGTCCATCAAGTGACTAGTCCCCAGGATATGATCGAACACCCGTTCGGGGGGCCTTGACTAGCCCAGACGACACAACTATATTGATGTGTTGTCATCCCCGAGTTCGAGGAGGGAATGGGAAATCTACCGCCCGGCGTTCACACGGCGACGTGGGACGAACTGGCTGATCGGTTCGGCGCCACACACCTTGGCGCCGGGAACTGCTGGAAGGACTCAAACGTGCCTTGGACTCACTTGGGAGTGCTGGGTGTCGGAGGGCATATATCGATGGGAGTTTCGTGACGGCAAAGGAAATTCCGGGAGACTTCGATGGGTGCTGGGAGGCGTCGGGGGTCGACCCAGACAGACTGGATCCCGTGTTGCTCGAGTTCGCTGATCGACGTGCAGCTCAGAAGGCAAAGTTTGGGGGCGAACTCTTCCCTGCCGAGGCAGGCGCTGACCCCGATGGAACGTCATTCCTCGATTTCTTCCAAGTGGACCGGGATTGGAAACCCAAAAGGGATCGTTGCAGTAGATCTAGGAGTGTTGTCATGATTACGAATGAGCGTCAGTACAAAATGACGAAGACGGCGGCCAAGAGGTTGCAAGAAGGATTCGAGGCTGCGAAGAACCGCGACCCGAGCGCGACCGTTGACCCCCGAATCCACGCCGCGATGCAGGAGGGTATCCGTAGTCAGCTCGAGGAGTTGCACGATCAGATCGCGGAATACGAGCGCCTCCGCCGCGGCGAGATTCGGGCACGAGTGTTCACGACATTGGCCGGCGTGGCTCTTGCCTTGATCGAGGCCAGGATCGCGGCTCATCTGAGCCAAAAGGAACTTGCAAGCAGGCTGAACATCCCGGAGCAACAAGTCCAGCGTTATGAATCGACAAACTACGCGGGCGTTAGTCTCGACCGTCTTCAGCAAGTTGCTGACGCGCTCGAAGTAGAAATTGAGCAGCAAGTCACGTATTCAGTCCCGTCCCATTAGACAAGGATGCGCCCCCGGACCGGGCTCCACCGGTGCCAGATAAGCCCGAACCCGCGATCGCAGTCGGTCGCCGCTGAGCCGAGATCGGTCGTGATCACCGCCTGCCACAGGGGGCGCTAGCCCCTGCTTCGGCGCGTTCCGTATTCAGGGACGCGCGACTTGCAACGCCAGATACACGTCACCCAGCCCGACTATTCGTGTGGATCGCGCTCGATTCTGACGTCTTGTTCGCAGGCCCGCGACCTCGGGAATCAATCGGTAGGGGTTTTGTCGACGCGACGCACCGAGTTTTGTCGGGAGCCCTCGGTCGGTCGGTCGGTCGGTCGGTCGGTGGGCCGCCGACAAAACCCCGCTCACCAGGGACGGAGGCAACCTCGCGCCTGGGCATTTCCCACGCTGTTGCTCTCGTTTTCCCACATATTTGTGACCGCAAGCTTGCTAGCTCCATGGCTGATCACGGCACGTACTGGCTTTCTTGGCACACGGCAGTCAGGCCACGTCGAGGAACTGCCGAAGTGCCAGGCGGATGATCTCACTCGTCGTCGTGTGCTCCGTCGCGGCCCGTTCTTCGACTGCTTGTCTGAGGTCGGGATCGAGCCGTACTGGCACGACCTCCGACGGCGCGCTACCAAGCATGGGCCGTCCTCGCCTACGGGTCTTGAGGACAGCAGGGTCGTAACCTCGTTCGGCATCCTCCGCCATGGCATCGACATCAGCGTCGGTGAGGACCCTGCCAGTTCGGGTCTTGTAAGTCTTCTCAGTCATCACTTTCCCTGGGCAGCAGTCCTAGGTACTCCTTACGGAGCGCCATGGCATGAATCACCAGCAACTCGTCGGCCAGGTCGAGCGCGATCACCTCGAGTAGGTTGCCGGAGCGGTCCGGGCCGATGACGAGAAGTTTCGGTGGATCGGCCTCCGGCTCGAGGTCCACGACCACGACGGCGTGGTCCAGAGCGTGGCGAATGTCTTCGTCGCCAATTCCGTGGCGCCTGGCCGACCTGTGGACATCCACACATGGATAGTGTATTACACTAATCACTCAGCCGCAATATGCCACAGAGGTTTGGCAGAGCCAGATCGGACCTTCGGACCTGTGGGTGCCGAAAAGCTCATCTGAGTGCTTCACGCAGCCATTCTGTATTCATGTATGAGGCCACCGAGCCGGGCCGATCTTCCCAGGCTCTCCGCATTCGGAGACGAGGTCCGTGTTGGCAAAGGGCCCATCGATAACGGAGCTGCTTGTTCGAGCGAGCGATGTGGGCGATGCCGGTTGTAATGATCGATGTACTCGGCGAGGACCCCTTCAAGCTGACGTCGATGGAAGATCAGCATCCGGTCGAGACACTCCCGACGGATCGTGCCGACGAAGCGCTCAGCGAATGCATTGGCCCGCGGCGCTCGGACCGGTGTGCGGATGATCCGAATTCGCTCGGATCTGAAGATCTCATCGAAACTGGCCGTGAACTTGGCATCCCGGTCACGCACCAGAAATCTGACGGGATGAGCACGATCGACGAGCGCCATCGTCAGGTTGCGGGCCTGTTGGACCACCCACGCTCCAGTCGGGTTGGCGGTGATCCCGTTTATATAGACGCGTCGCGTGTCGAGCTCGATGAAGAAGAGCACGTAGAGGCGACGCAACAGCACCGTGTCGACCGTGAAGAAGTCACATGCCAGCATCGATGACGCCTCGCTGCGGAGAAAATCGGTCCACGTTGGCCCGGTGCGTCCCGGGCAGGGGCCGATGCCATGGCGACGGAGGATCTCCCAGACAGTCGATGGTGCAATTCCAACGCCCATGATGACTAACTCGCCGTGGATCCTCCGGTAACCCCAGTGTGAGTTCTCTCGCGCCAGCCGGAGGACGATCTTGACCGTGCCAGCTGGAACGCTCGGGCGACCTGAGCGGTGGGGGTAGGTCCATCGTCCCCGCACCAGGTCCCGGTGCCAGCGGAGCAAGGTCTCGGGTTGGACGAAGAACCTCCCCAGCCGCCGCCAGTCGAAGAGCCGACTTAGTCCGGCGAGCAGCGCCCGGTCGCTCGCCCGCAATGTGGGCCGGGCCACTTGGCGACGGAGCACCGCCACTTCATGACGGAGCATCACGATCTCGACGGCGAGATCACTGTTCTCAGCGCGAAGGAGTTTGAACAGCTGGAGGATTCGGACGAATGCCACGTACGGGAAGGACAACGCCATGTCCCCAGTTTTTGCCCTGACCATCATTTCGCAAACGTCCAGCTGAGTGGCACGGATGGCATTCTCGGCACCCACACGCTCTCGGTGATCCTAGGCAGTCCATTTAGCTGTTTCGGGGAAACGATCGGGAAGGTCTTAGCAAGCTGGACGAGTTAGTGGCCGAGACAGTCGTTGATGTAGCGATGAATGAGTGCCAGCGATGTCCGGCACCAATCGTGGAAGCCGCAAACCAGCTCATGGGTCTTTATCCAACGGCCGCAATGGTTCCTGTCAGCAGTCGCCCTGCGAACACGCACGTCGTCGTGTGGAACACACCAAAGGAAGAAGCAGCTGGGATGGCTCAAGCCATCATCAAGAACATTCGCACTCTCCCGGATGACAGCCACCTTGTGATGACGACCAGGTGTCGGTTCGGGTACTGGCTCCGCGATACCATCGAGGCGATCGACAGCGATGTTTCCGTCGACCTTTGCTATTCAGAATCCCTCCTTGAGACGTGGGCAGTGCGGGAAGCATTTCTTATGTTCTGTCTCGTGGTAGACCCGGACGCGCCGACTTGGCGGGCATGGTTTGCATACATGAACTCTTCTACAGGGTCGGATTACAAGGCCTCAAATCGCAATGCGAATGCATACCTCCAGTTCTTGACTCGTTGCGGCGACCACGTCACCTGGGATCATGTTCGTGATCTTGCCAATTGTAAACGCTGATCGAAAAGGGGAGCACCTGAGACTCAGTACGCGCTGATCGAAAAGGGGAGCACCTGACCATCCCCGTGCTCGCTCGATCCCATTCACAGGCTTCTCGCCTGGGGTTCGAGCGAGTGGACGGGAGAAGGGTGCACACCGACATGGAGATGTGGACAGAGATCCGGCGCAAGGTGTTCGTGGAGGGCGCGTCGAAGCGCTCGATCAGGCGGGACTACCGGGTCAGCGCCCGGACCCTGGAGAAGATCCTGGCCAACGCCGAGCCGCCCGGCTATCGCCAGAGCGCACCTCGTCCGAAGCCGCAACTGGGTCAGTTCCTCAGGGTCATCGACGAGATCCTGGTCGCCGACCGCGACGCCCCGCCCAAGCAGCGCCACACCGCCAAGCGGATCTTCGAGCGGCTGCGTGACGAGCACGGCTACACCGGCTGCTCGTCCCAGGTCCGTGCCCAGGTGGCGGCGGCCAGGAAGCGCCACCGAGAGGTCTTCGTCCCGCTCTCGCATCCCCCCGGTGAGGCCCAATACGACTTCGGCGAGGCCACCGTGATCATCGCCGGAGAGCAAATGAAGGCGGCGTTGTCGGTCATGACCTTGCCGTATTCGGACGTGTTCCACGTCTCGGCCTACCCACGCGAGTGCACCGAGACGTTCCAGGCCGGACACGTGGCCGCCTTCGACTTCTTCGGCGGGGTGCCCACCCGCACGAGCTATGACAACTCGAGAATCGCCGTGGCCAAGGTGACCGGACGCGAGCGCGAGCTCACTCGGGAGTTCCTGCGTCTGGAAAGCCACTTCCTCTTCACTCACCACTTCTGCCGGGTGGCCCGGGGAAACGAGAAGGGCCACGTCGAGTCCCTAGTGGGCTTCGGGCGGCGGAACTTCTTGGTCCCGGTCCCGTCATTCGATTCCTTCACCGAACTAAACGCCCACCTGGAAGCGGCGTGCCGAGTGGACATGGCCCGGTCGGTGCGGGGCAAGCCCGAGGGGAAGGCCGAGCGCCTGGAGGTGGACCGTGCCGCCATGCTCGGCCTGCCCGCTGAATCCTTCGACCCGCGACGTGTCGCCCAGGCCAGTGCGAACTCGCTCTCCCTCGTGCGCTTCGACCGCAACGACTACTCGGTGCCGACCGCGCATGCCCATCACGAAGTGACCGTCCTCGGCGGCATCGAAGAGGTCCGCATCCTCTCGGGGACCGAGGTGGTGGCCCGACACCCGAGGTGCTGGTCGAAAGAGGTGATCTCCTTCGATCCTCGGCACTACCTGGCCCTCCTCGAACGCAAGCCCGGAGCCCTCGATCACGCCCGACCCCTGGAGGGTTGGGACCTGCCGGCGTGCTTCGGGCACTTGCGTCGACGGCTCGAGACAGACCTCGGATCGGCAGGCACCAGGGAGTACATCAAGGTGCTGCGCCTCATGGAGCGGGCATCGCTGCGCCAGCTCACCGGAGCCATCGAGGAGGCCCTTTCTATCGGGGCGACCGGATCCGACGCCGTCTCGTTGATCCTGTTCCACCGCGATGAACGCCCCGTCGGGCTGTTCAGCTTGGACGGTCACCCGCATCTCAGGTCCTTCGTCATCGACCCACCCGATCTCGGTGCCTACAGCACCTTGACCCAGATAGGAGCAAGTGCGTGAAGTCCCTTGAAACCAAGTCCATGGTGCTGTTGCACCATCACCTCAAATCCCTGCGGCTGCCGACCATTGGAGCCGAGTGCGAGAAGGTGGCCAACCAGGCAGCCACCGACAACGTCGACCACCTGGCCTACCTGCTCCAGCTCACCGAGTTGGAGCTCCTCGAACGCGAACGCAAAGCGGCCGAGCGTCGCTTGAAGGCAGCTCGGTTCCCGACCGTAAAGACACTGGAGAACTTCGACTTCACCGCTCGACCGTCGGTGAACAAGATGCTGGTGGCCGAGCTGGCACGCTGCGAGTTCATCGACAAGCGCGAGAACGTGCTCCTCGTCGGGAACCCGGGCACCGGCAAGTCACACCTGGCGACGGCCCTCGCCGCCGCGGCGTGCCACAAGGGCTACAAGGTGCGGTTCTTCAGGGCCACCGAACTGGTGACCACGTTGATCGAGGCCCGAGACGAACGGAGCTTCTTGCGCCTGAAGACCCAGTTGGCGAAGTTGGACCTGCTCGTCCTCGATGAGCTGGGCTACGTGCCTGCCTCCAAGGTCGGCGCTGAGCTGCTCTTCGACGTCATCTCGACGGCCTATGAGCGCACCAGCCTGATCGTGACAACGAACCTGCCGTTCGAATCGTGGACCGAGGTGCTCGGATCCGAGCGGCTCACCGGGGCCACGCTCGACCGGCTCACCCATCGGTGCAGAATCATCGAGACCAAGGGTGAGAGCTACCGGCTCACCGACGCCAAGACCCGGACCCGCCGAACAAAGCCAGTCACGTCTGTGGACGAGGCTCAGGCCGACAAGTAGGTTCCGACCGAAGTGCTCCCCGTTTCGACCGGCGCGCGCTCCCCGTTTCGATCAGCATTCACAGATGGTCGGGCTCGGCGTGCGACCTGCCCCCTCGACTGTTTGGTCCATCCTCCGCCGCCATGGCATCGACCCCACCCCTAGTCGAACCGGTCCCCCGTGGAGCGAGTTCCTCAAAGCTCAGGCGTCATCGATGCTGGCATGGGACTTCTTCACCGTCGATACCGTGCTGCTTCGTCGCCTCTACGTGCTCTTCTTCATCGAGCTCGACACCCGGCGGGTCTACGTGAGCGGGATCACCGCCAACCCGACTGGAGCGTGGGTGGTCCAACAGGCCCGCAACCTGATGATGGTGCTCGTTGATCGTGCCCGTCCCGTCAGATTCCTCGTGCGTGACCGGGATGCCAAGTTCACCGCCAGCTTCGACGAGATCTTCAGATCCGAGCGGATACGGATCATACGCATACCGGTTCGAGCGCCGCGGGCAAATGCGTATGCGGAACGCTTTGTCGGCACCATCCGTCGGGAATGTCTCGATCGAATACTGATATTCAACTCTCGCCAGCTCCAAGTTGTACTCACCGAGTACATCGATCACTACAACCAGCATCGTCCACATCGGTCTCTTAAACAGACGTCACCGCTCTCGATGTTCTCGGTGACGCCACCGACCCCGAATCCCAATGCGAGCCAACTCCGAAGATCAAATCGGCTCGGCGGTCTCATCCACGAATACAAACTGGCTGCATGAACGGGTCGGATGACATTCTCGGCACCCACAGGCTCCGCTCGCTCCCGCCCCCGGACTCGATCCGGAGCGGGGTGACCCGATCTGGGTGGTGCCAAGACCCGGGGTCGATGGTTGCGGCACGCTGCTCTCGCCCCCCGCCACGTAGATCGAGCCGTTGATGTTCATCGCGAGCCCGCCCGAGAGTGGCTCGGGAAGACGACCCGCAACCCAAGCCTTCCGATTGGCAGGGTCGACCACCTGTATGTCGTCTACGGGCTCGCCGGCACCAGGGCCGGTGATTGCCTGACCCCCAAAGACGTAGAGTTTTGTACCCAAAACCGCCACGGCCGGATACCGCACCGGCACCGGGAGCGACGCCACGGCCTCAAAGGTTTGCCCATTGACAGTGGAGAGCACCCCGGCATCCGGCAGAGAACCGTTGTAGCCGCCGACGATATAGGTCTCGGCGCCCATTGTCGCCGATGCGGCGTCAGAGCGTGGATTCGGCAAATTGGACACCACTGTGCCCGCCGAACTCGACGGACTTGTCGTCGACCCACTCCCAGGCTGTGGGAATGCCTGGACGGTGCCCACCGTGGCCGGAGACCCTCCACCGAGCACCAAGTCCTGTCCATCTGCGACGGCCCCCACGGCGTCGTGAACGGGCGCGTGGAGATTGTCCATGCTGTGAAGCATCCCGGTCGTGGTGTCGAGCGTGAACACGCCGTTCGTGGAGTTGTCCGCCGCGTTGAGACCTCCGAGTAGGACGAGTTGATTACCCGGTCCCGGTAGGACTACCAGCCGGCTGATGGGAGCGGCAAGGTCCCAGGGAAGCAGTCCCGACTCAGCGGCGAGGAGCGGGGCGGCCTCAAGTCGGGGCCGAGGGTGGGAAGAGGTGTGGCGCTTTGATTTGGGGGTGATGCACGTCGAAAGACACACACCCAAAGCCACGATCAACACCAAGCCCAGAGCAACTCGCCTTCTCAAGACACGGGGAGAACTGTGAAATAGGGCCGGTCCTCTCGAAAGATTTTTGGGCGCGGATAATCCCCGAGGGGCCATTGGCCAAGTGTGGGGCGTGAACCTTACGCGGCCATGACGACCGGAAAGGTCGAGTCGGACTCCGAAACCTCAAGACACCGTGCGAGTTCGGCTTCAGGCGAAACGCTGACGAGTAAAGGGTGGGGTCTGTGGCCCTACCGTCGGATCGAAACGCTCAGGTGCTGTGGGATGCCCCGCAATGAGCGGCGATCGGGGTACATGAGTTCTTTGTCTTGCATTACTACGTCATACGTAGTAATGTTTGCTTGTGGTCGGCATAAGAGCTTCGATCGGACTGCGAAGGCCAAACGACCCGCCCGTGCTGATTTTGGCCAGCCTCGCCGGAGGCCCAAAACATGGACATGCCCTCGCCAAGGACATCGAGGAGTTCGCCGGGGTCCGCCTTGGTCCCGGTGCGCTCTATGGGGCGATCACCCGACTCGAAGAGAGAGGCTTGATCAAGCCCCTGAAGACTGACGACAGACGCCGGCCGTACAGCATCACCGCAGCAGGTTCCGCTGCCCTGGCCGATGCTGTCGTTGACATGCGTCACATCGCCGATGTCGGTGCGTCACGCCTCGGACTCTCGTTAGGAATCTTGGGATGACACAGAGTCGAGATGGGACGAGGTCGTTGCTCCGCTGGTATCCCCGAGCGTGGCGCGAACGGTACGGCGATGAGCTTGTGGCCCTGGTCGAGGACAGCTCGGGTGGCAGAGCTCCTACCCCGAAAATCAAGGTGTCGATCGTCTGGGCCGGATTACGAGAGCACGCTCACGACGCAGGCTTCGTCGGCACCCGTCGTTCTGCCCCTGAGCAACTCCGAACTGGAGCACTTGTGGTTCTGTGTGCATGGGCCGGATTTGTTCTCGCAGGGGCGAGCTTCTCTAAATTATCCGAGCACTTTGCCCAGTCCGTGCCAGCCACTTCCCGGGCACTACCCCAGGTGGCGTTCAGCGTGGTGGTGGTCTTGGGTGCTGTCGGGGCGACCCTTGTACTGATCGGCGGTCTCGTGGCGCTTCCGGCTTTTGTGCGGTTCGTCCGTAGTGGTGGATGGCTCTCGCTTTCGAGGCATGTCATTCGGGCGACGGGGCTCAGCGTTATAGCCGTCTGTGCCGTCATCCCTCTCAGCTTCTGGGCTCATCACCTCAACGAAATCCAGCGCAACGGAGGCGACAGGATCTACTCAGGCGCATTCGTCACCTGGGGTCTACTCGTGGCCGCGACTTTGACCCAGTGGACGATGGTGGGTGTCGCTGCTGCACGAAGAATTGACTTCGCGCGCAAAGTCCTCCGCTTCGAAGCAGTGCTGGCCGTCCTCTTGGCTGGGGTAATGGCAGCCGTCACGATCGCTACCGCACTGTGGTGGGCAGCAATGGCGACCGATGCGCCGTGGTTTATTCAAGGAACGCCGACTGGGACACGGCCATCGCCGGTCAATCTTCAGCTCCTGCTGACAATGGCGCTGATGTTGAGTGGTGTACTTATCGCCGGCTTCGGCGTAATTCGGATCAGACGTTCGTGGACAGGACTCCAAGGCACCTGATTCACAGATCCCCTCGGCTGGGACGTGATGGTTCCGGCAGTCCGGATCAATGTCGAGATCCCGGTGCTGAAGGGTCCAGAAACCGTCCGACCGGGTTTGACCAGCTCGAACACCCTCGGTGAGGCTCTCATCGTGGCCCTGTCCTTCCTCTACCGTTTGTTCCGACGCATGCTCGAGGTCTTTCGCGTTCACTGGTCGGATACTGCGGCCAAGGATGCAGAGATCCTTGTTCTGCGCCACCAGCTGGCTGTGCTCCGCCGCCAGGTCACCCGCCCGCGTTTCACCTGGTCCGACCGTGCTCTCGTCGCCCTGCTGGCCCGACTCGTACCCCGAGAGCTTTGGGGGTCGTTCCTTGTCACGCCGCAGACAATCCTCGGCTGGCACCGCTCGCTGGTCCGCAGGCGCTGGACCTTCCCGCACTGCCGACCAGGTCGTCCAGCCCTTCCCAATGAGACTATGGAGTTGATCTGCCGCTTGGCGAGGGAGAACCCCCGGTGGGGCTACCTCCGGATCGTCGGCGAACTCAAGAAGCTCGGTGTCACGGTGTCGAAGACGAGCGTCGCAACGGTCCTGCGTCGGCATGGTCTCCCACCGGCTCCCCGGCGTGAGGGTCCCACTTGGAGTGAGTTCCTCTCCACCCAGGCCAAAGGCATCGTCGCCACCGACTTCTTCCACGTCGACACTGTGTTGCTCCGCCGGTACTACGTGCTGTTCGTGATCGAGCTGGAGCGACGTGTCGTCCACGTCCTCGGTGTCACTACCAGCCCGAATGGCCCATGGGTGACCCAGGTCGCCCGCAACTTCGCCGCCGATCTCGAAGAAGCAGGCCGGCGCTTCCGGTTCCTCATTCGCGACAGAGACACTAAGTTCACCGCCAGCTTTGACTCGGTGTTCGCCTCGATCGGCGTCGAGATCATCCGCACCCCGGTGCGTTCGCCTCGTGCAAACGCGTACGCGGAACGGTTCGTACGCACCGTCCGCCATGAATGCCTCGACCATCTCCTTGTCATCTCACGACGACATCTCCAATCGGTGCTCGACGAGTACGTCCGTCACTACAACCAGGCGAGACCACACCGCGGCCTGCACCTCGCCCAGCCAATCGCCCAACCGGTCAGTGGCCGCGATGGCGGCGCGATCACTCGCCACGACGTCCTCGGCGGCATCGTCCACGAGTACGATCGCGCCGCCTGACCCCAAGTCACGGCGGGCAACCTCGAAGGCAACGCTCCGCCTCTTGAGCCGAGCGCTCCGCGCTCGACCGGCGACCGCGTATCGCTCGCTTCTCGGCAAGGCAGCCCCCGTCCCTCACCGCCAGCTGTTCCTCCTAGGAAGTTGCGCAGGACGTTCCTCGTCGAATTCTTGGACCCTTCAGGTTCTCGGACTGCAGACCGGAGCGAGGGATCCCCACCCACCGCCGCCCCAGGGAATTCCGTGACGGAGCCCCAGGGAATTACGTGACGGCGGGAGAGGGAATTACGTGACGGAGAGACGCCAAAGTGAGGGAATTACGTGACGGCTGACAGCCGGCCAATGGAGGATATTGACGCGCCGCTCACGGCGTAGGCCGGGGCGTCGCTTGATCGGCCGGTGGACCGCTGGACCGCATAGCGCGCTCGATCTCGTCCGGACGGTCCATCTCGGCCTCCTATGTTCGGCCGCAGTAAACTAAAACAAGTGCCGTCTCCGTGTCCATGGACAGATGGGATCTCGATTCCGAGCTCTCCCTCGTCGCCTACTTGGCAGCGTACGTCTGGCGTAGGACGAAACGGGTCTGACGGTCGACGATTTGATAACGACTGACTCCGAGGCGAAGCAAGCGCCCTTTAGTCCGAAGTTCGTGACTTCTCGCGTCCTTCTACCGCGTCACGTGAGGTACTTCGAGATGAACCGGAGAATCGCCGTATGTTTGTTCGTGTCGAGAAGCATAAGATCGACGAGAAGTCTCCACATCGTCGTGTGTTGATACGGCTCAAGCTCATTGGACAACCGACGTAGCTCAGACTGATCCCTCTCTTCTGCCGCAAGGAGCTCTTGAGTCTCTCGACTCAGGGGGCTTTCGGGGACCTCTCTGTGGAAAATATCTGGCGTTGCGTTAGTCGGGCAGTACCCACCCCATGCAATGGCATTTGCCATTTCGACAAGCATGCGATGGTGCTTCTGCTCTTCGTCCACGATGAGGCTCACCAGATACTGCACGGCAGGTGATCCGGCTGTCTCGGTAAAGCGCTGATAGTGCTTGAGCAGTGCACCCTCTTGCTCACCGTGCTGCGCCATCATTCCAACGAGTTTGCGCTCGATGACGCTGGCCCCCACTTTGTCGAGTCCATCAAGGGCTGTGTCGAAAGTTGATTCCATAGGCCAATTCTTGACCGTCGGTTGCCAATGCGACAGGGTCGAACGTCCTATATCGCCCGCTGGTAGCCCCTTGTCTCGAAGGCACGGCCGACCACCCCGAAATCGCATGTGCCTACAACAGGCCTGGTGGAGCTCGTCTCGCGTGATGGATGCGGCTCACAATCCCTTCGAGGTGAAGCGAATGATTGCCGTTAGGAGGACCTTCGGCACTGTCGCACCTGAGGGCTGCAAGGCACGCTGATCATAGGAAATGGAGAATGGGTTACAGCGACTTGTCGGTACGGCCAAACGGCACATCGCGACAAGACTCGCCAACTCGGATGATGGGCATGTGGGACAACCAAAGTTGGTGGCGAGCCATAAGCGAGCCCAAATTGTAGAGATGAGTCGCCAACGTTCTGAACGTGGAACGCCTCGCCAGGCGATCAAAGGTATCTGAACGGAGTGATCACCATGGAGCAACTGACTGGACTTGATGCTGCGTTTCTCTATTGTGAAACGCCCACGATGCACATGCATGTCTGTGGGCTCTTAGTTCTCGACACGTCGACCATGCCAAACGGCTACTCGTTTGAGCGGATTCGCTCGATGCTGATCGAGCGCCTGTCGGAAGTACCGGCCATGCGCCACAGACTTGCCACGGTACCCTTCAACCTGGGACGTCCTTTCTGGGTCGATGACAGTGAATTTGATCTAGGTCGACACCTCTTTCACGTGGACCTGGCGCCTCCAGGAGGGGAGAGACGCCTGGCCGACCTTGTGGGCACGATTGCGAGCCATCCATTGGATCGCAACCATCCCCTTTGGGAGGTCTGGGTCATTGAAGGTGTGGCCGATGGACGCCTCGCAATCGTCGTAAAGATGCGCCACTCAACGATCGACGGCGTATCGGGAGCCAACCTGCTGGGGCATTTCTTCGATCTGCAGCCGGAGCCGCCTTTACGATCGAAGCCCGAAGAGTTCGAGGCTCAAGACCCGCCTCCGCCACTCGAGCTGCTCGGACGAATCCTGTTGCAGCGACTCGCCGAACCGCTGGACATCTTTACGATCCTTCCCAAAACAGCATTCCGCCTCGGCAGCACAATATTTCGGCTAGCACGCAAAGCTGACCGCCGGTCCCCAATGGCCAAGCCCTTCATGGCGCCACGCACCTCATTCAACGCGTCAGTGACATCGGAACGTTGTGTCGCCTTCACGGACGTCTCCTTGGACGACGTCAAGGCAGTGAAAGCAGCGTTCGGGGTGACAGTAAATGATGTCGTAACCGCCATCATGGGAGGTGCACTTCGGTGTTACCTCGAAGACCATGACGAATTGCCCGAAACATCGCTCATCGCCGCCGAACCGGTTTCGGTTCACGACCAAATGGGTGATTCGGATGGCGCCACCCAGGTGTCGGTGATGTTCGCCACCCTCGCGACAAACGTCGAGGATCCGGTAGAGAGACTCCGGATTGTCGCAGCTGCCAACATCAAAGCAAAGGAGCTCTATCGTTTGGTGGGTGCTGACATCCTCGTGCAATGGGCTCAGCACTTCTGGCTCAACGCCTTCGCCCTTGGGTCACGGCTGTATTCAGGTCTGCACCTCGCCGACCACCACCGGGTTGTGTACAACCTGATCCTCTCCAACGTGCCTGGGCCGCCAGTACCTCTCTATTGCGCGGGAGCGCGGTTGGTTGGCATCTTCCCGTTGGGTCCAATAACTGATGGCGCGGGACTCAATGTGACGGTTCTATCGGATGAAGACCGAGTGGGATTCGGCATCGTGTCCTGTCCGGAACTGGTACCACACGTATGGGAACTTGCCGACGCAATCCCCGGCGCCTTGGCTGAACTCGTAAAGGAAGCTTCCTCTCGTACTCAGATTCTCGAGCCTGAGTCCGGGGTAGTTGTATAGCGAACGACTCTGTCCCTCTCAAAGGCCCGCACTACGGCAAGGAAGGCTCTACGGTGTCGACAGGTATGGCAATTGCAGCAGTGAACCTGAGCAGTCCCGGACGGTACCTTCACTGGTCGATCTTCACGGTATCTGAAGCCAACCTCGTTCTCATCGCAGTGATGGTGGTGATATTCGGTGCTGCCTTGCTCATCCCGTTTCCTGGTCACTCTGGCCGGAACCGGCCCGAGGAGTCGGAGGATGATTCCGAAGGACTTGCGGGGAAATCGGCCACTGACTTATCCCTTCCATCTTCGGACGTTGGGGTCGACGCCGATGCTGCGATGTGGACCGCACGTCTACGGCGTCGTGTTCTCCACCTACTCCCACCGGGGAAGCTGCTACCCGACCGTCAACCCGCCTATGTGGCGTCGTGGATCTACGTATTCGGGGTGGCAAGCCTGGCCACCTTGGGCGTCGTTATCGTCTCGGGATTCCTTATTGCCGTGGGCGGCCCTGACTGGTGGCACACCAATCCCGTCGGACACTTCTTCAACAGCCTTCATCTGTGGAGTGTCGAGGCGTTCATGGCCTTCTTGGTCATCCACCTCTGGGGGAAGTTCTGGATGGCCGCGTGGCGCGGTCGCAGGGCCCTGACCTGGATAACCGGTGTCGTAGCCTTCCTGGCTGCGATCGTGGAGTGTTTCACGGGGTATCTGTCCCAACAGAACTTCGACTCCCAGTGGATCGCCACGAGCGGCAAGGACGCCTTCGATGCGGTTGGTGTCGGATCCTTTTTCAACGTCTTGAACTTCGGCCAGATGCTGATGTGGCACATCGTGTTGATCCCACTGGTCCTAGTCGCCGTCGTTGGCGCGCACATCCTCGCCGTACGGGTGCGTGGTGTCGTCCACCCCCTGCCTGCTCGTCGCATCCGAGGGCGAGCCGCGCTGCGGGCTGCCGCTGCGTCCGACACGGCCGAGTGGCGAGGCCCGACCCGCCGCTACGACATCCTCAAGGAAGCGGCCATCGCCACCGTAATCGCCGTGGTCCTGGTGGTTGCGTTGGCAGGACTGCTGTCGTCCCCCGACGTCCCCCCCGTCACCGTCTCCACCTGGGCCAAGGTCGCCCCTGCGGACTTCGTGGCCACTGCAGCGAGCGAACTCGCCGGCACCAGTGAGACTGCTACCTATGGGCCGCCCTACAACAGCGCAAACGGCAGCTCGCAGCGGTTGCTGTTCTCACCCGAGACCATCGTCGGGGTACGCAACCCCATCAACGCGGCTCAGACATTCGTCCTTTCCCCGCTGGAGAAGGTCGCCCCGGCTGATCCGCGCCTCGCTGCAGCCCTTGCGCGCTACAGCGGCGCATCGGTCTCAACCCAGACGTCTTGGAACAACGCCTACGCCAAAGCTGTGACAAAGATTTCGTTTCGGGACGGTACGGTCATGGTGCCGTCTGCCAGCGATGGACCCATTCCCACTCTGGTCGCGACGGAGTTCACATTGGCGCGCAGCGGAGCGCTTGATGCGGATCTCATCGCCAACCACACCTTCTTTGGTACCGACTTCACCAAGCCACTGCTCTTCCTCGAAGATGGTCAGTACTTCTCCAATGTGGCAACAACTGATCACCTGACTGGCGCGCAGTGGGGAGTTATGAACGAAACCGGCAGCTACCCGGGCCAGCCCTGGCTTTGGCTCTATACCTTGTGGTACCAGGTTCCGGGCTTCGACAACTCGGCCAATGTCGACCTGATCGCCGTCTACCTCACCGGCGCAGCTACGTTGCTCCTTCTCGCAGTGCCGTTCATTCCGGGTCTCCGGGACATACCCCGGCTGCTTCCGGTTCACCGGCTCATCTGGCGGGATTGGAACCGTTCCGGAGCCAACGTCGGTCCGACGCCGCCGGCCCCGCGGACCTCGACCGCTTTGAAGGCTGGTGACGCCGATCCATCGATCTGACCAGCTGAGGTGAAATCTCTGAATCGAGGCACCCTAGTCCGACGGTTCCCGCTGGTGATTGCAATGCGACCCCAGTCTCTTTGCGCCTGATACCTCAGGAAGGACGAGGAGCTCCACTCGAACCGTCGTGCGAACCAGTGGCGATCTGACTACGGACATCGGACGACCATTGGAGCTTGCAATGACGACCATTGGAGCTTGCAATGACGACCACGGAACTCGTGAGTAGCCCGCAGCGCAGCCACATTATGGTTCTTTCGCGTCCAGCTCGGTGAGCGGTCAAACAATCTTTTGGCGCGCTGCATCCTGCTGCGCATCGTAGGGAGCGAGCGCATTCATCGAGTTTCCCGCCAAACCCCTTCTGCCCTTTGGCTTGCATCCCATGCGGTCGGCCCAGACGTCGCTACTCCGTTGACGAGATTGTGGACAACCTCGCCGATGTCCTTGATCGCTTTGGCAAGGATCGCCAGATCCTGTCGGAGCAGAAGGACGGACTGCTGATTCTCGCCAATCTCATCGCCTGTCATCGTCGACAGCGCCCCGTTCAGCGTGGAGCGAAGATAACTGCTTGAGCCGCTCGATATACGGCCGGTCGGCTGAGCCGACGAGCTCCACGAGCTCGACAAGACGGTTCGCATACCCCCACTCGTTGTCGTACCAGCCGATAACTTTCACGAGGCGACCCCGTGCCATGGTTAACTCGGCGTCGAAAACACACGAGGCTGGCGATCCGATGATGTCGCTCGATACGAGGGCTTCCTCTGAGTACTCTAGACGGCCGACGAGAGCCCCGGTCCGGGCACGCTCTCGGTAGACCGTCCGCACGTCGTCGGCGGTTACCTCGGCGCACAGGTTGACCACCAAGTCTGTGAGCGAGCCATCGGGTACAGGGACGCGCAGCGCCAACCCATCAAGGCGACCCTCCATGGTCGGCATGACCAATCCGGTTGCTCGAGCCGCCCCGGTCGTGGTGGGCACAATGTTGATGGCCGCTGCCCTGGCTCGACGAGGGTCACTGTGTTGGCCGTCGACGAGACGTTGGTCGCCAGTGTAAGCATGAACCGTTGTCATGAAGCCCTCCTCTATGCCGAACGCATCATCGAGGACACGTGCCATGACAGCCAGACAGTTTGTCGTGCACGAGGCGTTGGAGATCACGACGTGGCGTGCTGGGTCGAACTCGTGGTCGTTGACTCCCATGACGAAGGTGGCGTCGGCTCCCTTCGACGGTGCCGAGACCACCACCCTTGATGCTCCCGCATCAAGATGGCCGCTGGCTTGATCGCGAGCCGAGAATCGTCCCGTTGACTCCACCGCAACATCGATTCCAAGATCTGCCCAAGGCAGCGCATGCACGTTTCGTTCAGCCAACATGCGCACCTTGCTGTTTCCCACGACCATCGAATCTCCCTCGAGTACCACTTTGTCCCCAAGGCGCCCGAATACAGAGTCCCTGGCCAAGAGGTGGACTGCTTGATCAGGGGTTCCAATGTCGTTCACTGCCACGACATCGATGTCGAGTTGGGAGCGCCGAGCGGCACGAAAGAAGGCTCTCCCCGTTCGACCGAATCCGTTGATAGCCACTCTGACAGGCATGCACTCTCCTTAGGCTCCGAACCTCGATAGCTGACGTCCCCATCGGAAGCCTGAGGGATCGACTACTTCAACTTCGCGCCGCGCCTCCCTTCTGGCCAGGGAAGAAGGTCCTATTGCGGGGATCTGCCCACCCGCAGAGGCATGGCTCTATTCCTGCGTTTTAGCTGCGCGGTACCCCTGAGTGCCCTTTGGCCCTAGTTCTCGAGGGAGCAGCGCGGTGCAATGGAGATCAAGAACTCGCTGAGAGGCAACTGAACGAGTGGACCAGGGGAGGAGCCCCATGGCATTGGGCGGAGTCAGTGATTCAGGTCTGCCGACAGTAGGCCTGTCATTCTTATCTCCCGTGAGAGGCGCCCGATTGTCACCCGCCACAAGAAAGGGACCGCCCTTCCGCCACGAGCATGGGACCACCTCGTCCCCGTTCGTGCCGGCCGACCGTGATGCTGGCGGACCGGCACCGTTGATGTCAACCGTTGGGCTTGCGCCGTGTCCGGCGAGGCTCGTCCCCCGGTGACCGTGGCGTTGTCTGGGGCTTCTGCCGCTTGCGGTAGGACTCTCCTTCGATGACGAGTTCGTAGGCGGCGCTCTGGACCCGGTCGACGGCTGACTGGGCCAGTAGCGGATCGGCCATCTGGGCCAGGAACTCGCTTGGGTCCCGGTTGGAGGTGATGACCGTCGCCCCCTTGTGGTGGCGTTCGACGATCAGTTCGTAGAAGTCATTGGTCTCGGTGACGTCCAGCGGGTGAAGAGCGAAGTCGTCGATCAGCAACAGATCGACGCCGACCAGCTTGCGCATCTCGACTTCGGCGCTGTTGTCGAGACGGGCGGCCTTCAATCGCTTGAACATCTTGTCAGCCCGTTCGAAATGGACGCGGTAACGACGCCGGCAGGCGATGTGGCCGAGGGCCGTGGCCAGAAAAGTCTTCCCCACGCCGACTGGCCCGAGGAGCAAGGCGTTGTGATTGTCGTCGACGAAGCGCAGAGTGGTGAGCTCCGACCACACCGACCGGTCGAAGGTGACCGCGGCCGTGTCGTCCCACGCCTCGAGCACCATGGTGGGATCGAGATGGGCGGCCTTCGATCGCACGCCGGCCGAGGTCCGGTCACGGCGGGCCACCTCGTCGGTGAGCACCATCTCCAAGAAGTCGACATGCGGCATGGAGCTCTGCCGGGCCGTCACCAGACGCTCGGGCAAGGTGTCGGTCATCTGCCCGAGCTTCAACCGGGACAGGACGCCTCTGAGTTCGGCCGAGACGCCCGGGGTGGGGGCGCTCACTTCCCCGTCTCCGCGGTGGCGGCGAACTCCGATGGGTCCCGGGCGAAACGGCCCTGGACGACATTCGGTTGCGGCGGAGCATCATGCGTCTCGGCTTCGGTGGCTCGGTCGATCATGCGGGCGATGAGGTTGACGCTGATGGCTTCGGCCTCGAGCGCCTTCTCGCAGGCCCGCTCCACCTTCCCGGGCCCCCACTTCTTGACCAGTCCGAGCAACCGGTAGGCCTGGCGCATCTTGGTCCAGGGCAGCGGGTGGTCGAGGACGGCTTCGACGTAGAGCCCGATGGACGGCCCATGGACGTGACCGATCTTGATCAAGTGGTCGATGTCACGAAGGGCATAGGTGGTGCGCTCAGGCGGGAGATCACAGGGATCGGTGCTGCACCCTCCGGGAGCCCGACGGGGGTGGACTTTTATGAGCTGGCCCCGGGCGAAGAGCTTGACCACACTGCGGTCGGCCCGGGCCGTGATGGTCTGTCCGATGAGGTTCCCGGGCACCGAGTAGATGGCCCTCAGAACCTCGACGTGGTGGTCCCGGTGGACCTTGGGGTGGCTGAACACGGGGACGTCGTAGGGGGCCGTCGGTGCCGGGAGCAGGAGCCCTTGCTCGTTAGCCCGGAACGCCTCGATGGGTCGACACCGGGTTGTGCCGTGGATGCGCATGCCGGCACCCTCTGTGCACCACCGCTCCGCCCGCCGTTGGGCGTCGGCCAAATCGACGAACTCCTCACCGGCGAAGAAGCGCCGCCGGACGTGGGGGACCTGGCGCTCCACTCTCGGCTTGTCTTTGGGATGGCGCACTCTCGCCGCGTCGATGAGGAAGTGTCGGGCCTGGGCGTACTCGAGGAACGTGTCGTTGAACCGGGGTTCGATGGCGTCGGCTTTCGTCACCACCGGCGACAGGTTGTCGGGGATGAGGATGGGGAACACGCCTCCGAAGAACGCCCAGGCGGCGTCCAGCCCGGCGATCACGTCGTCGGTACGTTGTCCGAAGGTGAGCCAGAAGAACATGTGGCGCGACCACACGGCCACCACGATGAGGGCGTGGACGACCCGGCGCCGCTCGGTGTGGGGATCGAACATGATGCCCATGCGGCCGAAGTCGGTCTGGAGTTCTTGGCCCGGTTCTCCGTCGGCCACCCGCACCGTCGTCGTCTGGCGTCCTGCTCCGCAGCGCTCGGCGCAGAACCGCTGCAATGTGCGCTCGGGAACCTCGATGCCACGACGGACGAGCAGGTCGCCGATCTTGGCCACGGTGAGGTCCTTCGTCACCCAGGCCTTGATGGTGTCCTCATGCGCGGCCAGCAGCTCCCACGATGCCCCGTGGCCGTGGTGACGTGACGGGCGCACCGCCTCACAGACGGCGCCGATCAGCCCGTCGGTGAGCTGACCCTCACCGCCGTCACGGTCGAGCCCGAAGGCCTCGGCCGCCTCGACGTAGCGCCGGGCCGTCTTGCGGTCGACGCCGGCTCCGATGGCGACTGAGCGCAGCCCCTCGTCATTGCGCAGCCAGCGGCGTAGTACCTCTTTGACCTGGATCACCGATACCTCCCTGAAAGTCACGGGCCACGCCTTCCGTTGTGGATGGACGTGCCCAGCCGAGTGGGTTCTCGGCCGGCGGTGGTGGATTCAGGGGTGGTCCCATAACTGGCGGAAGGGTGGTCCCATGACGGTGGCGGAACTACCCGTCAGTGGTCCCTTCCTCGTGGCGGCTGACACCCGATCGATGGGATGTGTCACTTGTTGAGCGATCGAATGCCGGCACCTGCCGTCGTCGAAACCCATGTCTCGGCCCTGGTGTTTGCCGGTGACACGGTGTTCAAGTTCAAGAAGCCTCTTCGCTTTCCATTTGTCGACTTCACAACCCGCGAGGCGCGTTTGGCAGCGTGTCGGGATGAGGTAGATGCCAACCGGCGTCTGAGCCCAGATGTCTACCTCGGGGTGGCTGATCTCGTAATGGGCGGGCACCTACTCGATCATGCGGTGGTAATGCGTCGCTTGCCAGCGGACCGCAGCCTGGCGGAAATGGCCGCCAGACACGATCCCTCCCTTGACTCGCACCTTCAACGGTTGGCGAATCTCCTCGCTGACTTTCACGCTCGGGCGACGCGCTCATCGGCGATCGACGCCGACGCAAGCGTTGACGCCTGGGGCGCAGTCTGGCGAGGTTGTCTCAACTCGCTTGCTTCTTGGGACGGTCGGTTGGTGCCTGAGGGATCCACCGACCACATCGAGCGGCTAGTCGATCGTTACCTTGGCGGACGTAGGCCCTTGTTTGAGGATCGCGTTCGGCGAGGACATGTGTGTGATGGGCACGGCGACCTGCTCGCCAGTGACATCTACTTCCTCGATGACGGTCCACGGGTACTCGATTGCATCGAGTTTGACCCCCGCCTTCGCCATGTTGACGTGATTGCCGATGTTGCGTTCCTCGCAATGGACCTCGAGTACCGCGGGGCCCCGGCACTGGCGTCGTTGCTCGTGCGGATGTACCAGGAAGCCGCAGGTGATGTCTTTCCGCCCACGCTCGTGCATCACTACTGCGCTCAGCGAGCGCTTGTGCGGGCCGAGGTGGCGTGCTTGCGAGCCGAGCAAGACCCCACGCGAACAACGACCCGGGCAGCCGATTTGATAGACGTGGCGGTGGACCACCTCCGCCGGGCTCGGGTAATCCTGGGAGTGGTGTGCGGACTCCCGGGAACGGGCAAGTCGACCATCGCTTCCGCCGCGGGGTCGTTCCTTGGATGGCCGGTATTACGCACCGACGAGGTGCGTCGCGAGCTTGTGGACCCCTCGTCGCCCGGTCCTCTCCGAGACTCCTTCGGCCACGGCGCATACGACCCTGCTGTTACCGACCGCACGTACAGAACGCTGCTCGATCGAGCACATTCTGCCCTTGAGCGAGGACAACCAGTCTTGCTCGACGGAACGTTCGCTGACAGCTGCTGGCAAAAAGCGGCTGAGAAACTTGCTCACGACACGCAAAGCGATTTGGTGGTGTTCGAATGTTCCGCCTCGCCCGACGTCACGGCAGTCCGCCTACGTGCCAGAGCAGCGGAAGGTTCAGATGTATCTGGGGCTGACGAAGAAGTGGCTCGTGCGATGAGAGAGCGGGGCGATCGGTGGTCAATTTCAAGGCGCCTGGACACGGGCGTTACGTCAACTGATGACGCCGTCCACGACGTCGTACGCATACTCCAGCTAGAGCCGCCCTAGCTTCAGAATGGGATTGACTTGCTGTTCGCTTCACGTTCGGGCGGAGAAGTTGCCTCACCACGAAGCAGGCAAGAATGGACATGGCGGAGGTCAATCAAATTGAGCCGTTCCGGACCTTTGACCCTTGGCGTCTGGCCTCTGCTGATCCAAAATTGAACTTAGGTCACAACGAGCATTCAGGCAGATCGGAGGTAGCTATATGCGCGCAAGGTTGGGAGACGAGCTCCTCATTCGCTCTGGTCGATCTCATGAAGGAAACAACCTGTGCTTGGAATCACGAAACGAATCAGTTCTTATGCCTAGTGATTCAGCCTCCGACCCGCTTGACCAGGTCGACCGGATCCTTGAAGAGTACGCCCAATCGGTTCTTCTACAAGCAGAGGAAACCGCGCAGCTACAAGCAGATCAGGATGCATTTCTTGAGTCTTTCAGTGCGCGATGCGAGGACGAGGTCCGCCCTGCAATGGAGTCTGTCGTCGCCCGCCTACGCAAGAACGGGGGCGGAGGAGTGATCAAATATGAACGCAACGGTGGGGCGGGCCGCACCACACCAAGGCTTACTCTTTGGATGTCGCTCCAAGGCGAACTTACAGGGTCGCCCCGCCAAGATCGTCATCCGTACCTTCAATTCGATGCGGACACCAAGACGAGGAAAGTGAAGGTCTCCGCCGGAGACATGTGGGAAGGCGGTGGCTCGCACTTCAGTGGACCCCTTGGACTTCGGGCACTGAACACAGTCACTTCGGAGACGGTGATCCAAGGCGCCCTTGAGATCCTCCGTCGAGCTGCCAGGGTGGCCGATGTCTGATCAGCGCGAGCTCTCTGCTGCCGTGCCTTCCGGCCGATATGAGACAACGCGTGAACCTCCGACCGAAAGTGTCGCTTCAGGTGCCCGCAAGGCTGTGCAACATGGGTGACAGAAGGAAACATCTTTCAGGTTCTGGCGAGCGGCGCTCGTGAGTGAGACCGGACCTCGCATTGATTGGACCCGATCGCTTCCGCTGTCCTTGAGCTCCTAGGACTACGAACTCATCAACCAACCAAGGTGCTCGGACCAGCTAATGGCTGGTAGGGACCAAAGTCCTAGCGAGGGGCCTGCTGGTGGCAACGGGTTAAGAGCAAGGACGTTCGCCTCTATGGGGGTTTGTCCGACTCCTTAATAATTCCAATTGATGAACTCGTCCGTACTCAACGGTTGCAGTTGCGAAAGGAGACTCCGGTGACTCTGCTGAGACCTCAAGCGGTGGGAGAAGAACTTCCGCCTTCTGATCGGCCCATCTCGCCTCGGAACAAGGCGAAGGAACACAGCCTTGGTCTCACCTCGGCGACGGGGTTGGTCATTGGGAGCATCGTTGGGACCGGTGTGTTCACGATGCCGGCGGTAATGGCCGGAGCGGGCACGATGTCCCTTGTTGTTCTGGGCGTCATTGCCCTCGGTGCACTCCTCCTTGGCGTGCTGTTCGGACAACTCACGAAGCGGGTGCCCAACAGCGACGGTGGGGTGTATGCCTACTCCCGTCACGAGTTCGGCGATTTTGCTGGCTACCTCGTTGGGTGGTGCTACTGGATCCAGTCCTGGGCTGGCAACGCTGCCATCGTGGCGTCGTGGGTGTTCTACGTCGACGCCCTGTTTGGCCTCAACCACGTCTCAGGTATGGAGAACTGGGGCATCGCGCTGATTGGGACTGTGGATCCCGGCGATCGTGAATCTGGTCGGTGTCCGCCAGATGGCGTGGTTCCAAAACGTCACGGTTATCTTGAAGTTCCTGCCCCTGCTTTTCGTCGGAGTCGTGGGCTGGTTCTTCGTCCACTCTGTGAACTTCGGGGGCTTTAACACTTCAGGTGGGAGCCTCTACAGCGGCATCGGCATCGCCGCTGGCGTGGCGCTGTTCTCCTTCATCGGAGTCGAGGCAGCAGCCGTCACCGCCAAGCGGGTGCGTGACCCCCGCCGCAACGTCGGACGGGCGTCAGTTGTCGGCACGGCCGCCAGTGCACTTTTGTACGTGATTGTGACGGCTGCAGTGTTCGGGCTCGTGCCCCACCACGCGCTGTTGAACAACGGAGCGCCGTTTGTCAATGCTTTTCAGAGCATCTTCCCCCACGGCGCATGGGCCGGGAAGCTCGTTGCTGCCCTGGCCGTGGTGTCGGGCATCGGGGCGTTGAACGGCTGGACCCTGATCGTGACCGAGACGTCGAGGGCAATCGCCCAAGACGGCCTATTCCCTCGGCCGTTCGCCTGGGCCGACCGCAAGGGAACGGCATGGTTCGGCATTGTGGTCGGAACCGTGCTGCCGTCGCTGCTCATGCTGTGGCGGTACACCACCACATCGGGGTTGACAGTGTTCACGTACCTGGTCGACCTCACCGTGGTCACAGTGGCGATCCCGTACTTCATGTCTGCCCTCGCCCAGCTCACCTTCCTCGTATCACGCCGCCGCCGGGTGCAGGGTTGGCTCTTGGCCCGTGACCTCTGTGTCGCCGGGGCAAGCGTGCTGTTCTCGATGTGGGTGACATTCGCCTCGGGCTACCAGGTCGTCTACCAGGCCCTCGTCGTGCTGCTGGCTGGGCTCATCCTGTTCGCGTTCTTGAACGCTCGTCGGCAACGACTCGGTGAGACCACCGAACCGGTGGACAACCCCCCAGACGAGCCCGTTGTCGCCCTAGCCCGGTCCGCCTGACCCAGGACTATGGGCAAGCCATAACAAGGAAGAAGAGGAACCATCATGTCCTTTCATGTGGACTCTGAGGTCGGACAGCTTCGCCAGGCCATCGTGCACCGGCCCGGTTTGGAGCTGTCCCGCCTCACGCCGCAGAACATCGGTGAGCTGTTGTTTGACGACGTGTTGTGGGCGAAGAAGGCCAAGGAGGAGCACGACGCCTTCGCCGAAGCATTGCGGGAGAAAGGGGTCCACGTGCACTATTACGCCCGGCTCCTGGCAGAGGTGCTTGACATCCCCGATGGCAGGGCCTTTGTTCTCGACCGCCTCTGTACACCGGAGATCGTGGGACCCACTCTGGTCGGGCTGTTGCGGCGCTTGTTCGACGACCTCGACGGCGAAACCCTGGCCACATATCTCGTCGGGGGTGTCCTGAAGGGCGACATGCATCCGATAGGTACCAAGAGCCTTAAATGGGAGGCGCTGAGCGCCGACGACTTCTTGCTCTCGCCGCTGCCGAACCATCTTTTCCAGCGGGACAACTCATGCTGGGTGTACGGAGGAGTGTCCATCAACCCCATGGCCAAGCCTGCCCGCCAGCGTGAGACGTTGCACAGCAGGGCGATCTATCGCTTCCACCCGATATTCGCAGGCGCCGAGTTCGTCACCTACTACGGAGATGATGATCTCAACCATCTTCCGGCCTCTGTCGAAGGAGGCGATGTCCATGTCATCGGCCACCGAACCGTCATGATCGGGATGGGTGAGCGGACCACCCCGATGGGCGTCGAGATCCTGACGCAGCGACTGTTCGCTTCGGGCCAGGCCGAACGGGTGATCGCAGTGGAGCTTCCAAACTCGCATTCGATGATGCATCTGGACACTGCGATGACCATGGTCGACCGGGCCACGTTCGTGTTGTACCCCTATTTCGATATGCATTTGCGCTCGTGGACGATCACCCCTGGCGACGACGGTGCCTTCAATGTGGAGCGCAACCAGAGCCTATGGGACACACTTGGGGTCGTCTTCGACGAGGAGGTCATGGTGTTGATCACTGATGAAGACATCCGGGCCGCCGAACGCGAGCAATGGGACGATGGGACGAACTACCTCGCGGTAGCCCCAGGGGTTGTCTTCGGCTACGACCGTAACGTGGCCACCAATACCATGTTGAGGAAACATGGCATAGAGGTGGTGAGCGTCGAGGGAAGTGAGCTCGGTCGTGGTCGAGGCGGCCCCCGCTGCATGGTGTGCCCCATCGAGCGCGATCCCGCATAGGGGAATGAGTATGTCGGTTGACCTCCGCGGCCGGAGCCTTCTCAAGGAGGTGGACTTCACCAAGGAGGAGTTCACATACCTGATTGATCTCGCCGCGCAACTGCGGGATGAGAAACGCTCGGGGGCCGAGGTGCAGCGGCTGGTGGGTCGTAACATCGCTCTCATATTTGAGAAGACGTCTACCCGCACGCGCTCGGCCTTTGAGGTCGGTGCACACGATCAGGGCGCTCATGTCACTTACCTCGGCCCCGAGGAGTCTCAGCTAGGTCACAAGGAATCAATGAAGGACACTGCTCGTGTGCTCGGACGAATGTTCGACGGAATCGAGTACCGGGGATCCGCCCAGGAGAGGGTCGAGATCCTGGCGCGCTATGCCGGGGTTCCGGTCTGGAACGGGCTAACCGACCAGTGGCATCCGACCCAGATGCTCGCCGATGTGCTCACAATGCGTGACCACTCCGTACGCCCCATTGAGGATGTCGCCTACTGCTACCTCGGAGATGCCCGGAACAACACAGCGAACTCGTTGCTTGTCACCGGAGCGCTTCTCGGGGCCGACGTCCGTCTTGCGGCTCCCGAAGCGTTGTGGCCTTGTTCAGAGGTGCGTGGCATTGCCGAGCAACTGGCAACGACGTCGGGTGCACGCCTCCTTGTCACGGCCGACAGGCACAAGGCTGTTGCCGGGGCAGACTTCCTCTACACAGACGTCTGGCTCTCGATGGGTGAGCCGGAAGACCGATGGGGCGAGCGTATCGAGGAGCTTCTTCCCTACCAAGTGAACTCGGAGTTGGTCAAAGAGACCGGCAATGCGGCAGTCAAGTTCCTGCACTGCCTCCCTGCTTTGCACAGCCGTGAGACCGAGATTGGAGAGAACGTCTTCCAGAAGTGGGGTCTCGACGCTCTTGAGGTCACCGACGAAGTATTCGAATCGAGTGCATCGATAGTCTTCGATCAGGCCGAGAATCGACTCCATACGATCAAGGCCACGATGATCGCCACTCTTGTGGGTTGAGCGTGAGAAATTGTCGCTGCCCTCGGCGGAAATGCGCTCCTTGAGCGAGGCGAGGCCCCCGATGCCGAGATCCAACAACACCACATCCTTCGTGCTGTCGCGGCCCTAGCACCCCTTAGCGCAGCCCACGATCTCGTCATCACCCATGGAAATGGCCCGCAGATTGGCCTTCTGGCCCTCGAAAGCGATGCGGACCCGGCCCTCTCACGCGCCTATCCCCTCGATGCCCTCGGAGCTCAGACCCAAGGAATGATCGGGTACTGGCTGGCACAGGCGATGCACAATGCAGTCAAGACGCGCATCTTCGGAGCACTCGTATGTCAGACCATCGTGCGCGCCGACGATCCTGCATTCGCGAATGCGTCCAAGTTCGTCGGTCAGGTCTATCCCAAAGCGCAAGCAGAGCAACTGGCTCGAGAGCGGAATTGGGAGATCCGGCGCGATGGAGCGGGGTGGCGCCGAGTCGTACCCTCCCCGACACCGCGTGAGCTCGTTGAGTTTTCCATGATCAAGCGACTGCTCAATGACGGGATCGGCGTCATTTGTGCCGGGGGTGGGGGAATCCCCGTGGTAAGAGATGGAAACGGGAACCTACGGGGCATCGAGGCGGTTGTCGACAAGGATCGCACTGCGGCGTTGCTGGCCGTGCTGCTCGGTGCCGACGCCCTCCTTCTCCTTACCGATGTCGCGGCCGTCGAAATCGACCATGGAACACCTGAGGCTCGACCAATCCGCCATATCTCAGTTGCGGAGCTGCGATGCCATCATTTTCCGGATGGGTCAATGGGGCCAAAGGTTGAAGCGGCGTGTGACTTTACGCAAAAGACCGGTCAGATGGCTGCAATCGGCCAGCTTGAAGACGCCGAGGCGTTGCTCCATGGTTTGGCCGGCACGATCATCCACAAAGAGCGGCCTCACGTGTGAAACTCCAGGCCCTGGCGAAGTTGACTGAGTCATGCCGGGGTACTGGACGGTTAGAGACGGATCGAACGTCACAACGCTGTCTCGCCCTAAGACGGCCGTCCAGAGACATGACGGAGGTTGCTCCTATCGTGAGGAGAAGTGGTGTTGACCCGAATTCGGGCATCGACCACGATCGCACCGTCGGCGCTTGCAATCACAGGATTGCAATCAGCTTCGGCGAGCTCGGGGAAGTCCTCGGCCAGGCGTCCGAGACGAACGATCACATCCTTCAGTGAACCGATGTCTACCGCGGAACTCCCGCGGAATCCCGTGAGTAATGCGGTGCCGCGCAACGACATTATGAGCTCCAATGCATCGCGGTCCGTTATCGGAGCAAGACAGATAGCGTGATCATCCAGTATTTCAACCGCCGTTCCTCCTAGCCCAAAAAGGACACACGGACCAAAGGTGGGGTCGTGTATCAATCCGGCGATCGTTTCTACGCCGGGCGAGACCATCTTCTGAACGATTGCCCCTTCCATCGCCTCTTGGAGCAGCCCGTGCATGTCGTCGTACGCTTGTGAGACTTCGTTAGGTGTGCTTAGCGACAGTCGCACGCCTCCCACATCGCTCTTATGGAGGATGGTCGATCCGACCGCCTTCAATGCAACGGGGAGCCCCATGCCAAGCGCCGCCTCGACGGCTTCTTGTCCGCTCGACACCTGTTGCGTAGGGACAGTTGGGATGCCATATGCGTCGAGGATGCCGAGCGCATGGCCGCCAGTAATCCATCGTGCACTGGCGAAGGCCTCTGTGCCGTGCAGATCCGAGCCCGACTCTGATGGGAAATGGATGCCGTCAACGACATTTCGAGCCACCGCGGTGTTGATGTTCGTGAGCACCGGCACGGGTTCTGTGGGGCGCTCGAGCCAGGAGGAATACGAAACGACATGGGCCAACGCTCGTGCCGCTGATTCCGGGTAGGGAAAGCATGGCACGGTGATGCTGTCGGAACGGAGCAGCGATCGTGCTTCGGGCGCACCCAAGAAGCAAGCCACGACCGGCTTTGCACGACCAGATCGCTCCGCTTGCTCCATCGCCGACATCACTGCCGCAGCCACGTCGTCGACACGGGTGACGAGAGGCGGCGTGAAGACAACCAGCAACGCGTCTACGTCATCTCCGTCGAAGAGCGCCTGCATGGTCCGTCCGTAGGTCCCCGCCGTCGCCGAGGCAATCATGTCGATTGGGTTGCGTCGGCCGGCGCCAGGGTCCAAGAAGGCGCTGAGTGCGCTCTGAGTAGCTGGCCCGAGTTCGGGTACCTCGAGCCCATGGCTGACGCAGGCGTCGGCGGCAAGGATACCGGGGCCGCCGGCGTTGGTGATGATGCCTACGCGGCTCCCTTTCGGTAATAGTGGGACTGCCGCGAGCACCTCTGACACGTCGAAGAGTTCTTCGATCGTGTCGACGCGAATGACCCCTGTCTTTCGAAAGAGGGCATCCACGACATCTTCTGGACTAGCGAGCGCTGCGGTGTGCGATTGAGCCCCACGAACACCGGCCGCCGTTCTCCCGCTCTTTACCGCCACGATTGGCTTGGAGCGACTGAGCTGTTGGGCGATGCGGCTGAACTTCAGGGGATTGCCAAAGGACTCGAGGTACATGAGGACGACCCGCGTGTCGGTATCTTGTTCCCAGAAGCGCAGGAGATCATTCCCGCTAATGTCTGCTTTGTTGCCAGTGGAGACGAAGCTCGATATGCCGAGTCCACGCTTGGCAATCTCGCCCAGCAGCGCGATGCCGAGACCCCCTGACTGCGACACAAACCCAAGTGGTCCGCGCACCGGCTGGCTCGGAGCGAATGTGGCATTCATCGAGATCACCGGATCGGTGTTTATGACGCCGAAGCAATTTGGGCCGACGACGCGCATCCCGTAAGAGTGTGCCAGCCGAATCACCTCTCGTTGTTTTGTCGCTCCCTCCAGACCCATTTCGGCGAAACCCGCCGAGATGATGACGACCGCGCCAACCCGCTTACGCCCGCACTCCTCGACAACTTCTGCCACCTTCGCGGCGGGCACGGCCACGATCGCCAAGTCGACTGATGTCGAGATCGCCTCAATCGTCGGATAGCACTGCATGCTCTCGATCGATGTCGCTGTTGGATTTACGGGGTAGACCGGGCCCTCGAAGCCTCCTGAGACAAGGTTGTGGAGCAACTGATGTCCAATGGTGTTTCGGGCGCGTGCCGCCCCAATCACCGCTATTGACTGAGGTTTCAGTAGTTTCTCGATTGAGTGGACAACAGCTCGACGGTCACGTTCATCGATGGCGGCCAGTGCTTCGGGGCTCGGCGTGATGTCAAGCACCACCGTTATCACGGAAGAGGATCGTTCGTAACGCCGGGAGAATCCCGAGTCACGCAATACGCCAAGCATGCGGTGGTTTTCGGCAAGGGTATCGGCGACGAATCGGCGAATGCCGTGTTCCCTCGCGATTACGGCAAGGTGTTCAAGAAGGATCGACCCTAGGCCTTTGCCCTGAAAACTATCCTCAACGAGGAATGCGACCTCAGCCTCGTCGTTTCCCGGGCTACGGTCGTAGCGAGCCACGGCGATCATCTCGCCGTTGCGCTCACCGATGAGTGCGACCCGGTCGACACCGTCGACGTTCGCGAAATGCTCCGCCTCACGCTCAGAGAGGACGGGATGTGGGCCAAAGTACCGAAGGATGACGGACTTCGAGGAAAGACGCTGATGAAACGTGATGAGAGCAGTCGCATCGTCGGCGCTGATAGCACGGAGATGGGCCGTACTGCCGTCGGCAAGCAAGACGTCAGCTCCGTGTTCTCCAGTTGGCCGCCCCCTGGCGGCTGAAGGGTCCATTGCTTTGTTTCTTCTGCTTTCGAACGCCTTCGTGCTTGGGCTACGTCGGCCCGATACGGCGTCCCGAGAACTTTGGCGACGAGATTCCAATCCAGTGCCGCTTGGCCCCTGCCGCCCATGGTTCGAGTGGATGAGCCGTCACCGCTTCCGACCAATTGTCAATTGCGTCGGTTAGCTCTTGACCGAATCCTTGAACGACAACACTCCAGCCCTCACGATAAAGGGTGTCGGTATCATCGATTTCAAATGCGACTGGACCGAGTGTGGCGGCGTCGAGTTTGGTTCCAGGATCGGTGCGAAAGGCAACAGTTCGGTTGGCGAGGATATAGTTCACGGGAAAGATAAGTGGTCGGCCACGCTGCACGACTGCAACTCGTCCAACCGAATGTGAGGCGAGTAAATCGAGACACTCCTGCTGACTCATCTCGCTCAGATTTGCACCGTTGGTCATGTGTCTCTGCTCCCTTGTCATCACTCCTGGCGTGTCGACCTGATTCTCTCTTTCTAGTCCATCATTGTCGTGGCAAACCCCGTTGCTCGTCACTTCCCCCGTGCTACTTGACGGACGACGACGACGGGACAACGCGCGTGTGAGGCGCAGTACTCGCTCACCGAGCCCAGCAACATGCCGACGAAGGCACCATGCCCTCGACTTCCAACCACCAGTAGATCTGCCTGCTCCGCAACATGGACCAGGACATGGGCGGGATGACCTTCAACAAGAGTTTGATGGAACTCGATACCTTGTTCGATGCCCAGCTCACGATCGGTGATCTTTTTCAGGGCTGCTCGCGTTTCACTCTCCGGATCGAAATCGGCGGGGGGCCAAGCCCCGGAAGGAATGGGGTACTCCCACACCGAAACCACTTCCAGCGAGGCACCTGTTATGCGGGCTTGGCTCTTGGCCCAGCGAAGCGCTTCGAGCGACGAATCCGAACCATCGACTCCGACGACGACCTTGCCCATCTCGACCCTCTCTTCTTGCCTCGATCAGACGCTCATCGACTGACTGTGGTCTCTCACCTCGCCGACACGAATGCCATCAATTTCAGGATGGCCCGAACGACGGCACGCCGCTAGGGCTCTTGGTCCTGTTCGTGCTTCTTGATCTCGTGGCACTCGCTCGCCGCCAAACGCACTCGTCACGTACCCGTCAAGTCTCTTCGAGCGAACACAGTCGCGCCGATGATGGCTGTTGCGATACCTATGGCGACCATCACTCCTGCGGAAGCCCAGTTTGGGTTCACAGCGGGCGCGGCCGCCATCTGATGGAACACCGACGTATCGAGCAGCCAGTGATCTGAGCCGACTCCGCCGATGAGCTCGATGATCAAAGACCAGCCAAGCAGGCCATATGTGGCCAGAGACGTGGCTCGGGGCCACAGGCCCATTACCAGGACACCGAATCCGACGATGCACAGAGCAGGCGGGACAACATTGAGACCGGCGACAACGACACTCGTAAGCTTGACACCAGCGTGTTGTGTCGCAGCTCCGAACCATGCGAAGACTCCTGCCAGAGCCCCGGCCGCGGCGATCACCACGGCCGCCACAACCAACCTCCCAGCCAGCCATGACCACCGTGAGATTGATCGAACGAGCAGGTGATCCAGGCGACCGTCAGCCTCCTCGGACCGGATGGCGGCAACCTGACTGGCCGCCATGGATCCGATCAAGACCGCGAGAATGAGGAAGGTAACCCCGAGATACGCATCAGCACTGGCACCACTGGCACCGAGGTGCGTTACGAAGCGTTCGACACTCGAAGAGCTCGACAGTGCTTTCCCACCCTCTTTGGCGATAAAGCCGAGCAGCAAAGCCATGGTGGCGATGGCTGCGGCCCATCCCGTTACTGCTGGCCGTAGGAGGCGAACAGTAAGGCGCCCGGACCCAGAAAGCAGTCGCGTGTGGGGTGGAGCGGTGGAACGGTCGGGCAGGGTACTCCCGCCCAGGTCGCGCTGGCCCGCCAGATGGATCGTGAGCCCAGCTAGCACGATCACGAGCCCAAATATGGGCACGAGCGCGCCCGGATCGGGAGCGGTGAGTGGCTGGAGTTGCTCGATCCAGCCAAGCGGTGTTGCCCAGCGCAGCCACTCGAGCCCGCTACCCGAATCGGCCACCATCCGCAGCGCGTAGCACGCACCGAGTGCGGCACCAGCGTAGGTGGCGGCCTGGCGGCGGGTGGCAGCCAACTGGCTGGCGAAGGCTCCAACGAACATGAACACGGTTGCTCCGGACACCAGTGCCAAAGCGAAGAAGAGCGCGGACTGGGCACCAATGTGCACCTTCGCAAGGCGTCCTACCACGATGGTCACGATGGCGACGACGATCCATAGCGACGTCAGACCAGCGACAAGACCTACTAACCCTTGGGTAGCTGCCCCTCGGCGCGTTACGGGTCCGGCCAGAAGTAGCTCCCACCGTCCTGCTTCCTCTTCGCCCCGCAGAAGCCTTGTTGCGGTCAGAAGTCCCCATGCCGCACCGAGGATGGTCAGAAAGCCAAAGCACTTCCATACCGTGAATCCGCCGACAGTTTGGAGCTCATGAGCGGGCCCGTTGATGGCGTTGAGCCCGGCGTTGGATCCGAACAAGGCTGCCAGGTGCGCTCGTTGTGCGGGCGTCTTGTAGCTCGAGGCGTATCCCAGGGCAGAGGATGCTACCGACAAGCCGAAGACGTACCCCCAAAGCATTCCCGAACGCACCGCCTTGATTGCTGTTTGTCGAGTGACGATGCCAAGGGCCGACCGGCCGCGTCGCATCAACACGTCCTTCGGCCGGTCACTGCGTGCGGCGCGATGTGCCGTCTTTATTGCTCCCGCCGTAGTGGGCGAGGAAGAGCTCTTCGAGCGAGGGCTCACGGCTGAGCAGCTCGCGGACATTGAACCCAGCGAGGACCTTGAGTAACGGTTCCACTGCTCCTTGGACGTGGCACCGCACGACTGGGCCATCGAGTTGGATCGAGTTCACGCCGGCAACGCTGGACAGATCGGGAATACGGCCTTCAAAGGTGACTTCGACGATGAGGGATGCCAGGTGACGCATATCAGACAAAGCCCCCAGCTCCACCAGGCTTCCATCACGGAGGATGCCAACTCGATCGCACAGTGCCTCGACCTCGCTCAGGATGTGCGAGGACAAGAACACGGTCTGACCCCGTTCGGACGCTTCGCGGATGCAGCGCCGGAACTCTTGCTCCATGAGCGGGTCGAGCCCACTTGTGGGCTCGTCGAGGAGGAGCAGATCGGCTCGAGCCATCAGCGCAGCGATCAGGATCAGCTTCTGGCGGTTGCCCTTGGAGTAGGTGCGGACCTTTTTGGATGGGTCGAACTCGAATCGTGCGATGAGTTCGTCGCGATACGCATGGTCGGCGTGGCCTTGAACTCGGCCGAGAAGATGCAGGGTCTCGGCGCCGGTGAACGACGGCCATAGCGTCGCCTCACCGGGCACGTATGCCAGACGTCGATGGGCTTTTACCGCCTGACTTTGGCAATCGAGACCGAAGATCTCGGAGCGACCCGAGGTGGGTCGGATTAGCCCCAAGAGAAGGCGGATCGTTGTCGTCTTTCCAGCTCCGTTGGGCCCGAGATAGCCGATGATCTCGCCAGGGGCAACCTTGAGGTCAAGTCCTCTTAGGGCATCGACGGATCCGTAGCGCTTGGACAAGCCGTAGGAGGCGATCGCAGCGGTAGCCATGGGTGGGCCTCGTAGAAGAAGCGCGATGTCCTAGCGCTGTGGGCGGTGTTCTGCCGCCTTGACTGCGTACACGGCAGCCTCGGTGCGACTCGTCAATCCCATCTTCATGAGCACGCTCGAGACGTAGTTCTTGATCGTCTTCTCGGCCAGGAACAATTCCTCACCGATCTGCCGGTTGGTTTTTCCCTCCGCTATCCGATCGAGCACCTCTCGCTCCCGTGCCGACAACTTGGCGAAGTATTGGTCCTCGCCTTTTTCATTCTTCAGGCGCGTCGTTACCTTCGACCGCATGGCTTCATCGATCAGCGACTGTCCGGCGGCGACCTGGCGAACAGCCGAGACGAGGTCCGTGCCCCGCACGTCCTTGAGCACCTAACCACTGGCCCCCGCGAGTATCGCCGAAAACAGCGCTTCGTCGTCGGCGAACGACGTCAGCATGAGACAGCGGATATCCGAGTGGAGCGATATCAGTTCCCGACATACTTCCACGCCGTTACCGTCCGGAAGCCGGACGTCGAGGACGGCCACATCGGGTCGGGTCGAGGGAACTCGGTCGAGCGCCTGCTGCGCGGTGGATGCCTCGCCCACCACCTCCATGTCATCTTCGGCGTCGAACAACTCCCGCAGGCCTCGCCGAACAATCTCGTGGTCATCGAGCAAGAACACTCTTGTGATCATCGTTCTGTCAGCCATCCCTGATCGCGCTGCTCATCCCAGATCACGCGCCGACCACTCCACTACCGAGCCTCCTTCGGGGCGTCTGCGCACGTCACACGATCCGCCCAGGAGCTTGGCTCGTTCTTTAAGGTTGGTAAGTCCTCGACCACCGCTCCCATCGCCCACGGCGATACCCACACCATCGTCTTTCACGCGCAGCACAAGACCATCGTTGCCCACGATCACTTCGACGTCGGCGTGGCTGGCATTTGCGTGGCGAACGATGTTGGAGATGGCTTCTCGCAGGCTCAACAGCAGGTGCTCGGCGGCCGACTCTCCCACCGCGGTGTCGATAGGTCCTTCAAAGTCGATGTGCACGTCGAGATCGAGGCGTCCGGCGGCCTCGTCCACCACATCGAGGACCTCGCGCCGCAGACCCTGGTTGCTGGCGCTGCGCTGGGATCGACTGATGGCGAAGATGGTGGTGCGAATCTGTCGGACTGTGACGTCAAGCTCGTTGATGAGTTCCTCGACCCGCTCTTTGCCGGCCTCCGAAGAGATGAGCCTGACGGTGCCCTGAAGGCCCAATCCGATGGCAAAGAGTCGTTGAATGACAGTGTCGTGCAGGTTCCGCGCCATCCGCTCACGCTCTTCGGCCAAGGTGAGCTCGCGCATCCGGGCGTAGAGCCGCGCCTTGTCGATCGCTAAGCCCGCCGCCTTTGCCAAGGCCAAGGCGATGTCCTCGTCTTCGTCAGTAAAAGGCGCTCCGTCGTGTTTGTCGCACAGATAGAGATTGCCGTAGACGTTTCCTCGTATGAGAATCGGTACGCCAAGAAACGACCGCATCGGAGGGTGGTTCGGAGGGAACCCGACGCTGTCACCATGGTCCCCAAGGGCAGTCAGACGCAAGGGGACAGGATCCCTTATAAGCACGCCGAGGATCCCACGCCCTTCGGGAAGGCCACCTATGCGAGCTCGAGTCTCAGCGTCGATGCCGACCGCTATGAAGTCGACCAATCGCGTGTGCGTCTCATCAAGCACCCCGAGGGCGCCGTATTGGGCTCCAACCAAGTCGGCCCCCACCTGGGCGATGTCACGGAGCACGCCTGGGAGGTCGACATCGACCTCGACGAGCAGCATCGCCTCAATAAGGGCGTGGAGGCGTTCCGGATCGGCGATGCGTCGAAACGGCACGAGTGGCAAGGCTAGCAACTCACCAGTAGCGACCGACGACTCCGGATGTATCCCATCACGACCCGGCCGTGGTTCATTGCCGCCCTTGGAGCACCGCACCGAGGACATCTAAGGCAGTTGCCACACCCAATGGGGCGCCTTCGTCCATCACGGCCACGATCTCAAGATGGTAGGCGGCCATCTCCGTGCCCAAGTGAGTCGGGTCTCGCTCACAACTGACGACCTTTGGAGCCGGACGGGCGATCTCCCCGGCCCAGACAAGGTCGGGGTCCGCGCCTCCGGCGACAGCCTGAATGACGTCGCTTGCCGACACGATCCCCACAGGACCAGCGTCACTTTCGACCAAGACGGCGGAAACCCCGGACTCGACAATCGATTGCGCCACAACCCGCAGGCTGGCCATCAGGGCAACTCTTGCGGGCACCCTCGCGGGAATTCGTCGGACCCGCTCGGGGCACGCCTCGTCATCGTTCACAGCCGGGTCGAGGCGTCGGCGGGCCGGCTGCACTCGAGTCGACGGCCAGAAATGACCGTGGAAGGGACTCTTACGACGAACGGGTGGGCTCCAGGGGCCCACGGCCGGTGTGAGAGCCTTGTTCGTTCGATCGTTTCGGGATCGCTGACGATCTGAGCCACTCCCGTCAGCAAGACGCTCCAGCCCGTGTGGTCGACCTCATCGACCTCGTCGGCCTCCACGCTGATGACTTGTCCCAGAATGGCAGCACGAAGCTTGGAGCCAACATCGGTGGTGAATAGCGCGTCGCCATCGATCACAGAAAGGTTGACTGGAACAGCGACGGGAATGCAGCGCACGCTCAGCACCACTCTCCCGATCGTGGCCGTTGCGAGCAACTCCAGACAATCCTCGCGCCCGAGCTCGACCAAGGTATGTGGAGTCTCTTCATTCAGCGCATGAGCCATACACCCACTATGCGCGGTGGCAGATTCACTGCCTAGGGCCGAATGGCATGTTGAAACGGTGACAGCCGGCCGGGAGCGGGACCAATGGCCTGGGTCCTTCGGCACATCTCGCCGATGGCCATGTTCACCAGGACCTTTGGCACTACGACGACCGCATGTCCAAAGCGCACTCTGGTATCAAAACGGGTCCCCATCGAGGGACGTGACAAGGAGGGTGGCTATGAAACGTAAGACCTTTGACATGATTCTCACCGCAGGAGGCGGCGTCTTGGTCGTCGTCCTTTTGGCGGCAGGCGCTCTGGGCATCTGGGGCTACAGCTTCGCCAACTCGAATGTCCACAACCAGCTGGCCGAGCAGCAGATCACGTTCCCCCCCGCAGCGGCCTTCGCCCACCCGGTGGCGGGCAGCGAAATCACACCATCGATGGTCGGCACGGTGAGTAAGTACGCCGGCCAACCGTTGGTAACCGGCCAACAGGCCGAGGTGTACGCCAATGACTTCATCGCCGTTCACCTTCAGGAGATCGGTGGCGGTTTGAGCTACGCCCAATTGTCGGCCAAGGCCATGGCCCTGCCCAAGGGCTCAGCGGCCTACACCGCAGCTGAGGGCAAGGTCCAGACGGTATTCCAGGGCACGACCCTTCGTGGGCTGCTGCTTGAGGCATACGCCTTTGGGACCTTCGGCCAGATCGCCCTGGTGGCAGCCATCTGCTCCTTCGCATTGGCCGGCATCATGTTGCTTCTGACCGTCGCCGGTCTGTGGCACTTCAGGCGAGTGCCCGCCGACGCCGAGTTCCCCGCCGTGCGAGCCACGGTGACGGCGCCTGTCACCGCCTGAGCCACGCTCTCGCAGCACAGGGACAGCTCACCCGGCCTCCACCCAGGGGGCCGGGTGAGTTCGCGTCTTGGGTGAGGCGCACGAGGTTCATTTCGGGTTCAGTCGACGTGGGGTTGCGCGCCTCGTCTGTGTAGTACCTAGAAGAAGAAGGAGGTCCGCATTGACCCGCTGGCCGTACAACGGGACGTTCGTCACTATGCGTAAGAGGGGCGCAGCGCGACATTGTTAAAAGGCAGACCAGCAAGTACCGAGACGGAGCCGTGCTTTCACAGGCGACACCAAATGCAGGACCACAGAAGGAGATGGAGCAATGAAAGCACTCGTTTATCACGGTCCGGGACAAAAGGGTTGGGAGGAGGTCCCAGAGCCCGAGCTGAGGGACGATACCGACGCGATTGTTAGGATTGACACCACGACGATCTGCGGCACCGATCTCCACATCATGAAAGGCGACACCCCCGAGGTGTCTTTCGGGCGGATCCTCGGTCATGAGGCTGTCGGCACGATCTTGCAAGTGGGTTCTGGGGTCAAGTCCCTCGTACCAGGGGAGCGGGTCCTCGTTTCTTGTATTTCGGCATGCGGCCGCTGCCGTTTTTGTCGTGAAGGCCGCTTCGGCCAGTGCCTGGGAGGCGGCGGATGGATCCTCGGCTACATGATCGACGGCACCCAGGCGGAGTATGTACGTGTCCCTTTCGCCGACACTTCGACCTACAAGGTGCCCGAGGGAGTTAGCGACGAGGAGATCTTGATGTTGGCCGACATTTTGCCGACTGGCTATGAGGTCGGCGTTCTTAACGGGCACGTTCAGCCCGGCGACACGGTAGCGGTGGTTGGGGCGGGCCCCGTGGGGCTCTCGGCCATCACCGGGGCAAAGATGTACTCGCCGAGTCACATCGTCGCGATCGATGTCACCGATGCGCGGCTCGACGCCGCCAAACTCTTTGGAGCTGACCTCACTCTCAACAACGGACGTGAAGATGCGGTCGCGTACGTGCAAGGACTCACCGGCGGGCTCGGGGTCGACGTGGCCATCGAAGCCGTCGGGGTACCCGAAACCTTCGAGTTGTGTACTCAGCTTGTGCGCCCCGGTGGACACGTGGCCAACATCGGCGTCCACGGCCGGTCGGCCACCTTGCACCTCGAGTCCCTCTGGATCCGTGACATCACCGTGACGACGGGGCTCGTCGATACGTACTCGACCCCTACGCTCCTACGACTGATGGCATCGCATCAGATTGATGCTGCTCGATTTGCGACCCATCACTTCGGGCTCAACGACATGATGGAGGCCTATGAAGTCTTTGGACACGCCGCCGACACCGGAGCGATAAAGGTCGTGTTGACGAGGTGACGTATTCCTAGGCATCGTTGCGCCACTGGCTTCCCGGTGGCCCATGTCGATTCGAGTCGACTCGGTCAACGCCGGTGGTCCGCTTCCTGCCCATTCTGCCGCACCTTTCCCATTACCCTAGAGGAAATGGCTCTCAACCAGCACCGCGCGAGCGCCGTCGACACGGATGGAACGAAGGCAATTACCCGACGATGGTAAACGCGAACGAAGACGTCGCATCGAGAGGACCGCTTTCACCCGACGAACTTCGTCGTATTGATGCTTATTGGCGAGCGGCCAACTATCTCTCGGTTGGTCAGATCTACTTACTCGATAACCCACTCCTCAAGGATGCGCTGAAACCGGAGCACGTTAAATCACGGCTGTTGGGTCACTGGGGAACTACTCCAGGTCTGAACTTCCTGTACGCGCATATGAACCGCGTCATCCGGTCCTGGGATCTGAATGCGATCAATATCACTGGCCCTGGCCATGGTGGTCCCGGTATCGTGGCCAACGCCTACCTCGAGGGCACCTATAGCGAGCTCTACCCCCACATAGGGCAGGACGAGGAAGGGATGCGTCGGTTGTTTCGGCAATTCTCGTTTCCAGGGGGCATTCCGAGTCACGCCGCGCCCGAGACACCAGGATCGATCAGCGAGGGTGGCGAGCTCGGCTATTCGCTGGCCCACGCGTACGGCGCCGCATTCGACAACCCGGACCTCTTCGTTTGCTGCGTGGTGGGTGATGGCGAGGCGGAGACTGGTCCCCTTGCCACCTCTTGGCATTCCAACAAATTCCTGAATCCTGCGCGCGATGGAGCGGTGCTACCGGTGCTCCACTTGAACGGCTACAAGATCGCCAACCCGACGGTGTTGGCGCGGATTCCGGAACGAGAGCTTGCCTCTCTGTTCGAGGGATATGGCTACACGGTGCACATCGTGGCAGGGGACGATCCACTGGCGATGCACCAAGAAATGGCAGCCACCCTCGACACCGTGGTGGAGGAGATCGCTGCAATCCAGCTCGCCGCCCGCAGCAACGATCTTGTGAAGCGACCACGCTGGCCGATGGTCATCCTCCGAAGCCCCAAGGGTTGGACCGGTCCCAAGGATGTAGACGGCCTTCCGGTGGAGGGTACCTTCCGCGCTCATCAAGTCCCTTTGACCGAGGTCCGGACGAATCCAGAGCATCTCGCGATGCTCGAAGCCTGGATGTGGAGCTACCGACCACAGGAGCTCTTCGACGACAACGGCACTCTTATCGGCGAGCTTGCCCAGCTCGCACCGCGGAGCCACCGCCGGATGAGTGCTAACCCGCACTCCAATGGGGGTCTGCTGCTCAGGGACCTCGAATTGCCTAACTTTCGAGCCTATGCGGTGCCCGTAGCTTCACCCGGAGGATCCGTCTCGGAGGCCACCGGGGTGCTGGGAATGTTCCTGCGCGACGTCATCACCTCCAATCCAGAGAACTTCCGGCTTTTCGGTCCCGATGAGACGGCCTCGAATCGACTCGGTGCGGTCTTCGAGGTGACCAACAGGGCGTGGGACGCTGAACGCGTTCCTATTGATGAACATTTGGCGTCCGATGGACGCGTTATGGAGGTGCTCTCGGAGCATCTCTGCCAAGGTTGGTTAGAGGGTTACCTTCTGACAGGGCGTCATGGGGTATTCAACTGCTACGAAGCCTTTATTCACATAGTCGACTCCATGTTCAATCAGCATGCCAAGTGGCTCAAAGTAAGCCGAGGCATCGCGTGGCGACGCCCAGTCGCATCACTCAACTACCTACTGTCGTCACTGGTGTGGCGTCAGGACCACAATGGCTTTTCTCACCAAGACCCCGGCTTCATTGATCACGTCGTCAACAAGAAGGCTGAGGTTATTCGCGTCTATCTACCGCCCGATGCGAACTGCCTGCTTTCGGTGGCGGATCATTGCCTGCGATCCAAGGACTACGTCAACGTAATCGTTGCCGGCAAGCAGCCGGAGCCCAATTGGCTGAACATCGAAGATGCCGTGGTCCACTGTACGCGGGGGGCGGGCATCTTCGAGTGGGCCAGCAACGATAAAGACGGCGAGCCAGACGTCGTGATGGCATGTTGTGGCGACGTCCCTACCCTTGAGACTCTCGCGGCAGTGGATATCCTCCGGCACCGACTCCCGGAGCTGAAGGTCCGCGTCGTGAACGTCGTCGACCTCTTACGTCTGGAGCCTGACTCCGAGCATCCCCACGGAATGTCGGACGCAGAGTTCGACTCGCTGTTCACGACAACGAAGCCAATCGTCTTTGCGTATCACGGTTATCCGTGGCTCATCCACCGCCTCACCTACCGTCGTCACGGTCACCACAACCTCCACGTGCGTGGATATAAGGAAGAGGGCACGACGACGACGCCGTTCGACATGGTGATGCTGAACGACCTTGACCGCTTCCATCTCGTCATGGATGTGATCGACCGAGTGCCTGGTCTCGAATCCAGGGCGGGTCACATCCGTCAGGAGATGACCGACAGGCGCCTTGAGGCTCGGCTCTACACCCGCACATTCGGCGAGGATCCACCCGAGATCAGCGACTGGTCCTGGCCTCACACAGCCACCTGACTATGCGTGTCCTCGTCGTGAATGCCGGCTCCAGCAGCATCAAGCTCAGCGTCCTCGATGAGACGGAAGAGGCCACGTTGCAAGTCGACCTTGCGAGTGGGAGACCGTCTGACGGCGCGGTGTTGGCGGACGCGCTCAGAGCAATGGGAAGCGTGGACGCGGTCGGTCACCGCATCGTCCACGGCGGAACAGAGTTCACGGCGCCTGTCCTCATCGACGCTGGCGTGGTGGCCAAACTGCGTGCCCTGAGCGACCTTGCGCCCCTTCACCAGCCAAAATCCTTGGCCGCTCTTGAAGTGACCAGCGCTGCCCTCCCGGGCGTGCCGGCCGTGGCGAGCTTCGATACCGCGTTCCACAGCAACATGCCCGCCAGCGCGGCAACCTACGCTCTGCCAGCCCAGTGGCGTAAACGCTTCAACCTTCGGCGATACGGTTTCCATGGTTTGTCGCACGCGTACGCCTCGCGGCGCTGTGCCGAACTCCTCGGTCGACCAATCGCGGACCTGCGCATTGTCACCTGCCATCTCGGGGCGGGGGCTTCGTTGGCCGCCGTAAATGGCGGCAGTTCAGTCGACACGACCATGGGCTTTACACCCATGGAAGGTCTCGTGATGGCGACGCGCGGTCGGCAGCCTCGACCCGGGTCTTGTCTTGTGGCTCGAGGAGCATGTCGGGACTCCTCCAGCCGAGCTGGCAGCCACGTTCGAACATCGCTCGGGACTGCTAGGCCTGTGCGGGACCTCAGACATGCGCGTTGTCCTGACCCGAATTGAAGCCGGCGACTTCGACGCGAGATTGGCCCTTGATGTGTACGTCCATCGACTTCGAGCTGGGATCGCCTCCATGGCTGCCGCCATGGGCGGGCTGGACGCAATAGTATTCACTGGTGGCGTGGGCGAACACGCACCTGAAGTGCGCGATCTCACTGTCAAGGGACTCGGTTTTCTTGGCGTCTCTATTGATCCAGTATCCAACGCCGAAGGCGAACCGGACCGACTTATCGGCGCGCCCGGGAGTTTGGTGCGGACGACTGTCGTCTCATCCCGCGAAGATATTGAGATTGCAAGAAACACCCGACTTGTGCTCGGAGAAGTCGCGAAAACCTCGACCTAGTGCGGTGACATCTAAATAGCGCGCGATTGCTTGACGGTCTCAAGGGCCACCCGACCGCGGCGGACCTTGGTGATGATCTGCTTGGCCGTCTTGGTCCAGATGAACGGGGTGGGGTCCTCATTGTTGTGGGCGATGTAGCTCTCGATCGCTTCGACGAGGTGAGAAACACTGCCGAAACTGCCGCGCCGGATCCGTTTGGTCGTGATCTCGCCGAACCACCGTTCGACCATGTTCAGCCAGGAAGAACTCGTCGGGGTGAAGTGAAAATGGAAGCGCTTGTGCTTCTCGAGCCACGCCACCACATCAGGATGCTTGTGGGTGGCGTAGTTGTCGAGGATGACGTGGACTTCTTTGCTCCTCGGAACCTCCCGGTCGATCAGGCGTAAGAAGGCCAGGAACTCTCCGTGACGGTGCCGTGAGAAGCACTGGCCGATGAGCTCACCGGTGAGGACATTGAGAGCGGCGAACAAGGTGGTGGTCCCGTGGCGCTTGTAGTCGTGGGTGACCGTGCCCGGGCGGCCCTGTTTCATGGGCAGGCTTTGCTGGGAGCGATCGAGGGCTTGGATCTGGGACTTCTCGTCGAAGCTGAGCACGATGGCCCCGTCGGGCGGGTTCATATAGAGGCCCACCACGTCGATCAGCTTGGACTCGAAGTTGGGGTCGTTCGAAACCTTGAAGGTCTTGACCAGATGAGGCTTGATGCCACGCGCCTTCCACTCCCGCTGCACCGTCGTCCGTGACAACCCACAGTGTTCGGCCATGGTGCGGTTCGACCAGTGGGTGGCATCGGGAGGCGTGCTGTGCAGGGTGTCGCTGATCATCTGGTCGATCTGACCCTGGCTGATGACCGGCTTGCGCCCCCGGCCTTCGTGCACCTCGCCCACCCAGTCGACCCCATCGGTCTCGAAGTGGCTCCGCCATTGGAGAACTGTCGAACGCGACACCCCGAGCACCTCGGCGATTTTGATGTTCGCCACACCGTCTGCGGCCATCAACAGGCCTTTGGCCTCGCGCACGGCACGGTGGGGCAACGAGACGCTCCCTGCTATGTCCTCGAGAGACGCTCTTTCCTTCTTGGTGAGATGCAGTGGTGCAGCAGGTGGATGGGCCATGGACACAGCCTACATCTACTGCGCGACTATTTACATGTCACTGCACTAGCTACTTAGACTACGGAGTTTCGATAGGCGTTACCCCCCTTGGGGGAGCATCGTTGCATAGGAACATCACAGAGGAGGTGGTCCGATGGTCGTAACGGCACACGTCCCGTTCGAGGATTTGGACTTAAGTGACTCCGCGGCCCTTTCCCCTGACGAGGTCCTTTCACGTTTGGGTAGCGGGCCTGATGGCCTCTCGCCCAACGATGTCGCGGAGCGATTGCAGCGGTTCGGGCCAAATGCACTCGGGACGCACCGCGTGCGGGCCACCGCTGTTCTCTTTCGACAGATTCGGAACCCGATCCTGATTCTTCTCGCCGGGGCGGCCCTAGTGTCGGGTCTGACCGGTGGTGGAACAAATGCGGTAATCATCGCCGTGATCATTGCCCTCAGCGTCGGACTCGGCTTTTTCAACGAGTACAGGGCAGAGGTAGCGATGGCCTCGCTGCGCGCCAAGATCCGACAGGAGGCCGAGGTCCGAAGGGAAGGCCGAGCGAGTCGAGTACCGGTGACGAGCCTTGTACCCGGGGACGTCGTCTCCTTGCGCATAGGCAACCTTGTCCCCGCTGACGTCCGCTTGCTCAAAGTAGATCAACTCGAGTGTGACGAAGGAGTGTTGACGGGGGAGTCGATGCCCGTTGCCAAGTCGACTTCCCCAGTGACGGGCCGCCTGCCGCAAGATCAACCCGGATGCGCTTTCATGGGGACGATCGTGCATGAGGGCTCGGCGCTTGGCGTGGTTGTTCGTACCGGCCCTCGCACCGCCTTTGGGCAGATTGCTGCTGGTCTCGCGGAGAAGCACAGCCTGACTGCCTTTGAGGTGGGCCTATCGCGCTTCTCGCGATTCCTGTTCGAGGTCGCGGCCATGCTGACGCTATTTATTTTCATCGTCAACGTCGCGCTCTCGAGGCCCCTCATCGAAGCACTATTGTTCTCGCTGGCGATTGCTGTGGGTATAGCGCCCGAAATGATGCCCGCCATAGTGACCGTCAGCCTTTCCGCCGGCTCGAAGGCGCTTGCTGAGCAGAAGGTACTGGTCAAACGTCTGGTTGCCATTGAGGACCTGGGCAACATCGAGATTCTGTTCACCGACAAAACGGGCACGTTGACCGAAGGGGTTATTACCTTTCAAAGGGGACTTGATGCCGAAGGGCGAGACAGCGACCGGCCGCTGTTGCTCGGGCTGGTCTGCAACGAAGCGACCGTCACCAAGGACGGGCCAGTCGGAGGGAACACCTTGGACCTGGCGTTGTGGGCATCTTCGGGGGCTGCTGCCGGAGAGGATGGCCCCAATTCGGTAGGTGGTTATAACAGGCTTGCGATTCTCCCATTTGATCACGAACGACAGATGGCTTCGGTTCTGGTCAGAGACAGTGCAGGCAAGACTCTCTTAGTCACGAAAGGGGCTCCCGAGGTCGTGCTTGATCGATGTGGCACAGTCTCAAAGAGCGCTCGTGTGACGTTGGAGTCCCTGTTCTCCGAAGGGGCTCGGGTTGTGGCCGTCGCCACACGCCCTGCCGAAGGAATGACGGCAATCGAGGCAGAGGACGAGCGTGGTCTGACGCTCGTCGGGTTCTTGACCTTTGCTGATCGACCCAAGGCCGACGCTGGACCATCCATCGCCCAGCTCCAACGGCTTGGAGTTGAAGTGAAAATCATCACCGGCGATAACGGCCTCGTAGCCGCCAAGGTGTGTTCGGACATCGGGGTGGTCTGCGCTGGAGTTCTCAGCGGTGCCCAAGTTGAATTGATGGACGACGACCAACTTGAATCGGCGATTCTTACCACGACAGTGTTCGCCCGCATCGGACCCGATCAGAAATCGCGGATCGTCAAGGTTGCGCGTCGCACCGGAAAAGATGTCGCATTTCTGGGTGACGGAGTGAACGATGCAGTGGCACTGCATCACGCCGATGTCGGAATCTCAGTGGACTCAGGAACCGATGTTGCCAAGGACGCCGCCGATGTCGTGTTGCTTGACAAGGACCTTGGCGTGCTGGCGGAAGGAGTTATGGAGGGACGCCGGATCTTTGCCAACACGATGAAATACGTCCTGATGGCCACATCATCGAACTTCGGCAACATGTTCAGTGCAGCCGGTGCGTCGGTGTTCTTGTCCTTCCTGCCCATGCTCCCGTCACAAATCCTTCTCAACAACCTTCTTTACAACACCGGACAGCTGGTGATCCCGACCGACCGTGTGGACTGCGAAGCGCTGGCCCGCCCGGCGGCGTGGGATATGAAGTTCATCCGGCGTTTCATGTCTGTCTTCGGTCCCGTCAGCTCGATCTTCGACTTCCTTACCTTTTGGGTCATGCTCTCTCTGCTTCACGCCGGGCATACTGAATTCAGAACCGGTTGGTTTGTCGAGTCGATTGCCACCCAGACCCTGGTTGTTTATGTGATCCGCACGCGCCGGATCCCTTTCTTTAAGAGCAGACCGAGCTTGCCCATGCTGCTGGTGCCAACCGGCGCGGCGCTGGTAGGTGCAATCTTGCCATTCACGGGACTGGCGCACCTCCTGGGATTTACTCCGCTGCCGATCCGGTTCTTTCTCATCCTGTTCGGAATGGTCGTCGCTTACCTTGTGCTCGTTGAGTTGGCGAAGACTCGTTTTTACCGGATCAGTCAGGCCCAAAATAACCATTCCGCGTCCACGCACAGCGAACGGTTAGAGCGGCGTATCCGTCGGCGTGCATCGCGCTTCGTTCGCCACCCAACCCAAGGGTCATTGTGAACCTCGTCCCAGGTTCACGGTCGAGCGAGACTCGTCGACCGGTCATGTGCTCTTCAACGGAGGCCCTGTCCGGTCGAGCGTCCAAGCTGGTCGATCTCCGCTGCTTACTGCGTACCTCACCACCTTTTAGCCCCGTTGGGTATTCGTTCTGCCGAGGCAGGAGTTCTTAACGACGACAATGCGAGCGTCACGCCAACCACCGTCTTCTGCCCGATCCCGGCTGAGCCGTCTGTTACGGACCCGTACCATCCGTGGGGGTCGTCATCGTGACGTACGGGGGAGTGCCGCTCGAGCGGCCGTCCTCGGTGCTGGTGACGGACTTCTCACCAATATCTCGCTCATTCTCGGGGTGGCTGGAGCCAGCACGAATGCGAGCGCCATACGGGTGGCGGGCGTGGCGGGGTTGCTTGCCGGCGCCTTTTCGATGGCAGCGGGGGAACTGGTGTCGGTGAAGGCCCATGACGAACTCGTGCAGCACGAGATCGACGTAGAGCGAGGCGAGCTGTCGAACGATCCTGTCGGTGAGCAGAGGGAGCTCGCAGCCATGTATCGAGCGCGAGGGGTGCCAACCGACGACGCCGACACGGTGGCTCGTATCCTCATGGCCAACCCCGAGCTCGCACTGGACACCCACGCCCGACTCGAATTGGGGATTGACCCTGATGACGCCGGCTCCTCAAGACAGGCTGCGGTGGTGTCGTTCGTCTCCTTCTCGGTTGGCGCGATCTTGCCGTTGTCGCCGTGGTTCTTTGCGAGCGGGATAGTCGCAGTCCTCACCTCAGTGATAATCGGGGCATTGGCCGCCGTGATACTCGGGGCAGCCGTCGGCTCCTTCTCAGGCCAGGGCGTTTGGCGCACAGCCGGGCGGCAGTTGTTGGCCGCCATTGTCGCTGCCTCAGTCACATACGGAGTAGGCCATCTCATAAGGGGAAGCTAGGAACGCAAAGCGCTGGCGTGGACTGAGACGACGGCCGGCCGACGCACCTCGCTCGAAGGGCCAGACGTCCTTCCTCGGGCCCGTTGGCTTGCAGTTAAAGACGGCAAGGACGCACCTAGAGTGCGACGCAGCTACCAATGGGATCACTCTGGTGCGGTCCGATTCTCCGGATGTCTTTTCGTTCGTGTTAGTAACTGGCCGAAGTCCCTGCCTCGACGTCGTGTTCATGGCTCAGACTGTCGATAGGGAATCATCCTCGGACATCAGGAGACCCTGTCCGACAAGGTCAAGACACGCGTCGACGACGTGCGGGTCGAACAATGATCCTCGGCCTCGTTTGATCTCGTCGAGAGCGGCCTGGAGCCCTAGGGCAGCGCGGTAAGGTCGGTGCGACGACATGGCTTCAACCGTGTCGGCTACAGCGATGATTCGAGCTCCGAGAAGGATCTCATCACCCCGAAGGGCATCAGGATAGCCGCTCCCGTCGCAGCGCTCGTGGTGTTGTAAGACCATCGCTGCCACGGGTTGGGGGAATGCGAGTTCGGCGATGATCTCGTACCCGGTGCGCGAGTGGTCTTTGATCATCTCCCACTCAGAAGAGCTCAGCTTTCCGGGCCGGACAAGGATCTCGACAGGCACCCTTACCTTGCCGATGTCATGGATGGTGGCCGCGATGCGGATCCCTTCCACCTCGTCGGGCGGGAGTCCGAGCTCCGAGGCAATGGCCACTGCGATGTCGGCCACTCTGCGCTGGTGGCCAGCAGTGTACGGGTCTCGAGCTTCGGCAGTGGCGGCGATGGCATCAACGGCACCTTTGGTGAGGTCCTCGCGCATCTGTTCGGCATGCTTTCGCTCAGTGATATCTACGACAACGAGGCCGACTCCAATAATGTCGGCGTCGACGGAAACCGGGTAATAGTTGGTCAACCAATGGTGGAGGTAGCCAGGCTCGGCGGCCGTCTCTCCTGAGACCTCGACGTTGACAAAGGACTCGCCTGTATCGAGGACTCGCTTGTAGATGGCCTCGACGTGGGGCCAGATCGTCGGAATGACCTCGGCGACGGTCCGACCGACCTGATCCTGCACCGAAGACCCGTTGATGGTGGCGAGCATTTCGTTGATGCGAATAATCCGAAACTCCCGGTCCACGAATCCCAAGCCCACCGGTGCAGTCGCCTGAAGGGTCTCGAGCAAGCTCAGGGTCTCAGCGGCACGTCGGTCGGACTGGCGCCTTTCCTCCATGTTGCGGACACGTTCAGTCAGATCATGCGCGATCATAGAAATGCCGACGACATCTCCCTCGGGTCCGAGAACCGGAGATGTCGTGACCGACACTGCAATCGGCGTCCCCTCTTTTCGATCCCACTCGGTGTGCCGATCTTGAACTGTCTCGCCCCGCCGGGCTCGCACGAGCAACCCAGTAACCTCGGCGCGCCGATCGGGTGGAAACACCAGATGCAGGTCGGTCCCGAGTACTTCTGTCGTGCTGTAGCCAAAAAGGCGTTCGGCCGAGGTGTTCCAGAACACGACCATTCCAGCCGGAGTAGTGCCGAGAATGGCGTCATCCGATGCATTGACGAGCGCCGCTAGAAAGGGTTCGGCCTGAAGCTGGTGCTCGTCAAGAACCGTGGCGGGGTTCACCTGAGCTTGATCGGCACTTCCGAGGAAGAGGTGTAGGTGCCATTGGTCCCTACATGGAACAACTTGGGGGCAAGGGATCATCGAACCCAAGCGAACGCTCGAGTCAGGGCCTGAAGGGTCCAGAAACCGTCCGACCGGGTTTGACCAGCTAGAACACCCTCGGTGAGGCTCTCATCGTGGCCCTGTCCTTCCTCTACCGTTTGTTCCGACGCATGCTCGAGGTCGTTCGCGTTCACTGGTCGGATACTGCGGCCAAGGATGCAGAGATCCTTGTTCTGCGCCACCCGCTGGCTGTGCTCCGCCGCCAGGTCACCCGCCCGCGTTTCACCTGGTCCGACCGTGCTCTCGTCGCCCTGCTGGCCCGACTCGTACCCCGAGAGCTTTGGGGGTCGTTCCTTGTCACGCCGCAGACAATCCTCGGCTGGCACCGCTCGCTGGTCCGCAGGCGCTGGACCTTCCCGCACCGCCGACCAGGTCGTCCGGCCCTTCCCAATGAGACTATGGAGTTGATCTGCCGCTTGGCGAGGGAGAACCCCCGGTGGGGCTACCTCCGGATTGTCGGCGAACTCAAGAAGCTCGGTGTCACGGTGTCGAAGACGAGCGTCGCAACGGTCCTGCGTCGGCATGGTCTCCCACCGGCTCCCCGGCGTGAGGGTCCCACTTGGAGCGAGTTCCTCTCCACCCAGGCCAAAGGCATCGTCGCCACCGACTTCTTCCACGTCGACACTGTGTTGCTCCGCCGGTACTACGTGCTGTTCGTGATCGAGCTGGAGCGACGTGTCGTCCACGTCCTCGGTGTCACTACCAGCCCGAATGGCCCATGGGTGACCCAGGTCGCCCGCAACTTCGCCGCCGATCTCGAAGAAGCAGGCCGGCGCTTCCGGTTCCTCATTCGCGACAGAGACACTAAGTTCACCGTCAGCTTTGACTCGGTGTTCGCCTCGATCGGCGTCGAGATCATCCGCACCCCGGTGCGTTCGCCTCGTGCAAACGCGTACGCGGAACGGTTCGTACGCACCGTCCGCCATGAATGCCTCGACCATCTCCTTGTCATCTCACGACGACATCTCCAATCGGTGCTCCACGAGTACGTCCGTCACTACAACCAGGCGAGACCACACCGCGGCCTGCACCTCGCCCAGCCAATCTCCCAAGCGGTCAGTGGCCGCGATGGCGGCGCGATCACTCGCCACGACGTCCTCGGTGGCATCGTCCACGAGTACGACCGCGCCGCCTGACCCCAAGTCACGGCGGGCAACCTCGAAGGCAACGCTCCGCCTCTTGAGCCGAGCGCTCCGTGCTCGACCGGCGACCGCGTATCGCTCGCTTCTCGGCAAGGCAGCCCCCGTCCCTCACCGCCAGCTGTTCCTCCCTAGGAAGTTGCGCAGGACGTTCCTCGTCGAATTCTTGGACCCTTCACCTGCGATCGCAAGTGGCCCCCGACCTCTTTACTGATTTTGACCACAGTCACCTCCCACGTACCTCTCTGCCCGCGCTGGCTCTTGCCGCCGCCGCCTACCGCCACGATGACCGCATGGGCGAAGCCGTGAGTCTCGCGCTGCGTGACTCCCTCTTTGAGGGTGGGCGCGACATTTCTCGCCAAGACGTCCTTGTCAGTGTGGCCAGCGCCCATGGTGTGGGTGATGTCGGTCCCGAAGACGATGAAAGGGTGAGGGAGGAATGGCGTGATGGTCAGTCCCGCGGGGTTTTGGGGTCGCCGCACTTCTTCTGTGAGGACATCGAAGCCTTTTGCCCATCGCTAGACATCTCAAGAGATGCTGAAGGCCATATTCAACTCCGGCGCAACGCCGAGGCACTCGATTTGTTCCTTGGAGAGTGCTTCAAGAGCTGAGTTTGGCCAGAGACGGGAATCATCAGTACCTGGGGGATTGCACCCATCCGCACGTGCCGGGGGGAGAGCGTCCCAAGGAGAGGCCCGATCTCGGCTGGCCGTCCGTAATCACTCCGGGCCGCGAATATTGCTCGGATCGCAACCTGGTGGAGCCGCTGCAGGACAACCAGCGTCGCCCGATGCGAACGGATACACGATGCTCGGGATCCCCGAGTTGCATGCGATTTAGCCCGTCGCCAGGGCTGGTATTCGACCCGTCGGGATCGGCACGTTGCGCTTACCCTCGTTCACGGCCAGCGACTCCGAGTTTCCGCGTCGTGCTTGCGATCGCGAGCGTCCCCGACCGGCACATTCGGGCGCGTGGAAAGTAGTTGACGGGTATCGCATGACATGCAGAATGGAGGACCAAGGCCCTTGCCTGCAGTCTAGTTCACCTCTACGGTCATTGGCATGGACGAGCCGAACGAGTTGCGGCGCAACGGACACTGGAAGATGGCCGTGTGGGCCCTCCGCGTGGGTCTCCTCGCGATCGCCACGATCGTTGCTGGCATCATCGTTCTGTCGTCCGGCGGCACGCCGTGGGTCCTGGCCACCGGCGTAATCTTCTGGCTCGCCTGCGCCGTCGCAATCGCCACCGGGTTCCTCCTGACATTGCACGATCTGCCCGCGCCGCGACCTGGGTTTTGGTCGATGCGGTGGATGATCATCCGCGACGCCGTCGGCCTCAGGGTCCGGACCGGCATTCCTCGCTAGCGTTTCTGGCCGCTGCATCCGCGGTGGCCGAATCCTCGAACTTCTCGCGTCAAAGTCGGAGCCGATGGTGATGTCTGCGACGACCCAGCTCATCGAGCGGCTGAGCGCAAAACCTCGCCCAGTGTGCCTGTGGGTGCCGAAAATGTCATCCGGTCGGCTCAGCTGGACTTTTGTCGAGATGCTTGTAACGACAAGACTGAACCATGACGTTGTCCTTCCTGTACCTGGCGTTCGTCCGAATCCTTCAGCTGTTCAAGCTCCTTCGCGCTGAGAACAGTGATCTCGCCATCGAAGTCGTCATGCTCCGACATGAATTGGCAGTGCTCCGTCGCCAAGTGACCCTGTGGGTGCCGAAAACCTCATCCGAGGTTCCTACACAGCGAGTTTGTATTCGTGGACCACGAAGCCGGTCCGATCTTCGCAGTTTGGTCGCTTCGGGAGAGGACGTCGACGTCACTTGGGACATCGTTAACGGAGCTGACTGATCGAGCGAGCGGTGCGGTCGATGACGGTTGTAATGATCGACGTACTCGGCGAGGACCGCTTCGAGCTGATGACTATGGAAGATCAGCATCCGATCGAGACATTCCCGACGGATCGTGCCAACGAAACGTTCGGCGAAGGCATTCGCCCGTGGGGCTCGGACTGGCGTGCGGACGATCCGGATGCGCTCGGAGCGGAAGACTTCGTCGAAGCTGACGGTGAACTTGGCGTCGCGATCGCGAATCAGGAACCTGACCGGTCGAGTCCGCTCAGCGAGCACCATGGTCAGGTTGCGGGCTTGCTGGACGACCCATGCTCCAGTCGGGTTGGTCGTGATTCCGTTCACGTAGACCCGTCGCGTATCAAGCTCGATGAAGAAAAGCACGTAGAGGCGACGAAGCAGCACCGTGTCGACGGTGAAGAAGTCGCATGCCAACATTGATGATGCCTGGCTGCAGAGGAACTCGCTCCAGGTGGGACCTATCCGCCTCGGGGAGGGGTCGATGCCGTGGCGGCGAAGAATGGTCCAGACACTCGATGGGGCAAGCAGCACACCAATAGTCGCCAGCTCTCCGTGGATCCGTCGGTATCCCCAGGTGGGATTCTCTTTGGCCATTCGCAGGGCGATCTCGATGGTGCCGGCCGGAATGCTCGGTCGCCCCGAGCGGTGGGTATAGGTCCACCGACGACGCACCAAGTTCCGGTGCCATCGGAGCAAAGTCTCCGGCTGAACTATGAAGTTTCGCAATCGGCTGCGATCAAGGAGGCGGCTCAGCCCGGCAAGTAGCGCCCGATCGCTGGCCTGAAGCGTCGGACGGGTCACTTGGCGGCGGAGCACCGCCACTTCATGTCGGAGCATCACGACTTCGATGGCGAGATCACTGTTCTCAGCGCGAAGGAGCTTGAATAGCTGGAGGATACGGACGAACGCCAGGTATAGGAAGGACAACGCCATGGCCCAGTCTTGACCCGACCAGCATCTCGACAAAAGTCCAGCTGAGCCGACCCGGATGACATTTTCGGCACCCACAGGGCGCCACCATTCTTGTCGTCACCCACAACGCGGAGATCGCCCGTCAGCTCCCTCGCATTATCAGGCTGCGCGACGGCGTAATTGAAAGTGACCTCGGAGCGGCAGGCAGGTGAGACGACGGTCCTTGGAATACTCAGTTTGGGCCACCGATCCGTCACTTCGGCGAACCCGCCTGAGAGGAGCCGACACGTGGTCCCTCGCCTTCCTCGGTCTGAGGGGTCGACCCGGGCGCGCTGCTCTTTCGGCCGCCGGCATCGCCTTGGGGGTGGCCACCTTGGTGGCAGTTCTCGGGATCTCGAGCTCCAGCCGGTCCCAGCTCCTGGCCGAGATCGACGCTCTGGGCACCAACCTCCTCACCGTCACCCCAAGCCAGTCGGTCGCCGGACAAAACGTCACGCTTCCGAAGCAAGCTCCCGCCATGATCAGCCGCATCGGTCCAGTCGTCGCCGACTCGGCCATTGGCGACGTGGGAGTGAACATCAACATCTACCGAAACGACCGCATCCCGACCGCCAACACCAACGCCATCTCTGTCTACGCCGCACAGACCTCGTTACTCGCGACCCTGGAAGGGCACCTCACCCGCGGCAGCTTCCTCAACGCCACTACCGAGCACTTCCCGGCCGTGGTCCTCGGCGCGGACACGGCACGCGTGCTTGGGGTCGATCGCTCCGATGGCTCCGTTCAACTGTGGCTGGGAAACCATTGGTTCTCGGTCGTGGGGATCCTCCGGCCCCTCGCACTCGCCCCCGAACTCGATCGCAGTGTGATGGTCGGGTTCCCCATCGCCGAGCAGTATCTCGGCGCCGACGGGTCACCGCTCGAGATCTACGTGCGTGCCGATCCCACTAGCGTCAACGCCGTCGCGTCTGGGTCGAGTCCCGATGAGTGGTGTACGAGGTCGTGAGTCGCAACGGCCCTCGCATCAACCCGAGCTGACCGACTGACGTCGACAACCCGTTCTCTCTTTCATTTTACTCGACGGCCAAAGGCGCGCTCCCTTCGACTTCGCCGACGGCGTCTTCGATGGCCGGTCTCAGGTCGAACTCGCAAGGCTCGTCGCGGCGTGGCGACTTAAGACTCTCGATGCTCATGTAACGCTTGGTGACGGCCCATTCGTCGGACTGCTCGGCCAACACCGCGCCGACAAGGCGGATGACCGCAGCGCGGTTGGGGAAGATTCCGACCACGTCGGTGCGCCGGCGGATCTCCTTGTTGAGCCGCTCCTGGGGGTTGTTGGACCGAATCTTCGGCCAGTGCTCGGGGGGGAAGGCGCTGAAGGCAAGCACGTCGTCAGCGGCGTCCATGAGGTAGAGCGCCACGTCGGTGAACCCGGCCTCGGTGAGCTTGGAGACGACGACCCCGAGTTGGCTCCAGGTGGCGTCGCGGTCGGGCTGCTCAAAGATCGAGCGCACCAGTGTGGCGATCATGGGCCACGACGCCTTGGCAACCCGCGTGGCGAGATTCGCCATGAAGTGGGTGCGACATCTCTGCCAGGTGGCCTCGGCCAGCACCGCGGCGATGGCGGCCTTGATGCCACCGTGGGCGTCGGAGACCACGAGCTCCACCCCGGACATGCCCCGGGCCACGAGCGAGCGCAGAAACGCGGTCCACGCTGCGGTGTCCTCGGTGGTGACGATGTCGAACCCGACGATCTCGCGCCGGCCTTCGGCGTTGGAGGCCGTGGCGATCACCGCCGAGACATTGACAACCCGGCCGCCCTCGCGCACCCGTTGGGTCACGGCGTCGATCCACAGGTAGCGATAGGGGCCGGAGTCCAAGGGACGCTCTCGGAACTCCTTCACCACGGCGTCGAGATCAGCCGCGAGGCGCGACACCTCGGACTTCGAGATCCCGTCGATGCCCATGGCTTTCACCAGGTCGTCGACCCGCCGGGTGGACACACCTTCCACATAGGCCTGGCACACCACCGCCACGAGCGCCTGCTCGGCGCGACGGCGGGGCTGGAGCAAGAACTCCGGCGAGTACACACCCTGGCGCAGCTTCGGCACGGCCAGCTCGATCGACCCCACCCGGGTGTCCCAGGGTCGAAGCCGATATCCGTTGCGAGAGTTCTCCCGCTCCTCGGTCCGCTCGCCATAGCCGGCGTTGCACTGCATCGAGGCCTGGGCGCTCATGAGCGCCTCAGCGAAGGCGCCCAGCATCGCTCGGGCCAGGTCCGTGTCTCCGTCGGCGCCCTCGAGGTACTTGCTCAGCCAGGCGACGCGTCGATAGTGGTGGGGACAGTCACCGTGTTCCTCCTCAAGTTGTTGTGTGGAAACTGCTTCTTGAGGTTGACGCGGTGACCGTCGCGTCTGGGGGATAGTTCCTCAGCTCACCTGCTCGTACACCACTCGTTGGGACTCAACTCGCGTCTGTCCTCTCGGCCACCGCGGATCCGGCCTCTCCCCAGCACGTCGCCGTCGCCAATCCGTCCGATGCCATCGTCGCCCGAGCCGATGCCAGCGCCGCATTCGAAAACCTCTTCGTCGCGCTCGGCGCCGTGGCACTCCTCGTCGGGGGGGTGGGGATTGCCAATGTCATGGTCATCGCCGTCTTGGAACGGCGAAACGAGATCGGTCTCCGACGCGCCCTCGGGGCGACTAAAACCCATGTCGCGGTCCAGTTCGTCTCTGAAGCGGTGCTCTTGGCCTTGATCGGCGGAGTAGTTGGAGCAATTGCGGGCGGGTTCTTCACGTCGATCTATGCAGAGGCACGCCATTGGTATGCCGTCGTTCCGCCGGTGGCCCTGGCTGCAGCGGCAGCCTCAGCAGTCGTGGTAGGGGCCGTCGCCGGCGTATACCCGGCCATTCGCGCTGCCGGCCTGGCGCCTACCGAGGCGCTTCGCACCGTTTAGAGCTCAGTCGGCGTTTTGCAGATCGATTGGAGACTGATCGGTATGCAATCCAGAAGTTGGCAGCGGCCTTGCTCGCGATCAGAAGAATGTGCCAGCCGCTCGAGATGCCGTTGAACCGCTCAATGGCAGGCTAAGCGAAGAGCACGATACTGCCGGTTCTGAGAGCCTTGCCAGGGCCAGCCGGACCGCCCCTCGATCCCGAGCGCTATCACCGGGATTCGGATAGGCGACACTCCATCTGCCAGAGCTGACGCAATGCAAAGCTAACGGATTCACCTCCGACGTAAGCCACGCGCTATCACTCAGCAGCGCGAATCCCGGGCGGGTCACCGTTCGCCACGATTACCCGGCTCCGACGCAGTGCTCACTCGGGAGATGGCTACAAGGTGTCACCGGGATCCCCGAGTACCGGTTACCCGGACGCCACCCGAAGTCCGCCTCGCACCCGACCGATACCCGGCACGTTGCGCGTAGCCTCGTTCACGGCGAGCGACTCCACTATGCCCGGTCGTGCTTGCGGTCGCGAGCGGCCCCGACCGGCACATCCGGGCGTGTGGAAAACCGGATGATGGCGCTCACTCGATCAATGGTGGAGACGATGGACCGGTGACTAATGAGGCGTCCATCGCCGTTTCCCGACCTCGGAGTGGCGTCTTCTTCCTACGAAGGTTTACCGTCCGTGTAGACGGTTCCGTCGTGGCGAGATTGGGTCGGGGTCGGAGCACTCGTATCGAAGTCGAGCCAGGTCACCATACGATTCGGGCCGGGGTGGACTGGACGAGGAGCCTACCGCTCGACATAGACCTTGCCGAATCCGATGAGGTAGCTATCCAAGTGTTGGCACCCTGGTCGGCCCTGTGGAGGACTTGGATCACTCCCCACAGGGCACTCGCCTGCGATCAGATCGGGTCGCCGTCTCCCTGATCGCCGGGTAGGCATCGCGCACGGGCATCGATCCCAGCCTCCACCCCACGCGGAGGCGCAGTACTAGGAAGGCGGCCGGTTCTGGTTCGCCCGGCGCACCAGTACGGCGCGTTCACCTGCATTCGCCGAACGTGCCGCCGCCTCGGTGAACGCGGCAATCGCCTGATCGTGCCGACCAGCCCGCTCGAGCAGGTCTCCACGCACGCTCGGCACCAACGGTGACTCGCCGAGCTCGTCGTCGCGTACCTCTTCCAGGACGGCAAGACCGGCGTCGGCACCGAACGCCCGACCGTGGGCGACGGCCCGGTTGACCTCAACGACCGGCCCGGGCGCGGTGCGGGACAGGACGTCGTAGAGAGCCGCGATCCGGTGCCAGTCCGTCTCCTCTGCGCGCTCAGCGCGCCCGTGCTGTGCCGCGATCAGGGCCTGCAGGAAGTAACGCCCGACCGAGGCCCCGGTCGCGGCCAACTCCTCCGCTCGCCCAAGGGCCGCCAGGCCCCGCCGGACGCGCACCTGATCCCAGAGGCTACGGTCCTGCTCCTCCAGGAGGACCGGGATCCCGTGCTCGTCGAGGCGGGCCGGCATCCGCGAGCCCTGGATCTCGAGGAGGGCCTCCAGAGCGAACACTTCGGGTTCGTCGGGAGTGAGGTCGACCAGCATCCGCGCCAGCCGGATTGCCTCGTCCACGAGGTCTTGGCGCATCCAGTCCTCACCCGTGGTGGCCGTGTACCCCTCGTTGAAGATCAGGTAGATGACCGCCATCACGTCGTCGAGCCGCTCGGTCCGTTCCGCTCCCACCGGCAGCTCGAACTCGGCATGGGCCTCCGACAGCGTCTTCTTCGCCCGGGAGATCCGTTGCCCCATGGTGGACTCGGTGACGAGGAATCCTCGGGCGATCTCGGCCGTGGTGAGGCCGCCGACGAGCCGCAGGGTCAGCGCCGCCCGTGACTCGGGCGTCAGCACCGGATTGCAGGACAGGAATACGAGGCGGAGGACGTCGTCCTCGATGTAGTCGACCTGACTTTCGACGTCGGGCACCGCCGCCGCTTGCCTGTCGCTGGCATCTCCCAGCTCGACGACCTTGCGGCGCATGGTCTCGGTGCGCCGGAAGTGGTCGATGGCTCGGCGCTTCGCCACGGTCATGAGCCATGCGATCGGGTTGCCCGGCACGCCCGTCTCCGGCCACTGCTCGAGCGCGGCGACAAGGGCGTCCTGGGCTAGGTCCTCGGCGAGGCTCACGTCGCGAGTCATCCGTGTGAGGGCTGCTACGAGACGGGCGGACTCGGTCCGCCAGACGGCATAGACGGCCCCGTTGGGGTCGTCGGGACGGGTCCGAGCCGGCACCACGCCAGCGTAGTGATACCGGCTCAGACCTCCCGCCCTTCCGCCCACTGCCGCCGCTGGCAGGCTGAGCACGGACGAATCCGGCGTCAGACGTCGGGCGCCTCCGGGCCGGTCGAGATCTGGCGCAGCGTGGAGATCACCGTGACCTCGGGCCAATGCTTGGCATGGAGCTCGGCGAAGGACCGCTGGTCCTCGGCGGCTTCCTCGAGACTCGGGTATTCCATGATGGCCCAACCGCCGACGACCTCCTTGGCCTCGGAGTATGGCCCGTCGACACGGGTGACCTCGCCCTGGCGGACGACGTAGTTCACCGCATCCTCCGTCCCGTAGAGACCGCCACCGTCGAGGAAGATCCCCTTGCTGGCCCGCTCACCGATGTACTCGTCCATCGCGTCGAACAACGACTGTGGCGGTGTCCCGACACCCTCTTCCATCCTCACGAATCCCATGAATCGGGGCATGTCGATCACTCCTTTTGGTTTGTGGTTGGTGAACTTCTCGCCAATGAGTCGAACGGAGATGCCATTCTTCGACATCCATCACCGAATTTTTTCGGATCCACAGTACGAGCACGGCCGAACGGGTGTGTCGGCTTCCCGACCGTCCGGCAGGAGGTGCGCCGTCGTGGAAGCAGGTGCTTGCCTGCGCTCTTGCAGGCCTCGCTCCCACGGCCACCAGGCGAAGACTCATCGGCGGGTGTCCCCTATCGCCGGTTCGGTTGTCATCATCTACCGTCGGATAAGCGCTTGTGCTGCCCCTCGCAAGCAGTGCCGGACCCATGGCGTGACCGCTCGCAACCGCCGGGTACAGGGCCACCCTACGGGCCATCAGTGTTGGGCCGTCGGGAGCGCAGATCACCCGGTATCGGGCGGGTGATAGCCGCCGGCACACGGCTGACAATTGCCGGATAAAGAAGCGACGACTGAGGCTCAAACCGTCCGATAACGCGCAGTGCTGCCCCGCCTAGGGACAGACGCGATCCGTGTGCGCAAGAAGCGCTCGAGTCTTCAGGTTTCTCGGGTTGTTGTGGACCTCCGGTACGGGCGTCGAGGGTTCTTTTCAAACCACCTAATCGCTTTCGTTCGCCGCCACAGACGTGTTCCATTCGGGAGCACGATCTCAGGTTTCGGGAAATCTCCAGCCTCGCTAATGATTTTGTCGACCCACTGACGGCTGAGGCCGAGCTCTTGGCCTATTTGGCCCGTCGTGACCAGGTCAATCGCCATGACCGAGATAGTTCCACGATTCATGCACGAGAGAATCGATGGCCCTGGTAATATTGATGCTGTAGAGCAAGAAATGGCCCCGGCGGTGCACGAACACCCCGGGGCCGTGGCCAGCACCTAACCAGGAGGTACCGACATGGCCAAGGGTACAGACGCGCCCCCGTGGCGGCCCAGCCGGGAGGGACGGGGTTCCACTCCTTGGGCACTGAGCCCGACAGACTTGACCTTCCTTTGGGACGAGTGCCCCCGCTGCTTCTATAAGAAGGTCGCCCTCCGGCGGCCTCGGCCCCGCGCACCGTTCCCCATGGTGTTCGGGCGCATCGACAAAGCCATGAAGGGCTACTACCTGGGTGCCAGGGCCGAGACGCTTGCCACGGGTATGCCGCCAGGTGTGATCGTCAGCGGAGACCGCTGGGTCAGGTCCGTTCCCGTCGTGCCCCCAGGGTCAGATTCGTCGCTCCTCATCCGGGGACGGGTCGACGTCTTGGTCGAATGTGATGACGAGACGGCGGCCGTCGTGGACTTCAAAACCGTCGTCCCGGGCACGGCCAACACCGAGAAGTACTCCCGCCAGCTCCATTCCTATGCGCTGGCCCTGGAGCACCCGGCCAAGGGGCCGGCGGTGACGGTGGGGTCGATGGGGCTGTTGTGCTTCGATCCGACCTCTTACCGGACCCAAAACTCCGTCGGGGCGTTGACGGGACCGATCTCGTGGGTGGAGGTCGAGCGGGACGACGCGACGTTCTTCGGCTTCTTGACCGAGGTCCTCGGGGTGCTCGAGGAGCCCGACGGGCCTCGCGCCTCACCAGGGTGTCCGTGGTGCGCGTGGGAGGCGGGTACCGACGTTGCGGCCTGACGTCATCGTGTTCTTCGCGCTGTCATCGCCCCTCACTCCAGCCGGAATTGGGTCTCACGGCAGCGTTTTGGGGCCAAACGTTTTGCTAATTTTTGCAAGCAATTGTAAAAGTCCTGGTAAAAAGGGGTGGAGGGGGCAATTCGATTCCCCCTTCCATCACTCATTTTCGACCACTCTCGAGGCATGGGGACGTTTTCCACTCCCGAAGGCATGCCTGAGGTGGAGGACTCCTTTATTCGCGACCGGGAATCGTTCTGCTGGGACGGCGGTGCGCCGGTGCGCCCTGAGGACACCGTGAGCGGCACCGTCGACCGGTTCCGGCCCCGCGACGTCCCCGATGCTCTCTGGGACCGGATCAACGCGATGGTGAAAGACGCCGTCATCGTCACCGGGCCCACCCGGATGTCCGATGCCGAGAACCAGCTGACGATCCTGGCCCAGCTGGTGGTGTGGGCCGACCGCATCGGCCAGCCCCTTGTCCCCGAGGTCCTCCTCCGGCCCGACACCATCGACCGCTTCATCCACGAGGGCTGTGCCCGTCTCACCCCGGGAAGCAGGACCAACTACCGGACCCAGCTGTGGAAAATCGGTGCCGCTGTCCTCGGCCCGAGCGTCTATCCCCCGAAGTCCATCGGCATGCCGCGTTCCGGGGTGGTGCCTCCCTACAGCGCCGCCGAAGTCACCGACTTGACGTCGTGGGGGAGGGGACTTCCGACCGCATACATGCGTCGCAATGTCCGCGCCCTGCTCGGCATCGGACTCGGGGCTGGGCTCATGAGCGAGGACATCCAGCGTCTGGTGGGCACCGACATCACTGTCCACGGCGCCGACGTGGTCGTCAACGTGGTGGCCTCAGACAAGCCACGCAAAGTGCCGGTGCTCCCCGAGTGGGCCGACGATGTCCTCGCATTGGCTCAGGAATCAGGTGACCTTCCATATTTCTGTCCCGAACGTGACCGCATCACGGCCCGGGACATCATCAGCTTCATCGAGCGGGGCTCGCCCGATCACAAGGCCCGCTTCAACGTGCAGCAACTGCGGGTCACGTGGATCGTTCACCACCTGTCCATCAACACCCACCTTCTGCTTCTCACCGCGTGGGCCGGTGTCCGTCCCGAACAGTTGATGAAATACCTCCCGTTCGCCACCTTGCCCGCTGAGTTGAGCCCGCTGTCGTACTTGGCTCCCATGGTGCCCCTTGAGGTACGACGGGCAAAGAAACGAGGCGCCGGCACCGGTGGGTGACGACGGCGAGCGCCCGAGTGTCGAGGTCGTGGAGGGGGCCTTCTGGTTGACCGAGCCCGCTCCTATCCCCGACGCGACCGTCGTCAGGGTGACGCGCCTCGTCGACGGCTCGGGACTGCTCGATCGAGCGGCGAAGTGGAAGGCACAAGACAAAGCCGGTCCCGGCGGGAGACCCGAGACATTCCCGCTCCGGGCATTGTTCGTGGCGATGGTGTTGTGCGCCACTGCCAACGAACCTCTTCTCGTCAAGAACTTCGTCGAAGTGCTGTTCCGCCGGATCTCACCGGCCATGCGCGAGCGTCTCGGTGTCCCTGACCCTCCGGCACCCACCGACACCACCGGGTGGAAGGCCGTCTACCGCAACGTGCGAACCCGGCTGCTTGGTCTCCTCACCCTCATGGACCCCTCGCCGGCTCCGAAGAACCGGCGGTTGTCTGATCACGAGTTCAACCGCCTCCTCGAGGTCCACCGGGCGCGTCACGGCGATGAGGTCTGGGCCGAGCGTTATGAGCGCCTCACCTGGTTCGTGAATGCCGTCCTCGAGATGAGCTTCCAACTCCTGCCCCGTGACGTACGGCGTCGATGGAAGGGATCGGTCGCCGTCGATGCGACTGTCATCCCGGCCTTCGCCCGCCCGGCCCGGAAGGAAAAGCGCCAGAAGAAGGACGTCGCCCCCCCGGTCATTACCCACTCGTCTGATCCTGACGCCGAGTGGTATGTGCGCCGGGAGGTGTCCGGTGACCCCCTCAGCGGTCCGGCGGCCAAGTCGGTATGGGCCTATGAGGCCAGCCTCGTGGTGACCGGGAGTGAGGGCGGTGACGACGCCACCTATATACCCAGTCTCATCGTGGGCATGGCCCCACTGCACAAGCCCGGGCACGCCCCCGGCGCCAACGCCGTGGTGGCACTCAAAAGTGTGCGCGACAGGGGACACCCCGCCGGCTTCCTCGCGGCGGACCGGGCCTACACCGAGGCCAAGGCGGAGAACTTCCAACTGCCGGCCCGAGCGCTCGGCTATCGCGTGGTGCTCGACTACAAGAAGGACCAGCTCGGCGTCCAGGGTTCGTTCGGCGGGATGCTCCTTATCGAGGGGGCGTGGTATTGCCCCTCGATCCCCGACGTCCTCATCAACGCCACCACCGACGTCCGCAACGGTGTCATCGACGAGTCCACCTACCTCGCCCGGCTCAATGAGAGGTGGAGGTACCGGATCGTCCCCAAGGAGGCCGCCGATGCCGAAGGCCATATCCGCATGCGGTGCCCGGCGTCCAACCCTGCGCCGGTGGCCCGCTGTGCGCTCAAGCCCGCGTCCCTCACCCGCGACACCAAGGTCAGGCTGTCGATCCCGGTACGTGCCGATGTCGCTCAGCGGCCACCGGTCATCTGCATGCAGCAGAGCCTGACCCTTCCCCCCGAAGAAGGGGCCAAGCTCGCACAGGACCTTCTGTTCGGAAGCGACGCCTGGCACGCCACGTACGGCACACTTCGCAACTGCATCGAGGGTATGAACGGCTACATAAAGGACGGGGGCAAGGAGGCGGCGGACGCGCCCATGCGGCGCCGTATTCGTGGTGTGGCGGCCCAGAGTGTGTTCATCGCGCTGTTGGCCGCCGCCGCCAACATCCGCAAGATCGAGCGCTTCATCAGGGAGGAGGCTGCTGCCCGTGCCGGCACTCTTCGTCGCCTCCCGCGACGTCGGCGCACCAAGTCATTGTCGGACTGGCAGCCCGAGACAGTGACGGTCACATCGACAGCCAACCAAGGTCCAGCGCCACCCGTCACGGCCTGATCCACGGTCCCCTTCAGTCGCGACTGCTACTCGGTTCAGCGCGTCCTCGAACGGCTCACCGGTGTTCGTCACCGGCTCGCGCACGGTGATCGTGCCCGTGAATGTCAACTGCGCGGTGTCGAGCGGGCCGTGATGGTCCCACAGGCCTCGATATCGACCCCCATTTTCGGGTTTTGTCGATGCGCTGCCACCAGTTTTGTCGGTGACCCTCGGTGGGCGAGGGGGGACTTGAACCCCCACATCCTTTCGGACACAGGAACCTGAATCCTGCGCGTCTGCCAATTCCGCCACTCGCCCGAATGACGGCGTTGACGTTAGTCGAGGCGCATCGGCCCTCTTGAACGAAACCTTGTGCTGCGAGTGTGTTGGTCTGGTCACAAGGCGTAGTGAAGCGCAGGCACACTCTCCGATCCCGGCACACCACCCCGGTAGGCTTGTTAGCCACGATGGGACTCCAGCAGTTCGAGCAGCGCCTCGAGCGCCTGGTTGAAGGTGCCTTTGGAAAGGCTCTTCGTGGTGGGCTCCAGCCGGTGGAGGTCGCCCGCCGGGTGACGCGCGAGATGGACCTGCGTCGCAAGGTCGGGCCCCGTGGCCTCATCGCCCCCAACGTGTTCGCCATCAGTCTGTCGGCGAGCGACGCCGAGCGCTTCGGGAGCTTTGTCGACGCCCTGGCCCGGGAGCTCGGCGATGCCATCCGGGACCACGCTCGGACTGAGGGATATTCGTTCGTAGGTCCCGTGGAGGTGGAGATCCACCGGGACGAAGCCCTTCGATCCGGCCGCCTCCAGGTTCGAGCCGACGTGCGGGAAGGTCCCGAGGGCCTTTCGGCCGCCTCCATCGTGCTGCCTGACGGCCAGCGGATCGTGCTCGGTCCCGAGCCCATCGTGCTCGGGCGCATGCCTGAGTGCACCGTGGTCCTGAACGACCCCAACGTCAGCCGGCGACACGCCGAGATCCGCCGTAAGGGCAGCGACGCCGTGGTCGTGGACCTGGGGTCGACCAACGGAACCAAAGTAAACGGGGTGCCCGTGCGAGAGCGGGTGCTCGGTGATGGCGACGAGGTCATGGTCGGCACCACGACCGTGCGGTTCGAAAGCTCATAGTGCTCGCCCGGATGTTGCTGACTACGTCGCTTGATAACCAGAACCTGCTCAGGGCGCTGGAAGTCATCGTCGTCGTTCTCATCTGGCTCTTTTTCTTCCGCGTCATCCGGGCCGTGTGGGTCGAGGTCAGGCCCCCCAGGGCCCGAGCCGTCGTGGCCGAAGTGCCGGTCGGCGGCGATGGCCGGCGACCCGGTGTAAGCAAATACCGCTTGAAGGTGGTGGAGCCCGACTCACTTCGTGGAAACGTCTATGACGTGGCTGACGAGGTCACCGTCGGTCGGGCCGCCGGCTGCGGGGTGAGGGTCGAAGACGGCTACACCTCGAATTTGCACGCACGCCTGTACCGCCGCGAAGGGGCCCTGTGGGTCGAGGACCTGGGCTCGACCAACGGCACTTGGGTGAACGCCGAACGGCTCCAAGGCGCCACCCGCATCGGACGGGGCGACCTGCTGCAGGTGGGTGGCACCGTGTTCGAGGTGGCCCGATGACGGCGGTGGCCCGTTGACCATTTTGCGGTCGGGTTCGGCCACCGACGTAGGCCGGGTGCGCGTCGTCAACGAGGATCTCGCCCTCGAGACCTTGACCCTGTACGCCGTGGCCGATGGCATGGGTGGTCACGCCGGCGGAGAGATCGCGTCGCAGGTGGCCATCGATGCCCTCAACGTGGAGTTCAGTCGCCATCCTTCGGTGCACGGGTTGGTCGATGCCATCGAGGAGGCCAATAAAGCAGTGTGGGATCGGGGATTATCCGATCCCACACTGCGGGGAATGGGCACCACCTTGACGGCGGCCGCCTTGGTGGGGACCGATGACGGGGACCGCCTCGTGTTGGCCAATGTCGGAGACTCCCGGACCTATCTCCTCCACGAGGGCCTGCTCGAGCAGGTCACCACCGATCACTCGGTCGCCGAAGAGCTGGTGGCCCGCGGCGAGCTGTCCGAGGACGAAGCCCTGATCCATCCCCATCGCCACATCCTGACACGGGCTCTCGGTGTCAGTCCCGAGGTTGATGTCGACGTTTGGCAGGTCGAGCCACGCGAAGGCGATCGTTTCTTGCTCTGCTCCGACGGCCTGACCAATGAAGTGTCGTTGGACCGCATCGAGGCCGTGCTGGCGTCCACGCCGGACCCCGAGGACGCGGCGGAGACATTGGTTCGTCTGGCCAACGACGCCGGAGGAAACGACAACATCACCGCGGTGGTGCTCGACGTCGTGGTCGCCGACGAGCCGCCAGCCGTCGTCGTCGCCGGACATCGCGCCGGGGTCGGTGTCGAGCATGTCATCAGCGGGATGGACGGTGCCGTCGTCGCCGCTCCCGTAGTCGAAACCCCGGCGCCGTCCGCCGTCATCACCGTCGATCCCGAACCGTCGGGTTCGGTACTCATCAGCCGCGCCGCATCGGAGAGCTCACGCTCGGGCCGTGACCCGGCCCGGGCATCGAGCAGGCCCCGCGTGCCCCGGCGCATCACCTTTAGGGTCCTGCTCTTCGTGATCTTGGTGGGCGGCGTCGTGGCTGGAGCATGGGCGCTGATCCGCTGGTACGTAGACACCTCGTACTTCGTCGGGCTGCAGCGGTCACGGGTAGTCATCTACCAGGGTCGGCCGGGGGGGTTCGTGGGTATGGAGCCCAAAGTCGTGTGGCGCACCGACCTCACCACCACCCAGGTCAACAGCACCGTGGTTCCCAGCTTGCGCGCCGGGGTGCAGGAGCCCTCGCTCAAATCCGCCTTGTACTACGTGCAGTGCGCCATTCAGACGCTCCCCATGTGCACGTCGGCGGCAACTACCACGCCAACCTCGACGACGGCGGCGGCTCTCGGCCACGCTCCGATACGGCGTGCCCCGCAACTCGTGAGCGGGGTGGCCTGAGATGGCGGGACGTATTCGCTGGCTCGGCGTGTTCATCGTGCTGTGTTTCGTGGCGCTCTTTGTGCAACTCAACGAACTTCAGGTGGTCCACGCCAAGCAGTACGCCAACAACGTCAACAACCCCGAGATCCAGTACCAGAAGTACAGCCAGCCGCGCGGCCCCATTCTCAGCGCCGACGGCGTCGTCTTGGCGCAATCGGTGCCGTCGACGGTGGGCGAGTACAAGTACCAACGGCAATATCCCACCGGCTCGCTCTTCTCGCAGGTGGTGGGATACGAATCTCTCATCTACGGCCCCAGCGGCGTGGAAGAGACGTATAGCAATGATCTCGCTGCGCACAACCGGCCCATCAAGACATTGAGCGACTTGCTCGCCACACCGACTGTGACCGACACCGTCACCTTGACGATGTCGGACGCCTTGCAAAAGGATCTGGTGGCGGCGTTGGGCAATCGTTACGGGGCCATTGTCGTCCTCGATCCCTCGACCGGTGCCATTGAGGCGATGTACTCGAATCCGACCTTCGATCCCAACCCTTTGGTGTCGCCGTACCAAGGCACCGAGAACCAGGCGTGGGCGGCGGACAACGTCGCCGATGGCTACGGCTTCACCGCGTTGGCGTCTCTCGCATATCAGGATTCCTTTCCGCCGGGATCAACCTTCAAAACCGTCACCACCGCGGCTGCTTACGACCATGCCCCCAAGCTGGTTGACACGGCCATGAAGTACTACACCTGCATCCCGCCGCACACCTTGGGCGGCCAGACCACACCGCTGTGCAACTTCGGCGACGGTGGATGCGGGGGGACCATCGCCGAGATGCTGCCGCCGTCGTGCGACACCGGCTACGCGCTGCTCGGATCGAAGGTAGGCGTCGCCGGCATGACGACCGAGGCTGACGCTTTCGGCTTCAACCAACAGCCTCCACTCGACTTGCCGCCGTCGCAGTATGAGGTGTCGCATTTCCTCGAGCCCGACTGTTATATGAACGCGCAGGTATTCCTGGCCTTCTCGTCGATCGGCCAGAAGTGCACCAGCGCCAGCCCCCTGCAGATGGCCATGGTGGCGTCAGCCTTCGCCAACGGGGGTGTCATCATGACCCCGCATGTCATGCAGTCTGTGCGTGATTCGCTGGGCAACCCGGTGGCGACCTACCGACCCACCAAATGGCTCACGGCCACCTCGCCGAAGACGGCGGAGGCGGTGACCACGCTCATGACCGACGTGGCCAAGTACGGCACAGCGCAGGGTGTCTTCCCGGCCGACGAGGATGTGGCCGCCAAGACCGGTACCGCTCAGGTCGGCCTGGGCAACACGGCCACGACCGACTGGATGATCGCCTTTGCACCCGCCGCCGCCCCCAAGGTGGCCGTGGCCGTGGTGCTGCCCAACCAAGTCCTGTCGGCCACCGGTGCGGAGGTGGCCGGGCCAGTCATGCGGGCCGTGCTCAGAGACGCGCTGGGGTACTGACGATGCGAACCAATAACTCACGCCTGGTGACACCACGCCGCGGCGCTGTCGCGGCGGATCCCCCGCCCCGACGTAGGCTCTGGCCGGCATGACGACGACTCCGGCCCCGCGCGTCCTGTCGGGACGGTACGAGTTGGCCCACCTCGTGGCACGCGGGGGAATGGCCGAGGTGTACCGAGCCCACGACCGCCTCCTTGACCGCCCGGTGGCGCTCAAGATCCTCTTTCCCGAGCTGTCGGTGGACCGTTCGTTCGTCGAACGTTTCCGCCGCGAGGCCCAAGCAGCCGCCAACCTCTCTCATCCCAACATCGTCCCCGTCTTCGACTGGGGCGAGGACGGTGGCACCTACTTCATCGTCATGGAGTTCGTGGACGGACGCGCTCTGTCTCCCATCTTGCGCACCGCCGGGCCCTTGCACCCTGACCGCGCCGCTGAGATCGCCGCCGATGTGGCCGGCGCGCTCGCCTACGCCCATCGTCACGGCGTCATCCACCGCGATGTAAAGCCGGGCAACGTGTTGATCACCGAAGAAGGCATCGTCAAGGTCACCGACTTCGGCATCGCGCGCGCCGTGAACACCGAGGAGAGCCTCACCCAGACCGGGGCGGTCATGGGGACGGCCACTTACTTCTCCCCTGAGCAGGCCGAGGGTATGGGCGTCGACGCCCGCAGCGACATCTACTCACTGGGCGTGGTGCTCTTCGAAATGGTGACGGGTCGACCTCCGTTCCTCGGCGACACGCCGGTGGCGGTGGCATCCAAGCACGTGCGCGAGCACCCGCCCACGCCGCGCGACATCAACCCCGCCGTTCCGCCTGATCTCGAGGCGATCATCTTGAAGTGCATGTCCAAGTCGCCGGACAACCGTTATTCCACCGGCGACGAGTTGCGCGTCGACCTGTTGCGGTTCCGAGAGGGCCGTTCGGTATCGGCGGTCACCGGCGCCACGCCCACGGGAAGCACGCGGGCCATGGGGGCGGTTGGGCACACTCAGACGCTGCCTCAGGTGACGGCCATGGACTACGCCGAGGAGCCGCGCAGCCGGACCGGGCTGTACGCGGGCATCTTGGTCGTGCTCTTGGCCGCTTTGGTGGTCGTTGTCGTGTTCCTCGGTCAATCCCTGGGGTGGTGGCATCTGGGCAGCTCCAACGCGTCGTTCGCCCTGCCTGGTGTGGCCGGGCAGAACCTGGCCCAAGCCGAGCGGACGCTGCAGGCCGACGGGCTCAAGACGACACAGCAGTCAGATGCGAGCAGCAACGCGTCGAACACCTTTGTGCTTCGGACCGACCCCGCCCGAGGCACGTCTGTGCACAAGGGCGACAAGATCACCATCATCACCGGCAGCAAGGGCAACACGGTCATGGTTCCGAGCGTGATCAACTTCTCGATCACCGAGGCGGAGAGCACGCTCATGACCGACGGCCTTCAGGCCAAGGTCGAGCCGAGCACCAGTTGCACCATGTTGAACGTGGTGTGCAGCCAGAACCCGCCCGCCGGCCAGGCCGAGCCGCCCGGGTTCACCGTCAACCTCTTTACCGCAGCGACGACGACCACAACCACCACGGCCGAGTCCGCCGTGCCCAACGTCACCGGGGACAGCGTGGCCCAGGCGTGCAGCAAGCTCGGCAACCAAGGATTCTCGTGCAGCTCGACGCAGAATCCGGTGGCCTCGAGCTTCCCCAACGGCACCGTGGTTAGTACCAACCCCCTGGCGGGAACGGTGGAGCCGCCCGGAACGTCGGTGACCTTGAACGTGTCGAGCGGTCCTGCTCAGGTCTACGTGCCTGACGTGATCGGCGATACCGAGGAGATGGCGGAGGCGGCGCTGCAAAGCGACAATCTCACCCCGGTGGTCAGCTGCCAGACGAGTCTCACCACCCAAGACTCGGTGGTGGCCCAGAATCCTCAGGGCGGAGAGCAGGTGACGTCGGGCTCGACGGTCACCATCACCGTCGAGATGATGAGCTGCACCGGGGGAACGACGTCGACGACGGCTCTGGGTGGGGGCCCGTCGACGTAGGACCGCGCTAGCGGCGGCTGCCGGCGGCGGCGAGGAAGTTGGCGAGCAGGAGCGGGCCCGCCTTGGTGAGGTAGGACTCGGGGTGGAACTGCACCCCTTCGATGGCGAGCTCCCGGTGTCTGAGCCCCATCACCACCCCGTCGTCGGTCTCGGCGGTGACCTCCAGCACGTCGGGGAGGCTGGCTCGCTCGACGATCAGTGAGTGGTAGCGGGTGGCCAGAAACGGGTTAGGCAGGTCGGTGAAGAGCCCTTCGCCGTGGTGGTGGACCTCCGAGGTCTTGCCGTGCATGAGCTGGTCGGCGGCCACCACGCGCCCCCCGAAGGCCTGGCCGATGCATTGATGGCCCAGGCACACCCCCAAGATGGGCACCTCACCGCCTAGCTCGGCCACCACGGACAGGCTGACCCCACTGTCCTCGGGACGACCGGGCCCCGGCGAGATGATCACAGCGTCGGGAGCGAGCTCTCGGATCCCGGCCACGTCGATGGCGTCGTTGCGGAACACCACCGGTTCAGCCCCGAGCTCACCCAGCTCCTGCACCAGGTTGTAGGTGAAGGAGTCGTAGTTGTCGACGAGAAGAACGCGGGCCGCCACTAACCGCCCAATGTAGTGGCCACGGGTGGCTATCCTCGTTTCGATGGCGAGCCGAGCCAAAGCGAAGCAAGGTCCCGGAGGGGCGTCCCGTAAAGGACGCACCACGGGCCGAACGACGAGCAAGGGGACGAGCCAACCGTCCGCGGGTCGTTACACCCCGCCCATCCCCCGCAGCGTGCGGGTCAGTCCCCGGTGGATGGGCCCGCTCATCTTGTTTCTCTTGATCGCCGGTGCCCTCACCATCGTGCTCAACTACTTCAACGTGCTGCCCGGAGGACCGAGCAACTGGTACCTGCTGGGGGGCATCGCGGTCATCGCGGCGGGATTCATCACCGCCACCCAGTACCACTGACCCCCCCGCCGCCCCGCACGCGATAGCAGTCGTCGTCGCTGAGGTCAGCCCAGTCGCTCGATGATGGTGGCGTTGGCCAGCCCACCGCCTTCGCACATCGTCTCGAGTCCCCAGCGTCCACCGCTGCGCTCGAGTTCATTGAGCAACGTCGCCATCAGCTTCGCCCCTGATGCGCCCAAAGGGTGACCCAAGGCAATGGCGCCACCGTTGACGTTTACCTTGGCCATGTCGGGACGCAGTTCTTTCTCCCATGCCAGGACCACCGAGGCGAACGCTTCATTGATTTCCACCAAGTCGATGTCGTCCATCGACATCTTGGCCTTTTCGAGAACGAGGCGAGTGGCGGGGATGGGGCCGGTGAGCATGGTGACGGGGTCCACGCCGGCCAGTGAAAAGGCATGGAAACGGGCCCGCGGCGTGAGCCCGAGCGCGTTGGCCTTCTCCTCGCTCATGATGAGCACGGCGGCGGCGCCGTCGGAGATCTGAGACGAGTTGCCGGCGGTGATCTTGCCGTCGGGCTTGAAGGCCGGCTTCAAGTTGGCCAAGACCTCGGCGGTGGTGTCGGGCCGGATCCCCTCATCGGCGCTGAAGATCTCGTCGGTGTCGTTGCCCTCGTCGTCCTTTACCTTCAGTGCGATGAGCTCGCGCTCGAAGCGACCCTCGGCGGTGGCTTGGGCGGCCCGTTTTTGGCTGGAAGCGCCAAAGCTGTCGAGATCGTCACGCGAGATGTCCCACTGGTCGGCGATCATCTCAGCGGAGATGCCCTGGGACACGAGGCCGCCGCGCTCGGCGTAGCGGCCCATCATGGTGGGGCCGAAGGGGAAGCCAAGGTCGCGCACGACCGAAGAGCCCATGGGTGTGTGCGTCATGTGCTCGATGCCCGCCGCGATCACGATGTCGTAGGCGCCGGCCATGACGCCTTGGGCGGCGAAGTGCACCGACTGCTGAGAGGACCCGCACTGGCGGTCGATGGTGGTGGCGGGGACGGACTCAGGGAATCCGGCCGCCAGCACGGCGTTGCGCCCGATGTTGAGCGCCTGCTCGCCCACCTGCATGACGCATCCCATGATCACGTCGTCGACCAGGGCGGGATCGAGGTGGTTGCGCTCGATGAGGGCTTTGAGGGGTTCGGCGGCCAGGTCCACGGCGTGCCAGCCATGGAGCTTCCCGTTGCGGCGACCGCCGGGGGTGCGTACGGCGTCGACGATGACGGCGTTGGTCATGGTCATGTCCCTTCTGCGGGTCCCGACGGCGGGAGGCCGCCGGGAAAACCTGACTGGTCGGTCAAGATTCTCACCGGACCTCAGGTTAGCGGTCAACTCCGATGCGCCGAACGCCCCTGTCACCTGGGACGATGCCGGCGAGGCGCAGGAGACGGGGCCACCGTGGAGACGCTACGTTGAGTCGGTGGCGACCGACCGCAAGGACATGGACCGCTGGCTTGGCGACGGCGGCATGGAGGTGCTCGGGCTGGTGGGCTCGTCCTTCGAGGCCTACGGCGTCGAAGGCGAGGACCTGGGCTGGGTGACCGGCACCTGGGTCCCCACCGCCCTGGCCTGCAACCCGCACGGCATCGTGCAGGCCGGCATCCACTCCTTGGTGCTCGACGCCTGCATGAACTTCGCCATCAATGCGGCGTTGACCGGCAAGGACCGCACCCGAGGGACCCTCGAGATGAAGACCGAGACCATGCGCCCGGGGCACGCCGGTGATCGCCTTTCCTTGCGGGGCGAGGTGGTGCGGATGGCGCGGCAGGTGGCTTATGCGCAGGCGACTGTGCATGGCGAGAGCGGCCTTTTGGTGAGCAGGGTGACCGGGACGTTCCTGTTGCAGCGTCCGTCACTCGACCCGGCCGCCTGATTATCGGGGCCGGGCCCGGGGTCGGGGCCGGGGCCGTCGGCGAGACGTGGGGCCGTCGGCGAGGTCTGTAGCGAGGCGTGTAGCTAAGCCCGCAGGCAGGTAGGTCCGGGAGGCTGGTGCCCGTGCGTGGTGCTCTCGGGTTCGCCGCCGTGCCCGGCGGTGTGGCGACGTGTGTCGCCTGCCATGGGCCGTCGCGTCCGGACTCTCGGCGGTGCTACTGCTGTCAGACCGTGATGGAGCTGCTCGGTGCGCACCAGGCTCGAGACTCTCGTCGATGGGGCCCGCCGGTGGTGCCCATGGCTCTGTACAAGATCGGTGATCCACTGCACGTCGCTCTGCGGCGCTACAAGCACGCTCCGGCCATCGAGGCGCGCCGCCACTTCGCCGGCGTGTTGTCGGGCTTTGTGGCGCGGTTCCTTCGTGCTCATTGGACGTGCCTTTGGCGAGCCGCCGGTGGCTTCGACGCGCTGGCTGTGGTGCCGTCCACGCTGCCGTCGATGTCGGGAGCCTCCGGCGGCGCCACGGCGGCTGCGCACCTCGATGCCGTCCTCCGACGAGTGCCGGCCCTGAAGGGCTTAGAGACGTTTCAGTTGCGGCGTGGCCCGGCGTTGGTGGACCATCTTCGCCCCTCGGCCGACGCGTTCATTGCGCCGGCGGCGGTGGCGGGGCGCCGGGTCCTGGTGATGGACGACACGTGGTCGACCGGCGCGCGGGCCCGCAGTGCGGCGGGCGCGCTGGTGGGAGCCGGGGCGGCCATAGGCGCCATCTCGGTGTTGGGCCGGGCCATCGACCCCGGCGCAACACCGGCCGTGGGGGCGTGGTGGCGCGCCGCCGTGCAGCGAGCGGGAGGTGAACCGGTGTGGTCGGCGCCATGTTGCGTGGCGTCGTGTTCTCGTGGCGCCGGCGGATCCCTCGTAGCGAGCGCCGATCACGGCGATCAGGCCGAGCGTCGCCGTGGCCCCCAGCGCCGGGATCGGCTCGACCGACGCGACGGACGCGACGGGCCGGTCTCGACCACGGCGCCATGGTCGAGCACCACGACGTCGTCGGCGAGGCCATGAGCGAGGCCGGCGTCACGCGTGGCGATCACCACCGCCGCATGGCCTTGGCCCAGGAGGCGGTCGAGGAGCTCGGTAATGCGTGTGCACACCGCCGGCTCCACGCCCGCCAAGGGCTCGTCGAGCAACAAGACGTCGACGTCGTAGGTGAGCGCCCTGGCGATCTGGATTCGTTGGCGAACGCCGGCCACAGGCACCGTGGTGATTCCCGCCCGGCCGGTAGTGCGCAAGCCCCAACCCACCGGAGGGTGCACGAGCTCGATCGAGCGACCCCGCCGCCCCCGCCGGTCCAGTTCCGAAGTGCCGGTCACGTCGACACCGTTGATGCGCACGGTCCCGGCGCTGGGCAAAAAGTCGAGGCCGATGCAGCGCAGGAGCTGTGACTTCCCGGCATCCTCACCACCCAAGATGGCGGTCACGCGCCCCGCACCGACGGTGAAAGTCACGTCACGGCAGGCGGCATCGGGGCCATTTCCCACCCACAGGCCCTGAACCTCGAGAACCGGTCTCACCATGATGTTCAGGCTAGGGGCACCAGGTGAACACCGCGCAACGTGGCCGTTACCTCACGGCGAATTCGGTGACAGGATCCCGACAACGAGGCACAGTGGCCACGTCGGCTAGACCACGTCGGCACGGTTCGGGGACCGAGGGTGGGCCCCGCCAGGCTGTTCCCGTCTAGCTGGGCCACCCCGGTGCGTGCTCTTGGCATCTGTCGGAGAGTGTTTGACTTAGCGCAAGGAGTGGCGCGAGACTCACGGGGCGGCGAGGGGTCGCCGAACGGGACTGTGAGGATGTTGGGGGTGGAATGACGGGCCTGATGTCACGCCCGGCTCTTCGGGCCGCCGCCCTCGGCCGAGCCGTGGGCCGAGTATGAGCGATGTGACTTCCGTTCCCACCACCGTCGACGGCCTCGTGCTCGTGGTCGACGACGACGAGGCGGCCCGTAAGACCCTCGTCGATGCCTTGGCGGACGCCGGGATCCGAGCGCTCGGCGCCAGCCGCAGTGACGAAGCTCTGGCCTTGCAAAGCGCGCATGATCCAGCCGTGGTGGTGGTCGACTACCGGTCTCCCGACGACGGTGGTGTCGACCTGGCCAGGGTTCTCAAGGAACGTGACCCCGAGATCCCTCTGCTGCTGCTGACCGGGTATGAGTCCTTGGACAGTGCCATTTCGGTCATGGGCCAGCTCGACTCCTACCTGATCAAGCCGGTGGCCCCCAGGCTCTTTCAGCAGACCATTCGCAACGCCCTGGCCCGGCGTGGGCTCGTCACCGAGAACCATCAGTTGACCGAGCGCCTGCAACGGCTCAACGCCTACCAGGCCCTGTACGACCCTCTCACCGGGCTTCCCAACCGGGCCTTGCTCGACGATCGGGTCAACCAGGCGCTGGCGAGTTGCCGGCGGACGGGGAGCCTGCTTGCCGTGCTGTTCGTCGACCTGGACGGGTTCAAGGTCGTGAACGATCTCTTCGGGCATCACGTCGGCGACCTCTTGCTGCGCGAGATGGCGGACCGCCTGGCGCGCGCCCGACGGCAGTCCGACACCGTGGCTCGTTTCGGCGGTGACGAATTCGTGGTGGTCTGCCCCGACATCAAAACCTCGGCGGCGGCTTGCAGAATTGCCGAGCACCTCTTGGACGAGCTGTCGGTGCCGGCCGAGATCGAGGGCGTGGAGCACCGCCTGACCGCCAGTGTGGGTATCGCCGTCACGGCCCCGGGCGCGCTGAGCCAGAGCCCCGAAACGCTGCTGCGCAACGCCGATACCGCCATGTACAGGGCCAAAGAGGAAGGCCGCGCCGGCTGGGAGCTGTTCGACGACGCCATGCGGGATCGTGTCTTCGAGCGCTTCGAGGTGGAGCGGGGCCTGCGCAGTGGCATGGAGTCCGGTGACCTGTCCCTGGTGTACCAGCCCATCGTCGACCTGCAAAGCGGTGCAGTCGTCGGCGCCGAAGCGCTGTTGCGATGGCACCGCATGGGCCATGGCGTCATCCTCCCCGCCACGTTTCTCACGGTGGCCGAGGAATCGGGCCTCATCGTCCCCATCGGGCGCTGGGCGCTGCAGCAGGCATTGTCGGATCTCGCCATGTGGCGCGCCGACGGTTTGGTCCCCACCCGGTTCCGCTTGTGGATCAACGTCTCCGCCCACCAGCTCGCCAATCCCCATTTCGCCGATCTCGTCGGTGAGCTCCTCCACGCCAACGGCATCCCGCCCGAGATGCTCGGGCTGGAGGTGGCCGAAGAGGCCCTCCGTGACGTCGGAGCCACTGCAGAAGTCTTGGAAGAGGTGCGCGAGCTGGGCGTGTCGTTCAACCTCGACGACTTCGGGGCCGGGCAGTCCAACTTGTCGTGGCTGCGCGAGCTGCCCGTGTCGGGGATCAAGATCGCCCGCCAGTTCGTAACGTCGCTGGATGAAGATGACGAGCGGGCCACGGCCATCGTGGACGGCCTGATACGCCTGGGCCACGCCCTGGGCTTGTCGATCGTCGGAGAAGGCGTCGAGACCGAGTCTCAGGCGGCCGCCCTCCGCTCGATGGGATGCGAGACGGCCCAGGGGTACTACTTCGGGTATCCGGGCTCGCCCCGCCAACTTTGGGCGGCGGTGGGACCCACCGGACGTGAGCTTGTGGTTACGATAAGGGGACCAGAGAAAGGAGGTGGTCCAACTGATATCTGAGAAACCGGGGACCCTGGAGGTGGCTGGCCGCTGAGGCGGCTCGCTGGACCACCTGGCGAATACAAGCCAGTTACCGGCTGACGCTCTAGTCGGGAGCTCGTCCCACCTGACGTAGCACGGAGTGATCAGTACCTTTCCAGCAAGTGTCGTTCGAGGGGCGTCCCTTTGGGGGCGCCTCTCGGCGCGTCGGCGCGCCGGTTTATCGTCCCGCCGTTGCGCACTGCACGCCCTGGGCGGAGAAGCGCGTGGGGAGCACCAGCGCCTCGTCGGACTCCAAGGCACGCGCCAGCTCTTGCTTGCGCTCGGGGTCACACACGAAGAACACGCACCCTCCGCCGCCGGCACCGACCATCTTCGAGGCAACGGCGCCGTGGCTCTTGCCGATGTGCGCCAGCCGTTTCACCCGAGGCGGTGTCATGACCGGGTGAAGGTGGTGCTGCGCCGCTCCGGTGGCGTCGATCAGCGCGGCCAAGTCGTCGAAAGAGCCCTCGACCAGTGCGAGCTCGGTCTCGTACGCAATGCGCTTGAGGTCGCGCAGCGCGGCCACCGTGTGGCGGTCTCCGGTGCGGTAGTTGTCCATGATCTGATCGAGCACGTGCCCCGACAAATGGGAGTGGCCGCTGTAACACAGCAGCGAACGCTCTTCGAGCCCGGCGATGGTGCTGCCACTAAGACGCAGATCGGTGACGTCGACCTTCTGCTCGGGGCCGAACGCCAGCGCGTGGAATCCACCCAGCACCGAAGCGTATTGGTCTTGGCCGCCGTTGATGTTGCGGAGCAGCACGTTCTCGACATACAGGGCGTCGTGCACCAGCTGGGCGGGCGCAGGGGCCTCGCCGCGCAGTTGGTAAAGGGCGCCGAGCAATGCCACCGCCAGCGCGGCCGACGCCCCCAGACCCGAGCCCGGAGGGGCGCCGGTGGTCGTGGTGACGTGTATGGCGCCTCGAGGTTGTATGTGGGTGATGGCGGCTTTGATGAGCCGGAGCTCACCGATGTGGTCCATCGTCTCGATCGAAGGAAACCGTTCCTCGATGCCGAGGTCGCGCGACGTGATCACGATGTCGGAGCTGTCTGCGCTGTCGGCCATAACGGCGATCGTCACATCGACGCGAAGGTCCAGCGCGGCGTTGACGACATATCCGCCTTCTTCGGACTTAAAGGGCTCGACGTCGGTGTGGGCACCGCCCAGATCGACTCGCGTCGGCGCCGATGATCGAATCATCGTCATGGCGTAGCCTGACGCCGGCGTGATCGAGGAGGTTCACAGTGCGCGAGAACAGGTTGCGAACGATCTGGGCCGCACAGGGGGCCGCCCTCGGTGGATGGTTGACGGTGCCCAGTGGCGTGTCCGCCGAGATCATGGCGCACGCCGGGTTCGATTGGGTGTGTGTCGACATGCAACACGGTCTGATCGACTACTCCCAGATGGTCCACATGTTGCAAGGCGTATCGTCGACCGACGCCGTGCCCCTGGTGCGGGTTCCTTGGAACGAGCCGAGCATAATCGGCAAGAGCCTCGACGCCGGAGCGTGGGGGGTCATCGTGCCGATGGTCAACACCGCCGAGCAAGCGCGTGCAGCGGTGTCGGCGTGCCGGTACGCGCCGGTGGGGGCACGCAGCTACGGACCGTTGCGGGCCAACCAAGTGGTGGGACCCGGTTACTTCTCGCGCGCCAATGACGAGGTGGTGTGCATCGTCATGGTCGAGACGGCCCAGGCCGTGGACAACCTCGAGGAGATCGTGGCCGTGACCGGCGTAGACGCCGTGTATGTCGGACCGGCCGACCTGAGCGTCACCTATGGGTTGCCGCCGGCGCCGGACCAGCCCGACGAGGTCTTCACCGACGCCCTGGCCCGGGTCCTCGATGCGTGCGCGCGTCACGCCGTCGTGGCCGGCATCGCCGGCAACGTACACACCGCCGGTAAACGGCTCCAGCAAGGTTTTCGGTTCGTGGAGGTCGCTTCGGATATCGGGTTGCTGGGACTGGGGGCGGCCGGTGCCCTCGATCAGATCCGACCTTCGACGCAGGCCGACGCCACGTCCGCCTACCTGTGATGGACCAGCCCGAGCCGTCCACGGTGGATGGTGCGCGCGCCAAGGTGGTGGTGGCCTTGCCGCTTGCCCCGGCGCTGGTCGCCCAGCTGGCTGACTACGACGTCACGGAGTTACCCGGTGGGCGCACCGTGGCCGGGGCCCTCGAGGCAGCCCTTGCCGACGCCGAAGGCATCTTGGTCAGTTCGAATGTCATTCTCGACCGAGAGATCATGGCGTCGGCGCCGAAGCTGCGCGTCATCAGCACCATGAGTGTCGGCCTGGATCACATTGATCTCGATGCCGCCTCGCAGCGGGGCATCACGGTGACGTTCACCCCCGTGCTCAGTGATGCCGTCGCCGATCTCACCATCATGCTCATGACGATGCTCAGCCGTCGCATCGTCGAGGCGATGCGGGCCGTGGCAAGTGGTCGGTGGAGCGACGTGGCCCTGGGCGGAGATCTGGCCGCCAAGACATTGCTGCTCGTCGGGTTCGGCCGCATCGGGCAGGCCGTGGCGCAGAGGGCGCTAGCGGCGAAGATGCTGGTGCGTTACGTCGACGACCGCAGTGATCTGCCTGAGGTGGCCGGGGTCAGCCGCGGCATCGGGCTGGCCGAAGAGCTACCGGGCGCCGATTTCGTCTCCATGCATGTCGATCTGAATCCCGGCACCCGCCGGCTCATGGGCCGAGAGCAGTTCGCATCAATGAAGGCCACCTCGTTCTTCGTGAACACATCCCGAGGCGCGGTGGTCGACCAGGACGCCCTGGTGGGTGCGTTGACCGACGGGCTCATCGCCGGCGCCGGTCTCGATGTGCTCGAAGACGAGCCGCCCCGGCCCGACGATCCACTGCTCGCCGCGCCCAACGTCGTAATCGTCCCGCACATCGGCTCGGCCACCGTCGAAACGAGAAGGGCCATGGCCCAATGCGCACTCGACAACCTACTGGCCGGGCTGCGGGGGCAAGCCGGGCCCTACGTCGTGGTGTGAGCGGTTAAGTCGTTTGCGGGGGCAGGGCCTGGCGCCATGGGCTCAGGTCCATCTTGGGGTAGCGGACGGCCGTCTCGTCGAGAAGTGCGTGGCTCCAGATCGGGTGTCCCGGTGGGGGAAATCCGAACAGCTCCAGTTCACGCGGTGAGCACTTCTGGGCGAACCGTGTCCATTGCGGCCCCGTCGAACGAGATTGCGCCTGGTCGTAGGCGATCCAGTCCTGGCCGGCGTGCTTGAAGGCGAGGGCCAGCACGTAACGGGCCGTTCCTTGCGAACCGAAGGTAGCGCCGCGATGAAATACATCAGAGCGATAGGCGAGGTATGAGCCGCGCCTGCCGATGGCGGGCCGCTCCGCCGCATACAGCTCCGGCGCCGAGTCGGGCATGAGGATCGGCGTGCTCGGGGAGATCCCGGTGGAGTCTCCCACCGACACCATGCGAGTCGGGTTCTCCGCTTCGGTGACGTCGGACAGATAGAGAAAACCTTCGAGGTTCCACCACGGCGCGGTGCCGATCGGGGGCAACCAGGAGTGGTTGCGGTCGGTGTGCATGGGTTGCTCGTACTCGGTGAGACCCTCGTACTTGGCACTCAAGTGAATCTGGTAAAGCCTGATGTCCTCGGTCGACAGTGCTCGTTCGGCGAAGTTCACCACCGACGGGTGCACACACAGCCGGTTGAGCGCTCCTGAGCCCTTGAAGGGGAACACGTCAGACCAGAACTGCTGCTCGGGGCGGAACCCGGGACCGTGGGCGGGCCAGACGAAACCGTCGTCGCGCAACTTCGGCCTACCTCGTCGACGCTCTGCTTCGCCGTCGGGATCCTGGTGGTACTCCTCGATAGTCGGGAACGTCTCGTAGAGGTCGCCGAGGGTGGCGTCGATCTCCTCGGGGTCGATGAGACCCTCGAGAAGAACCCAGCCTTCGGTGCGCCAGGTGTCCACTTCCTCGTCTGTCGCATGTCGGGACGTCATGTGCGGAAATTTGTTATCACACGGCCGCCCTCGGGGCGCTGTAGGCGACGCACGGTGGGAGACGCCTGTCGAGTGGAGCTGACCGGTCTCGAACCGGCGACCTGCTGGTTGCAAACCAGCTGCTCTACCAACTGAGCTACAGCCCCGAAAAGCGGTGTCCATCGGTTTCGATCAGGCCAGCAACGTTACCTTGGCATCGTGACGACTCGAGACACCGGTCATCGATCGCCGTTGCCTCCGAGGTAGAGCAGCGCATCTCGACCGCCTTCCATCTGCCCCCGGTGCCGAGCCAGCTCCTCGTAGACATGGATCAGGACGGCACCTTGGCGCTCCAAGAACGGGTGCGCCTCGTCTTCCCATCCCGCCGGGGTGCTCCGTAGCGGAGCATCTGATTCCAGCTGCTCCACGTCGAGCCCGAACTTCCGGCCAACCTGTCGGAGCTTTTCCACCACATCGGCAACCGACCCGGTGGCCTGAAACTCCGCGTTCGCGATCACGCTCTACGGCCCGACCCGCCACCAGCGCACCAACCCAGTACTCCATGACCCCAAGACAGTGCGTGAGGATCGAAATAGAGGTAGTCCTCAATCGAGATCATGGCAGCACGATAATCACACCACGTCCACGTTTGCATCGGCACACGAAGCCTCAAATAGGTACATACCATTAGGATTCGGCTCGTGAGCGCGAGAGTGCAACGCAGCGCCGTGGTCGTTGCCCTCGTCGTGTTTGCCGTGGCCTTGTCTTCGTGCACTGACGGGCATTCCGGCGCCGTGTCGTTCTCGTCAGGAAAGTCGTCGGACGTCGATATCGTCGTCACGCCGGCCCGCTGTATCTCCGAACCATCGACGGTGTCCCCCGGGGTAGTGAACTTCACCGTGAGCAACAAGAACGCGACAGCAGTCACAGAAGTCGAATTGCGCCATTCCGATGGATATCTGTTGGCCGAGGAGCCCAACCTTGCGCCTGGCACGCTGGGCGGAATCTCCGCCGACCTCAGCGCCGGTTTCTACGAGATCTACTGTCCGGGAGCCGATCAGACGACGGCCACGTTCACCGTGTCAGGCGCATCCAAGGGCCCGGCCTGGAAGAAGAACCCGCAACTGGTCGAGGCGGTGCAGCGCTTCACGCAGTGGATGTCCCGACAATTCCAACTTCTCGTCACCGATACCGGCGCGTTTGCCGCCGCGGTGGAGGCGGGAAGCCTCGCCGACGCCCAGGACCTGTACGTCCCGGCCCGTGAGGATTACGAGAGCATCGAGGCGGCCAGTGAGGCCTACGGTTCTCTTTACCCGGACATCGACGGTCAGATCGAGAGCTTCGGCAGTTCCTCGGGATTCGAAGGGTTTCACGAGATCGAGGAGTCAATGTGGGTGGCTGATACCCTCAGTGGCCAGTCTTCCTATGCCATGACGTTGGTGAAAGATGTGGACCGGCTCCAGGTGATGGCATCCACGGCGACATACCAACCCGCCCAGATCGGCGACTTTGCCTCCGCGCAGTTGGCGGAAGCGAGCAACTACCTGGTGACCGGGTCAGAGGAGCGCTACTCCAACTTGGAACTCGTCGACCTGAAGGGCACGCTCGCTAATGCCCAAGAGGCCATTTCGTTGTTGACGCCAGCATTGCGGTCCCTCAGTCCGGCGGTGCTCCAGCAGCTCCAGGCTGCCATGACCGTGATGTCGAGCGCCTTGGCGCAGTGCGAACAGTCACCGGGCAGCGCCGATAGCGGGTACGAGTCCCTCAGCGACGTAGGGATTGCCCAGCGCGAGACCTTGGCCCAGGACGTGCTCAACCTGGCCGCCCCCGTTGCTCGCGCCACCCAACTGGTGGCTTGAGGCGGGGAGGGCGAACGCCTACTTCTTGGCGCTGTTGCTTTGGTAGACGCCCTTGTCGAAGGTCGGCAGCTTCTTGGGTTGCGCTTCGCCTAGGCGGGGGAGGCCGAATATGTCCTCGATCGACGCCAGCGAGGAGTACTGGTTGTACGACGTCTTGGTGATCACAGTGCCCGCCGAGATAAACGGCGAGATGAGCACGGCGCCCACCTTTCCCCCACCGGGACCGTGCAACCCGTTTTCACCGCCGCTGGCGTCCGGTCCGGCGGTCTCCCCACAGCAGGCCGTGGTGTCCAAACCGGTGGGACCTTGCTCGGCCTCGTCGAAGGTGATCTCGAGCAGGCCGTCTTGTTTGTATGCCGGCGAGTTAAGGATGATCGGCACCCACGTCTGGAGCCACTGGTTGGTGTCGGCCACCGACGAGCCGCCGCCTTGGCCCGCTCCGGTGGTGTTGGTGCAGGGGTAGTCGTGCCCGTCGTCGCACAAGTTGGGCGCGATGAAACTGAAGTTCGGAGTGGTGGCCACTGACTGGAGGTCGGTGACCAGTCCGGTGGTTCCGTTGTCCACACCAACGGGCAGGTTTCCGCTGGTGTCGCCTAGAGGCACGACGTCCTCGTCACACGTGGTGGTGTTGTCGATGATGGAGTGGAAGTACACGAACGGATCGTGCCGGGTGGCGTAGCCGTCGGTCGGAACGGCAAAAGCAGAAGTGTCGGGCGAGCCCGATACGGGGTGGCCACAGTTGGCGGCTTCACGGGCGGGGTCGTTGCCCATGTCCTCCATGTAGCCCTTCCACGTCAGTCCGTCGCTGGTCAACTGGTTGGCCACCGTGGATACCGCCGTCGGGTACACGCAGCCAGCACCTTGCTGGATGCCGCCTACCTGCCCCTCTCCTGAGGAGAAGTTGTCGAACCCGGACAGGCAGTCACTTTGGTTGGAGGAGTTAGGTGGCTGCCCCGAGACGAAGGCGACGTAGTTGTCGTTGGAGAAGTGTCCGATCCCATAGTAATTCTCGAGCAACGCTCCCTCACCGGGCAGCGTGGTGGCCAGGTAGGGGTCTGCCGAAGGGTTCCCGAAGGTGGCCGAATAGTCGTTGTTCTCGAGCATGATCACGAACACGTGGCGGATCGGGGGCAACTTGGAGCTGACGTGGAGTGTCAGTGTCTGATCGGTCGTCCCCGTGGAGTTGGTGGCCGCCAGGTCGATGGTGTAGCTCCCGCCCAAGGGAGTCGGGTCGGACAAGGTGGCAGTGGCGCTGGCTCCGGGGGTGAATACCACTCCGGGAGGCAACGTCGACGTGACCGAAACGGTGTCGCTCGGGGTGGCCTTCGTCTTGATCGTGAAGCTGAACGCCTTGCCCTGCTTGGCCTTCACGGAGGACTTGCTGGTGAACTTGGGCGCCGCCGGTCCCGCGGCGTGGGCTGAGGCGGCCGACGGCGCGAACTGCACGAGCAGGGCTCCCACCGCGAGCATCGAGGCCGCGACAATGGCCGTTCTGACGGTCCTGGTCCTACGCATCCCGCTCCCCCTGTCGAGGGCGAGCCCTGCCGCCGATGGATTTCCGACGACCCAGCCGCCCACCCCGTGCACCCCGCGAGGCGTTTTTCCTGCTCCGAGCCAGTCTGTTGGACCTCAGAGACAGTGTCAACTGTTCCCGATCGTGCAGAACCAGACGTATCGGTTACCGCGTCACGCGCTTGGACCCTTATCTTGTCCTCACCATGACATCTGCGAGCGACCCCAACCCTGCGGATTCCCGGCGCCATGTGGCCCTGACCGGATGTCACAACTTCCGGGACCTGGGCGGTTACCCGACCGGGGACGGCCGCCGCACGCGCTGGGGACGGTTGTTTCGTGCCGATGGGCTCTCGCAGCTCACCGCGGAGGATCAGGTGTTGATCACCGAGCTGGGGATCACCACTGTCATCGACCTGCGCACCGACCTCGAGGTGGACAACCGGGGGAGCATTGCCGTGCACAACGAACGGATCCGATACCACCACCTCGCTCTCACCGACACCTTGCCCGGCGAGGAACAAGCTCCGGATTGGGGCGATCCCGCCTTCGTGATGGGCCGTTACCGCGGCATGCTGGCTGAGGGCGCCCAAAGCGTTGCTGAAGCGATCCGTATCTTGGCCAAGCCGGCCAACCTCCCGGCTGTCTTTCATTGCAGTGTGGGCAAGGATCGCACCGGCGTGCTTGCCGCCGTGATCCTCGGCATGCTCGGCGTGCCCGACGAGGTCATCGTCGAGGACTACACCTTGAGTCGGCCCGCCATGATCCGGCTGCTCGAGATGTTTCGACGGGAGTACCCCGACTCCAGCGAGATCGTCGAGCGCTATGCCCCGGTCATCTTGGCTGTGGATCCCGCCACCATGGCCGGGTTCTTGGCCGGCGTGCGTGCCGACTACGGGTCGTTTTCTGCCCTGGGCGAGGCGTTGGGGGTGAATGCGGAGCTGGACGATCTGGCCGCGGAACTTCTCGAGCCCGCCTGACCGAACTCCTCCAGCCGATCGAAGGTTACCGAGATCGAGAATCTAGGGCCGGCCGGCGCCGACCAACCCGTTGTCCCACACCGGCTGAATCTGGACGTCTTGACCGGTCTGCGGGGCATCGACCATGTTGCCGCCACCGACGTACATGCCGACGTGGTAGATGCCGCCCGTGCCGTCACCCCAGAACAACAGGTCGCCGGGCTCGATAGCCGACAGCGAGATATGGGTGATGGCGTCGTACTGCTCCTGGGCGGTGCGGGGAATGCCCACGCCGGCTTGTCCCCAGGACCACTGAGTCAGTCCTGAACAGTCGAAGCCACCGCCGGGATCCTCGGCGCCCCAGTGGTAGGGAACGCCGATTTGGCTCTCGGCGGCCGCCACGGCGCGTCCGGCCGAGCCGCTAGCGGGAACGTTGGGGAGAGCGATCGCCGTCGTGGTGGCGTGCGCCTCGACCCGGCTCACGAAAGCGGCGTGCTCGGCTTCCCGGCGGGCCGCTTGGGCCTGGGCCACCAGAGCGGCCACCTTTCCGGTTTCCTCGGCCAACGTCGCCTCTTGAGCAGAGACGATGGCTTGGGCCGCCTGTTGGGACGCGGCTACGTCTCCCAAAACCGACTGGGCCTGTGCCTCGGCCGCGTGCAACTGGGCAACCTGCGTCGAGAGATGCGATTGCGCCACACCGAGGTCGTCGATGGCATCTGAGACGTTGGCTGTCGCCACCGACTGGTACTCCTGGGTGACGGCGGCCTGAGCTCCACCGGACTCGAAGAACGATTCCACCCCGGTGTCGTCGGACCCTGTCATGTACTGGTTGACCGCCTGCAGCCGGAGGTTGGATTGGTCGGTGTCCACCTGCGACTGGTCGGCGGCGATACTTGCCTTGGTCTGGGCGATTTGCTGGTCGATCTGGCCGGTCTGGGCTTGGGCGGCGTCGTACTGCTGCGAGATGACATCCAGGCGTTGTTGGTCGGCCTGCAGCTGCTTGTCGATCTGAGCCGCCTCCGCTCGGGCCGTGGCCAACGAGTCGGCCGAGGCCGGGCGCGTCGCCGTGACGGCTGCGAAAGTGAGCACTGTGACGACAGCACCGCCGACAGCGGCAACCTTGGCCCAACGCCTGGCCACGCCGCCCGACCGTGCCGTCGAGTGAAGCTCGACGTCAGTCACAATGAGCAATGGGTTAGCAAGCGAGACACCAGGCTCGCAAACCCAGATATTGCATCATACAAAGGTAAGACCTCTGACCTGGGCAAACCCGAAAATGTGCTCGAACGCTCGGAGTTGCCCGGCCTTCCCTAGGCGGTGTGGCCATCCGGTCACTCACAGAGAGATTTTTGGTTATCCACCTCTTGCTCTTTTTGCCCTATAGGGAGATGCTGAACATACCCCTGCTCACCACGGCGAGAGCTCGTGCCATGACCCTCGACCCCCTGCCCGCCCCCGACGAGGGCGCGTTCACCCACGCCTGGCTGATCGCAACGGCGCGCGACCTCGGACCCATCGCCAACAAAGGTGATCACGTACGGCTCAGCCAGGCGGCGGCCGAGTTGCTCGAGGCTTTCGTGCGCAATGCCGAAGACGAACGACATTTGGTCCGACGGTTGTCGCCTTTCACCGCCAGGTTGGTGGAGCACGGCCAACAGCGGGTGGTCGATCGCTTGGTCTCGCTGGTTTTGGAGGCGGACTTGGCGGAAACGCCGTGCCGGTGCTCCGAATTGGCCGAGGAGGTCGCCTCTCTCCTCGAGGTACAGCTCATCTCAGAGGAGTGGGACCAGTCCGATCGGTGACGTCGCAGGTCCCGGCCTTGGTTTTTTGGGCTCGCAATTAAGCTGCGGAAATGGACGTGCGCCGGATGCCGGCGACTACCGACGGCGCCAGCGCTGTGAACACGTCATGTTGACCGTCCCTCAGGATCACAGGGCGGCGCCCACCGCTGACGCCTTCGAGCTGTCAACGGCGGAGCTCAACCTGCAGGGTATGCACTGCGCCGCATGTGTCAGCCGCGTCGAAAAGGCGCTGCACGCGCAACCGGCCGTGGTGAGCGCGGCTGTCAACTTGGCCACGGGTCGCGCCTTTGTCACCTACGACGCCGCCATGCTGGACAGCGGGGACCTGTGCGACGTGGTGCGCACAACCGGCTACTCGGCGACGGTCGTCACAGACGAGGACGTCAGCGCGCCGCGGGGCGATCCCGATCATTTCGGCGTGCGGGCTGTGGTCTCGTGGCCCCTGGCCCTGGCCGCATTGCTCGTGGCGCTGCTCGCTCCTCAAGACGCGGCGTCGGGGTGGACCGTTTTGATGCTCGCCGTCGTGGTGGAATTCGCCGGTGGCTGGCCCTTCCTGCGCACCACGGCGCGTCTGTTGCGTCACGGCACCACGAGCATGGATACCTTGATCGCCGTCGGTACCTTGGCCGCCCTGGCGGTCAGCGCCGTCGAGGCCATCGCTCTCGGGGGCCGACACGTGCACCTCGGAGGGGGCGGGGAGTTTGCCGCTCGACTGCACGGCGTCATGGGCCCGCTCATCGTGTCCATCGTCGTGAGCGGACGGGCCATCGAGAACCGAACTCGTTCCCGGGCGGCGCGGTCCCTGCACTCGTTGATGGCGCTGCGCCCGCCGACGGCCCGGGTGGTCTCTGACCTCGACGACGGCGACGGTCGCCTCGTGACGCCCGAAAGCGTGCCCGTGGGGGCGTTGCTTCGCGTCCGTCCCAATGAAGCCATCCCCCTTGACGGTGTGGTGGTGAGCGGCTGGTCGGCGGTGGACGAGTCGATGTTGACCGGTGAGCCTCTCCCCGTCGACCACGGGCCCGGCAGTCCAGTCACAGGCGGCACGCGCAATGGGGGCGGCACGTTGGTGGTGCGGGTCGAGACCGTCGCCTCCGAGTCTGTGCTCGCCGGGATGCAGCGGCTCGTCGAGGATGCCCAGCGCGACAAGCCGCCCCTGCAGCAGCTCGCCGACAGGATCAGTGCGGTCTTCGTCCCGGCCGTGCTCGCCGCCGCGTTGGTGACCTTCCTGGTGTGGTGGAAGTTCGACGGGAACCTCGGCACCGCCGTGCTCAGCGCCGTGGCGCTGCTTCTGGTGGCTTGCCCCTGTGCCATGGGCCTGGCCACGCCGGTTGCCATGATGGTCGGCACCGGCCGGGCGTCGGCCCTGGGCATCCTGGTACGCAGCGGCGACGCCTTCGAGCGCCTGGCGCGTGCCGACACGGTGGTGTTCGACAAGACAGGCACCTTGACCGAACGATTCGCCCGGGTCACGGCCACCGCGGCGGTGCCCGGCGTGACTCCCGAGGCCGTGCTCGCCCTGGCCGGCGCGCTGGAGGCCGAGGTCGACCATCCCGTGGCCATGGCCATCCGCCAGGCCACCAGCTCGCCTGATCGAGCCACCAACATCGAAGTGCTGCCCGGCAGCGGTGTGTCCGGTTGGGTCGATGGTCGCCACGTCCTGGTGGGCCGCCTTGATGACGGTGCTACTCCGACGTCGTTGCGTAGCGCCGTAGCGCAGTGGCAGCGCCGCGGCGACACGGTGGTCTCGGTCAGGCGCGACGGCGACATGGTGGGTGTCATCTCGGTGGCGACGCCGCTTCGTCCCGAAGCCGCTTCTTCGGTCGCCGCCTTGGATCGCATGGGGATCCGGACCGTCATCTTGAGTGGCGACGGCGCCCCCGCCGTCGACAACGTGGCCGGCCTCGTCGACGTGGACCTCGCCCTAGCCGGGTTGACCCCGGCGCAGAAACTGGCCGAGCTGAGAGCCCTGCAACGCGATGGTCACCGCGTGGTGATGGTGGGCGACGGCGTCAACGATGCACCGGCGCTGGCCGCCGCCGATGTCGGGTGCGCGGTCGGAAGTGGATCCGAGGCCGCCCTCGCTATCAGTGACGTGGCTCTGGTCGGTAGCAACCTGTACGGGGTGCCCGCCGCCGTGGCGATCGCGGGGTCCACATCGGCCATCGTGGTGCAGAACTTTGGTTGGGCCATGGGGTACAACTTCGCCGCCTTGCCCTTGGCGGCGACCGGGCTTCTCGATCCGCTCGTCGCCGCCGTGGCCATGGGGTTGTCCAGCTTGATCGTGGTGCTCAACAGCTTGCGCCTGGTTCGTCTGGGGCGCGCCGGCGTCGAGCGGATTCGTCCGCCCTCGGTACTCCGCGGCAAGCGAGGCTTCTTGGTGTCGGTGGCCGTGCCCGTGGTGTTGTTCGCCGGGGCCACCTTTGCCTTCCAAGCCGTTTCTCCCAGTCGGGGCCAGTCGCTGCTGCCGAGCCTGCCCGGCATCTCGGAGTTCTCGTTGCCTCACGAGGTAAGCGCCGAGGTCTACCTGCAGTCACTGCGATCCGGCGTCAACGAGTTCCACGTCGTGTTCACCCGGAGCGGGGGAGGGCCCGGCGGTGCCGAATCTCCTCGGGTCACGGCCTTCCACCGGGGAGTGGCCAAAGATCTTCGCGTGGTCGAGCTCAGCCGTGGGCACTACATCTCGTACTCGGTATTCGACCCGGGGAGCTGGCGCTTCACGGTGAGCACCACGGTCGACGGTCGACTCGAATCTTTCGCCGTCACGCGACGCCTTACGTGAAGCCGCCATGGTGGCACGGCCCGGCGCGCTCAGGGCCCGGATCCGACGCCGATGAGGTCATACACTGCGTACCGTGCCCAACCGAAGCTCCGTGGTTGTGGTGAGCCAGGTGGTCTTGAGCGCAGTGATGCTGTCGGCGGCTGGGTGTGCATCGTCATCGGCTCCATCGACGTCCGTGCCGTTGCCGGCGGGTAAGTACCCGTCATCGATATCCAAGATGGTGTGCGGGGCCAAAGTGAAACGAGAAGTTTCCGAGGCCCTGGGGGTCACCCCGACATCGGTGTCCTCCCCGACATGGGTAGATCACCTGTATTCATGCGTGTACCAATTCCCGAGTGGGCCCGTGACGATGTCGGTGCAAGAGTTGTCGAGTTGGTCGCAGACACTGAGCTACTTCCGTTCGACGCAAAAGACGTTCGGGCGGGCGGCGTCATTGGCCAATCTCGGGCAGGGGGCGTTCAGCGAAGACGACGGCTCTGTGGTCGTGCGCAAGGATTGGAAGGTCCTTACCGTCGACGTCGCCCATCTCCCCGCGCATTTCGGGTCGCCACCGGTCAACCCCAATAATGTCGCCGCCACCATGGCCGCCGTCGTGCTCGGCTGCTGGGCCGGGGACTGATGCAGTCGGTGTGGCGGGCGCCCGACGAGCGCAGGGTGCTGCAGCTGGTGCTGGCCACCATCTGGCTCTTCGACGGCGTCCTTCAGCTCCAGCCCTATATGTTCACCACGCACTTCGGCGCGGCCATGCTGGCGCCGAGCGCGCCAGGCAATCCCGGTTTCATCGCGCATCCGATCACGTGGGTTGCCAGCACGGTAGCGCACCACTCCGTGGTTACAAACGCCTGCTTCGCCGCCGTGCAGATCCTGCTCGGGCTGGCTGTGGCGTGGCGTCCCACCGTCAAGGTGGGGCTGGCCGCGTCGGTGGGGTGGGCGCTGGCGGTGTGGTGGCTGGGGGAAGGCTTCGGCGGGGTGTTCGCCGGCGTGGCCAGCACCGTGAGCGGAGCGCCGGGGGCGGTGGTGATCTACGCGGTGGTAGCCGTGCTCTTGTGGCCGACCGAGCGCGGCCCTGCCAAAGCGTTGACGACGGCGGCACGTGCTGTCGGTGAACGTGGCGCCGCCTTGATATGGGTGGCGACTTGGGGGACCCTGGCGTTTTTCACCGTCATCGGAGCCAATCGCTCGGCGCAAGGGCTGCACGATGTGATCGCTTCTGAGGCGATGGGGGAGCCGGCCTGGTTGGGGGCGCTCGACCACCATGTCGCCAACGTGGTGAGCCATCGCGGTCTGGGCGTGTCCATCGTGTTGGCCGTCGTCTTGGCGGCAATCGCTGGCGGTGTCTTTCTGCCCGGTCGATGGAGCCCGTGGGTGACGGTGGCGGCGTGTGTGGTCGCGCTGGCGATCTGGATCATCGGCGAGAATTTCGGCGGCGTGTTCTCGGGGTCGGGCACTGACCCGAACTCGGGTCCCCTTCTGATCCTGCTCGCATGCATCTACTGGCCTCGCCGGCGTGAGCCTGAGCCGGCTCCCGCGCTTCAGCGACACCGAGTCTTGGAAGCGGTGTAGGGCGTGGTGAAACCGACATGGTTGGCCTATGGCTTGGCGTTGGTGATGCTGTCCGTATCGCTTTACTGCGTGGCGCGCCTGATGGCAGCGCGCTGGTGGCAGCGAAGGAACCACGGTGACGTCAACATCGCCCACATGGTCAACGGCGTGGCCATGGTTGGCATGCTTGTCCCCGCCGTCAACTGGGTGCCCGACATGGCGTGGGAGGGTGTCTTCGTCGCCCTGGCCTTGTGGTTCGCGCGCAAGGCCGTGGCCGCGCTGCGCTCGCCTCTAGGCCGTCAGGCGGTGTCGCACAACCTGATCCACGTCGTCTTGGCGCTGGCCATGCTCTATATGTACTTCGCGGCGGTACCCGGAGGCACCGTGGGCGCGTCGGCCCTGCTCATGTCGGGCCCGACGGGGACGGCGGCCAACTTCGTGGCTCTTCCCCTCGTGTTCGTGGCGGTGTTGCTGGCCTCCGCGCTGTGGCAGCTCGACGGGCTCAGCGCCTATCGGCGGGCACCGGGGATCCTGGTGGAGGCAACCGCCGACTCCGGTTCCAGCCGAGCCGGCATCTCCCGGCCCGCACCGGTCGCGCTCGGTGAACCGCCTCGGCCCCTCGAGCCCGCTGACACCGACGTGCGGTGGTTGGCCCCTCGCCTCGAGATGGGATGTCACATCGCCATGTGCATCACCATGGCGTACTTGTTGGTGCTCATGCTGTGAGGAGGACCGCCGTTTCCCGGCGTGCCTTTTTGGGTGCCGTTGGCGGGCTGACGGCCGGAGCCGCGGCGGCGGGTGCCGCCACTGGCCAGGCGTGGCACGAGGCGGCTGTGGTCGACGGAGTGCACAGCGGCGTCGAACCGTTCTACGGCGCGCACCAAGGCGGCATCACGACGACGCCGCAAAGCCACACGTCCTTCGCAGCGCTGGACGTCACCACCGACCGTCGCCACCAGCTCGTTGACCTGTTGCGGCGCTGGACCACCATGGCCGCCTCGCTCACCCAAGGCGACCTCGCCCCGGCTTCGCCCGGCGATGGTGCCGCCGTCGCACCCGACAGCGGCGAGACCGTGGGTCTCGGTCCGGCTCGCCTCACCGTCAATGTCGGTTTCGGACCAAGCCTGTTTGGTTTCGATGGTCCCGATCGCTTCGAGCTGGGCGACAACCTGCCCATGCAGCTCGTTACCGTGCCGGCGTTTCCCGGCGACCGGCTGGTGGCGTCGAACACCGGTGGCGATCTCACCGTCCATGCCTGCGCCGATGACCCGCAAGTGGCCTTCCATGCGGTGAGGCAGCTCGTCCGTGCCGGCGCCGGCGTCACGACCTTGCGGTGGTCACAAGGTGGGTTCAACGAAGTGTCGGCAGGTATCGGCACGCCGCGCAACCTCTTGGGTTTCAAAGACGGCACCGTCAACCCGACCACCGATGTGCAGACCGACGACTTCGTCTGGGTCGGTGCCGAAGGGCCCCATTGGATGGTCGGAGGCACCTACGTCGTGGTCCGAGTGATCCGCATGGCGCTGGCGCACTGGGACGATATGCCGCTTCGAAACCAGGAACGGGTCATCGGTCGTCACAAGCTTTCGGGGGCGCCCTTGGGGGCGTCCGACGAGTTCGATGTTCTCGATCTGAAGGCCAAGGACGACGCCGACAGACTGGTCATTCCGTTGGACGCGCATGTCCGGCTCGCCTCCCCACAAGAGAACTGGGGACAGATGATGCTCCGGCGTAGCTATTCGTACAGCAACGGCGTTCTGGACGCGTCGCCCGGACGATCCGATCCAGTATTGGATGCAGGCATCTTGTTCGCTGCGTACCAACGGAGCCCTCGTTTCGCCTTTATCCCCATCTATCGCAATCTGGCCCAGCACGATGCGTTGGGGGCGTTCACGACGCATGTGGGAAGCGCCATCGCGGCGTTACCGCCGGCGCCGGCCCGCCCAGGTGAATGGATCGGCCAGTCCCTTTTCGAGAGTTGATGCGGCATACTGCGTGACGTCCGGCATCGACGATGGGAGCCATGGTGAACACGGCACTGCTGGTCATGGATGTGCAGAACGGCATCGTGGCCCGCGTCGAGGACGGTTCCGGAGCTCTGCTCGGAAACTTGCATAGCGCGACGTCAGCGGCGCGGGCGGCGGGAATTGCCGTGATCTACGTCCGCGTTGCCTTCCGACAGGACGCGCCCGAGATCAGCATGCGAAATCGGTCCTTTGCCGCACTGGCCGGATCAGGAGGTATGGGCGTCGACGACGAGGCCACCCAGATCCACCCATCACTGTCCCCCGAGCGGGGCGACATCGTGGTGATCAAAAAGCGTGTGAGCGCCTTTGTGGGAAGCGACCTCGACGTGGTCCTGCGCTCCCGACAGATTGTCGCGCTCGGTTCTCACCGGGATCTCCACCAGTGGGGTGGTGCTGTCCACGCTGCGTCAGGCGGCCGACCTCGACTACCAGCTCACCGTGCTCGCCGACGCCTGCGCGGACCTCGATCCAGAGGTGCACCGAGTGCTGATGGAGAAAGTGTTCCCGCGGCAGGCCACCGTGGTCGACACTCGGGCGTGGGTGCACGAGTTGCAAAGATGAGCCCTGCGAAGAGGGCGGTTTCGTATCTGGAGTGCGGCACCTGCCACGCACCTATAAGGGTTCGCTCAAAGGAGCACTCGTGTCGTTGCCCCCAGTGTCTTAGTACCTTCAGCGCCATTCGTTGCGGCAAGTGCCGTCATGCTTACCTGACCGAAGCGCCCGCCTGGTCGACCTCGCAGTGTCCGTCGTGTCGGTTTCAAAAGAAGATGAGGCATGCAGCTGACGCGGCATTTGATGAGGTCGAAGGTCTACTAGCAACGGAGCCGTCATCGGTTCGTCCCGCGAAACCTGTCGCCAAGAAGGCGGCTGCTCGGGCCCGACCATCATCGGTTCGTCCCGCGAAGCCTGCGGCCAAGGGACCGGCCAAGAAGGCGGCCGGTCCGGCCCGAAATGTACTGAGCACGTCATCTGCGTTCGTGCGATCCCATGCCATGGTGGCGGCGGCAATAGCGCCCGGTGTAGTCGCACTCGGCATCTGCTGCTACCAGCTGTCGCTTCCCCACATCCTTCTCGGGACCACCTTCGGCGGCAACGGCCCCGACGACGGCGTCTACCTCGGGGTGGCCACCAGGATGGTCCACGGGGTACTCCCGTATCGGGACTTCGACTTCCTCCACCCTCCGGGACTGCCCCTCTTGATCTCGCCGCTGACCCTCCTCGGTCGGCTGATCGGCACGCGCGACGCCCTGGTTCTGGCCCGCTGCCTCACCGCCTTGGTCGCCGGGCTCAACTCGGCGCTGGCGGCGCTGGTAGTCCGACACCGGGGCACACCGACTATGGCTGTGGCCGGTTTCTTGATGGCCACCTACCCCTTGGCGGTGACCGCTGATGTCTCGCTTTTGCTCGAGCCATATTTGGTGTGCTTCTGCCTGCTGGGCGCCGTGCTGTTGTTCCGCCACGGGGAGCTGGCGAGCCCGGGGCGCATTGCGTGGGCCGGAGCGGCCCTGGGATTCGCCGGCGCCATCAAGGTGTGGGCGGTGTTTCCGGCCATCGCGGCAGTGGCGGTCTGCGTGCCGCTGTGGCGGCGGGCGGTGCGTCCGCTGCTGGTCGGGGTGCTCCTCGGCTTCGGCATCCCAGTCCTGCCCTTTTTCTTGGCCGCACCGCGCGCAATGTTGCACGACGTGATCTCGGCCCAGCTCGGGCGTTCCTCAACGCCAATTTACGCCCTCTCTATCGCCCAGCGCTTGGAGAAGATCACGGGCCTTTCGGCCCTGCCCAATCTCCACGCCACCACCGGGCAAGCAATCGCGCTGTCGATCGCGCTGGCGGTAGTCGTCGTCGTGGTCTACACGATCACCGGACGTCGCACCTCTCGAGTGGAGTGGTTCGCCGTCGCCGCCGTGGCCACGGTACTCACCTGCATGTTCCTGTCGCCGGAGTTCTACGACCACTACGCCTATTTCCCTGCCGCTTTCGGCGCCGTCCTGTTGGCTTTGTGTGCCGGCCGCATCTACGACGCCGCCATCCACTTGCTGGCCCGTTGGCGCCCCGGTGGTCGGACCGTATGGCGAGCCGGCGTCACTCTGGCCGTTGTCCTCGGGGCGGGAGGCGTCCTGCTCGTCCAGCAAGGGACCTCGTTCGCCTCCAATTTCCTGGCCTCCTCCAACGACCCCAGCGCCCGGGTGGACGCCACTATCCCTGCCGGTGCCTGTGTGGTCACCGACTACACCACCCTGCTCGTCGACTCGAACCGCTTCGACCCGGCATCGCCTGGGTGCCCAGCGCTGGTCGACCCGTTTGGCATGTGGATCACGCGTGACCATGGGCACCCGCCGCCGACGCCGCCGCCGTTCCCCGCCTCGTTCGTGGCCGTGTGGCAGCAGGCCTTCGAGCGAGCTGATTACGTCGTGCTTTCGGTCCCCTTGAGCGACTACATCCCGTGGACTCTCGCCCTGGACCGATATTTCGAGGCCAACTACGTCTTGGTGTCGTCTCAGCCCCACACCTATGTCTACGACCACTACACGAGGCACCGATTGCGCAAGCCCAGGCGCGGTTGAACGCCGGTGTTTGTTGCCGCTTCCAAGGGACGATTCCAGGTCGCCGTCAACGACGTCAGGGCCGGTGCTGACAGCGACCCGGCCCACCCGTTCGTTCCCTTCGACCTCGGCGTGGTTGCCCAGCGCGAGCGACTCGTGGCGGCGCACGTCTCGTATCCTTCGCGGTGAACCGCCGCGGAGGTTTTTGATGACAATCCCAACCATTCCGGATTCTGATCTCGCAAAGCGTGCCAAGGCACTGGCCGCGGAAGTGGAGCCCGCCTTTCTGATCCATCACAGCGAGCGAACCTTCCTCCTTGGTGCCCAACTGCTCACGTCAAATGGGCGAACGTTCGACTCGGAGATTCTCTATGTGGCAAGCATGCTTCATGATCTGGCTTTGGGTACCGAGCTCGATGATGGCACTACGCCATTTCACATCAGGGGTGGGGGGATAGCGGCAAGCTACCTGCTCGAAGCTGGAAGAACCGATCATGAGGCGTCCCTCGTCTTTAGCGCAATCGCCATGCATATGCAGTTGACGACCGCCGACGATGCTCGACCAGAAGTCGCCGGGGTGCACCTCGGTGCGGCTGCGGATGTCGTGGGACTCCGCGTCGACCAGATCTCGCAGGAATGGCTCGAGGCCATGATCGCACAATGCCCTCGAGTCGGCATGAAGAAGGCGTTTGCCGAGGTTATTGCGGCGGAGGCCAAGAAGAAGCCTTACTCAGAAGCAGCGGCCCTGATTAGAGACTTCAACTTTCTCGATCTGATCCTTGCTGCTCCATTTGATGAGTAGGGTCGCGGCGGGTCACATCGTGCTGAGTTATGGCATGTGCGGACACTTTTAGAGAATCCTCACCAACATTGAGGGTGTCAGCGTGGGCTGTCGAGGATTGCCCTCGGGGACTACGAGCCCGTTGGGAGTCCATCGCCCTAGGTCCCGAGTTGTCAGGCCGAAGCGCTCCCAGCAGGCGGCGAGGCGAGCAGTGTTGGCGGCCGCCAGCGATTCCCGATCGGTCTGCCTGTAAGGGTCCCATACGCACCCCGTTCGAAACGAGGTTGGCTCAGTACTCGCCCTTAATCACGAAGTACGAGCCTCGGATCGTCCCGGCCAGCTTCGACTTCTGGCGTGCGAACTTGAACAAGCCCAACTCGGCTGGGATGTCCATCCCTTCGGAGAGCTTGAACCCAACTGCCCGCTTCGGATTCAGTCCGTCGAGCGTGTACAGGACGTTGATCGAGAGCCCGCTCTCGTAGAACACGTAGGTCCAGCGAATGTTCTCGACCTGAAACGCGGTCGCCTCGACCGGGGGCGACGCGATGACGATGTCACGCTCTTCCTTGAGGATGCGGCACACCAACTCGATGGCCTTTTTGGCCTTAGCGGCAGGTTCGACCATGAAAACGTGGTCGTACTTGTTCTTGAAATAGCGGGCCTCGTTTGCGCGCAGGCCTGCCAGCGCGTCCGCCACCGGTGACGATTCGAGTCCGACGGTGGACACATTGACGAAATCAACGACGTAGCTCATGGTTGGTGAGCGTAGTGTGATGTGTATTCACGTGGACCGGCCAGGACGTGTTGATGCCGACCCGGTTCGGGTCGGAGAAGTTGGTCGGGCTGGCCGGATTCGAACCGGCGGCCTCCACGTCCCGAACGTGGCGCGCTAACCAAGCTGCGCTACAGCCCGTTGCCACCAAGCCAGCAGCGGCATCACATGCTACTTGAACCGGCGCCGGCTCCTCAGTGGTCGGCCCCGCTTTCCTGTATTTCGGGCGCCAATTCCTGAACCACAACCTTGGCCACTCGTCGACGCTCCATCTCGGCGATGCGCAGCTCCCAGTTGCCCTGACGCACCTTCTCGCCTTCTTCGGGGATATGCCCGAAGGCGTCGAACAAGAAGCCGCCCAGGGTGACGTACTCGCCTTCGGGTATGTCCACGCCCAGCTGGTCGCTCACGTCGTCGATGCTGGCGCTCCCGTCGACCAGCCAGCGTGTCCTGTCTACGCGAATGATGTCGGGCTCACCGGCGGGGTCGTGCTCGTCGCGCAGGTCGCCGACGAGAGCCTCCAACAAATTTTTGACGGTGACGACTCCAGCCACCCCGCCGTACTCGTCGACGACGACGGCAAATCCCCGTCGCTTCTCACGCATGTCGGCCAGCACGTCGAGCACGAGACGTGATTCGGGGACCAAAAGCGGTTGACGCAGGCGACGGGATATATCCATGGGAGTCGGATTGCCCGGATCGGCCTTGGTGCCGTTGGGCCCGTCGATCTCCCACCCGGCCCGAAACAGATCGTTGACGAACAAGACGCCGATGAGGCGGTCGAGGTCGTCGTCGTAGACGGGGAACGAGCTGTGCCCCGTCTCGCGCACCGCCTTGGCCACATCACTGGCGTGCACCGGAATGGGAAGTCCTATGACATCGACGCGCGGTGTCATGACCTCTCGCACGGTGGTGTCCCGCAAATCGGCCAGGGCGGCGATGATTTGCTGCTCTTGTTCCGCGGCGTTGTGCTCAGAGCCGTTGTTCGAGGCAGGAGGGTGACCTTCGGTGGAGCGGTGGCGACGACGCAGCACGTCAGAGGGTGGTGCCGTCAGCCGCTGTCGGCGGCCGACCCTGCGCCGACGCCGCGCGGCCCGGTCGGCGAGGGCGGGTAAAGGCATAAACGAGTCGTCGTGAAAGGTGCCGCCCTCGAGAAGCGCGGTGGTCGCTCGCCGCAGGCGCAGCGGGTCGAGCGGCTTGACCAGCCACCCCTCGGCCCCCGACCGCCGGGCCAGGAACACATCGGCGCGGCGATCGAGCAGCATCAAGACGGGGACGTGCGGCAAGTTGTCGTAGGAATGCTCGAGGCGGAGCTCGAGACATACCGCCATTCCCCCCATGTTCCCCATCTGCAGGTCGACGACGACGAGGTCAGGTTTGTGCTCGGCCACGGCCGGGGCCACCGCGTGGCCTCTGGTGATCTCCACCACCTCGGTGCCCGGCTCCCCGACGACGGCGTTGACCTCGGCCCGGACCGACGGGGCATCGCTGGCTACGAGGATGGTGCGCATGGGGGCAGGCTAACCATCCGCCTGGGAATCGACCACACGAGGTCCCATCAACGCGCCTGTGAGGCGATCGGTCACGGCGATTCGGGGCCGGGGAAGACGTGGTCGGCCACCACCGCCAACCCCTCTAGATCGTGGACGTCGATTTCCAACAACGGCACCCGGCACACCGGCGAGGGCGCCACCTGCGTCACTAGGGCCCCGAAAGCGGCCTCCTCTTGCTCGTTCAGGGTTTGGTACGCGTGCAGATTGTCCACCAGCGCCTCCAAGGTGGTGCCGCTCGGTATGGACGGTAGGGCGCGGTTGGTCCCGAACGACGGGTGGACGCGGTTGACCACCAGCCCCTCTACGGCCAGGCCGGACTCATTGAGCTTGTCGGCGAACCAGCCCGCCTCCAACACGGTGTCAGGCCGGGGCGAGGTGACGAGGACGAAGGCGGTCGTCGGTTTGGCGAGCAGCTTGCGCATGTGCTCGGCGCGGAGCCGAAACCCTTCCTCCATGCCTTCGAAGGCCTGGAAGAACGCAATGGCGTCTTGGACGATCTCGGCGCCCGCAACTTTCGAAATGGTGCGCAGCAGCGCTTGGGTGGCCACCGACACCGCCCGCAGGTAGGCGCGCGTCGGCAGGAGCAGCAGCTGAAAGAGCCGGTGCCCCAGGAACCGCGTCAAGCGTCGGGGGGCGTCGAGGAAGTCGAGGGCGTTGCGCGTCGGCGGGGTGTCGACCACCACCAGATCAAAGTTCCCCTCCTCGGCCAGCTCGTAGAGCTTTTCCATGGCCATGTACTCCTGGGTCCCCGACAAGGCCCCGGTGAGGTTGCGGTAGATGCGGTTGGTCAGGATCCCCTCGGCTTGTTGCGGCGAGGGGGCATAGCGCCGGACGAGGTCGTCGAAGGTCCCTTTGGGGTCGAGCATGAGGGCCCACAGTTCTCCCTCCCAGGGTCCGTCTATGCGGGCCGGGACATTGGCGAGCCCGTCGAGTCCCAGGGCATTGGCGAGTCGTTTGGCGGGGTCGATGGTGACCACGCAGGTGCGCCGTCCGCGACGAGCTCCTTCGAGGGCGAAGGCGGCCGACACGGTGGTCTTGCCCACCCCGCCGGAGCCGCAGCACACCACGATGGAGCGTTCTTCCACCAAGTTGGCCAGCCCAGCGCCGTGTCCACCGCCTTGATCGGTGCCGTAGGTGGTCACGGCGCCCCCGGGCCGGAGGCGGTTCCCAGTTGCTCGGCGCTCAATTGCTCGATCCCGCTGATGAGGTCGAACGACAACGCGTCGATCTCGCCGCGCCCGATGCTCTCGGTGAACAACGTACGGGTCCGCAGCTGAGGGAGGGGGAGGTCATCGGCGAGGCGACCGAGCTGGGCCTCTTGCAGGGCGCGCCGCCGGGATCGAAACGACGCCGCGGCCCGCAAAGCATCCAGCTGATCGCCGCTGAGCTCGACGCCGGCCGCCTCGGCCGCTTCGGCTGGATCGACGTCGAGAGCCGGATCCGGGGGGAGACAGGCATTGACGATGACGGGGCCGAGGGTGATGCCGATTCGGTCTTCGAGCTGATAGGCGGCCTCGATCACCTCGTTCACGGGCATCTCTTCAGGCAAGGTCACCAAAGCCACCTGACAGCGAGCCGGGTCGGCCAGCATCTCGGCGACGGCCGATGCCTGTGTCCGCACGGGCCCGGAGCGGGCGGCATCGAGGAGCCCTCGAGCCGACGACAAGAACGTCATGGCGTGACCCGTGGCGGGGGCGTCGACGAGGATGAGGTCGGCCTGATTGCCCACCTCGAGCTGCTTGACCTTGCCCAGGACCAGGATGTCGCGCAGCCCTGGGATGGCCGTGGCCACCACGTCGAGCGCACCCGATGAGACGAGGCGCTTGGAGATCCGCTTCATCCCGTGATCCGCGAGGTATTCGAGCAGAGCGTCATCGGGGGTGATCCGTCGGGCCCGCACCGAGCCCCAGCCGAGTTCCGCCGACTGCTCGCCGAGGACCCATTCGTCGTAGTCGAGTTCGCCGGTCATGCCGAACGCGGCCGGTACGCCGGGCTTGCCCTCGAGCTCGATGACAAGCACGGAAAGCCCAGCTTTTGCTGCCGTTAGGGCCAGCGCGGCAGTGATGGTCGTCTTCCCAACACCGCCCTTGCCGGCGACGACCAGGACCCGGCTCTGCCGGCAGAACGTAGCCACGTCCATGCTCTGCCGAGCGTATCGGTCGGGGCACGCCATGACGCTCGAACGCCGCCAGCGTCTTCGGATTCCTGATGTGCTTTCCCACTGATTCCCTGGTCAGAGGCCTTGTAGGTGTCAATGGAGAGGGACTAGCGTCATTTTCAGGAGGGGGAGTGTCAGCTCGAACCGTGGGGGAAGCTTGGCAGGCCAGGGCAGCCTGCAAGGGGCCGCAAGCCGCGGTCTTCTTCCCGCCTACCCACGCGGAGCGCAAGGAAGAGAAGGCTGATCGCGAGGTACGGGCCAAGGAGATCTGTTCCACCTGCGTGGTTCGTAGCGACTGCCTCGAGTACGCCGTCCGGATCCGTGAGCCGCACGGTATCTGGGGGGGCCTCAACGAAACCGAGCGCAAGCAGCTCCTCGAGCGCCGCGCCGGCTAACTGAGCGGGCCGGCCGGACCGCTCCCGTCAGGAGATGCCGAGCCTCTGCGCTCCGGCCAGCACACCTCGCGACTGGCACACCGATACCGGGTTGTTCCCCGTCGACGCGCAGATGGCCGCACTCAGATCGTTGGCCTGACCCAACACGGCCTGGGCGGCGGCGTTGTCGGGATGGTCCAGTGCCGAAGCGATCTGGGCCATCGAGCTGTTGGCCAGCGCCCCGGGCGAGAATCCCACCGCCGCTCCCACCACGAGCAGCCGGTTGCCGACATCGACGAAGGGCAGCGCTCCGGATTGCGACGTAAAGGCGCTCGTGTCATAGCGGCGCATGAGGGTTTGCTGCGGCGAGGTGGGGAACCGCAGACGAGGAAAGCCGGCGGGCGCCGTCTTGGATGGTGTGGCGCCATACTCCTCGACCGCCGACAAAGTGACGTACCGGCTCTTGTAGGTCGAACCCGCGAAGCTGAAGGTGGCCGTGCCGGGGAAGACCTCGTGTGAGGACGACGACGTGGCCCCGAGTCGGGTGAAGGTCCCGAAGCGACCCAGGGCGACGACCAGTACCCATCGTTCGGCTGCGCAGTAGGGGCAGAACTCCGCCCCCACATAGACGACCTCGGCCTTGCCGTCAGCCACCAGTGCGGGTTGGCCGGTGAGCACCGTGGGGCCCGGCGCCGATGTGCTTGGTGCGCCCACGGCATCGAAGGTGGCGAGAGGCACTGAGGTCGTGGCCTGCACCACACCGACCGGAGCCAGGGCCACCGGCGGCGGGGTCACGGTGGTGGATCCCTGGGTGATCTTGAGCACGATCAGTACGACCACGATGAGAAGCACCAGGAGCATGAATGCCCACGTGAGGAGGGCCATGGGTGCCCGCCGGCCGTGGGTGGGCGGACGGTCCTCGGGTGCGTCGGTAGGAGCACCGGCAGGCACGTCTCCCGATGGATCACCGGGCACTTCGGCCTCGGGGCCCTCATTCATCAGACGAAGGGTACTGAGTGCAAAGGTCCACCTAGGAGCAGGGGGCGCGACCTAGATTCTCCCGATGGACGCACTCACCCGCCCTGCTGTGCTCTTTTTGCACGGGTGGGGGGTCGGCCCGCAGGCCTATACGGAGCCTCTTCGGCGTGTGGCCCGACTCGGATGTGCGGTGGTGGCCCCCGCCCAGCCGGGTTTTGGGCGCACAGCCCCGCTCGGGGGCGACCAATGCAACTTCGCCGGCTACGCCCAGTGGGCCAACGCGTATCTCGACGAACTGGGAGTCGAGCAACCGGTCTTGGTGGTGGGCCATTCCTTCGGCGGTGGCGTGGCCATTCAGTTGGCTCATGATCATCCCGAGCGAGTGCGAGCCGTGGTGCTGTGTAACCCGGTGGGGGGAACGTCGGGATTCCGTGGTGCGCAATCGGGCGCTCTTGTCGATCGGCCTCTGTGGGAATGGGGGCGGGAGCTGGGCGCCAACTTGTTCGCTCTGCCGGCCATGGCGCGCGTGCTGCCGACGGTTCTGGGCGAAGCACTCCCCAACATCGTCCAGAACCCCGTGGCGCTGTGGCGGGTGGCGGATTTCGTGCGGCGCTCCAACCTGGTCGACGAGATAGCCGGGGTGGCCCGCCTGGGCCTGGAGGTGACGGTGGTGTGGTCGGATCGCGACCGGCTTGTTCCGCACGCCTCGTTCAAAGCCCTTTGCGCAGCGGCCGGCGTGCCCGGGGTGGTCGTTCCCGGGAGCCACAGTTGGATGATGGTCGACCCCGACCGTTTCGCCGACATCGTGCTGCGAGCGCTGGTGGAGTCAGGCGTCGTCGAGGAAGCACTGGCGTTCTCCGACGCCGGGCGCAGCGCCGCCCCCGCCGCCGACATCGCCTGAGCGCCGGCCAACCTCGGCCGTCGACAAGGCGGGCGAAAAGTACCCTGGAGTGATCGTGTCCGATCCTTCGTCTGGTCCCTCGTCTGGTCCCTCGCCCCCGGCTCCTGTGGTGGCCGCCCGAGATGCGGCCACCATCATGCTGGTCAGGGACGCTGATTTCGAAGGAGTCCCCGCCCTAGAGGTGTGCATGTTGCGCCGCCACGCCAATTCGGGATTCGTGGGAGGTGCGTATGTGTTTCCCGGTGGCAAGGTCGACGACGACGATCGCACCGGCCGGGCTGAAGATGCGTGCGCCGGGCGCAGCGACGCCGACGCCAGCGATCTGCTGGGGGTGGAGGGCGGAGGTCTGGCCTTCTGGGTGGCCGCCCTGCGGGAATGCTTTGAAGAGGCCGGCGTTCTCCTTGCCTACGGCGGCGACCACGCCGACGTGATGATCGACATGGGCGAGCCCGAAGCCCGAGCACGCCTGGCGGCCGAGCGCGTGGCGCTCAACGCCGGCCAGGTCAGCTTTCTTGATTCATGTCGGCGCCAAGGGGTGCGACTGGCGGTAGGTCGTGTTCATTACTTCAGTCACTGGATCACGCCCGAACCAGCACCCAGGCGTTACGACACGCGGTTCTTCGTGGCTGCCTTGCCGCCGGGGCAGGTGCCCATCCACGACGAGTTCGAGACCGTCGAGACCCAGTGGGTACGCCCCGGTGACGCCCTGGCCCGGGCCAAGGCCGGTGAGTTCGATCTCATCTTCCCGACCATGAAGAACCTCGAAGCAATCGAACGGTTCTCGACGAGTGCCGAACTACTGGCGGCGGCGGCCGCCGTCGAGCGCGTTCCCACCGTGTTGCCGCGCGTGATCGCCGATGAGCACGGCGTGCGCATCGTCTTGCCCGGGGATCCTGCCTACGACGATGTGATGGGAGCGGTACCGCGCCGTGACAACGAGGACAATCCCATGAGCAGCGCCGAGGTCAACAACGTCATTCGCAGCATCGGCATCGATGGCCGCCTACGCCGCCCGAACGACCCCGACAGCCCAGCCGACCCCGACCGACCTTCCGAACCCGATAGCGAGTCAGAGTCCTAAAGGCGGTGCCGATCATCGAACCGGGCGCCGCGCCGGAGCCGGGCCGCCCCGCGGTCCTGTCTCGCATCGTGCGCCGGGTGACGGCACCCAACCCGGGGATGATGACCGGTCCGGGAACCAACACCTATCTGGTGGGGCCGACCGAGATCGCCGTCGTCGACCCCGGCCCGGATCCGGAACTCGACCACGGCGGCCACGTCGCCGCCCTCGACGAGCTCGGCCACGGTCATATCCGCTGGATCGTGGTCACCCACACCCACGTCGACCATTCCCCGGGGGCGGCTGCGTTGGCGCAGCGCACCGGGGCAGAGGTCATCGGTTTCGACGCGCGAGACGGCTTCGCGCCGGATCGGTCAGTGGGCGACGGGTTCGTCCTGAGCGGACCCGGCTTCACCCTGCAGGCGGTGCACACGCCCGGCCACGCTTCGAATCACCTTTGCTGGTTGCTCGAAGAGGATGCCTGGATCTTCTCCGGCGACCACGTGATGGAAGGGTCGACCGTGGTTATCTCGCCACCCGATGCGGATATGACCCTGTACCTCTCGAGTTTGGACAAGTTGCGCACGCTCACACCGGCGCTGAACGCCATCGCCCCGGGACATGGGTCCTTGATCACCCATCCCGCCGCCACGCTCGATGCCATCACTGCCCATCGCCTCGAGCGCGAGGCAAAAGTGGCCTCCGCCCTCGAGTCAGCCGGCACCGCCACTGTCGATGATCTGCTCCGGTCTGTCTATGCGGACGTCGACCAGTCGCGTCATCAGGTGGCCCGCCGATCCCTATGGGCGCATCTCCGCAAGCTCGGCACCGAGGGCCGGGCGCGCGGCGACGATCCTGATGACATCGACGCGCTCTGGGAGTCGGTGGGCTGACCGGCCGTCCATGGCGCCGGCCCCACGAAGGGACTCAGGGTGTCGTGGTGGCGCCTTCGGCGGCATCGAGAGCTTGCTCCACTCGCTCGAGCATCTGAGCGGTACACCCGGTGACCTCGACCACGGGAGCGATATCGGTGACGATGCGCGTGGCCAGAGCCTCGAAGATGTCCGCCAACGGGCCGTCTCCCATGGCGACGGGCACACCCTCGTCGCCCCCGGCCACCACGTCGGGGTGAAGCGGGATGCTGCCGACCAGGGCGACGCCGATCTCGGCGGCGAGACGCCCCCCGCCCCCTTCACCGAAGACCGCGTAGGTGGTGCCGTGGTCACAGGTGAACGGGCTCATGTTCTCGATAACGCCGGCGACGCGGAGGTGGCCGCGCCGAGCCATATCGGCGGCACGCGCCGCTACCTTCTGCGCGGCGATCGGAGGGGTGGTGACCACCAGCACTTCGGTGCGCGGCAGCATGCGTGCCAACCCCATCTGGATGTCACCGGTGCCCGGCGGCATATCGATGAGGAGGTAGTCGAGGTGTCCCCATCGCACGTCCTCGAGAAACTGCTGCACGGCTCGGTTGAGGATGAGGCCGCGCCACATGATGGCGGTGTCTTCGTCGGCCAGGAAGCCCATCGACACCACCTTGAGCATGCCCGTCTCCACGGGGCGCTCGAGGGGGATGATCTTCTTGCCTTCGGCGCGTAGCTCGCCTTGCATGCCGAGCAAGCGGGGGACCGAGAATCCCCAGATGTCGGCGTCGAGGAGGCCCACCACCAGCCCCTGGCGAGCCAAGGCGACGGCCAGGTTCACGGTGACAGAGGACTTTCCCACCCCGCCTTTGCCCGACGAGATGGCCAGGACACGGGCGGCGGCGGGAATGTCTGTGATCAGGGCCCGGTCGTCTTGTGCCTTGCGCCGGGCCCGGTCCATCAGCGCGGCTCGTTCAACACTGTCCATCTCACCCATGACGACGTCGATCCCCGTCACCCCGGGCAGGCTCCCCACGCGGGCGGAGACGTCGTCTCGAAGCTGGTTTCGAAGGGGGCAGCCGGCCACCGTCAAGGCCACCACCACGGTGACCAGGCCGTCGCCGTCCACGGTGATGTTGCGCACCATGCCCAGCTCGACGATGTTTTCGCCCAGCTCAGGGTCGATCACCCCGCGCAGTGCCTCACGCATGGTGTCCTCTTGCGGGGCGTTGTCAGACTCAGCCATTTTTCTCGATGCTACCGGCCACCTGGCCCAGATCTGCTGGGGCAGGCCCCCGGCGTGCCTCCAGATCTCGGCCCCCGGGTAGACTTGAGCCAGAAACGCGCCACAGACCCAGGAGGCCCAGCCGTGACGTCGATGAGTGCCGTAAAGATCGGACGCAAGCCCGACCCGATCACGCTTACCGATGCCGCCGTCGTCAAGGTCGCCGAGCTGATCGCGCAGGAGGGTAATGAGGCCCTGGCCCTCCGGGTGGCCGTCCGGCCGGGCGGTTGTTCGGGGTACTCCTACGAGATGTTCTTCGACTCCGAAGTGGCCGAGGACGACATCGTGCGTGAGCACACCGGGGTGAAGGTGGTCGTCGACCCCGCCAGCGCCGAGCTTCTCACCGGGGCCACCCTCGAGTACTCCGACGGGCTGCAGGACGCCGGGTTCCATATCACGAACCCCAACGCCTCCCGCACCTGCGGCTGCGGCTCCTCCTTCAGCTGACCTCCCCGGCGGCCCCTGGCGGCGCGCCGCCTATCTCCCTGCGCGTCGACGGCGAGGCTGTCGAAGTTCCCGACGACGGGTCCACGCTGCTCGAGACCTTGCGCGACCGTTTGGGTCAGCGCACCCCCAAAGACGGCTGTAGCCCCCAGGGGCAATGCGGTTGCTGCACGGTGTGGGTGGACGGGTCGCCCCGCGTCGCCTGTGTGACGCCGGTGCGACGGGTGGCCGGGCGCGAGGTGACGACGCTGCAGGGACTCGAGCCGGCTGTGCGCGACGCCTGGGCCAAAGCCTTCGTCGACACCGGTGCCAGCCAGTGTGGATTTTGCACGCCGGGCATCATTATGCGACTGGCGGCGTTGCACGCCCGCAAAGGCGAGCTGGAGGAATCGGCGGTCAACACGGCGTTGCTGGCGCATCTGTGCCGCTGCACCGGTTGGCGCACCATCGTGGAGGCGGCCGAGCAGGTGGGGAGAACAACGACCCCCCACGCCACAGAACCCGCCGGCAGGCGGGAACGGGACCTCGGGGCCGCCGGCCGGCGCGCCACCCTAGAAGGTGGCTCACCTCAATCAGTGGGGGAGCAGGTTGCCATGGGCGGTGGCGGTTTCGCCGAGGACACCGCACCGCCCGACGCGCTCGTGGCGGTGCCCGATGGCAACGGCGGCTTCACGGTGGCCGAGACGCTGGCCGAGGCACGCCGCCAGGTCGGCAAGGTCCAGGGCCGCAACTCGACCGTGGCGCTGCGTTATCCATTGGATATCCCTCCGGGAGATTGGGACCTGGTGCTGCGCACGACGTTCGTCGAGCCCGGCTATCTGGAGACCGACGCGTCGTGGTGTGCGCCGGGCGGTGAGCCGGCGTCGCTGTTGGCCAACGGCGGCGCCTTCGGTGGCAAGGTTGGCTCGACTCTGGGCGAGGCGGCGCGGCGATTGGCCGACGAGCACGGCCGGGCCGTGCGGGTGGTGCTGGCCCGTGAGGACGTCGTACGCATGGGCCCCAAACGACCGCCTATCGCAGCCGGGCTCAAGGCCGACGGCACCGGGATCATCCGTGTGGGTCGCCCGGCCGGCTCGGGTTCTCTCGATCGCTGGCACCACGCGTTGGCCATGGTCGCCCCCGAGCTTGTGGTCGAAGAGCACGCCATAGCCGGGCCCCCGGTGTCGGCCGATGCCCGCGCCGCGGGATGGGCCGAGGCCACCGTGCTCATGACCGCCCTCGGTGCCGTGGCGCGCGGTGAGGCGGGGCCCGCAGTCCCCGTCACGGTCAGCACCCCAGACGGAGCCCGGGCCACCGCCGTGATCGGCGTTGATGGTCGGGTCGATGTCACGGTGGCCGGTGGTGCCGTCCTCGATGCCGTGGTGCTGCGCTCCTATGCCATCGGGGCCGCCCACCAAGGCCTGGGGTGGGTGCGCAGCGAAGGTGTGGCCGTCGACGCCGACGGGCAGGTCCTCGACCTCACCATCCGCTCGTTCGGCATCCTGTCGGCCCCCAACACGCCACCCATCGACGTGGTGGTGGAAGATGGAGGTGGAGATGCGGTGCGCGCCAGTGACGCCGTGTTTGCCGCCGTGGCCGGTGCGGCCTGGCTCGCCGCCGGTCTCCCCCCGCAGTGGCCAATCGAACGAGGAGGGGCGACATGAGCACTCCGGTGGGCCCGTATGCGCCGGCCGTGTCAGCCGGTCAGTGGTTGATCTGTTCCGGACAGATCGGCATCCAGCCCGGCGCCAACGGGCCGCTACTCGTCGAAGGCGGCTTCGACGCCCAGGTGGCCCAAGCGCTTGCCAACGTGACCAACCTTTTGTCAGACCACGGGTTGGCGTGGACCAACGTGGTGAAGGCCACCGTCTTTCTGGCCGACATGAGTGATTACAAGGCGTTCAACGAGGCGTACGTCCGCGTGCTGGGGGATCATCACCGCCCGGCGCGTTCGGTGGTGGCCGTGGCGGGGCTCCCCATGGGGGCTGTGGTGGAGATCGAGGTGTGGGCTTTTACCGGGTGAGCCTTTAGCGGTTGAGCAGCTACCGGGTGAGCGTTTAGGGTGCCCACGTGCCGGGACCGAAGCGATAACCGACGGAGCGCACCGTTTCGATCAAGTTGGCGTGCTCTTCACCGAGCTTGGCCCGCAAGCGCCGTACGTGGACGTCGACGGTGCGGGCGCCGCCGTAGTACTCGTATCCCCATACCCGGCTGAGCAGCGTCTCGCGCGTGAACACCTTGCCCGGTCGAGCCGCCAGAAAACGCAGCAGCTCGTACTCCATGTATGTCAGGTCGAGGTGCTTGCCGGCCACGGCCGCTTGGTACGTCTCGAGATTGAGCACGAGAGGTCCATGCTCGATCAACTCGGGCCGCAAGCCGCGCCCCGTACGCCAGAACAGATGGGCGAGGCGGGCGGCCACCTCCTCGGGACGCGCCGGTAAGACGCAGAAGTCGTCGAAGTGGTCCTCTCGCAGGTGCAGGTCCTTGATCTGCTCACCTTCGACCACCAACAGCAACGGCCGTAGTGGTACGTCGCGGGCCCGCACCAACCGGCACAGGGCAAAGGCGCCCTGCGGGTCGGGCCGGGCGCAGATCACCGCGCCGGCCCAGCCGTCCTCGGGCTCATCGGCCTGGGCGTGCTCGGGGCGGACGACCGCCTTCCACGGGTACCCGGCATGCTCGAGCGCGAGCACCAGCTCGGAGGGAAAGGGATCCGGGAAACACAGCAGGGGTTCCATCACAAAAGCGGCAGATACCGATCGAGCTCGAACTGGCTGATGTGGGTCTTGTAGGCGCCCCATTCCACTCGTTTGTTGCGGATGAACCATTCGAAGACGTGCTCGCCCACGGTGTCGGCCACCAGCTCGGAGTGCTCCATCTCCGTCACCGCTTCGTGCAGGCTGCCGGGCAGGGCGCGGATTTCGTCGGCGGCCAGCTCTTCGGGGGTCATGGTGAAGAGGTTGGCGGCGGCCTCCCGGGGCAACTCGTAGCCCTCTTCGATGCCCTTGAGCCCGGCGGCCAGGATGACGGCGAAGGCCAGGTACGGGTTGCACGCCGAGTCCGGAGCGCGGTATTCGATGCGGGTCGACTCGACCTTATTGCGCTTGACCACCGGCACGCGCACCAGCGCCGAGCGGTTGTTACGGGCCCACGACACATGCACGGGCGCCTCATATCCCGTGACCAACCGCTTGTAGGAGTTCACCCACTGGTTCGTGACGGCGGTGATCTCGTGGGCGTGGCGCAACAAGCCGGCTGTGAAACGTTTGGCCACATCGGAAAGGCCGTAGGGGTCATCGGCGTCGTAAAAGGCGTTGGTGTCGCCCTCGAACAGCGACAGGTGCGTGTGCATGCCGGATCCCTGCACGCCCGACAGCGGCTTGGGCATGAAGCTGGCGTGCACCCCGTGGCGCTGTGCCGTTTCCTTGACGACCAGACGCGCCGTCATCACGGTGTCGGCCATGCTCAGCGCGTCGGTGTAGCGCAAATCGATCTCGTGCTGGCTGGGGGCGTCCTCGTGTTGGGCGTGCTCGACGGGGATGCCCATGTCCTCCAACGTGAGCACCGAGCGCTTGCGCAAGTCGCTGCCGAGGTCCGAGGCGGTGAGCTCGAAGTACGAACCGGTGTCGAGGGTCACCGGCACCCGGGTCGGATCGGCGTTGGCGAAGTAGAAGTACTCGATCTCCGGGGCGGCGTAAAAGGTGAAGCCCTGCTCCCGGGCCCGGTCGAGGGTTCGTCGCAAGGTGTGACGCGGGCAGCCTTCAAAGGGGCTGCCGTCGAGGTTGAAGATGTCGCAGAACACCCGGGCCACGGGCATGTCGTCGGGGTGCCAGGGCAGGATCTGAAAGGTTTTGGCGTCCGGGCGGGCCAACACGTCGGCTTCTTGGACCCGGCTGAATCCGTCGATGGCCGAGCCGTCGAAGGTCATGCCCTCTTCCAGGGCATTCTCGAGCTCCGCCGGGGTGATGGAGAAGGTCTTGGCGGTCCCGAGCACGTCCGTGAACCAGAGCTGGACGAAGCGGATGCCCCGCTCCTCCACGGTCCTCAGCACGTATTCCTGCTGGGTGCGCATCTCGCCTCCCCCGTCCTTGGGCCGCCGCCGGCCCTGCGATCGCAGGGTGATGGCAAAGAGGACCCTCCCTAGTGTCGCAGGCGGCGGACCTGTAGGCCGACGGGTTCACACGCCGTTTACATCCAGGCAACCGGCCATTAATCCTCGGGTGCAAATGTTGCCGCCGAACGCAGCCTGAGATCGGTGGCGTGGCTCGTCCGTGGCGCGGACTTGTGAGGGGGCCCCGGCAACCACCACGATGGTGCGGTCCTACGAGACTCAAGGAGGAGTAACCGTGCAGCAGCGGACCCCCAAAGAAGTGCTCAGTCTGGTGAAAGACGAGGGCATCGAGATCGTCGATGTTCGTTTCGTAGATCTTCCCGGCCTCATGCAGCACTTCTCGGTGCCGGCCCACGCCCTGACCGAGGACGTGTTCGTGGAAGGGTTCGGGTTCGACGGCTCGTCCATCCGCGGTTTCCAGGAGATTCAGGAGTCGGACATGCTGCTCATGCCCGACCCGAACACGGCGGTCATCGACCCCTTCCGCCAGCACGCCACGCTGAACATCAACTGCTTCGTGCGCGACCCGGTCACGCTTGAGTCCTATTCGTGTGACCCGCGCTATGTGGCCCAGAAGGCCGAGGCGTACCTCGGGACCACGGGCCTGGCCGACACGGTGTACTTCGGGCCCGAGGCCGAGTTCTTCATCTTCAACGACGTCCGTTACTCCCAGGGCACCCGCTCCGCCTTCTATCAGGTGGACTCCATTGAAGGTCACTGGAACAGCGACGCCGACGAGGGTCCGAACCTCGGTTACAAGATCCGTCCCAAGGAGGGGTACTTCCCCGTACCGCCGGCCGACCACTTCCAGGATCTACGTTCCGAGATGATCCTCACCATGGAGAAGCTCGGCATCGAGATCGAGGTGCAACACCACGAGGTGGCTACCGCCGGGCAGGCCGAGATCGACATGCGCTTCGACACGCTGCTGACGATGGCCGACAAGCTCATGCTCTACAAGTACGTGGTGAAGAACGTGGCGCGCGCCGCGGGATTCACGGCCACGTTCATGCCCAAGCCCCTGTTCCAGGACAACGGCTCGGGCATGCACTGCCATCAGTCCCTTTGGAAGGGTGGAGAGCCCCTCTTCTACGGCGACGGCTATGGCGGGTTGTCCGACATGGGGCGGTGGTATATCGGTGGCCTGCTCAAGCACGCCGCCGCCGTGCTGGCCTTCGCGGCGCCCACCACCAACTCGTACAAGCGCCTCGTCCCCGGCTACGAAGCACCCGTGAACTTGGTGTACTCGCAGCGCAACCGGTCCGCCGCGTGCCGCATCCCGTTGTACTCGCAGAGCCCCAAGGCCAAGCGCGTCGAGTTCCGGTGCCCCGACCCCTCGTGCAACCCGTACTTGGCCTTTTCGGCCATGCTCATGGCGGGTCTCGACGGGGTTCAGAACCGCATCGAGCCGCCCGACCCCGTCGACAAGGACCTTTACGACCTGCCCCCCGAGGCGCTGGCCAAGGTCCCGCAGGTACCGGGTTCACTCGACGCCGCCTTGGCCGCGTTGGAAGCCGACCAAGACTTCTTGAAGGCCGGTGGCGTGTTCACCGACGACCTCATCGAGACCTGGATCGACTACAAGCGGATCAACGAGGTGGACGCCATTCGGCTGCGGCCCCACCCGTGGGAGTTCATGCTCTACTACGACATCTAGGGGCACCTGACAAAACCTCGGTTAGTCAACCGACAAACCCGGCGGCGACTCGGTTGCGCGCACCGAGGGCGCGCGTATTGGCCTGCCCAGACGGTGTGGTGTCGCTGATTCCTTGCTCTTCACCAACGCCAAGGCGCGGTGAGGTAACGAGGTGAACGTATAGCGCTACGCCGACTAGCCGCTCAGGCCGTGAGTGGGGGATCGGGGTTGGCCGGAGGAATACCCGAATCCTTTGGCTTCCAGGTCGATAAGCCCTTCGTCCGTCGAGTCGGAATGGCGCACCGAGATCGGGTGGCCGATCTTCCAGACCGGGCGAAGCGCAGACCCGACCAACTGAGCGAGGCACGGCGAGGCGACGGGGTACCCGCGGCGAAGGTTATGGTTGACCAGGCGGGTCACCGTGTCGATGACGGCCTTGCGGTGCTTGGTCTTGGGCACGAGGGAGACCAGGTCTTCGCCTGGTTGGCTCCACAGGTTGGCGATGGCGAGCACCAAGGCGAGGATCTGCTCGGCAGGCATGGTGGCGGTGACTCGTCGCTGCGCGTCCTTTAATGGAGCAAAGCTCCAGATGAGATCGGTCATGCGTAGTTAACGTGGCCCGTTGTCAAGCCGAACACGGCGAGTCGGGGGATTTCCAGACGGCAAGCGAAGACTCATCGAAGCTGACCGATGGCCATCGACAGCAAGATCGTTAGGGAGTACCGGCACTGGCGGCCAGAGGGACCGACACATGCCGGTCCTGCGGTGCACCAAGGTGGTACATCCGGCGGCGTGAGACGATTCGGGGGTGAAGTCCCTCGTCCGCTGGATGGCGGCGGCCGTCGTTGCACTGACTCTTCTCGGGTTAGTTGCCGGCGACTTGTGGGTGGCAGGATTTCGTGCCTGGTGGGACCGACACTCGCTGACAGGCTCCGTTGTTTCCAGCCTCTTGGTTTTGGCCGTAACGGGACTGATCGTCGACGAAGTAGTTGCCCGACGCCAGCGTCGTGAGCGCGCTGTTTCGGTTGCCGTCCAAGGCCTGATCGTGTTCGGACAGGCGAGTCGTGCGTACCATGCGATTGTCAGCGGCGACGCGGAAGAGCCCGCCTCCCATGCTGCGCCGGAGGAGCTGCGAACGTTGGCTAGCATGTTGCTTACTGCATCGCCGAGCTTATTTGACGATCCGGCTGCCCGGCATTTTTTGGAACAGGTCGAGCGGTTCTCCATTTCGATGTTTCGTTCCCTCTCTGTATCTTCGGCAACGGGCCTGAGCCCTAGTAGCCGCGAGCGTCTCAGCGCGGAGATGGCTCAGTTGAGAATCGCAGTCGAACCGCTTCTGGGGCGGATTCCACCTGAAGACAGGGCTCTGCTGGAGGGAGCACAGGACGACTGAAGTTCGCGCCCTTGGTTCTCCTTCCCAAAAATCGCAGTGCCCGAGAGATTCGCGGACCGTTTAATCAGGCGAGTCCTGACGGTTGGGTGCCGAGAATGCCATCCATTGCCTCTGACCAGGACGATTTGCGGCTACCGGGGAACGGCGCCCTCAATATTGAGGGCATCTGGTGCCGGTGACGTTTGTGCATACAGGGACTCGCCGACCAGTGCATTCGTCGTCAGTGGGCATTAACTTTGCACTTGGAGGGTCATAGTCTTTCAACTCGGCCAGGAGACGGGTCAACTTTGGAAGGCTCCCGTTGAACCAGGCGAGTTTGTCGGCGAACACAATCCAAGTGTCACCTCCGACACAGACGCCTGGGAACATAGGACTTACAGTAGGCATCAGGAAATAGCCCGGAGGGGGTTGTGTCCTCCTTGAGGACAGCGGGAAACCACCAAATGGAGACGCGTCGATCAACTATTACGGAGACGAGATGCGCCCATTACCACCGACTGTCTCAACGACGGCGGTGACGCCTACATAGCGAAAGGGAAGTCGTAGCCACCCCCCAGGTGGCCTTACGTACAAGTCAGGGTCTGGGTGAATGCACTTCGTATGTCACGCCACCAGAAGCAAATCGCAGAAAGAGGAACGGGATGTCCGGTCGTAAGGTGATTGCCATGCTCTGTATGGCCATCCTCGGCGTCGGCGTGATGAGCGCAGTAGACGTCGGTGTGGCCTCGGCCAAGGCCAAAGGGGCCCCGACCGGTCACGTGACCAAGATCAACGCATCCAACTACGGGGTGATCTGTACAGGCCAGTCGGGCTCGACCAGCTTCTCTCCCGCATTGAAGCTTCCTGGCACGACAGCTGGCAAGGACAAGCTAAAGATAAGAGCCACCCTGTCGTCGTGCACGGCCACACCGCCGCCGGGTGGGGCGCCCTTGACAATCACGCGGGGCGTGGTGACGGGCAAGCTCCAGGGAAGTGAAGGCACCTCGTGTCTCCAGAGCATCGAGGACGGAGGAAGTCTCCCGTTCAGCGGCACCTTGAAGATCAAGTGGACGACCACTCCCAAGATCTCGTCTGGAATCACCCGCGTCAGCGTCGCGAGTGGGGCCATCGGCTTCACCGGACCTGCCGACGATCCGTTCAACACCCTGACGTTCCCTGGTGACAGCTCGGGAACCGTCTCGGGATCGTTTTCTGCTGATCAATCGCAGTCGTTCTCTTACTCAGTGACCAATGAGACCGTTTCCTCCTTCGTCGAAGCATGCCAAGGCAGCGCCGGACTCAGCAGCGTGACCGACAGCGGCGGCCTGGCCGACTTCGGTGTTTCCCCGTCGTCGATCACGGTCACCCAGACGCCATCTGGCATCTCTTCTGTCCCCGTCGGCGACGCCATGAGTTACACCGCCACCGCCGCGTTTCCCGACAATCCCGCCTTCAACGTCACGTCACGGGCGAATTGGTCAAGTTCCGACTCCTCCGTTGCAGTATTCGGAACCGCGTCGAATGGAGTGCAGAACCTGATCGTGCAGGCTCCGGGAACCACCCACATCACGGCCTCGATTGGTACAACCAGCAGCAGCCCGATCACTCTGACCGTGATTCCGGCGTTGGCGATCGTGACCTCGACGCTTCCTGATGGTCAAGTTGGCATTCCCTATGACCAGTTCGTTACGGCCACAGGCGGGTACGGCGCCTATACCTGGTCAGAGTTCGACCTCCCCGATGGCCTGAATATCGACCCAGCCACTGGGGAGATCACCGGGACCCCGACCACGGCGGGGCCAAACCCCGATTCTTCTGTTGAGGTCATTGACTCCTACCCGCCCCAAGCCGATGGAGCCTTCGTGACCATCCCCATCACCATTGACCCATAGCCGATATAGGGAATCCCGGCAGGACACAAACCCATCGACTGGGAGCGCACGGCCAAGCCAATCGCATGGGAGATGGTCGAGTGCCGCTGCCCTACCTGTTATCGGAGTTTCAAACGTCACTGATGACAAGTGAAGTTTAGTGTGAGGAAGGTCAGCGTTCAGAAATCAGGCTCGCTCCATGTCTAAATCTGTGCTCTACATGTCGATGTCGCTTGACGGGTACGTCGCTGGCCCCAACGACAAACCGGGCAACCCCGGCGGCGACGACTTCATGCGGCTGCACGAGTGGTACGGGTTTGCTTCGGACGCGGGGCCGACGGCTGAGAGCATGGATAGTTCGGGGATGGGCACCCATTTTCTGAATGAGATCAAAAAGACAGGTGCTGTCCTCTCGGGTCGCAACACCGTGGAACAGGTCGATCACTGGGGCGGTGATCACCACGACGGCGTCCTGATCTTCGTGCCCAGTCACCGGCCGCCCGGACCATCGGTCGCAAAGTATCCATTGGTTACCTATGTGACAAACGGGATCGTCAGCGCGATGGCGCAGGCCAAGGCCGCCGCAGGTGATCGAAACGTGCTTGTCCATGGCGCGTACACGGCACAGACCGCGATTGAGGCGGGTGTGCTCGATGAGTTGCAGATTCATCAAGTTCCCGTGTTATTCGGCGGTGGCCGGCGACTGTTCGAAGTGTTGCCAACGAGGATCGAGTTGGAGATCATCCGAGTCATAGACACCCCGCAGGTCACACACATCCGCTACCGCATTGTGTCTTAAGCGACACGGGCCGCCCATTGTTCCCGTCGATCGTTTCGCCAAACTCTCCTATCCTGCGGGTTTGCGGTACAGCATCAATCTGGAAACCTCATCCTGTGTCACCCGAGACCTAACCAGCTCCCAGCCGTCGTCACCATCAATAACGCTCTGCGATCTTGGGGTGTCGTCCGGCTCGTCGGGATCGTCGAGGTTCGCTGGGAGCACCGCGAGGTGATATCGAAAACCAGCGGGCTGGACCATGCAGGGGACGGTAGGCCGGTGTCCTGGCGTGTCGCAAAGGTCCAGGACCAGAGGCCAAGGGGCCATGCCCTGCACAAGTTCACGCGATCGACACACGGCATTAGTGACCACGTCATCTCTGTCCACCAGGCTGGCTTGATGCTGTTGCGGATCGGCTGCGAGTTTGAGTACGAGGCCTCGGAGCTGACCCCGTCACTCTGGCAGATACGGCCCCATCCAGGGGCCGACCACCGCCTCGTCACCGAGACATGGGAACCTCCGGCTCCGACCCGCACGTACTTGGACACTTACGGAAACTTGTGCGACCGTTTTACACTGCCGGCGGGACGGTCGGCCGTGCGCTACGCCGCCACTATCGAGGTAACGTCGAACTTCGACGATGCGGACAAAGGAGCCGCTGCCGTCCCCATCGAAGCCCTACCTGATGACGCCTTTGTCTATCTACTCCCCAGCCGCTTCTGTTGGCCCGACATGCTCCATGACGCGGCGTGGGATTTGTTCGAGTCGACGGAGCCCGGGTGGTCTCGCGTGCAGGCTGTGTGCGACTGGGTTCACGATCAAGTCCGGTACGAGGTAGGTGCCAGTACCACGGTGACCACCGCCTCCGACGTTTGGAACACACGCGCCGGCGTATGTCGGGATTTCACGCATTTGGCCATGACCTTGTGCCGCGCCCTCAACATGCCTGCCCGGTATGTGGCCGGATACCTCCCCGAAATCGCGGTCGCCCCGCCCGAATCGCCCATGGACTTTTGCTCGTGGTTCGAAGTGTGGCTCGACGGCCGATGGTGGACCTTCGATCCCCGCAACAACGAACGCCGTGTCGGTCGAGTGGTGATCGCTCGGGGACGTGACGCCCTTGACGCTGCCATGGTCACTACTTGGGGGGCGGCCCAGCTCGAGACGATGCTGGTCTGGGCTGACGAGGTAAGCGGAGGCGATTGACGGACTGGTGGACTGTGAGGGTTACCTCTAGCGGCCGGTTCATTTCAGGGAGGTCATGGCGTCGAGTAGGCCGCTGGCGAACAGGACGTGCGGGCCAGGTCGACTCGGTGGGTGCCGCTACCGGGTCTCGAGGCCGTCGTTGCAGGTTCGTGGCCAAGGGCCATTAGATAGCCACGGCGGAAGGCACGCTTTGGCCGCCATCAGGCTGGACCGGCCCCGATCTGGCTGTTCACAGAGCCGTCATCTGCCCGACCCCCGCTGTTCACCTCACTTCTTTACGCTGTCTTTAGCGACAACCGCAGAGCGAAGGGAGCCATCGATGAGCAGTGTTTCTGGACTCCTACGAAAGCTACGGGTTTCGTTCGAAATATCGCGCTGGGCCCTGCAAACTCTGCACCCCACCTGACGTTTCACAATGAGGCTGGACGCGGTCGCCCCCTTGGCTGCGTCTCGCCGTTGTCAACACCGAGAGAGCCGACACCTTTTGGCCCCCCAAAGGAGTCGGCTCTTTCGCTGTGCCATTCCAGGTTGGCTGGCGGGTTGAAAGACGACTCAGAGGCTGGGAATGCAGGGGGTGTCGGCACGTATCACTCCCCAGAAAAGACGGCTAACCGAGGGAATCTTGGAGTTCCTGGCGGGTGTCGTGCTGCGTCGACCATGGACGACGATTGGGCACGTGTACGACAGTCTCGTCACTAGCGGGCCTACCCGAAGGCATTACCTACACAGAGGCGGTACTGGTCCGGGCACCTCGGTCAAGCGCACTCTATGGATTGAAGATGGTGCGGATAAGATTGCCGGTGACCGTATCCATTTCAGTCAGGGAATTCCCGCCCTCGTTCACAACCCAGAGATCGGATCCCGCCACCACCAAGGCCTCGGGGTTGTTGAACAGGTAGGGCCCATTGGTGTTGCACATCATCCAGTTGGCTGATGCCGGTGACGGAGTGATCTGACTTACCATCGGGGATGATCCAGGAGGGCTGACGGCGAACACGTAGCCGTTGCCGTAGGTGATGGGTCCGACCATCGGCAAGTTCCCACTGAAAAGAACATTCAACTCATCCAACGTTGTCGGAGAGAATTCGGTCACCGACTCATCACCCTGGTTCGTCACCCACATGTTGGTCCCGTCGAAGGCCACGCCGGTGGGTGTGCTGAAGTCGAACGGCGCCCCGGACAAAGATGCGACGAACGCCCTGGTTCCAGCGTTCAGCACGGTGACGGTATCGGCTGCACTGTTCGCTACGAAGACGTAACCATCGGCGACGGCGAGACCGGTCGGCTCGTCAAACCCGAACACCAACCCCGACGCCATGCCGATTAATGCACCGTTTCTGATAGCGACCTCGGTGATTGAGCCTGCACCGTTGAGGACGAAGAGGTCCTGACCAGACGACGCCAGGGCAATTGGATCAGCAAATCCGTATCTCGCCCCTTTGATGGTGCGCACGTGCCTATGTCCAGCGATCTTGAGTTCGGTCACGGAGTTGCCGGCGCTGTTGGCAACAAAAAGGTGATTGCCGACCGCCACGATGGCCGCAGGGGATGCGAAGCCAAATCGATTGCCAGAAATCGTGGCCATGTATGACCCGTCGGAGGCATTCATCTCGGTGACCGAGTTGTTGGCACTGTTGGTCACGAATAGATCGGAGTCAGCGACAGCCGCCGAGGTGGGAGCATCGAAGTCGTAGTTGCCGACCTGGTGCTTGTGGGAGTTGCTCGGAACCCCTCGCGCTGCAGCCGGTCCGGCCGCCATCAGAGCGCTCGCCGCCACGAGCGTGCTTAAACATCCCACTGCGAGCCTGTGACGCCGGAACAACCTACCGGTGGCTCTCATGTGCACCCCCCTCTTTTGTCACCATCCACAGGCGACTCCGCCTGCAGGTGGTGTCCATCGGAGACGTCGGTACCGTACCACCGGCCCTGGACACAGCCTTGCTCGCTTGTTGCCAGCAATTCCACGGTGTCTCGGGCTTCTCGAGCCTCGGCCTCATGGAGGCGCCAGCCGACCAGTGGGAGTTCACGACCAAATCGGCCCTGTAGGCAGTCTTTTGCCCCGTAAGCAGCCGACTGTGTCGACGAACACGCTGAGGATGTCACCGCCGCTACAGACGTGCGTGGGCTGGTCATTAAGACTTGAACACGAGGGTTCTCGTAGTTCTGGCACGAGGCCTCGCGAGTCGAGGGCCCGACCTTTTGGACCGTCATTATTGACGGTGGCGTCAGAAAGGGTGAGTGGGTCATGCTGATGACAACGGGTGCTGCGCGTAGGAGGTTGGGGATGGCTAATCGTCGGCAAACTCGCTGGGCAGGTCCGTGGCACCTGCTGCGGCTGTCGCCGGCAATCGTCCTTGGGTGTGCCTCGGGCGCCCTGGTGGCAACGGGAGCAACCGCGGCGGGGGCTGCCTCGACCTGGCTCGGGCCCAACTCGGCCGAGCCATGAGTCACAGGAATTGAATACATCGGCGTCGCCTAAACGGCGCCCGAATAAAGGAGTGAAGGATGCGACGTGCCTGGCCAGTGATCTCAGTGGCATTGCTCGTCTCGGCTGGGATGATTGCCATTTCGGCGTCGCCGGCATCAGCCGCGACGAAGGTGCCAAAGTTCACGGGGCACGCCCCAGGCTTGGTGGTCTGCAACCTGACCGCCAAGGTGAGCTTTGCTCCTTCGCTTACGGAGTCAGGCGGTGGTACAGGTCCTTCGAGGATCTCTGGGGGCAAGCTCTCGGGGTGTGTGCCGACCAACAGCGACGTGACAATCACGAGCGGGAAGGTCACGGGCTCCTTTGCCTCAAGCCCGCTTTCGTGTAGTACGGACTCACCCACGGGCGCAACTGCGACCCTCACGGTCAAGTGGAAGGGTGCCTTGGCGGGGACCTTGAATGGCACGACGTATGCCGGTAAGGCGAAGTTCGCCACTACGTCGATCACCGGGAGCAGCGGGACAGGGTCGTTCGCCGGCAACGTCACCGTGACGGTGAACGTGCCCGAGACTCTCTCGTCGCTTTGCCGCGGTGCGACGGGCGTCAAGAAGATCGCGGTGACAGGCAGTATCGCTGTCGGCTCGACGACGGGCGGCGGCGGTGGCGGCGGGGGAACGGTGACAGGGTCTGCCATGATCACGCAGGTGGTGAGCGACGGCACCGGTTACTGCGCACTCGCCAGCACCGGTGCGGTCGAGTGCTGGGGCCAAGCCAACCAGGGCGAGCTCGGCAACGGCGGGGCAGGCGTCCCGAGCTGTGTTGTCGGATTGTGCAATCCGACACCTCAGACGATCTCGGGGTTGACGATCGCCATTGACCTCGCCAGCGACGGGGGGAATGCGGCGGCCGGGTACGGATACTGCGCCGTACTTTCGACCGGGTCGGTTGAATGCTGGGGTGAGAACAGCAGCGGCGAACTGGGGGACGATACGGAGAGCGGGCCGGACTCATGCACCTTGGGCGCGTGTAGCACGATCCCGGTCGTCGTGGACGGCGTCTCGAATGCCAAATCGATCGTCTCTACCGGCGGGGGATACTGCGCAATTCTTTCGACCAGTGGCGTTGCTTGTTGGGGAGCCGACGACCTGGGTCTTGGATCCGACGTCGCCGAAACGGTAGCCGGCCTGACGGGCGTCTCGACCCTGGCATCAGACGGGAACGGCGTCTGTGCACTGCTCGGCGGGGGCGCCATCGAATGTTGGGGCGACGACTACTACGGAGAGCTGGGCGATGGAACGGACACGAGCCAAGACCCGGCCGCTCCTGTGGATGTAACGGGTATAACGAATGCCACCAGCGTCGTGGGTAACGGTTACGTATACAGTGACCTCAGCTACTGCGCGCTGCTGCAAACGGGTTCCGTTCAATGCTGGGGCGACAACTCGGTTGGTGAACTCGGCAACGGCTCGACTACCCAAGCAGACGCGCCAGTCGATGTCACGGGGCTCACCGACGCGGCGAGCTTGGCCTCGGATGGTCTCGGATACTGTGCGACCCTGCAGACAACCGGCGACGTGTCGTGCTGGGGTGACGACTCCACCGGTGAGCTAGGCAACGGTTCGACGACGCAGTCCGACGTTCCCGTGGTGGCGGCGAACCTGACCGGAGTTTCGAGCCTTTCGGGTCAGTTCACTGACGACATCGCAGAGATGAGAGAAGGTGTTCATCTTGGACCACTCGAAATCCCCCCGAGTCCGGGGAGTGGCTACTGCGCGGTGTTGAGTGATGGGGATGCATACTGCTGGGGCGACGACTCAACGGGCGAACTTGGCGTGACGGGCACATTGCTTGGACCAAATGCGTGTGGTGCCGGCACCTGCCTTGACGAGCCGACACAGACGCGTTCGGGTATCTCCAGCGTCCAAGGTGACGGTGTCGGGTTCTGTGCCCTGCTCACTTCGGGGGGCGTGAGCTGCTGGGGAGATGATTTTTGGGGTCAACTCGGGAGCAGCGTCGCCACTTCACCGAATGCCGCACTCAGTGCAAGTCCGAACACGGGCCTTGTCAACGGACAGACTGTCGGTGTCACGGGTACCTCCTTGGCCGTCCTCGCCCTCGGCAGCGTCGTGGAATGCAACGACACTCCTGACCAACCGTCGGTGCAACTTGGTGGCGTCGTCGATGCTGTTGAGGACGTGGGGTGCACCGGATCGACGTTCGCTGGCCTGGTAGAGACGACAGGCGGTGGGGCTTTGTCGGCCACATTCAAGGTGGCCACGGGAACGGTGGGGCCACCGTGTGGGACGTCGTACTTGGCCGGGTGTCCGACACTCGACAGCGCCGGGCACAACCCCGCTGTTGACGCCGCCGCATACCCGTGTCCGCCGACTCCCGCCCAAGAGGCGGCCGGCGATACGTGCGTACTTGAGTACGGTGACGGCGCCGGCGACTTGGTGAGCACCCAGATTCTGTTCGCCGGTGAATCGGCTCCATAGCTGTGGTGCTCCGAGCACCCCGTAGGCCCGAGAAGGTTGTCGGTAGGGTGGCACCGAGGTGCGCTCCAGAGTTCCAGAAAGCACGTTCGCATTCGTGGGCCAGGAGCGGCGTGGTGAAAAGACCGGATGAAGGTATCGGGCGAGGACGAGTAATCCGCCTCTGAGCGCCCTATCGCGCGCGACGATCATGGGATAACGACGCCGGCGTGGCAATCCCATTGGCATAAGCATCCGGCCGTGCGGACGGGCGATCAACTGACCTTGGGTGAGCGATCCGCCGACCGGATGCGCAACATGATGGGGTCTTGGCCCTTCGTGTTTGCCTTTTTCGGCGTCATGATCGCCTGGGCTGTCCTCAACACGTTCGTCTTGCAACATGTCCTGGGCGAAAAGAAGCCCTTCGATCCATACCCCTATATCCTGCTCAACCTCTTTCTCTCGATGCTGGCCGGTGTTCAGGCGGCTGCTCTTCTGATTGCGGCCAAGCGGTCCGACGCCATCTCTTCGGAGATCGCCATTCACACCGAAGGCAATACTGATGACATCAAAAAGTTGATCCAGGAGAATACCGACCTCACCGCGCAGGTGAAGAGAGCCACCGACCTTCTCAATGAGATTCATTCGCACGTGGCCAACATCGGCGTGAAGGTCGGAGCCGACGTCGGTCATTTCCCACCTACGCAGGTACCGCCCGCTCAAGGGTAAGCACGAAGTTGCCCTCCCTCGGCCCCAGTCAACGACGGGCCCGGTGGAGCTGCGCGGTCATTTGGATGTGTCCGACGTGTTCGCAGGCGTGGCCGTAGTTCCGAACCAGCCACGTGAGTCCCGATTGTTGGTCATCTGAAGCCAGAGTCGGCAGCGACAGCATCGTGTCCAGACGGGCCTGGTCGATCAGCGACTCCACACTCGTCACAAGCATGTCGGCCGCGTCCAACATGGCCGTGACCCCGGCCATGGCGGGTGGTGCGCCCGAGAACTCGGCGTCTCGGTCGCGCCGGACAGGCAGCCCGGCCACACAGCGCAGCGTCTCGGCCTCGGAGCCGACCAGGTGGTTCACGATGACAGCCACACTGTTGGATCCCGTCACAGGAACCCAGCTGAGCCCCTCGTCGTCGAGGTCGACGAGCTCGGCTCGGACCTGGACATGCATACGCCGGAACAGGCCCAGCAACATGGCGGCCAGATCGGCAGGACGAGGTGGTGCCGGAGGTACCGTCATGGCCCATTTTGGCTCGGCGGGACGGAGTTCGTTTCGCCTACCGCCGCCGCCCGAATTCTCGCCCGGGATCCCCCGGGCGAGGTCGGCGTCCCCGGTTGGGCGGCATGGGACCGGGCCGTCCGTGGACGCGACCCGGGCCGTGTTCGGCTTCATGGACCTCGGTGACCATCTGCTTCCAAGCCGCCTTGGCCTGCTTCATGGCTGCCATGACCTGTTTGCGTGCTTCGTTGGCGGACAACGCGGCGACCCGCATGCTTTCGCGACCGTTGTGGCCCTGCACGGCCAGACTGAAGGACCACAGGCCGGTATCGATCAGTCGGGCTGCTCGTTTGACTTCGGCGATCACGAGATCTTTCATCTCGCTAGGCGACTGTTTACCGTCGGCGTACTTGTGCATGGCGGTGTACTGCACGCGCCACAGTCCCATGATGGCGATCGCGGCGATGAGAGGCTCGGGTTCTTCGGGATCGATCCCGAGCGCGCTCGGCCATGGCGGCGGCGGCTACTTCGATCAGTCGGTCCATCATCTCGTGTTGCGCGGCGCGTAACGAGGGAGTGCGTTCAATCATCTCCCAGAACCGGCGAAAAAGGGTGAGATCAGGCGGAGAATTCGTCCCGTCGTTCCATTGGGCGAGCATCCTCGTCATGTCTTCGGTGATCGAGTGCACGGCCGCATCGACCGGGGACATCCCCGCCGTGTCGGGTCCGAGAGCCCAGCGAATATCCGCCGCGATCGATTCCTCCCTGTCGAGCACCAACGATTCCTTGGTGGGGAAGTAGTTGTAGATCGTCTTTTCGGACACCTCGCACGCGGCTGCGATCTCGGAGATCCGCACTTCGTCGAACCCGCGCTCGACGAACATCTCAGTGGCCGTGTCGGAGATGAGCTGACGCGTCAGGCGCTTCTTGCGTTGTCGTAAGCCTTCAAGCGGTGTCTGGATGGCGTCTGTCACCGGGTCCAAGCGTAGCGCGGAACCTCGGTTGAGTTTCTAGTTGCAGAATCTTTTTAGTTACTGTATGTTTATAGGAAGAGAAGGAAGGGGACCCATGGCGCTACCGCTCGCGGTCGAAACACACCAGCTCAGCAAGCATTTCGGCGACCTGGTCGCCGTCGACTCGATTGACCTCAGCGTAGACACCGGCAGCGTGGTGGCACTGCTCGGCCCCAATGGCGCCGGCAAGACCACCATCGTCCGCATGCTCGCCACGCTCAGCGTGCCGACAAGCGGAACGGCTTCGGTGTGCGGCTACGACGTGGTCAGCGAGGCAGACAGCGTGCGAAGCGTGTTGTCTTTGACGGGACAGTTCGCCGCGCTCGAGGACAACTTGACGGCACGTGAGAACCTGCTCCTGATGGCCCGTCTGCGCGGCTACGGAGCGGCGGCGGCGACACGTATTGTCGATCGACTCATCGAGCGCTTCGACATCGGGGAGTTCCGCGACAAGTTGATCAAGTCGGTGTCGGGGGGCCAGCGCCGGCGAACCGACCTCGCCGCCAGCTTGGTGGTGCCGCCCAAGCTTCTCGTCCTTGACGAGCCGACGACCGGCCTCGACCCCCGCAGCCGACAGGTGGTGTGGTCGACGGTGCGCGACCTGATCGACGAGGGCGTGACCGTACTGCTCACCACGCAGTACCTCGAGGAGGCCGACGCACTGGCGGACCGCATTGTGCTCATCGATCACGGCCAGGCGGTGGCCACTGGAACCCCGACTGACTTGAAAGCGCGCATCGGAGATCAGCGCGTCGACGTTGTGGCTGTAGACGCACGCTCGCTCGAAGCCCTTAGCGCCGCCCTCGAAGCACGCTTTGACATCTCGATATCGCGGGAGAAGCGGACGATCTCCATCGCTGCCCCCAACGAGGTTGGAGATCTCACGGCCGTCGCTGATGCCGTGAAAGTGAGTGGCATCGCGGTGGACGAAATAGCGCTTCGTCGCCCGACCCTTGACGACGCATTCCTTGCCCTGACCGGCCAGGGAATCAAAGCAGATACAGGAACCGAAGCACCAGAACTTGCGGAGGCACATTCATGAGCGTCCTCACTGCACTACCCGGCCCGACGACTCGACACCTGGCTGAGTCCGAGCCATTGCCGCCGCGGCCTCAACCCTTCTCCCGCTATCTGCGCGAGACATTCCTCCTGGTGGCGCGCGGCTTGCGCATGATCACAAGGGTGCCCGAACGTCTGAGTGACGTCACCATCCAGCCGATCATGTTCACATTGCTGTTCCTCTATGTGTTCGGTTCCGCCATCCATATAAAAGGAATGAGCTACCAGAACTACCTGCTCCCGGGATTGCTCGGACAGAGCTTGGCCTTCGGCGTCATCGGGGCCGGATCGGCCACCGCCACGGATTTCGCCACCGGGGTGGTCGATCGTTTCCGCTCCCTTCCGGTGACGCGCTTGTCCGTCATATCTGCTCAGGTCGTCGGGCAGATCATCGAACAGATCCTCGGGATCGTGATCGTTTCCGCTCTCGGCATCGGACTGGGCTGGCGGCCTCACCTATCGGTGGGGTCGGGCCTCGAGCTGGTGGTGCTCATGCTGCTCGGTCTCTTTGCCTTCACCTGGTTCGGGGTGCTCCTGGGGATGCTCGTCAGAAGCGCGGATGCGGTGCAAGGGATTGGTTTCGCCATCATGTTGCCGCTCTCGTTCCTCGGAGGGACATTCGTTCCCATTTCCGGTATGAAGTTGGTGCCTCGCGTGATCGGTGAATGGGAGCCCATCTCGACAATGGTCGCTGCCCTCCGTCACGTCAGCCAGGGAACGAGCTCGACCGGGTCATGGCCGCTTGAGCACCCCGTCATCGCCATGGTGGGATGGTGCGTCGTCATTATCGGGATCTGCGTGCCCATCGCACTGCGCCGGTTCAGGACCGTCAACGCCTGACGACGTCCGATGTCCCGATGTCCCGATGTCCCACGTCCGAATCAACGGTCAAAAACGCTGACGACTTCAACTCGGAACGTGTGAGGGAAGAGATCGACGATCGTGGTCGCACCGAGGATGTAGCCCCGGTCTTGAAGCAAGGCGGCGTCTCGTCCGAGGCTTGTCGCGTCGCAGCTCACGAGGATCACGCGTTTTGCTTCTGAGGCGGCCACGACGTCGGCGCCTTTCGCTCCGAGACCAAGACGACTGGGGTCGGCGACAACCAAATCGGCTCGAGGCGGCGTCCAGGTGTCGACATCGGCACAAACCATCCGCACCGGCGTGCCGGCGAGGTTCACCTTGGCGTCTCGGACCGACACCGGGGAGCTTTCGACGGCGGTGACCGACCATCCCCGTTCGGCCAGGACCCCACCGAAGAGTCCGACGCCGCTGTAAAGGTCGATCGCCGTCGACGCCGCACCGAGCTCGTCGGCGAACCGTGCCACCAGCTCAGCCAGCGCATCGACTCCATCAGGTCGTGCCTGGAAAAACGACCGGGCCGAGATTCGCCACGAGCGTCCCGCCGCCCGCTCATGAAAATGCCCGGTCAGCACGTCCTCGGGCAGATCCACGGCCACTTTGGACGGGATGGTCTGTACCAATCGCTCCCCCGTTCGAGCCCCACATCGCAACACGACCTCGGTTGCCCCCGGATACCGTCCGTCGACGAGTAGCGGTTCCAGGAGCGGATGAGCGATCAGGCACCCGGCCACATGAACAACTTCATGCGAACGCGGTTGAAGGTACCCGGCCCGGCCGTCGGCGACGGCGGCTCGAATGGTGGTGCGAAAGGCCCAAGGGGGGAGTTCGACGTGGTCCGGGGTCGGGCCCGAAACGCCGGCCCGCTCGACCGCCTCGACGACGATGGCGCTCTTGAGGCGCCTTTGGGCGGCGAGATCCACGTGCTGCCACGAACAGGCGCCGCACCCGCGGGCCACCTCCGGGCACGGAGGGCTGATCCGTTGCGGTGAGGGGTCGAGAACCTCGACGACCCAACCCATGTCATAGCGGCGACGTGGGTCGGAGATCCTGACGCGCACCCGCTCAGCGGGAAGTCCACCTCGAACGAAGACGACCTTTCCTTCGGCATTGCGCGCCACCGCGGTGCCGTTGGCTGTCATGGCGGTGGTGGACAGCTCCATTAGAGCCGCCGCCCCGTCGGAGGCCACTTGAGGGGAACCCGGCCGAAGTGTCATTTGATGGTGTCGAGGTGCGACGGCCCGAGGATCGTCAGGTCCGCCACTTCGGCCGTAGTCGTGACATTCAGTTGATACGCCTCGTCGAAGATTCGTCAAGCCCGAACGGTCACGCCACGCGCCACGGGCGGGCGGACATGGCACTTCCTTCGCCTACATTCGTGCCATGACCCGACGGGGTTGGATGCTCTTTCTCGCCCTCGGCGTGATTTGGGGCATCCCGTATTTCTTGATCAAGATCGCCGTGCGCGAGGTGAGCCCCGCCTTGCTCGTCTTCATCAGGACCGGCGGCGCCGCTTTGCTGCTCCTGCCTCTGGCCGCAGCCCGCGGAGAGCTCAGATCGGTGCTTCCTCACTGGAAGGCGCTGGCCGCCTTTGCCGCGGTCGAGATGGCCGTACCGTGGTTCCTGCTTTTCAACGCCGAGAAGCGCTTGCCGAGCTCCCTTTCCGGATTGCTCATCGCCTCGGTGCCGGTCATCGGTGCCGTGCTGGCCCGGGTGACGGGCACCGATCGCCTTGATCGCCGGCGGGTGACTGGTCTTGTTCTCGGACTCGGTGGCGTGGCCGCCTTGGTAGGGCTGGACGTGTCAGGCGCCAATCTGGGCGCCGCGCTCTCACTGATGGTCGTTGCGTTCGGTTATGCGCTCGGGCCATGGATCTTGGCGCGGTACCTGTCGGATCTCCCGGGAATCGCCGTAATGGCCGGGGCCCTCACGCTCTGTGCGCTGGTCTACGCCCCCATCGCCGCCTTTGCCCTGCCGTCACGATCCTTGTCGGGATCGGTGGTGGCCTCGGTCGCGGTTCTGACCGTGGTGTGCTCGGCGTTGGCTTTTGTCCTCTTCTTCGCGTTGGTGGGCGAGATGGGAGCCATGCGGACCACGGTCATCACCTATGTGAATCCGGCCGTGGCCGTGATCTTGGGAGTGGCCGTGCTCGGTGAACGCGTCGATGCGGGCACCGGGCTCGGATTCATCCTCATCCTGGCCGGGTCCTTCCTCGCCACCCGGCCACTGCGCGGTGCCGACGCAGAGAGGGCGACGGGTGGCGGTCAACTTCCCGAGGCACCGCTGATCTCTTAGGCTCGGGGCACGCCGACGCTCACGTTCCTCTTCACCGACATTGAAGGTTCGACCGCGCTCCTCCAGCGCGTGGGACCCGACGTCTACACCCAAGCACTCGCCCAGCACCACCACTTCATCCGGTCCGGCCTCGTGAAGCACGGCGGTACCGAGGTGAGCGTCCAAGGCGACGGGTTCTTCGCCGTCTTCTCCTCCCCCCGGGCGGCTGTGGCCGCCGCCGTCGAGATGCAGCAGGACCTGGGCGCCCATACGTGGCCCACCGGCGAGCGCGTCCGGGTTCGGATGGGAATCCATTCCGGCGAGGCCACCCAGACGAGCACGACCGGACTGGTCGGCTTCGAGGTGCATCGAGCGGCGCGCGTGGCGGCCATCGCCCACGGTGGGCAGGTCGTTCTCTCGGCCACGGCGGGAGCCCTCGTCCAAGACGCGCTACCGGCCGGGGCGACGCTTCGGGACCTCGGCGTGCACCGTCTCAAGGACCTCGGTCGGCCCGAACAGATCTTTCAACTCCTCGCCCCTGGGCTCGAGGACGACTTCCCCCCACTGAAATCGCTCGACAACCCGGCTCTCGCCAACAATCTGCCTGCGCAATCGGCGACGTTCATCGGGCGTCATCGTGAGGTGGCTGAGATCCGCCACCTCGTGGAGGCGGGCCGTCTCGTCACGCTGACGGGCGCCGGGGGCTCGGGCAAAACCCGCCTTGGCCTCCAGGTGGCGGCTGATCTTCTCGACGGTTCAGGTGACGGCGTGTGGTTGGTCGAGCTGGCGCCAGTGAGCGATCCCGATGCCGTGGCCCCGGCCATCATCGAAGCCCTGAGGATCCCCAGCCAATCCGGCCGGCCCGCCCTGGATGCGCTGCTCGACGCGCTCGAACCCCAGAACGTATTGATCGTGCTGGACAACTGCGAGCACCTCATCGGCGCCTGCGCCAAGATCGTCGACGCCGTGTTGCGACGCTGTCCTCAAGTCCACATCATCACCACGAGCCGGGAACCGCTCGGCATCGGGGGAGAGGCCATCTACCGCGTCCCGTCCTTGTCGTTACCCGACGATGACGCCGATGCCATCGACCGATCCCCGGAGCGTTCCGATGCGGTGGCCCTCTTCGTGGACCGAGCCGCCGCCCAAGGTGTCGATCTGGCCGTCAACGAGCAGACCATCCCCTTGGTGGTGTCAATCTGCCGGCGCCTCGACGGCATGCCGCTTGCCATCGAGCTGGCCGTCGCCCGCTTGCGCTCCATGTCGCTCGCCGATCTCCACGGTCGCCTCGATCAGCGTTTTCGCCTCCTGACCGGAGGAAGCCGAAGCGCGTTGCCACGGCAACAGACTCTGCGGGCGACTGTCGACTGGTCGTACTCGCTCCTCAACGGTCCGGAAAAGTCCTTGTTGCCGCGGTTGTCGGTGTTTGTCGAAGGGTTCGACCTCGACGCCGCCGAAGGGGTATGTGGTTTCGGCGACATCGACGTATTCGACGTGACCGATCTGCTGGGATCTCTCGTCGACAAGAGCTTGGTCGTCGCCGAGCCCCTCAATGGCTCCATCCGTTATCGATTGCTCGAGACCATTCGCCAATTTCAGCGCCGAACGTCTGATCGACGCCGGAGAGGATGCGGCCGCCCTCGTGGCCGAAGCCCATGGCGCGCACTTTCTGGCTGTGGTCGAGAGCGTGTGCCCCGAACTCACCGGGCCCGACCAAGGCCGTTGGATGGCCAGACTGCTTGCTGACCAGGCCAACCTGCGGCGTGCCTTTGAATACCTGGCCGGCCAGCCCGGGGCGCCCACGCGGGCTTTTCGCTTCGTCATCGCCCTGCGTCGGTACTGGTGGGTCCATCCTCCGGGCGACGAAGTGTTCGGCTCGTTGCTGGGACTCCTCGACCGTCCCGAAGCCGGTGCCGATCCACGAGTGTTGGGCGATGTGCTCATTGCCATTGGGTTCAACTCTCGGACATCGAACTTGGAGGTCACGCTCGAGTACGCCGAGCGAGCCGCTGAAATCGCTCGCGGGCTCGGCTACGACCGGCTCCTGGTCGAAGCGCTGTGGCTCCTGTGCGCGCAGTCGTACTTTGCCGGGCGCGTTGAACACGGGCTTCCTTTTGGTGAAGAGGCCGTCGAGCGAGCGAGGACACTCGGCAACGAAGTTCAGCTGGCCGAGAGTTTGACGATGCTCCTTTTGTGCAAGGACCTTTTGGACCCGGCCAGAGCGAAGGCCCTGTTCGACGACGCTGCCGCGTGCACGGAGCGGACCGGAGATCACTTCATGGCCGCCATCTTGTTGAACAACGCCGGCTGCCACGCCCTGCAGTTAGGCGATACCGTGGCGGCGCGGGCCCATCTCCACAAAGCTGAGGAGTTCGGCGCCATGATCGGATGGGACTTTCACAACACGTCGATCAACCTTGGCTGGGTGGAGCGCGAGGAAGGCGAGCGCGAGGCGGCGATGGCGTTGTTCAACGGCGCCCTGCGTTCCTCTCGTCGCAACGGAGACCGTACCGGCCTCGGGTACGCCATTTTGGGCCATGCCTGCCTCGTCGCCGATGGGGGCGACGGGCAGCGGGCCGCGGTGCTGCACGGGGCCGCCCAGGTGTTTTTGGACCGGAACCGTCAAGCGTGGGGCGAACCCGAGGAGAGCTACCGCACCGCCAGCATTGACGCCGTCAAGAACCAGATCGGTGACGAGGAGTTTGACCGCGCCTATGCCACGGGAGCCGCGTTCAGCCTCGAGCGCGCCTTCCACGAAACGCTGGGTGACGCCGCCAGCCCGTCGGCGGCCACTGGCCTTTGAGCTCCCTCAGGGCTCGATGCCGGCGAGCATCCCGATAACGGCAGCGGCATCGGGCGTTGGCGGGGTGATGTCGAGGCGCAGCCGGTGGCCAACGCTCACCAACGCGATATCGAGGAACCCACAGCATTCGGCCTCACGACGCGCCAAATCCTCGGCGACGTCGGCTGCCTCGGGGCGTAGCCACACCCGGACGCCGCCGACGATATTTTCGACGCAAAGTCCTTCGTCGCTGCGCAGGCGTCGCCATTCGTCAATGCGGTCGGCCGCGGCGGCGGCACCCAAATCACAGGCGACCTCCAAGTGGCGGTGCGTCAAGTACACGGGCCGAAGGCTACGAACCCATGGCATAGTGCGCCAGTGCCTGAAGATCATTTTGGCGAACGAGTAGCCGAACACTACGACGAGTCGGTCGCCGACACGCGGGAAGCCGGGTCCACTGACACCGCGGTGGAGGTTCTCGCCGAGCTGGCCGGAAGAGGGCCTGTACTCGAGCTGGGTATCGGCACCGGCCGTGTCGCCTTGCCGTTGAGCCGGCGCGGGCTGCACGTCCATGGCATCGATTTGTCAACGGCGATGATCGCCCGATTGCAGGCGAAACCAGGCGCACAGGACATCGCCGTGACGGTGGGGGACTTCGCCACCACCAAAGTCGACGGCACCTTCAGCCTGGCGTACTTGGTCTTCAACACCATCATGAACCTCACCACCCAAGACGAGCAGGTGGCGTGCTTCGGCAACGTGGCGAGCCACCTCCAGCCCGGTGGCCGCTTCGTGCTCGAAGTGTCCATGCCGCGCCTTCAACAGCTCCCTGCGGGTCAACGCATCGTGCCGTTCATGGTGACGCCGACGCGACTGGGATTCGACGAGTACGAGGTCGCCACGCAGTCGTTGGTCTCGCACCACTACCGCGTCGACAACGGGCACCTCGATGTGTCGTCCATACCTTTTCGATACGTGTGGCCCTCTGAGCTCGACCTGATGGCAGAATTGGCCGGTATGCGGCTGCGTCATCGATGGAGCGGATGGCAGCGCAAGCCCTTTACGAGCCACAGCCCCAAGCACGTGTCGGTATGGGAGAAGGAACTCGCCTGATCGACGCGCCGGGCCTAACCAGCTCGTTGGGCGCCGGTAGCAATGTCTCGGATGATGACAGCGGCGGGCCGGGCGGTGACCTGACGCCAACCGACCCCCGCCCACAGATTGGGCACGCTCGTGTCACCAGCCTTGATGGCCGCGGCGCGCAGAGGGCGAGTGAGGTGGTGTATCTCGGGATACGCGGCCGGTGCATGTTCGCCATGCTCGAGGGCAAAGCGGTTGGCGAGTCCTCGACCGAAGCGTCCGCTATAGGCGCGCGTGATGGTGGTGTCGGGGTAGCGGGCGTCACGCAGGGCTCGGCGGTACGGGGCGGAGGTTCCCGCTTCGGGTGCACAGAGCAACGCCGTGCCGATCGCGACCGCGCTGGCCCCGGCGGCCAGCGCGTTGGCGGTGTCTGGCCCGGTCATGACGCCCCCGGCCCCGATCAGCGGCAGTTGTGTCATGTCGCGGATGATGCCGAGCAGCGTCAGCAACGACTCTTCGTTGGCGCTTGCATTAGCGAAGGTTCCTTGGTGTCCACCGGCTTCGGTGCCCTGCACGGCGAGAAAATCGGGCCCGACATCGGCGGCCCGTCGGGCCTCGTGGGCGGACGTGACCGTGACCGCCACGCGGACACCGGCGTGGTGCAGCCGGTCGACGATCGGTGCTGGAGGGCAACCGAAGGTGAAGCTGACGAGATCCACCTGGGCCGACTCGACTACGTCCAGCTTGACGTCATAGGCGTCGTCTTCCCAGCGCGGATCGCCGAGCGCCACGCCCAGGCGATCGGCCTCAGGTTGGAGCTCCTGCGCATAGGCGGCAATCTGGGCGGGATCACCTGGTGTCGAGGGGACGAAGAGGTTCACCCCAAAAGGGGCCCCTGTCAACGAGCGGGTGGCCGCGATGGCGTCGCGCAAGGCGTCGCCAGACAGGTAGCCGGCCGCCATAAAGCCATATCCACCGGCATCCGCCACGGCCGCCACAAGCTCCGGCGTCGAGGGTCCGCCCGCCATGGGAGCCTGCACGATGGGCAGCTCGCTCGGCAGGCCCGTCACCATACGAAGGGCACCAGACGCTTGTGGGTGGCGGCATAGCGGCGGTAGGGCTCACCGATGGCTTCGAGTAGCGCTCGTTCCTCCACCGTTATCCGGTAGACGATCCCGCACAGGACGGCGCCGGTGAGGCACACGAGCGACAGCCAGTTGGCGAAGAACAGGCCGAGGCCGATGACCGCCCCGAGCACCCCCGCGTAGCTTGGATGTCGGATCAGACGGTAAGGGCCGGCGTTGATGACGGGCTGGTCGCTGCTCGTCTGCACGGTGAAGGTGAAGTACCGGCCGAGGGTACGAAAACTCCAGAACCGCAAGCCAATTCCGCACCACAGCACACCGAGCCCGATCCACGCCAACACCGATACAGGGTGAATGTCGGTGGCGGTGACGTGTTTGGTCAAGACGGCACCCACCACGCCGACGATGGCGAAGATCCGTATGGAGAACCGGCTCCCCCTGTCCGCCACGTCTGCCTCGGGGCGCGTATTCATGCTCTGACGCAGCTCCACCACGAGCCAGATGAACGCCGTGGCGATCAGGAGCCCGTGAGCCACGGGCGGGGTGGCGGTGCCGATGTCGTGCATGAGCCGACCCTACGTGGCCGTCGGCCGTCATCGCCCGCATGTGAAGTGCGGGCTGCCATTCGCCTTTTGTCAGCGCAAGAATCGGCCGGAGCGAGGCGTGGAGGTGACGCGCCGACTCCTTGGCCGCGAGGCCCGCGGCGGGCGAGACGATCGGCGCGGATCTGTGCGCGTGCCCGTCCTCGGTCGAGCCACACCCAGCGCCGCCTCGGCACCCACGGCGACGATGAAACAGATGCCCACGGCCAAGGTTCCCGGCGCCAGGTCGTTCATATCGCCACCGATCTCGTCGATGACGGCCAGAAGCACCAGGACGATCCCGATGGTGAGCAACATGCTCCGCAACATGATCGACCGCCCTCTGACGTACGTATGAGGGCCCGGCACGCGCCGATTGGAGGAACTTCTCCATCCGATCTGCAGGCCCGAGAGTCCACGACCGAGGGTCAGCCACCACGCCGTGACGCGGCGTGGTGGTGCGACCAAGAAGCGTTGCTCACCGAAGGCGGTGCCATCCCAGTAGCGCGGATAATCGGCGTCGGTGGGGTCCAAGTACCAGCCCGCCGGTGGTTGCGGGTCGGTCGTGGCGCCGCGGGGCGTTTCGGCCTGGCGGGAAGAGGCTTCGAGCTGAGTCATGGGCGACTCCTAACACTCGTCGAGTAAATGATAAGCCCAGCCAGCCACGCGCGGGGTGATCACGTGCCCTGGGCTAATAATGGTCGCATGGCTGTGCACGTCGACACCAGTGGGCGGATTTCCGACGGGGGCGAGATCGATGAGGTCATTCGGACCGTCGACCTCACCAAGGTCTACTCGGGCACCGAATTCAAAGCGGTCGACGAACTGAACCTCACCGTGGGGCGGGGAGAGATCTTCGGGCTTCTCGGTCCCAACGGCGCCGGCAAGACCACGACGGTTGGCATGCTGACCACTCGGGTGATTCCCAGCTCGGGCCAGGCCTTTGTAGGTGGCATCGACATCGTCAGCCACCCGGCGCTGGCCAAGCAGGTCATCGGCATGGTGACCCAGCAGAACACACTCGACCGTGCGCTCACGGCACGGGAAAACTTGTACTACCACGGGCGTTTTTTCGGTATGACGTACAAGGACTCCCGCCTGGCGGCCGATCAGTTGCTCGAGCAGTTCCATTTGACGAACTGGGCCGACACGTCGGTTTACGCGCTTTCGGGCGGCATGGCGCAGCGCTTGATGGTGGCCCGCTCCATCTTGCATAAGCCCGACATCCTCTTCCTCGACGAGCCCACGGCGGGACTCGACCCTCAGAGCCGCATTGCCCTATGGGAGATTCTGGGCGAACTTCATCGCAACGGTCAGACAATTCTCCTGACGACCCATTACATGGAAGAGGCCGATCAACTCTGCGATCGCCTGGCCATCATGGACCACGGCCGGATCCTCGCCCTCGACACGCCCGCCGGGTTGAAGGCCTCGGTCGGCGCCGACAGCATCGTGACCGTGCACGCCGAGGGGGACCTCGATGCTTTGGCCGCCCTGCTCCTGGAGCACGTCGACGGGGTGACCGAGAGCAGGCAGGTGGACGGCACCGTTCGGATCCACGTCAAGGGAGCGGCCAGCGTGTTGCCACCCATCGTCACGGTGGCCGAGCGCAACGGGTTCAGTGTGCAAGACCTGTCTGTGGCCGAGCCCACGCTCGAAACGGTCTTCATCAACCTGACCGGAAAGGAACTGCGCGACTGATGAGCGCCGACACCCAGGTCTCCACGGCGGGCTCGGTCCGTCCCTCCTACCAAGCGGCGCGCCGAGGGCGCTCCGCCGTCGAAGCCAGCCGGCAGGCTTTCGTCGCTCTGCTGCAGCGCGACTTGGCCGTGCTCGTGAAGAAGAACTTGGCCGAGTTCATCGGCCGCACCGTGATCCAGCCTTTTCTTTTGGTGTTCGTCTTCCTTTACGTCTTCCCGCAGATCGGCCAGGGCGTGGGTAGCGCGGCGGGAACGCGCGGCGAGTCCGACTTTGCCACCGTGCTCGTCGCCGGTGTCGTCGGCATCTCCATCATGTTCCAGGGCATCCAGGCCGTGGCACTGCCCATGTCGACAGAGTTCGGGTACACCAAGGAGATCGAGGACCGCGTCATGGCCCCCATGCCGGTGTGGCTGGTGGCGGTAGGCAAGGTGTTCGCCGGAGCAGTGCAGGGACTGATTGCGGCGGGCATCGTCTTTCCCATCGCCGCCTTCATCCACGCCCGGGGGGTCCAAGCGCATCTGTCGGTGCACTGGCTGCTGCTCGTCACCATGTTGCCGCTCACCTGCGTCATGTGCGCCAGCCTGGGCCTGGTTCTCGGGACCCGGATCGAGCCTCGCAATATCGGCGTCATGTTCGGATTGATCGTGCTCCCCATGACATTTCTGGGCGGCACCTATTACCAGTGGACGGTGTTGCGCCACGTGAAGGTGGGCGGGTTTCCGTGGCTGCAGACCGTCGTCCTCGTCAACCCGTTGATCTACGTGACCGAAGGTTTCCGCGCCGCCCTGACGAAATCGAGTCACATGCACCTGTATGTCATCTACCCGGTGCTGATCTCGATCACGGCGTTCTTGTTGTGGCAAGGCATCGCCGGGTTCAAGCGGCGCGTGGTGGCCTAATCCTGGCCCGAGTTGCGCACCGCCCGGGCGTCGCTCCGGCTCGCCGGTTCTCGAGGCGCAAGGCGCCGCCGACCGCCATTTTCAGCATCGTTGCTGTAGTTGGCGCCTCGCTGTGGGCGCTGCCGGCTCCGTCGGCGGCGGCCGCCCCCGCGGCACGGTCGACCTCGGCGAGGGCGTCCGTCGGCGCCGCCGCCTCCGTACCCGCCGGTGCATCAGCGGTGGGATCGTTGTCGGAGGCCACCGCGGTGCACCTCGATGTCACCCTCGAACCCGCTCATCTCGCCGCCCTGGAGGCATTGGTGGCGGCCGTGTCCACCCCGGGCTCCTCCAGCTATCACCACTACCTGGGCCCGGGCGCCTTCGCCGGTCGCTTCGGCGCCACTCAAAGCACGATCGCGGCGGTGGAGGCGATGCTCAAGGGCCAAGGTTTTCGGACGTTATCGGTGAGCGCCAACCACCTGTCGATCGCCGTTGCCGGTGATGTCGGCGCCGCCGAGCGCGCCTTCGCCACGCACCTCGAGCGGTATCGGCTGCGCGGCGGTCGCGTCGCGTTCGCCAACACCACCGCACCTTCGTTGCCGGCCGGCGTGGGCAACGCCGTGCAAGCCGTGGTCGGGCTCGACACCACCGCCGTCGAGCGCCCGCTCGGGCTCCAAGCCCTCAGCTCGACCACGACGACCAAGACGACCACGCCCGCCACCGCCGTCGCCACACCACCCACCCATGTCGTAGGCGCGGACACCCCGGCGCTGAGCGCGCCGTCACCGTGTTCGTCGGCCACCTCCGTCGGAGAGGGCGCCTATACCGCCAACCAGCTCGCCAGTGCCTACGGCTTCTCCTCGCTCTACAGCGCGTCGGACTTCGGCGCTGGCACGACCATCGCGCTCTACGAGCTGGAGCCCTTCAGCGCCACCGACATCTCCACGTTTCAGACGTGCTACGGCACGTCCACCACCATCAGGTCGGGCGGCGCGTTCAACATCGACGGGGGAGCGGGGTCCGGTCCCGGTGGCGGTGAAGCCGCCCTCGACGTCGAAGACGCCCTGAGTCTCGCCCCGGGTGCGGGCATCGACGTGTACGAAGGCCCCAACGACGACACCGGGGCGTACGACACCTACAACGCCATCGTCACCCAGGACGTGGCGCAGGTGGTGTCGACGTCGTGGGGGGAGTGTGAGCCGGGGATCGGGTACGCAGGCACCGATGAGGCCAAGGCCGAGAACACGCTGTTCATGCAGGCGGCCGCCCAGGGTCAAACCGTCATCGCGGCGGCAGGCGACTCGGGCTCCGAGGATTGTTACAACCCACCCGACTCCTCCGATGCCGCCTTGGCCGTGGGCGACCCGGCCAGCCAGCCCTATGTCACCGGAGTGGGGGGCACGTCGCTGTCTTTGAACTCGTCCAACAAACGCTCGAGTGAAGTGGTGTGGAACGACGGTGTGTCCGGTGGGGCCGGTGGCGGCGGCGTCTCGAGCTTCTGGCAGATGCCGTCGTATCAGTCCGGCGCGTCGTCCTCGCTCAACGTCATTCAGAGCAAGTCGGCGGGCTGCTCGTCAGGCGCCGCCACCTACACGACGTGTCGCCAAGTCCCCGATGTGTCGGCGGACGCCAACGAGTACAGCGGCTACGTCATCTACTACTGCGGGGGATGTTCGACCGGCGCCAGCGGCACCAGCGGGACCGGCGCGGCGGGCTGGCAGGCCATCGGGGGCACCGAGCGCGGCCACACCGCTGTGGGCGGCACTGGTGGCCGAGGCCGATGCCAGCAGCGACTGTTCGTCTGACCTCGGCTTCTTGAACCCGACGCTATACGCCGTGGCCGGGAGTTCGACGGCCACCTACGCCGATGATTTCTACGACGTCACGTCGGGCAACAACGACATGCTCGACCATCCCGGTGATTACACCGCCGGTACCGGCTACGACATGGCCACGGGCTTGGGCACTCCCGTCATCGCCGCGCTGGTGCCCTCCATCTGCGCCTCGCCGACGGTGAGTGGCGTGTCGCCGGGCAGTGGCCCCAGCACCGGGGGCACCACCGTCACCATCACCGGCACCGACTTCACCGCCTCGCCGACGGTCGACTTCGGCTCTACTCCCGCCACCGCTGTGAGCTGCACGGCGACGTCGTGCACGGTGACGGCGCCGGCGGGCGTCGGCCAAGTGGCCGTCACCGTCACCGAGTCGGGCATCAGCAGCGGGGCGTCCTCGGCCTCCACCTATAGCTACATCCCGAGTGTGACCGCGCTGGCGCCGTCGTCGGGAACGTCGAGCGGTGGCACCACCGTGACGATCACCGGCGCGGGTTTCTCCACCACCGCCGCGGCCACCGCTATCGCCTTCGGGCCGAGTGCCGGCACCTCGGTGAGCTGTTCGACGTCGACGACGTGCCGGGCCACTTCCCCCGCCGGCAGCGACAGCGTGAACGTCACCGCCACCGTGGCCAGTGAGACATCATCAGATGCAAGCAGCAACCTTTTTACCTATGCGCCCGCAGTGACGTCGCTCAGTCCCTCGTCGGGGCCCGCCGCCGGCGGTACGACGGTCGCCATCAACGGGTCGAGTCTCGACGGTGCCGGTGTGTCGGTGACGGTGAACGGGTCGACGGTGTCGGCGTCGTGCTCGGCGACGGCGTGTACCTATCGAACGCCGAGCGGGACCGGAGCCGAAACCGTAGAGGTGACCACCGCGGGCGGCTCGTCGTCGGCGAGCTACACGTATGTGGCGGCCCCTACCATCGCATCGTTGGACCCGACCTCGGGACCCACCAATGGCGGCACCACCGTGACGATCTCAGGGACCACCCTGACCGGCGCGGCCATCACAGTGGGGTCGGACGCGGTGGGATCGTCGTGCAACGCCACCGCGTGCACCTTCACCACCCCGCGCGGCTACGGCCACGAAACCGTGGCCGTGGTGACCGTCGGAGGCGAAGCCACCACCTCCTTTGCCTACGTGGCCCCACCGGCGTCGGAGTCGGGATACGACCTCGTCGGCCAAGACGGCGGGGTGTTCGTGTTCCCCACCGACCAATCGTCGGGCTACTACGGATCCCTGCCCGGTCTCGGGGTGTCCGTCGACGACATCGACGGCATGGTGCCTTCGCCCGACGACAGGGGTTACTTCCTTGTCGGCCGAGACGGCGGCGTGTTCACCTTTGGCGATGCCCCGTTCCTGGGCTCGCTGCCGGGGCTCAGAGTATCGGTCGACGACATCAGGGGCATCGTGCCCACCAGTGACAACGAGGGCTACTTCCTGGTGGGCCAAGACGGCGGCGTCTTCGCCTTCGGCAATGCCCCGTATCTCGGTTCGCTGCCCGGGATGGGCGTCCACGTCGACAACGTCATCGGCATTGCCGCCACGCCGAGCGACGGCGGCTACTGGGTGGTGGCCTCCAATGGCATTGTGTATGCGTTCGGCAATGCCACCGCCTACGGCGGGGTGTCGGGGACGGCGTCAGCGGTGGCCGGGATCACCTCGACCCCCGATGGTGGCGGTTACTGGATCGTGACCCAAAACGGCGGCGTCTACCCCTTCGGCGACGCCGTGAGCTTCGGCTCGCTCCCCGCTCTGGGAGTGACACCGACCCACCCCGTCATTGGGCTGGTCCCCACCGCTGATGACGGGGGGTACTGGCTGATCGGGGCCGACGGCGGGGTCTTCGCCTTCGGCGACGCCCCCTTCGTCGGTTCGTTGCCCGGGCTGGAGGTCCGCATCAGTGACATTGTCGGGGTCGTGGCCACCACCTTGTCCGGCTAGAACTCGATGCCGTAGAACACTCGCTCGACGACGGCGCGGGCTCGGCGCGTCACTCGCCGGTAGTCGTCTCGCAGCGCCGAAGGCGTCGTGCCGAGGCTGCGCGCCAGCCGGCTGAGCTGATGAGCCTCGGCCGGCAGAGCGTCGCCCGGCGGCGCACCGCCGTGCAGCGCACCCACCAGGTGCCATCGGTTACGGGTGTGTTCGCAGAATCGGTAAGCGCTGCGCAACGCGTCGGCATCTTCGGGGGCCAAGATGTCTCGACGGCGAAGCTCCTCGAGCGCGTCGATGGTGCCGGGTTGGTGGACACCGTTGCGCAGCTGCAGCAGTTGCACCGTCCACTCCACGTCCGCCAACGCCCCCTTGCCCAACTTCAGGTGGAAGGTGGGGTCCTGTCGGGCCGGTATGCGCTCGCGCTCGATGCGGGCCTTCATACGACGGATATCGGAGACCTCGATCTCTGAAAGCGGGCGGTCCCAGACGAATGCCGACGCCAAGGCCATGAACCGTGCCCCGAGCTCCTTGTCGCCGGCGACGACCCGGGCCCGCACCAGCGCCTGGCGCTCCCACGTCTGCGCCCACCGCGACAGGTAGGCGCCGTAGCTCTCGAGGGTGCGGGTCAAGCGGCCTTGGGAGCCTTCGGGGCGCAGCCCGAGGTCCACGGTGGCCACTCGTTGAGCGGGGCTCGGCCCGTGCATGAAACGCAGGAATGCTTCACCGGCGACTTCGCCTTCTTCGTCGTTCCCGCCCCACACCAGAAGCAGGTCGAGGTCACTGGCATAGGACATCTCGGCGCCGCCGAGACGGCCCATGCCCACCACGCACATCGCCATCCCCGGACAGGCGATCTCCACGGCCGACTCGAGCAAAGCTTCCGCCGCGGTGGTCAGCGCCCGCCCTGTGTGCTCGATGTCGTCGATGTCGAGGATGTCGCGCGCCGCGGTGGTCACCAGTTGCTCTTGCCTGATGCGCACCAGCTCGGCGCGCTGGCGGGGGACCCCGGGCCGCCTACGCATTCTGTCGATCGCCTCGGCCACCAGTGTGGGTCTCCCCACTGGTGCCAAGGAGTTGTCGTCCAAGCGGGCGATGACGTCAGGATTCCGGGTGATGGCCTCGCCCAGGGCCCGACTCGAGCCCAGCAAGAGGCAGAGCCGTCGGGCCTCCTCCGGCGACTCGCGAAAGGTGGCCACCATCAGCGCCTGGGAGTGCGGGCGGACGGCCAGGTCTCGCAACCCGAGAAGCCCGAGGTCGGGATCGGCTGAGAGCGAAAGCCAGTCCAACAGCAGCGGAAGGAGCTGAGCCATCAACCGCGAACTGCGGGTGAGCCCGCTCGACAGCTCGGCCACCGCCGCCTGGGTGCGCTTGGCGTCGGAGAAGCCGAAGGCGGCCAGACGATCAGCGACTGCCTCGGGCGCCATGAGCTCTGGGGTGGAGAACGATGCCAACAACGGACGGAAGAACAGGCGCTCGTGAATGGTGCGCACCACGGCTTGGTGCCGGCGCAGCTCTTCGTCGAAGCGGGCCGCCGCGCTGGCGTCGGCGGTGTCCTCGAACCCGAGCACTCGGGCCAGCCGTTGTCGGGCCGCCAGGTCGCGTGGCACGGAGTGGGTTTGCTCCTCCTCGACCAGCTGCAGGCGGTGCTCGACGGTGCGCAGGAACCGGTAGGAGTCGGCCAGCTCGTCCGCATCTTCGGGGCTCACGAAGCCGGCCGTGGCCATTTCCGCCAGGGCACCGAGAGTGGAGGGATCGCGAATGGCGACGTCCTGGCGGCCGTGGACCAGCTGGAGAAGCTGCACGGAGAACTCGACGTCGCGGATGCCGCCCGGCCCGCGTTTGAGCTCGCGATCGCCCAGACCTCGGCGCGCCACCTCGGACTCCGAGCGCACCTTCATGGCGCGTAGCTCGGCGAGCTCATCCGCGCTATAGGTGCGATCCCACAGCGCCGAAGACGCCGCCGCCGCGAATCGCACTCCCAAGGCGCTGTCGCCGGCGACGGGCCTCGCCTTCAGCAGCGCTTGGAACTCCCACGTCGACGCCCAGCGCCCCCAGTAGGAGCGGTAGCCGTCGAGGGTCCTGGTCAGCGGACCGGACCGGCCTTCGGGACGGAGATCGGCATCGGTTCGAAAGCAGTGGCGGGCCACCTCGAGCAGGCGCCGGGCCCGGTCCTCACCGTCGGGACCATCGGAGACGAACATCACGTCGATGTCGCTGGCGTAATTGAGCTCGCCGGCTCCGAGCTTGCCCATCGCGATCACGCTGAAGCCGGCGCTGTGGCCGGTGAGGGTCACCGCTCCCGCCAGCACGCGGCCGCCCAGTGCCGCCAACGCCGCACCGACCGCTTCGAGGGTGTCGAGCCCCAGCAAGTCGCGCGCCGCGATGCGCAGGAGCTCGAGCCGTTTGGCGCGCGCCAAGGTGGCGACCTCATCGGCGTCGATGTCCACGGGCCGGTCCAAATCGGCGAGAACGTCGAGCGCGCCGGGATCGCTCAGGCACAGCCGGCCCAGCGCGTTGCTGGCGGCGGTGACGGCCACCAGCGCCCGGGCCACGGCCGTCGGTTGGTCCTTTTCGACGAGCCGGACACCGCCGTCGGGTCGTTGCGTGAACAGGTGACGGAGAAAGGCGCGTACGACGTCAGGGGCGGCACACCGGTCGACGAGGTCGTCCAAGGCAAAAGGAAGCTCGCCGCTCATAGGGCCCATGCTCGCAGCATTCGAGGCCGTCACGGCCCAGCGAGGGACCACGAGGTACGCCGGTAGGCTTTGGCGGTGGCCCGATTGCGAGTGGCGTTATGCCAGCTCGACACCGTTGTCGGCGACATCGACGGCAACTGCGAGCGCATCATCGAGACGCTGGCTCGAGCCGAGCTCGGTGGCGCCGATCTGGCCGCGCTGCCGGAGCTGGCCATCACCGGCTATCCCCCCGAGGACTTGTTGCTCAAGCCTGCCTTCGTGGCCGATAACCTGGCCGCGCTGGAGAAAGTGGCGTCGGCCACGTCGAGCTGCGTGGCATTGGTGGGTTTCGTCGATGTCGTCGATGTCGATGAAAGCGATGCGGGACTTTTCAACGTGCGCCGGGCCGCCATGCAAGGAGCGCCTCGCATGTTGCGCAACGCCTTGGCCGTCTGCGCGCAGGGGCGCGTGGCGGGCGTGTATCACAAGCGCCGCCTGCCCAACTACGGGGTGTTCGATGAAGAACGGTGGTTCGCGCCGGGGACATCGGCGCTGCAGCTCTACGAAGTGGCGGGCATCAACGTGGGCGTCTCGGTGTGCGAGGACGCCTGGTTCCCCGGTGGCCCCATTGCCGAACAAGGCATCGGTGGCGCCGCCGTGGTGGTGAACGTCAACTCGTCGCCGTATTCGATGGGCCGTGTCGTCGATCGACTGGCGGTGGCGCGCCAGCGAGGCGCGGAAGGGGGTTGCGCGGTCGTCTATGTGAACCAAGTCGGTGGCCAAGACGAGCTCGTTTTCGACGGCGGGTCGTTCGTGATCGATGCCACCGGCACCGTCGTAGCCGCCGCCGAGCAATTCACCGAGACCATGCTCCTGGCCGACGTGGAGGCGCCCACCGCCACAGAGCGCAGCGCCCATTCCACAGCCGCAGCGCCCACGCCCCACGCCTTGCCGGTCGTAAGGCTGTCGGGGGCCGTGCAACACCACCGAGCCCCCCTGGCGGCGGCGCTCGCCGCGCCGTTGAGCGAGGAAGAAGAGGTGTACGGCGCCTTGGTGCTCGGCACCCGGGATTACTTGGCCAAGAACGGTTTTTCCGACGCTGTCATCGGGCTGTCTGGTGGCATCGACTCGTCGCTGGTAGCCGCCGTGGCCGTCGACGCACTTGGTGCCGGTCACGTCCACGGGGTCGCCATGCCGTCGCGCTATTCGAGCGAGGGATCGCTCGTCGACGCCCGCGCCCTGGCCGAGAACCTCGGTATCGAGCTAGCCACCATCCCCATCGAAGACGCCCACGTCGCCTTGAACGGACTGCTGGCGCCCGTGCTGGGGGGTCCGCCCCGTGGTCTCCCCGACGAAAACCTGCAGTCACGTATTCGGGGGATCTTGCTGATGGCCCTCTCCAACGCCAAAGGTTGGATCGTGCTCACCACTGGCAACAAGAGCGAAATGGCCACGGGGTACTCGACGCTCTACGGCGACTCCGCCGGTGGGTTTGCCGTCATCAAGGACGTCCCCAAGACCCTCGTCTATCGCTTGTGCGTGGACCGCAACCGGCGCGCCGGCGCTGCGTTCATCCCCGGCGCCGTCCTCGTCAAAGCCCCCTCAGCCGAGTTGCGTCCCGATCAGCGCGATGACGAGTCGCTGCCGCCCTACGAACTCCTCGACCCCGTGCTCGACGCCTTGGTCGACGGCGACGGTTCCATTGCCGATGTGGTGGCCGAGGGGTATGACCCCGAAGTCGTCACCGCGGTGGCGCGTCTCGTCGATGCCGCCGAGTACAAACGTCGCCAGTCGCCTCCCGGGGTGCGCATCTCCCTCAAGGCCTTCGGCAAGGATCGCCGCATGCCCATCACCAATCGGTATCGCGATCGTTCGACGGCCCCCCCGGTGCCGGCGGCACTCGAGACCGAACCCTCCTCACCGGGAACCGGCCGTGGTCAGTGACGCCGGGCGGACCGGCCCCAGTGTGGCGAGCCTCCTGAGCGGATCGATCCTCGACGGCCCGGCGCCGACGGGGACCGTCGCCTTGGCTCTGGAGGACGCGGCTCGGATGCTCGGCGCCTACCAGTGGGTCGAGCAACGGCTCTTCGAGGTATTGGGCGAATGGGTCGGGGTGGAAGGCGACCCCGTGGCGCGCCTGCTCTTCGACTCGGCCAGCCAGGAGCACGGCTGGCACGCCCAGCTATTCGGCGAGCACCTGCCTCGCCTCGATCATGTCGAGCCGGCCTTGTTGATCGTCCCTCCGAGCGCCGAGGTGGACGGCTTGCTGCTGAGCCTGGGTGAGGCGGGCGGAACGCTGCATCGCCTGGTGGCGCTGGGCCGCGTCATGCTTCCCCGCCTGGTGGCCGGCTATGGCCGCCACCTGGAGCACGCCGTGGCGGTCACCGACGCGCCGGTGATCCGAGCCCTGCGCCTGGTGTTGCGGGACGACATCGAGGCGTGGCAGATCGTCGAAGGACTGATCCAGGCGCTGGTGCGCGGACCCAACGATGTGGCGGTGGTCACCGCCTACCAGCAGCAGCTGGAGCAGATGGTGGCGGCCAACGGCGTGGGCCTGGTGCGATGGCCTGATCACGACGCCGGGCTCGGCTCGGACTCCGCCTCTCCCTGACGCCTCCGGACCGGGCCCATCGCAGCGCGGCGCCCGGGCCTCGGGGACGGGTCCTTGACGGCGCCGGTAGACTCATATCCACGGGCGGGGTCTGTCCGTGGTTTTCAGTCGCCGGCATCCGCCAGCACCGAAAGGGCATGGAGGCGGGCTGACGATCGATCCCGATCTGCTCATTGTCAAACCGGCAACAATTTCCGACGAAGGGTTAAGACGTTGGCGAAGGAGCGCGTCGAGCGCGACGAGGAAGACCTGGTACGGCTCTATCTGACCGATATCGGGCAGTACCCGCTGCTCACCAAGGACGACGAGGTGCGTCTGGCCCAGACGATCGAGGCGGGCCGCGAGGCCGAGACCGAGATCATCGGCAAGACCACCAAGGAGCTCACCCCCGCCAAGCGGCGGGAGCTCAAGCGCAAGGTGCAGACCGGCGAGCAAGCCCAGCAGACCTTCGTCCAGTCGAACTTGCGGCTGGTCGTGTCGATTGCCAAGAAGTACCAGGCATCGGGGCTGCCTCTTTTGGACCTGATCCAGGAAGGCAACCTGGGCCTCATGCATGCCGTCGAGAAGTTCGACTGGCGTAAGGGCTTCAAGTTCTCGACCTATGCCACGTGGTGGATTCGCCAAGCCATCACCAGAGGCATCGCCAACACGGGTCGGACCATCCGCCTTCCCGTGCATGCCGGCGACACCCTGGCCCGGGTGCAAAAGGCCCAGGCCCGCCTCGAGCTCAAGCTCGGCCGCCCGGCCACCTTGGTAGAGCTGGGCATCGAGGTCGAGATGCCCGAGGACAAGCTCATCGAGGCCCTGCGCTTCCGAGCCGAGCCCCTGTCACTCTCCGAGCCCCTGCGTGAGGACGGGGACGCCGAGCTTGGCGACGTGGTCGAGGACCGGTCGGCGGAGTCGCCCTTTGAGGTGGCCGCCACTTCCTTGCTCCCCGACGAGATCAACCGGCTCCTGTCGCCCCTCGACGAGCGCGAGCGCGAAATTCTTCGCCTGCGCTTCGGTCTTGATCGGGGCGAGCCCCGCACCCTCGAAGAGGTGGGCGAGCATTTCAACCTCACCCGGGAGCGGATCCGCCAAATCGAGGCGAGGGCCATGTCGAAGCTTCGCCACCCGTCCTCGGACACCGGCGCTCGCGACCTGCTCACGGTCTGACCGGCCTTCGCCGGTTGGCGCCGTTGATGCCCGCGGCCTGCCCTTTAGGCGCGCGCTATCCAGGGCGTTAGGATCGCGGTCGTGAAGAAACTTCTCATCCTCGCCATTCTCGTCGCCCTCGGGCTCGTGGCCGCCAAGCGGCTTCGCGCAGCCTGAGTTCGCTCGGCGGCTCGACCGCCGGGAAATCAGCGGTTCATCGTCGTCGCTGCTGGCCGTAGCGCCGCGCCAGTACGGCCGCACCGGTGGCCGCCACCGCCACGCCTGTCATGGCCGCTGCGGTGGGGAGGTTGGGCACCGGCACGCGATCGCGTAGGCGAACGGGCCGGGTGAACTGCAGCACCTCCCACTCCCGTTCGCGCGCCAGTCGGGCCAGCACCCGGTCGGGATTCACGGCCACGGGGTGCCCGACGGCCTCCAGCATGGGGGCGTCGGTGTAGGAGTCGCTGTAGGCGTACGAAGCTGACAGGTCGATGTCCTCGAACAGGGCCAGGTTTCGGATGGCGTCCGCCTTAAAGGGCCCGTAGGCGTAGAACGCCATCTCCCCCGTGTAGCGACCGTCGAGGTCCACCACGGCTCGACTGGCGATGGCGCCGTCCACGGCGAGGTACTCGGCCAGGGGCTGGACGACCTCCTCGGGTGAGGCCGAGACCAGGTACGTCTTGCGGCCGGCGGCCCGGTGCTTCTCGATGAGCTCGATGGCCTCGGCGTAGATGATCGGCTCGACGACCTCATCGAGAGCCTCTCGCACCATCCGGGACACCTCACCTTGGTCCCAGCCGCGGGTCAGCTTCAGCACGGACTCCCGGATGCGCTCGAGCTTCTGCTCGCTGGCGCCGAGGTGGAGATAGACGAGCTGAGAGGCCAGCACCCGCACCACCGTCGACCGGGAAATCAAGCCCCCTCGGTAGAAGGTGTGGCCGAAAGCGGCCATCGAGGCCCTGGCAATGACCGTCTTGTCCAGGTCGAAGAAGGCCGCCTCCACAGCCCGAGTCTACGAGTGTGGCCTATGAATTTCAGGGTCCCTCGGGGTCCCGCCAGGCACCTTCCTTGCTCCGTGTGCTGCTCAATCGGTATCGTCGGCACCCGTTTACCGGTTCCTCGCTGCGCCACGCGCCGCGCCCGGGCACTGATTTCTACCGAAGGGAGCAGCACCCCATGACCCACCTCCTGGCGAGCGAAGGGGGGTACCAGAGCTTCATCCTGTCCAGCACCGAACGGTTGTGGCTCGTGTTGTGCCTGGTAGCCGCCGTATTCGGCATCGTCGTGGGCTTCGTGCTCATGCGCGGGGTGCTGCGGGCGGACACTGGCACCACCAAGATGCGAGAGATCGCCGCCGCCATTCAAGAAGGTGCGGTGGCGTTCCTGCGTCGGCAGTTCCGGGCCATCGCCATCGTGCTCGTGCCCCTCGCCGTCCTCATCTTCTTCACCGCCACCAAGGTGAGCCGACCCAATGGGTCGGTGGCGCTGTCCTTCGGAGCGGCCGGCGGCTTCCGGGTGTTGTGTTTCTTGCTGGGGGCGTCTCTGTCCGGTTTGACCGGCTTCATCGGCATGAGCATCGCCGTGCGAGGCAACGTCCGTACGGCGGCGGCCGCCCGTGACGGCAAGCTCCCGGGTGCCTTGAAGGTGGCGTTTCGTACCGGGGCGGTCACTGGGATGCTGTGTGTCGGCCTGGGCCTGCTCGGCGCAACGGTGATCGTGTTCACCTTCCAGAACACCGCCACCGCCGTACTCGTCGGTTTCGGATTCGGGGCGTCGTTGCTGGCGCTGTTCATGCGGGTCGGCGGCGGCATCTTCACCAAGGCGGCCGATGTCGGAGCCGACCTCGTCGGCAAGGTGGAAGCCGGCATTCCTGAAGACGACCCTCGTAATGCCGCCACCATCGCCGACAACGTCGGTGACAACGTCGGTGACTGCGCGGGCATGGCCGCTGACCTCTTCGAGTCCTACGTCATCACCATCATCGCCGCCATCATCTTGGGCTACGCCGCCTTTTCGTCATTGGGCGGGTCTTTGGCGCATCACTCGGCGCGCGCCGTGGTGTTCCCCTTGATCATCCCCGCCTTCGGGATCCTGGCGTCGGCCGTCGGGGTCTTCGTCGTGCGGGCCCGCCCCAAAGATAAATCGGCCATGGCACCGATCAACCGGGGATTCTGGACGGCCGCCGCGCTGACGATCCTGGCGGCCGGTCTGGTGGCAGGTCTCTACCTGCACTACATGAAGGCGTTTTACGCCGTGCTCACCGGGGTCCTTCTCGTGCTGGTGGCCAGCCAGATCACCGAGCACTTCACCTCCACCGAGCGCCGACCTGTGCGTGAGATCGCCGAATCCGCTCGTACGGGTCCGGCCACCACGGTGCTGTCGGGTCTGGCCTTCGGGCTCGAATCAACCGTGTGGGCCATCATCGCCATCGCGGTGGCAATCGCCGTGAACGTGGGACTGGCCCACGGCAACATCGAGCTCTCCTTGTACCTGATATCGCTGACCGGTATCGGCATGCTGTCCACGGCCGGCATGGTGGTGTCCGAAGACAGTTTCGGTCCCGTCTCGGACAACGCGGCCGGCGTGGCCGAGATGTCAGGGGAGTTCACCGGAGAGGCCGAGCGGGTCATGGTCAGCCTCGACGCCGTGGGCAACACCACCAAGGCCATCACCAAAGGCGTTGCCATCGGCTCGGCGGTGATCGCGTCGGTGTCGTTGTTCGGGTCGTTCGTCGAGACCATCGCCTCTCAGCTGAACCTGCACGCCACCGGATCGGCCCTCTTCCACCTCTCGCAGACCCAGATCAACGTGTCCAACCCGACGACATTCATCGGGTTGCTCATCGGAGGATCGGTGGCGTTCTTGTTCTCGTCGCTGGCCATCCGAGCCGTAGGACGCTCGGCGGGCACCGTGGTGGTCGAGGTGCGCCGCCAGTTCCGGGAGCACCCCGGGATCATGGACTACACCGAGAAGCCCGAGTACGGCCGGGTCATCTCCATCTGCACCGCCGCCGCCCAGCGAGAACTGGTCACACCGGCACTGCTGGCCATCCTCACCCCGGTGATCGTCGGCTTCGGCATCAACTACATCGCCTTGGGGGCGTTCTTGGCGGCCGCCATCTTGACGGGCCAGCTGATGGCCAACTTCCTGTCCAACTCCGGAGGGGCGTGGGACAACGCCAAGAAGTACATCGAGGACGGCCATGAAGGGGGCAAGGGATCCGAGGCGCACAAGGCCGCCGTTATCGGCGACACCGTGGGTGATCCCTTCAAGGACACGGCCGGGCCGGCGCTCAACCCCCTCATCAAGGTCATGAACCTGGTGTCCTTGCTGATCCTGCCGGCGGTGATCACGCTTCGGCACCACACCGGGGCCCGCTATGGGATCGCCATCGGCGCCCTGGTGGTGCTGATCGGGGCCATCAGCTTCTCCAAGCGCAGCTCAGAGGGCTTCGGAGCCGAGGAGGAGGGTGCCGCCGGTTCAGGGACAGCCCCAGCGGCTCCGGCCGTCGCCGACGCCTGAGCGGGCCTGGGGGGTTGGTCCGACGTTCCCCTCTCCACCGGCCATACTCGTGAGCCGAGATCCCGGATTCGGAGTCGTCCGATAGGTTCACCCTCACCGGCGGCGACGGAAGCCGGCCGAACGGGACGCGCAATGCCACCCTGTATGTGTAACGACGACCATGGCTGACTCCAACGCACGGACTGCCGCGGGCCGTCCCGGCAAGCCCTTGGTGATCGTGGAATCTCCGGCCAAGGCGCGTACCATCGGCGGGCTGCTCGGGCCCGATTTCGTGGTGGAGTCCTCGGTCGGCCACATCAGGGACCTTCCCCGTCGAGCCGACGAAGTCCCCCTGGCCTACAAGAGCGAGGGCTGGGCTCGACTCGGCGTCGACGTCGACAACGGCTTCAAGCCCCTGTACGTGGTGGCTCCCGAGAAGAAATCGGTTGTCACCCGACTCAAGTCACTGCTCAAGGACGCCAGCGAGGTCTATCTGGCCACAGACGAAGACCGCGAAGGCGAGTCCATTGCGTGGCATCTCACCGAGGTGCTCTCTCCTCGGGTGCCGGTCAAGCGGATGGTGTTCCACGAGATCACCGCCGGGGCCATTCGCCGGGCCGTGGAGGAATGGCGCGAGCTTGATCGTCGCCTCGTCGACGCCCAGGAAGCCCGACGCATCCTCGACCGCCTGTACGGCTACGAGGTGTCTCCGGTGTTGTGGAAGAAGGTCATGCCGCGCCTGTCGGCGGGCCGCGTCCAGAGCGTGGCCACTCGGATGATCGTCGAGCGCGAACGCGCCCGCATGCGATTCCGAGAAGGAACGTGGTGGGACATCGAGGGCACCTTCGCCGCCCAGGGCTCCACCTTCAGCGCCAACTTGGTCGCCGTAGACGGCACCGCCATTGCCACCGGGCGGGACTTCTCCGAATCCGGTTCGGTGACGAAGGCCGATGTCGTGCTCCTCGCCGAGGCCGACGCCATCTCATTGGCCCAGGGTCTCGAGAACCAGCCCTTCACCGTCCGATCGGTGACGGACAAGCCGTACCGGCGATCCCCGGCCGCTCCGTTCATCACCTCCACCTTGCAGCAGGAGGCCAGTCGCAAGCTCCGCTTCGGCGCCCAGCGCACCATGCAGGTGGCCCAGCGCCTCTATGAGCAGGGGTGGGTGACCTACATGCGGACGGACTCCACCACCTTGTCCGATGAGGCGCTTTCCGCGGCGCGTTCGCAGGCCGCTGATCTCTACGGTGCGGATTACGTCTCGGACCAACCTCGCCGCTACGAGCGCAAGGTCAAAAACGCCCAAGAAGCCCACGAGGCCATCCGTCCCGCCGGCGAAGTGTTCCGCACCCCGGAGCAAGCCTCCGGTGCGCTGAGCGGCGATGACTTACGGCTCTATGACCTCATCTGGAAGCGCACCGTGGCGTCGCAGATGAAAGACGCCACCGGCACCGTCGCGCAGGTGCGCCTGGTGAGTGTGTCAGTCGGGGAGCGCCGCCGGGAGGCCGAGTTCGCGGCGTCGGGCACCGTCATCACCTTCCCCGGCTTCCTGCGCGCTTATGTCGAGGGATCTGACGACGCTGAAGCCGAGTTGGCCGATCGCGACGTCCACCTTCCCGCCTTGTCCGAAGGTGACACCCTAAGTGCCACCACGCTTGATCCCAAGGGCCACACCACCCAGCCGCCGCCCCGCTACACCGAGGCGTCGCTCGTCAAAGCATTGGAAGAGCTCGGGGTCGGACGTCCTTCGACCTATGCCTCGATCCTCGGGACCATCCAGAACCGTGGATACGTGTGGCACAAGGGAAGTGCGCTGGTGCCGTCGTTCACCGCTTTTGCCGTGGTGGGCCTCCTCGAGCGCTACTTCGCCAATCTGGTCGACTACGGCTTCACCGCCGCCATGGAAGACGATCTCGATGGCATCGCCAACGGCTCCAAAGAAGCGTTGCCCTGGTTGACTCGCTTCTATTTCGGCGAGCAAAGCGCCGCCAATGGGCACAGTACCGACGGGCACAGCGCCGATGGACAGGACAACGGTGCCGCCCAATCTGAGCGTCCGCGGGGGTTGAAAGAGGACGTGTCGTTGCACCTGGGCACCATCGACGCCCGCGAAGTGAACTCGATCCCCATCGGTACCGACGACGAAGGTCGCAGCATCGTGGTGCGGGTGGGGCGCTATGGGCCGTATCTCCAGCGCGGCGAGGACGAGCGCGCCAACGTGCCCGAGGATCTCGCTCCCGACGAGCTCACCGTCGAAAAGGCGCTGGAGCTGTTGGTGGCCCCGTCGCCCGATCGCACCTTGGGCACCCACCCGGAGTCGGGCAGCGATGTCATCGTGCGCGCCGGCCGGTTCGGGCCGTACGTGCAGTTGGGAGAAGCCGTAGACGGCGAGCGTCCTCGCACGGCGTCGTTGTTTCGTACCATGACCCCCGAGACCGTCACCCTCGAACAAGCCCTCGAGCTTCTGCTTTTGCCGCGTCTGGTGGGTACCGACCCCGCCGGAGAAGAAGTGATCGAGGCGTTGAACGGTCGGTACGGTCCGTACTTGAAGAAGGGCGCCGACACCCGCAGCCTCGACACCGAAGAGCAACTCTTCACCGTTACCCTCGACGAGGCGTTGGCCATGTTCGCCCAACCCAAGGCCCGCCGGGGACGAGGGGCGGCCGCCGCCCCCCTTCGAGAGCTCGGCGCCGACCCCGAAACCGGCGCCCCCATGGTGGTGCGCTCCGGGCGCTTCGGTCCCTACGTCACCGACGGCACCACCAACGCGTCGTTGCGCAAGGGAGATGCCCCCGAGACGATCACGACGGAGCGGGCCGCCGAACTGCTGGCCGACCGACGGGCGGCCCCGCCGTCGCCGCGCGCGCGCAGCGGGCGGCGGCGAAGAAGACCACCAAGAAGGTCGCCAAAAAGGCGGCCAAGAAGACCACCAAAACAGCAGCGAAAAAGACGACCGGGAAGACGACAAAACGTGTTGCCAAGAAGGCAGCTGCTCCCGGCGCCGACGGCTGACAGCCGTGGCCGAACGCGGCCGCCTGATTGCGTTTGAAGGCATCGACGGTTGCGGCAAGACGACGCAGGCGCATCTGTTGGCCGCCGCGTTGGGTCCTCGCATCGTCATCACGAGCGAGCCGGGGGCCACTGCTTTAGGGGCGCGACTGCGATCGTTGTTGCTCGACCCTCAGTTCCCTTCGCCCACAATGCGTGCCGAAGCATTGCTCATGGCCGCCGATCGAGCGCAACACGTGGCCGAGGTCGTCGGTCCTGCACTCGACGACGGGCGCTGGGTGGTCACCGATCGCTTCTCGGGGTCGACGCTGGCGTATCAGGGTTACGGTCGCCAGTTGGACGTCGGCGAGCTGGCCTTGCTCGTTTCATGGGCTACCGGGGGGATCGAGGCTGACTTGAACGTGCTCGTGGATGTGCCCTTGAAGCTGTCGCGTGCCCGGGTGCGCTCCCGAGACGACGGAGACCGGCTCGAGCAGTCGGAGGAGGATTTTCATGACCGCGTCCGGCGGGGCTATTTGACCCTGGCCCAAGCCGATGAGCAGCGGTGGGTCGTCATCGACGGAGTGGGGAGCGTGTCCGAAGTGGCGGCGCGCGTGAGCGATGCCGTCGCCGCCCGGATGGGGCCGCTGCCCGTCGACCGCGCGCAGCCGGACTGAGGTCGAGACGTGTCAAGCGCCCACACTCTCGAGTCCTTGCCCTCGGCGAGCCTGTTCGCCGGCGTCGTCGGTCAATGGCGTGCCCTCGCCGATCTGCGAGCAGGCGCTCGCCGGCCGGTGCACGCCTACCTTCTGGTGGGGGAGTCAGGGCTCGGCCAGCGCGCCCTGGTCAGAGGCTTCGCGGCGGCCTTGCTGTGTCCCAGCGGTGGATGTGGGCAATGTGAGGTCTGCCGGCGGGCTCTGTCGGGGTCGCATCCTGATTTGGTGGAATTCGGTCGGGCCGGAGCGGCCATGAGCGTGGACGACGCGCGCCGCGTGGTGCGCCTGGCGCAGCGCCGACCCCTCGAAGCCAGTCGCCAGGTCATCAGTATCGAGGACGTCCATCTGGCGCGACTGGCGGCCCCGGTGTTGCTCAAGACGCTGGAGGAGCCCGCCGGCGAGAGTGTGTTCGTGTTGCTGGCCGAGACCATTCCGGCCGAGTTGGCCACCGTGGCGAGCCGCTGCGTGCGTATTGATCTGACGCCGGTCTCCCAGGCGGAGCTCACGCGCTGGCTCGAGGCCCAGGGGGTGAACCCCGAGGCCGCCGGGGAGTTGGCCGATGCGGCCGGTGGCAACGTGGATCGTGCTCGGCTTCTCGCCGACGACGCCGGCTTTGCCGCCCGGCGCGCTCTGTGGCGTTCGGTGCCGGCCCGCCTCGACGGCACGGGAGCGGTGGCCGCCGCCTTGGCCGCCGAGCTCCTCGCCTCGGCCGAGCAAGCGGTCGAACCGTTACGGGCGCGCCAGGCCGCCGAAATGGAAGCACTCGGCGCCCAGGCCGAGGCCATGGGCGAGCGCGCCATCCCGGGACGCAAGGAGATCGAGGAACGTCACAATCGAGCCATCCGGAAGTGGAGAACCGACGAGCTCCGAGCCGGGCTGGCCAACCTGACGCGCGCCTACCGAGATCGCATGGTGACCCAAGTCGGTCAAGGCGCAGGGCACGCCGGCGCGCCGGGGGCGGGTCATGTCGAGAGCCATCTGCGGCAGCTGGCCGGAGCCGTGCGGGCCGTAGAGGACGTGGCCGCCGAACTCGTGCGCAATCCGAACGAAACCCTCATGTTGGAAGCGTTGATGGTCCGGCTCTCGGCCATCGGTGCGTAGAGGCGCCCCCGTGAGCACCGGGACTGGTCCAGGGCCTGCTTTACTTTCAAGGTTGGTCCGCTTCTAAGTGTTCGTCTCGTCACTCGTCGTCGCAGAGCATCCGGCCGCAACGACAGATGGCGACGCAGCTATGCCTGGGTAGCTCAGCTGGTAGAGCAGCGCATTCGTAATGCGCAGGTCAGGGGTTCGAATCCCCTCCCAGGCTCCAACTACGACGTGCCCTGACTGAAAACGTCAGGTGCGAAGTTAAGGCGACACCGTCGGCGGGTATCGGTCTGCGGATGCGGGGCGGACTACGGCGATTCGTGAACCTCGCTGTCGTCGGGCCAGACATTCGCACTCGCTGATGCTGTCGGCGTCGCGCACATTACGACCAGGAAATGTGTTGGAACATTGTTCGAAAAGGATCTCAACGGAAAAACAACCGTCATTATGATCATCATGATCACAAACCCTTGAGGATGATGGGGAATCGTCAAGGGGTTCGAGGAGATTCGTTTTGAAAATCGAGGATTCGGAGCGGGTTCGGACTGCCCTTATCCATTGCGGCGACGGTGAATCGATAACGCTCGCCACAGTGTGTACCAATGCGGCCCATCTGCTGGGCATGGCCGGGGTCACTGTTGTGCTCATGGGGAAGACATCGACTCCGAGCGTTGCCTGTGCTTACGGCGTTTCGGGCGTGGTGAAAGACGCCGAGCTCACTCTCGGTGAAGGGCCGGCAACTGACGCCTACACCGAGGGCCTCCCGATTCTTGTCGACGATCTTGCCTCGTACACAGATCGGTGGCCTCAGTTAGCCGCTGCCCTGATCGATGCGGGCATACGAAGCACATATGGGCTTCCCCTGCACTTAGGGGCGATCAAACTTGGTGCCATGGTGCTTTACCGGGATCAGCCCGGAGTGCTCGATGGCGAGGCGCTGTCGGAGGCCTTTTTGGTAGCCAGCCTCATCACCAAAGTCGCCATCGACATGCAGGCCGACTCAACGTCAGATTTTCTCGCCTGGGGCCTCGAGGTCGACGACGATCGATCGGTGGTGCATCAAGCCACCGGAATGATCTCCGTCCAGCTCGACTGCAATGTCGAAGAAGCGCTCTTGCGCCTCCGTGGCTACGCGTATTCGACGGATCGATCAATTGGTGAAGTGGCCGTCGAAGTCGTCACGAGGAAACTGAGGTTCGACGACACCACGCGCTGACCAGGGGGAAGCACGTACATCACTCAGGCGGAATCACGCATCCCCAATGACTATCTTCCGCGCTCCAACTCTGTCAACCTGTGTTGGCATGGAGTGGCGATTGAGCCTGGTGTGCAGTGAATACCTAAATGGGCGATGGAAGCCCTCGAGGCTTCAGGAGCTGTGAGCGTGATTGTGGACAATCAAGAAGGGCGGATTACCGGAACCTTTGTGGAGCTGGCGGCCATGCTGGTTGCCGATTTCGATGTCATCGACCTTGCCTCGCGTCTCGTCGAGCGATGCGGGCAGCTCCTGGCCGCGACCGAAGTGGGACTGTCGCTGTCGGCGAGGGACAAACTACGCGTGGTGGCCTCGTCGAGCGAACGCATGGGCACGCTGGCGTTGATGGAGTTCGAATACGACGAAGGACCCGGGTACGACTGCGTTCGAACTGGTCAGAGTGTCCTCAACCAACACCTGGATCGTCAATCCGATCGCTGGCCGCGATTCACCTTGGATGCCCGCAACGCGGGGTTCGAGGTGGTCCATGCCCTCCCACTGCGCGTACGTCATGCCGTCATCGGCGTGATGAACGTCTTCGGCAGCGATCGGCGCGACCTCAGCACCGTCGAGATCGCGCTGGCCCAGGCGCTGGCCGATATGGCCACGCTCGCGATTCTTCAGGAGCACGCCACCTCGGACAGCGCCTCGTATGCCGCCCACCTCCGCCATGCGCTCAATTCGCGGCTCATCGTCGAGCAGGCCAAGGGAGTCGTGACCGAGTCCCGCAACGTGCGTGCCGAGGAGGCGTTCGCCATGCTTCTTCGCTACGCCCGGACCAATCGCATACGACTGAGCCTCGTGGCCAGCGCCGTGGTCGACCGGACGCTTTCGACCTCGGTGCTGTCTCTGGTGACGCGCTCCAACGCGACTCCCGCCTAAAAGGACCTTGGCGCGGGGCCTTTTTCGGACCGCCACCGCGCTGCGTGACTCTCGGTCCGCCCCCGGGCAACCGTCGTGTCTTAGGCTAAAGCCGGCCCCCGGCCCGACCGATAGTCAACACGTCGATCCCATTTGATCCGGCCTAGACCTCGCCGATCTGAGTCACGTTCCCAGCGAGGTGTCCCATGGCCGAGCGAGCCTCCGTCGCTACGACTGCAATCGCCGTTGACCTGCCCATCGCCATCAGCGTGCCGGCATCACCCCAAGCCCCAATACTGCGACGTCCCCGGCTGCATGCGCTGTTGAGCGAAGGTGGCCCCATCACCGTCGTCAGCGCACCGCTCGGTTTCGGTAAGTCGGTGCTCCTGGCGCAATGGATGGAAGAGATGCGCGATGCCGGCCGGCACGTGATGGCGGTGGACGCCGAAGTCTGCGGTCACAGTGAAGCCGTCTTCGGCGCCGAGCTCGCCTCCCAGGTGCAAGTTGGCGCCCAGACTCGCTCACGATTGGCGCGGCCCTCAGTGGCGGGGGTAGCCGATGGCTTGCGGAAAATGGATCAGCCGATGTGGCTCGTGATCGACGGCTTCGAGCACGTTGATGATCCGCACATCGTGACTGGCCTGGCCACTCTTGTCGCCCGCGTCGAAAAGCTGTCGCTGCTGGTAGTGGGCAGGTCAGTGCACCTTGAGAACATGGTCCATGCGCAACGCCCCATCACCCTTATAGGGGAGCGGGAACTCGCCTTTACGCAGGATGAAACCGCGCAGGTGATCGGGTCCACCGAGGCGCAGCGCGGACCCGCTACCGCGGTGGGGGTCCACCACGAGCTCATGGGGTGGCCGTTGCCGGTCGGGATTCTGGCGCTCGCCTTGACGGACACGCCGTTGGCGCCGGATCTCGCCGCCCTCAGCGCGGCGGCGCTGGCACAAGCGCGCCGCCAAGTCGAGCTCGCCATTGGTGAGAGCAACTTCCTTCGAGCCGGGCCGTTGGCTCTGGTCGAAGTGCTTGGCCTCGACGTCGTCGAAATGGTGGCGCCGGCCAGCTCGATCTCCATTGACCCCGGCGAACGTGCCTCGGAGGCTGGGATCGTGGCGGTGTTGGAACGCAACGGCTTGGTAAGCGCGCGCCACGACTCTGCCTTGGTGTTGGAGTGGTCGCCGCTCATGAGAATGGTGATTCGAGATGACTTCGTGCGACGCAGCCCAGATGAGGCCAGCGCCCTCGAAGGAGCGTTGGCCCAGTGGTACGCCGACCGGCACTCGCCCGAACGTGCCCTCATCCATGCCGTGAACGCACGGCGATGGGATGTGTTCACCAGACTGGTCGGCTTCCATCCCATGGCGCTGTACGCAACGCAATGGGGCGAACTTATGCGTGCCTTTGCCGAGGTTCCCGATGACGCCATCATTCCCGATACCACCGCGGCCGCCCTGCGGACGATCACCCTTCAGCTCCCTGTTGACCCACAGACGATCACTCAGCCTCGGGCCTTGACGGCGGCCGAGATCAAGAGCATCTGTCGCTCGCCTCATGTCCGCAATGTCATCGAGCGCAATCTTTGGCTCTTGGCCCTGTACCGCGACCGGAGCATGTGGACAAGCGCCACCATCTGCAACGACAACGTCAGGGCGCTCATGCGTGGCGCGCTGGCTACGAGGGCTCCGGAGGTTGTCGGGCTGCGGTCCCTCAGCTTGCTGCAGTCGGGGGCGCTGCATGACCTCATGGGGGACTCGAGCACTGCGGTCATCGAGTATTCCTCCGCGTACAGCCTGGCCCCCACGAGTGAATTCGCCTCGTTGAGCCGCGACGCCGCCGGCCACCTGGCCCTTTCCTACGCCGTGCTGGGCAACGTTCGAGCCGCGGCCACGTGGTTGGAGCGAGACGAGGTGGCGACGGGATCCGACGGGCTCGCGGGGGATCTGGCCTGCGCCGGGACCATCGCCAGGGCACTGATCGCCGTGCGTCGGCTCGAGGCCCAGGGCTGCACCGACGCCTTGGCTGATCTCGACCAGCTGACGAGCCCGAACGAGCTGTGGCCGTTCGTGGCGTACGCGCGGGCATGCCACGCTCTGGTGTGGGGTGATCGGCTCAATGCCATCGATGAGCTTCACAACACATGGATCCCGCCGGACCTGCTGGCCGTGAGCGATGCCAACGGTGGCGCCGCCGGGCCGATGCTGGCCGCCGTCCAAGCCGAGCTGCTCATGTCACTCGGTAGAGCGAACCACGCCAAGGCAGTGTTGGAAGGCGTGCATCAGCACCATCCGCTCGTCAGCGTGGCGCGGGCCCGCCTCGCCTTGCTTACCGGCGACAACGGCGGGGCTATCGCCGTGGCCAACGCCGTCCCCCGGTGCGTGACCGTCGCCCACCGCGACCCGTATGACCGCCAGCATGGCGCCATTGACCCGCCGACGTCCGCGGCGGGGGGGCCTTCGGTCTCACCGTTTCATCGCCTCGAGACCACGATAATCAGCGCCATTGCCTATCAGCGCCTTGAGATGACCGCCTTGGCTGCCGACCTGCTTCGTCGAGCAGTTAATCAAGCCGAGCAGCTCGGAACGCTGCTGCCCCTGGCCGCCGCGCCCCGCCGAGACCTCGCGACGATCGCCGTCACCGTGCCGTCAGCCGCGGCGCTGCTCGACAGTGCGCTCTTTGCGCAGGCCCCTGAGATCTACCCCGAGACCATGACACTGGTCACCTTGACCGAAAGGGAACGGGTGATCCTCGGACGCCTCCACAGCGGAGACCAGCTCAAGAAAATCGCGTCGTCTGAGTACGTTTCGGCCAACACCGTCAAGACCCAGTTGCGCACGCTCTACCTGAAGCTCGGTGTCACATCACGCGAGCAGGCACTGATGGTGGCCGGCGAGCTTCAGCTCCTTTCCTCTGGCCCCCAGGACACGTATCAGTTCAGCCGAACTCAGGCGCCGACGCCGGCGTGAGCATCGGTCCGAAGTAGGCGATCCATGGCCGTGACATCGACGGGAGGCGAGAACAGAAAACCTTGCCCGGTGTCGATGGGCTCGGCGCTGAGAACCTTGAGCTGTTCGTGTGTTTCGATTCCCTCGGCGATGATCTCGAGTTCCAAGGCCTTGCCGAGCTCGACGAGCGTGTGGATGATGGCAGCCGACTTGGCGTTTTCGGCGACCACCGAAACGAACGACCGGTCGATCTTCAATGCGTCGATAGGGAAGCGCTGCAGAGAGGTGAACGACGAATAACCCATCCCGAAGTCGTCGATGGCCAGGCGCACTCCGAGTGCCTTCAACAGCTGGAGCCGCGACGATGTGCACGTGGCATCGTTGGGCAAGGCCGTCTCGGTCAGCTCCAGGGTCAACAGCGCCGGATCAAGACCACTGGCGGACAAAGCGCCGTGCACGTCGTCAACGATCCGGTCGCGTTCGAGCTGACGAGCCGAGATGTTGACGGAAATGGAGATGCGATGACCCCGGCGGTGCCACTGGGCCGCCTGCCGGCAGGCGCTGTCAAGCACCCACTGGCCGACCGGGACGATGAGGCCGCTTGCTTCGAGGGAGGGGATGAATTCGTCGGCGAGAATGAGGCCTCGGTCTGGGTGGTGCCAGCGCAACAGCGCCTCGGCACCGGTGAGCACTCCAGTGGCCAGGTTGAAGGTCGGTTGGTAAAGCAAGAAGAACTGCCCGGTCTCAACCGCACTGCGAAGATCGACAGCGAGCTTGTGTGTCTCATCCATCTCCGTCTGCATGGAGGGGACGAACAAGGTGGCTCCTTGCTTGCCCTCCGCCTTGGCCCGGTAAAGAGCGATGTCGGCATTGCGCAGGAGCTCTTCGGATGTGCTGTGTCGGCCCTGGGCGATGCCGATACTGGCGGTGATCGACAAGGCCACCTCCGAGCCGGGGATGGTAAAGGGAAGTGAGAAAGCGTCGAGGACCCTCGCCGCCAACGCTTCACCCCCAGCGCCAGAGGCGCTTCCCTGGGCCACCACAATGAATTCGTCCCCACCGAGGCGACCGACGGAGTCCTGCTCACGAACAGTGTTGCGCAGCCGGGCGCCCACCTCCACGAGCAACTCGTCTCCGGCCCCGTGGCCCAACGTGTCGTTGATGTCCTTGAAATTGTCGAGGTCGATGAAGAGCACGGCCATGACCGTCCCCTCCCGCCGACTGCGGGCCAAGACCTGGCTGACTCGATCGAGGATCAGGGCGCGATTGGGCAGGCCGGTGAGCGAGTCGTGGAACGCTTGATGATGGAGTTGGACAGTTCGTTCACCCACCAGTGCCAAGGCGCGGGCGCGGCTGGTCCCGAGCACGTAGATGAAGGCGCCCAACGTCATGCTGAGTAGCAGGCTGCCCAGCAACAGCACCCGAGCATCGCCGTTGGCGAGGACGGCGCCGCCGGCCACGGTGCCCAACGTCTCGACGCGCCAGCCCCCTCGCAGGTTGATGGTGGCCTTCTGGGCATGTTCCGGAAGCGGTCCCGAAGTAAAGGTGACGTGTGAGGGGCCGGCGTCGTAACGAAGGGCCACCGCCGTATTGGGGAAGTTCTCCAAGGCCGCCGCCAGCACCACGCCAGGGAGGATCTGTGCGCCCGTCCAACCGATGAGCGCGGCGCGTCGATCTTGGAGGGTGGGCGGGACGACTCCGCCCCGGTAGATGGCGCTTCCCACGGCCAGCACCTTGGCCGCTCCCGCTCCAACGGGGAGATAGGCGGCCTGACCCGAGTCCCGGGTCGCCTCGAGTTCGGGCCCCAGTCGGCTTTCGCAGTAGTCGAGACCGAGCGTGAACGCGCTGGCGTCGTTGCGTGAAGATCCGACGGCGCCGAGGCAGTAGTAAGGGCGGTTCCCGGCCGGGGTGATCACAAATGACCCCTTGGCCCCAGGTGGATAGGCGCCGTCGGACTCTTGGTGGGCGACAAAATGGTGCAACTTGGACGCCGGGACGACCGACACCTCGGCGATCGCCATGAGCTCGGGGTACTGCTCGAACGTGTGCACGGACTTCGTCCACTGGAGGTAGTCGGCTTCCGAGGCATCAGGGTTGGAGAGGAAGTACGCCGATGCGCTGAGGACGAGGTCTTGTTCGTGACCGAGAGCCACCTTCAACTTGGAGGCGATCTCCGTCGACGAGGAGACGAATGCCTGGCGTGAACGCTGCTGGTCATCGCGTGCCAGGGCGGTAGCGCCGAAGATGGACGCCACCGCGCCCACCACGACCACAAGTGTCGATACCGCCAACCAGATCGGCCGGCGCCGGCTCACAGCAGCACGTATCCGACATTGTGCACGAGGGTGGTCGTGAACCCGCCACCGCTGTCGGTGATCGACAGAGGGACACTCACGTGCAGTCCTACGCCGGCTGTCGGAGGAGTGGTGGCACCGAGCGTTGTCGTCGTGGCGAAGGTCAAGGTCGGCAGTGACACCGGCACGGTGGCGGTCACGGGAGAGAGCCAGTTCGTCGGCGGCGCCGTGGCGGGACACGCCGCCGAGGCGACAGGATAGACACACGTGGCGCCCCCCCCGGACCCGGCCTGGATGGTCAGCGTCATATAGGTACAGGCCGCCGCGCTGGGAGCCGTCGTCGCCACCAGAGGCCAGTAGGCGTTGGAAGCAGCCACACCGCCCGTCACCGCGGCGCTATAGCCGCTGGCGGATGACTCGGTGTAGAGCGTCAACACATTGGCGGCCGACAATACGGTGGGGAATATGGCGATCTGGCCCATCGATCCTTCCCAGTAGTCAGTAGTCGGCTGGTCAGCCCAGTTGCCGCTGGGGTCCCAACCGATGTGCCACCACCCGCTGTACGCCTGAGCCGGGTCACCGCCATTGCCCGACGTGGTCTCGTCCCCGGCTGATCCGGCCACCAGGGCCCCGTCGATATACATGAGGACCGTGGCCGTCGTGGAGTTGACCGGTATGACCGTCACGACGACGAAGTGCCAATCCCCATCGGCGTAGTCGTGCGTCGTCGAGGCTGAGCTGTTGAGCTCGAATTGCGTGCCCGGATACAAGGCGAACACCGCGTGCCCGCTCGGATCGAGCCACAGCATGCGGTCATAGGAGCCGCCGGTGTTGGTCTGCACGCTGTTGAACGAGATGATCCCCCCCGTCGGCGTGCTCGTCTTGAACCATGCCGCCATGGAGAATGTCTGCGGACCGGGGCTGGTCAAGAACGAGGTTGAGTCCACCGCCGTCTGGATCCATCCCGTCGATCCGTTGAACGTGGTGGCGGTGGCGGACAGTGGTCCCGACGCGTCGGTCCCCAGCGTGCCCTCCCCGGTGCCGTAATCCGTGCCCGGGTTGGCGGAATCGTCGCTGTAGAGACTCGTGGAGTTGGCGGCCAGGTTGGCGATGGCCCCGCTGTAAAGGCTGGAGCCGGTGTCCTGCAGCGCCCAATACGACGTGGGAGCGTCGGTGATCACCTGGGTCGACAGTGCCGACTGGCTCGTCTGCGCGTACAGCGCGGAGACCTGCGCTGCGCTCAGGGCCGTGGGGAATACGGCCTCGTCGGCCAACGATCCCTCGAAGAAGTTGGTCGTCGGCAAGGTGGTGAAGCTGCTTCCCACCGCGCTTCCCCAACCGAGGTGCCAGAAGCCCGTGTAGTTCAGGGTGGCTTTGGCTCCGGCCGTAGCAGAGGTCATGTTCGAGCTTCCGTTGATGTAGATCACCATGCCGGCGGTGGTGGACTTGGTGGCCACGATGAAGTGCCAGGTTCCAGTGCTGAGCGCAGCGGCGGCGGTGGACTCCACGGTGGTGGCGTCGTTGCCGAAGCCGATACGTCCCGCCGTGTTGATCCAGATCATGCGATCGGCGTCGGTCGGCGCCGTGTCGCTCTGGGTGCTGGTGTCACCGAGTATCACCCCGTTGAGAGCCGATGGCTTCACCCACGCCATCACCGTGTAATTGGCGGGCGCGGCGGCACCGGTGAGGGTCTCACCCCAACCCGTCGAGCCGTCGAAGGTGACGGCGAGCGAGCTTGACAATGTGGTGGGCCCGCTGCCGGTTGGTCCGTAGGTGGTACCGCCGATGGGCAGTCCGGTGTTGGTCCCGGCCGTGGAGGTGTCGGCGAACTCCTGGACCCCACAGCTCCCCGTGGTGGACACGCCGGCGGCAGTCGGGGTGAGCGAGCCCTGATTAGCCAACGTGGTTGTGGACGAGCCGGCGGCCGTGGCCATCGGGTACGTGGTGCAGGTGCCCGTGTTGGACGCGTTGATACCGCCGGCCGTGTTCGGAGAGGAAAGACAGTTCGTTCCCCCGATGGTGTCGGAAAGCTGCAACGTGGCGCTTTGGAACGTGCCCTTGCCGCCTGCTTGAGCGCTGTCGCCGCCGAAGACGGGACCCTGGCCGGTGACAGCACCCAGGGTGCCGAGGGCCACCAAGACCCCGAGGGCGGGCCTGACCCAGGGGAGGCGGATCCTCTGGGTCAGGCCGTGCTCGGTCATTGCGAGGTAGCTTTCGGCGCGAGGGCCTTACGTCCAGGACTACTGGGTGAGGGTGTAGGTGAGAGGGATGCTGGCGATAAGCCCCTGATCGGCGTTGGTGGCGACGCTGTCGAGTTCGGTGTCGAAGGTCAGCGTGACCGTTGATCCCGACGCCAGAGAAGAGACCAGCGACAAGCTCCCGGCGGCGGCCAATGTCGACAGGGTGTATGTGTTGGACAGGGCCGGACATGCGCCAGCGCCGGCGGGATAGACGCACTTCGTGCCGTTGTAGATGGTCACGTCGACCTTGCCGCAGAAGCTGGCGGTATCACTGCCTGAAGACAACGGGTTGAGCGCGGACGACGCGTACGGGGCGGCCGCCGTGGTGCAGGAGCTTTCGGTAAGGGCGATGCCGGTCAACGAGGAGATCGAACCTTGGTTTGTCAGAGCGACGCTTGCTGTCTGCGCCGTTCCCCCCACGGAATTCGTCGTTCCCGTCCCGAGGTCGCTCCCCGTGCACGAGGTGTTCACGTTGGTGGTGATCCCGGCGGCCGAGTTCGGAGACGACAGACACGCTGTGCCTCCGCCGATCGACTTCGACAAGATCAGCGTCCCGCTCTGAAATGAGTTCGCGCTCCCGCCTACTTGAGCGTAAAACGGAGTGACGCCGAACGCGGTGGCCGCCGTTACCGCTAGGGCCATCGCTCCGACAAGGGCGGCTATGAAGCCGCCGGGAAATCGACTCTTTTGGTGCATGGTGTCTCCTTGTTGGGGCCCTCGCGAGGGCGCAGTCGCGCATCAACGCTGTCGCCGTGCGTGTGTCGACTATCGACATGACGACCGAGGAACTCAGGCCGATGACATGATGAATCAGAGGTGATCGCACGGGTGACTCGTGCGCAAGGCGCCTCTACATCCCCGGCGCCAGCCGCCGTCTGATGACATGTTGCCGTCCTCGGTGGCCGCTCAGGCGGTGCGCAGGAACCGGCACCAGCATGGTCAGTTGTCGGACGAGCAATGGCGTGAAGCAAAAGAGTGCCGCCAGCACCCATCCCCACCACGGCAACACCACCGACCCCGAGATGGGGAGCCGCTGGGCGTGTCCGAGCATGGTCCCACGTACGACGACCTCTTGACCCGCGGCGGCGACCACTGCTTTGCCATGGGGCAAGGCGACGCGCAATGGCAGCACGCCGCTGTTCACCAGCTGCGCGCTGATATGGGTCCCTACCCGGCGAGCGCCGTAGAGGTAGCTGTTGAGAAGGATTCGGTAGCGCCAAAAGGGAATTGCCACGATCAAGGCCTGACCAAGGGTGACGATCGAGGTTCGCAATCGACCTCGGACAACGAGGGCCAAGAACAACACCGCCGCCGTACTGAACAACAGCCAGGTCGAGAGTTTGTAGACCCACCCGATGGCCGGGATGATCGCCACCGGGGTTCCCGAGATCTGTTTGGCGGTGATGGTCCAAGGATCGGGGGTGGGGTTCAGATCGCCTTTCGTCATGTATCGGCCGTCTGGCTCGATGCGGTAGATCCGATGGATGAAGGTGAAGCGCAAATCGGACCATGGGCGAAAGACGATGACCTCGCCCACGCGGAGATCCGGTCGCACCCCCAGAGCCTCGGTGGCCACCAAGGAACCAACCGGTGCGGCTCGACCCATAGACGGCGAACCAACCCAGAACAGCCGTCCGCCCGAGCCCAGCCACCCTCCCCAGCTGAACGCGACGGCCATGAGGATTCCCAGCGCGCCGAGCACGAGCCACCCCGGGGCACGCCGGGGTAGCCCCCTGCCGTTGGTGCGATCCTCGCCTGCGGTCACCGGTCTCCTTTGGGACGCGCCACCCGACGTCGCCGTCGCGCCGCGGTGTGCGAACGCTTCGGATATCGGCGTCGATGCAACAGCGCCGCGCTTTTTCGCCGGGTGATCCGCGGGTGAAGGACAAGGTCGTGCCGCATCGACGACGCGCGTTCAGCCCTAAAGCCTGTCGCACGGCGCGCCGACACTCCGAGGCAACATCGATTCCTCCGACGGCCCAGACCTCGCCGATCCGATCACAGATTCGTGCGAGGTGACTTATGGCCGGGCGAGCGCTTTTCCCATCAGGAGCCAAGGTGCAGGGGCTGCTCGACGCCGCGCCCGGTGCCATGGTGGGCTTCGGAGTCGACGGCTGCGTCACCATGGTGAACCTTCAGGCCGAGCGCGTTTTTGGATACGACCGCCAAGAATTGGTCGGCCAACCACTGGAGATGATCGTTCCCGCCTGGGAACGCAGCGTCGGTGACGGAAACCATTCGCTCGACAACGGCGCGACCAGGACAGGGCGTCACAAGGACGGCTCCGAATTCTCCGCCCAGCTCAGCCTGCGTTCGCTGCCGACAGGGGAGGGTTGGTTGACGGTGTTGGCGGTGCGAGACGCGTCAGCTGGACTCTCGAACGGGCAGGCCATGGCGGAAGTCGCGGAGCGCTTTCAAAGCGTGTTCGACGCTGCCCCCACCGCCATGTTCCTCGTCAACGGGAGCGATTCCCGCATCATCCGGGCCAACCAGGCCTTCGCCACCATCGTGGGACACCAACCCGAAGATCTCATCGGCTTGGGTCTCGCCGACTTGACGCATCCAGCGGATCTGGCCAAGAGCGTCGACAAGATCGAGGATCTGTATTCGGGAAGAGTGGACACCATTGTCGCCGAGAAGCGTTACCTCCGAGGCGACGGGTCCCATGTATGGACGTCAGTTCGTGTCGGCATCGTGCGTGACGGCGACGGTCTACCCCTCTACCGCATCTGCGCGGTGGAGGACATCACCGAACGGAGAGCGCTTCAGAGGCAGATCACGCACTCAGCGACGCATGATTCGCTGACAGACCTTCCGAATCGTGCGCTGTTCATGGACCGTCTCCGTATGGCGTTGAAACGCATCCAACGCAAGCCCGGTCATGTGATGGTGGTCTTCCTCGACCTCGACCACTTCACGTTGGTCAACGACAACATGGGCCATGATGCCGGTGACCAGGTGCTTCGGACCATGGCGCAGCGCCTGCACGATGTCATACGTCCGGGTGACACCGTGGCGCGCTTCGGGGGCGATGTGTTTGCTCTCGTCTGCGAGGAGGTGGCCGACAAGGACGACGCTCGGGCACTGGTGAACCGGATCGTCGCCGCACTGCAGGCCCCTCTGCAGATCGACGGGTCGGAGCTGTTTGTCACCGCCAGCGCCGGCGTCGCCCTCGGTCGCGGACCCGGCGACGTCGCCACCGCCCTCGTGCGGTGCGCCGACAAGGCCATGGTCCGGGCCAAGGAGGCGGGCCGTTCCAGTACCGAGTTCTATGACTGGCGTCAGGACAATCGATCGGCGGGCCAACTCCGCATGAGTTGCGAGCTGCGCCGGGCCATCGAGCGCGACGAGCTCGAGCTCCACTACCAACCCGTCGTGGACCTGGCTTCCATGCAGCCCTCCGCCACCGAGGCCTTGGTCCGGTGGCGTCACCCCACCCGAGGCCTTCTGCTCCCGGGGGACTTCATCGAACTGGCCGAGGACACGGGGGTCATCGTCTCGCTCGGCCGGTGGGTGCTCATGGAAGCGTGCAAGCAGACGGCACAGTGGCAGGCCCTGCCGCGCGATGGTGGCCGACGGGACCCGCCACCGAGGATCGCCGTGAACGTGTCGCCACGCCAGCTGGCCGAGGTCGACTTCGTCTCCGAGGTGGTCGAGATCATCGAGGACGCCGGGATCGATCCTGACCTCGTGTGGCTCGAGATCACCGAAGGAATGTTCTTGGCCAATCCGGCGCGCGCCACGCGCACATTGCGGGCGCTGCGCGACCAAGGCGTGCACATCTCCATCGACGACTTCGGCACTGGCTATGCGTCGCTTAGCTACCTCGGGCAACTGCCGGTCGAAGCGCTGAAGATCGACAGGGGGTTCATCGCCGGTCTCGGCCGAGATCCCGCCAATACCGCCATCGTCCGCACCGTGCTGGCCCTGGCCCAATCGCTCGGCCTGACCTGTGTCGCCGAAGGGGTGGAGACCGACGAACAGATCGAGAACCTACGCGCCCTCGGTTGTGCGTTCGCCCAAGGGTTCGCCTTTGGGAGACCGCTGCCGGCGCAACAGCTCGATGGTCTGGCCCACGGTGGACTGAGCGCGTGGGGATCGCGCAACACCCCTCCGACCTCTCGGCCGTCGCTGGTGGTCGTCGGCGATCCCCCCGACAGCCGACGACGTCGAGCTTGACGCAGAGCGCACCGCCATGGAACGGCACCAACTACGCAGAGTGCTTCCCCGCCAGCTCACCGATTGGGAAGGCCGCTACATGATCGAAGGTGAGCCCGATGCGCCGTGGCGCGCCTGTCGAGTGGTCGACATCTCGTCGGCCGGCGCCGGCATGGAGTTGCTCGGCGTCACCGCCGATGAGGCCGAGGGCCGTCACCTCCTGGTGGCGGTGCATCTGCGGGCGGCCGTGAAGAACACCGGACCACGCCGAGACGGCACGCTACGGGTGGGGACGCAATTCGTCGACCTGACCGAGCCCGCCGCCAGCTACATCGCGTCGTTGACCCGTCTCGGGGCGTACTGGTAGCGCTCCGGTGCGCTGCCGGTTGTCACAACCTGTGGCTATGGTGCCTGTGTGGCCGATCAGACGAGGTTCACAGAGCTCGCCATGGAGCACATGCCGGCGTTGTACACAGCCGCCATGCGGTTGACGCGCAATTCCGCCGACGCCGAGGACCTCGTCCAGGAGACCTTCTTGAAGGCATACCGAGCCTTCGATCGCTTCGAAGAGGGCACCAACCTCAAGGCGTGGCTCTACAAGATCCTGACCAACACCTTCATCAATTCGTATCGGGCCGCCAAGCGCCGGCCTGAGAAGGCTGACGTCGAGGACATCGAGGACCTATACCTCTATCACCGCCTGGGCGAGCTGCCCGGCAGCCAGGCGGGGCGGTCGGCCGAGGAGGAGCTTCTCGACCACATCACCGATGACGAGGTCAAAGCCGCCATCGAGGCCCTGCCCGAGGCCTTTCGGATCGCCGTTTTGCTGGCCGACGTGGAAGGTTTCTCCTATAAGGAGATCGCCGACATCACCGAGGTGCCGATCGGTACTGTGATGAGTCGGATCCACAGGGGAAGAAAGGCGCTCCAGAAGACGTTGGCAGATTTTGCAGTGGAACGGGGCCTGGTGGGTTCGCCGGACGCGGGACGCTGACGAAAGTCGGTTTCGAGACACGTAGGTGAGGGAGGCGGTTATGGGGGAGGAGGAGCACGAAGTCGACTGCACAGAGACAGTCGAACGGCTCTACACCTTTCTCGACGGTGAGCTCACCGAGGAGCGGCGCCTGGAGATCCGGCGTCATCTCGATGATTGCCCGCCCTGTCTCGACGCCTTCGATTTCGAGGCTGACTTGCGGGTGGTGATCTCCAGCCGCTGCAAGGATCACGTTCCCGAGGAGCTCCGACGGCGCATCCACGACGCGCTGCTCGAGGAGCAGGCTCGCCACGAGCCCTCCACCGGCTGAGGTGGTCTTTTCACAATAACTGCACAACGACCTGACCTGCCCTCTTGGGAACAGGCAGGGTCCCGCCGATAGGGATGCAACACCAAAATCGGCGGGAGGTGAGCAGACATGGAAGATCACCGGGAACTGGGGACCAGATCCATCGGCGGGTCGGCGTTCACGGGTCCTTCCCGGCCTTCGCGGACATTCGCTCGAGGACGAGTGTGCCGTGAGGACGGATGCAAGACGAAGCTGTCGATCTATAACGACAGCGACTTTTGTTTCCTGCATGAGCCCCAGGTCACACCGCGCATGCGGGGGAAGAAGATCGCCTGACCTTCGGGTTCCATAGACTGGCCCCGTGTTGCGTCCTGAAAACTGGACCAAGCCAGCAGGTGAGAGTCCCGTCCGGGTAATCGCCGGAGAGCCCGGTAGCAGGCCCCGGTTCGTCGTCGAGAGGCGGCGGGCTGAGCGGGGTGTCAAAAGCCTCTTTGGAGGGAGCAAGCGTGCGGGCCGTGGTGCCACCAGGCGCGAGTCCTGCAGCCTCGTCACATTTACAACAGGGGAGCCGAGCCGCTCATGTCACGGCGAAGGCCCATGTCCGACCGACTGGCCAGTTCCGGAGATGCCCATGGTCGGGTTCCCTCGGGGTATGGGGAGCGGCACGTACGCACGGTTTGGTTCGGGACAGGAGAGGCCCGTCTTGCCAGCCTCGTCAGCAAAGACCGTCGGGATAAGCCAGTGGTGAAACTCAACGGAGGCAAGCGGGAGTCCGACGGGGTCGTAGTACCGCTGATCGCCGGGATGAACCCGGCGGGAGGGAAGGACCCCGACTTCGGTCACGCCGGTCGAGCGGGTAAGCGCGAGGGCATGACGGGGACCGCCCCGTCCATCTACCCCGAGGGGAAGCATCTTCCTCCCGCCAAAGTGCGACAACTGCAGAACCGGCTATGGGCTGCGGCCAAGCAGTCTGAGGGTCGGCGTTTCCACGCCCTGTATGACCGCATCTACAGAAGTGACGTTCTGTGGGAGGCGTGGAAGCGGGTCCGTGCTAATCGTGGTGCCGCCGGGGTTGATGGTCTGACCCTGGCGTCAGTGGAGGATTACGGAGTCGAGCGCCTGCTCGGTGAGCTCCAGGAAAGCCTCCGTGCAGGCATCTACCGCCCGAAAGCAGTACGCCGGGTGGAGATTCCGAAGCCCGACGGGTCGAAACGCCCGTTGGGCATTCCCACCGTGATGGACAGAGTGGCCCAGCAGGCCACGAAGATCGTCCTCGAACCTATTTTCGAGGCCGACTTTCTGCCCTGCTCGTTCGGGTTTCGGCCCAGACGAAAGGCCGACGACGCTCTGGAGAGGCTCCGGAAAGGCTTCATCGAAGGCAGCCACTTCGTCTTCGAAGCCGATATTCGGGACTTCTTCGGCTCAATCGACCACGAGAGGCTTCTCTCGCTGGTCGGTCTGCGGGTGTCGGACCGGAGGGTGCTCAAGCTGTTGCGGCAGTGGTTGCGTGCCGGGGTGCTGGTCGATGGGGTGGTGTCCGAGACGGTCACGGGCACGCCTCAGGGCGGGGTGATCTCACCTCTCCTGGCCAACATCTACCTGCACGCCTTCGACCGGGCCTGGGCCGAACGGGGCGTGGGAGAAGTCGTCCGCTATGCGGACGACTTCGTCGTGTTGTGTTCGTCCCGGGAGCAGGCTGAGGAAGCCCAACGGCGGTCCGCCGCCATTCTGGGAGACCTCGGCCTCACTCTCCACCCGGACAAGACCCGAGCGGTCGACCTCCGGGAGGGCAAAGAGGGCTTCGATTTCCTCGGGTGTCATCTTCGGGCCCGCATGTCCGGCAAGCTCTGGGAACAGCGGAAGATCGTCCGCTACTACCTTCAGCGCTGGCCGTCTGTGCGTTCGATGAAGCGTGCCCGAGCGAAGATCAAGGCCATGACCGATCGAAGCCAGGTCGGACAGGAGTTGCCGGTCGTCATCGTGCGGCTTAACCAGTTCCTCCGGGGTTGGGGCAACTACTTCCGCACCGGGAATGCGTCCATCAAGTTCTGCGAGATCGACAAGTATGTGGGGTGGCGGTTGTTTCGCTTGCTGGTCAAGAAGCGGGGCCGCAACCTGCGTGCCGGTCAAGCCGATCGGTGGACGCCCGCCTGGTTCCAGGACCAGGGCCTGTACCACTTGCACGGAACTATCCGTTACCCGAAGGCAGCGTAACCATGTCCAGAAGATCGTCGGAAAGCCGTGTGCGGGAAAACCGCACGCACGGATTGAAAGGGGAATGGGGAACCGGGCTCGCAAGAGCACCGCGCCCCTGACTACCAATGACCAGCCCCGTATCTTGGGACGTGGCCGAACGGGTGGCGACGTGGGTCGGGGCCAACTCCCCGCTCCTTAGCTCTTCGTCGCTTCACACCGTCGGCAGCGCGGACCTTGCCAAGCTCGAAGAGGATTTCTCCGAGGCCACCACCAGAGCCGAAGCGCTCGTCATCGAGACAACCGGACTGACCCCGGTGTCGGGCCGGGCCCGGGCGCGAGTCGTCGACCGGGCCGGTTGGGTGCGTAACAACCTGACCTCCTTCCAGCATTTGCTGGAGCCGTTGTTGGAGAAGGTGGACACCACCGGCGTGCCCGGGCCGCTGGCCGGTGTGGCTCGCACCACGACGGGTGCCCAGATGGGTGCGGTGCTCGGGTGGATGTCGACCCGGGTGCTCGGCCAGTACGACCTGTTGTTCGCCGAAGGAGGCGACTCCGACGGGGATGGGCCCGGGCTCGACGGTGATGCCATTTCGTACGTGGGCCCCAACATCTTGGCCCTCGAACGCCGGCACGGCTTTCCGGCCAAGGAGTTCCGGTTGTGGATCGCCTTGCACGAGGTGACCCACCGGTGCCAGTTCACCGGCGTGCCGTGGTTGCGGCCCTACTTCCTCTCATTGGTCGACAAGACACTCGGGGGAGTGTCCCCTGATCCCCGCCAGTTGATGGATGCGTTGCGCCGCGCCGCCGAGTCGATTCGCGGCGGGCACAACCCGCTCGATGACGCCGGCATTCTCGGCTTGGTGGCGCCACCCGAGCAGCTCGAGGTCATCGGGCACATCCAGGCCATGATGAGCCTGCTCGAAGGGCACGGGGACGTCACCATGGACCGCGCCGGAGCGGGGGCGGTTCCTGATGCCCCCTGGTTCGCACGGGTGCTTCGAGATCGGCGCCGCAAGGCGAGCATGCCGTCACGCTTTCTGCAGCAGCTCATGGGCATCGATGCCAAGTTGCGCCAATACGAGCAAGGCGAGCGCTTCATCGGCGCCATCGAAGCGTCCGGTGGCCCGGTGCTTTTCTCCCGGGTATGGGAAGGCCCCGAGATGCTTCCCACCATGGAGGAGATCCGCCACCCCGAAAAGTGGGTGGCCCGGGCAGGTACCGCGCAACTGGCCACGGGCTGATGCCCTCGCCGGCGGGCGAGTTGTTGACCCGCTGCACGTTCCCCGCACCTGGCACGCCGCTGGTGTGCGCCGTATCGGGTGGGCCCGACTCCCTGGCCTTACTCGTCCTGGCTGTGGAGGCGTCCTTGGACGTCACCGCCGTCCACGTCGATCACGGCCTGCGTCGGGGATCCGAACTCGAGGCGGAGGTGGTGGCCGCCGCGGCGGCGCGCTGGGGGGCTCGATTTCGCTCTGAGCGAGTCAGCGTGGCGAAGGGACCGAATCTCGAGGCCCACGCCCGCGCGGCGCGCCGTTCGGTGCTGCCGCCGGGGGCCGCCACCGGGCACACCATGGACGACCAGGCCGAAACGGTGCTGCTCAACATGCTCCGCGGGGCGGGGCTCGACGGGCTGTCGGCCATGCGACCGGGGACCTGCCACCCTCTGTTGGCCGTGCGCCGGGCCGAAACGCACCAGCTGTGCCGGGCCGTCGGGCTCGAGGCGGTGGACGATCCCACCAACAATGACCGGCGTTTCGTCCGTAACCGGATCCGCCACGAGCTCTTGCCGTTGTGCTCGGACATCGCCGGGCGTGACGTCGTACCCCTGCTGGCCCGCCAGGCCGGCCTGCTCGGCGCCGAGGCGCGCTATCTCGACGATCAAGCGTCGGCCCTCGATGCCAACGACGCCGCCGCGCTGGCGCAGGCCCCCGAGGTCCTGGCCCGGCGGGCCGCCCGCACGTTGGTGGCGCAGTCGGCTCCCTATGCCCCTGGGCTGGCCGCCGTCGAACGGGTGCTGGCGGTGGCGCGGGGGGCGGCCCGGGCCACCGACGTCGCCCCGGGCTTGCGGGTCAGTCGCTCGTCGGGCCGACTTTCGGTGGCCCCGATCGACGGCGACGCCGTCCGATAAGGTCGGCATCCAATGACCGACGCGCCTGGCAGCTCCGGCAGCACCGCGGTGGCTGTGCGCACCCCGGTCCCCGCAACCTTGGCCCCCTACTCGTGGGACAACGACGCCGGGCTCGGTGAGGTCATCGTCGCCCAAGACGTGCTGGCCAAGCGCGTCATGGCACTCGGCGAGGCGATCACCGCGGATTACCGCGGCCGTCCTCCGCTGCTGGTGGGTGTGCTCAAAGGTGCGTTCGTGTTCATGAGCGACCTGGCGCGTGCCATCGCGTTGCCCGTCGAGGTGGACGTCATGGCGGTGGCGTCCTACGGATCGGCCACCACCACCAGCGGTGTGGTGCGCATCGTCAAAGACCTCGACTACGACTTGACGGGTCGCCACGTGCTCGTGGTCGAGGACATCGTCGACAGCGGGCTGACGCTGCAGTACTTGCGTCGCAGCCTGTGGGCTCGCCAGCCCGCCAGCCTCGAGGTGTGCGCCTTGCTCGTCAAAGAGGGCCGCCAGCGAGCCAAGCTCGATCTCCGTTACGTCGGTTTCCACATAGCCCCGGATTTCGTGGTGGGCTATGGGCTCGATGTCGCCGAGCGCTACCGCAATGTGCCCGAGGTCCGCGCCTACAAAGGCCCCGCACCTGTCGACTGAACGCGCCGGCAAAAGCGAGGTGCGGTGAGCGTCGACACGCAGAAAGTCGAGGGGCTCATCGCCGAGCTGCTCGATGCCATCGGTGAAGACCGGACGCGCGACGGGCTCGAGGCCACGCCCCGACGCGTGGCCGCCATGTACCAGGAGCTCTTGTCCGGCTACGACAGCGACCCCGGCGACTACCTCACCGTCAGCTTCGCCGCCGAGCACGACGAGATGGTGATGGTGCGCGACATCCCCTTCGCCTCACTTTGCGAGCACCACTTGATCCCTTTCATCGGCCGCGCCCATGTCGCCTACATTCCCGGCGCCGACGGATGCATCACCGGGCTCTCCAAACTGGCCCGGCTGGTGGATGGCTTTGCCCGCCGCCTGCAGGTCCAAGAGCGCATGACGACCCAAATCGCCGACACCCTGGCCAAGGTGCTCCAGCCTCGCGGGGTGCTGGTGGTGGTGGAGGCCGAGCACCTGTGCATGTCCATGCGAGGGGTAAAGAAGCCCGGCACCCTCACGGTCACTTCGGCGGTGCGGGGCCTGTTCCGCGACGACCCTCGCACCCGCGCGGAGGCCATGAACTTCGTTCACAGCCGTTGAATCCGGGCCTAACCTGTGGCCCCATGCGGCCGTTGGTCATGGGTGTCTTGAACGTGACGCCCGATTCCTTCTCCGACGGAGGTCGCTACCTGGACCCCGACGATGCGCTGGCCCGAGGCCTGGAAATGGTGGCCGAGGGCGCCGATGTGGTCGACGTGGGCGGGGAGTCGACCCGGCCGGGGGCACAACCGGTGGACGAGGCCGAGGAGCTGCGCCGGGTTCTGCCCGTGATCGAGGCGCTCGCCCCCCAGGTCCGGGTGTCGGTGGACACCGTCAAGGCGAAGGTGGCCGAGGCAGCCGTGGCGGCCGGAGCGAGCCTGGTCAACGACGTGTCGGCCACGCTGTGGCCGGTGGCGGCCCGTACCGGAGCGGGGTGGGTGGCCATGCATATGCAGGGCACGCCCCGCACCATGCAGCACGACCCCCGCTACGACGATGTAGCCACCGAAGTGCGTGCCTTTTTGGTCGAGCGGGCCCGGCACGCCTCGGAGGCGGGGGTCACCGAGGTGTGGATCGACCCGGGCATCGGCTTCGGCAAGTCCGTCGAGCACAACCTGTCCTTGCTGGCCCATCTGCGTGAGTTGACCGACGAGGGCTGGCCGGTGATGGTGGGCACCAGCCGCAAAACGTTCCTGGGGAGGATCAATCAGGGTCTCGACGGGACCTCGGTTCCCGTCGAGGCGCGCCTGGGCGGTTCCCTGTCCACAGCAACATGGGCCATGCTGGCCGGGGCCACCATGGTGCGGGCCCATGATGTGGCCCCCACCGTGCAGGCAGCCACGTTGGTAGGAGAGCGATCGACCTCGGGGTCGTCGCACGAGCGAAAGATGGTGAGGCGGTGAAGGGCAAGTGGGCGGCGGGTATCTCGCCACGCAACTTCACGTGGATCATCCAGGATCAGCTGGCGGTCAGCGAGCGGCCCGGTGGCTTCGCCCCCAACCACCGCCGAGTGCGGCGCCAGGAGGAGATCATCTGGCTGCGGGTCCAAGGTTTCACGCGCATCGTGTCGCTGCTGCCGTCGTCGCACAACCTGGCCGCCTACGAAGAAGGCGACGTCGTGTCCTCCCACCTTCCTGTCGGCACCGAGACGGACCTCCGCGAATCGTTGGCGGACCTGTTCAAGAACCTCGACGGCTGGTTGCGTGACAATGAGCGCGTCCTGGTGCACCTCGAAGAACTCGGCGACCGGATCATGGGGGTGATGGCGGGTTACCTGCTGTGGTCCCATCGGCTGCCCGGCGGGCCGCAGTCCATCGCCGTGGTGGAGCGGCTGGTGGGCCGGCAGATGGGCCCTCCCGGACGCGACATCGTGGCGCAGGCGGCCACGGTCGACGAGTCCTAGTGAGCTGGCTCGACGAGCTCGAAGACGCATCGTCGGACGACGGCGAGGCGCCGCCGTCGTCCGAAGAGTCGCAGGAATCAGCACCCGAGGCAGCGCCATCGGCTCCGGTGGCCGGCGCGGCATCGGGTAGCACCGGTGAAGATTTCATCGAGGTGCGGGGCCTGCGCGTGTTCGGCACCCACGGCGTGCTCGACGCCGAGCGCCATTCGCTGCAACCTTTTGAGATCGACCTGCGCATGGTCGTCGACCTGGCCCAGTCGGCTGCCAGCGACGCTCTTTTCGACACCGCCGATTACGCGGCGGCCATCGATGCTGCCGCCGCGGTGATCACCGGGCCCACCCACGTGCTGCTCGAGTCGCTCGCCCAAGACATCGCCAAGGCCATCTTGCGGGACCGCAAGGTGAAGGCGGTGACCGTGGCGCTGCGCAAGATGCGGCCCCCGGTGTCCCATGACCTCGAGTCCGCCGGGGTTCGCCTCACCCGCCGGCGGCCGTAGGCCCATCGACGGCCCGAGAACCACGGGCATGCGGGCTTTTGTCGGGCTGGGATCGAACATGGGCGACCGGTGGGGCCATCTCGGCCAGGCCCTGGGCGCACTACCCGACGTGGTAGCGGTGTCGCCGGTCTATGAGACCGAGCCGGTCGGAGGGCCACCCGATCAAGAGTGGTACCTCAACGTGGTGGCCGAGCTCGCCACCACCCTCACGCCTCGGGAATTGCTCGCTGTGGTCCATCGCCTGGAGGAAGCGGCCGGCCGGGTGCGCACGGTGCGCTTCGGCCCCCGCACCTTGGACGTCGATGTCCTGCTGGTGGGCGACTTGGTGGTGGAGGACGACGATCTGGTGGTTCCCCACCCCCGCATGTGGGAGCGCCGCTTCGTGGTTGAGCCCCTGGGCGATCTGGCCCCGGAGCTGATCGAGCCCGAAATCAAAAAACGTGCTGGTGGAAACGTGCGTAAGGCAGATAGGATTACGGCGTACTGAATCGCCTGACGCGACCGGCACCCTCGGACAGGGGCTGGAGCGCAGAAAGGGGTTCCGGTGACCTCGATCCGTGTGATCGGCCCCGGTCGGGCCGGTCGATCCTTGGCGGTGGCGCTGACCGACGTCGGCTTTGACGTGCGCGCGCTGTGGGGGCGAGACGACGACCCCACCGACGCCGCCGCCGACGTCGACATGGTCATCATCGCCACCCCCGATGCCGCCGTGGCCCATGTGGCCGCCGCCATCGCCCCGGCGCCTTCTACGGTGGTCGTGCACCTGTCGGGGTCCCTCGGTCTCGACGTCCTCGCTCCCCATGAGCGCGTGGCGTCACTGCATCCGCTGGTGCCGATGCCCACGCCCGAGGTCGGTCGGGCTCGGCTGGCCTCGGGAATCGCCTTCGCCATCGCCGGTGACCCCGCCGTAACGGAGCTCGTGCAGGCGCTGGGCGGCACGCCGCTCGTTGTCGACGACGCCCAGCCGCGCCACGTATCACGCCGCCGCCTGTGTGGCGGCCAACCACGTGGTGGCCTTGATGGGCCAGGTGCAGCGCATCGCAGCGGAGGCCGGGCTCGGGCTCGACCCTTTCATTGCTCTGGCGCGCGCCGCCCTCGATGACGTGGACGCGTTGGGCCCTGCCGTGGCGCTGACGGGACCGGCGGCACGGGGCGATCAGGCCACCTTGGCTCGCCACCGGGACGCACTGCCGGCCGCCGAGATCGATGGTTATGAGGCCGGGGTGGCACTGGCGGCTCGACTGGCGGGGTCGCCCCGCTCGTCGGGTCCGGAGGTGATCACCACGGCGGCCGGGTTCTCCGCCGCGCTGGACGGCCATCGCATGGCCGGTCGCCGAGTCGGGTTGGTGCCCACCATGGGTGCGCTGCACGCCGGGCATGGGGCGTTGATCGAGCGAGCCGCGGCCGAGTGCGACGTGGTGGCGGTGACCATTTTCGTCAACCCGCTGCAGTTCAACGATGCCGCCGACTTGGCCGCCTACCCGCGACATCTCGATGAGGACGTGGAACTGGCCGCCCGAGCCGGCGCCACCATCGTGTTCGCCCCCGAGGTACGCGAGATGTACCCGGGCTTCCCCGAGCCGCAGCATTCCTCGGTGCATGTCGTCGGCGTCACCGACTCCCTGGAGGGAGCGGCGCGCCCGGGACATTTCGACGGCGTGGCCACGGTGGTGACCAAGCTCTTCGCGCTATCCGGACGCTGCCGCGCCTACTTCGGCGAGAAAGACTTCCAGCAGTTGGCCGTGGTGCGCCGCCTCAGCGCCGATCTGTCGTTGCCGGTGGAGGTGGTCGGTTGCCCGACGGTGCGCGAAGCCGACGGCCTGGCCCTGTCGAGTCGCAATGTCCGGCTCTCAGCCGACGATCGCGCCGCCGCCTTGGCCCTGCACCGCGCCTTGGCGGCCGGTCTCGACCGGTTGCACGGAGGCGAGCGTCGTGCTTCTGCCGTGCGGGCCGCCATGGCCGCCGAGCTGGCCCGCGAGCCGCGGGTGGTTCCCGACTACGTGGCGGTCGTCGACGCCGCCACCTTCGCGGCGCCCGCCCGCCTGGGCGGTGAAGTCCGCCTTCTGGTGGCGGCCACGGTGGGACTGGTCCGGCTCATCGACAACGAAGGCACCGTCCTCACCTCCGTCGACACGTTCGACACGGTGGCCCCGCGGCGCCGGCGTGCCCCGCGCCCGCGTCTCACCATGGGCGCCAACGCCACGTCGGTGCCGGCCGTGACCATCTCGAAGCCGATTCGCACGGGAGCCCAGTGACGACACACCTATCGAGAGTGTTCCACCGAGTCCTTTTGCAACCGAGTCCTCACCACCCAAGTTCTGAGCAACGGAAGGGAGCGTCTTAGCGATGCGCCGGCGCATGATGAAATCGAAGATTCACCGGGCCACGGTGACCGATGCCAACCTTGAGTACATCGGGTCCATCAGCCTCGACCCACGCCTTATGGCGTTGGCCGACATCCGCGAGTACGAGCAAGTGGCGGTGCTCGACATCGACAACGGGGCGCGCTTCGAGACGTACGCCATCGTAGGCGGGCCCGGGGAGGTGTGCCTCAACGGCGCCGCGGCCCGGCTCGTGCACAAGGGCGACAAGGTGATCGTGATCACGTACGCGGATTACGAGGAGGCGGAGCTCGAGGGGTTCGAGCCCAAGGTCGTTCACGTGGACCTCGACAACGCGGTCGTCGACGAGACCACCGCACAGCTCGAGGCCAACTTGCGCCGGGCTGTCACCGCCTGACGTCCGCGGCTCTCCCCCGAGATTCTGCGCGCGTGGAACTCGACGTCCTCGTCCTCGGCTCCGGGGTGGCGGGACTATCGGCCGTCGTCCGTCTGGCTGAGGTGCCCGGCGTCCGCGCCGGCGTGTTGACCAAAGCCGAGCTGGCCCAGTCGGCCACCCGTTGGGCCCAAGGGGGCGTGGCGGCCGTCTTCGGCGGTGACGACGACTCCACCGACCTCCACCTGGCCGACACGCTGCGCGCCGGTGCCGGTCTGTGTGACGTCGACGCCGTGCGCGTGCTCGTCGACGAAGGCCCCACGCGCGTCACCGAGCTCATCTCTCTCGGCGCTGTGTTCGACCGCGAAGCCGGCGGCGCTCTCTCTCTGGCCCGAGAAGGCGGCCATTCCACCGCCCGCGTCCTGCACGCCGGCGGCCTGGCCACCGGGGCCGAGGTGGAACGCGCCCTCGTCAGCGCGGCGGAGGCTTCGGCGGCGGCCGTGCTCGAGCGGTGGTTCGCGCTCGACCTCATCGTCGAGGACGATCGCTGCGTCGGCGTGGTAGCCCTGGACCCCGCCGGTATGCGCCGTGAGGTGCGGGCCCGTCACGTGGTGCTGGCCACCGGAGGGGCTGGGCAGCTCTACTCCGTCACCACCAATCCCTCCGAAGCCACCGGCGACGGCAGTGCCATGGCGTTGCGCGCCGGCGTGCCCGTGTGCGACGTCGAGTTCTTTCAGTTCCACCCCACCGCGTTGCATCACCCGTCGATGCCCAAGCCCCTACTGTCCGAGGCGTTCCGCGGTCACGGCGCCCTGCTGCGCGACGCCGGTGGCGATCGCTTCGTCGACGAGCTGGCCGCCCGGGACATCGTCAGCCGGGCCATGGCCTCGCGCATGGCGGAGGAAGGTGTCGACCACCTGTGGCTCGACGCCACCGGGTTGGAAGCCTTCGACGATCGCTTCCCCACGCTGGCGGCTTCGTTGCGGATGGCGGGACTGGATCCGGCGGTGGACTGGCTCCCTATCGCTCCCGCTGCGCACTACGTATCGGGGGGCATCGTCACCGATCTCGACGGGGCCACGGCCCTGGGTGGCTTGTGGGCGGCCGGCGAAACGGCGTGCACCGGTGTGCATGGCGCCAACCGATTGGCGTCGAACTCTCTGCTCGAAGGCATGGTCTTCGGGGCTCGGCTGGCCGAGGCCATCGAGGCCGGCAAGGACTGCGCCGAGCCCACCGGCGCCATGAAAGCCGTCCTCGACCGAAGCGCGGGGACCGAGATCGGCTGTGTCGACGTCGGTGATTTGGCACCGCCGCCGTGGCTCCAGAGCGTGGCCGGCGACCCCGGGGCGCCCTCGGAGGCGGACATCGTCAAGCAACGCGAACGCCTGCAGCGGGCCATGACCGAAGGTGCCGGGGTGGTGCGCTCAGCTGCATCTCTCGAGCGGGCCGCGGCCGAAGTGGCCGATGCTGCCGCTGTAGCCGCCGCCGTGACCGGCGCCGGCGCCGATGCCAGCCGGGCGGCCGGCGAGCTCGCCAACCTGGCCGTGCTGGCGGGCGCCCTGCTCGTCTCCGCCTACAGCCGCGAGGAGACGAGAGGGTCCCACGCCCGTTCCGACCACCCCGACGCCTCCCCGCACTGGCGTCGTCGCATCGTGCACGGGCAGGCCGGCCTGTGAGCGTCGATCCGCCCATCGGCGCCGTGCGAGGCGCGGTGGCCCTGGCCCTGGCCGAGGACACCCTTCCCCTCGGCGACATCACCGCTGCCCTGGTCGACGAGACCGTCCGCGCCCACATGGCCGTAGTGGCCCGCCAAGAAGGCGTGGTAGCCGGACGCCTATGTGCCATCGAGTCCTTCGCTCAGATCGACGCGGAGGTCATCGTGCGCTGGCACCTGGCCGACGGCAGCTTCGTCGAACCCGGCAGCGTGGTGGCCGAGGTGTCGGGCCCGCTGCGCTCCATTCTCACCGCCGAGCGCACCGCCCTGAACTTCTTGTGCCACCTGTCAGGGGTGGCCACCTTGGCGCGTCGCTTCGTGGACGCCGTCACCGCCGCCAACCCCGACACACGCGTGCTCGACACCCGCAAGACCACGCCGGGGCTGCGCGCCCTCGAAAAAGCGGCCGTGCGGGCCGGCGGCGCGTGGAACCACCGCGGCAGTCTCTCTGACGCCGTGCTGCTCAAGGACAACCATCTGGTGGGGCTGTCGATCGCCGAGGCGGTGACCGCGGCCCGGCGGCGCTATCCCGGCAGGCTCGTCGAGGTGGAATGCGACCGCATCGAGCAGGTGGCCCAGGCCGTGGAGGCATCGGCGGGGGCCGTGCTGCTCGACAACATGAGCCCCGACGAGGTGGCCAACTGTGTGGCCCTGGTGCGCCAATTCGGCGGCCGCGCGGGCGGCGGCGGCGGAGGTGGCGGCGTGCTGGTGGAGGTGTCGGGCGGGGTGACGTTGGAAAGCGCACCGCTGTACGCAGCGGTCGGCGCCGACCTCGTGTCGGTGGGCGCGCTCACCCATTCGGCGCCGGTGCTCGACCTCGGCCTCGACAACGTGGAGGCCTGACGTGCTGCTCGCCATCGACGTCGGCAACACCGACACCGTGGTGGGGCTGTTCTCTCTCTACCCCGGCGACGATCCTCCCCCCGACAGCCGGCCGGCGCCGCCCGCTCCGCCCGAGCCGGCCGGGCTGTCGCACCATTGGCGGCTGTCGACGGTCGACCACCGCACCCCCGACGAACACGCCCTGTTGTTCTCCCAACTCCTCACCCTCGACCGTATGGAGATCACCGAGGTCGTCACCGGCATGGCCGTCACCTCCTCGGTGCCGCGCGTCACCACCGCCCTGCGCCACATGGCCAGTCGCTGGTTCGACGTGCCGTGTGTGGTCCTCGAGCCCGGTGTGCGCTCGGGCATGCCCATCCTCTACGACAACCCCAAGGAGGTCGGGGCCGATCGCATCGCCAATGCCATCGGCGCCTATGACCTCTACGGCGGCCCGTGCATCGTCGTCGATCTGGGTACGGCCACGACGTTCGACGCCATATCCGAAGAGGGCCAGTATCTGGGTGGGGCCATCGCGCCGGGTATCGCCATCTCGATGGACGCGCTCTTTAACCATGCCGCCGCTTTGCGTCGTGTCGAGCTCGTCGAGCCGCGCAGCGTCATCGGCAAATCGACGGTGGAGTCCATCCAGTCCGGCGCGTTGTACGGCTATGCGGCCCAAGTCGACGGCATGTGCCGGCGCATCATGGACGAGCTCGGCCATGCCACGGTGGTGGCGACGGGCGGTTTTTCCGAGGTGATCTCGCCACAGTCGCAGTGCATCGATCACCGTGAGCCGTGGCTGACGCTGCACGGTCTGCGCCTCGTCTACGAGCGAAACGTCAAGACCACCTAGGCTCCGGCCCCGTGGCCGACATTCCCTATCGCTTCGAACGCAGCGCCGAGGCGGCTGAGCTGCAGGTGCGCTACGCGGCCTTTCCCGCCGGCGAGGAGACCGAGGACGTCGTGTCGGTGGCCGGCCGGGTGATGTTGGTGCGGCCCCAGGGGCGATTGACCTTCGCCACCTTGCGCGACTCGTCGGGCGAGATCCAGCTTTTCGCCCCCGACAAGGTGACCGAGTGCTTCGACGAATTCGCCAAGCTCTCTATTGGTGACTGGGTGGGAGTGACCGGCACCATCATGCGCACGCGCAAAGGCGAGCTGTCGGTGCGCGTGCACCAATGGGTGCTGCTGGCCGAGACGCGTCGCGGCTTCGGCGACAAGTGGCGCGGCGTGTCGGATACCGAGACGCGCTTTCGCCAGCGCGAGGTCGACTTGTGGGCCAACAAGCGCACCCGCGAGGTCCTGTTGCTGCGCAGCCGTCTGGTGTCCGCCGTACGCGCCGCCATGCACGACCGGGGCTTCGTCGAGGTGGAGACGCCGATGCTCCATGCCATTGCCGGTGGGGCGCTGGCCAAGCCCTTCGTCACGCATCACAACGCGCTCGACACCGACTTGTACCTGCGCATCGCCCCCGAGCTGTACTTGAAGCGACTCGTGGTCGGTGGCTTCGAAAAGGTCTTCGAGATCGGCCGCGTCTTTCGCAACGAAGGTCTCTCGCCGCGCCATAACCCCGAATTCACCATGCTCGAGGCGTATCAGGCCTACGCCGATTATGGGGACCTGGCCGTGTTGGTGGAGGAGTTGGTGGCGGGGCTGGCATCGGAGATATGTGGGACGACGAAGCTCACCTATCAAGGACGCGACCTCGATCTCACCCCGCCGTGGCGGCGCGCCACCATGGCGGCGCTCGTCAGCGAAGCGGTGGGCGCTCCTGTCGACGTGCACACTCCGGTCGACGAGATGCGCCGGCGTCTGGCCGCGGCCGGCGGGTCCGTGGACGAGGCGTGGGGGTCGGGCAAGTTGCTCCTCGAGCTCTACGAAAAGACGGTGGAGCCCGAGTTGTGGGGCCCGGTATTCGTCACCGACTTTCCCGCTGAGGTGTCGCCGTTGGCGCGTCGTCACCGCCACGACCCCGATCTGGTGGAGCGTTTCGAGCCCATCGTGGCCGGGCGCGAGCTCGGCAACGCGTTTTCGGAGCTGGTCGATCCCGTCGATCAGCGGGTGCGATTCGAAGCGCAGGCCGCCGCTCATGCCGGTGGCGATGAAGAGGCGATGACCGCCGTCGACGAGGACTACCTGCGTGCTTTGGAATACGGCTTGCCGCCCACCGCGGGCCTCGGCATCGGGATCGACCGTCTCACCATGTTGCTGGCCGACGTGGCCAACATCCGCGAGGTGATCGCCTTTCCGACTCTGCGGCCCGAGCGTTAGCGTCGGGCGCTCAGCTTCCGGGCTCGGCCATTTGGTCGACGAGCCGGTGCACGAGGTCGCTCAGTGCGGTGCGCAGCGCGGGGTTCGGCACCGCTTCGAGTGCCACCACGGCCGACTCGGCATGGTGCCGGGCGGCGGCCACGGCGGCGTCGATGGCACCCGAGCCGGCCACGATGTGGCGGGCTTTGTCACGCTCGGGTGCTTCGAGGACTTGTCCCAACAGCGATTCGAGCTCGGGCCCGGCGTCGGGGTCGCGCAACGCCACGAGAACGGGAAGGGTGTAGATCCCTTCCGCCAAGTCCTGACCCGGCAGCTTCCCGAGTTCCTCGGCCGTGCCGATGACGTCGCGCACGTCGTCGCGCAACTGGAAGACCATGCCGAGGCTGCGTCCGAAGGAAGTGAGCGCGTCGATCTCGTGGCGAGGCTGGTTTCCCGTCAGGGCGCCGATCCGACACGACGTCGCCATCAACGCCGCCGTCTTGCCGGCGATGGCGAGGTAGTAGTCGTCCTCGGTGCGCGATGTCGAAAAGGCGCCCCGCACTTCGGCCACTTGCCCTTGGCACAGGCGCCCCAACGTGTTGGCCAGCAAGCCGGCGATCTCGGTGCCCAAGGCGGCGGCCAGCTCGGCCGACCGGGCCAGCAGGAAGTCGCCCGCCACGATGGCCACCAAGTTGCCCCATCGGGCGTTGACGCTCTCGACGTTGCGGCGCATGGTGGCGTCGTCCATCACGTCGTCGTGGTAGAGCGAGGCCAGGTGGACGAGCTCCACGGCCACGGCGCCCTGCAGATCGTCGTCGGTGGCCGACCGCAACCCCGTGGTGGCGGCGGCCAGGGCCAGCGCCGGGCGCAGGCGTTTGCCACCGGCGGCAATGAGGTGGGTGGTGACCTCGTCGAGAAAGCCGTCCCCCGACTGCACGGACTCGCGCAGGCGAGGCTCGAGCCGGGCCAGGTCGGCCTCCATGGACCCGAGGCCCGTCAACATGGCGACATTCACCGCCAGCCACGTTAGGCGACAGGGCTGGACCTGCGACAATGCCCACGTTGACGGCACCATCGGGCCGTGCCCGCAGACGCCGTGGGCCTGGCCTTTCGGGCACCTCAACCCCGGTGGCGGGCCTTTTTTCCTACCGACGGTGGTTACGGTCAGGAATTCCAGCCTCGGAGCCGATGGTTACGGGGGAGGAAGAAGTCGACCACGTTTGGGTAAGGCTGGTGCTCGTTCCTACGGTTCCACCAGTAGACTGAGCTTCAGAAATTGAGCCGTCAAGGGAGGCGGTCTGGTGTTCGAACGCTTCACGGACCGTGCACGCCGGGTGTTGGTGTTGGCGCAAGAAGAAGCGCGCCTGCTCAACCACAGCTTCATCGGTACCGAGCACATTCTTCTGGGTCTTATCCACGAGGGCGAGGGAGTGGCCGCCAAGGCACTCGAGCAGCTCGGTATCTCGCTGGAGGCCGTGCGCGAGAAGGTGGAGGAGACCATCGGTCTGTCGGGGACGGCCCCCACGGGGTCGCCGCCGTTCACTCCCCGGGCGAAGAAGGTTCTAGAGCTGTCGCTGCGTGAGGCGCTGCAGCTCGGCCACAACTACATCGGCACCGAGCACATGCTTTTGGGCTTGGTTCGCGAAGGTGAAGGGGTGGCTGCCCAGGTGCTCGTCAGCCTCGGAGCCGACCTGGCGCGTGTGCGCCAGCAGGTCATCCAGCTGCTCTCGGGGTACCAGGGCAAGGAGACGGTGGGAGCCGGTTCGGGGTCGTCCTCTTCGGAGACGTCCTCGGGCTCCCCGGTGCTCGACCAGTTCGGTCGCAACCTGACCCAGCTGGCGCGCGACGGCAAGCTCGATCCCGTCATCGGACGGGAGAAGGAAATCGAGCGCGTCATGCAGGTCCTGTCGCGCCGCACCAAGAACAATCCCGTGCTCATCGGCGAGCCCGGCGTGGGCAAGACCGCCATCGTGGAGGGTCTGGCCCAGCGCATCGTGGCCAACGACGTGCCCGAGACGCTCAAGGCCAAGCAGCTCTACACCCTTGACCTGGGCGCCTTGGTGGCCGGTAGCCGCTACCGCGGTGACTTCGAGGAGCGTCTGAAGAAGGTCCTGAAGGAGATCCGCACCCGCGGCGACATCGTGCTGTTCATCGACGAGCTCCACACCCTGGTGGGTGCGGGCGCCGCCGAAGGTGCCATCGACGCCGCCTCGATTCTCAAGCCCATGCTGGCCCGAGGCGAGCTGCAGACCATCGGTGCCACCACGCTCGACGAGTACCGCAAGCACCTGGAGAAAGACGCCGCCTTGGAGCGTCGCTTCCAGCCCATCCGCGTCGAGCAGCCGTCGGTGGCCCACACCATCGAGATCCTCAAGGGCCTGCGCGACCGCTACGAGTCCCACCACTCGGTGACCATCACCGACCAGGCCCTCGTGGCCGCGGCCAACCTGGCCGACCGCTACCTGGCCGACCGCTACCTGCCCGACAAGGCCATCGACTTGATCGACGAGGCCGGCAGCCGTCTGCGCATCCGGCGCATGACCACGCCGCCGGACTACAAGAAGCTCGAGGCCGAGATCGACCGCATCCGCGTCGACAAGGAGTCGGCCATCGAGCGCCAGGCGTTCGACCAGGCCAAGAAATTCGCCGAGCAGGAGAAGGAACGGCTCGACCGCAAAACGGCCATGGAGGCCGATTGGCGGGCCGAGGGCCTTGAGCTCTTCGACGTCGTCGACGAGGAAGTCATCGCCGAGGTGCTGGCCAACTGGACCGGCATCCCCGTCTACCGCCTCACCGAGGAGGAGACGGCCAAGCTGCTGCGCATGGAAGACGAGCTGCACAAGCGGGTCGTCGGTCAGCAGGAGGCCATCAAGGCGCTGGCCCGGGCCATCCGGAGGACGCGCGCCGGTCTCAAGGACCCCAAGCGCCCGAGCGGGTCGTTCATCTTCTTGGGCCCCACCGGTGTGGGCAAGACCGAGCTGGCCAAGGCGCTCGCCGAGTTTCTCTTCGACGACGAGGACGCCCTGATCCAACTCGACATGAGCGAGTACATGGAGAAGCACACCGTGTCGCGCCTGGTGGGCTCGCCCCCCGGGTACGTCGGCTACGAAGAGGGCGGTCAGCTCACCGAGGCCGTGCGGCGCAAGCCCTTCTCGGTGGTGCTCTTCGACGAGGTGGAGAAGGCGCACCCTGACGTGTTCAACGCCCTCCTGCAGATCCTCGAGGACGGCCGGCTTACCGACGCCCAAGGTCGCTCGGTGGACTTCAAGAACACCGTGCTCATCATGACGTCCAACCTCGGTACGGCCGACCTGCGCAAGTCGTCGGTGGGCTTTGCCAAGACCTCGGAGGCAGTGACCTACGAGCGCATGAAGGGCAAGGTGCACGACGCCTTGAAGCTGCACTTCCGGCCCGAGTTCTTGAACCGGATCGACGAGGTGATCGTCTTCCACGAGCTGTCCAAGGAAGAGGTCGTCGAGATCGTCGACCTGATGATCAAGCGGGTCTCGGTGCAACTCGAGGCGCAGGGCCTGGGCCTGGAGCTCACTCCGGCGTCCAAGACCTACCTGGCCGACAAGGGATATGACCCCACCTTGGGGGCACGTCCGCTGCGCCGGGCCATCCAGCAGTTCGTGGAGGACCCGTTGTCGGAGCGGATCTTGTGGAAGGAGTTCCGAGTCGGCGAGACGATCATCGTCGACGTCGAGGACGACGCCATCGTGTTCCACGCCATCCAGGGCCTCGAGCCCCCGCCGGTCGAGTTGGCCGGTGCCGGCGCCGACAACTAACTCCCGCTAACTCCCGCCGTCACAGCCTTTCCGTAGTGTCCCGGGCATGGCCCGGTCGCGCACTACCTATCGCTGTCGTTCGTGTGGAGACGAGAGTCCCAAGTGGGCGGGACGCTGTCCCGGCTGCGGGGAGTGGAACAGCCTCGATGAGCACGTCTCCGCCGGCTCCGGCCCGGGCTCCCGCACCGGCATGCCGCCAGCCGTCCCCGAGCTGCTCGGCGAGGTCGACCTTTCGGCGGCGGCGCCCGCGTCAACGGGGCTGACGGAGTTCGACCGGGTCCTGAGCGGCGGATTCGTGCCCGGGTCGGTCACCTTGCTCGGCGGGGAGCCCGGGGTGGGCAAATCCACATTGCTCCTCCAGGTGCTCGTGGCCATGGCCGGTGGCGGGGCCCCGGTGCTGCTGGTGGCGGCCGAGGAGTCCTCCCGCCAGGTCCGCTTGCGGGCGTCGCGCCTCGGCCACATCCCGCCGTCGTTGTGGGTGCTGGCCGGCACCGACGTGGCGGCGGTGGTGGAGGCGGTCGACTTGTCTCGTCCCGCCCTGGTCGTCGTCGACTCCATCCAAGCCGTGGCCGACTCGGCCACCAGTGGTCCACCCGGGAGCCTCGCCCAGGTCAGGGCCTGTGCCGAGGTGCTGGTAGGGCTGGCCAAGTCACGTGGTGTGCCGGTGGTGCTGGTCGGGCATGTGACCAAGGACGGGGCCTTGGCCGGACCCCGCACCCTCGAGCACATGGTGGACACGGTGCTCCACGTCGAAGGTGACCGCCACCATGCCCTGCGCCTGGTGCGCGCCGTCAAGCATCGTTTCGGACCCACCGGCGAGCTCGGCCTCTTCGAAATGGGCGAATCGGGGCTTGCCGCCGTGGCTGACCCCTATCGCCTCTTGCTGGGTGACCGGCGCCCCGGTGAGCCCGGCAGCGCCGTACTTCCCGCCGTCGAGGGCCAGCGCGCCCTGATGGTGGAGGTCCAGGCCTTGGTGGGGCCGGCGGATATGCCCGTGCCCCGACGGGCCGCCCAGGGGGTCGACGGCGGACGCCTGGCGCTCCTGCTGGCCGTCCTCGAGCAGCGCGCCGGCGTCGCTTTCGCCCGTTCCGATGTTTTCGCCTCGGCCGTGGGCGGCATCAAGCTGGCCGAGCCGGCCGCTGATCTGGCCTTGGCACTGGCGCTGTGCTCCGCCGCCCTCGGGCTGGCTCTCCCCGCCGGCGTGGTGGCTTTCGGGGAGATCGGGCTCGGCGGCGAGATTCGCCAGGTGCCGCACGCGCCCCTGCGGCTGGCCGAGGCGGCTCGGGTCGGCTTTCGCCACGCGCTCGGTGCCGTCGGCGTGTCCCGACGGCCCACCGGGCATGGAGCTTCTCCATGTGCGATCGGTTTCCCAAGCGCTGTCCCTGGCCGGATTGCAACGTGTGGCGGAGAAACAGCTGACGTAGTGGGGCGCGCTTGGCGCCGGTACCATTTGTCCGTGCCGACGCAACCGAGCTCGGCCATGGCAGACGCCTTGGCCATGGTTGCCCCGGGACGTCCCCTGCGCGACGGCCTCGAGCGCGTGCTGCTGGCCAAGCGGGGCGGACTGGTGGTGGTGGGCGATGACGCCGCCGTTCTTTCCATCTGCACAGGCGGCTTTCTGATCGACGCCGAGTTCAGCCCGCAGCGCCTGACCGAATTGGCGAAGATGGACGGCGCCATCATCGTGTCGCCCGACGCGGCGCGCATCGCCCGCGCCAATGTCCACCTCATGCCCAATCCGACGGTGCCGACCACCGAAACCGGCACGCGCCACCGCACCGCCGAGCGGGTGGCCAGGTCCATCGACGTGGCAGTGGTGTCGGTGTCCGCGGCCATGGGGATCATCACCGTCTATCGCCACGACGAGCGCCATCCGTTGCAGCAGGTCGGCCGCCTCTATGACCGCGTCAGCCATGCCTTGCAGACCATGCAGCGATTTCGCCAGCGCTTCGACGTGGCCATGACTGCCCTCACCGCCCTGGAGGTGGAGGACACCGTCACCTTCCGGGACATTTCCGCCGTCATGCAGCCCGCCGAACTGTTGTTGCGGGTGTCGCGCGACATCGAGGAGACCCTCGTCGAGTTGGGCGACGAAGGCAGGCTCCTGCGCTTGCAGCTCGAAGAGCTCACCGACGGGGTGGCCCCGGTCCGGGCGCTGGTGGTGCGTGACTACCTGGGCCCCGCCGCCGATGTCAGCGAGGCCGGTGCGCTGCGCGCCTTGGAGGTGCTCTCCACCGACGAGCTGCTCGATGCCCGCAAGGTGGGCAGCGCCCTGGGTTTGGCCGCACCGGAGTCCGAGCTCGACGCGTCCCTCGAGCCGCGCGGCTACCGGCTCTTGTACCGCCTGCCCCGCTTTCCCGATGCGCTGGTGGACCGGATCGTGACGCATTTCGCCGGCCTGCAGAAGATCCTGCGGGCCACGGTGGAGGACCTCGAAGGGGTGGGGGGAGTGGGCCAAGCCCGGGCCCGGACCGTCAAAGACGGCCTGGCCCGGCTAGCCGAGGCCAGCATTCTCGATCGCTACAGCTGACCCCCCGAAGGGCACTGGTTCGCAGCTCAGGTATCCTTGCATGTCCCCCCGGTGACTTTGCGGCCACCTGGCGCGCCTTCGCAGGAAAGAGAGCTACGTGTTCGACATCGGTGACAAGGTCGTGTACCCCCACCACGGGGCGGCCATTGTGGAACGGCGCGAGGTCAAAGAAGCCTTTGGCGAAAAGCGTGAGTACCTGGTCCTTCGTCTCGCCTACGGCGATCTCACCTTGATGGTGCCGGCCGACAACACCGAGGGTGTGGGGCTGCGCGAGGTGATCAACGACGAAGAGGTCGAGGAGGTGTTCGCCGTCCTTCGCAAGAAGGAGGCGCGGATGCCCACCAACTGGTCGCGCCGCTACAAGAACCACTCCGAGAAGCTTCGCTCGGGCGACATATACCAGGTCGCCGAAGTCGTGCGGAACCTGTCCATCCGCGACAAGGACAAGGGCCTGTCGGCGGGTGAGAAGCGCATGCTCAGCCGGGCTCGCCAGATCCTCGTCTCCGAACTCACCTTTGCCCTCGACGTCAACGAGGAGACCGCCGAGAAGCGCCTCGACGAGGCGCTGCCCTGAGCGGTGTGGTGACGGGCTCCCGCCCGGCGCCGGAGCCCGGGCCCGTCTGGGCCGTGGTGGTGGCAGCCGGATCCGGACAACGCTTCGGGGGACGCAAGCAGTTCGAGACCGTGGCGGGTCGCACCATCGTGGCCCTGTCCGTCGATGCTGCTCGCAGCGTGTGTGACGGGGTGGTGCTGGTCGTTCCCGCTGACGTCACCTCCGGGTCGCAAACTCCTGACCATGGTGCCGATGTCGTGGTCGCCGGAGGCGATACCCGGGCCGCGTCGGTACGCGCCGGGCTCGCCGTGGTGCCGCTCGACGCCGCCGTGATCGTGGTCCACGACGGCGCCCGTCCCCTGGCCTCTTCAGCCTTGTTCCGGGCCGTTGTGGGTGCCGTGGTGGAGGGAGCCGAGGGGGCCGTGCCCGCCTTGGCGGTGGCCGACACCGTCAAGAAGGTGGAAGGAACCGCCGTGGCCGAGACCTTGGCGCGCGCCGGCCTGGTGGCGGTGCAGACCCCGCAAGCCTTTCGGGCCGCCACGTTGCGCCGTGCCCATGCCGACGCGCGCCGACGCCACCGACGACGCTTCGGTCGTCGAGGCGGCGGGCGCTACCGTGCGCGTGGTGCCCGGTGATCCCCGCAACATCAAGGTGACCACGCCCGACGACCTCATCGTGGCCGACGCCTTGGCCGGGTCTCCGGCCGCCACGGCGTCGCTCACGCCGTCGCTGCGCGTGGGTCACGGCTTTGACGTCCACCGTTTCTCGGGAGCACCCGCCCGGCCGCTCGTGCTCGGAGGCGTGCTCGTTCCGGGCGCGGCCGGCCTGGCCGGCCATAGCGACGCCGATGTCGTCAGTCATGCCGTGGCCGATGCCGTGTTGGGGGCGGCGTGCCTCGGGGACTTGGGCCAACACTTTCCCGATACGGACGAGGCCTGGGCGGGGGTCGACTCCATGGAGCTGCTCGCTCGAGTCCTCGTCATGGTGAAAGGCGCCGGCATGGCGGTGGTCAACACCGATGTCACCATCATCTGCGAGCGTCCCCGCCTGGCCGAACACACGCCGGCCATGGTGAGACGGCTCGGGGAGGCCTTGCAGGCGCCTGTCAGCGTCAAGGCCAAGCGGGCCGAGGGGCTTGGTGCGGTCGGTCGGGTCGAAGGCATCGCCTGCATGGCCGTGGCGCTACTTACCGGGAGTGTGTCGTTATGAGCCCCACCCCACGCGGCCGACCGAGTCGACCGAGCCGCCCCAGCCGACCAGGCCGGCCCGAGCGACCCGGGCAAGCTGAGCGCGGCCGCACCGAGCGCGGCCGAACGGCGCGGCCCGAGCGCAGTGGCCGGCCTGAGACCGGCCGCACGGCACGCCCCGACCGATCCGGACGCCCAGAACGTCCCGGTCGCCCCGAGACTGGGCGCACGGCTCGGTCCGAGCCAACAGGTCGCGTCGACCGAGGTGCCTCTGCACGATCCGGTCGCCCCGAGCGAGGCCGTCCGGAGCGGGCCGGTCGCCCCGAGACTGGACGCACGGCTCGATCCGAGCAAATAGGTCGCGTCGACCGAGGTGCCACTGCACGATCCGGTCGCCCCGAACGGGGCCGTTCCGAACGGCCTGAACGACCCGGCCGCCCCGAGCGCGAGCGCCCCACTCTTGGGGGCGAGCAAGTCGAAGGGCGTCAGGCTGTGCGCGAACTGCTGGCGGCGGGCAACCGGACCGTCAGCGAAGTGTGGATCTCCGAGGGACTGGAACCGTCTCCGATCCTCGATGAGATCGAGCGACTGGCGACTCGTCGCAAGGTGCGCACCCTGCTCGTCCCCCGCCGACGACTCGAGCAGGCGGCGCGCACCGAAGCCCCGCAGGGAGTGATGGCCCGCGCCCGTCCCCTCCCCGAGACTGACCTCGACGACATCTGCCAAGCCACCAAGCACCCGCCCTTCCTCCTCGTACTCGATGGCGTCACCGATCCGCACAACGTCGGTTCGCTGTTACGCAGCGCGGAGAGTGCGGGAGTGACGGGAGTGTTGCTGCCGCGTCATCGCGCCGCGCACATCACCCCGACGGTGGCCAAGGTCGCCGCTGGCGCCATCGAGCATCTCGCCTTTGCGTTGGTGCCCGGCGTCCCCACCGCGTTGCAACGACTGGCTGATTTGGGAGTGGTGTGCGTCGGTCTTGATGCCGGTGCACCGCGTGCGCTGTACGACCTGGGTGACGAAGTGGCCGGGCCGGTGGCGTTGGTCATGGGGGCCGAGGGCAAAGGTCTTGCCGCGTTGACGAAGAAACGCTGCGCACTGCTGGCGTCGATTCCCCAGCGCGGTTCGTTGGCGTCGCTCAACGTGGCCGCCGCCGGTGCGGTGGCGTGCTTCGAGCTGGCCCGCCGACGTCAGCGTGGCCTTACCACGGCGCGGCGCGCCTAGCTGGGATGGGAGCCGGTGGTGGGACTCGAACCCACGACCTGACGATTACAAATCGCCTGCGCTTCCAGCTGCGCCACACCGGCAGGGCTTCCACGCTAGTGCTGAGGTGCGTGGCGCCTTCGTTGGTTGGAGGATCCTTGCTTCGAGGTCCCCTCATTGGCAGGCTGGACCACACGATGGGTCTGACTGAACGCGACCGCGACATCCTCGACTTCGAGGAATCTTGGTGGACCCGACCCGGTGCCAAGCACGCCGGCATCCGCGACCTGCTCGGGCTTTCACCGACCACCTACTACAAACGATTGGCTGAACTCGTCGACGCGCCCGAGGCGATGGAACTGTCTCCTCTGGTGGTGCGGCGTGTGCGGCGCCGACTGTTGCAGCGACGCCGGACGCGATTCGAGGGACTCGCCCAACCACAGCACCCACGACGGTGAGCGACACCGATCCGCCCCCGGCCGACGACGGCTTCGAGGCCCTCGACGGCCCGTCGCACGGTCGGGCCGGCCCCGTGTGGCGCGGCGTCCTCGTCGTCGCCATCGCCGTTGTCCTCGGCATCTTGCTTCTGCCCTCGGCCACCCGGCCTCCGGTGGGAACGTCGCTCGCCGCCTCGACGTCCACACCGCCGACTTCACTGGTCCCGTCGGTCACCACGACAACCACCACGCCGCCTCCGCCCGCTCCCGAGGTGCACGTGCTGGTGGCCAACGCCACCTCGATCAACGGCGTGGCCGGAGCCGTCACCACGTTTTTGGGCACCAAGGGCTACTCCACGCTGACGGCCACCAATGCCACCGCCAAGGTGAGTTCCACCGAGGTCTTCCCCATCAGCGGTGCCACGGCGGCTGCCACCGAGGTGGCCACCGCCCTCGATCTGCCGGCGGCCAGCATCCAAAGTGCCACCGTGCCGGTTCCGGTGGCCAGTTACGAGGGCGCCACCGTGGTGGTCGTCGCCGGCCCCGATCTGGCCGCTCGCTACGTCCCCTCTTCGGCCACCACCACGACCACGACGGGCTGACCCGGCCGTCATGGCGGGTGCGTCGCTTGGGCCCCTGGCGGCGTTGGTCGAGGACGCCGCCACCAGCGCGGTGGTGACCGATTTCGACGGCACGCTGGCGGCCATCGTGGACGACCCCGAAGAGGCCGTCGCCCTCGACGAGGCCCAGACGGTGCTGGCCCGGTTGGCATGGTCCTTCGGCGTGGTGGCGGTGATATCCGGTCGTCCCGTCGAGTACCTGCAACGCCGTCTGGGTGGGGCCGGCCCGGCCGTGCGTCTGGTCGGTGTGTACGGACTGGAGTGGATCGAGGGCGGCCGGGTGCGCACGGCTCCCGGCGCCGAAGCCTGGATAGGCCTGGTGGCCGATGTGGTCGCTGCCGCGCACGCCGAGGCGCCCGAGCACGTTGGCGTAGAGGACAAAAGGGTGTCCATGACGTTGCACTGGCGCCGGGCCCCCGACGCGGCCGCCTGGGCGCAAGATTTCGCGGCCCGGTGGGTCGCCGCCACCGGAATGGTGGCGCACGACTCGCGGATGGCCGTGGACCTCGGGCCTCCGCTGGAGGTGGACAAGGGATCGGCCTTACGCGACGTAGCGGCCGGCTGCCTAGCGGTGTGTTACTTCGGCGACGACACCGGCGACCTGGCCGCCTTCGCCGCCCTCGACGAATTGGACAGAACGGGGGTGGCGACGGTGCGGGTGGCGGTGGCGGACCCGGAGTCGCCGCCGGCGTTGATCGAGGCAGCCGACATCGTGGTGCCCGGTCCGGCCGCCGCCTTGGCGCTTTTGACCAAGCTCGCCGATGTGGCCGAAGCCAGAGCTACGACCTGACCGCGGCCGCATCCAAAAGGTCAGCCAGCCAGTTCCCGGCGTCGCGTCGCGCCAAGACCTCGCGCACCCCTTGAGCCCGCCGGGCCCGCTCGTCGGCGTCCATGTCGAGCGCGGCGCCGAGCACAACAGCGGTGCCGGCCACGTCGAAGGGGTTGATCTCCAAGGCCGGGCCCCGCAGTTCCTCGTAGGCGCCGGCCTCACGCGACAGCGCCAGCACGCCCCCGGTGCGGTTGACGATGGGGCCCTCTTTGGCCACCAGGTTGAGCCCGTCGCGCACCGGGTTCACCAGCAACACGTCATAACGGGTGAGCGCAGCCACCGAGCGATCGGGGTTGTCGGCGACGTCGAGGATGATGGGTGTCCAGTCGCTCGTGGCCCAGGTCTCGTTGATGCGATCGACGGTGTGCTCGGTTTCGGTGCCGTAGGCCTGATATTCCGGCAGTGTCTGCCGAGACGTGTACGCCAGCGCCAGCATGACCACGCCGCCGCGCAGGTCGGGCCGATTCGCCAACAGCTCGTCGAAGGCCCAGAAGCCACGCAAGAGGTTCTTCGACGGTTCCATGCGGTCCACCCGCAGCACCATGCGCCGGCCGCCGAGCATGTCGTCGATGCGGGCGCCTGCCTCGGCACAGCGCGGTGAGGACGCCCGCTCGAGCATGACGCGCGGGTCCGGTGCGAGCGGGGAGACGAACGTCCGCCCCGGGTCGATTCCCAGTGACGCCGTGCACGACCGGTAGGCGGCCTCCCAGCGCGACGTGTGGAAACCGCAGGCCGTGGAGGTGGCCATGGAGCCGACCAGGTCGGAGGCCGCCGCGTCGGGCAGGATGCGAAGCACGTTGGTATCGGCGAAGGGGGTGTGGGTGAAATGCACGGTGCGAAGATCGGGGCGCATCCGGGCCAGCATCCCGGGAACGAGACAGAGGTGGTAGTCCTGCACCAGCACCCTGGCCCCGTCCCCGGCCGCGGCGGCGATCTTGGCGGCGAAGGACGCGTTGAGCTCCCGGTAGGCGTCGAAGGCCTCTCCCCAGCGATGGTCCAGGCGGGGCCGGCGGGGCTGGTCGAAGAGGTGGTGGTGCAAGAACCACAGCGTGGAGTTCGACACCACGTCGTACGCCATCCGGTAGGTGTCGGGGTCGGGCTGCACCGTGATCAGCCGCAGGCCGCCGTCGGACATCAGCCCCTCGGCGGTGGCCAGCCGATCCGCCTCGGACATCGCACACGACACCCACGTCGCCCCGGTGCCCTCGAGCAACGGGTGCAAAGCCGCCGCCAGCCCTCCGGCCGAGCCGGCCGGCACGGGCTTGCCCTGGTCGTCGAGGGCGAACGACAGCGGCCCCCGGTTGGAGGCCACGACGAGATCGGTGTCCACCACTGGACGGACCCTACCCCTGGGTGCCGGGCATGACGCCTCGCCGCCGGTTGCTGCTGGCCTGCCCCGACGCCTTTAAGCAGACGGCGTCGGCGGCATCGGTGGCCGCCGCCATGGCGTCTGCGGCCGAGTCGATGGGCTGGGAGTGCGACCTCTGTCCGCTGTCGGACGGGGGGGAGGGCTTCGCGGAGGTCCTCGCCCAGGCCGGACCGCAAACCGCCGAGCCGAGGGTCACCACTGTCACCGGTCCCCTGGGAGCGCCCGTCGAGGCGCACTGGTACATCGTGGGGGAGACCGCCGTCATCGAATCGGCCGCCGCCTCGGGCCTGGGCCTGGCCGGGGGGGCGGCCGGCAACGACCCCGTGGCCGCCACCACCCGGGGCACCGGCGAGCTCATCGCCGCCGCCGTCGCCGCCGGCGTACGAAAGATCCTGGTGGGCGTGGGCGGATCGGCCACCACCGACGGGGGATTGGGCGCTGTCGACGCCATCGAGGAGGCCGGGGGCCTGGCCGCCGTGGAGGTGGTGGTGGCCTGTGACGTCGAGACCCTCTTCGCCGACGCCGCCCCCGTCTTCGGGCCGCAGAAAGGGGCCACCGCGGCCCAGGTCACGCTGCTGCGCCAGCGACTCGTCGATCTGGCCGAGCGCTACCGGCATCGCTTCGAGGTGGACGTGACGGCCCTGCCCCGATCCGGTGCCGCCGGCGGCCTGGCCGGGGGGCTGGCCGTGCTCGGGGCCCGGTTGTCGCCCGGGTTCGACGTCGTCGCCGAGGCGGTGGGCCTCGATGCGCGTCTCGGACCCTCGGTGATGGCTTTCACCGGTGAAGGTCGGCTCGACGCCACGTCGTGGGCGGGCAAGGTGGTCGGCGGCGTGGCCCACCGAGCCGCGTCCCGGGGGACGCCGGTGGTGGTGGTGGTGGCCGGGTCGGTGGCTGAAGGCCAGACCCATGACCTGCAGGTCGTGAGCCTCGTCGATCGTTTCGGGGAGGCTCGCGCCATGGCTGAGCCCCAGGGATGCGTGGAGATCGCCGTGCGCGACGTATTGGCGGCGCTGCCCCCCCTTGACTTAGATGTGATTGACCACTAACTTAGGAGCCGTGATGGCCACTCCCACCAGTACCAAGTACCCCGCCACCACCCGCCAATCCGCCGACCAGCGCCGGGTGACGGTGCTGCGGGCGGCCATGGTCGAGTTCGCCAAGGGCGGCTACGCCGGCACTTCCACCGAGGCCATCGCCGAGCGCGCCGAGATCTCCCAGCCCTACCTGTTCCGGCTCTTCGGCACCAAGCGCGATCTCTTCATCGCCACCATGGGCCTGATGCACCGCCGCATCGAAGAGGCCTTCCGGGCCGCCGCCGAGGGGCGCCGCGGCATCGAGGCCATGGAGGCCATGGGGATGGCCTACAAGGAGCTGCTGGCCGAGCGCGATCTCCTGTTGGTCCAGCTCCACGCCTATGCCGCCTCCGAGGACGAGGTCATTCGCACGGCGTCGCGCGATGGCTTTCGCCGCCTGTGGCACGTGGTCGAAGAGCTCACCGCCTTGGACGAGGAGGCGCTGCGGGGCTTCTTCGCCCAGGGCATGTTGCTGAACGTGCTGGCCGCCATCGACGCCGTGTCCCTCGACGAGTCCTGGGCACGGGCCTGCCAAGAGCCCGGCGTAATTTTTTGCACCATGAAGAGAGTTACCACTCACTAGTTCAGGAGGCCCACATGGATAAAAGGACTTCGGCCGGCTGGGCGGTCGTCATCACGTCGTTAGCCCTGTTCATGGCCACCATGGACAACCTGGTGGTGACCACGGCCCTGCCCGTCATCCGGCTCCACCTGCACGCCGGCCTGTCGGGCCTCGAGTGGACGGTGAACGCTTACACGTTGACCTTCGCCGTGCTCCTGCTCACCGGAGCCGCCTTGGGAGACCGCTTCGGGCGCCGACGCATGTTCCTCTCTGGCCTGGCTTTGTTCACCGTGGCCTCCTCAGCCGCCGCCTTGTCGCCCACGGTGGGGTGGCTGGTGTTCGCCCGGGCCGTCCAAGGCGTGGGCGGGGCGCTGATCATGCCCCTGTCCCTGACGCTGCTCTCCGCGGCGGTGTCGCCGCAGCGGCGCAACGCCGCCCTGGGATTGTGGGGTGCCATCGGCGGCGTGGCCGTGGCCACCGGGCCTCTGGTCGGGGGGGCGGTGACCAGCGGCTGGTCGTGGCAGTACATCTTTTGGATCAACGTCCCGGTCGGGATCATCCTGTTCGTCTTGGCCCGGTGGCGCCTGGCCGAGTCGCGCGCCCCTCGCCAGCGCCTCGACGTGAGCGGCGTGGTCCTGGCCACCGTGGGCCTGCTCGGCGTCGTCCTGGGCTTGGTGCGCGGCAACGACCACGGCTGGACGAGCCCGGGCGTGCTGGCGTCCTTCGTCGTCGGGGTGGTGGGCCTGGCGGGCTTTGTGGCCTGGGAGAACCGCTCGCCCAGCCCCATGCTCCCCCTCGGCTTGTTCCGCAGCCGAGCCTTCGCGGCGGTCAACGTGGTGGCCCTGCTCATGAGCTTCGGGATGTTCGGGTCGATCTTCTTTCTCTCGCAGTTCCTCCAGGTCGTCCAGCACTACTCGCCCTTCCAGGCAGGCCTGCGCGTGTTACCGTGGACCGGCATGCCCATGCTGGTGGCCCCGCTGGCAGCCGCCCTGGCCAGCCGTTTCGGGGGCCGCCCCGTCCTCGCCGCCGGTCTGGCCTTCCAAGCCGTCGGGCTCGGGTGGCTGGCCATGGTCACCACGGCCACGGTTCCCTACGGATCGCTGTGGCCGGCCTTCGTGGTCTCCGGTGTGGGCATGGCCCTGTTCTTCGTGCCCCTCGCCTCGGTCGTCTTGTCGTCGGTGCGCCCCGAGCAAGAGGGAGTGGCGTCGGGGACCAACAGTGCCTTCCGGGAGCTGGGCGGTGTCCTCGGCATCGCCACCTTGGGCGCCGTCTTCAGCGCCAACGGCGGCTACACGAGCTCGGCCGCCTACATCTCGGGGCTGCTCCCCGCCGTGTGGGTGGGCGTGGCCGTGCTCGGCCTAGGTGCGGTGGTGGCCCTGGCGCTGCCTCGCCGGATGGCGGCTGTCTCAGCTCAGATCGGCACGAGCCAGGGCAGCCCGCAAGACGTCGGCAGCCTGGTGGCGTAGCTGGGACAGCGGCCGGTTGCGATGGGATCGCACGCCCAGGTCCACCTGGCAGATGGCCTCGGTCCCGAAGCGCTCGGCCACATCGATGAGTAGCCCCAGCTCGACGCCGTAGCCGGGGGCGAAGCCGCACTTCTCGAGCACCGAACGGGGGGCGGCCGTTTCGCCGGCCAGCGGTTGGCGGACGTCTTCGAGATGGGCGAAGAGCTCTGAGATCAAGGGCCGGGCCACCAGCTCGGTGACGCGCCCCCCGCCGTTGGGCTCGTCGTAGAGGGTCCGCTCGTAGAAGCCCTTGACGAGGGCCACGTCCTCATCGGCCAGCAGCGGGCCGACGAGGCCGCTCACGAAGTGGGGCCCGAAATTCTTGACATCGGCGTCGAGGAAGACGATCACGTCCCCGTCCGCCTCGGCCAGGGCGACCGCCATGGCCTCCCCCTTGCCCTGGCCGCCGTCACCGGGATCGCTCGAGGCGATGACCCGGGCGCCGGCGTCGCGCGCCGCCGCCGCGGTGCCATCGGTGGAACCGTCGTCGACCACCACGATGTCGGTGACCAGGTCCACTCCGCCCCCACGGGCGGTGAGGGCTTCGAAGACGGCGCCGACGATGTCGCCCACCGTGGACTCCTCGTCGCGCGCCGGGAGGCACACCGAAACCCGCAGGCTGCCCCGGGCCCGAGCGAGCTCGGCGGGGACGAAGTCGGCGTGATGAAAGCGTCGCAGCGGCGTTCCCACGCCCACGATCATCGCTTATGCCAGGGGCCTGCGTTGACGAGGGTGCCTGTCATCGTCCACCATGGTTAGACCATCAAGAGCGGCTGAGGGACGGGCCCTGTGACGCCGCGGCAACCAGTGATCCCCCATCGGGGACGCCAGGTGCCAATGCCCGACCGATGAGGAGGACACATGGAATTCGTCACCGGGCTTCGCTGTCGAGAATGCGGCCGTGGTTATCCGGCCGAAGCCCTGCACGTATGCGACTACTGCTTCGGGCCGCTCGAGGTGGCCTACGACTATGAGGCCATAAAGGCGAACATCAGTCGGGCGCAGGTAGCGGCGGGACCCCAGACCATCTGGCGCTATGCCCCCCTGCTGCCGGTGCACGACCCGGCGCCCATCGACCTCGGGACCGGCTACACACCGCTGGTGCGCGCTGACCGTCTGGCCGCCGAGCTCGGGCTCGGCGAGCTGTGGATCAAGAACGACACGGCCAACCCCACCGGTTCGTTCAAGGACCGGGTGGTGTCGGTGGCGCTCACCAAGGCCCGCCAGCTCGGCTTCAAGGTGGCCGCCTGCGCATCGACGGGGAACCTGGCCAACTCGGTGGCCGCCCATGCGGCGCGCGCCGGCATGGTGTCGGTGGTCTTCATCCCCCAGGACCTCGAGGTGGCCAAGATCGTCACCACCGCCGTCTACGGCGGGCATGTGGTGGCCGTCGAAGGCACCTATGACGACGTAAACCGTTTGTGCGCAGAGCTCGCCAGCGACCATCCGACGTGGGCGTTCGTCAACGTCAATGTGCGCACCTATTACGCCGAGGGATCAAAGACGCTGGCCTTCGAAGTGGCCGAGCAGCTGGGTTGGACCGCGCCTGACCACGTGGTGGTGCCCGTGGCCTCGGGCAGCCAACTCACCAAGGTGGCCAAGGGTTTTCGTGAGCTCTACGAGGTGGGGCTGCTCGACGAGGAGCCGCACGTGCGGGTGTCGGGCGCGCAGGCCGAGGGGTGCTCGCCGGTGGCCCAGGCCTTTGCGACCGGCGCCGACGCCATTCGTCCGGTCAAGCCGAAGACCATCGCCAAATCGCTCGCCATCGGGAACCCGGCCGACGGGTGGTACGCGTTGGAAGCGGTGCGCAAGAGCGGCGGTGCCTTCGGGTCGGTGACCGACGACGAGATCATCGAGGCGATCCGCCTGCTGGCGCGCACCGAGGGCATCTTCGCCGAGACCGCCGGCGGGGTCACCATCGCCACGCTGGCCAAGCTGGCGGCGTCGGGGGTGGTGCGCCGCGACGAGAAGGTGGTCGCCTTCGTCACCGGACACGGGCTCAAGACGGTTGAACCGCTCGTTGATGTGGTGAAGCCGACGGCCACCATCGCACCAACGTTGGAGGCCTTTTCAGCGGCGGTGGCGCTCGACGACCTGGGCGGGCCGCTGTCATGAGCGTCATCGTGCGTGTCCCGGCCCAGCTGCGATCGCTCACCGGTGGGGCCAAGGAGATCTCCTTGGAGGGATCGACGGTGGGGGAGGTGCTCAAGGCGCTCGACGTGGCCCACCCCGGCTTCGGCGACCGACTGTTCGACGAGGACGGCGGCTTGCGCCGCTTCGTCAACGTCTTTCTCTCCGACGAGGACGTGCGTTTCCTGGACGGCCTGGCCACGCCGGTTTCCGACGGGCAGACCCTTTCCATCGTGCCGGCCGTGGCCGGAGGCTGACGGCGCGCTTACGTTTCCGCGGAAACGTCGGGCGGTCGAGCCAGACAGAGCAGCGCGTCCATCGTGAGGCCGAGGTCGAATCGCTCGCCGCGGTACGCCAACGAGTTCGAGCCGATGTCGAGGCCCTCGGCTTCGTGCACCGACGCCAGCCCGGCTCCGGTGGCGGCAATGGGCGGACCCACCGTGGGAATCGGGCTTCCGTCTGGTGACCAAACACTGAGAGAGCCCGATGGCGAGAGCTCGACACGCCATCCACCTTCGTGGGCCAAGCGGTGATGACGGCCGCAGAACGGAGGGTGTCGCACGATTGTTCCGAGAAATTTCAGCGAGCGGCATCAGTCCTGGTCGCAGCGTGAACCGGAGCTCGGGCGCCGATCACCCTTTCACGCCGGTGCGGCCCGCCAGAGTTTGAGGATGTTGTTGGTGGCGCAGATCAGGCGCCATTCGCTGTTCACCGCCGGAAGACCGCGTCGGGTGAAGCTCCGGATGCCGCGATTGGCCTTGATGTGGCCGAAGACGGGTTCGACGGTGGTCTTTCGCCGGCGATAGCGCTCGACGTTGTCGGGTTGTCCGAGCTTGGCGTTCATGGCCCGGCGCACTGTTGTCGGGTCGGGCTGCTCGCCACGCACGTGAGCGAGCATCGTCTTGACCCGGGTGTTCGACACACCAAGGGCATCGGCGGCGGCACGCAGCGAGATCGCCCCGCTGTCGACTTGTTCGATGACCGGGATCCACTGCTTTGGGTCGGGATCTTTGGTGTCGGTGAGACGAAGGTCGGTCGTGGCGAAATACCGCTTGGTCATGTCGCGCACCCAGGTGTAGGAGACGCCCAGGATCTCCCCCGCAGCACGCTGGGAGAGCTCACCGGCATTGACCCGACGCAGCACCTCCAGCTTGTTGTCATCAGGCTGCGGCGTTCGGCGCCAGTTGTTTGTTCTAGTGGCGATGAGCACGTCGGCGCCCACATCGGTGGTGGCATTCGCCGTCGACCAGTAGCCGCGGTCGGCCAAAAAAGTGCCCGGGGGCCCGACGTATCGGGCCTCAGCCAGGGTGCCGGTCACGGCTTTGGCCATGGGCAAGAAGTTGACCTCATCGTTGGTTTTGTTGGTGACCTCGGCGGCCACGATGACCTGGTCACCAGTCACCGCCGCCTGGGCGTTGTAGCCCTGCACCACGCCTTTGCCGGCGCCAGGGATGACGCGCGAATCGGGGTCGGTGGTGTTGGCCTTGCGAGCCCCGCCCCGGCGCGCCGGCGTGGGGCTCGGCTTGGGCCCGGTGAGCTTGTGGCCAAGGGCCTTCTCCTTCTCGGCCCGCTCGGCCATCTTGGTTTCGTAGTCCCGGGCGGGCTGCTCTTCGAGTTGGCGCAGTGCCTCTTTGATGCGGGCCTTGCGCGAAGGAGACCGGTCCCACCCCTCGGGGAGCTCGTCACCCCGGCGGTCGCCCAGGCGACGGTCCTCCTCGGCGTCGGTGGCCTCGGCTTCGGCCAGGATCTCAGCCGCCAGCTGCTCTTTGGTCTTGTTGGCGAAGAACGATGCGTTGGCGGCCATCTTGGTGCCGTCGATGGCCACCAGCCCGGCGTCGACCAGCCCGGCGTCCACGCACAAGGCGAGCACCTGGGCGAAGAGCCCGGCGATGGCGAGCTCGTGGCGTTGACGAAAGCGCGCCAAGGTGGCGTGGTCGGGATGTTGGTTGGCTGCCAGCACCCGATAGGCAACGTCCTCGGCCAGTTTGCGCTCGATCCGACGCGACGAGCGCTCCCCTGTGCAATAGGCATAGAGCAGGACGGCCAGCATCAAGGCCGGGTTGTAACTGGCCCCGCCCCGGCCGTCCTCGCGATAGCTCGCATGGAAACCGGACAGATCGAGCTCTTCCACCACGTCCACGACGAACCAGGCCAGATGTCCTTCAGGCAGCCAATCGGTCACCGAAGGAGGCATGAGGAACAGCTGCTCACGATCGCCGGCTCGCACGTTGACAGGCATACCGCATCGTCACCCGCGCCGCGAAACGCGGGCGGGATAGTCAGGATTCGTGCGACACCCTCAACGAAACCAGATTGGACAACGTGGTCGGCCCCCCTCGCGACCAGAAGACGACATGGTGCGCGTGCAAGAAGCGCTGTGCGGTGCACCCCGGCCACCGGCAGCCTCCATCGCGGGCGTTCAGCGCTCGACGCATCGTGCGTGGGATGGCGCGTGTCGTCCCGCGGGGCTCGACGGACCGGTCGGGTCGGTACATGAGGCGCGACACCGCCGCATCACAGGCCAAGCGGGCCGCCACGTGCGGCGCCACGGCACCCACGCCGTCGATGTGGGAGCAGCCCGCCGCGGCGGGATCGGACAAGACCGCTTCGTCTACGTGGACGAGCACGGACACATGCGGATCGGCCCCGTCGTCGTCGTCCAAGCCGCGCGCCAACACCGACGCACAGGCGGCGACGAGCGCGTCGGCGCGGTCGGCTTCGAACGGATGGACCGGTTCGTCGGCGTGTCGTTCTGCGGCGGCCGATGATGGCGACCACGGGTCGCGCCAGCCCCCGTCCGACGTTTCCGCGGGAACGTTTTGCTGAGGTTGGGGCGGCTCCTCCAACGCGGCGCGGGCTGCTTCGATGGCGGCCAGCACCACGGCACCGTCCTCGGGAGTGAGCCGGGCGTGTATGACGACCATGCCGTCGTCGTCGGTGTAGCTGCGCAGGAACTGCCGGCTGCGTTGCCGCGATGGCGTGACGGGCTTCCTCCGACGTGCAACGCCGGAACTCCCGCACGATCCGCTCGAGCTGTGACGCCGTGGCGTAGCGGGCCATCTCCACCAGGCCCTCCTCAAGCTGTGGGGTGGCGATCCGAGTGATGGCCCGGACCTTGGAATACGACATCTCGCCGGTGGCGAAGCTCGCCCGGAGGACGGGCAGGTCGGCCAGCGCCCGAGCCACGCGCACCTGCTCTCGGGCCGTGCCCATCGAGGTCCCCACCCTCCAGTTGAGCCAATGAGCACACGAGTGCAGACCTTGCCCGGCCCATGTCCCGCGGAGATCGAACTCGCCGATCAGGAGCAGGAGGCGGCACTCACCCACGGCCACGTGGGCAGCTTGGGAGCACAGCTCGCTTTCGATCGTCTTGTCGTCGAGGTCGGGGATTCGTGTGTTATCGAACATGTGTTCGATTTTAGGGCGGACCTGTGACACAGCCCCCCGGACCGGGCGCTGCTTGCGCGCTCCAACCGGGTGTGGTTACCTGTTAGCACTCGAACCGATAGAGTGCTAACAGCGCACCTAGAGGAAGTCCACGGAGGAAACACCCATGGCCAAGATGATCGCCTTCGACGAGGAAGCCCGCCGGGCCCTCGAGAACGGCATGAACAAGCTCGCCGACGCCGTACGCGTCACCCTCGGCCCGAAGGGCCGCAACGTCGTGTTGGAGAAGAAGTGGGGCGCCCCCACCATCACCAACGACGGTGTGTCCATCGCCAAGGAGATCGACCTCGAGGACCCATGGGAGAAAGTGGGCGCCGAGCTCGTCAAGGAAGTCGCCAAGAAGACCGACGACGTAGCCGGTGACGGCACCACCACCGCCACCGTTCTGGCGTGGGCCATGGTCCGCGAGGGCCTTCGCAACGTGGCGGCCGGGGCCAACCCCATGTCGCTGAAGAAGGGCATCGAGGCCGCCGTCGAGGCGGCCGTAGCGTCGCTGAAGGTGTCTGGCGCGTGACACCGACTCCAAGGAGCAGATCGCCCAGGTGGCGTCTATTTCCGCCGCCGACACCGAGATCGGCTCGATGATCGCCGAGGCCATCGACAAGGTGGGCAAGGACGGCGTCATCACCGTCGAGGAGTCCCAGACCTTCGGGATGGAGATGGACCTCGTCGAGGGCATGCGCTTCGACAAGGGCTACATCTCGCCTTACTTCGTGACCGACCCCGAGCGCATGGAAGCCGTGCTCGAGGACCCTTACGTCTTGCTGGTGGGATCGAAGATCTCGGCCGTTCGTGACCTCCTTCCCATTCTCGAGAAGGTCATGCAAGGCGGCAAGCCGCTGTTGATCATCGCCGAGGACGTCGAGGGCGAGGCCCTGGCCACCCTGGTGGTCAACAAGATCCGGGGCACCTTCAAGTCCGCCGGCGTCAAGGCGCCCGGATTCGGTGAGCGCCGCAAGGCCATGCTCCAGGACATCGCCATCTTGACCGGCGGCCAGGTCGTCACCGAAGAGGTGGGCCTCAAGCTGGAGAACGTCGGCCTCGACCTTCTGGGTCGGGCCCGCAAGGTGGTCGTGACCAAGGACGAGACGACCGTGGTCGAAGGTGCCGGTGACGAGGCCGACATCAAGGGTCGCATCAACCAGATCAAGGCGGAGATCGAGAACACCGACTCCGACTACGACCGCGAGAAGCTCCAAGAGCGCCTGGCCAAGCTTTCGGGCGGCGTGGCGGTCATCAAGGTCGGAGCGGCCACCGAGGTGGAGCTCAAGGAGAAGAAGCACCGCATCGAGGACGCCGTGTCGACGACGAAGGCGGCCATCGAGGAGGGTGTGGTCCCCGGTGGCGGCGTTGCGCTCCTGCGGTCCCAGCAGAACATCCTCGACCTGGCTGAGAAGCTCGAGGGTGACGAGGCCACCGGGGCACGCATCGTGGCCCGTGCCGTCGAAGAGCCCTTGAAGCAGATCGCCGTGAACGCCGGCTTGGAAGGCGGCGTGGTGGTCGACAAGGTGCGCAACCTCAAGAAGCCTGCCGAGGGTCTGAACGCGGCGACCAACGTGTACGAGGACCTGTTCGCCTCCGGTGTCATCGACGCCGCCAAGGTGACCCGTTCGGCGCTGCAGAACGCAGCCTCGATCGCGGCCCTCTTCCTCACCACCGAGGCCGTCATCGTCGACAAGCCCGAAAAGGACTCGGCGTCGGCCATGCCCGGCGGCGGGATGGACGACTTCTAACCACGAACACCTCGTGGGTGCCGGTTTCGGCCGGCCAGAACGTTTGACTGAGGGGCGCCTTCCGGGCGCCCCTCAGCGTTTTCCTACACTGGGCCCGTGGACACCCTCTCTCCCACCGTCGGCCTGGCCGTCCTTCACCTCTTCACCAAGGTGACGCCGGCCACGGACCCTGAAGCGGTGGTGCGAGCCGTAAAAGGCGCGCAGGAGGCCGGCGACCAGGTGGTGACGGTGTCCATGTTCGGGCACAAGGCCGACATCGGTTTCGTCGTGCTCGGCCCCGATGCCAACCGGCTGCGCACCGTCCAAAGCGCGCTGCGCCAGGCGGGGCTCGAGACGCCGTACTCCTACGTGTCGGTGACCGAGGTCTCGGAGTATGCCAGCGGGATCCCCGAGGAGATGCGCCAGGCCCGGCTGTACCCGCAGCTGCCGCCCGAGGGGAAGCCGGCCTTCTGCTTCTACCCCATGTCCAAGCGACGTGACGCTGAGTACAACTGGTACTCGCTCGATTACGAGGCCCGGCGGGCGTTGATGGGGGGGCACGGAAAAATTGGACGCACCTTTGCGGGGCGGATTCTGCAGCTGATCACGGCCTCGACCGGACTCGACGACTATGAGTGGGGCGTCACGCTTTTCGGGGCCCACATCGACGACTTGAAGGACTGTGTGTACACCATGCGCTTTGACGAGGCCTCGTCTCGCTACGCCGAGTTCGGGCCGTTTCTGGCCGGAGCGGTCGGTGACATCACTGATGTCCTCGACGCCGTGTTGGGCGGCGGCGGGTGACGCTCGCCACCCATGCTGAGCTCGACACGAAGGTGCATGTGCTGGGCGCGATGCTCGAGGACCTCGGTCGAGTGGTCGTGGCCTTCAGCGGCGGAGCTGACTCGGCGTTTCTAGCCAAGGTGTGCACCGACGTGCTCGGTGCCGAGCAGACGTTGGTGGCCACCGCCGTGTCGCCGTCGCTGGCCCCCGACGAGCTGGCCGACTGCGAGGCCCTGGCGCGCGAGTGGCATCTCAATTGGCAACAGCTGCGTACCAACGAGCTCGAGAATCCGGCCTACGTGGCCAATGACGGCGCCCGCTGCTACTACTGCAAGGCGAGCTTGCTCGACGTTCTCGCTCCTGTCGCGCTCGAGCGCAATGCCACCGTCGTGCTCGGCGTGAACACCGACGACCTCTCCGACCACCGTCCCGGTCAACAAGCGGCGTCCGAGCGTGGAGCTGTTTTTCCGCTCGTGACGGCCGGTTTCGCCAAAGCTGACGTGCGCGCCGCCTCGCGCCGCCTCGGCCTGCGCACGTGGGACAAGCCGGCCGCGGCGTGTCTGGCCTCGCGCCTTCCCTATGGCACACCGGTGAGCCTCGAGGCTCTGAGCAAAGTGGCCCGGGCGGAATCGGCGCTACGCGCTGTGGGCTTCGGCCAGCTGCGTGTGCGCCATTATGGCGACGTGGCCCGTGTCGAGCTCGAAGCAGATGAGCTGGCCATGGCCGTGCAGCGGCGCGCTCGAGGTGGTCGCCGCCGTGCGCGGTGCGGGATACGAGTACGTGACGTTGGACCTCGAAGGCTTTCGCACCGGCAACTTGAACGCGGCGCTGCGGTGATCGACGTCAGGGTGAAGCTCACCTTTCCCGAGGACTTGGTACGCCAACCCTTCATGGCCCGCATGGTGCGCGACCACGACGTCGAGCCCAACATACGACGGGCCAATGTCGACGAGCACGAAGGATGGATCATCTGCGAGATCGCCGGTGAGCCGGCCAAGATCGACGAAGCCCTGCAGTGGCTGCGGACCCAGGGGATCCGGGTGGATCTCCTCGGGGACGTCGTCGAGAGCTAAGCGCAAAGTTCGCATCCTGGCTGACGACAACGACTCCGGGCGCGTTCTCGCCGAGGTGGGCGCCGCCCTGGCCGTAGCCCTACCGCCGGTCGTAGAGGCCTGGGTGGTCGACTCGGTGGAGACGATCCTCGATGCGTGGGTCGCCTCGGGAGCGGCGGTCGATCACGACGCTGTGCTGGCCGAAGCGCGTGGGGCCGCCGCCGACGCGGCTGCCGAGCTTTCCGTCGAGCTCGCGGCGTTGGCAGCCGCCGATGTCGACCAACAGCGGGTCACCCCCTTGCAACTCGTGCGCGGCGTGGTCGCGTACCCGACGGCGGTGCTCGCCGCCGCCGGTGTGCCGCCTGTGGTGCGCGACCACTTTGCCGAGGACCGTTTTCCGGCCGACCACTATGGGTTGACGCCCGCTTCACTGGCTGCGCTCGATCCGGCCATCGGAGAGCTCGCGTTGGCATGGGGTGCAGCCAAGGCCATCGCTCATCGCCAGCGCCACGGCAGTGGCGCGTGAACGGACCAAATCCAGGTCTAGGGCGAATTTCATTGAACGATCACTGATTGTTTGCTGTCTGTTCGCGATTCGTTCATTTGACACCGGTAGCCCTGTGGATAGTTGAAGGTGGCAACCCAGGGACTCGGAGAAATGATCGCTGCATATACAGACGGCGAGCGTGTTCGCATCCTCGTCGTCGAGGACGAAGAGTCCTATCGAGAGGGGTTGCAGGCGGGTCTCTCGAACGAGGGCTATGCCGTCGAACTGGCCGCCGACGGCCTCGAGGGTCTGCAGATGTTCGCGGCGCGTCCCCCGATCTCGTGCTGCTCGACGTGCTCTTGCCGGGGATGGCGGGCACCGAGGTGTGCCGGCGCATGCGAAGTCTGGCGGACGTACCGGTGATCATGGTCAGCGCTCTCGACGCCGAGATGGACGTGGTCCTCGGGCTCGAGGTGGGTGCGGCCGACTACGTGACCAAGCCCTACCACCTGCGAGAGCTCGTCGCCCGCATTCAGTCGGTGCTACGGCGCGTGTCGCCTCCGCCCATGCTGTTGGCGCCCCGGCCGGCGGGGCCGGTGGTGGATCGCGCTGACGAAGTGGTCGCCGGTCCGGTACGGGTGAACTTCGCTCGTCGCGAGGTGTTGTCGGACGGCCGGATGGTGCATCTGTCACGGCGCGAGTTCGATTTGTTGGCCGCCCTGCTCTCGCCCCCGGGGCAGGTCCGCACGCGCGACGACCTCATCGATCGCCTGTGGTCGGGACGCGACCTCGCCGACACCCGCACGCTCGACACACACATCCGGCGGTTGCGGGTCAAGCTCGAGGGTGACCCGGCTAATCCCCGCTACTTGGTGACGGTGCGCGGCGTCGGCTTCCGCTTCGACTCCGAAGGCCGAGGGGAGTTCGGCGGCGACTGAGCGTCAAGCTTCGCCCGGTCCACCTTCGGCGGCATCTTCACCACGCCACATCGGTTGGCGGGGCCGGTCGAAGAGCACGTCGACGTGCTCGCCGCGCAGGGCCGCGAAGACGTGGCGCCCCCATCGTTCGGCGCCGGCCAGAGGCTGGGGGAGCTCGTCGAGAGAGAACCAACCCACGCCGGCGGTCTCCAACGGGTGGGCTTGCAACGTCCCCCCGGTGGCCCGGCAATGGAACACCAATGAGTACAGGGGCGTTCGGGTGAAGCCGAGGCGAAGGCCGTCGAGCACGGCGATGAGGCGGACCGGTTCACATTCGATGCCGGTCTCCTCGAGGACTTCTTTGACGACGACTTCGGCGGCCGAGTACCCCACGTCCGCCCAACCGGTCGGATAGAGCCAGACCCCCGAGTCCGCCCGCTTGACCAACAAGAGCTCGCCGTCGTCATTGCCCACGGCGGCGCCGATGGCGACCTTGGGGGTGACATATCCCGCCACCCCCTCGCCTATGGAGCCCATCCATTCCTCGATGAGCGCCCCGGCGTCCTCCACGCCATCGGAGCCGTCGGCGGCGGCCACTCGGATGTCGGCGGCCACCTTGATGACTTCCTCGAAGCGCTCACGCTCGTAGAGGCTCTGGGTGAACCCGAGTCCCGTGCGGGCAATGGCCGACAGAGTCTCGCTCCACCGCAAGAGCTGCCGAGCCGACACCGGGGTCGACCGGGGTGAGCCGGCAGGCACGTCCACGTCAGGCGACGCTACAGCAGGTCGGAGGACGGGCCACAATGGTCCATGGCCGTGAAGCAGGACTGCCGCCACTACATCATGCAGACCACCGCCCGGGGCGAGAAGCTCGAGCGGTGCCGTGTCGACGCCAATGAGCAGCTCCCCTTCGCATGCCCCGACGGCTGCGTCTTCTACGAACCCCGCAAGGTCTCTTCGGCGGGGTGGCATGTGGCGCGGCGTCCCGAAGACGACGACAAGCCTCCGAGGCGCTAACCGGGTAACCGTGTAGCCGTCTAACGATCGGCCACGGCCTGCTCATCGGCCGCTGACGGCTGTGAAGACTCTGACAGCTCCTCCGGCGAAGCAGCCGGCTCGGGCTCCGGCTCCGCAACCACAGGAGGCGCCGGAACGCTCGGCCCCACCGGCCCCGAGGGGACGCGGCCGATAGAGCCGACCTTGTCGCCGATCCCTCCCGAGCGCCAGAAGTCCAAGATGGTCTCGGCGCTGGCGCGTCCCGCCGCCAGGAGCGCATCGGTCCCCGAGAAGTCGTCGTAGCGAGATATCGGCTCCGAGTCCACGGTGAACACCACCACTTCCACGCCGGGGGGGAGGTCGGCCAGCTCCCGGGCGAATTTGGCGTGGATGGCGATGAAAAAGGCGGTCAGCACGGCCTCGACGGGCCGGCGGTAGGGATGCGGTTTGTAGTGCAGGGGGCCGCACAACAAGACGAAGACGCGCTCAGCTCCCTCGGCCACAGCCCGCCCCAGCGGGACGTTGTCGATGACGCCGCCGTCGATGAACATCTCGCCGGCGATGTCGACCGGGGGGAGCAGGGCCGGTAGCGCGGCAGACGCCAAGATGGCCTCCACCGCCGGCCCGCGGGTGAACCACCTCACGCGCCCATCGGTCAGAGACGTGGCCACCACCTGTAGGGGGATGGCGGCTTCCTCCAGTAAGTCGAAGGTCAACCCCTCCTCGATGACCTGGCGCAAGGCCCGGTTGGGGTGGACGGACTGGCGCTGTTGGAAGTACCGCACCGCGTTGGGCACGCGGCCCTGGGGAAAGATGTCGTCTCGCGTCAGCCGCCGCCAGATGGCCGCCATGCGTTCGACGCCGGCCGCATCGGGAGTGCCGGCGTAGCCTGCCGCGTTGATGGCCCCCACCGATGATCCGTACACGGCGTCGGGCCGGATGCCGCGCTCGACGAGCACCTGGAGCATGCCGATCTGCGCCGCACCCCGGGAGCTGCCCCCGGCGAACACGAAAGCGGTGCGGGGCCGGGTTCGAAACACGCCGATACGGCGACGCCGGCTCAGCCACAGATTGCGGCTGTGGGGCCCGGTGAACACCCCACCGGGGAGCAGGCCCCCGGCGCGGCTGGTGGACTCGTCGGGGGTCACGATCCCTGGCGCCGAGCCGAGCGCTCGGCTCGGTCACGGCGCAGCGCCCACCGCAGCGCGATGACAGCGAGGGCCGCCATGGCGGCCACGAAGATCCCGAATACCACGTCGAACGTCGGGGTCATGCAGGCTGCTGCTCCGTCGTCATCGTTACCCCGATTCACCTTATCGGCGCCGCTCGGAGGCGACTGGAATCGCAAAGACACGGTCCTGTCACAACCGTGCGCAATGCTCGAGCCGTGACTTCCGCCGTGGCCCTTCCCGTCAGACCCTCCCCCGCGGACGTGTTGACGAGGTTGCGCGGCGACAGCAGCCGCCGGCCCGTGGTCGATCCCGGCCTGGCCGGCGGCCTGCGGGATTGGCTCGAAGACGGCCTGGCCCCCGCCCTGGCCGCCCTGCCCCCTGGCGCTCCGTCCCTGCGTGTCAACAAGGAGACCCTCAACCAGGTCCTGGCCTGTGAGGCCCATCTCGTAGCCCGCCGCTCGGCGCCCCGAGCCCTGACCGGGGCCCTGGTGCGAGGGATCCTGGTCGACGCCGTGTTCCGCCAATGGGTGACCATGGGGCACATCGGCGACCCCTTTACCGACGCCGTCGCCGCGGTGGCCTGCGAGGGCGATCGCGACGAGGTGGCCGGCTTCGTGGCCGCCCTTCCCGCCGACGAGCGCCACCAGCTGGCCGAAGAAGTGGCCGATCACGCCCGCACCATCTCCACCACGTGGCAGGTGCCCAGCTCGGCCTGGCTGCCCCGCACCCAGGAACGCCTGGAGGTGCCTTTGGCCGGTGGCCGCGTCGTTCTCACAGGGGTGGTGGACCTCGCCCTGGGTGCTCCCGCCGGCGAGCGGGCCTCGGTGTGTGTGGTGGAAGTGAAGTCAGGGTCCCGGCGCCTGGAGCACCGCGGTGACCTGCACTTCTACGCGTTGCTCGAGACATTGCGCAGCGGCGCCCCGCCCTTTCGCATCGCCACCTACTACACCCGCACGGGTGAGCTCGACGCCGAGGACGTCGGTGAGGACGCCATCGTGGGGGCGCTACACCGTCTCCTGGCCGGCGTCGACGCCGTGTGCCGAATGGCGGGCGGGGCCGAGCCGGCCCGTAACCCCAACCCCCTGTGTGCGTGGTGCGCCGGCCTTCCCGACTGCGGTCCCGGCCAGGATCGCGTCAGCCGCACGCCGCACCACCAGGACGACGAGCTGTGAGTGGAGCCGCCTCACCGGCGTTGTTGCTGCCCCGGGCCGCCGCCCTGACCGACGAGCTGGTAGCCCCCGGCGGACCCGAGGTGCCGGGGTCTTTGCTCTCCGAGGTGCGCCAACGCCTGCGCGACGAGCTCGTACCCCTGGTCAGCAAGGTGCCCGCCGGCGAGCGGCTCACCGTGGATGCCCATCGCCTGCGGCTGTCGGTCGACAACCCCGAACAATGCAAGGCGGCTGATGACCCCTTCGTGCCCTCGGCGCGTGCGTGCCGGCGGGCCGTGGGTCTCGCTGCCGTGCAACGGTGCGTGTTCGGACGCGCCCCTTCGCCCCGGGCGGCGGTGACCGAGGTGTTGGCCGGAGGCCTCGAGGAGGTGGGCCGGGCTCCGTGGTGGGCGGCCTGGTACGGGTCGCTGACGGAGGGGGGCCAGGCCGTGGTGGCGGCCGAGGCCACCACGTGGGCCACGCAGCTGTGGGCGGCCCTCGACTGGGATCGCTTCGAGCGCCCCCCGGCGGTGGGCGGGCGCGACGACTGGTGGGACTGCCCCGGCACCAAGGCCCTGGCCTTGCACGGCCGGGTCGAGGTGCGGGCCTTCGCCGGAGGACGGCCGGTGATGCTGGCCATCTACCCGGGCGCCCCGTCGGCCTCGTGGCGCCCGGTCATGGGGTTCCCGGCCCTGGTGGCGGCGTTGGCCCGAGGCGAACGTGCCTTGCCGTCGCGGGTGGTCGGGCTGTGGCCCGCCAGCGGTCAGGCCCGCAACTTGGCCGTGGACCGGTCGGTCGTGAAGGACACCGCGGACGCCGTGGTGGAGGCCGTGCATTGCTTGACGAGCAGCTCAGGACGAAAAAGACTTTGATGTAGCCAACAGAGGCGGTTTCGAGCGATGTCGATGAAACGTGTTTCGGCGGTGGCGCTCGTGGTGCTGCTACTCATCGCCGCCCTCAGCGTGCTGGGCTTCGTCCTCACCAAAAGGGGTGTGGACAGCCAGAACCAGGCGCTGCTCAACAACGACACCACCCAGGCGGGTGTGTACGTGTCGTCGATCTTCTCCGGGGTGAGCTCGTCGCTCGATGGCCTTGCCTCCGGGGTCTCTGCCAACGGGGGGTCGCCGTCGGCTTTTGCCGACCAGGCTCGCTCGTTGGTGGCCGGCCCCATCGCCATCGCGCTGATGCGCCGGCAGGGTGCGCACTGGGTGGTGGCCTCCTCCGTCGGTCCGGGGCTGCCGGTGGGGCAGGTAGCCGTGCCCCGTCTTTCGGCCACCTTGGGGACGGCCGCCGCCAAGCTGGCCCCGGTGCTGGTGAGCTCGTCGGACAAGACCACCACCTTGGGCTTCGCCAAGGGCGCCCCCCTCGTTCCCCGTGGGTTCGCCGTCTACGAGCAGCTGACCATCCCCACCTTCATCGCCATCCCCTCCGCCGACAACGCCGCTTTTCACGAGCTCAACGCCGTCGTCTACGCCTCGCCCCAGGCGCAGCGAAGCGATTTGGTCCTGGCCGACACCCGTGCGTTTCCGCTGTCGGGTCCCCTCGGCCATTCCACCTTTTCGTTGGGATCGGCGACGTGGCTGATCGTGGCGTCGGCCAAGAGCCCGCTGGCCGGCGGCTTCCCCAACGCGGCGCCCTACCTGCTGCTCGGGGTGGGGTTGCTCTTGGCCTTCGCCATGGCCTTGGTGGTCGACATCTTGCGCCGGCGCCAGCTCTACGCGGCGGAGCTGGTGGCGCAGCGCAGCGCCGAGCTCACCGCCACCCACGATGCGCTGGTGCGCGGCGAGCGTCTGGCCGCGGTAGGGGAGATGGCCACCATCGTCGGCCATGAACTGCGCAATCCGCTGGCGGCGGTGACCAACGCCCACTATTTGATTCGCCAGTCGCTCGGGAACACCACGAACACCGAGAAGCATCTGGCCATGGCCGAGCGCGAGTTGGCCCGCGCCGCGCATCTGGCTGAGGACCTCACCGCCTACATGCGCGACCGGGCTCCGGTGCCGGTGACTTTGGAAGTGCACGAGTTGGTGCGAGAGGTGCTCGAGGCTTCCCCTCCGCCCCCCGGTATCGCCGTCTCCGACGACACCGACTCGGTCGTCCTCACCGCTGATCGTGCCCAGGTCGGCCAGATCCTCACCAACCTGGTCACAAACGCCTATCAAGCCATGCACGACTCGGGCTCGCTGCGCCTCGAGCGCGGCGACCGACGACGGCACCGCCGTCATCACAGTGGAGGATGACGGCGAGGGGATCGACCCGATGACCGCCGCCAAGGTGTTCGACCCGTTCTTCACCACCCGGGCCGACGGGACAGGACTGGGGTTGGCCATCGTGCGGCGATTGGCCGAAGGCCACGGTGGGTCGGTGTCCATCGGCAACGGCGCCACCGGCGGCACGATCTTCACCGTTCGCCTGCCCCTCCAACCCCCCGTCGAGGCCATGTCGTGACCGAAGAGATCGCCAAGGTGCTCGTCGCTGACGACGACGAAGGCGTGCGATCGACTGCCTGTGAGATCTTCCGCGGCGAGGGCTATGACGTGAGCGAGGCGGAGGACGGCCAGGTGGCCCTGGACATCCTCGAGGACCAGGGGGCCGACGTGCTCGTCCTCGACGTCCGCATGCCACGCCGTGACGGCATCGCCGTGCTCGAGGCCTTGGACGAGCCGCCCCCCGTGGTGGTCCTGGTGTCCGCCTTCTCGCTCGACGAGGAGCTCCGACAGCGACTCGGGGCCAAGGTCTTTCGCTATCTACGCAAGCCCGTGGCGCCCAACGTGCTGCTGGATGTGGTGGCCCAAGCCGCCCAGGCCGCGGCGGCGGGCTGAAGGCCCAGCTGAGGCCCGATAGGGGACGCTTCAGCAGCAGGCCCGTTGTGCCGATAGGTCCACACAGCGCTCTTCACCAGGAGAGGAGGCCATGGACAATCGCGCCCTATCGGAGATCGCCCGTGGTTTTCCCGACGCCGCGGTCGTAATCGACGACTCCGCCCGGCTCATTTGGGCCAACGACGCTGCCGAAGCGCTCTTCGAGCTGCGCCTCGAGGACATGGTCGGCATCAGCGTGCTCGATTTCGTGCACCCGGGCGACCACGAGCTTGCCGTGGTGTCGCTGGCCAGCGTCCAAGGCAAAGACGTCGGCACGCCGCTCGAGCTGCGGGTGCGCGCCCCGGAAGGGTGGCGTCTCGTCGAGGTGGTCGGCAGCAGCCTCCTCGACAACCCCGACGTCGGCGGTGTCGTGATGTCGGTACGTGACCTGACCGAGCGCCGCCGCTGGGAGGTGGCCGCCAACGACGTGGGGCGATTTCGCTCGCTGGTCCACAACGCGGCGAGCATGCTCATGCTGGTGGACGAGACCGGCCAGGTGGAGTCGGTCTCCGCGGCGGTGACGCGTCTGCTTGGTCAAGACCAAGAGCTCGTCGAGCGCCGGCCTTTGGGCGACCTGGTGTGCGACGACGATCGCCCCCGCTTCGACACCGCCTTGGCGCGTGCTTTGGCCACGCCGTCGTCGAGCGACGGGCCCACCGTGGTGCACGTCGGGTTGAAAAGCGCGGGGCGGGCGGCTCGGTGCCCTTCGAGCTCAGCATCGTCAACCTGCTCGACGACCCCGTGGTGCACGGGCTGGTCGTCTCGGGCCACGACATCACCCAGCTACGCGACGCCCAGGAGGCGCTGGAGGACCTGGCCATCCACGACGTGCTCACCGGCCTGCCGAACCGAGCCCTCATCCTCGACCGCGCCGAGCAGATGCTGGCCCGGGCGCGCCGGACCCGGACATCGGTCTCCGCCTTGTTCATCGACCTCGACGGGTTCAAAGATGTCAACGACACCTTCGGGCATCGCGTCGGCGACGATCTCCTGCGGCTGGTGGCGGCTCGGCTCTTGGGCGCGCTGCGGGCATCGGACACCATCGGCCGCCTTGGCGGTGACGAGTTCGTCGTCCTGGCCGAATCGTCGTCGTCCATGGCGCCGGAGATGGTGGCTGATCGGTTGCTCGAGTCCCTCGTGCAACCCTTCCCCGTCGACAGCGACGCCCGTCCTTTATTGCACGTGTCGGCCAGCATCGGGATCGTCTCGGGCATGTACGAGTCGGCCGAGGACCTGCTGCGCGACGCCGATATCGCCTTGTATGAGGCCAAGGCCGGGGGACGCAATCGACACGTGACGTTCCGCGCCTCCATGCGGGCCACCTTCCAGAGCCGCTTCGATTTGGAAAAGGATCTCCGCCAGGCCCTCCTCGGTCGGCAGTTCTTCGTGGTGTACCAGCCCATCGTGAACTTGCGGACCATGGACATCGTGGGTCTCGAGGCCCTGCTGCGCTGGCGCCACCCCACCCGCGGCGTGCTGCCCCCGGCTGAGTTCATGGACGCCTTGGAGAACTCCGACATGATCACCGACGTCGGGAAGTTCGTGCTGGTGGCTGCCTGCCGCCAAGCCCAGCTGTGGCGCGAAGAGGGGCATCTCGTGCACATGTCGGTCAACGTGTCGGCGCGCCAATTCGAAACGGCGGGACTGGTCGGTGACGTACGGACGGCGTTGGAGCGCTCGGGGCTCGACCCCACCGCGCTCGTCATCGAGATGACCGAGACCTCCCTGATGCGCCACAGCCGGGAGGCCGCTGATCGGCTCAAGGAACTCAAGAGCGTCGGAGTGCGCATCGCCATCGACGACTTCGGCACGGGCTACTCGTCGCTGGCGTACTTGCAGCAGTTCCCCGTCGACGTGATCAAGATCGATCGTGCCTTTGTGATGGGCATGGCCGAGTCCGTCGAAGGCCAAGCCCTCGTGCACGCGCTCGTGCAGCTGGGGCAGGCGCTCGGCCTGCAGACCCTGGCCGAGGGGATCGAGTACGAGGGTCAGCTGGAGATGCTCCAGGACGAGGAGTGCGAGTGTGGCCAGGGCTATCTATTCGCTCGGCCGCTCGAGGCTCCGGAAGCAGGCGCGCTGTTGGCCACCGGGCTCAGCCTCGGCCTGGCCGAACCAGTTGAGCTAGTCGAGCTGGTCGGAACCGCCGTCAGACGCCTAGGGCGTCGGCGTACCCCGCCTCCAAGGCGGAGGCGGCGTCGAGGTAGTGACCGCCTTCCCACTCGTCGTCGATCTCGGCTTTGCTCCGGCCCACCTTGTCGGCGAGCAGCTGACGGAATTGGTCCCGCCGCCGGGCGTGCTCGGCGGCCGAGCGCTCGAACTCGCCGGCTCGGCCCGTCACCTCGATGTCGGGCTCACGCAGCCGCAAGCGGGCATGCGGAGCGATGAGCCGTCGTGCCCCTAGGGCGAAGACGCCGACGGCGCCCCCACCGACGAGGCCCAGGGCGGTGGTGTGGACGGGCACCCCCAGCACATCGATGATGTCGATGAGGACGAAAGCCGCTTCGATGGCCCCCTCGCAGCTCTGCAGGCGCAGCTCGATGTGCTCGTCGCCGAACACGTCCAGGGTCATGAGGGCGGCGGCCGCTTCGGATGCCGACTTGTCGTCGAGGGTCGCCGTGGACGAGCACCACCCGGCGGGCGAACAATGACGTCCGCACCTGATCCTCGAGGGGCGCGGCGGCCATCTCAGTGGCCGCGATCCTCGAGGTGCCAATCCAAGACGTGATCGACAGCGGCCGCGTACCGCTCAAGGGTGGACAGGCGCACGTCGATCTGCCCGGCTTCGAGGCGAGCCACCGCCGACTGCGACGTCCCCATGCGTGCCGCCACCTCGGTCTGGGACAACCCGAGGGCGATGCGTCGCTCGGCCAGGTCGGTGGCCAGGGCCTTGCGACGGCGAGCCATGTCCGACAACCCGGGCAACAGGGGTTCGTGACGACGTTCGTTCACGGTTCCCATCGTCCCATACGTCAGGTATGATATCTCATATATGAGGTATCAACCATGAGATATCAAGCGGTCATTCCGACGGTATTCGACCAAACCGCACGCGGCGATCGCCCTTTCGACATCTATTCGCTGTTGCTCAAGGAGCGCATCGTGTTCCTCGGCCAGGAGGTCGACGATCAGATCGCCAACCTCATCGTGGCCGAGATGCTCTACCTCGACGCCGAGGATCCCGACCGCGACATCGCCCTGTACATCAACTCCCCGGGAGGGATGGCCTATGCCGGCATGGCCATCTACGACGTCATGCAGCATGTGCACTGCGACGTGTCGACCATCTGCGTGGGGATGGGCATGTCGGCGGCGGCCATGATCCTGTGCGGGGGCACCCCGGGCAAGCGTTTCGCCCTGCCCAACGCGAAGATCATGATCCACCAGGGCAGCGCGGGGACCAAGAGGAGCACCTCGTGACATGGAGATCCACCTGCGCGAGGTGCTGTCCACCACCCGACGCATGGCCGAGATCATCGCCTTCCACAGCGACCAGCCCATCGAGCGCGTCGAGCGCGACATCGATCGCGACTTCTACATGACCTCCGAAGAAGCCAAGGCCTACGGTCTGATCGACGACATCATCACGCCGCGGCGCGGGGTGAGCGCGCCTTCTCATGCCGCCGTCTGATCGACGCCGCCGGGCACGCCCGGCCCGCCGGCTTCGCTGTGAGGCGTGTCACGACATCGTGGCGACGTGCCATGCATGGGACGTGGTCTCCTGTAGCTGCGGGGCGCTCACCGTGTCGGGGCGGCCGAGCAAACCACGGGTGCACTGGCTCGGTTCGCCTGGTGGCGGGTGGACCGAGGTCCATGGGGTCAATGCCAATGCCGCCGCTGAAGCCCCCGTCCGGCGAATCGGTTTCTGAAGGCGCTTCCTACGCAGAGCGCAGCGTTTCGGCGATCGAGATCAGATCGTCGCCGTAGGCTTCCAGCTTGACGGGGCCGATACCGCTGACAGCAAGCAGGCCCGCCTCGTTTGTCGGCAGCAAGGCGGCCACCAGCCGCAGCGTCTTGTCGTCGAACACGACATAGGCGGGCTTGCCGATTGTCTTGGCCTGCTTGGCCCTCCATTCGCGCAGCGCTTCCCACGCTGCCTCCACGCGAGGATGAGCCAGCATGGCCGGCTGACCCTGGTAGCGCACGGTGGTGCCGAATGCATTGGTCATGGTGGCCGTCGCTCCGATGACGCGTGACTTCACGGCATTGTCGAGGACCTCCACGACTTCGTAGTCATGACCGCTGTAGTTGAAAGATAGCCCGATGGCAGCCGACACCGGCTCGGCGCCCTTCACGGGCGAGGGACTCGCCACCGGTGTCGTTTCCCGGACGCGACGGGTGGGGGCGGCGGCGGGATGACCCGGTGCGGCCAGCTCGAGGAGAAACGGTGAAGGCACCGTTCCGGGCGAGATCGACACCGTCGATCGGCCCCGGGTAAGGGCAACGTGAAACACACGCCGCTCTTCTTCGATGTCTTCGGCCAAGCGATGGGGGAGAAGACCGTCGGTGGCGTGGTGGATGACGACATGGGGCCACTCCCGGCCTTTGACGGCGTGGATCGACGCCAAGGTGACGCCGTTGCCATCGGCCGGCAGGGCGAGCTGAGCGGACAGCCACGACGAAAAGTGCACCGGGTCGGGTTCCAGCTCGGCCAGCTCGACAAGCGCGTCGAGGTCGTCGCCATGCGACGCGATGGCGCCGTGGCTCCACCGATCGAGCGCGGTGGCGCTGGCCACCAGCCCGCCCTGGCCGACGCGCAAGCGCACGGCGGAGAGGACATGGGCGGTGGTGGCGCCGGGCCTCGCCGCCGCGGCACGTACGAGGGCGATGTCGTCCGCCATGGCTATGACCTTGTCGGCCTCGCGTGTGTTGTCTTTACCCTCGAGCCACCGAGACAGGCTCTGCATCGATTCCTCGGAGTGCTGACCGCTCACCAGATCGACGAGGGAGGCGCTCATGCCCCGCTTGGGGTGCCGAGCTGCCTCGCGCAGCATCGAGGCCGGTAGCGCGGAGGGCGGCGCGGTGGCGACGGCCAGCCACGCCAAGGCCGCCCGCACCCCGCCGCGATTGAGGAAACGCTCGTCAATGGGACCGTTGACGGCGATGGCGGCGTGGCGCAACATGACCTGGACCGGGGCCAGCGACGCATTGACGCGTGCCAGTACCGCCACGTCTCTCGCCTCGGCCCCGGCGTCGAGAAGGGCTTGCACGCGCTGACCGCTGCGCCCGGCCGGCCCGGCTCCCGCTCCCTCGCCGGCCTTCTTGCCACCGCCGAGGACGGTCAGAGCGTCGCCGAAGTTGGGAGGGTCGCCGTCGCCTGGTGCGGCGCGAATCATTTTTTGCACCCGCAGGGCATTGTGGGTGAGGAGGTTGGATGCCGCCACCACCACAGCGGCGGGGCACCGGTAGTTCACCTCCAGCGAGTGCAGGGCGGCCCCGGGGAACCACGATTCGAAGTCCACCAGCCACCTCGGCGTCGCCCCCGCATAGCCGTAGATGGTCTGGTCGTCGTCACCGACTGCGTAGACGGCGCCCGCCGGTCCGCTGAGCAGCCGGATGAGCAGGAGGTGGGCCGGGGTGAGGTCTTGGAATTCGTCGACGAGCAGGACGCGCGCGAAACGCTGGCTGCGACGGCGAAAGGCGGCATCGGCCAGGAGCCGCTCGATGGCGCCGGTGATCTGTTCGTCGTAGTCGACGGCGTTGCGCTCGCCCAGAAGTGCACGGTAGCGACGAGCAACGGGGTCGAGATCGGACACATCAGGCAGCTCAGCCTCCACGGTGTCGGGTTGGGCGAGCCCGAGACGAAGGCGTGACAGCGCTTCGATCCAAGGAGCGGCCGGGTCGCTCTCGGCGCGGCGGGGGAAGGTGACCAGATCCCCAAGAATCCGTCGCACCTCGAATTCCTCGATGGTCGACCGATGGCCGCACAGCCGGAGTCCGAGCGAGTTGAACGTACGAACGTGTGCGCCGGCGACGTCGGCGAGGCGCGCTCGGATCTCATCGGCGGCGCGGACGTTGTAGCCGACCATGGCCACCGCACCGGCCGGAAGGTTCCAGCCGCGTAGCAACAAGCGGGCGCGCTCGGTGAGCACTCTCGTCTTGCCGGAGCCGGCCGGGGCGATGATGCGGGCCGTGCCACCGGGCTCGGTGACAGCGTCGAGTTGGTCGGGGGCGAGGGCCAAGCCGCTGCGATCGTTGGGTCCCAGAGGTTGAAGGGAGTCGTGTTCGAGCGAGATGCGGTGGACCACGGCGGTGGCGATACGCGCCGGCAGGGACGCGTCAAGGGGGCCACCGTCGCAGATGGCCGGGGTGCCGTCGGGGAGCACGACGTCGGCGTCACCACCCGTTGAACCCGCCGCCCCGAGACGCCTCGCCACGTCCCCCCAGTGCCACCGCGCCGCGGCCGCACCATCACGCGCGTCGAGCGCGTTCGACCACAAGGCATGGTGCAGCCGTTCGCCCACGAGGTCCAGATCCACTGGCCACTGCCACGGCTGGCGATCGATCACCACCTCGTCGGGTGGAGCGAACGGATCATCGAGGCCCAGTCCGGGCGTGAGCTCGGCGATGATCGAGCGTCGCGTTCGCCAGGCGGCGTTCAACTCGTCGGCGATGGTTCGGTCAACGGCGGTGACGCGGATTCGCTCGCATGACGCCCACGGCTCGGGGGGACGGGCGCCGGGCCCGACGACCACCGAGCGTCCGAGCACGAGGGGGTCGGGCATCACGCGATCTTGGCCTGGCTCGAGACTCCAGGCCGTCCATTCAGTCCTCTTCGACCACCCGCATCTCCGCGGCGGGGGAATAGACGAAGTAGGCGGCATCGGACTCCTTGGCCACCGTCAGCGCCAGCTCGGCGTTACGTAGCAGCTCACGGGCGGATTCAGCTCCGCCGTCACTGGCGGCAGCGCCGATGGTGGCGAGCGCGAGCAGTTGGCCTCTGGGCTCGCCGAAGGGTCGGGCGAAGCCGTCCAGGAGGCGCTCGGCGGCCGACTGGGCATTCATGGTCCCGGGGGCACCTTCGAAGATCACCCCGAAGGTGACCGCTCCTACCCGGGCCAGCACATCACCGTCTCGGGTGCTGGCGCGCAGCCGCTGCGCGATGTCCTGGAGGAGCTGGTCGCCTCGGGCTCGGCCGTGGACGGTGTTGACGACGCCCAGGTCGTGGACCTGGAGGAGCATGACCACCAGTGCGGCACCAGAACGCCGGCGCCGGGCCACGGCTCTGGTGAGGTGGTCCTCGAACAAAGCCCGGTTGCCGATGCCCGTGAGCGAATCGGATAGCTCGGGCAAGGTGACGAGCTCTGCCAGAGCGTCGTAGGTGATGGGCATCTGGTTGTCCATGGCGCCGCTCCTGTGGGTGTCCGTCAGCCATCGGCACACAGGCCGGTTCGCTCACTGGTGATCCGGAGGTGAACTCCGTGGTGAGGGCCGGGTTGGGGTCTCCTGGCGCCCCGAGACCCTCTTGGCGGCGTGCCGCCCTCGACCGTGCAGAATCGGGTCTGTGTTCTTGACTATCTCGACAACCCACCAGCCGGCGACGGACCTCGGCTATCTGCTGAGGAAGAAGCCTGACCGGCACCAAACCTTCGATGTCTTCGGTGGGACGGCTCACGTCTTCTACCCGGAGGCGACGCACGACCGCTGCACGGCGGCTCTTCTTTTGGAAATTGACCCTATCGACCTGGTTCGGCGGCGAGGCCGCGGTGCGCGGACCCCGGCGGCAGGGGGCATCGATCAGTATGTGAACGATCGACCGTATGCCGCGACCTCTCTGTTGTCGGTCGCACTCGGCAAAGTGTTCTCGTCTGCCCGCACGGGCCAGTCGACGGAGAGGCCAGACCTTGCCGCCGCGCCGATGCCATTGGAGGTGATGGTTGCCGCCCTTCCGTGCGACGCGGGGGCCGATCTGATCCGACGTCTGTTCGAGCCCCTCGGATATTCGGTTGTCGTCAACTCAGAGCCGCTTGATCCAAGCTTCCCGAGCTGGGGAGAGTCGAGGTACCACCAGATTCAGCTTTCCATCGTCGCCAAGCTCGCCGATGTCTTGACCCATCTCACCGTGCTGATCCCTGTCCTCGACGGCGAAAAGCACTATTGGGTGGGCGACGACGAGGTTGACAAGCTTCTGAGTCGCGGTGGTGATTGGCTCGCCTCCCATCCCGAGCGCGACCTCATCACGCGCCGCTATCTCCGGGACCGTCGCAGCCTGACCAACGATGCGCTGCGTCGCCTCAGTGGGGACGATGACATTGATCCGGACGCTCGTGCCGTGCGAGGAGACTCGGTCGAGGCCAACCTTGAACGCCCTATGAACCTCAACCAACTTCGACTTCGAGCTGTTGTCGGTGCTCTTCACGATCGTGGTGCCAACCGGGTGGCAGATCTTGGTTGCGGCGAAGGCAAGCTTCTCGAGCTTCTGGTCGCAGACTCTCGATTCTCGGCCATCATCGGTATGGATGTCTCGGTTCGGGTCCTTGAACGGGCGGCCAAGAAACTTCACATGGAATCGATGGCCCCCCGGCAACGTGAGCGGGTGCAGCTCATACACGGCTCGCTGACCTATAGGGATGAGCGCTTGTCAGGGTGGGACGCGGTGAGTGCCGTCGAGGTCATCGAGCACCTCGATCCATATCGTCTCGACGCATTTGCTGATTGCGTCTTTGGGTACGCTCGGCCCTCGTCGGTGGTGGTGACGACACCGAACGCCGAATACAACCAATTGTTCGCATCGCTTCCGGCCGGACAGTTTCGACACCCCGATCACCGTTTCGAATGGACTCGCGCCCAGTTTGTTGAGTGGGCGACGGCGATTTCCGACCGATTCGGCTATTCGGTTGGATTTCGGCCCGTCGGCGACGAGCATCCTGAGTTGGGCCCGCCCAGCCAGATGGCGGTGTTTGCGCGATGAATATCAAGATCCCCGAGCTTTCCCTCGTGGTCCTGATGGGCGCCTCGTCCTCAGGCAAGTCGACGTTCGCACGAAAGCACTTCACGTCCACGGAGGTCATATCGTCCGATTTCTGTCGCGCTCTGGTCTCAGATGACGAGAATGCGCTTGATGTCAACACCGAAGCATTCGGCATCCTCCGCGCCATCGCATCAACGCGGCTGGCCCTGCGGCACATCGCCGTGATCGATGCGACAAATGTTCAACGAGATGCCCGCAAACCGCTCGTCGAACTCGCCAAGGACAAGGATGTTCATGCCGTGGCGATCGTCTTCGACCTTCCCGAAGGTGTGATGCAGGAGCGGTCGCGAATGCGACCCGATCGGGAGATGGGGCCTCACGTTATTCGTAACCAGAGCAATCAACTGCGGCGATCGCTCCGTGGCCTCCAGCGTGAGGGATTCCGTTATGTCCACGTACTGACCTCCCCGGAAGACGTCGACGCCGTTGAGATCGAACGGCAGCGCCTCTGGACTGATCGCCGAGACGACCATGGGCCGTTCGACATCGTTGGGGATGTCCATGGTTGCCATGAGGAGCTGACCGAGCTGCTTGACCGACTCGGATATGTGGAGAAAGACGGCACCTACGGCCATCCGGCTGGTCGTCAGGTCGTATTCCTGGGCGACCTCGTGGATCGTGGTCCGTCGACTCCCGCCGTTCTTCGCACAGCTATGGCGATGGTGTCGGCCGGGTCGGCTTTGTGCGTGCCAGGTAACCATGATGTGAAGCTCATGCGGGCCCTGCAGGGACGACAGGTGAAGATCAGTCATGGTCTCGCCGAGTCGCTCCAGCAGCTCGAAGGCGAGACGCCCGAGTTTCGCCAAGATGTCGTTGCCTTTGTCGACGGCCTCATCAGTCACTCGGTGCTCGACGACGGCAACCTCGTGGTCGCCCACGCAGGGATGAATGAGAAGTTGCAGGGCCGCGCGTCTTTGCGTGTTCGGAGCTTCGCCTTGTTTGGCGAGACAACGGGAGAGACAGATGAATTCGGTTTTCCCGTTCGCTATAACTGGGCCGGCGAGTACCGGGGCAAGGCGATGGTCGTTTATGGCCACACCCCGGTACCCGACACCGAATGGGTCAACAACACCATTTGCCTTGATACCGGGTGCGTCTTCGGTGGTCGCCTGACTGCGCTGCGGTATCCCGAAAAGGAACTCGTCTCGGTTCCCGCTCGGCGTGTGTATTACGAGCCAATGAAACCTCTTGTCATCGAGGAGACCTCTGAGCGGCGAGAAGATTTGCTGTTGGACATCACCGACGTCCTCGGCCGGCGGTCCGTCACGACTCGTCTGGGCGGGAACGTCACCATCGGTGAGGACCACGCGGCCGCCGCCCTTGAAGCTATGAGCCGGTTTGCGGTGGACCCTCGCTGGCTTGTCTACCTGCCTCCCACGATGTCTCCGCCCGCCACGACCACCCGTGAGGGGTTGTTGGAATATCCGACAGAAGCCTTTGACGTGTACCGCAATGCCGGTGTCACCACCCTGATCTGTGAAGAAAAGCACATGGGATCGTGTGCCGTGGCGATCGTCGGTCGTGATGCCGATGCGATTGAGACACGATTCCGAGTCCGACATGAATCCGCGGGCATCATCTACACGCGCACGGGCCGCCGGTTCTTCAAAGACGACGCCATAGAACGCGCCGTCGTGGAGCGTCTACGTGCGGCCATGACTCGGGCCGAGTTGTGGGACGAGTTGTCGACTGACTGGGTCGTTCTCGACATGGAGCTGATGCCCTGGTCGGCCAAGGCCGGTGAGCTCTTGCTCAATCAATATGCTGCCGTCGGTTCGGCGGCCCATCAGGCATTGTCGGTGGCGACGAAGAGCATGGAGGCCACCGAGGCCCGCGGCTTGGATCTTGGAGGGCTCTTCGAGAGGACCGTTGCCCGCGTGTCGCTGATTGAGCGGTACCGGGACGCATACCGTCCCTACTGCTGGGACGTATCGTCAGTCGACGATCTTCGAATCGCCCCCTTCCACCTTCTCGCCAGCGAGGGAGCAGTTCACGTCGACCGTGACCACCTGTGGCACATGGCAACCTTGACACGCTTGGCCTCGGACACGGAGCCCACCATCATCGCCACGTCACACCTCCTTGTGGATCTCGAGGACCCTGCGAGCGAGGCTGCCGCCATCGCGTGGTGGGAAGAGCTGACCGGACGAGGCGGTGAGGGGATGGTGATAAAGCCGCTTCAATTCGTGGCTTCGGGGAAACGGGGGATGGTCCAGCCGGCTGTGAAGTGTCGTGGACCCGAGTACCTCCGGATCATCTATGGCCCGGAGTACACGCTTCCCGAGAATTTGAGCCGTCTGCGTGATCGGTCCCTCGGGTTGAAGCGCTCGTTGGCCATCCGAGAGTTCGCCTTGGGCATCGAGGCCCTTGAGCGTTTCGTCCAAAACGAGGGGCTCTATCGGGTGCACGAGTGCGTCTTCGGCGTCTTGGCGATGGAGAGCGAACCCGTCGACCCACGTCTGTAGCCCCCCGACTAAGTGCCGGGGGTGGGCCGGATCGACTGAGGGTTGCGAGCGGAGGGAGGGGGATTCGAACCCCCGGAGGCTCATCACCTCAAAGCTTTTCAAGAGCTTCGCATTCGTCCGCTCTGCCATCCCTCCGAGGGACGAGGGTAGCGCGTCAGGGATTTCTGACGATCTGCGCCCGGAGGTCGGCAATCCAACTGTCGGCCGCACGCCATGCCGCGTCGGCCCGTTGCCGCACCACCGCGCCATGCTCGCCCTCGGCCGGGTACGAGCCCAGGAACTTCACACCGGCCAGCTCAGCGTGCAGCACCCGCAGGCAGTCGGCCACGACTTCATCGGAGAGATGTCCCTCGAGGTCGATCAGAAAACAGTAGTTACCGAGCCCTTGTTTGGTGGGCCGCGACTCGAGTTTGGTCAAGTTGATGCTGCGTGCCGCGAACTCGCTCAAGATGGCGTGCAGGCTGCCGGGGCGGTCCTCGCGTTGAAAGCACACGATGCTGGTCTTGTCGTGCCCGGTCGGAGCGGGAACACCCTGGCGGGCCAACGCCACAAAGCGGGTCTGATTGTCGCGGTGGTCTTCGACGGCGGCCTCGAGCACTTCCAACCCGTAGAGCTCAGCGGCGAGCTTGGGAGACAGAGCCGCCTGGTCGTGGCCGCCCTTTTCACCGACGAGCTGCGCCGCCTCCGCCGTCGAGTTGGTGGGCACGACCTCCACTGCGGGTAGGCGTTCGGCTAAGAAGCGCCGGCACTGGGCCGAAGCATGAGGAAAAGACAGCACCTGCCGAATCGATGCGAGCGGGGTGCCGGGCGGGGCGACCAGGTTGAGATGGATGTCGAGGACCACCTCGCGCTGGATCAGAAGATCCACGTCGAGGACCAGGCTGTCTACCGTGGCGTTGACGGTGCCTTCGATGGAGTTCTCGATGGGGACGAAGGCCAGGTCGACCTGGCCGGAGCAGGCGGCCTCGAGCGCTTCGGGCAACGTCGACATGGGCACGACCGTGGCGGTCGCGTAGTCGGGCTGGGTGAGGAGGGCTTCCTCGGAGAACGTGCCCACTGGTCCCAGGAAGGCGATCGACGTGCCCGGGCATGAGCAGGCAGGATAGTTGGACCCATGGACGAACCAGCACTCCGCCAACTCCTCGATGACGTCCGCACCGGCGCCTGTCACCCCGACGATGCCGTGCTCCGGCTTCGCCGGCTGCCCTTCGCCGACCTGGGGTTCGCCCGGGTGGACCACCACCGCGCCCTGCGCCAGCGTGTGGGCGAGGCCGTGTACGCCCCCGGCAAAACGCCCGATCAGTGCGCCCGCATCGTGGCCGAGCTCCTGTCGGAGCCCGGCTCGGGGCCGGTGCTTCTGACGCGGGCCGACGCCGACCAGGCCAACGCCGCTCTGGCCGAATGCCCCGGTGGGGAGTTGACGGCGACGGGGAAGCTGGCGCTGGTGGCGTGGCGTTCGGCGGCGGTACGACCCGGCACGTGTGCTTGTCGTCACGGCCGGTACGGCCGATCTCCCCGTGGCCGACGAGTGCATGGCGTCTCTGCGCGCCATGGGCTTCGCCCCCGATGTTGCTTGCCGACTGCGGCGTGGCCGGGGTGCACCGCCTCCTCGCCTCGGTCGACGAGCTCGCCGACGCTGATGCCGTTGTGGTGGTCGCCGGCATGGAGGGAGCCCTCGCCAGCCTGGTGGCCGGCATCACGGCGGCACCGGTGGTGGCCGTTCCGAGCTCAGCCTGGCTACGGCGCCTCCCTCGAAGGGGTGACGGCCCTGCTGGCCATGCACGCGTCGTGCGCCGCCGGCCTCACCGTGGTCGGCATCGACAACGGCTTCGGAGCGGCCTGCGCGGTAGCCCGGATCCTGCCGTGACACCGTCCGCGAGACCGTCCACCGTGGCGTGGTTCCACTGCTTCGCCGGCATTGCCGGCGACATGGCGCTCGGCAGCCTCATCGATGCCGGGGCCGATCTCGACGAGGTGCTCGGTCTGCTCGAGCGGCTTCCCTTTCGAGGCTGGCGGTTGCAGTCCGAGTCGGTGCTCCGGGCCGGGGTGGGGGCGACTCGGGCCGTGGTCGAAGTCACTGACGACGTCGTCGTGCGCACGCACGCGCACATCGTCGGCCTCGTCCAAGAAGCCCGGCTGCCCGAACGGGTGGCCCGGCGCGCCCTCGACACTTTCGCCGCCCTCGCGCGACGTCGAAGGACGACTGCACCGCCGGCCGCCCGATCAGGTGCACTTCCACGAGGTCGGCGCGCACGACACCATCATCGATGTCGTGGGCACGGCGGCGGCTTTGGAGATCCTCGACGTCGATGAGGTCACGGCGTCAGCCGTCGCCACCGGCACGGGCACCGTGCGCAGCGCCCACGGCTTCATCCCCAACCCGTCACCGGCTGTCGTGCATCTGCTCGCGGGCGTGCCGACGTGGGGTCGCGACGTGTCGGTAGAGCTCACCACCCCGACCGGAGCCGCCATCTTGGCCGCCATGGCCTCGGGCTATGGGCCCATGCCGCCCATGCGGATCACCGCCACGGGGTTTGGCGCCGGCACGAACGAACTCGAAGGCCTGCCCAACTGCACTCAGGTCGTCTTGGGCGAGTCTCTGGCCGTCGGAGCTGAATCTGGTCAGCCGCTCATGTTGCTCGAGGCGAACTTGGACGACGCCACCGGCGAGACCCTGGCCCACGCCGTGAGCCAGTTGCTCGAGGCCGGCGCCCATGACGCGTGGATCACGCCAATCGTGATGAAGAAGGGCCGCCCGGGTCACACCGTGAGCGCCCTGGCCGACCTGGCCTTGGTCGGACTCGGTGCGGGCCGTGTTGCAAGCGGAGACCGGCACCCTCGGTGTGCGCGCCACCTTCCTCGAGCGTTGGCCATCGGCGCGGGTGATGGACGAGGTCGACGTTGGGGAGTGCCCGTGCGGGTCAAGGTCAGCCCGGGACGGATCAAGGTGGAGCAGCTCGACGCGGCGCGCGCCGCCGCTCGGCACCGGCTTGCCCCTGCGGGAGGTCTTGTTCAGGGCGGAGTCGAACTGGCGCAGCCGCACTGATGGACTGCCCCCTCCTGACGACAAGTCTCCGGCCTAAGGCACCGATACCCTGGGTTAATGGAGCCTGAGTCCACTGACCCGGGCGATCTCTCCGGCGATCCCCCTGACAACGCCGACGATTGGTCCGACGAACAGTGGCTGGCTTGGCTCCGGTCCACCGACGGTGAGGAGGGCGGGGCCGGGACGGTGGCACATTCCCGCCTGAGCCGCTCGTGTGCGGTGGGGGCATTGGGCAACGCCATGGTGGGCATGTACGACGCCATCTACGGCCGACGAGAAGACGAGATCGTCATCGTGGTCGACTCCTCCGGCGACCCGACGGACGACGATCTCCCCACCGTGCACCTCGACCCCGACCATCCCGAGCGCTCGGAAGTAGTCGTCCGCCCCCGGCGCCATCAGAGTGGCGAGACCTGAATCAGCCGTCGTGGCTGGCCGTCCACGCCAGCAGCTCGTCGTGCAGCCAGGTGTTGATGATGCGGTCGTTGTCAACGCCGGCGGCCACCGCTTGGGCGCAGCCGTTGGCTTGCCACTCCAGCTGACCCGGAGCGTGGGCATCGGTGTCGATGGAGAAGTAGCAACCGGCGTCCACCGCTCGGCGCAGGAGGTCTTCGGGAGGGTCGCGCCGCTCGGGACGCGAGTTGATCTCCACCGCCGTGGCGGTATGGGCACACGCGTCGAAGACAGCCTCGGCGTCGAAGGTCGACGGGGGCCGGCCCCGTCCCACGATGAGGCGGCCCGTGCAGTGCCCGAGAATGTCGGTGTGCGGGCTGGCGATGGCCGCCACCATGCGCGCGTCATCGGGGCGCTGTCCATACGGAGCTTGGAGTGGACGCTCGCCACCACCATGTCGAGTCGGGCCAGGAGGTCCTCGTCCTGGTCGAGCGAGCCGTCTTCGAGGATGTCCACCTCGATGCCGGTGAGAAGGTGAAACGGCGCCAGCTCCTCGTTGACTTCGGCCACCACCTCGAGCTGCTCGAGGAGACGCTCTCGATTGAGCCCGTGGGCCACGGTGAGGCGCGGGCTGTGGTCGGTCAGCACCGAGATAGTCATGTCCGAGATCACGAGCCGCCACCGCCATCTCCCGAATGGGACTGCCCCCGTCAGACCAGTTCGAGTGGCTGTGGCAGTCGCCCACCAGCGCGGCGCGCAGCTCGGCCACCGGACCGTCGAGTGCCGGGGCGGACTCGCCTTGGAGGTGCTCGAGGTAGGCGGGGACGTCCCCCCGCAAGGCTTCGGCCACCACTTTGGCGGTGGTGTCGCCGACCCCGGGGAGGTCGGCCAGTCGCCCCGAGGCAGCCAGCTGGGCCAGACGCTCCGCCGGGGTGTTCTCGACCGTGTCGGCGGCGTTGCGAAAGGCCTTGACCTTGTAGGTCTCGGCCCGCTGCGATTCGAGCAGATAGGCGATGCGTCGGAGGGCGTCGGCGGGCTCCACTGACCGGGAGATTACCGACCGTTGGCCTGAAGCTCCCACCCTGGTCGCCGGCTAGGGCGCCGATCCGTGCCACCATCGTTTGATGGCCGCCAAGGTGCCGCCCGTAGCCCTCGAGGTGGACGGCCGGACCGTCAACGTGTCGAACCCGGACAAGGTCTTCTTCTCGGCCCGGGGCGAGACAAAACTGGACCTCGCCAACTATTACGTGGCGGTCGGCGCCGGGGCGCTGCTCGGTGTGCGCGAAAGGCCTACCGTTCTCAAGCGCTACCCCGATGGCGCCGAAGGCGACTTCTTCTACCAGAAGCGGGTTCCCGCCGGCCGTCCGCAGTGGCTGGAAACGGTCACCGTCACCTTCCCGAGCGGTCGCAGCGCCGAAGAGCTGTGCCCGGTGGATGTAGCGCACATCGTGTGGGCCGCCAACATGGGCTGCCTCGACCTGAACCCCTGGCCGGTGCGCCGCCGTGACGTCGACCATCCCGACGAATTGCGTGTCGACCTCGATCCGCAACGCGGTGTGCCGTTCGAGACGGTGCGTCGTGTGGCCATGAAGGTGCGCGAGGTGCTCAGCGCCCACGACTTGGTGGGATTCCCCAAAACCTCAGGTTCTCGAGGGATCCACGTGAACGTGCCCATCGAGCCCAACTGGAGCTTCACCGAAATGCGCCGAGCCGCGCTGGCCTTGGCGCGTGCCGTGGAAAGGGACATGCCGGAGGAGGCCACCTCGGCATGGTGGAAGGAAGAGCGCGGCACGCGCGTCTTCATCGACTACAACCAGAACGCGCGCGACCGGACGGTGGCGTCGGCCTATTCGGTGAGGGCCAATCCCGAAGGGCGCGTGTCGTGTCCACTCAATTGGGATGAGGTTCCCGACGTCGAGCCCAGCGACCTCACCATCGCCACCGTGCCGGATCGCTTTGCCCGACGCGGCGATCCCGGCGCCGGGCTGGATGACCACCGCTACAAGCTCGACGGCTTGTTGGACCTGGCCGCCCGGGACGAGGCCGGTGGTCTTGGGGATGCCCCGTGGCCGCCCCATTTCGCCAAGCAGCGGGGGGAGCCTCGGCGGCGTCGCCCCCAGCCGAGCCCGGCCGCCCACTTAAGCGTCGAAGACGGCCTGGAGTTCTTCGGGGGCAACCACCTCGAGCTGCGAATACGTGCATGTCTCGGGTCGGCGGTCGGGCCGCCAGCGCCGAAAAGTGGTGGCGTGGCGGAAGCGGCTTCCTTGCAGATGGTCGTACGCCACCTCGCACACGAGCGCAGGGGAAAGAGGCTCCCAGCCCAGGTCCTTGGTGGCGTTCCAGCGCGACGGGGCTCCCGGCGTGCGTCCGCTGGCGTCCTCGGGGGCGGCCCACGATGCCCACGGATGACCGTCGAGCGAGCCCATCCGGTATGCAGCGATCTCCTCGAGCAGCTCTCGACGGCGTGCCGCGGTGAACGACGCCGTGACGCCGACGCTGTGGAGCACGCCCTCGTCGTCGAACAGCCCCAGGAGCAATGACCCCACCACTGGTCCTGACTTGTGGAAACGGAACCCCGCCACCACGCAGTCGGCGGTGCGTTCGTGTTTGACCTTGAGCATGGCCCGCTCTCCGGGTCGGTAGTGGAGCTCAAGATCCTTGGCCACCACGCCGTCGAGGCCGGCTCCTTCGAAACGCGAGAACCAATCGGTGGCTACTTGCGGGTCAGTCGTGGCCGGCGTCAGGTGCACGCTGGCATGCCCACCCGCGACCGCATCTTCGAGAGCGGCGCGCCGCTCGCGCAGCGGCGTGGCCCGGAGGTCGCGCTCGCCTGAGGCGAGGATGTCGAATGCCACAAAGGACGCCGGCGTCGACGATGCCAGCAACGCCACGCGCGAGGCGGCGGGGTGGATCCTTTGCAGGAGTGCCTCGAATTGCAGACCGCTTTCTCCGGCAATCACGATCTCCCCGTCCACCACGGCCTTGTCGGGCAACTGTTGGCGAAGAGGATCGAGGAGTTCGGGGAAATAACGCGTCAGAGGCCGCTCGTTGCGGCTGCCCAGCTCGACCTCGCCACCGTCGCGAAAGACGATGCAGCGAAAGCCATCCCACTTCGGCTCGTACAGATAGTTGGCGCCGGTGGGGAGCTGCCGGGCCAGCTTGGCCAGCATGGGCGAAACCGGAGGCATGACGGGAAGATTCATGGCTTCACCATGGCAGTCATGGCGCCACCATGGCAGTCACAGCGTGGCGGCACAGGCCTCGGCCGTCAGCCCGGCGGCCAGGAGGCGATCCTCGGCGTCCCACGGCCCGATCAGCTGCAAGCTCGCCGGCAGGGGCCCGCCGCTGGGGACGGGAATGGACAGCGCCGGCACCCCGGCGAGATTGATGGCCAAGGTGCACCGGGCCACCAGGAGCTCGTCGCCTTCATCGAGGCGCGGGGCGAAGATGGACAACGTCGGTGTGGCCAGGAGATCGACCTGGTCAAAAAGCGCCCGCAGGCGCTCGGACCACCGTCGTTGGGTGAGGCGTGCTTCGGGGAGCATGGGGCGAAGTTGGTGGGCGGACTGCAAACGGGTGACCACCCCGGCACCGACCTGATCGCGATGGGCCTCGACCAGCTCGTGGTCGGAGTCCCATGCGCCGGCCACGAGCAGTGCGCCACACGCCATGGTGGCGTCGTTCCACTCGGCGACAACCGCCTCGTCGACATCGACGACCTCCCATCCCACGTCGCCGAGCAAAGTGTCCAAGGCGGCGTCGATGTCCGGGTCAGCGTGGACGCGGATACGCCCGACGCGCAGGCCAACCGGCGCGGCGACGGCGAAGCCGGGTTCGAGAAGCTCCATGCCTGCCACCACGCCGGCGACGTCGCGCGCCATGGGCCCGATGGTGTCGAACTCGGGGGCCACGGGCCACACGCCGTCGAGCGGGATCCTTCCCCACGTGGTCTTGAGGCCGGCGGTGCCACAGCACGCCGACGGGATCCGAATCGAGCCACCGGTGTCGGTGCCGTAGGCCACATCGGCCTCACCGGTCGCCACCGCCACCGCTGACCCGCTCGACGAACCACCGGGGACCCGGGTGGGGTCGAGGGGGTTGACGGGTGTCCCGAACCACGGGTTGATCCCGGTGACACCGAATGCCAGTTCGTGGAGGTTGGTCTTGCCGACCACAGCCGCCCCCGCCGAGCGAGCCCCGGCCAGACATGGTGCATCGCGTCGGGCAGGCTGGGCGTGGGCTGCCACAGCGCGACACCCTGCGGTGGTGGGCACGTCGACGACGTCGATGACGTCCTTTACGGCGAGCCGTACGCCGCTCGACGGGGCGTCGAGTCGGGTGATGAAGGTGGGCACAGCCCCCTCAGTCCCGAACTCCGTCAGTCACCGAGGTCGATCCGATAGACGTTGGTCTCTCGGCGCCCGAAGCCCACGCGCTCGTAGAGGCGGTTGGCGGCTTCTCGAGATGGACGAGACGTCAGGTCCACGGTGCGAGCGCCCCGTTCCTTGGCCTGTTGCAGGGCCGCCTGTACCAAGGCGGCCCCGACACCGCGGCCGCGTGCAGCGTCATCGACCACGACGTCCTCAATCCACGCCCGAGGACCGGTGGGGGCCCGGAAGACCACCAAGGTCAGTGTCCCCAGAAGCGGTCCATCGCGGTCCGACGCCACGAACAGGGCGGTCGTCGGGGTCCCGGCGATCTCCGCGAGCTCGGCGAAGGTGGGCAGCGGTGCCGACGACGACAGCTGGGGAACGAGTTCGGCGATGGCCGAGGCGAGTTCAGGCGAGAGGTCGGTGACCTCTTCGACGACGAAGTCGCCTCCCGAAGAGGGCGTGTCGGAGTCCGGGGTCACAAGGATTGCAATCTAGTGGTCCCTCGCCGGCGGAGCGTAGGGTCGGGGGTTCGAGATGGCCCGTCATCGACGGAGAAAGAGGACCCATGGCTCACGTGGAGGTACTAGTGGGTAGCCCGAGCGACCTGCACTTCGTGAAGGAGTCGCAGCTGCCTGTCACATTCGAAAAAGCGGGCGTCACGTTTTCAGTGTCGGCCTGCTCGGCCCATCGCAACCTCGACCAATTGCACGAGCGAGTGCTGGCCACATTGGCGGATACCACCGCCTACGTGTGCGCAGCGGGCATGGCGGCGGCTCTGCCTGGATCGGTGAAGGCCATGGTGCTGACACGCAAGCACATGAACGTCTACGGCATCGCCCTAGCGAGCCAGGACTTCCCTGACGCCCGTGACGCCGAGCTCGGCATCACGCGGCTTCCGCCCGGCTTACCCGTTGAGTACTGCGGCATCGGCGCCGAGGGGTTCAGTGCGGCAGCATCGCTCATCGTCGACTCGCTCGACGATTTGCCCGGTGCCGATGAGGCGGCCCGCCTTCTTGAGGCCGACATCGCCGCCATCAAGCAACCACAGTTCGACATCGACATCACCGCGTCGTAATGGTGAGCACCGACGCCAACAGGGCCCCACGCCGCCCCAACATCTTGCTGGTGGTGTCCGATCAAGAACGCCAGCGACGCTGGCTACCGTCGTCGGTGCATCTTCCCTGGCGCGAGCGCCTTATCGCCGAGGGTCTCGAATTCACTCGGTACTACACGCATTCCTCGCCATGTTCGCCGAGCCGGGCGAGCTTGATCACGGGGCGGTACCTGCCGGGCCACGGTGTGGTGGACAACATCATCATGCCGGAGCACACCGAGCTCGACCCTGAGATACCCACTCTGGGCTCGCTCTTGGGCCATGCGGGATATCGCTCGTCGTACATCGGAAAATGGCATCTGTCTCAGTCGGCCCATCCCGACATGGCGGCGTACGGCTATTCCGATTGGGACGGTAACGACCGACATTTCATGGGATGGGCCGGTACCGGGGTGCACTTCGACCCGATCATCGCCGGCAATGCGGCTCACTGGTTGCACAAGAACGCTGGCCCGGAGTCAAACCAGACGAAGCCATGGTTCTTGACCGTCGCTCTCGTGAACCCCCATGACGTGATGTGGTTCCCGATCGACCAGCCGGGGTACGCCGACGGTCACCCCGACCAGGTGCGAGCAACCCGGCGCACCCTCGAGAGCGCGGCGTGGAAGGACGACGACCCTTTGCCGATATACGACGCTCGCTACGAAGAAGTGTGCGACACGCTTCCCGAGAACTTCCACGATGATCTGGACACCAAGCCCGAGGCGCATCGCCAATGGAGCTGGGACCAGCAGCACGGCCTGTGGGGCACTATCGACGCCGCTGATACCGGATCCTGGCTTCGCCAGCTCGACTATTACGTCGAGCTGCACCGCCAGGCCGATCGCAGCCTCGGCACCGTGCTGGGCGCCTTGGAGGAGTCCGGGGCGTGGCGCGACACCATCGTCATCTTCACCTCCGACCACGGTGACATGTGCGGGTCCCACGGCCTGCGCTCGAAGGGCCCATTTGTCTACGAGGAGATCATGCGCGTGCCGCTGTACATCCGGGTGCCCGGTGTCACCGCGGCCGGAGCCCGCACCGACGCTCTAGCCACGCACGTCGACTTGGCCGCCACGATTTGCGCACTGGCCGGCGTCGACTCGGCCGCCACGGCATCGTCGCAAGGTCCCACGCTGCAAGGCGCGGACCTGTCGCCGGTGCTGGCCGATCCGGCCACAGCGGTACGCGACCACGTGCTCTTCGCCCAGGACACGGCGCATACCGAGAAACTCAATGCGGTTCGATACGCCTTGCGGGGATTCTTCGACGGCACCACCAAGTACGCCCGCTATTACGGGGAGGGCGGTGGCAAGCCGTCGACGGGACTGTGGGGCAAAGACCCAGGTGCCAAGCGCGTCGGTGTCGACGCTCCCTTGGAGGAGCAGGAACACGAGTGGTACGACCACGACGCCGATCCCCACGAGTTGGTCAACCTGGCCCGTGATCCCTCCCGGGCCTCCCACGTGCGTGACCTCTATGAACGCCTGCGCGCCTATGAGGCGGACGAGCTCATCGCCCAGGCCTGATCAGACGGCGCTGATCAGACGGCGCTGATCAGACGGCGCTGATCAGACGGCGGCGACGAACATCTGCTGGCACAAAGCGGCCTCGATGGCCACGTCGGTGCCGTCGACGTCCAACGTCATGGACCCGTCTGGAGCTTTCGTCATGACAATGGCGGAGCGTCCCGGGATGAATCCATGGTCGTCGAGGTAGGCGAGGCGGTCCATGTCCAGCTCCACTTCCTCGGTGATCCGCTCCAGGCGCACGGTCTCGCCCGCGGCCACTTCGGAGAGGCTCATCTGGTCGGCGAGCGCGACGGAGGACCGGGGTGCTCCGGGGATCGGATTCCCGTGCGGGCACGTGCTCGGATTCCCGAGAAGCTCGACGAGTCGAGCCTCGACCTCGTCGGAGATCACGTGCTCCCACCGTCCGGCTTCGAGGTGGGCCTTGTGCCACGGCAGGCCGATGATGTCCACCAGCAGCCTCTCGGCCAGGCGGTGCTTGCGGATCACGCTGTCGGCTCGTTGGCGCCCCTGGTCGGTCAGGGCGATGAGCCGGCCGGTTCGACTCACGTAGCCGTCTTCGACCAACCGGTCGAGCATCTCCGACACCGACGGCGCCGAGCGTCCGAGGCGTTCGGCTAGCCGGGCTTGGATCACGGGGGTGCCCTCTTCGATAAGGGCCTGGATGGTTTCCAGGTACTCCTCGAGCGGAGGGTGAAAGCCGTCGCTCACGCCATCATGATATCGGATCGACCCCGCCCAACGGCCTAAAAAATTAGGGCTACCTAACGTCGGCGACTGGGCAGCGGCGTGGTGTTCCCTCTGACGCCCCGTGGGCCCCAGGCGCCGTCCGGGGGAGGACGAAGGCGCCGGGGCCGTTGGGGGCGATCAGGCGGCGCGTCGCGGTGTGGGGTCGACGACGCGTCGGAGTTGGCTCTCGAGGTCAATGACCTCGGCGGTGGCCCGCTCCACCTCGGTTTGGGCGTTTCGCACGGCCCCCGTACAGGTAAGCCGGCAATACACCTCGTTCAGGTTTTGCAGGATTGTGCGCATGTCTCGCCCTCCTCACCGCGTTGTGCTGCGTGCCACAAGAGGAAGGTACGACGGCCAGGTGTCCTCATCGTCACAAGGGCGTGAACTGTGGAAGAAATCCTGTCGTTGGTGCGTGACGACCTATGAATCGGGCTCCTGCGAACGATCGATGATCAACGGTGGCCCTTGCGGGGGTGCGACAGGACGAAGCAACGGTCGGGCCGGCATGGAGAACGGAGACCGGGCCGACGCCGGTGGTGAAGCGGGCGATCCGGGCGAAGCGGGCGATCCCGGCGATGACGGTGCCGCTATGGAAGCCAGGGGCATCAACACCGCGCTCCCTTGCGGCCCGTCTAGAGATCCGGGCATCCCTCCGTTGCGTTCGAAGAACTCGGCACGGCGCCGGTCGAGAAGCTCAGAGAGTTTTCTCCATTGGGCGCCGCGCAAGCTGTCGAGCACCTTGGGAAGTCTCGCTCTCATGCGCTCCGCTTCACGGTGATGACGCTCAGCCAGACCACCCATCACGAAGATCGTCGTGGGGGAGAGCCCCCCCGGTTCACCGGTGGCGAGAGAGTGGAGTCGTTCGGCGGCTACCCGCGGATCTTGCATGAGACCGAGTGCGTCTTGAAGGCGCACCACCTTCTTGATAAACGCGCTGGGTTGTCCCTCGTAGATCTCGGAAACGAATTCCAACGTGTAGCGCAGGCGCTTACAACGGATCCGAAGGTTGTGGAAGTCATCAGCTTCGCCATTGCGACCAGCACGCCGGGACGCCTTGACGGCGGAGCGATGCTTGGCACCCACGAGGTCGGGCACCACCGTGACGGCCGGAGCTTGCGACGCAGGAAACCGTCGAGAAGGCCCTTGGCGAAGCATGGCGACGTAGCTCGTCACCAGGTTCTCGTAGCGAGCGGAGTCGAGCCCTTCGAGAAGCTTGGCTCGAGCCTCGGATCGTTCTTGGCCGAGCAGGTCGGCGAGTCCACCGAGGGCGACCCGGTCGTCGTCGGATACATCTTTCATCCAGTCGACGACGCGTTCGAGCTGGACGTCGAGATCACGGACGGTCCCCAAAAGATCGGCGAGCCAGCCCAGCTCCATGCGCACATGAGCCGCCCGGGCCGGCAACACACCGGCGAAGAGGGCCAGCGCGGCGCGGAGACGACGCGTCGCCACCCGCATGTCGTGGAGTTCTTCGGGATCCTCGCCCAAGCGCGTGCCCGGTTCGCGAGCGATCATGGCCGACACGTTGCGTCGCATGACCGCGTAGGCGACGTCCCCGATGGTCGGATCGGGCGGGATCACGGTGGGGCCCACCTCAGGAGGCGGCGGCACTCGAAGCCCCGAGGCCAACAGGCCCGCCTCGAATTTGGACAGCGTGGCGGGTTGCAACCCGCACTCCCGGCGGAGCTGCTCGACGACGGGCCGCAAAGTGTCGATCCAAGCGGGCACCACCTCGATCTCAACTCTGCGCATGTGCATAGGGGCGCGCCCGGCCCCCATTTCGATGAGCGTGTCGTCGAGGGCCAGCTCCGCCACGGTCTCATCGCCCACGTGCAGGTCATACGGCCGGCGATTGGTCTTGACCTCGATGATGGGGTGCAAGGCGCGCGTCCCGGCCAGGGCTTGCAGCCGGCGCCCGACCGGGCCGGTTGTCGTCAGGTCGGTGACGTCGTTCGAAGGGAGGAGCTCGGTGACCTCCAACCGTTTGCGGAGCCCACCGATCGCCGGCGCCGTGTCTTTCAGCGTCACCTCGGCGATGCCGGCGCGCCGACGCACCCGCAGGACGAACCCGGATCGGCCCACGCGCCAATCGTCGGTGTCCATGTAGGTGTCCACCATGCGACGAGCCGGCTGAGGGTGGGCGGACACGGCCACGCCTCCCACATCCGACACGGCGACGATGGCGCCCGACGATCCGTTGGCGGGGTTGAGCCACCGTTCGACTGGACGCAGGTCGATGGCATCGAGCTGCCACTCGACTTCCACTTCCGAAGGAGGGGTCGGTGCGGCAGCCACCTTCCGAGGTTACTCCCGGCGATGGGGCCGTCTCCCGGGCCTCCCGCCCCGCCGGAATGTCCCCGGTGACGTGGGTCGGGAGGATCCCCGTTTCGTGCGTAGACCCCCGATAACGTGCTGTTTTGTGAGCAGCTCCACGACGCCGGTGCGCCGTGCCAAGGCCGATGAGGAAATTGTCAAGGCAGCTGGCGGTGTCGTCTTGCGCCACACTGCGTCGGGCCGCTGGGAGGTTGCTGTCGTGCACCGCCCCGTGCGCGACGACTGGTCATTGCCCAAGGGCAAGCTGGAGGCCGGCGAGACCTTCGAAGACTGCGCGCTGCGGGAAGTACGAGAAGAGACCGGCCTGGCCTGTCAGCTGAGCCGCTTCGTGGGTTGCACCGAGTACCGGGACCGTCGGGGTCGCCCCAAATCGGTGGCCTACTGGCTGATGGTCCCTGGCGAGGGGACTTCGTCCCCTCCGACGAGGTCGACGAACTCCGCTGGATGGAGCTCGGCATCGCCGAACGGGCACTCACCTACGAGCGCGACCGCGATCTACTCGCCTCGCTCGACACCGCCACCTTGGCCCGCTCGGGCTGACAGCGTCAGCGGCGGCCGAGCTCGTCGGCTCGGGCGCGCAGCACAGCTCGGAAATCGGGATGCGCGATATCCGCCAAAGCATGAGCGCGTTCGCGGACGGTGAGCCCCACCAGCTCGGCGGCACCGTACTCGGTGATGACCACTCCTGTGTGGTGGCGCGGCGTCGACACCACTGACCCTTCGGGCAAGAGCCCGACAATGCGCGACCGCACCGCCCCCTCGATGAGGGCGGTGGAGCGCAGGCAGATGAGGGAATGGGCGTCGAGGTGCAGTTCGGCTCCGGCCACGAAATCTTCGTGGCCTCCGACGCCCGATATCTGCTTGCCGTCAATGCTGTCGGCGACGACCTGTCCGTACAGGTCGACGCTCAGTGCGCCGTTGATGGCTATGAGCCGGGCGTTTTGTGCAATGACGGTGGGGTCGTTGACCACGCCGACCGGCAAAAAGACGACCTCAGGATTGCCGTCGAGCCACTGGTACAGCTCCGGCACGCCGAGCGCGAAGGTCGTGACGGATACGCCCTCGTAGATCCCTTTGACGGCGTTGGTCACTTTGCCGGCTTGGTGGAGCCGCATCAGGCCCGTCGTGAACATCTCCGAATGAATGCCGAAGTTGCCCAGTGTCCCGGCGGCCAGTTTGCCGGCGACGACATTGGGGATTCCTCCGATCCCGGTTTGCAAGGTGGCGCCATCGGTCACGAATGTCATGGCGTGTTCGGCGATGGCCACGTCGATGTCATCAGGAACGGCCTCCTCCAGCGCGAAGGGGGCGGTGTCGGACTCGATCAACACATCGATGATGTCCACGGGGATGGTGTTGTCGAACTGCGGAGGCAGGCTCGAGGTGCGCGGATAGTTGGGATTGACCTCGACGAGGAGCATGCGGTTCGGATCACGACCGGCTCGCAGGAGCTCGTCACGCGTCCCGCCGAGGTGCAACGAGAGGTTCACGTTGCCATCGGAATCGGGCGGCGTGGCCTGGGCCGCCATGATGCGAGGGGCGAAGCGGGCCAAAACGGGCGCGAAATTGACGGAAGCCACTGGGAACGAGCTCGATGTTGTGACCTTCGGCCAGCAAGATCCGTTCCGCCGGTCCAAAGAAGCCCGAGCGAAGCGTCACGCCCGGTTTGGTCAGCACCGTGTAGTACCCGAGCATCAGCGCACCGCCGAGGACGAGGTTCTCCCAATCGTCGCGATCGCCCAGCGCGGTGAGAAATCCGTCCGGGGTCCCCGGTCCGAGCCCCATCCCGATGGTGTCGACAGCCCGTACCAAGTCGGCTGCCTCTCGCGCTGTGCATGTCATGGGCATGACGTGATCTTGCCCGACGGACACGAGCCTGGGTGCAAACGCGCGGCAAAACCATCCAGCTCTCGTCTGAACTCAAGTGTCATGCTTGGAGTCCGATTTCAGCATTTGAACGCTCAGGGGGGGACCGACGTATGGGGCCTCATCAGCCGTTTCCGGCTCCACGAGCCGCCCTGGCATGACACCGATCCTGGTGGGTTCCGAGCTGCAGAACCGGATGGACGTCGACGGCTTCGCCATCTTGGGTCGTTTGGACCCGACGCTCCTGGAGAAGCTCGTGCGGGCGAGCGACACCGTCGGCGAGAGGTGCTTACGCAAGACGGCGGCGTCAGAGGTTCACCTCCTGTCGTGCCTTGACAAGCACCCGGATCTGGTGGAAATCGTCGACTGGCCACCGTTGTTGGCGGCGGTGAGCAGCTTGTTGTCGTCCAACATCTACGTGCACCACAGCCATCTGGACATCCACCCGCCTCACGAGCGCAGCGCGGGCCGGCGCTGGCACCGAGACGGGGGAGTGCAAGGGCGCGAGATGCGTCTCATGCCCGTCGATCAACCCCGTCTGTCGGTGAAGGCGGGAGTGTTTCTCACCGATGTGTTGGAATCCGATGACGGAGCCTTCGAGGTGGTGCCGGGGAGCCACCGCGACAGGGCTTCACGGCCAACCGACACCGACTCCAAGGACGGTCTTCCGCTGATTGTCAGTGCCGGCAGCGTCGTGCTTTTCGATAGCCGCTTGTGGCATCGGCGTCGTGACAACGTGGGCCGGGTCACTCGAAAGGCTCTGTTCTGCGCGTACACGTACCGGTGGATTGCTCAGCGCGACGAACCCTTCGATGCGTGGCCCAATCGCCACCTGCTCTCGCCCCTTCGTCGGCAACTGGTGGGTGATCGCAGCTGGGACGCTTTTTACCCGGCCCCTGGGGTCCTGCCCCTCGACGAGTGGATCGAAAACCGCGGTGTCCCCATGACCGGAGACCTTCGACCCGGAGCGCAGCTGTTGCTGGGCTGATTTTCCCGCTGTTTCCCGGCCCTTTTTGTGTTACTTCCCCGCTACGGTCGAATCCATCGTTGGCCCGGTGCCGTCCTTGGCCGCGGCGCGGTAGGAGTGCACCGTAGCGGCGAGGACCTCGTCCCAGGGCGTGGGCTCGAATCCGAAAGTGGTGCGCGCCAGCGATGAATCCATGACGAAGTCGTCGCGAAACTGGTATTCGGTCTCGGCCAACTCCGCCATGACCGGTGCAAAGAGCCCCAGGGCACGAAGACCCCAGTGGGGCAACGCACGGACATGCACAGTGGGGACGCCGGCGGCCGCGGCGATGTCGTCGACGACCTGTTGCTGGGTGCGCGCCGGGTTGGATGGCACGTGCCAGGCGAGCCCCCATGCCCTTGGGTCCGTAGCCGTCATTACGGCGAAGCGGGCCACGTCGACGGTGTAGGTCCACGTGTGGAGGCGCTGGGTGCTCCCGAGCATCGGTGCTCCTTTGCCGCGCAGCAGTCGAGGCACGAGTCGGTCGCCGATCACGCTCGACGCCCCCGGGCCGATGTAGTCCGAGGCGCGAATCTCCACGGCCTTGACGCGGCCCGCCTCGTAAGCGGCCCGGGCGTCGCGCCACATCTGGGCGCGTACCGGACCCTTCTTTCCGATCGAGGCCAGCGGGGTCGATTCGGTCATCGGGTGCGATTCGTCATACGCCGCCACGCCTATCGAGCTCGAGGCCGGTCCGTAGCCATAGAGGTTGGAGACCGTCACGAGTACAGCACCGCTGCTCTCGGCGGCTTCGAGGAGGGCCCGGGCCATGGGGGGCCAGTCGGTTGGCCACCGGTGGTAGGGGGGGTTGGCACAGTTGTAGATGGCCGTGGCTCCGGCACCATGCCGGGTCATCGACGCCGCGTCGCTCGCATCGCCAGCCACCCGCTGCACCCCGGCCGGTCCTGCGCCAGCACGGGTGATCACCACGACGCGCTTGCCGTCGGCGACCAACAATCGCGCCACGGCCGTGCCGATGGGACCGGCCCCCACCACCACATGAAGCTCACTGGTGTCTTTGGCATTGGTCTCCATGGCGATCCTCCCGGGTTATCGGTGCTCTTATTCAGGAGCACTGCTCTCTCTGCCGATCATGACATAGGCCGTCCGGCAATTCAAGAGCAGTGCTCTTAAACGTTGCTACTGCTCTCAACTTGTGAAAAGATCATCGAGTGAGCGGGGACGGGGTCGCTGGAGAAGCAGCTGCCGATGCCCAGACTTCGGTGCCTCGTTCGGCCCGTGAGCGAGCCCGGGCCGAGATCACCGCCGAGATCCTGGAAGCCGCCCGCCGGCATCTGGCCATCGAGGGTGCCGCCGCGCTGAGCCTCCGGGCTATCGCGCGCCAGCTCGGGATGGCGTCCTCTGCCGTCTATCGCTACGTCGCCAGCCGCGACGAATTGCTCACCAAAATGATCATCGACGCCTATGACGCCCTCGGAGCCGCTGTCGAGGCCGCTGAAGCGGCCGTCAGCCGTGATGATGTGGCGGGGCGGTTCGCGGCCATGTGCGAAGGCGTGCGGAGTTGGGCGCTGGCGAACCGCCATGAGTACGCCTTGATCTACGGATCGCCGGTACCGGGCTATGTGGCCCCGGTCGACACCATTGCCCCGGCCACCCGATCGTCGTTGGTGCTGGTGCGAATCGTGGCCGATGCGACCGCGGCTGGGCGCCTTGCTCCGGCAGTCGTCGGAGACTCGGCGTCTGCGGAGGTGAGGGCTGCGCTGGGCCCGGTCCTCTCCTATTTTCCCGGCGAGGTACCGGACGCGCTCGTCCAACGCGGGCTCATGGTGTGGTCGGCCCTGTTCGGGATGGTGTCGTTCGAGTTGTTCGGTCAGCTCCACAACGTGGTAAGCGATGACCCCGGCGATCGTGACGCGTTCTTTGCCGATTGCATCTGGCGCTGGGCCGACCAGATCGGCATCAGTCGCGATCTCTGAGCACGGTGAGCCCGAGGAGGACGCCTACATGGCCGAGGACACGATTCGGCTGCCGCAGCCGGGAGACGAGAGCGAGTTCCTCACCGCCATCGGGATTCGCTTCAGCCACGTGGCTCGAGATCGGGTCGAAGGGGACATGGATCTAGGGCCGAGGCATCACCAACCTTGGGGCCTGGTGCACGGTGGCGTGTTCACGTCCGCCATCGAGACGGCCGCCAGCATCGGGGCCAGCGCAGCCGTCGCCGACCAAGGCCTTGTCGCCGTGGGCGTCAACAACAACACCAACTTCGTGCGTTCGATAGTCGAAGGTCCGGTGCACGTGGTGGCTACACCAATTCAACAAGGGCGCACGCAGCAGCTGTGGGAGGTCACCATCACCGATGCCGACAGTCGTCTCGTGGCCACGGGCCAGCTGCGCCTCCAGAATGTGGTGCCACGCCCGGCGCCGAACTCAAGTCCGCCGACTTCGTGAAGACCGATCCCATGCAGGGCCGGGTGGCGTTCGTCACCGGAGCGAGCCGCGGTATCGGCCGGGCTACGGCCATCGCCTTGGCCCGATCCGGATTGGATGTGGCGCTCACGGCTCGCACCTTGCACGAGGGCGACGGGATCGACGAGTCGGACACCGGCGGTGGTCGGCGCCAGCCGGGAAGCCTGGAAGCCACTGCAGCTGAGATCGAGGCCATGGGCCGGCGCGCCTTACCCGTGGTGGCGGACTTGCATGATCCTTCGTCGCTGACAGCCGCCGTCACGCGGGCGCTCGAGGAGTGGGGCCGCATCGACGTGCTGGTGAACAACGCCGTCGACACGGGGCCGGGGAGCATGGTGCGCTTCGTCGACCTCACCGTGGAGCAACTCGAGCGCAAGCTCCTCGCCAATGTGGTGGCCCAGGCGGTCGTCATCAAAGCGGCCCTGCCGGCCATGATGGCGGCTGGTAGTGGCGTCATCATCGACGTGTCGTCGCACGTCGCCACCGGCGATCCCGCCGCCCCGGTGGGAGCGGGGGGATGGGGCCTGGCCTACGCGGCGTCCAAGGCGGCGTTCCATCGCTTCGCACCGATCCTGGCGGTGGAGCTCGACGGGGTAGGAATCCGCATCCATAACGTCGATCCGGGCTACGTGGAGACGGAGCGCCAAATCGTCAATGCGAGTGCGCTCGGCCTGGAAGGTCGCTATCCGGGCGCACCTCCGTCGGTGCCGGCCGCTGTCATCGCCTGGTTGGCCACCGCCCCCGAGGCACACGCGCTCAACGGCCAGACGATCTTGGCCCAACGCTTTGCCCGGGAGCATGGCCTGCATCCCGACTGGCGACGCTCGTAGGCGCCGGAGCCCCCGAGCGCCTACTGCAAGTCGGCTTTGAGCTGTTGGGCGTCTCCAAAGGCAGCTCGCAGGTCGTCGCGTGCGTTGCTCACGCTGGTACGAGCGGCCAGAAACACCTGCCAGTTGCCCGGGGCACCCTGTGGGGTCTGCGCCAGCAACTGCACGTCGAGACCCGTGGTCGCAGTCTGTGCCGCCGTCACTTGGTCACTCATGTCGGTGAAGGCGTTCTGGGCTGCCGTCACGTTCTGGCCGCGTGCGTGTGCGCTTTGGATGGCGGCGGTGATGGTGGGCACGTAGCTCTCGAAGACGCCTTCGAGGGAGGTCTCGTCGTCGGCCACGATGGTCAGGTGGGTTTGCGGCGTCATGACCATGTACACGCGGTAGTCGAGCACCATGGTCCGGGCATCGGCGCGCAGCTCGGGGCAAACGGTGTCTTGTTGCACGTGGGTCAAAAGACCCTGGATGCCCGGCAGCTCGACGGTGCTGATGTCGTTGGCCAATGTCTGGTGGTCACCGGTGGTCAAGTGGTTCGCCGTGTTGTTCACTTCGCCCAGCAGCGAATTCGAGTTGGGTGACGCGGCCGGTGAGCTCCGCTTCCACCTGTTGCTGGGACACACCGAAGGCACTTGGCGTACAGAGCGGGTTGGACGGTTGGGTGGACCCCGCCGATGTGCCCGACGCCGCGTTCGATGAAACCGATGACGTGGTCGACGTGGTTGATGGCGTGGCATAGGCGACGCCGGGAACCGTCGCCGCGAGCCCGACGGCCATTCCGAGCGCCAGGGCGCCGGCAGTCATTCGCTTGACGGTGGTGTGGTTCATTGTCACGAGTCTCCTTGCGGGCTGTTGAGATCGTTGTTGGCCGTACTGAGGCTGGCGTTAAGAGAGCCGAGCGAGTCGGACAACTGATCAAGTGCCTGAGCGTTGAGCGGCGAGGATGCCGTCGAAGACGAACCGGGAACGGTGACAGGCACCGTGGTGGAAGTTGGGGCCGACACCGCCGTGGTGGTCGACGTTGTCGCCGACACCGTTGGCGTGTGTTTGTCGGCGACGTTCGTCGATCCTCCCCCGCATGCCGCCAGAGTCGTGGCCACGCCGATGGCGAGGACCGCCCCTGTGAGCTTTCCCTTCGTCATGCCATGCCTCCTCGCTACGTTGAGTCCTGAGAGATCCCTTGTTCATCGGTCCCGGTGCGGGACTTCTTTAGAAGGGCGCCTTTCAGGGCCTGTACTGATCATCGGCTGCAGCCGTGTGGTCACCGTGAGCGGCGCGTTAGGAAACCATGATCTTCACGGGCCGGGCTTTGGACGGATCTGCAAGAATCCGCCGGGCACCAATGGGTGCGAGTTGTACAAGGCGATTGTCGTAGGGACAGACGGGTCCGATCGGGCATCAGGAGCGGTACGCGAGGCCATCGCTGTGGCCCAGATGAGCGGGGCCACGTTGCACGTCGTCCATGTCGTCCGACCCGTGTCTGCTGCCATGGCGGGCACCGAACATGTCGATGCCACCGCCATTGCCAAAGCGTTGACATCGATGCGCGATGACGCCGACAAGCTCTGCGCTCGGGCGTGTGAGGAGGCCGAGCGCCAGGGTGTGGCGACCGAGGCGCACACTGTCGAGGGGGATCCGGCCGACGTCCTCATCACGGTGGCGGAAACGGTCAAGGCCGATCTCGTCGTCATCGGCAACCGGGGCATGAGCGGGATCAAGCGCTTCGTGCTGGGAAGGGTGCCCAACAAGGTGTCTCACCGCTGCCCGTGCAGCCTGCTGATCGTCAACACGGACGAGACGTAGGTCGGGCCACGGCGACGGCCGTGGCGGTCTCACCGGTGGTCTACGTTGGTAGCGGTCGTTGCCCGGCCTCCGAGCCGGTGCCGTGACCAGTTTGGGAGAGGTGCGAGAGCGGCCGAATCGGACTCACTGCTAATGAGTTGACCTGGGAAACCGGGTCCGAGGGTTCAAATCCCTCCCTCTCCGCTCACGAATCAGGCGTGCACGACCGCTCGTGGCGACACGCCAGTAGATTGTCGAGGTGGCCGAACGCTTCTGGCTTGAGACGTTGGGTTGCCCGAAGAACCAAGTTGACTCGGACAAGCTGACCGGCACCCTGGTGTCGGGAGGCTACGAGCCGGCCGGGTCGCCTGACGAGGCCGACCTCGTCGTCGTGAATACCTGTGCCTTCATCGAGGCGGCGCGCCAGGAGTCGATCGACACCATCTTGGAGCTCTCAGCCTCACGGCGTGCGGGGGCCCGGTTGGTGGTGACGGGGTGTCTGGCGGAGCGCTACGGCGACGAGCTGGCCGGCGCCCTACCCGAGGTCGATCTGGTGGCCGGCTTCGGTGTCCCGGTGACATTGCGCCGGAGGTCGGACACGCCGACCGTTCCCTCTTTCGATCTCCTCAACTTGCCTCGGCCCGCCGCCAGCGCCCCGTGGGCGTACGTCAAGGTGGCCGAGGGGTGTGACCGGCGCTGCGGGTTCTGCGCCATCCCGTCGTTTCGAGGAGCACAGCGGTCGCGCCCCGTGGACACTGTGATGCAAGAGGTGGCCGCCCTTGGCGACGCCGTGCACGAGGTGGTCCTCGTCGCTCAGGACTTGGCGTCATGGGGGCTCGATCTCGAGCGCGCCGGATCGCACCCCACGCGGGGCCGGCACGGCGCGTCCCATCGTCGGGTTGATCCGCGCGCTCTCCGACCAGGTTGCTCGGGTGCGGCTGCTCTACTTGTACCCGTCGTCGCTCGACGACGACCTCATCGACGCCATGGTCGGGACGGGCGTGCCCTACTTCGACCTGTCGCTGCAGCACGTGTCTCGGCCGTTGGTGTCGCGCATGCGGCGCTGGGGAGACGCTGACAAGTTCCTCGAACGCATTGGCGCCATGCGATCAGCCGCTCCGGATGCCGCCATGCGCTCCTCGTTCATCCTCGGCTACCCGGGGGAGACCGAAGCCGACCACGACCAGCTCCTGTCGTTTCTGGCCGAAGCCAAGCTCGACTGGGCCGGGTTCTTCTTGTTCTCCGAGGAGACCGGAACCTACGCGGCGGATCTCGGTGGCTCGGTACCAGCCGGGCTCGCCGCCGAGAGGCGGCGCGAATGCTCCGAGCTCCAAGACGACATCACCGCGGCCCGACGCGCCGCGTTGGTGGGCGAGAAGGTCAACGTTCTCGTCGACGAGCCCGGTGTGGGACGTTCCTACCGCGAGGCCCCCGAGATCGACGGGATCATCCACGTCCCCACATCCTTGGCCCCCGGGACCTTCGCCGACGTACTCGTCACCGGGGCGGCCGGCCCCGATGTGTGGGCCGACGAGTTGCCAAGCGCGGCACCGTGAGCGACGCCGCCGCTCAAGAGCAAGTCCGGACGCCGACGTTCGGGCCATCGGCGCTGGCGACCCCGGCCAACGCCGTCACCTTGGCGCGGTTGTTGGCCACGCCGGTGCTCATCGCCCTGGTAGCTGTGCATGGCCCTGGCTATGTGCAGGCCGCTTTGGCCATTGCCATCGGCTTTACCGACGGTGTCGACGGTTGGATCGCCCGTCGCCAAGGGGCCACCCGATCGGGTGCGTTCCTCGATCCGCTGGCCGACAAGGTCATCGTGGTGGGCCTGTTGATGGCGATCGCCGCTCGAGGCGAGCTGTCGTGGCTGCCCGTCGGCCTCATCGCAGTCCGCGAGCTGTACATGAGCGTCTACCGCATGGTGGTCGGACGGCGCGGCGTGTCGATCCCGGCGCGGCCGTCGGCCAAGGTGAAGACCTTTGTCCAGGGAGTCGCCATACTCCTGTGCCTTCTTCCCACTGTCGTCCCCCACCGAGCCGTGCTCGAAGTGGGGGTGTGGGTAGCCGTCGCCTTTACGCTCGTGACCGGCGTGCAATACATGGTCGACGGCAGACGTGCCGCCCAGGGTCCCGTTGAGTCGGGTGCGGCCCTGATGGCCGAAGCCCTCGGTCTTCGGCCCGCGCCACCCGAAGAGCAACGCAGCGACGAAGCTCCGAGGTAACCAGGTCATGCGCATCGAGGTAGTGGCCGTCGGCACCGAGCTCCTCCTCGGACAGATCGCCGACACCAACTCGGCGTGGCTCGGTGAGCAGCTGGCGCTGAGTGGGGTGGACTCGCATTATCACCAGGCGGTGGGTGACAACCTCGACCGCATCGTGCTCGCTTTGCGCACCGCTTTGGCCCGCAGTGATGGCGTCATCTGTTGCGGAGGGTTGGGCCCCACCCACGACGACATCACACGCGACGCCGTCGCCGAGGTCATGCACGTGCCGCTGGTTCGTGACAACGAGGTGCTCGAGCGCATCGCCGTCATGTTTGCGTCTCGAGGCCGGGCCATGCCCGAGAGCAACGGCCGTCAGGCCGATGTTCCGGTGGGGGCGACGGTCATCCCGCAGACGACGGGCACCGCCCCCGGACTCATCTGTCCAGTCGGGCACAAGGTCATCTACGCGCTCCCCGGCGTTCCCTACGAGCTGGTCGAAATGGCTACCCGGGCCGTGCTGCCGGACCTGCGCGCGCGCTTGGACGTCACGGGCGACGCCGCGGCCATCGTGAGCCGGGTGGTGCGGACCTGGGGCATGAGCGAATCGGGACTGGGCGAGGTGCTCGCCCCGCGCATCGAGGCTCTCGACAAGGTCGGCAACCCCACCATTGCGTTGCTCGCCAGTGGCATGGAGGGGATCAAGGTGCGCATCACCGCCAAGGCGCCCGATGAGGCCAGCGCCGCCGCCATGGTCGAGGACGAGGCCGCCCGTGTCCGGGCGTTGGTCGGAGAGACCGCGTTCGGGACTGACGAGGAGAACATGGAAGTCGCCGTGGCCGGCCTGTTGCGCCGACGCGGCTTGACGTTGGGTCTGGCCGAATCCCTCACCGGCGGCCTGGTCGCCTCACGCCTGGTCAACGTGGCGGGGGCAAGTGACTGGTTCCGGGGCTCGGTGGTGGCCTATGCCAGCGACGTCAAGTTCTCTGTGCTCGGCTTGCCCGAGGGCCCCGTGGTCAGCGAGGAGGCCGTACGAGCCATGGCCGAGAGCGCTCGGCGGGTGCTCGGGGCCGACGTGGGACTGGCTCTGACCGGAGTGGCCGGCCCCGAAGAGCAAGAAGGCCACCCGGCCGGCACCGTCTTCATCGGCCTCGCCCTACCCGGGCACGTGGCCGAGTCCCTGGAGGCACAGCTCCCCGGCGACCGCGAGCGGGTACGCCAATTCGCCTCGATCTCAGCCCTCGATTTCCTCCGCCGCCGCCTGGCCCCGCCGGAAGGTTTGTTGACCCAGAGTTGATGCCTGATAGGGCAAGCGGTGAGCTGCGCTCCGCACAATGCCAATCATTGTGATCGAGAGAGGGCGCATCGTGACCAAAACCACTGGCGGCACCCCGAGAAGGCGTTCTCTCTCCTCAGCAGCGATCTTCGGAGGGGCGGTGGCGCTGTGTGGCGCCATGGGGGTCCTGGCGTCGCCTGTGTCGGCTTGGGCCGACACAGGCGACTGCCCGGGAGTCACCACCACGTGCTCGACCGGTACCTCCACCACGCCGACGACGGTCGCTCCGGCCATCGGCGCCCCGGCCGGCAGCCGTTTCGCCACCGTGCCCGCCACGTCGCCGGTAACTACCGCCAGCGCAGCTGTCACCAGCCCGGTCACCACCACGCCGACGACGGTGGCTCCGGCCATCGGCGCGCCGGCCGGCAGCCGTTTCGCCACCGTGCCCGCCACGTCGCCGGTGACCACCGCCTCGTCCTCGACGCCAGCGCCTTCCCCGGTGCCCACCACGACGCCTCCGACCCCAGCTACGGCGACGGCGTCGACCTCAGCCGTCTATGGCGCGCCGGCCATCAGTATGACAACCAGTAATGCCGCCGACCGCAGCGAGCTGACGCCGGTGTCGACCACCGACATGCTCGGCGCCGTGTTGCTGGCCCTGTTGATCGCCTCGCTCAGCGGGCTCGACCGGCGCCGTCGCCGTACGGTCGTCCGTGTCCCCGCCAACGGTCAAACGCCCAGCAGCTCCCGGTAGAGCTCGTAGGTGGAGCTGTCGAACGCGACGAGCTCAACCACTTCGACATCGGTGTCGGTGATGCCGATGCTCTGCACGGCCACGGCGGCGGCGCGATCGGGCGGATACCCGTAGACCCCGGTGGATATGGCCGGGAACGCCATCGATCGACCTCCTAGCTCATCGGCCACGGCCAGGCAGCGGCGGTAGCACGAGGCCAAGACATCGGGCTCGCCCCGGTCGCCTCCGCTCCACGCGGGACCCACGGTGTGGATGATCCACCGGGCGGCCAGGTGAAAGCCGTCGGTGGCCTTGGCGTCGCCAGGCTCGCATCCCCCGAGTGCGGCACAAGCGGCGTCGAGTTCCGCCGTTCCGGCGGCACGGTGGATGGCGCCGTCGACACCGCCCCCGCCTTTGAGCTGTCGGTTGGCCGCGTTGACGATGGCGTCGACGTTCCTTGTGGTGATGTCACCGCGTACGCAAAGGACGGAACCGGGGCCCACCTGCCCAGGCTACGGGTTGGAAGGGCAGGTCCCGTCGTCGACATCGAACCATGCCCAGTACGTCGAGACCGGGCCCACGGTAGGCGCACTCGTCGACGTGACGATGGCCTCACCGGTGACGGCAAAGGATTGGCCCGGCCCGAGGTCTACCCCGCCACTGGAGGCGAGCAAGAACGGGTCACTCAGCACAACGCCGTTGGCGCCGAGGATTTGGACCGCCGCGTAGAACGGCTGCACGTTGGCCGTGGTGTGGTTGACCAAATCGCCCGACAGCGTCACGTTCCAGGTAGTGGTTGTGCCCGGCTGCAGCGCCGGGCTCATGCTCACCGTCGTCTGGGGCGCGCCCGTCGGGCACGGGGCGGCGACCGGCTTGGGATCGGTGGAGGAATGCGTGTGCGAAGGAGACGTATTCGTCGAGAGCTCGACCGGTTTCTTGTCGACGTAGGTCACCGCTCCCACGACGGCCAATGCGCCGAGAACGGCGGCCACGGCGGTGATCGACTTGGCTCGCGCGCTGGTGAATGCGCGGCGCGCCGGCACCAGGGCGGGGGTCGCGGCCGACGGCGACGGCGCCACCAGCGCGTGGGTCTGGTCCGTCCAGCGGCTCCCGTCCCAGTAGCGCATGCTGGAAAAATCGGCTGGGTCCGGATACCACGCCGGCAGAGCCGGGCGAAGCGACGGCGTGGTGGGAACAGGCGCCTGCTTTCGCGTGCCGGTGACACGGCGCCTTTCGGTGCCCAGCGCCAGACCGTCCCAATAGCGGGCTAAGGCTGGATAATCAGGGTCGCGATACCAGCCGGGAGGGACGTCTTGGTAAGCGGCGAGTAGGTCCCTGTCGACCTGGTCCCTGGCCTGTCGGTCAACGCTTCTCATCGGTGCCCCCGTGAACCCAGTCCATCGTCGCTAGTCCGGGAGGCCCTTGTCATCATCAAATCTAGGGATACCGTCTGGCCCCGGGCTGGTCGGGTCGGCCCAGCGGCAAACGGGTGCACGATCGGACACCACATCCTGATCCCGGTCATCGCCGTGATCACGGGGACCCGCTTGTCACACGCCAATACTCCTCAGGCGCAGATAGCGAAGCGGCAAAACCGCGTTCCTCGCTCAAAGGGCCGTATTGCGACCGGTACGCCTTGAGCACCTCGTCTTTAATCAGCGTGTCGCCCAGATAAGGATCGAGAGCTTCGAGGTGCACGCTTCGTTGCACCTCGGCCAGCCGCTCCGCTTTTTTGTCGGGATACGTCTGCGAGTACGGCATGTCGGCATAGATGAACCAATCCAACGTGGAATCTCGGGTGAGTTCGATGCATGCGTTACTCACCGCCACATGATCAGCGTGGACGAACCCCAGAGGAAATGCCACCGATCCCGTGGCGTGGGGGCCAAGTGCATGGCCGACGGCGTCGACGATCTCGGGCACGTCACCGATCCCACGTTGCGAGCGCAGGTAGTCGGCGTCATAAAGATCGAGCCACATGGGTGTGGCCCCGAGCAAGGTCATGGCAGCGGCGTCTTCGTCTCGTCGCTTTTGCACGGCGGCGGGGGCCTTCTTCTCGCCGGTGGTGTACCGGTTATACCCTCGCCTTCTTCCTTTTGGCGCGCCCGCGCATACGGTGATGACGCGTACTCCCGGGTTGGCATGGATGAATTGCGCGCAAGAGATGGCAACGTCATCGAGATGCGTGGAGATGAACGATACGGGTGCCGAAGGTGAGAACAACATGGTCATCGAGGTGGTCATTCTGGCACGGCTTCGGGGCTTCACCGCCAAGGGTGAGAAGCTGGACCAATGCGCCTTTTCGTGGCGATAACGCTCCCGGAGGGTGCTGTGGAAGCGGTCCATCGCTTTCCACGACCCGACCTGTCGTCGATTCGGTGGACCACTCCCGAGCAATGGCACGTGACGCTTCGTTTCGTCGGTGAGGTCTCCGACCCACAACCCCTGTCCGATGCTTTGGCCGGCCTAGGCGACGCGCGTGGCCCGGACGCCCCGCCCGTGTATGCCGAGATGGGGCCCGCCAGTGCATGGTTCCCGGGGCGCGCCGTTCTTCAGGTGCCTGTGGCGGGGCTCGACGACATCGCCGACGCGGTGACACAGGTCACAGCCGCGTGGGGACAGCAGCCCGAACACCGGAAATTCAACGGGCATCTGACTTTGGCGCGTTGTCGGCCCAAGGCATCGGGTCCTGGCGAGCTGGCCGGCATCCCCATTGCGGCGCAGTGGCCGGTCGGTGAGGTCACGTTGTACTCATCGGTCTTGGGTAGCGCCGGGGCTGTCTATGGCGCGTTGACGGTCGTCGGCCTGTAGAGCTCTGTCAGAAGCTGGCTGGAAGAAGCGGGCTGACGGCCCCGAAGAAGAAGAACAACAGCACCAGGCCGGCGACACCGCTCACGCTGTAGACGACCCAGCGTTGCGAGCGAGTGGCCACGCGCGTGGAGGTGCGCCAACCAACCAGCACGCTGAACAGCACGGCGAGACCCCACCACAGCGCCGGTGGCCACGAACCTTGTTCGCTGCCCAGGCTGGAGGTCGTGCTGGACTTCTTGGTCTTGTGGTTGGTTTTGGCCCCGGTTGTCGCTGTCGGTAGTGGTGGCGGTGTCGGTGCCGGAGGTGTCGTGAGCGCGGCCTGAATGACGAGCCGCGTCGACGCGCTGAAGCGGGGATTGCACGTGGTGAGCGTGAGCATGGCTCCGGTGGTCGGCGCCACGACGGTGGTCTGTGTGGGTCCCGCCACGGCGGTGTTCCCGGGGGAGACCACCAAGCTTCGGAACACGTCGTAGGTGAAGGTTCCTTGCACGGTCGTGATGATGATGGAGTCTCCGGGCGCCAGCTCGTTGAGGTTGAAGAACGGCGCTCCGTAGGTGGTGCGGTGACCGGCGATGGCGACGTTCCCTCTCTCGCCGGGTAGGGGAGTGCCCGGAAAGTGCCCGGGGCCTTGCTGGAGGTCGGAGGTCCCGGTCCCTTGGACGATCACCTTGTCCAACTGGATCTTGGGAATCTGGATGACGCCCACCGGGCTTCCCTCGGTGGGTGCAGACGCGGGCGGAGCAACCGTCGGTGCGATCGTCGTGCTCGAGGTCGTATTCGGTGTCGTCGTCGTGCTCGAGTTGGGCCGCGTCGTCGACGTGCTCGGGGTCGATGGGCTGTGATGGGCATGGCTCTCGTGTAGAAGCGCGTCGAAGCGCTGGCGTAGTTGTGCCTGGCTATGGGACTCGAAAACGTTGGTTCCCCACAGCTGGTACGCGATGAAGAGGAATACGAGCACTCCGAAGGCCACCAGGACGGGGCCGACGATTCCCGTGACCGTCCTGACGGCGTGTCGCATCGTTTTCGACACTACTTACGGTCGAGGTCGAGGAGCTGGTCATCGGTGGGTGAAACCCACGGGCAACCGAATGTCGATGTGAGCGTGGTCAGCGGGCGAATCAGTAAGCGCCCAAGGCGCGCACGATGACCGAGGGCGTGGCCCACAGGATCCGCAGATCCCACCAGAACGACCACGACGCCACGTAGAGGTAGTCGAGGCGGCACAGTTCGGTGGCGCTGAGGTCGTTACGCCCGGAGACTTGCCATAAGCCGGTCATCCCGGGTCGCACGTCGAGACGCCGTGCCGACCAACCGTCGAGGCGATCAGCCTCCTCGGGGATAAAAGGACGAGGGCCCACCAGAGACATGGTGCCGAGGAGCACGTTGAACAGCTGAGGGATCTCGTCGAGGCTGAAGCGACGCAAGAAGCGGCCCACCCGGAACACGCGCGGATCGTCGGGCATCTTGAACAGAGGTCCGTCGGACTGGTTGTGCGTGTCGAAGAGGTGACGCTCCCCTTGGGCGCCCACGCGCATGGTTCGGAACTTGTAGACGGTGAACAGCTTCCCGTCCTTGCCCACCCGCGTCTGGCGGAACATCACCGGCCCCGGTGACGAGAACTTGATGGCCGTGCACACGGCCGCGATGACCGGTGACAAGGCGATGAGGACGGCGGTGGCGCCGAGCAGGTCGAAGCTGCGCTTGACGAAGCGGGCTCCGAGGGAGAGCGAGTGCGGAGGGATGTCGATGACGGGCAGCCCGTCGAAGTCGTCGAGCTGCGAGCGCCAAGACAGCAGCTCGAAGTAGCGAGGGACGACGGAGATGGGCACTGTGCCATGGATCTCACGGAGCTGGTCGACGGTGGCGGCCGGGTGAGAGCGAGAGAAGCTCACGATGATCCGGTCCACCGCCAGGTCGTCACAGAGCCTGGGGATGTCGGCGATACGGCCGATGGTCTTGGTGTCGGGCACCGGGTCGTCGTCCACCAGCCCGACCACTTCGAGGTCGAGCGACGACACGCAATGGCGCCTGACCTGGTCGGCCATGAGCCCGCTGCCGACGATGAGCACCCGCGCCCGAGACGACGGCCGGCCGTGCCACAGCGCCCGGCAGGCGCCCCGACCAAGGGGAACGATCATCAAGGCGAAGAAACCGATGGCAGCCAACTGAGCCGGAGCCGCCTGGGTCAGGCCGGTGGTGCGGTGAATAAGCGTGCCTGCTCCCAGTGTCACCAGGGTGCCGGCGATCACAGCGTGAAAGAGACGGCCCACATCAGCGATGGCATGAGGCCGCAGCCGGCGCCGCGCTTGGCGGTAGAGGCCGTAGACACCGAACCACACGGCGCTGATGACGGCGAAGAGACCGAGTTCCCAAGCAATGCCGCCGAGGTGCGTCAGCGTGTGCTCGGAGCCCTTGGACACGACGCCGACCACAGCCAGACCGACCACGAAGGCGACCGCCAAGGAGATCAGGTCAGAAGCGACGATGGCGACGGCCTTGACCCACTGGTGCGACCAGTGTCGACGCGGCGTCTTGGGGGTCGGGTCGGCTACGGCGGTGCGTTGGATGACTGACACGGCGGAAGGGAACGTGGCCGATTCCATCTCAGAGGCATTGGGCGACGTTTCCACGTTGGCGGCGACGTCGTCGGTCCACTCCAAGATGAGATCGTGGTTGCCCACCGCAGTTGGGTCTGTCCCCGATGTGTCTGCCGTGAGCTCGATTGTCATCTCGAAGACCCTCCACCGCAGCGCGGTGCAGACCGGGCACCAGCGTGCAAAGCACCCTCTGCTGGTGCGCGCCTTGCGGCGCGCCAGCCAGAGATGAGCAACATGCTCACAGCGTCATATCGGTGCGGATGCTTCGCTGGTTGAGCGGTATTTCTTAAGCCCGAACCCGGCGGCGCTTGCGAGCCACCAACACCGAACCCAACAGAAGCGCAGAACCCCCGACGGCCGCCATCTGCTCGATGTCAGCACCCGTGAAGGGCAGATCCCCGCTCGCGCTGGTGTAGGCGATGGCCGAAGGGGCCGGGGTGGTTGGGGTCGGGGTGATGCTTCCACCACTACCCCCATAGCTGGGCGGTGGGCAGGTCACGAGCGGGTACGCCGAAGGCGTGCACGCGGTGGTCCCACTGTCTGCCCAGGCAGTCGCCGGCATAACGGCGGCACCGCCGGCGCACAGCGCCGCACAGAACCCGAATGCCAGCACCTTTGTTCGCTTCATGTTGTCCTCTCCCTCGACTCGAGGAATCCCACGCATTCTCAGCGTGGCACGTCCTGCGCCCCTACGGTCGGTACCTTTTACTAGCACTCATAGTGACGATCCAACGTCGACGCTGACCCTACCCGGAGCCAACATTCCATCAACTACGTGACTGTTTGCCCAAGGCGTACTGCCCGAAGCGTACTTCTAATTGCCGACCCGGGCCGCCGCGGACGGTGACCAATATACTTGTAGTAGGTCACTAAATTATCGGGCTCACCAGGCCACGGTGAAGGGCGTGGCGTCGCTGGTGCGCAGGCTCCCGTCGGTCCATATCTCGGGGCCAAGCCGCGCCGATGGGAGGACCTCCATGGTGCCGTGATCGCCGGGGAGCACGAATCGAATGACGACGGTCTGGCTCTGGCCCGGTTTGACGTCGACGGCCCTCGCCACCACCCACGTCGGGCCCTCGGGCCCGATCGATTCGAGCGGTGGGTTCCCGTCCACGGTGGGGCGAGATGCGTAGCCGGGAACGTTGACGGCGAGAATGCCCTGGTACTCGCCGTAGACGGCGCCCGTGCCCGGAAACGGGCCGGCCAGGAACTGATCCTGCCCCGGCGGCGTCGCGTTCGACATCACGACGGTCAACGTGGCGTCGGTCCTGTCACCTTGTGCATGGGTGGCCACGGTGGCGTGCACCGACAGGTACTGGTCGAGCTTGTTCCCGCCGCTGTTGATGACGCCGGCGAGCAGGGAGTTCGCCTGGAGTTGTCCGGCCACGCCCCCTGTTTCCCACGCCGACTCGGCGGAGGACTGGGCCGACCAAACCATGAGATGGCGCCCTTGGGCGCTCGCCACCACGGCATTGGCGAGGGCTCGGAGGTCGAGGTGCTGGGTCTCGAGGTTCTTGAGCACGTCGGAGGTGAGCACCCCCAGCTTGTCCTCGCGGTTCTCCTCGGTCTGGGCTTCCTGCTCGGTGACGTACTGATCGCTCAGGCCGGTGTACTCGTTGTGCATGAGGTACTGCACCACGTTCTGGGCGCTCACCACGGTGCCGTCGGCCAGAGTCACGGGGCCGGTGACCGCCATGAGCTGGGCCACCGTCTCGATGTCGACGGCGAGCACGCCGTCGACATGCTGGCCGGTGTCGGCCGCCCACATCCGCACAGCCAGGGGCGCGTTGACGTCGAACTGCGGGGTGAGCCCCAGATTGCGCCAGTCGACACCCGGATAGCTGAACCCCCACCGGGCTTCGAGCTCGCCACCGACGGGCACTTTTCCCACCGGCAGGGTCAAGGCGGAGGTGGGTTGCAGCTGGCTCAGGGAGAAGTTCCCCTGGTCGGTTTTGAGCACACCGACCTCGAGGAACATGCCCGACCCATCGCGCATCTCCGAGTTGTTCCCCATGACCACCAGGTAAGACTGCGGGCCGTTGAGCAGCCCGGCGACGGCGGCGGAGACCGTCGACGCCGTGCCCAAGGAGTGACGCACCTGGTCGAGGTCCTTCACGAAGGTGGCGTGCTTCGAAGCCAGGGGCGACAAGAGCGCGTGGCCCGTCCCCGGATTGATCCGGCCCAGCTCCGCGTCGGTGGTGGCGGCCAGCTGGGCGAGGCTTCGAAGGGTGGCGATGCGGGCCGGGCCGGCGGTGTGAGGGACCTTCAAGATGGCCCGGCTGCGCTGCAGGGCGGAAATGGCGATGCGGGCCGTTTGCGCGGCCGCCGACGACAGGTCTCGGACCGAGCTGATCTGGCGTCCGATCACCGGCAGGATCTCCATGGGATCCAGGAGCGGGGTGTTGAGCCAGCCGCTGCCGGCAGCGAAGTCGCTCTCAGCGACGCGCAGGGGACCCACGGCCGACCCCGCCACCACGTCGGAGGCCGTGGTGTGGTTCCGGGCCTCTTGCACCCAGTGCATCCCGTGGCTGTCGTCGCGGATTCCCAACAGGGCCTCGATGACGACCACTACCCCCCACACGACCACGACGGCGGCCGCAATGATCCAACGACGCCGGCGCTTGGTGGCCCGGCGACGGGCGACGGTGTCGACACGTGAGACGGGATCGTGCTCTGAGGCGTCCGTGTCTGCGTCGGTTGCTGTGTCGGACGACTCGTTCTTCGGATCCTGTGATGGCGAGTCGGTCGTGTCGTCCTTCGTCACCGCGGCTGTCGACCTTCGAAGCACATGGGAGACCGACCCGGATCAGCGCTGGACGCGAGGGGGACGAAGACGGGCCAAGCCTAGTTGACGAGGTTCGGCCCCCAAGGGATCGCAGCCGTGTTTTCACACCAATCGAGCCTCTACTATCACCGCCTGGAACCACCGATCCCGAGGGCAGCCATGGGCGACACAAGGCGTACACGGGTCCTGGTCCTGGTCTCGACGCAGTATGCCCCTCCGTATATCGAGGAGGACCAAGCCAGTGTGCTGCACCCTCGACTGTGGAGCTTCGAGGTTCCCCTCGATATGCACTACTTGGATCAGCGATTCCTGGGTGGTGCCTCGACGTGGTCGCAGGTGCCGGTGGCTCCGAGGTGGCGCCAGGTGCTTTTGCGCCCCCTTCCCATTGAGCTCGCCCAAGCGATCGAAGCGTTCGTCACTCGGCGCCAATACGACGTCATTCTCTCGTCGGGCGCGGAAAAAGCCGGATTGTCGTTCTGCGCCCTGCAAAGCGTCTTTCGGACCAAGACCCCGTTCGTCGGCCTCATGGGTTGGGTATCGCCTAAGAAGAAGGCAGAAATCCTCAAGCGGGTACATAAGAAGATCTCGGTCCTGGTGACCCCACCGAGCAATCAGGTGGAGATCGCCGTTCGAGATCTGGGCATTCCCGCCGACAAGGTTGTCTCGGTGCCATGGGGCGTGGACGCCCAATTCTGGTCACCGATGGCGGACACGCCCACCACCATGATCTGCTCGGCCGGCCGAGAGATGCGCGATTACACGACCCTCATCGATGCGGTAGGGCCGACGGGTATTCCGTGTCACATCGCCGGCGTGGTGTTGCCCGGCCGGCGCGACGCGTGGGTCGGCGAGTTGGCGGCCCACGGCGGTTTGCCCCCCAACGTCACCGTCGGGCCCATGTCCTTTACGGAGTTGCGCGACCTCTACGCGCGCTCTCGCTTCGTCGTGTTGCCGCTACGGCCCAGCGACACCGATAACGGGGTGAGCGCCATGTTGGAGTCCATGGCCATGGGCAAGGCCGTGCTGTGCTCGAAGATCGAAGGACAGCGCGATGTGCTCGAAGACGGCAGAAACGGGAGGTTCGTGGCTCCTGGCGACGTATTGGCGCTGCGGCGTGCCATCGTCGAAATGTGGGAGAACGCCGAGGAGACCGCCCGCATGGGTGAGCAAGGTCGTCAGGACGTCGAGAACCGCTTCACCCTCGAGCAGTTCGCCGAGGGCATCACGAAGGCACTCGAAACGGCGGTGCAACACCGTGGGCGAGGGAGCTGACCGTCGGGCCACAGTCGCGCGACATTCCCAGCCTGAGCAGGTATTCTTGGCGAAGCTCACGGTCGTCGGCGGCGTGAACTGAAGGGGATATGGATCTGATCCCAGCATCGGTTGTCATTCCTGCGCACAATGAGGAGTCGACCATCGGCCGAACCCTGCGCAGCGTCCTCGACGGCTCTGCCCCCGGTGAGCTCGAGGTGATCGTCGTTTGCAACGGATGTACGGATGGCACCGCCTCTGTTGCTCGCTCGGTGACACCGGCGCCGACGGTGGCCGAGCTTGCGCAGCCATCCAAGGTGGCTGCACTCAACGAAGGCGATCGGCTGGCCACCCGATTTCCGCGTCTCTACGTGGACGCCGACATCGAGATGGGGATAGCGGCAACGCGCGCCGTGATCGCCCTTCTCGCCTCCGGGGAGGCCTTGTGCGCAGCACCGGCGCCCGACTACGACTGCTCGCTCTCGTCACGCGCGGTGGGGCGGTACTACGAGATTTGGCGCCAGCTCCCCTACTTCAACGAGGATCCCATGGGCTGCGGGGTGTACGGGCTGTCCGAGGTGGGCCGGGCGCGCTTCGATACGTTCCCGGAGCTCATCGCGGACGACGAGTTCGTGCTCGAACAATTCGACAGGACGGAGCGCAAGAGCCTGTCGGACCACACCTTTCGCGTCCATCCTCCGCGTGACGCACGGACCTTGACGCGTACCCGCACCCGGGCGTACCGCGGCAACCGCCAACTGGCCGCCTCGGGTCTGGGTCGGTTCCCGCCCGCGGCGGGGGCGCAACGAGGGTTGGCCCGTCTGGCACGGAACCCGGCCAACTGGAGCGGTGTGGCCACCTACGCGTCCATCAGCATGGTGGCCAAGCTCAGGGCGAGAACCAAAGGCGTGACGTGGGAACGCGACAATTCGTCTCGGACCGGCACGAGTGTCGATCGCGCCGCCGAAGCGCCGTTGCCGGGGCCGAACACGAGGCGCCCATAAAGCAGCACCGAAGAGGGGTGCTGTCCCCGTTGCTCAGGGGGTCAATGCTCGAGGCGGAACTTGGCGCGACGAATGTCGGTCGGACGATATTTGCGCTCCCAGAGGCCCAAGAAAGCTCGGAGCCCTAGGTAGACTGGGGGCGCTTTCTCCGCGTGCGGCCCTGAAAAGGAGAAGCTCCACGTCATGATCATGTTCTTCAGGCGGGCCGTTCCCCTTCTCAGTGAAGGGGCCCGACGACGCTTTTGGCTGGCCTGTGTCGTGTTGATGGCCCTTGCCACCATCGAGGCGCTGGCGTTGGCACTCATCGCTCCGCTCATGGCAATCCTCTTGGCCCCCGGCTTTCGGTCGAACTCGAGGTTCGTCAAGGACCTGACCAAGTTCCTCGGCAACCCGGCCCCCGGCCATCTGGCTTTTGAGCTCGGGGTAACGGTGATGTTGCTTTATCTGGTGAAGAGCGTGGCGGCGGTCTTCGTCCTGCGTTGGGAGATCGGGTTTCTCCTGGCTGAAGAAGCCAGCTTGGTCCGGCGCATCATGGACAGCTACTTGCGGGCCCCGTACCGCGAGTTCCTGGAGATCAACAGTTCTCAGCGGATACGGACACTGACCTACGGCGTGCGCACGACCTTCAGTGGTGGATTTGTGGGCGGCATCGGGGCTGTCGGCGATTCGTTCTCGGTGGTCCTGGTCACCGTCATTCTCTTGATCGTCAACCCTCTCATCGCCGTTGCCGCCGGCGTGTATTTCGGCGCCGTGAGCGTGACCTACCAGCGGATAACCAATCATCACATCGTCAAACGCACCACGGCGCTGCACCGCTTGCAAGCCATCGACTTCCAGAACATCCACCAGGCACTGACAGGGGTCAAGGAGATCAAGATCCGCGGTGTGGAAGATTCCTTCGTGGACGAGGTCTACAACCTGCGGGCGGGTTTGATTCCCAGCTACCGCACGATGGCGTTGGTTTCCTTGACGCCCCGGTACATCCTCGAGCTGGCCATGGTCGGCGCGGCGGCGACGATCGCGGCGGTGGCGTACTCGACCGAGTCGGTGACGGTTGCCACCGGGGCCCTCGCCCTGTTCCTGGTGGGCGGGTTCCGGATCGTCGCTCCCCTCAACAAGATCATCTTCGGAAACTCCCAGTGCCGGGCCTCGATGCCGAGCCTCGAGCAGGTCGAACACGACTTGCGCAAGGCCGAGCAGCCCGCTGCCATGGCGGCGATCTCGTCGGCCCCCGCCGTGTCGGAGCCGGTGTCTGCGGTGGGGTCGGCGCCGGGCAATGGGGCGGTGCCGAAACCGGTGTCTGCGGTGGGGTCGGCGCCGGGCAATGGGGCGGTGCCGAAGCCGACCGATGGTGAGACGCGCATTGCTTCTCGGATTGTGGCCGACAATGTCGGCTTCTCGTACGTCGCCGGCCGACCGGTGTTGACAGAGGTGAGTTTCGAGGTCGAACCGGGGGAGTCCGTCGGTCTGGTGGGTAGCTCCGGTGCGGGGAAGAGCACACTGGTCGACATTCTGCTGGGCCTCCTCGAGCCGGACAACGGGGCGGTGTACATCGACGGGCATCCTCTGTCGTCGGTGGGCCGCCAGTGGAGGGGTTCGATCGGCTATGTGCCCCAGTCGATAGCCCTCTTCGACGACACCGTCCGCGCCAACGTGGCCTTGCGAGCACCCGGTGGCGATGACGACATCTGGAGAGCTCTGACCATGAGCCAGCTCGAAGAGACGGTGCGCGCTCTACCCGACGGGCTCGACACGATTATCGGTGAGCACGGCACCCGCCTATCTGGTGGCCAGCGGCAGCGCCTGGGGGTCGCCCGGGCCCTGTTCTGCCAGCCCCGGGTCATGATGTTCGACGAGGCCACATCCGCACTCGACAACGATACGGAGTCGAAAGTGACCGAAGTGCTCGAATCGTTGCGGGGAACGATCACGACCATCACCATCGCGCACCGATTGAGCACGGTGAGGCGGTGCGACCGGCTGTTCTACCTCGAAGGCGGAAGGCTCGTGGCCCGAGGCACCTTCGCAGAGCTAGTTCACGAAATGCCCGACTTTGCTCGACTCGTCGAATTGTCCACGCTGGAAGTGTGAAGGCTGTCCACCGCCAGTTCGGCGCTGTCGAGATGCGGCTCCTCACGCGGGGCGCTGTAGCGCTCTGCGGCCACGATCCCAGCCCATAGCCAAAGCAGCAGGTTCGGCAAGGGATAGCTCAACGGTCCCAGGTTGGCGACGACGACAAAGCAGGCGAAAATCCCGATGAGGGCCAGGCGCCACGGGTAAAGCTCGGGCGGTCCTCGCCGGAGGGCAGCGCCCCCCACCCCAGTGGCAAGAGCCCACACCCAAAGGATGGCCCCGAGAACTCCCAACTCGGCCAGGTGGGAGAGGAATACGTTGTGCACCTCCAAGTCGGTCCCCGTGAGTGGGTAGGTAGGGGACTGACGAAGATAATTACTGCTGGAGGAGATGAAGGTCTCCCAGCCGATTCCGAAGACCGGGTGTTCCTCCCACGCCAGCACAGCTGCCTTGTCCGTGTTGTACCGGTCCCACACCGGCCCGCTGTCGGTGGCTCGGTGTGTGACCTTGTTCGACAAGCCGGGCACGTAGACGAGCAGACCGACAGTGAGAACGGCGCCCGCCAGGACAACGGCCGGGACATAGCGCCGCGCCCTGCGGTCGTAGGCAGCGGCGGCCACCACGCCAACGACCGCCCCCAGCCAAACCGCTCTCGTGAGGGTGAACAGCGCACCCGATGCCGACAAGAAGATGGTGACATAGCACAAGAGGCGGGCATAGCGCGTGCGCCAGACAGTGAGGGCCACCATGGCCGCCGCCCCGCACATGAACATGGATAGGCCATTGGCCACCGCTTCGCCGAAAGGGCCACGGGCCCGTCCGAAGTGGATCCCGAAAGCCGGGTTGTTGATGAACCCGGGAAAGACGAGGCGGTTGATCCCTACCCCTTCGAAGAAAGCAGTGGCACCGAGATAGAAGCCGACGATGACCAACGCCACGAGGAGGACGTTGCGGCTCTTGCTGGAGCCGAACACCAAAGGAGCGAGGGCGAACATGAGAAAGGGAATAACGCCGAGTCGATCGAGCAGGGCGAAAAAGCCAAGCGATGTTGTGAGTGTGCCCGCACCCCAAGCCGAAAGAGTGGCGTAAAGGACAATCACCGCTAGGACCAGATGGATAGGAGAGAAGACGAGGCGCCGCCCGGGGCTAACTCGGCGCCAGCCGCGATACATGACGATCGCCAACGCCACCAGGAGGAGGATCCGATCGAGCGGCACCGGAATGTGCATGTACTTCCAATCACCTGAAAAGACTTCCGATGCGATCCAGATGGCGAAGACCGTCGCCGCCGATAGCCGACAGAGGAGAAATCCTACGGCCCCCACCGCAAGTACCAACCCGAGCAGCTCGATTGCGTGCGCCGGGCTCGGCTGGGTGAAGAGATGGACGTAACTCCCAAATCGAGACACCGCCGTGGCGTCCTATCGGCTCGTCGGCTTGGAGCTGCGCAACCTTCGAAGCAAGTCAGGCTTCATGTCGTCAAGGGCGGCGATGGCGGTGCCCAGAAGGGCGCCCCCGAAGAACCCAGCCACCAATCCGATTTCGAGATAGGTAAGTCGGTCGTTTCCGACGTAAACGGTGGCGCCCGTGACCTGTACGACGCTTTCCTCCGTTACCACCGGCGAATATGTGGCCTGGTATTGAGCCTCTTCGGAGTTTGCTTCCAGTTGCGCGACATCGATCTTGGCCTGGAGTTGGGAGAGTTCAACATTCTCAGTGGCCACATTTGGTCCGCCGGTGGCGATCTGGGCCTGGAGGTTCGTCACCTCCCTGTTGTACTGAGCGATGGCCTCTTGCGTCGATTGATACTGCGACAACAGGGCGTTAAGGGTGGCTTTGTTCCCGACATCGATTTTGTTGACGTCACGCACGAGTGCGCGCGCTGCGTAGGTAGCCACGGCGACAGCGCTACTACTCGAAGACGAGGTGGCGTTGATTTGGATGATGGTGGAGTTCGGTATGGGAGAGGCTGAGACAGTGCCGCCATCTTTGGAGGCGCTCCTCGGTACATCTGACGAAGTAACCAGCCGGCTGTAGTCGGCGGCCAAGGCCTCTTCGGCAGGCTCGAGGCCGGTGGCGGGACCCACGCTGTTGGCGTTGGCCGACTGTCCGACGAGAAGTCGTGCTTCGGCGGAGTAAATAGGTGAGCGCACGGCGCCGAAAAGGCCGCCCAGGAGCAGGCCGACGCCGGCGACAATCACGATGAGCCTCAGGTGGAAGATGACTGATGTGCCGATGGAAACGTAGGCCGTCGTCTCGGGCGCGTCCGGAAGGAAGGGCATCGAGGGTAAGGTGCCCGACGATCGGCTTGGTGGTGGCATTTTTCGAGCGGTCCCTTTCAATTCGCCGGTAACTGGATCGTGCTTGGACGGAGCCGGCCAGCTGGACCTGGGAGGATCAAAAGAAATCCCAGGCCCACCACCTTCTTACCAAATTCCGTCGGCTTCCAATACTCGCGCTCGAGAATGAGGGACGACGAGTGTCACTGCCGGCCGCACCTTATCTCCCGACCTTTCCCCCGAACGAATCCGATCTCCTGGGCCGATGGCTGGCGAAATTGGGGCGCCTGATCGGGTTGAACCGGTAGTGGACCTCCGATTTGCTCATCGATCAACGTGCGTCGCCCTGGCGCACCACACCTTGCGCCCCGTCGTTCGGTATTTACCGGCCTGCGCCTTACATCCAGCCGCTGAAAAAACAGACGACAACGTCACTCATGGTGGCCGTCGGCGGGACAGCCCTTCTAGTTGGGAACCCCTGTATTGGTGGCCGGCGCCGAAGCGAATGTCGTCAGCAGGTGCGTCGTGACAATCGAGATAATCGCATCGCGCCCCGCTCCGTCCATGAGGGCGTGGTCCACGTCGGGAACGATCACGATTTGGCTTCCGGGTCGGCGGGCCAGCTCGTCGAGCGCCCAACGTGACTTCTCTCTGGTTCTTTGCAAGCCGTACTCGCCTGCACCCCATATCGCCAAGGTGTCTATGCCCGCGTCGACGTCTCGGATCAGACCGCGGCACACCGATGGGACCAGGTCGAGCCGGTCGAGTACCCGCCAGAAGTTCTTCGGCAATCGGATGTACACGTGGTGGCGATACCGGTGCCATTTCCACGCCTTCAGAACAATTTCAGGCCACGACTTGTCGTGGGTGATCAAGTCGAGACCCGCAGCCGGCGTATGCAAGGCGACGTTGATGGCGATGATGCCTCGCGCCTCGACGTCGGGTCCGCAGTCGATAGCGATGCGTCCCCCTGAGCACAGGCCGATGAGTACTACCCCGTTGTCATCAGAGAGTTCAGCCGTGATCTCCGCCAGGTCCTGGAGTCGAGCAGGCGGATAGGAGCGGTCTTCGTACTGGCCGGGCCGCAGGGGACTGTCCCCGATGCCAGAGAGGTCCACCCGGGCGATACGAAATCCGAGGTTCACCATGCGGCGGCCCCAGTCCACCCACATACGGTTGGGCCCTATGTGGTGATCGCTGGCGTTGTTGAGCAAGACGAGGGTGGGACGGGCCCGCGCGCCAGGGGCTTCGGCTTCGTCTTCGGCTTCGGCGACGATCCCAAATAGACCTGTCGGGCCGAGCCGCACCGTCCTCTCGGAGACGCCGTGAGGCATGGTGATGGTGGCCGGTTGGGAGGGCACGTTGACGGGCGTCGCCGGTACTGGAAACTGGGCGTCGAGCCAGTCGGTTATCACGCCGAGCGACACTTCTGGGACGAGTGAGATCGAAGACTCCCGGTCAAGAAGTTCTTCTTGGCCGACAGCCTCGAGCCTGGTGGCGTCGGCAGGCAAATGGTCGTCTGGCGCGCTGACGGGGTCGTGTGGTCGGGTCAGTACCAACGTCGGTAGCGCGGTGTCCGACAAATCAGGGAAGCGGAGGGACGAAACGCGTGCGACCGTCTCAGGGGTGTAGCGCACTCCGGCCGCTTCAATGGTGTCGTCGTCGGCGGGGCGCTTGCTTTGGATTCCCACGCCAAGCTGGTGCAGCGCCCGCAGCTGGCGCATCATGACCCGGCCTGACCACACCGGGTCCCAGAGCACCAGGGCATCAAATGGCGAGCCTTCGGCCGCCGCCGTGGCCGCCATGGTGGCTCCGAGCCGCATTCCGGCCGCCGCATCGGCGGATACGCCCGTTGAGCGCAGCATTTGTCGGGCGTGACCGATTGTGGCCAGCCACGCGGCCAGGCGCTCGGGGTCGCTGTAATCGCCAGCCGAATCGCCGGTGCCGTCGTAGTCGAAGCGAAGCGCAACGAGACCTCGCGCTTCGAGCTGCTCGGCCAGTGTTCGCAACGTCCGATGAGAGCTGATGTACTCGTAGCCGATAGGCGGACAGATAAGAACTCCGGCCCGAGCCATGCCGCTATCGGGGATGTGCAGCCAGCCGAAACAGGGTCGATCAGCCGGGCCGAACCAGATCGGTGTCGAACTCATCGCACTTCGCTATGAGATTTTGCCGCCGTGTTGCGCATTGCCATCCTCTCCCCGTGTCGCCACAGGGTCGCGTCAGCGATTGTCGAGTAATAGCGCGTTGTGGGTGTGATATTCAAGGGAAGACCAAGATCTGGAGACGCTCAGGACAGCTCGTAACGGTCAAGAATATTCGTAAAAACGGTCGAACGGGGCAAGCACCGCCTCAGCCCGAGAGCGCTGCCCATCTCCGATCCAAGGTCCAGTCAGAATCCGTGAGACGTGGGACCTGAATTTCAAGTAGCCGTCTCTTCCCTCATCTGCGCTCGGAAAACGGATGTGAGTACTCGGGTTCTTTAGACCTTCAGCAAGTTCCTCGGCGCTGGGAAACACGTAATCCCCGAGATTGGACGCGAAGGTCTCGATGAACATGCGGATCAGAAGGAGCACGAATCCTCCGTCTGGGCGGTCTTGCTGGGCCTGCCATAGACGGTAACTCGTCGTGACAAACCCGAAGTGCACGAGGTCATCTTCGTTATAGCCAGAGATGGCAATACGGCTGGCATCGGTCAGGGCTTGGGGATGAAGTGTCGTGTCAAACGAATGGGGCTCGCCCCACAGAGTGGCTTCATGGCCGACGTGCATGGCAGGGGGCCAAGACCGTAGCCAGCCGACACTGGCACACAACTCCCAAGTGGCGGCCAGCTCCCGGCCATGTTCGCCGTACCACTTGTCCCAGATGACTGGTTGGACGCCAAGGCAGTCGAGTTTCCGTTGTTGGCACTCTTCGTAGCGGGAATCAAGGAAGTCAGGACGAAACATGAAGAGGTCTGAATCGTGGAGAATGATGTGGGTGCTGCGGGCGGCGGTGGTACCGGCAATCAGCTGGACGCCGTGGTTGTGCCACACGTCGTTGAGCATCGGAAGTATCCACCGGTCGGGTCGAGGCAAGGGAACGAGCTCGAGCGGACCTGACCAGGTACGACGCTCCCTCTCGACAATTTGACGTATCGAATCGGTCATCCGATCCGGCACCACAACCGTTGCAATTCTGTGCCGTGCTGACTGCTCTCGGCACACCGCGAGAGCGATCTCCAGCATCACGGGTATGTCTCCGGGGACTGGCATCAGGACCGTGTACCCGTCCTGCAACGTTTCGCTTTTCGGCCAGCGCCGAAAGCGAATGTCCCAATAGTGAGATCTCAACGACACGCCGACAGCTTACGGCAGCGGCCACGTCAGAAGTGGCTGTCTACCAGGGTCGCCAGGTTAAGACTCACCAAATGACCGACGGCTGCGCCGGGCGCGGCGCGCCGAGGCTTGACTCTCCTGAGAAACCGAGAAGGGGACGCCCGAAAAGGCAGTGACAAGCGCCTCCACAGTTGGAGGTGCGGGATGCGACGAAATTCAGCCCGTGCTTGGCACTGTCACCTTGATGGTCGATGGTGTTCCAATGCCGGCTGAGGTCCACGTCGACACGCTGTATGTGTGGAGGCCGGCGGGGACGCCGTCGTCTTCGAAAGTCATGATCGTTGGGTTCAGCCACGCCTCGCTCGGGACCCATTGGCCATCAAGGTAGATGTCGACGCCATCGACGCCGGCCGGGTTGATCCAATTGAGGGTGACGGTGGAACCGTTGACGTTGACGGTGAGATCACTTACGAGGCCCGACGTGGGTGGGGGCGTCGTGGTCGTCGTTGTGGTTGTCGTCGTCGTTGTCGTGGTTGTCGTGGTGGAAGGAGGCGCATTGGGTGTCGGGGCCACCACCTCGAGCTGGCTCCAGGGCATGCCACCGAGGGCGGCGTATTCGGCTTTACCGTCCCATGCCGCGGTGATGGGGTCGGTGCCGCTGTGACCTTCGTAGGTCCAGTCGTAGCCGTTCTCGGCTTGGATGCTCACGCCACCGGACTGGTCGGTGATGACGGCCCCATAGGTCTGGACGGCCTTGAACACCATCTGGGCGAAGGGGGTCAGGCCCGAGGGCATGGCCAAGCTGGCCGGGAAGCGAAGGTAGGAACCTTCGGAGACTTGACCAGGATTGGAGGGGCAGTCGCCGCGCGTGGCCGGCGCCACGAAGCGGTTGCAATCGCCGACGTTGGCGTCCATGGCGATGACGTGGTCGATCGAGCCCGACTGGACATCGGCCTCGGTGATGGCGGTGCCGAGAAAGCTGATCCCCGATGCCGCCAGACCGAAGCCACCGGCCCCCGGGAACGTTCCCGACGACGTGGCCAGGTTGGTGAGCTCTCCACCGTCGCACGCGGTCCAGCCCGCACTTGCCGAATAATCAGCCTCCCAGAAATCCCACTCGGTGTCCGTCGACGGCTGATACAGAATGAACGTACTGTCACCGGTGCCCGTTACCAGTGCCGATGCCGACGGAGGAATCGGCACTTCTGATCCCGTGCCTCCTCCTGTGGTTGTCGACGTGAAGTTGTCGCAGCCTCCACCTGATGAATCGGGAGCGACGCTGATGTGCACCATTGGTTGCCCGGCCGGGACTATGACGATGGGCAGGCCGTCACCACTGGCGATACCTGATGCAGAGCTATTCCAGATACCGCCGTTCACAGCCACGGACCCGTACACCGTTGTGATCTGGGTGGCCAGATTGGCGGCCAAGGTGCTCGAGTCCGACAACACGGCGTTGTTCGACAACGGGACGTCCCACGAAGATGCGAACGGGTCCAACAGCGTGCTCGCCGCGGCCGTGGAGCTGCCGCCTGCATTGGATGATGTGATTCCCAGGCCAAGGCCCAGGCCGCCAACGGCGATGGCGACCACTCCGAGTAGCGTGCTCACGCTGACCGGGCGGGTCCACGCAACGGCGCCTTTGCGTCGTTGCATCGCGGAAAATCGGTCTCGCCACCAAGTCGTCACCATCACTTGACTCCCGACCAGTCCATCAAGTTATGCCTGGTGCACGTGTGACTCGTCTTCATCAAGGCCCCCATCCGTTGCAGCTAGGTGAACACCGCATCTGACGACTCGCAAGCCAATTGTTGGTAATCGATGAGTGAAGGAACGGTGAAACCTCACTAGTCGTGTGCGGGTCATCGCAGTACGACGGCATGCGGTGGTGGTCGGCGAACGACAACCTCATCACAGGCGCGGTCACGCCATAGCGCAAGAGGGTATGGCGAAAGCGCACTATCGATGTCGGCATGCGCATGCGTTCCATGTTCGAATGCACAGCACCGGTGACACGTTGCTGTTGAGGTATGGCCACCTGTATGAAGTACCCATGGCGGGGAACCTCAACCACGAACCTCCAGTTGCGTGGCGAAAAGCGTTCGCCAACTACAACTCGAGCATGGTGCGCCAGAGGGATGTAACTACAACACACGTTGCGCACGTGGGCGCGAGAAAGTCTGCGCTTTTTGGAAACTGGAGTGACGGTCTAGGGCGCCACGGCAGGCGTCCGGGCGTAGGCCAAACATCCCGACTCAAAAGGGCCCACCGACGAACCCCGCTAGGGGGCCACCACCTCGAGCTGGCTCCAGGGCATGCCACCGAGGGCGGCGTATTCGGCTTTACCGTCCCATGCCGCGGTGATGGGGTCGGTGCCGCTGTGACCTTCGTAGGTCCAGTCGTAGCCGTTCTCGGCTTGGATGCTCACGCCACCGGACTGGTCGGTGATGACGGCCCCATAGGTCTGGACGGCCTTGAACACCATCTGGGCGAAGGGGGTCAGGCCCGAGGGCATGGCCAAGCTGGCCGGGAAGCGAAGGTAGGAACCTTCGGAGACTTGACCAGGAGTCGACGGGCAGTCGCCACGCGTGGCCGGTGGGATGAAGCCGTTGCAATCGCCGATGTTGGCGTCCATGGCGATGACGTGGTCGATCGAGCCCGACTGGACATCGGCCTCGGTGATGGCGGTGCCGAGAAAGCTGATCCCCGATGCCGCCAGACCGAAGCCACCGGCCCCCGGGAACGTTCCCGACGACGTGGCCAGGTTCGTGAGCTCTCCACCGTCGCACGCGGTCCAGCCCGCACTTGCCGAATAATCAGCCTCCCAGAAATCCCACTCGGTGTCCGTCGACGGCTGATACAGAATGAACGTACTGTCACCGGTGCCCGTTACCAGTGCCGATGCCGACGGAGGAATCGGCACTTCTGATCCCGTGCCTCCTCCTGTGGTTGTCGACGTGAAGTTGTCGCAGCCTCCACCTGATGAATCGGGAGCGACGCTGATGTGCACCATTGGTTGCCCGGCCGGGACTATGACGATGGGCAGGCCGTCACCACTGGCGATACCTGATGCAGAGCTATTCCAGATACCGCCGTTCACAGCCACGGACCCGTACACCGTTGTGATCTGGGTGGCCAGATTGGCGGCCAAGGTGCTCGAGTCCGACAACACGGCGTTGTTCGACAACGGGACGTCCCACGAATTGGTGAACGGGTCCACCGATGTGGCCGCCGACGTGACGGTGAGATTCGCGGGGGGAGCCGCTGGTGCCGGTGGTGCCGTGGTCGTGGTCGTAGTGGTGGTCGTGGTCGAAGTCGTTGTCGTGGTTGTCTCGAGCCGACGCAAGTTGAATGAAGAGGCCCGACTTGACTCGTGCATTGCCGACGCGCTGTAAGGCTTCGGCAAGGCGGCGTTGGCGGTCGTGGCGATGACGGTGGTGATCACGGCGGCGATAACCGCCGCGATCCAGCGAACGTAGGTGGGGATTAGGCGCATGGAGGTAACCTCGTACGCCCCGCCGAAGAGCTTGACCTCCAGACCGCTGAGTTGTGGTTACCATGAGTCGAGGTAGCTGGAAAGTTGTGATTTGAGGTCGAGCTGACCTACACAACGGATAAAGACAGCAAAAGTGCAAGCGCAAAAACGCTTTTAATAGTGCCGTGAGCGATTGACTTGCCGCTCGCAATGTGCTGACGCGTGGCGCCGGGGGGAGCCAAAAGGATCTCGGCGTATTGCAGAAATAGTGACCGGGTCTCGTCCTATGGGCTCGATTGCCGCGTGCGGCGAGACCTTCGAAGCAAGCCTGGCTTGATGTCGACTAAAGCGGCGAAGGCGACGCCGAGAAGGGCGCCCCCGAGGAGTCCTGCGGCGAGACCGATTTCGAGGTATTCCTTTCGATCGCTGCCCGTAGAAACGATCGGTCCAGTTGTCTGCACGACGCTTGACGCCGCGTTGTACGGCGAGTCCGTCGCCTCGAACTGAGACTCCTCGGTGTTCGCTTCCACCACGGCGACGTCGATCTTGGCCTCGAGCTGAGAGAGTTGCGTCTCTTCAGAAAGCGCATTGGGACCACCAGTAGCGATCTCAGCCTGGAGGGTCGACGCGGCCGCGTTGTATTGGGCGATGGCCGCTTCCGTAGACCCATAGGATGCCTCGAGCGAATTGAGCGCCGCCTGGTTGCTGTTGTTAATGCTGTTGACCTGATCTATGAGGGACTTCGCACCGTAGGCGGCCAAGGCTTTGGCATCGCTTTTCGAAGCGGCGGTGGCGTCGACACGAATGATGGTTGACGACGGTATGGGCGACGCCGTCAGAGCACCACCCAGCCGCTGCGTATAGCGGCTCGAGTCAGCCACGACGATCAATCGGCTGTATTCAACGGCGAGGCTTTCCTCGGTGGGCTCGAGCCCGGCGTCGGCGGCCAGATTGGTGAGGTCGGCCCCTCTCCCGACTATCAGCTGCGCCTCTGCGGTGTAGATAGGAGGACGGACGGCGCCGAAGAGAAGGCCGAGGATGAGGCCGACTCCGGCCACTGCTGCCATCAGCTTGAGATGAGAGAGGACCGAGGTGCCGACCGAGACATATTGCGTGACCGGGGGCTCGTGAGGTGGGAAGCGAAGGGAGGGCGGCGGTGTGGTTGCCGGTCGGCTGGCTGGTTGCATTCGAGCGGTCCTTGTCGATTCGCTCAGCGATTGGATCGTGAGTGACGGTGCCGGTTTGTTGGTCTGCAAGGATCGAATGAGTCTTGCTTCTGCATGCTGCCCTGGGCCGATAGTAGCTTCTGGCGTGCCTGTTCCGATCTCGGCCCCGTTCCCTTCTCAGGCTGAGAGACCCCCGGTGCCTGGTGGGGCGGCCACCTTCATCGGGCCGGGACGAGGCGCCCAAGGGCCCCGGTGTTCGTCCTGCGACGTTGCGCAGGAGCGCTTTGGCTTCGAGACGTCACCGACTGGCGTCAGGAGTCCGGTGCGCTCGTACAAGAGTCTGTATAAATCGGAGCCGCCGCGTTCGGAACACTGACCTTCGAGCCACGCCACGGGCGCCAGCGACGCTCGTGTGGGTACGGCACGACGCGCCGACTGCACGCGCCGTCGTCACGTCGATCCGAAGAGTGCTGTGTTGGAACCGGGGCCTTGGCGCCGACCCCTCGTGCCGGCGATCGCGCGCGGCGGCTCCGGAGCGTGGGCGCCTCGTGCATCATCAGGCAAAGCGTGGCGCCGCTCGAACCCCTCTTCGGCCAGGCGCGGACGCCGCGGACCCGTATCGAGACCGTGGTTTCGAGCGCATTGCGTAACGAGAGAAGCGCGTTGAGTGAGATTCGGGGACTACCTCGTGTGCTGCGGATCGCGCCTGTTGAGGTGCGGCACAGGTGGGTTACCATCGAGCGGGCACCTTGAGGCGTGGACGCGGAGACATCTTCCGGAAAGCCGTGCCATCGGGGTTTGGGCGAGGGGGGAGGATCGGAGATGGGCTTGAGGCCGACATTTCCTCCGCTCGGGCTGAAGCAGAAAGCCAGACGGCTTCGCTTGTCGTTCGTCATCACGCTCGTTGGCACGATCCTCGCCACCGCCGGCGGCATCTATGTGGCCACCTCGAGCGCGACGGCGGACTCGCCGGTAGACCCCTTCACCTCCTCTTGGGACTTGCCCCTGTCGGCAAACGCCGCTGTTCTTTCGGGCTCCGCTTCAATGGTGGCCAATCTGGTCAAGCAGTACGAGGACAACTACGGGACCGTCGCCGTGAACGGCGGTATCTGGAATCGCTACGCATCGGGTATCGCCAGCGGTGACGGTCTGGCCATCGTCACGGTCCCGGCGGGCCAGCCGGTCGTGCACGTCAGGGTCGGTTCCGATTCATCGGGAGGCAGCTGCGACGACTTCACCTCGACGACCGCAGGAGGAGGCACAGGATCAGAAGTGCCCATTCCTCCATCCGCGTCGGCACTGGTGAGCGGAAAAGGCGACAGCCCGCTTCTTCTCTATCAGCCCTCGACGGACACCGAGTGGGAGTTCTGGGAAGCCGAGTACTCAGCGAGTGCCGGGTGGACCGCGTGCAACGGTGGAGAGCTCACCAACTTGTCCACGTCGTCGGGAACGTTCCCGGGGGCCGATGGGTTCGGGTTGGCGGGGTCAGGGATCAGTTATCTTGGCACGGCCATCACCGAGGCCGACGTCCAGTCGGGCTCGATCGACCACGCCATCGCCATGGACGCCAACGTCAATGATTGCAACGGCTACGTGGCGCCGGCCACGCGCGGCGACTGCCCGTACAGCCCTGGTCAGGTCTCCGAAGGCTCCTTCCTTCGGTTCCCGACCAGCCTGGCCATGCCCTCGGGCCTCACCCCGTTCGCCCAGATGGTGTTCAAGGCCGTCCAGAGCTACGGGGCCGTCATCACTGACCAGTCCGGCGGCGTGAGCATCCAGGCCGAGAACGGCTACGACTGGACCTACGAAGGTCACAGCGGCACCGATCCCATCACGGCTTCATGGGACGGAAACGCCGAGGACGCCGCGCTCGGTGGCATGCCGTGGAGCAAGCTCGAGGTGGTGGCCCCCACTCGCAGCGCGACTACGAGCCCAAGCGGCGTGCCTTCCTTGGCGCTACCCAATGGTGCGGTGCACGAGCATTATTCGTGGGACCTGGCGAGCTCGAAGACATACAGATGGAAGGTGGGCATGGGCGCCTTGCCCGCTGGTTTGCACCTGGCCCCCAACGGCGTTATCCACGGTGTGCCGAAAACGAGCGGCAGTTCGATCGTGGTGATCGCCATGAGGGAGCACCGCCAGACGGTGGGAGTCGAAGTCATCACCATCCACATCACGTAGAAGGTTGGCGCGCCACCTCTGCTTGTGTCTTCACATGGGCACCGATCCACTGCGGAGCGGCCACGGCGGCTGCGGCCCGAACCCGGTTACGCAGAGTTTGGCTCTGCCCCAGCGCCACTCGCAGGCAACGGCGCCTTACATCGGGACGACCCTCCATCAATGCTTGCTTGGCGAGTGCTCGTTCCAGGTCCGCTCGCAACAGACGAAGCCGTCGGCGTGCCGCCGTTCGTTCGCCATGAGAGAGATCGCTGCGACCGAGGGCCTTGGTAATGGCGGTGATGCAGCCTTCGGTTCGCCACACATCGTTGGTCGAAAGGCTTCCGGGCCGCAGTCGGTAGATGTGCAGCGGCTCCAACAGCAGCCCGGCGCGGGCGCCCGCCAAGATGACACGTACCCACATCTCGTAGTCGACGGCGGCGCGCACCCTGGCGTCGTACCCGCCCACCTCGAGGAGCCGGCTTCGCCGCACGGCGACCGAGGCCGGGACGAAGTTCTCGAGAATTATGCCGACGCGCTGGTCGCCGACGGGGAAACGGGGCGCTTCGGGCGTGCGTGACACACCCACGAGCGTGCCATTTTGGGCGTAATACGACGTTCTGCACAACATGTCCAGATCGGGACGAGCTATGGCGAAGTCCCCCAAAGCCTCGATGGCCCGAGGCATCAGAGCGTCATCGGCGTCGCAGACAAGTACGAATTCTCCAGTCGAGTGCGACAGGCACATATTGCGAGCGGCAGCCGCTCCGCTGTGCTCCTGGTGCAAGAGCGTGATCTGAGCGGCGAAGGGAGCCAGCGCGCCAGCCAAGTCATCGGTGGAACCGTCATCGCACAGGATGATCTCCAATGGCGCCTCCGTCTGAGCCAGCACGGATTCGATGGCTTCTCTCACCGTGTCGGCAGCCTGGTACACGGGCATGTTCACCGAGAACGACGGCCGTGTTCCCCTCTGGAGCTGGCCCGCGTGAGTGGCAATGTCAGGAACAATCATCCTTCGACCTCAGCAGAAGTCTGACATAGGCAGTGTCATCAGCACTTGGCTGCGATCACTCAATCAGTTCGAACGGCGGTGGATGAGCGGCGCGTTCGACGCGACGAGAGGCCGCCTGTTCAAGGTGGTCCATGGTGAGCTCCGTCGATTCACACGTGACCGCCAACCCCCGCGACGCCAGCATGGTGGCCACTTGCACCTGGTGATCGTCGACATGCTCACCAAGTTCCTTGCGCCTTGGTATGACCACCGGGCAATGACCGGTCGACAGCGCCAACAGCGCCAGGCCTACCCCGGCATGGGTCACCACCACATCGGCCTTGGCCATCTCGGCGGCGAGCTCCTCGCTCGGCATAGCGGGCTTGACGGCGATGCCGAGCGAGGAGACGTCGGTCGATCCGGTCTGCCAGGTCACATCAGCGGAGGGAGGAATGATCTCCACCAACCGCCGCAGCAGGCTCAGAAATCCGTAGGCCTGCTGAGAGCCGACGGCGACCACGATCCGTTGCACACCTTTGACGTCGCGTTCGCCCGGCTCGCTCTCATAGCCGTCGAAGACGGAACCTCGGTAGTGCCATGGTCGACGCCACCCCTCGACCTGGCTGTAGATGTGGATCCCGGGCATGCGAGCCAGGACTCGTCCCGTGAGCGACGGTCCCTCCACGCGCGCCGAGCTCTCGACGTAGTGACACGACAACCCGCTCATGCGGGCCCGGGGGATGAACGCCAGGGCGATACTGCTGCCGGTGCTCACGACGCGGGAGAAGCGCCGTTCCTTGAGCATCCGGTTGGCCACCAGCGTGTGGCGGGTGATCATCTTCACGTCGCGCGGGTTGGCGTAATCGGCGAAGACCACATCTTCACCCTCGAGCAGCGAGCGCGACTGGACGGTGTCGTAGGTGACCCATGTCACGTCGGATCCCTGCACGGAGCTGAGGCGCGGCAAGAGTTCGTGTAATTCCTGGAGGTGGCCACCGGCACTGGCGACAAGCAATGTCGCGCCTGGGCTCGGCTTACCTATTCGGCTCGTCCTACCCATTCGCGCACCTTCGCTCTGGCTCATTGCCTAACCCTCCGCGAGGTCGTGGCAGCAATTTACCAGGAGGCCACGAAGCGGCAGTGGCAGTGTGCGATATGTGCACGGAAGGGAAGGTGCACGCAGACGCGCGCCAAGCACAGGCGTGGTGCAGAATACGGCTGCCATGACCGATGACCTCCTTGCGGTGGCGGCGTGGGAGTGCTGCTCGACGCCCCCCGGCGCCGCCTCGAACCCCGAAGAGCTCGGGGGAGTGCTGACGCAGTGGCGCCCGGCGAGCGTTCCGGGCACGGCCGCGGGGGCGTGGCGAGCCTCGGGCATGGCCACCGACGGTCACGATTTCGACGCCGGCGACTGGTGGTTTCGCTGTCGCTTCGCCGGCCCGGGTCCCGCCGGCACACAGGGCTCAGGCCCATGGGTGCTCTCCTTCGGCGGCCTGGCCACCTTGGCCGACGTCTGGTTGAACGAGGCCCACCTCCTGCACTCAGAGAACATGTTCGTCCGCCACGACATAGAGCTCGCTGTTGTCGACGCCGAAAACGAGCTGCTCATCCGGTGCGGTTCCCTGGTGCCGTGGCTGGCGGTGCGCCGGCCCCGGCCCCGCTGGAAGGGGTATCTCGTCAGCCACCAGAACCTGCGCTGGTTACGCACCACCTTGCTCGGGCGCATGCCGGGGTGGGCGGCCACCCCGGCGCCGGTAGGCCCGTGGCGTCCCGTCACCTTGCAACGAAGCGAAGCGTTGCGCATCGTGGCGCGCCGGGTGGTGGCGTCGTGCGAGGGCGACGACGGCGTCGTGGACGTGATGCTGCGCCTTGGTGGTTCCGTACCCTCCGCCGAGCTGCGAGTGGGCGACCACCGCGGCACCCTGACCGTTCGCCCCGCCGATGGCGGCGCCGTGGGAGACACCATTGTCGAAGGTTCCGTGCTCGTCCCAGGGGCGCCGCGGTGGTGGCCCCACACCCACGGCGCGCAGCCCCGCTACCCCGTCTCCGTCGAAGTGGGCGGCACCGAGCTGTCCCTCGGGCACGTGGGGTTCCGCACCATCTCCGTGACGCGAGACGACGGCGATTTCCGCGTGCATGTCAATGGCGTGGCGGTGTTCTGTCGCGGCGCCACGTGGATGGCGCCGGACCCGGTGACCATGGTGTCGGCGCCGGGCGAGGACCGCGCCACATTGGAGCTCCTGCGCCAGGCCAACATGAACATGGTGCGATTGCCGGCCACCGGCGTGTACCAGGACGAGGCGTTCTTCGACGCCTGCGACGAGCTCGGCATCCTCGTGTGGCAGGACCTGATGTTCGCCTTTATGGACCCCCCCGATGACGACGCTTTCGTCGCCGAGGTGCAAGAGGAACTCATCGAGGTGTTTTCGACCCTGGGTGGGCGACCGTCGCTGGCCGTGGTGTGCGGAGGTCAGGAGATCCAGGAGCAGGCCGCCATGCTGGCGCTGTCTCGGGACAAGTGGACCTTTCCGCTCCTCGAGCAGATCATCCCCGCCATCGTCGAGCGCGAGCTGCCCGGCACGGCGTACGTGGCGGACAACCCCACCGGCGGTGGGGTCCCGTTCCAGATGAACGCCGGCGTGAGCCAGTTCTTCGGCATCGGTGGCTATCTCCGTCCGGTGGAGGATGCCCGCCGCGCCGGCGTGCGTTTCGCCAGCGAATGCCTGGCCTTCGCCACGCCACCGGAGCCCCAGACCATTGACGAGGCATGCGGAGGCGTCACCCGGGCCGGACACGACCCGCAGTGGAAGCTCAGCGTGCATCACGACGCGGGCCGGTCGTGGGACCTCGAGGACATGCAGAGTCACTACGTGGGCCGGCTCTTCGGCGTCGACCCCTTCGTCCTGCGGTGGCAGGACGCCGAACGGGCCCTGGAGCTGGCCCGGGCCACGGTGGCCGAGCTCATGAGCGTGGTCTTCAGCGAGTGGCGCCATCCCGGATCGACCTGTGCCGGCGCCCTCGTCTTAGCTCTGCGGGATCTGCGTCCGGGCGGAGGGTGGGGGATCATCGACGCCCTGGGCCGCCCCAAGGCGCCGTGGTACGCGCTGCGCCGAGTGCTGCAGCCGGTGGCGGTGCTGCTGAGCGACGAGGGCCTCAACGGGCTTCGCCTGCACGTGGTGAACGACACCGGGGACGGCGTCGAGGCCACCGTGGTGGTCCGGCTCTTCGCGGTGGGGGAGCTCTGCATAGAAGAAGGCCGCCGAGACGTATCCGTGCCGGCGCGTCAGAGCACGAGCCTCGACGTGCTCGATTTGTTCGACGGCTTTCGCGACTTGACCGCCGCCTACGGCTTCGGCCCTCCTCCCTTCGACGTCGTGGCCGCCTCCCTCGTGGGAGCCGATGGCCATGTCGCCAGTGAGGCCTTTCACCTCCCGCTGGGTCTGGCCCGGCCCCTCGAGCCCGACCTGGGACTGCAGGCGGTGGTGTCGGGGCCGCACTCACTGGCCGTGTCGACGCGTCGCTTCGCCGAGTTCGTGGCCGTGGACGTTCCCGGCTACCGGCCCTCGGAGTCGTGGTTCCACCTGGCTCCCGGGGCCACCCGCCACGTGGAGCTGTTCCCCGAGGGCGAGTCCGCGCCACCGGCGCTTCGCGGCCATGTGAGGGCGCTCAACTCGCAAGTGACGGCGCCCATCACACTCGACGAGGGCGAATAAAGCTCCTGATACCCAATTCTCACCTGTGCCGAAAGGCTCTTTTTAGGGCGAATAGCCCACCTCGGTTTGGGATTCCAGGGGTGTTCTTTGCGCGAGGATGGACAGGATGATCGGGGAAAAGGTGCGCGTCGGGGCCGATCTGGCCAAGGTGTCCGACGTCGAGGAGTCGATGGCGCGTTTCGGCCGTCGTTACCTGGAGCGCGTGTACACCGAGCACGAACTGTCCTCGTGCCAGGGACCGGCGCCGGCCATGGCGGCCCGCCTGGCGGCGCGCTTTGCCGCCAAGGAGGCTGTCATCAAGGTGCTGCGACCCCCAGGAGCCAACCCGACCTGGCGCTCCATGGAGGTGGTCCGCCACCCCGAGGGTTGGTGCGAACTGCGCTTGACGGGCACGGCCGCTGCATTGGCGCAAGAGGCGGGGATCGAGGACATGGCCGTGAGCCTCACGCACGAAGGTTCCTACGCGGGCGCCGTGGTGGTTGCCCTGTGTGCCCAGAAAGGGACGACGAGATGACCATGCAGGACGAGATCCGCCAGGTCCTGGCCGTACACGCCAAACTCCCCGTCGACATCGGCACGCTGGCCGACAGCGCCGACTTGTTCCAGGCCGGGATGACCTCGCACGCCAGCGTGAATGTGATGCTGGCCCTGGAGGACACCTTCGACATCGAGTTCCCCGAATCGATGCTGCGCAAGGGTACCTTTGAGTCCGTGACGGCTATCAAAGAAGCGCTCGAATCGCTCACCGAGGTCACGCCCGGCTGACATGGGGGACACTACCGATCGCTCTATGAGCTTGGTCCAGCGGGCGCAACGCATCGCCGAGGAAGTGGCGGGACCCGCCGCCGACGATGTGGATCGCAAGGCGCGTTTTCCGGTGGAGGCCGTCGATGCCATGCGGGCCGCGCACATGCTCGGCGCGCTCGTGCCCACCGATCTCGGCGGCGAAGCAGCCCCCATCACCGACGTGGCCGACGCCGTGGCCGCCCTGGGCCGTCACTGTGCGTCGACGGCGATGATCTTTGCCATGCACCACATGCAGGCGGCCTGCCTCGTCCGCCACGGTCGCTCCTCGCTGCTGCGCGACTTCCAGCACGAGGTGGCCGAGCAGGATCTGCTGCTGGCATCGGCCACCACCGAAGGGGGCATCGGCGGGGACCTCCGATCGAGTGTGTGCGCCGTCGAGCAGGCCGACGGTCGTTTTCGCCTCGAGAAGGACGCCCCCGTCATCTCCTACGGGCGCTACGCCGATGCCGTGCTGGCCACCTGCCGGCGCGGGCCGGACAGCCCGCCCAGCGACCAGGTGCTGGTGGTGTGTCGGCCCCCCGGTCTTGAGCTCGAGCAGACCGGTGAGTGGGACACCCTCGGTTTCCGGGGCACCTGCAGCCCGGGCTTCAAACTGGCAGCTGAGGGCGACGAGGCGTCCATCCTCGACGACCCCTTCGACGAGATCCTCAGCCAGACCATGCACCCCGTCTCCCACGTGCTGTGGGGTTCGGTGTGGCTGGGCCTGGCCACCGCGGCGGTGGACCGGGCCCGGCGCTACGTGCAGGCCGAGGCCCGCAAGAAGCCCGGCGTCACCCCACCCGCCGCTCTTCGCCTGGCCGAGCTGATGACCAAGCACCAGCAGATGGAGTCGACGGTGCAGGGTGCGGCCAACCGCTACGCCCGGCTCTATGACGACGCCGACGCCCTGTCGAGCATCAGCTTCGCCGTGTCCATGAACACCTTGAAGGTGTCCGCCTCCCGACTGGTGGTCGACATCGTCGGGTCGGCCATGCTCATCTGCGGCATGTCGGGATATCGCGAGGACTCGCCCTACAGCCTGGGTCGCTTGTTGCGCGACGCCTATGGCGCCGCCTTGATGGTCAACAACGACCGCATCCTGGCGAACAATGCCCAACTCCTCCTCGTCCAGAGAGAGAGCTGACCATGGCCGAAGCCCCGTCATCAACGTTGCGAGACGAGTTAATCGGCGCCGGTCTTCTGTTCGAGACCGGTGTGGATGGGCTCTACGGACGCACCGGCCGCTACGAAGCCATCATCGACGGCTTGGAGCAGTGGATCATCGCTCGTGCCGTGGTGCTTCCGGTGGAGACGGTGCGCTTCCCCCCCGTCATGGCTCGCACCACGTTCGATCAAACGGAATATCTCCGGTCCTTCCCGGACCTCATGGGCTCGGTGCACACCTTTAGGGGCAGCGATCGTGACCACGCCAAACTCGTCAGCCTGTGGGAGTCGGGCGGGGACTGGCAATCCGCGTTGCAACCGGCCGAGGTGGTTTTGTGCTCGGCCACCTGCCACCCGGTGTATCCGTTGTGCACAGGCCGCCTTCCCGAAGGCGGACGGCGCTTCGACGTCTCGGGTTACTGCTTCCGTTGCGAGCCCAGCCTCGACCCGGCTCGTATGCAGGCCTTCCGGATGCACGAGTACGTCTACGTGGGGGACCCCGACACCGCCCAGGAACACCGTGACGGCGGTCTCGAGCGCGGCCTCGACTTGCTGGCGGGGCTCGGGTTGGAAGTCTCGGCCGTGCCCGCCAACGACCCGTTCTTCGGGCGCGTCGGGGTGATGTTGAGCGCCAACCAGCTCGACGAGGCGCTCAAGATCGAGATCGTGTCGCCGGTGAACTCGGTGGAGAACCCCACCGCCATCATGTCGGCCAACTGCCATCGCGACCACTTCGGCATACCGTTCTCCATCGAGACGGCATCAGGTGAGACGGCCCACAGCGCCTGTGTCGCCTTTGGGGTCGACCGCTGTGCCCTGGCTCTGCTGCGCACCCATGGCGTCGACACCGATGCGTGGCCGGCGTCAGTGCGCAATCAGCTCTGGCCATGATGGTACGGGTTCTGCCCGTCGAGCCGGCTACGTATGTGCCGCACGCGCTGCACACCAACGAGCGGGCCTGGACCGAGACCAATTGCTACGTCGATCTGTGGATCGAGGTGCTCCACGCCTTGGGCCTGGACCCGGTGGCGGCGGCCGCCTTCACCTTGAGCACCGATTTCGAAGGTGATCAGTGGACGATGTTCAAGTACCCCACCGAGGACCTCCGCACCTTGTTCGGTTTGCAGGTGGCCGAGCTCAATGTATGGCGGCCGGTGGCCACGCACATCGAGGAGCAACTCGGCTTCGGGAACCTGTTGACCGTCGACGTCGACGCCTGGTTCCTGCCCGACACGCGTGGCGTCTCGTACCAGGTCGACCACCAGAAGACGACGATCATGCCGCAGATGATCGACATCGAACAGCGCCGTCTGGGTTACTTCCACAACGCCGGGTACTTCGAGCTCGACGGCGATGACTTCGACGGCCTGTTGCGCCTCGGCGATCACACCGATCCGGCCACGGTGCTTCCTCCCTATGCGGAAGTGGTGCGTCTCGACCGCATGCACTACGACGCCGATGTTGTGGTTGATGCCGTGCGCACGTTGACGGCCGACCATCTCAGCCGTCGTCCGGCCACCAACCCCATGCCGCGTTTTCGCCAGCGCCTCGAAGATGACGTGCCCTGGTTGGCCACCCAGGAGATGTCCGTGTTCCACCGCTACGCGTTCGGCACGTGCCGCCAGTGCGGCTCCAACGCGGAAATGGCGGCGTCGTTCGTCTCCTGGTTGGACTCTCGCGACGGCGGCGGCCTCGACGGGGTCATCGGCTTCTTCACCGAGATCTCCGAACGAGCCAAGGCGTTGCAGTTCGCGCTGGCCCGGGCGGCCCGGGGTCGTTCCGTCGACCTCAGTGAGTCGTTCGACGCCATGGCGGTCGCCTGGGATGGCGCCATGGACGGCCTCGTCAAGCGCTACGGGTAACGCTGAGGGTCCGTCGGCGCTCGATCGGCGTCGCTCGATCGGCGCCGCTCAGTCGGCGCCCATGCGCCGGCCCGCCCACTTGGGAGACAAGGCCCCAACCGCCGCTCTGGCGCGCGAGCGCAAACCGAGTCCCTTGCCCATGACCACTTGCACGCACAGGCGCCGGGCGTCGGGGCGGCCCTCCATCAAGGCGGTCTTGGCCTCGCCGAGCACGAGGAGCCGGTGAAAGAGAGCGATGCGTCGGCGGGCGAGCGCCCGCTCGGCGTCGGACGCGTCAGAGCGGTCCACGACTTTCGTCATCGCTTCGATAGACCCTTCAAAACACCACGTCGTGCGCGTGGACAGGCTTCCTTCTCTCGGTCGCCATAGCCACAAGGCTTCGAGGAGCAGCCCGACACGACAACCAGAGAAGATGAGGCGGATCCAGACGTCGTAGTCCTCGGCACAGCGCAGCGTCTCGTCGAAACTCCCGATGTCGGCAAGCCGTTGGCGTCGAACCCCTGTTCCGACGTTGGGAATGATGGTGTGGCGCAAGATACCCATGCGCAAGTCGTTCACCGGAAAGTTCCGCATCTTCCGGACTGACCCGAAGTCCTGGACCTTGCCATCAGTCTCGATCTGTGACATCGGGACCAAGATGTCGAGATCGGGCCGGGCCATGGCGAATTCCCCCAGCGCTTCGAGGCAACGGGGCAACAAGACGTCGTCGGAATCACACCACACCACGAATTCCCCCTGGGCGTGGGACAAGGCGAGATTTCGAGCGGCGGCAACACCTTTGTGCGCTTGCTCGAGGAGCGTGACGCGGTCTCCAAAGGGGGCCAGGGCGCCGCGCACGTCGTCGGTAGAACCGTCGTCACAGACGATGATCTCGTAGGGCGCCACCGTTTGGTTCAGCACGGACTCGACGGCGTCTCCCACAATGTGCGCTCCCTGATACACGGGGATCACCACAGAAAACGACGGCGGAACATCCAATGGCGAAACAGCATGGCGAGCGTCGGGAACAACCCACTGGGCCATCACTTGGGCATCGTAACCCTTGGCCATCACCATGAGGCGCTGGCGCGATGGCGGCTGATCTCCCGGCACGACCCCGATGGGCGGCTCATCACGCAAGGCGGGCCGGCGGCGACGGCCCGCGTGATCGCACCCGCGTGATGGCACCGGGTCGGCTGCGCGCATGGTGGGCTTGGCGCGAGTTTTCGCCGCCAGAGTCGCAAAAGATGGGCCTGTTCCACGCCCAATTCATCGTGAAGTCGCTAGGCTAAAACGGTGCAATCGGTCTCGAACTTCGCTCTGCATTACCGGGCCCTGGCCATCAGCCGTTTGCCGTGAGGGCCGTCCTGGTGGGGGCCGGCGCCATCGCCCGCGAACATCTGGCCTGTCTGGCGACATTGAAAGGTGTCGAGGTCGCCGCCGTGGCCGACTTGTCGGCCGCGACCGCAGAGGCGACAGCCGAGCTCTTCGGAATCACGAGATGGTCGACCGACCATCGCTCTCTGATCGACGAGATCAAACCGGACGTCGTCCACGTGACGACCCCGCCCCGTGCGCACTACCAGGTGGCCGTCGACTCTCTCAATGGTGGGGCCCACGTCATCATCGAGAAGCCGGTGACGACGAACATGGCCGAGCTGGCCGAGCTGATGGCCGTGGCCCGCCGCCGCGACCGGGTTCTCATCGAGGATTACAACTACGTCTTCAACGCACCGGTCCAAAAGACGCTGCACACGATCGCGGACGGGTCCTTCGGGGATGTCGTGCACGTCGAGGTCGAGATCTGCTTGGACATCTTGGACGCGGTCGAGCCCCTTTCTCGATCCGCACACGCCGGCCGGGGTCGTCGACATGCCCGGAGGGGCCATCGCTGATTTCCTGCCCCACCTCGCCTCGTTGGCCCATGCCTTCATCGGGCCGCACCGGAAGGTCTCGACCATCTGGCAGAAGAGGGACCCGTCTCACGCCCTGCCCGCCGACGAATTTCGGGCTCTCATAGACGGTGACCGGGCCACCGCGCTGGTGTCGTTCAGCTCCCACAGTCGACCCGACGCCTTCTGGCTGCGCGTGTACGGAACCAAGATGCGAGCCGTCATGAACCTCTTCGAGCCCCGCCACACCGTCGAAAGGATGTGGTCGCTGCCACGACCGATGCTGCCGGTGGTCAACGGTTCGGTGGAAGCCTGGGGCGTCGCCCACGCCGCGGTGGGGGGTCTCGTGAGCAAGTTGAGCGGCGGGCCGCGCGCGTTTGAGGGATTGTGGACGCTGCTGTCGAAGACGTACGCGTCTCTCGCCGACGGTAGCGCGCCACCAGTATCCATCGAACAGATCGAACAGGTCAACCAGCTCATCGACGAGCTCGTCAACGCCGAATGTCGTCTATGAAGGTTCTGGTTACGGGAGCAGCCGGTTTCCTCGGCACCGGGGTGGTCGGGGCGCTGGTACAGCGTGGCCATGAGGTCTCGGCCATGGTGCGACCCGGGACTCCGGCCGACGCCCTGCGTTCGGCCGGCGTTGCTGAGATCGTCGAAGCGGATCTGCGCACGTCGCATCACTTGGGTGACGCGTTACGAACCGTGGAAGCCGTTGTCCATCTGGCTGCCACCGTCAAGGGCAGCGACCAGGCTCGCTTCGCCTCGACGGTGGTCGGGACCGAGCGCTTGTTGGCGGCTCTGCCCGACAGCGGCGTTCGGAGACTGGTGCTGGTTTCGAGCTACTCGGTGTACGACTGGTCGGCCCCGGGGCGATCGCTCACGGAGGAGACTCCTGTGACGCAGTGGCCGTACAACCGAGACTCCTACGCGGTGGCCAAGGTCTGGCAGGAGCGCATCGTGCGCGCCGCCTTGGGCTCGCTTCCCATCGAGCTGGTGGTGCTACGCCCCGGGTTCATCTGGGGTCCCGGCCACACGGACATCTCCGCCGCCGGGGTGGGTTTGCCCCGAGGGATGGTGGTCATAGGCCCGCGATCTCAGCTTCCCCTGACCTTCGTGGACAACTGTGCCGACTGTGTGGCCTTGGCCGCGGAGGTTCCCGAGGCGGCGGGGCAGACGTTCAACGTCGTCGATGACGAGACCGTGACCGCATGGCGCTATGCCGGCGAGTACCTGCGATCGACGGGCGGCGGGTCTCGGCTTCCCGTGCCCTACTGGATGGCCCGGGCCGCCGTGAACGCCGTATCGGCGACGAGCAAAAGGATGTTTCGCTACGGGGGAAGGCTTCCCGGCCTATTGGTACCGGTTCGCTTCGAGGCCCGATTCCGTCCGCTGCACCACGACGCCCACAAGGCCCGCCAGGTACTTGGTTGGCGACCCGTGGTCGATCTCGAAACGGCTCTCCACACGACCTTCGGGGACGCGCCGGGCGGTCGACATGAACAGAGTGTTGCGCAGTGACGGAACCGAGCCGGCGACTGACGGTGGCCTACCTCACCAGCGTCTACGCACGCGCCACCGACACCTTCATCCGCGGCGAAGTCCGGGAGCTGCGCAACCTCGGCCACCGCGTGGTCACCTATTCGGTGCGACGGCCGAATCCGTCGGAACTCGTGAGCGCCGATATCCGCGCTGAGCACGACGCCACCACCTATCTGCTCGACGCCGGTCCCGTCGGCCTCCTTCGGGCCGCTCTACGCCGGGCCGTCACCCAACCCCGGCGCCTGATCAAGGCGGGCCGGTTGGCGGCCGGTAGTACTACGCCCGGTGCCCGGGGGCGCCTGTGGCCCGTCTTCTATCTCCTAGAAGCGTGCTTGCTCGCCGAGAACCTCGAACGCGAGGGAGTCGATCATCTGCACAACCACATCGGCGAGGGGTCGGCCGCCGTCGCCATGCTGGCGTCGGTGCTCGCCGGTGTTCCTTACAGTTTCACCGTCCACGGCACCGAGTGGGACCATCCTGAGAACCTCGCTCTGGAATTGAAGGTGGCGCAGGCCGCCTTCGTGATCGGCATCAGTGAGTTCACCCGAAGCCAGATCATGCGGTGGAGCCGCACGGAGGACTGGCCCAAGGTACATGTGGTCGGCTGCGGCGTGAGCCTGGACGTGTTCGAACCCGGGTTCGTCACGCCCGTGCCTGACAACTCCCGCATCGTTTCCGTAGGCCGCTTGTCCCCCGAGAAGGGACTGCTCGTCCTCATCGACGCCATCAGCCGCCTTGTCGCCACCGGTGATGCGGTCCAGCTGCAGATCGTGGGCGACGGTCCCGAGCGCGACGCGCTGGAGAAACGGGTGGCCGCATTGGGCGTCGGCAGTCACGTCGAGTTTCTCGGATGGGCGACTGCGCCCGAGGTGCGCGACCACATACGCGGCGCCCGGGCGCTGGTGATGACCAGCTTCGCCGAAGGGCTTCCCCTGGTGATCATGGAAGCGCTGGCGCTGGGGAGGCCGGTGGTGACCACCCGGGTGGGCGCCATCCCCGAGCTGGTCGAATCAGGCAAGTGCGGGTGGGTGGTCGCCCCGGGATCCGTGGACGAGGTGGCCGCCGCGCTGCGCTGTGTCCTGCGCGCTCCGGTCCACGAGCTCGAGGTTCTAGGCGCCGAAGGCAGCCGACGGGTGGCTGCTCACCATGACCCCCGGGTCGAGGCCGCCAAGCTCGCCAACCTCATGCTGGGCGAGCCGGCCGATACGGCTCCGGCCTAGGCCAACGGGCCCCTTGGGCCCCACCCTCCCCAGGGTCCCCCACACGAACACCTGTTCGCTACTACGCTCACGGGTGTCCCCAGGGGAGGTGTCACACCCCCTTCGTACGGTTCAGCCTCGTCACACCGAGGTGACCGCAGAGCAAGCGAAGAGAGGCATAGGGAAATGGAACGTGACAAGGCGCTCGACATGGCGCTCGGCCAGATCGAGAAGCAGTTCGGCAAGGGGTCGGTCATGCGCATGGGGGAGAACCTCAACTTGGGGATCGAGTCCATCCCCACCGGAGCACTTTCGCTCGACTTGGCCCTCGGCATCGGTGGTCTGCCCCGAGGCCGCATCGTGGAGATCTTCGGCCCGGAGTCCTCGGGTAAGTCCACGCTGGCCATGCACGTCGTGGCCGAAGCGCAACGAAACGGCGGCATCTGCGCCTACATCGACGCCGAGCACGCCATGGACCCGGTGTACGCGGCCGCCATCGGTGTCAACGTCGACGACCTGCTCATCTCCCAGCCCGACACCGGGGAGCAAGCACTCGAGATCGCCGACATGTTGATCCGCTCGGGCGCGCTCGATGTGCTCGTCGTCGACTCGGTGGCCGCCCTCACCCCTCGAGCTGAGATCGAAGGGGAGATGGGCGACACCCATGTGGGTCTCCAAGCCCGTCTCATGTCCCAGGCGCTGCGCAAGCTGACGGGCACGCTGTCGAAGTCCGACACCATCGCCATCTTCATCAACCAGCTGCGCGAGAAGATCGGCGTCATGTACGGGAGCAACGAGACCACCCCAGGTGGCCGGGCGTTGAAGTTCTACTCGTCGGTACGTCTCGACATCCGTCGCATCGAGCAGATCAAAGACGGAGCCGACGTGGTCGGCAGCCGCACCCGCGTCAAGGTCGTCAAGTGCAAGGTGTCGGCGCCCTTTAAGACCGCCGAGTTCGACATCATGTACGGCACCGGGATTAGCCGCGAGGGTTCGCTGCTCGACGTCGGCGTGGAGCTGGGCCTCATCAAGAAGTCGGGGGCCTGGTTCACCTACGAAGGTGAGCAGCTCGGGCAAGGTCGCGAAAAGGCCAAGGAGTTCTTGCGCGAGACACCGGAACTGATGATCGAGATCAACGAGCGCATCCGGACCCAGCTCACGGGCACCGTCTTGCCGGTCACCGAGACCATCGGGGCGGCCCGGGACGACGACGCTCCCATCTCGCTGGATTGAGCTACTGCGTCCTGAGCCCGCCAGGGGCTCAGGACGTTCAGCCCGCCGTCGTAGCGCCCGGTGATGCAGTGGTGACGGCGATGGTAGAAGGCACGATCGCCACCCATGTCTCACCGGGCGCCAACGCGATCGGCGTTCCGGTCGAGGACACCAAGCTGGTGGGGGCCGACAGCGAGGATCGCGACCACGTCCCGGTGATGGCCACCCCGTTGCGCAGCACGGTGAGCGGCCCGCTGCCGGTCAACTGCGATTCGACTTCCAACGCACCCTCGGAATTCTCGGTCCACGGACCGTAGGTGACGTGCACCTTTTGAATGACGATGTTGGTCACCGCGATCTGGTTGCCGTCGGACAAGAAATCCGAGCTGCTGCTGTAGGCAAGCCCCCATTTTCCGGTGCCGGCATCCCAGGTCCAAGTGGCGTCGCTCGTCCCCGAATAGGGGATGTGCACCGACGCCGTGGACGTGCCCGCCGGCACCGTGGCTGAGTACGTGAACAGCGGGGCCGGGGGTGCGGTGTCGTTGGGGGCGAGTCCCCACACGGCTGCAGTCGACACGTAGGTGTCGTAGGGGGCGTAGCGCCCGCGGACGTTCTGGACGATGGCACCGTCGTAAAAGAGGTCCTCGTTGTGGTCATTGGCATCTTTGATCAAGGTGAGAACCGGCGGGATGCCACCGACGTGGATGAACAGCGGATCGCTCAGTTCGTCGAGGATCTGCACGTCGACTTCACGAGCGCTGCGGATGGGTCCGACCAAGGTGGCGTCCTGGCACTGGAACACGGCCACGTAGCGCGTGATGCCGCCTTCGACGGGTTCTTCGAAGACGACGTCGGCCTTGTCGATGCCGGTCTGGGGGCGCGCCTGCGGGTAGTTGTCGACCTTGATGGCGATGGCCGGGCGTGGCGGTACTGCTCCCCCCGGGGCCGGGAGGCCGGTCAGCGGGCACGTGGCCGAGTCCGACACCGGCGCCGCGGTGGTGGGGGTGGTGACCGGAATCTCAGGAGCGGACCCCACCTTTTTGGGGCTGGGGCTCTTCGACCCTGACGACACGGCCAGGGCTATGCCCGCTCCGGCCAGGACCACGACCGCGACCACCAGCACCACGATCCACGTCCGACTGGGCGACGCCGATGCGGAGGTTGCCGCGTGTCTGGCGCGGGCGGCCGGCTCTCCCGGGCTGTCGGGGGGAACAGCGCTTCCCGACTGGTCGGGCCCACTTTCTTCTGCCATGTCTTCCTCCTGTGACCGTGCCACCGCGATCCGCGCCAATTCCCGTCCGCTGGCACTACCTGCAGTGAGGCTTGTGATGGACCCTTGGCCCGAGGCTAACGCCCACGCCCTGCCGGTCTGGGTGATCACAGTCGGTGAGACCGGCCCGGTCCAAAGCGGTCCGGCCCGGTCCGATCCCGGTTCGGGCCGGCGGCGGGCCTGGCTCCGGCGTGGCCGCGGGCTCGGCTCGGGCTGGGCTCGGGCTGGGAGCCGATGGCATTCATCACGTAGCGTCCCCGTCCGTGCCGTCGCCCCGCCAGATCCCCCCTTGGGCTCGCCGGCTGGTGGCTCCGGCCATATCCACGGCTTGGGAGTGGGTGTGCGAGCTGGGCGCTATCGGGCCGGATCACCCCCGGGCCAAGCGCTTCGCGGCCTTCGGCGAGGGCAGCATCCTGGCCTTTCCACTGGGTGCGCTCTACAACGAGCACTACATCGAGATCGGGTCGCGCACGATGGTCGGCCCCTACGTGTCCCTGTCAGCGGGAATGGCTCCAGGCCAGGAAATGGTCACCAACCCCGTGGTCCGGATCGGGGACCGCACCCTTATCGGCCGCGGCAGTCACATCGTCGGGCACTTCAGCATCGACATCGGCGACGACATCCAGACGGGGCCGTACGTGTACATCACCGATCAGAACCACGTGTACACCGATCCCGACGTGCCCATCGGCAAGCAATGGCCGACGGATGTCCCCGTGTCGATCGGATCCGGCTCGTGGTTGGGGACCGGCGTCATCGTCCTGCCCGGGGCCAACATCGGCCGCAACGTCGTGGTGGGGGCGGGGTCGGTGGTGACCGGCGACCTTCCGGATCATTGCGTGGCGGTCGGGTCGCCGGCCCGGGTGGTCAAGCTCTACGAGCCGGGTCGGGGCTGGGTCGACGTCCGCGCCCCTGCCCCTGTACCGGCTGCCGCCCCGGCAGCCAGCGACTGAGCATCACCGAGCGCCGCGCCAGGTACCGTCCCCGACATGGTGCGAGGGGGCGAGGGAGACGGAAGATCGGCACGAGGCCCCGTGGCCTTGGTCGGCAGCGGCGAGTTCCTCCCCGCCATGGAGGCCGTCGACAAGGAGCTCCTCGCCGGCCGCCCGCTCCGGGTCGCCGTCATCCCGACCGCCTCCGCCCCCGAAGGCCCCGGCCGTCTTTCCTATTGGCTCGACCTCGCCCGTCGCCACTACGACAAGCTCGGCGTCCAGAGCGTGGACGTCCCCGTCTTCGACCGCACCGACGCCGACGCCCCCGAGCTGGCCGCCCGCATCGACGAGGTGGGGATGGTCTACCTGTCGGGAGGAAACCCGCACTTCCTGGCGTCCACCTTGCGAGCCACCAAGGTGTGGGACGCCGTTCTCACCGCTTGGCATGGGGGTGCCGCACTGGCGGGCTGCTCGGCCGGCGCCATGGCACTTACATCGGGTGCGCCTCCGGGCCTGCGGCCCGTGGGGGCCGGTGCCGTCGGTGCCGTCGGTGCCGCCGGGGCGACCGACGCGGCGCCCGGCCCCGCCAACGGCCTGGGTGTCATCGACACCCTGGCGGTCATCCCGCACTACGACCAGATGGAGCGCTGGCGCCCCGGGGCAGGCGAGCTGTGGGCGCAGTGGAAACCGGCCGGCACCACGCTGGTGGGCATCGACGAGGAAACCGCCATTCTGACCACGTCAGCGGGGTGGCAGGTGCGTGGTGCACAAGGCGTGTGGGTGATTGATCACGGGTCGCGGCGGCGATTCAGCGCCGGCGATACCGTGCTCGAGGGCGTTCCCGCGGAATGGTGATCGAGCCACCGACGTTGCACACCACGAACGACACGAAGGAGTGAGGCCATGCCGGCAGTGACAGTTGAGGATGTAGGTGCCCTGCCTCGTATTGCCGTAGCCGACGCGGCGGGATCGGTGGAGCGCCCGGTGCGCTCGGTGACCAGCGCACCGTCGGGGTTGGAGGGAGAAGGCTTCCCGGTGCGGCGCGCCTTCGCCGGCGTTGACCTCGCCCAGCTCGACCCCTTCGTGCACATGGACCAGATGGGCGAAGTGGAATACGGACCGGGCGAGCCCAAGGGGACGGCCTGGCATCCGCATCGTGGTTTCGAAACAGTGACGTACATCATCGACGGCACCTTTCAGCACCAGGACTCCAACGGCGGCGGGGGAGTCATCACCAACGGCGACACGCAGTGGATGACCGCGGGGCGCGGCATCTTGCATATCGAGCGGCCGCCCGAGGCGTTGGTGGTCAGCGGTGGGCTGTTCCACGGCATCCAGCTGTGGGTCAACCTCTCGTCCAAGGACAAGTGGTCGCCGCCGCGCTATCAGGACATCCGAAGGGACCAGGTCGCGTTGCTGTCATCGGAAGATGCCGGCTCGCTGGTGCGGGTCATCGCCGGACAGATCGGCGATCACGGCGGCCCCGGGGTGACCTACAGCCCGATGGCCATGGTGCACGCCACCATTACGCCCGGCTCCCGGCTGGTGCTGCCGTGGCCGAAGAATTTCAATGCGCTGGTGTATGTGCTGTCGGGGACGGGCACGGCCGGATCGGCAGGACAGCCCGTCAGCACCGGACAGCTGGCCGTCTTCGGTGCCGGCGATCATCTCGAGCTGCGCGCCGCTGAGCGTCAGGAGTCACGGGCGCCGAACCTTGACGTCATCGTTCTCGGTGGCCAACCCATCGGTGAGCCGGTGGCGGCGTATGGGCCGTTTGTGATGAACACGCGCGCCGAGATCGCCCAGGCCTTCGAGGACTACGAGAAGGGGCTTCTCGGGACCATTCCGGCCGACCACATCGGGTCGTAGGCGCTACGCCTTTCGGGCGCGCAGCACCTCCAGCGCCCGATCGGCGTGGCTGTTCATGGAGACTTCGCTGGAGATGACATCCAGCACGGTGCTGTCGGTGTTGATGACGAAGGTGGTGCGCTTGTTGGGGAACATGCCCACGCTGCGCTTCACGCCGAACTGCTCGGCGACGGTGCGCGAGGGGTCCGACAGCAATGGAAAGTCGAAGGAGTGCTTGTCGGAGAATTGCTTTTGCTTCTCGACGGCATCGGCGCTGATGCCCACGCGCTGGGCCCCCACTTGTTCGAACTCCGCTTTCAGGTCGCGAAAGTGGCAGCTCTCCTTGGTGCAGCCGTAGGTCATGGCGGCCGGGTAGAAGAAGAGAACGACGGGGCCCTTGGCGAGGAGCTCGCTGAGCTTGCGGGTGGTCCCTGTCTCGTCGGGGAGAGCGAAGTCGGCTACTGCATCACCTGTTTTCATGGATTCGACGCTAATCGGACTGGGCGCCGCCGGCTCGGCCCAAGCCAGCCGCGGGTGTTTTGCGTATCATGACGCCGACGTCAACCCTGGCGGCGGCGGCGGCGGGGGCGAGCCGAGGGGGAGAGCCATGCCGCGTGTCAGGGGACAACGGATCGCGCTGGGGATGACACTGTGTCTGGGGGTGCTCCTAGCCGCCTGCTCGTCGGGGACGCCGTCCGCGTCGAGCGGATCGACCACGACCACTTCCACCATCGCCTCATCGACGGAGATCACGGCCAACCCGGCTCTGCTTACCGGAGGCACCAGAGCGGGATCGGGCTACCTCGTGTACTGGGATCAGAACGAGGAGCAAGACGTACTGTCCATGCCGTCGGCAACGCAGGCTCAGCTGGTCCCGGCCTGGGACCCCAACGGACAGATGTGCGTGCTACCCAATGGCCAATTCGTGGTGGGCTACGACCCGACGTTGCCGGCCCAACACGATTTCGGTGGCGTGAAGCCCTACAAGCAGCCGGCCGACGGTGAGGAACTCGACGAGCCCAATGGGGCGTTCTCGGGACAAACGCTATATGTGCCGGGCCCTTTCAAGTTGCCCGGGCAGAGCGTCGGCAGCGACTCCCCGCCGACGTCCAACGGCGTGTTCAACAACAACCAGACCTACACCGGATGCGTCGTGGGAGCCCATAACAACGTCTTTGGCAACGACATTGCCACCGCGGAAGGTTCTTATCCTCCACCGACCAGCGGACGGCTTGTCGAGTGGTTCGCGCCGAACTACACGACGTATTGCATCGTCTACGGTCCGAATGCCGGGGGAGTCGGCCCGCATCACGATGACGGCACGGGGGGCTTGTCTCAGCCCGGCATGATGGCGCTGGCACCCAACGGAGACGTGCTCGTCCCCAATGTGGGCACCGAGTCGGTCCTGCGTTTCGCCCAGTCGTCCATGCCCACCAGCTCGGCCGACTGCCCGGGCGGGATCTACCCCCGCTCCAAGGTGGAGATCACCACCTTCTTCAAGGGCAACGGCGCGGCGTTGCCGTTCCCGGCCGGCATCGCACAGGACCCAGCCTGTGGTTGCTACGCCATCTCGAGCTATTTCGGCAATCCCTCGATCATCTGGGTGACCGACAATGGACAGCCTGAAGCGGGATGGGGATCGGTGCCCGGCACCTTGGCCGCCGACGCCGGGAAGAACCCGAACCAGTACAACCCTTTCGGGATGGCCTTCGCTCCGGACGGGACGCTGTACTTCATCGACATCCACATTGTGTGTACCGGTCTGCTCACCAATTGCGGACCAGGCAACTACGACGGTCAGCTCATGAGGGTGACAGTGACCAACCACCAGCCATCTGCCCCGGTTGCTGTGGCCGGTGGTTTCGACTTTCCGACAAGCGTGACAGTGTGTGTCCCGTCAGCTCAGCTGTGTCCGTATCCGTCGGGGACGCTGGTGGCACCGCTGTCGGGTCCGTCGGAGAACGGTGCTCCCGACATCGGGCCTCCCACCAACGCACCAGCCACTGCCGGCTTCGGATAACGCCCGCCGTGCGTCTCGCGTCGTCGTTGCGCCGGGGTCCCCGGGGCTGGCTCAAGCTGATGGTCGTCTTGGCGGCCGCGACGCTGGCGGGCTGTTCAGCCACCCCCGCCAAGATCACATCTACGTCGGGCCCCACAACCGCGGCGGTGCCATCAACTGCTGTGTCTCGTGCTCCGAGTGCTCCCAGCCAGGCCATCGGCTCCCCTGGTCCGTGGGACTGGCCCGGCTACGGGTACGACGCGCAGCACACCTTCAACGGGCGCACCACCTTGACGCCGTCCACGGTTCATACCCTGAAGAAGGCGTGGATCTTTCCCACCGGCGACGCCGTGACGGCGTCTCCGACTGTGGTGGACGGCATCGTGTACGTGGGGTCGTGGGACGACACTTTCTACGCGGTGCATCTGGAGACCGGAACGCTGCTATGGAAGACCCGGGTGATGGCCCAGAACGGGGTGGTGCCCTATCCGGCCCAGAAGCATCGGACGCTGACCTCAGACGGCGGGCTCATCACATCCTCGGCGTGGTTCGAGCCGGCGGGGGGAAGCAGGCCGGCACTCGTGATTTTCGGCGCCGGATACACGCTGTACGCGCTCAACGCCATGACGGGGGCTATCTACTGGGACCACGCCTACAGCGGTCGCCCTGGACCGCTCGACCCCAATACTGACGACACCCGCATCTTCTCCTCCCCGGTGGTGTCCAACGGACTCGTCATTTTCGGCGTCGACGTCGACGGACAGACGGGATCTCACGGTTTCGTGGCGGGCGCCAGCCTGGCCACAGGCGATCCGGTGTGGGAGTTCCAGACCGATGTTGCTACTGCTGGTGGTGCGGTGCTCAACGACGGGTGCGGCAGCATCTGGTCGTCGGGGACCGTGCTGCCCGCTCTCGGGCTCGTCGTCTTCGGTGCCGCCGATTGCGACTTTTCGGCCAATGAGCCCTATGCCGTCGCCGTCATGGCGTTTCACGTCGCGACCGGCCAGCTGGCGTGGGTGTACAAGCCGACCTTGCTCGATCGCGACTGCGATTGGGACTTCGGAGCGACAGCGAACGCCGGTGTCGACGCGCAGGGCAACGCCACGTTCCTCGGCGAGGGTGGGAAGAACGGGACCTATTACTCGCTCAATCCGGCCTCGGGCCTGTTGCGCTGGCAGACAAATGTTGTGTTCGGAGGGTTCTCAGGGGGCTACATCGCTACGCCGGCGTATGACGGCCATGGCATCTACGGGGCCACGGCCATCGGTGACTTTGGCCGCTTCGAAAGCAATGGCATGGGGGTGTGCGACCCGGGTAACCCGAGAGACACGGCTGCGCAGGAACCGCAGGGCCATGCCTTTAACGCAGCGACCGGCGCTATCGAGTGGCAGGTGGACGCGGTGGGCTCGTTTGCCCCCACAACTGTGGCTGGAGGGATGGTGTTCAACGGGTTGGCCCTCGCAAATAAGGTCATTGACGTGCGCGACACGACAACGGGGCACCTCATCGCCCAGCTATCACTTTCCCAGTCAAACTGGTCGGGGATCGCCACCGTGGGGGACGCCATTATTTTCGGCTTGGGCGACACGTACACGCCGAAGCCGGCTGGCATCGAAGTCATGACACCAGACGGGGCTGCGCCGGTGGTACCGACGAGGGGCTGACGACTCGTTTTCACGTTGCTGCGGCGTGGGCTTCGTATGATTGGGGCGTGAGCGCTCGGTGACCGTCCGTGCCCGGTGACAAGCGGGCCCGCAAGCGCTCGGCTCGTGACGCCAAGGCGGCGGCCAAGAGACGTCAGCACGTGCGGCGCCGGCTCCTGCGAGGCGTGGGCGTCGTCATCGTGGTGGGAGCGCTCGGAGCCGGAGTCGTCTTCCTCGTGACCCGTCACCGGGCCGGGCCTCCGGTTCCTGCCACCATCAACCGCGCCCAGCTGCGCGTCGATCAGCTCTCAGCCGCGGCCGGTTGCCCCGACAAGGCGTATGCCGAGCCGAAGAAGCGGTCATGGAGCACCGCGCCGCGCCTTTCGATCAACCCGGCGGAGTCCTATACGGCCACCGTCGTCACTGACAACGGCAACTTCACCATTGCCCTGGACCCGACCACGGCGCCGAAGTCGGTCAACAACTTCGTCTTTCTGGCGGATCACGGGTTCTTCAATTGTTTGATCTTCACCCGAGCGGTGCCGTCGGTGTATGCAGTGCGGCCCCGTGTGGTGCACCACTTGGACGCCTACGCCGAGTTCGGGGTGCGCCCCGGCTCGAGCACAGGTGGACCCCAATACCGTTACAGCGAGACACAGTCGGTACCGCCTGGTGCGCAAGCGGCGCCGGGAACGGTGGTGATGGTTGATCTGAGCAACACCGTGGCGGCGCCGACCTACGGCGGGCTGTTCTCGATCCTGCTCGGCTCGGCCACCGGGATCCAGCCGCTGCCGGCTGGCGCCGAGCCCTTTGGGTATGTGAGCTCGGGCCTCGACGAATTGCAGGAGATCAGCAGCGAAGGCAACCCCACGCCGGGGATGGACGGGTCGCCGCCCCGGGTCGTGCACCGGATCTTTCGCATCACGGTCTCAGCCCAGTAGAGGCGACGTCGCTCGGCTAGATTTTTTGTTGTGCTGGCGTCGTTGGTGCAGTCGATCAAGCTGAGACTTCTTGGTGTTGCCACCGTTTCGGGATTCGCCGTGCTCATCCTGCCGGCCACCCTCGGCCCCGCCGACGCCGCCCAGCACGCCAGCACCAGCTATGCCGCTCGTTCCCATGGGTATTCAAAGACCACGCCCCAGAGCGAAACAACCGCCATCGACTCCGCGCACTGGATGTCCAATAGCTCGGCATCCCTGAGCAACGGATCGTGGACGTTCACCTCGACGGGCTTGCCGCCCACGGACTTCGTGGCGCCGGACTACGCGGTGCCCGGCAACCCACAATCGGTGAGTGCGTCCGGAGCCACAATCCATTCGTCGTCATCGATCCTGCAAGATCAGAACTACAGCTACACGTTGCCGCTGACGCCTGAGTATTCGAAAACCAAGATGACGACCAACTTGGGGCCGATCGGCGTGGCTCTCGATGGGGCGGTCTTCTTCAACCCCTACGAAGCAAACGACACCACCGTGGCGACCAAGGACAACTTCATTGCCACCTCGGGCGACCTCGAGCGCGTCGTTCCTCGACAACTGCGATGGGCATCCGGGGCCACACGGTCAGTACCACTACCACGGGCTCCCGGCTTGTCTCGCGGATTACGCCGCCGGTGAAAGCGTAGCCGCAGTGCAATCTGTCACCTCGACGACTGGGAAGACGACGCCAGCAGTGTCGACTACGACCGCCGCAGCACGAGAGCCGGTCCTGTTGGGCTTCGCCTTCGATGGGTACGGCATCTACGACAACATCGCCATGAATGGCGCCACCATCCATGTTTCCAAGCTCGACGCCTGTAACGGGATCTTCTCGGCCGTTCCTGGGTATGCCCAAGGGGTCTATCACTACGTACTCGAGAACGTGAAGAGCAAGCGCGCCGACATCGGCTGCTACCACGGTGTGGTTTCCTCGGCCTACACGGAGGCACTGCAGGCAATGTTCGGTGCGACAGGCGAAACGTCGGCTACCGGAGCGGCGTCGCCGGCCAGCGGTGGGTCAAGCGCAGTGCGTCAGACCGCCTCCAGCTTGGCCGCCAACCCGAACCAGGAGACCTACCTTCGTGCCGTCATAAAGGAGAGCGGGCACCTCTGCGGTTGAGCCCCTCACCACGAGAGAACATGGATCTGCTAGCACCGGAGTTGACGTTCGACCACGGCATCAAGCCTCGGTTCCGGGAAATGATCGCGACACCATGCGGTGCTTTCGATCTGTGGTCTTGCGCCGATGTCGAGGCCCACGGCGGACGGGATCGCCGAGCATCTAAAAGAATGGGTCCATGCCGCGCGACGGAGCGTGGTCCCTGGAGCGAGTCGGAGTAATCGAACGCTGGCTGGAGCAAGGCAAGCCGGGATACTGATCACCGCGAAGGCTCGTCGGGCCGCATGCTAAATCAGTTCACGCATTGCGGCTAACAACTGCACTATTGGGCAGGCACCGAGTACCAAGGTGGGCAAAAGCCCGACTTCGCAAACGAGTATGGGTCGTCGTGGCTCTGTAACGCGCCGGAAACTGGACCCGGCGTCACACCTGATCGCAATCTTGGAATGGCTTGCTACACCCGTTGCCATCGTCGTCACGGGCCGGTGTAAAGTTCTCAGCGCGGAGGTGGGCTGTGTCGGCGGCTGTGTCGAGACGTGGCGGCGCTTTCTTGTTCAGTGGTCTCTTGCTAGCGACTCCACTGATGAGCGGTATTTCCAAGACTGATTCTCGTGCAATTACTCGGGCGCCGTACCACATCGGCGTGGGATGGTCGACCCAAGTCTCGACCTCAAACGATTGGCTTCTTCTAGGAATTTCGTGCCCGAGCACGACAGATTGCCTGGCTGTCGGCTATTCCGAGAGAACAAATGACGGAGTGCTGGAGAAAACCTCCAATGCGGGAGCGAGCTGGAGTGCGGACTCCACACTTTCTCCCGGAACGCCACTCGTCTCCATTTCGTGTCCCAGCATCACCACATGCGTCGCGGTGGGTGGTTCCGAAGCCCTCGTCACAAACGACGCCGGAGAAAGTTGGACATCAGGTTCGATCCCGTCGCTGCCCTCGGATTCCAGTGGCTACATCTCAGTTGCATGCCCAGACCTCCAATTTTGTGTCGCCGTGACGACTGACGGCAGCGTTGTCACGACTAACGACGGTGGCCTTATGTGGTCAGAAGCGTCATTCCCTGCTCCACCTCAGAGCGTCACCGCGCCCCCCCACATCGGGGTCAAGTCTTCCTTTGAGGTTCCCCAGAAAAAGTGGACACGGGTTATGCAACTTGGTTGAGGCGGGCCAACGCTAACTCGTAGCGGACGGGGCTGACGTTGCCGGCCTTCGCACAGCGACGCTGGTGGTTGTAGAAGTTGATGTAGTCGTCGATGCCGGCGCGCAGCTCGTCCATGGTGGCAAAGGCGTGCCGGTAGAAGTACTCGTGCTTGAAGATCGACCAGAAGCTCTCGGCGCTGGCGTGGTCGTAACAACTGCCCGTCGCCCCCATGGAGCGGATGATGCCGAACTGGGCGCAGAACCCCTCGACCCTGCGATCTGTGAACTGACTGCCTCGATCGGCGTGGAAAATGGTCCCGGCGCATTGGCCGAAACGGGTCGTGGTCGCCTGGGCAAGAGCATCGAGGACGATCTCGGTGCGCATGTGATCTGCCAGTGCATAGCCGAGGACCCGGGAGGATCCCTCGTCACGCACGGCACAGAGATAGGCCTCGCCCTCACCCACCCTCAGGTAGGTCAGGTCGCTGGTCCATAGCTCGTCGATGCCACCGGGGCTGAAGCGTCGACTGACCAGGTCCTCGGGGTAGGTCGCCGTCGGATCTGAGATGGTCGTGACCTTGAAGGTCCGGGGGCTGATGCCGGCGATGCCGAGGGCTGCCATACGTGCGGCCACGGTGTTGTGGCTCACGTTCTCGCCGTCCTCATGGAGGTCCAGGGTGATCCGAGGCTCGCCGTAGGTGCCCCGAGAGTCCTGATGAGAGCTGAGGATCTTGGCGTCGAGGTCCGCCCGGCGTTGCTCGCTTCCAAGCAGCGGGCGGGTCTGGGCCCCCCTCCAGCGGTAGTAGCCGGCCCGCGACACCTCGAGCAGCCTGGCCATGCGGTTGATCTCGAAGTTCGCGCACTCGGCGGCCATCAATGCAAATCTCTCTGCTTTGGTGGATTTGATGCGAAGTACGCGGCAGCTTTTCCCAAAAACGCCAGGTCCTTGTCCTGCTCAGCTACCTGGCGGCGCAGTCGGACCAGTTCGGCCCGCTCGGCCGAACTCAGTGGTTCACCACTGGTTCCATCCAGGGTCTCCATGCGTCGACGCTCGTCACGCACCCATTTGCTCAGGGAGTTCTCGAAGACCGAGAGCTCGCGGGCAACGTCTCGAACTGACCTTCCGGTGTCGATGACGCGATGAGCGGCCTCGGTTCTGAACTCCAGGGTGAACTTCCTTCTGGTTGCTCCCACGGTGACATCCTTTCAGTCGGCCCTCGAGCCGGCTTATCGGGTGTCTACTTTCCTTGGGGAACCTCACTTGGGGGGGTCTTCTTCGAAGCCGTCACTTGTCCCACGCCTTTGGAATGCCTTGCCGTCGGCATCGCCGTATACAACTCCGAGTCGTCCGATAGGGCGGAAAACCTCCTAGTAACCACCTCGGATGGCGGCCAGAGCTGGCAGACGACGACCTTTGCCGGAGGGGACTCGAGCGGGTCTCTCACCAGCGTTTCATGCCCTAATTCGGAACGGTGCCTTGCAGTTGGGACAACGACCTTCCAATTTCGAACCAGCGATGCGGGAATGACCTGGTCCGTCGCTGGTACCCGGAATGTCGAGTTTAAAACTCAGCAATCAGATCCAAGTGGACTCTGGTGCTTCACCGACAGCACTTGCTTCGTCGTGGGAGTTCGGGGGAGTGTGACGAAAGACGGCGGGCTTCGATGGCAACGACCAACGGGACTCTTTGTGTACGCACAATTGCTGCGGAATTGACTGTGTATCAGACTCGTCGTGCTGGGCCGTTGGTGAACACAATGGGCCAGGCAATGGACCAGGCGGCGCCATTATCGCCCACTGGACGTGACGTGTTTCGGCTTGCATGAGTCCCGGAGCTCGGGGCCGTGGCGTCAGTACCCGTCGAACAAGGCCTGCCGTTCGTCGGCCTCTTTGGCCAAGGATTCGACCACCTCGTCACTCAAGATGCGCTCACCGTTTTGATCCAGCCCCTTGGGGGTGATCCAGGTCCAGTGGCCCGGGGTGCCGGTGATGGCAAAGCCCCGGTGGGTGACCAGTTGGTGGTGAAAGCCACACAACCGAGGGTGTCGCACGAATCCTGACTATCCCGCCCGCGTTTCGCGGCGCGGGTGACGATGCGGTATGCCTGTCAACGTGCGAGCCGGCGATCGTGAGCAGCTGTTCCTCATGCCTCCTTCGGTGACCGATTGGCTGCCTGAAGGACATCTAGCCTGGTTCGTCGTGGACGTGGTGGAAGAGCTCGATCTGTCCGGTTTCCATGCGAGCTATCGCGAGGACGGCCGGGGCGGGGCCAGTTACAACCCGGCCTTGATGCTGGCCGTCCTGCTCTATGCCTATTGCACAGGGGAGCGCTCGTCGCGTCGGATCGAGCGCAAACTGGCCGAGGACGTTGCCTATCGGGTGCTGGCAGCCAACCAACATCCCGACCACGCCACCTTGGCGCGCTTTCGTCAACGCCACGAGCTCGCCATCGCCGGGCTCTTCGCCCAGGTGCTCGCCTTGTGCGTGGACGCCGGGCTGGTCGACGCCGGGCTGGTGGCCATCGACGGCACCAAGATGGCCGCCAACGCATCGTTCTTCGCCAACAAGACCAAAGAGCAGCTGGCGGCTGAGATCCTGGCCGAAGCCGAGGCCACCGACGCCGAGGAGGACCGTCGCCTGGGCGACCGCCGGGGTGACGAGCTCCCCGAGGGGTGGGACCGGTCTCCTTCGCGCAAGGCCCGCATCAAAGAGGCACTGCGCCAACTCGAAGAGCAGCCCGCCCGGGACTACGAAACCAAGATGGCCGAGCGGGCCGAGAAGGAGAAGGCCCTTGGCCACAAGCTCACCGGGCCCAAGCCGAGCCCCACGCCGGCGCGCCGGGGCGGGGCTCGCAAGGCCAACACCACCGACCCCGATTCACCGCGTCATCCCTGGCGCCGGCAAAGGCGTGGTGCAGGGCTACAACGCCCAGGCGGCGGTGACTGGTGACCAGGTCATCGTGGCCGCCGAGGTCACCAACAAAACCAACGATGAGGTCAACTTCTTGCCCATGGCCAAAGCCGTGACCGGCACCCTGGCTGAGGCCCGATACGTCGGGCCCCCGGGCACTTTTTTGGCCGACCGCGGCTACTGGTCGACGGCGAATGCCACCACCGATGTGGGCGCCGACGTGCTCATCGCCACTAGAACAAACAACTGGCGCCGAACGCCGCAGCCTGATGACAACAAGCTGGAGGTGCTGCGTCGGGTCAATGCCGGTGAGCTCTCCCAGCGTGCTGCGGGGGAGATCCTGGGCGTCTCCTACACCTGGGTGCGCGACATGACCAAGCGGTATTTCGCCACGACCGACCTTCGTCTCACCGACACCAAAGATCCCGACCCAAAGCAGTGGATCCCGGTCATCGAACAAGTCGACAGCGGGGCGATCTCGCTGCGTGCCGCCGCCGATGCCCTTGGTGTGTCGAACACCCGGGTCAAGACGATGCTCGCTCACGTGCGTGGCGAGCAGCCCGACCCGACAACAGTGCGCCGGGCCATGAACGCCAAGCTCGGACAACCCGACAACGTCGAGCGCTATCGCCGGCGAAAGACCACCGTCGAACCCGTCTTCGGCCACATCAAGGCCAATCGCGGCATCCGGAGCTTCACCCGACGCGGTCTTCCGGCGGTGAACAGCGAATGGCGCCTGATCTGCGCCACCAACAACATCCTCAAACTCTGGCGGGCCGCACCGGCGTGAAAGGGTGATCGGCGCCCGAGCTCCGGTTCACGCTGCGACCAGGACTGATGCCGCTCGCTGAAATTTCTCGGAACAATCGTGCGACACCCTCAACCGAACCAGGTTCTCGAGAGATCCCTTGCCGCCTTGGGCGAAGGGAATGATGTGATGGGCCTCGAGGCCATGGGCCACGTCACAGCCCTGCACCACACAGACGCGGTCCCGGGATTCAAGCGCACTGAGCAGATGAGCCGAGATGGCCCGACCGGCGTGGGCCACGGTGGTGACGTCCACCCCGTCTTCGACGAGCACTTTGACGTAGGCAGAGGGAAGGACCCTCTGCAGCGCCGCCAAGGGCACCGGTCCGAGGCCGGCGATCTCACAGGTCTCTTGGCCTTTGATCTCGCCTCGCACCAGAGCAGCCCCGTCCACGTGCATGAACACGGTGGTCGTCGGAGGGGCCTTTGCTTCTCCGTCGCCGGTGACCAGTTCCACCAGGGCATCGACCCGGTAGGCGTCGGTCGTCTGGTGACGCCCCGAACGCCGTGCCGTCTCGAACAAGGCATTGGAGCGGGTCTCTAAAGCAGCCAGCACCCTGCCCCCGTCTTCGGCGGTGGTGCGCGCACTCAGGCAAAAGGCTCCTTCGGCGTCGTTCCACCAGCGCAGATAGCGGTTCTGGCGGATCCGTTCATGGCGAGCCAAGGCCTCGGCCTCGGAGTCGTGCTGGGCCAGGATGCGACGGCACTGGTCTTTGAGACCCTTGACGGTGCTCTGGGCGGCCGTCTCGATCAATGCCCCCTCGACAGAAGGATGCCCAGCGGCCACGGCGGTGATCTCACGAGCCTGGACCGACGACAGCTGTCCGGCGCGTAGGGCATCGACGGTGAGAGGCAGAGAACCGAGCGCCTCGGCGGTCTCCAAGGTGTCGTTGGCCTGTCCGAGACCCACACCGGACTTCTCGGCCAGCCAATGGGCCGCCGAGCGGTGCCCGGCGTCTTTCCATACCGAGGACTGGGCCATGCCTGTGGCGTAGAGGGTCTTGACGGCCGCCGCCTTGCGCTCGATGGAGGCGGCGATGGCCACCACCACGGCGGCGTCGGAACTGGCAGTACAGATCGGGTCGGCCTTGGCCAGGAACCGGTCGAGAGCGGCCTCCGACTCGGTGAGTTCAGCGGACATGTCCGCATTGTTCTATGCGGTTGTAACGCTCAAGCGGGGGTACGGCCTCAGCAGGGCGTCACGCCCGAGCAAGGGTCAGATCAATTGACGCCTGAATGGTGTTCGGCGGACTGTCACACCGATCAGCGGGCCGCTCGAGCCGCATAGAGGCTTTGCATGACCATCGCCTTGCGTTCGAGCTCGGCGCAGATGATCACGATCGCAGCAGCGACATCAGGGGAGGTATTCGCAGGATCGGCTTCGGCCAAAAACTGACGTAGAGCGGCGACTGTTTTGCTCAGTTCATCGGACATGGCAGCATCGTTCTATGGGGCTGTAACGCCGTGAAGCGGGGGTGCGGTCATCCAGCGTGGTGGCGGGGCGAACCTCTTTACGGCAAATACAGGGCGGCTTGTCCTAGCGCAGTGATGAGGTTGACGGTGTCTTGATTGAGCACCTGGCGTTGGGCCGAATTGACCTCCGTGTAGGACTCGTAACCACTGTCGGACGGCCCCGGATTCTGAGCCAGCTGTGCCAACGCGCCTTGAGCCGTGGTGAGGGCGGTGCTCAGCTGGTGGAGCACTTCGGGATTCGCGCTCTGCAAGGCCGGGCCCAAGAGCATCACCCCTTCGGCCACACTGGCGAAGGTTCCTTTGACGTCAACGAGCTCCAGGTTGGAATAACGCTCCTCCGCGCCCGTGAGCTCGTTGGTGGTCGTCTCCGACAGCTCGGCGTCGGCGAAATCCACGATCTGCGCGGGCTGGTACGTCACCGCGGCCATCATGCTTTGGAGCTGGACCACGTTGCTCACCAGTTGTGTGGCGTAATTCGATTGGCCCGCAAGTGAATTTCCGATCCACATGGCCTCTTCGAGCTCATGAAAGCCCTGGAATTGTGACGGGTTGCCAAAGTTCTGGATCTGGCCGTCGATGTCCTGATAGAGCGAGGCAAACGTTTCGGCCTCAGGCTCGATCGTCTCGAAGTCCACGCGCGCCGGCACATAGAGGGTCTCCGCCTCAGGCAGGTTCCCAGCTTCCACGGCGGCGGCGAACGCACGTGTTGTGGCGACAACAGGAACCATCTCCTGGGACACCCAGGTCGTGAAGCTCGCCACGGCGGCAACGAGAGCGGGATTCTTCTTCCACGATGGCGAGGTAGACGCTCCCGACACGGTGAGATTGGAGAGGGTCTGGGTAGCCCCCGGACAGTAGATCTGATACATCCCGTCGCTCAGGCTGGCTGAGAACCCGCCTGGTGTGGCGTTGGTCAAGTTCGGTTTCTCGGCGATGAGGTAGCCGTCGGGCTGGCGTAGCTCGACCTCGGTGACCATGGTGGCGTTCTTGTCGGTGACCGTGAACGTCACGGTGCCGGGGGAGACGTTGGGCGGATCGGGGGTGCACCTCGTCGGGGTGACGACGATGTTGACCGATGTGGCCCGGTGGGATGGTGGCGTGGCGCCGCTCGTACTGCATCCCGTCAATCCGGCGCCGAGCCCAAGCGCGAGGACGACGAGAAGTACGTCGCCGCGGCCTCGCATCAGAACGACGTTAATGGCGCGCACCGCCATTCAGAGAGCATCGGAAGTCGCGCGCCAGACGTGCCGGCCCATCCTTGCCCACGCCCATCTCAAAGATTAGGCTTACCTAACTTACGGCTAGGAGGCAGCCGCTCCTACACGCTCGGGAACCTGACCGGAACAGGGTGCGAAATGGACCGCTGGGCTGCAAAAACACCGGAATCCCGAGGTGCTCGCTGGCAGGTTCGTGCCCTCGTCCTGGTCGGTCCGTTCGCCTTGCTGGGGGGCCTGCTGAGCGCCTGTAGCTCGTCGGGTGCTGGGTCCGAGCAGGTCCTCACGTTGTACAACGGGCAGCACCTGCAAACCACCGACGGCCTCGTGAGCGCCTTCGAGAAGAAGTACGGCGTCCAAGTCAACGTGCACAGCGACGACGAAGACGTCTTGGCCAACCAGCTCATTCAGGAAGGCACCCGCTCGCCGGCCGATGTCTTTTTCACCGAGAACTCCCCGGCGCTCATGTCACTGCAAGAGCGGGGACTGCTGGCCAAGGTGTCGTCGTCGACCCTTGCCCATGTGCCTTCCAAATACGAATCCCCCGACGGCGACTGGGTGGGGGTGACGGCTCGGGTCAACGTGCTCGTCTACAACACGAACCTGCTCCAGCCCGACCAGGTCCCGACGTCGATCATGGATCTGGCGTTGCCGCAGTGGAAGAACAAGATCGCCATCGCCCCGTCGGAGACCGACTTTCAGCCCATCGTGACATCGGTCCTACGCACCTACGGGAAAACAAAGACACTCCAATGGCTCGAAGGGCTGCGGCAGAACGCCGGCGCGTTGGAGTTCCCCGACAACGAGACGCTCGTCGACATGGTGTCGCGGCGTAGCAACTCGATCGATCTCTGCTCGCTCAACCACTACTACTGGTACCGAGAACGCGACCAGGTCGGTGCCGCCAACATGCACTCGGTCATTTCCTTTTTGGCGCCCCATGACCCCGGCTACATACTGGACGTCTCCGGTGCGGGCATCCTCGAGTCAAGTCCGCACAAGGCCCTGGCCGAGGAATTCCTGGCGTTCATCGTGAGTCATCAGGGCCAGGAGATCATCGCCCACTCCAACAGCTATGAGTACCCGCTCGGCTCCGGTGTCCTCACGGCCCAGCCCCTGAAGCCCTTCGACGAGTTGCAGCCCGCACCGTTGACCATTGCTGATCTGGGTGACGGCAGCCAAGCCATCGCCCTCGAGCAACAGGCGGGGCTGATCTGAGCGTCCTGGTGAAGCAGCGCAGGATCCATCATCGGTCGCTCACGACGGCGAGCATCCTGATCGCCGCACTGCTTCTCGTTCCCCTCGGCTACTTGATCGTGCAGGCCGGGCAAGACGGATGGGCGAAGCTTCGCCCCGTCCTGTTCCGACAGCTCACCGCATCGTTGCTGTGGAACACCGTGCGACTCGTGGTGCTCGTCACGGTGGCCTGCGCCGTGCTCGGGGTGGCCACGGCCTGGGTGGTCGAGCGGACTGACCTCCCGGGGCGGCGAGTGTTCGCCGTGCTGGCGGTCTTGCCGATCGCGGTGCCGCGTTTCGTGTTGGGCTCGGAGTGGTCCTCGGCCTTCCCGCAAGTCAACGGTCTGTGGGGTGCCACCCTCGTCATGTCGCTGGCCTTGTACCCGCTGGTGTATCTGCCGGTGGCGGCTGGTTTGCGTAGCGCCGATTCGGCCATGGAGGAGACCGCACTCAGCTTGGGCGTAGCCTCGATCGGGGTGTTCTTTCGGGTGACGCTTCGACAGGTGCGACCGGCGCTGTTGGGGGGAAGCCTGCTCGTAGCCCTGGCCATTTTGGCGGAGTACGGCGCCTTCGAAGCACTGCGCTTCCAGACCTTCACCACCGAGATCTTCGCCCAGTTCACCGACGGGTTCGACACCCCCGCGGCGTGCGCCTTGTCGTTGGTGCTCGTGCTCATGGGGCTCTTCTTCCTTTGCGGAGAAGCGGCCGCAGCCGGACGCGGCCGGCTGTCGAGCGCTGGATCACAGGTGGCGCGCGCCGCGCGTCGTCATCACCTCGGGTCCTCGGCCCTACCGACCTTCCTCGGACTGACGGCCGTGTCGCTTCTCGCTCTGGGGGTGCCGATCGGCACGATCATCTACTGGATGATCGTCAACCAGACCTCGACGCTCCCCGCGGCGTCGTCGTTGGGGTCAGCGGCGTGGCAATCGGTCGCCTACAGCGCTCCCGCGGCCGCCCTCGCCACCGGGCTGGCCGTGCCGGTGGCCTGGTCCGCCATTCGCAATCGCTCCCGCACGACCGTGCTCATCGAGCGAGGCGCCTTTTTCGTGCAAGGCCTTCCCGGGCTCGTCATCGGCCTCGGGCTCGTCTTTTTGGCCATCCGGTACGTCTTCGCCATCTACGAGCAATGGGAGCTGCTCGTCATCGCCTACACGATCATCTTCTTCCCGCTCGCCCTGGTGGCGGTGCGGGCCTCGATCGTCTCGGCGCCGGTTGGGCTCGAAGAGGTGGGCGCCTCACTGGGTCGCAGCCGACTCCACGTGGCGGCCCGGGTGACCCTCCCGCTTCTGGCTCCCGGACTGGCGGCCGCCTTCTGCTTGGTGTTCCTCTCCGCCATCACCGAGCTCACCGCCACGTTGCTCTTGATCCCCACCGGGGCCCACACCCTGGCCACCCAGTTCTGGGCGCTGCAGAACGACGCCTCCGACAGCGCGGCGGCACCGTATGCGGCGGTCATGATGGCCATGGCGGCGGTGCCCGGCTTCATCATCGCTCGATGGTTCAACCGGCTTCCGGCCACAGCGACGGCGACGGCGACGGCCCCGGCTAAAGCACCAGTGACGGTCGGCGCATGACCGGCGTCACCGTGACCGGACTGACGAAGTCCTTCGGCGATCACGTCGTACTCGACGGGCTCAACCTGACGGTGCCGGCAGGATCGCTCACCGTCGTTCTCGGACCGTCAGGGAGCGGCAAGACCACGCTCCTGCGGATTATCGCTGGCTTCGAACGGGCTGATGCCGGCGCGATCACCATTGGCGACCAGGTCATGGACGGCGGCGATGGACGACGCTTCGTGGCGCCCAAGCAGCGTCGCATCGGTTATGTCACCCAAGAGGGTGCTCTTTTCCCGCATCTCACGGTGGCGAAGAACGTCGGGTTCGGACTTCACCGTGGACCGCAGCGGACTCAACGCGTTGCCGAGCTCCTCGACATGGTGGGCCTGGCGGATCTCGGTCATCGCTTCCCGCACCAGCTCTCCGGAGGTCAGCAGCAGCGCGTGGCTTTAGCCCGGACCCTGGCCGTGGCTCCCACTTTGGTATTGCTGGACGAGCCATTCACGTCGTTGGACGCGGGGTTGCGCTCGAGCGTCCGGGCCGACGTGAAGCGGATCTTGCGAGACGCTGAGACCACGGCGTTGCTCGTCGCTCACGATCAGGACGAAGCGTTGTCTTGGGCCGACGTCGTCGCCGTGTTGAGAGAAGGGCGTATCACCGAAGAGTCGAGCCCTCGGGACATCTACGTCCGTCCGACCGACACCGCAACGGCGTCATTCGTCGGCGTCGCCAACTTGATCGACGGTAGGGCCGAGGGCCTCTGGGTAGAAAGCGCCCTGGGGCGATTGTCACTGCTCCCGGGGTCCACACCCTTCGGCGAGCCGACCACCGTCGTCGTGCTGGTGAGACCGGAACAGCTTCAGGTGGGACTCGGCCGAAATGCGCCCGGGTTACAGGGTCACGTCGTCGACATCCAGTTCTACGGGCACGACATCGTCATGACGGTGGCACCAGATCAACCGTGCGGCACCGACGTTGTTATCGCCCGGGCATCGGGAGGGCTCGCCGCCGACATCGGCACATCGGTGACCCTCACAGTGGCCGAACCGGTCCACGCGTGGGCAAAAGAGGGTTCCTAGAAGAGGCTGGAGATACTCGCGTTACCTTTCGAGTCCAGCTCTTCGAACGCCTCTTTGAGTGCATGCCGACGCGCCTGGGTCATCTTGATGGGGCCGAGTGAGTACGCCTCGAGGTGAGAGGCCGCCTCGACGAGCCTGGAATGCTTCTCGCCGGTAGTGAGGCGTTGGAAAGTTCGGATTTGGGTGTCAGCGGTCCTCACAATGGCAGCAAGCCACCCGAAGAAGAGGTCGCCAGCGAGCTTCGGCACCATCCGTTGTCCGAGGCCCAGCCTTGGGCTTGTCGGCACGGAGCGGAGTGTTTCACACCATTGGGTTGCCATCCTTGATAGATCGCCTCGTCAGCGAAGGCTTCTAGATGCCCAACCCGGGGCACTGCCCGTTGATCACAGCGTCTTCGCGGGCCTCGACCTGGGTGGCCGCGGCGAGGGCGGCGGCCGACGGATTGGCGCTGGCCACCACCTTGTCGGCCGGCACGATCGTCTTCAATGCGCTCTGCAACGTTCCGTCCGAGGTCTGGATCTCGTCGAGCGGCTTGACCTGGAACAGGGCGAAACCCGACGGGTCGGAGGACTGCTCGGGAGACATGTCCAAGACCTCGGCAATCCGCTGGCACGCGGCGCTGGCCGATTCTCCAGAAGCACCGCACGCAGCGAGAACGGCACCACCCGTTGTCAACACGCAGGCGGCGGCGAGCGCTGGAATCAGCTTTGCCCGACTGATACCACGGTGTGCGGTCACCTTGCCTCCTCACGTGGGACTTCACATTTGACCCAACAATTTCCAGTCGACTGAGGATCAGCTGAGTTTTATCCTGGCCGAAGGGGTCGTCAGCATGTGGCATGGGATCCCGAGTGGCCCCCACTTGACAAGATCCGTAAAATTCAACTGTAAGTCCTTAATATTGACGTATCCGCAGCGTGAGCCTTGTGATACTTATGGTGGTGAAACAGCTAGGCGGCTTCGGTCACCGTGGCCTGTGGCGTCCTCAGGGTCGGTTCCGCATATGAAAAACCAACGACTTTCCCTCGCTCTGCTCCTCCTAGGAGCGGCGCTGCTTGTATTTGTCGCGGCCACCGTGCAATCGGCGGGTGCAGCACCCGCGTCCGCCAGGGTGATGATCATCCCCACTCAAGAGTGGACGGACACCGGGGTCGCGCTCACGGCCGGTGAAGCTGTTGACGTCACCGCCAGCGGAACCATCAACTTCGTCGATCACAGTCGGTATCCGGCCACACCGGCCGGCACCACCAGGTGTCTCAGTGGTCACCAGGCCGGCGTCTTTCCGGAAATGAATCTGATGTGCTACTCGCTGGTGGGCAAAATCGGCGTGGACGGCACGCCGTTCGAGGTCGGTATCAGCTATGGCGCCGCCTCGGTGCCATCGACCGGAGAGCTCTACCTCGGTCCCAACGACAACGAATACCGCGACAATGCCGGCCGCTGGGTTGCGATCGTCACGGCCGGAACCGATGTGCCTCCGACCACGGTTGCGCCGACGACCACGACCACACTCGCCAAACACACGACCCCGACCACGACGACCACCACAACCACGACGATCGCCGCCAAGACGACAACCTCGACGGACCCCCCGGCTACGAGCCCAACGGGTACGCCGTCGACCCCGATCATCGTGACCAAGCCATCGGGGGTCCTCGCCTTTACGGGACTGGGTCCTCTCGCGCAGATCGTCGCCCTGGTGGGTTTCCTGCTCCTGCTCGCCGGCGCCATCTTGTACTTCTTCGATGACGAGCTTCGTTGGGCCCTTTACCACCTGACCGGAGCAAGACGACGGCACTGACGTCAGACGCCGGGCGCTGACGACGAAAGCTGAAAACCAACGCCGACTACGAATCGCTGGTCGGCATCCCCAGCGGCGCCGGACCGGTATCGGACTCGGCGACAACGGAACCGGAAGCGACAGCGGAACCGGAAGCGGAGTAATCCGAAGTCCAAGCGATCAGTACATCGCGCCGCTTGGCCCTGGTGAGGATGTGCAGCCGTTCGGTCCGCTCACGCCGACCGACGACGCTCGTCATCACATGTTCCTCGACTGTCGTCATGGCGCCCTACTCAGCTGGGAGCGTCGAGGATGATCACGGCGTTGTGGCCTCCCATACCCAGTGACGACTTGATCACCGGTCCCTCGACGCTGGCGGTCAGGCCGTCGAGAAGCTTGGGATGGCCCTTGCTCACCTTGGGCGGAGCCGGGATGACACCGGTGACAAAGCCGTACAAGGTGGACAGGATCTCCACCGACGCCGAGGCCCCTTGGCAGTGACCCACCAGTGGCTTCAACGAGTACAGGCCGTCCGCCTCGGTGAGCAGCTCGTCGAAGATGGCGGCTTCGACGTTGTCGCACTGGGCGGTGCCGGTCCCATGGGCGTTCAGGTAGGCGATGTCCTTCCCGTGCAGTCCGGCGTCGGCCAGCGCGCCCTCGAAGGCTTGCTTGACGATGGTGCCGTCAGGGGCGATGGAGATGGGGTGGAAGGCGTCGAAGGACATAGCGCCGCCGAGCACCGAGCCGTAGGACACGTCGCTGCGTCCGGACACCACCATGCCGATGGAGGCCTCTCCCGGGTTGAACCCGAGGCTTCCCTCTTGGAAGGGCCGGCACACTTCCCAGGCCGGAGCGTTGACGTGCAGGGGCCCCAGGCTCCCGAACGAGTAACACATCTCGGCCGCCGACAGCGAGACGTCGGTGGCCACCACCAGCACGTCATCGCACACACCGCTGTTGATCCACATGCGCGCCGTCAGCAGCGCGGCGACCCCGGAGGCACACATGGCGGTCACCGCCATGGTGGGGCCGTGGAAGTCGAACTCTCGCATGGTCTCCATCATCACGGTGGACGGCATCAGCTCGAGCCAGTCGCGCCGGAACGAGGACGTGGCCGGATTCATGGCCCCGCGGCGGTAGTGGTAGTCGCGCCAGTGTCCGACGTCGCCGAGCACCACGGCGTGGACGAGACCCACGACTCCGCCCGGACGCCAACCACGGTCCAGGGCGTTGTGCACAGCCTCTCGGGCGGCGTGGCGCATGGCCCGTGTCATGCGGCTAGGCCCGTCTTCGGAGGGAGCCAGGTCTTCGACCATGGCCACCCACCCCAAATCGTCCGCGTAGGCAGGGGAGAAGCCGGGGTGGAGGCGCACGGCGTAGTCGCCGCTGTAGAGACCTTCTCGGAGGAGCTTCTCTCCCCAGCCGTAGCCGGTCACGGCACCGATCCCGGCGATGGACACCGGCGGCCCGTGAGGTTCGGGGCGGGATCTCTCTAGCGTCGTTGCCTGCATCTTTCCTATCTCCCCGGCCCAAGGCTCCTCTGAACCCACGTAGTTGCGCACGCAGGTGTCACACGAGCCACTTCCACAACAACGAGCAAACAGTAGAACCGCAGTGTGCGGCCGTAAAGAGTCGAGGGTCCTATTTCCCGAAATGCCATTTTCACAACGAGAGATAAAACTTCGACCACCTTGCGTAGTGTTGGGGCTGGTGTGGTGACGAGATGCAAAACCTCAGCGCCGTCCAAACTCGAAAAACACCGCCCCCGACGTGGGGCCCGGCACCTCTCCGACCGGGATCGATGCCCAACGCCGACCCCAAAGCAGCCGCCACACGACAAGCCGCTATTTGGCTAAATCAGGCCTCGGAATAGAGTAAATCACAAGCATGTGATTTCGTTTTTTCGACCACGAGCCGTGAGAACCCCACGACGCCTGCTCGCGCTTGGTGACGGAGGTCAAGATCCAGCCTGAGAGGGCCGATAGACGTGACATGTCCGGTCCAGGTGTGGGGCTTCGCCACCTCAGGCACGCGAGCGCCCCCGAGCGGGAGCAAGTGCTCGATGCCGACGGCATCGCCGAGCGTCTGGGGCTCCTGTCGGGCCTCGCCGGCGTGGCCACCTGGGAGCTCGAAATCCCCGGAGCCGGCCTGCGCTGGCACGCCTCGGTCGAGCGCATTCTGCGCAACCCCCCGGCCGGTGGTACCTACCTGATCCCCCCGGGGCCCAAAGGCCGGTCGGTCACCTTGGAGGAGGTCGGCGACGCACTGCTGGCGCCCATCGTGGAGACGGTCCAAGCCGGTGTGGTGTGGGACAACTACGAGCTCATCCAGGAACTCGAAGAGCCCGGCGGCGTGGTGCACCGGATCCTGGTGCGCGCCGCGTCGCTGCCGGCCCCTGACAGTGCGCGCTTCTTCGGCATCGTGGCCGACGTCAGTGACCCGGGCACGGTGCCGTGGGTGACCACCGACGTGGGCGAGCGACTCGAGCTGCTCATCGAGCACTCTCCCGACGGCATCATCGTCCACCAAGAGGGCATCGTTTGTTACGCCAACCCGGCCGCCTTGCGCTTCGCCGGACTGAACTCGCTGACCGACGCCTTGGGCAAGCCCATGACGTTGTTCATCCACCCCAACGACATCGCTCCGGTGGTGGCCCGACTTTCGCAGTTGCACGAGCCCGGCGACGCCGTCAAAGGCGCCGAGGTCGTGATCCTGCGGCCCGACGGTGTGCAGTTCACGGTCGAAGTCGTGTCGGTGCGCACCACGTGGGGAGGCAAGCCCGCCTTCCAAGTCATCTTGCGCGACGTGTCGGAGCGCAAGCGCGCCGAGGAGGCCGCCCAAGCACGCATCGCCGTCGAGCGTCGCTATGCCGCCGCCGTGGGTGCCCTCGAGGAAGGTGTGGTCGTCGTCACCCGCGAGGGTGCGGTGGCGGCCGCCAACGACTCGGCCGTGCGCATTCTCGGTAACCGCCTCCACGGCGGCAATGGCGACGGGATCTTTACCGGCGGTGGCGTCGCCCTGAGCGACCACGGCGTGGCGGTGGTACCGGAGAACCTTCCCGTGGCGGCCGCCCTAGCCAGTGGCGTGTCCACCACCAACATGGTGCTGGGCGTGCACGACGAGCGCGGCAAGGCCCAGTGGCTGTCGGTGAGCTCGCGTCTGATCATCGGCGTCGACGACACCGACGAAACCGCCTCGGTGGTGTGCTCGGTGTCGGACATCACCGAGCGCAAGCAGCTCTTGGACCGCCTGGCGTGGGAGGCCCGCAACGACCCCCTGACGGGTCTGGCCAACCGCAGTGGCTTCCTCGCTGCAGTGGAAGAGCTCATGCAAGGCGACCCTTCGCGCATCCAGGGGATGGCGCTGTTCTTCTTCGACCTCGACCGCTTCAAGCTGGTCAACGACTCACTCGGTCACGCCGTGGGCGATGAGGTGCTGCTGGCCGTGGCCGACCGTTTGCGCACGGCCATGCCCACCGCGGTCAGCCTGAGCCGTTTGCACGGTGACGAGTTCGCTGCGCTCGAGCCCGGCGTGGGCGACACCGACGCCGCGCTGAGCCGCGCCGAAGAGTTGCGCACCTTGCTGTCGCGGCCGGTCCGGCTGTCGACCGGGCGCAAGCTGACCGTCACCCCGAGCATCGGACTGGTGCGCCTGGCCGACGTCGGTCTCGATGCCGCCGAGGTCCTCCAAGACGCGGATATGGCCATGCTGCAGGCCAAGACCAAGGGTCGCGGCCGCGTGGCCATCTTCGACGCCGGGCTGCGCGAAGAGGTGGGAAGCCGCCTCGAGCTCGAGCACGACCTTCGGGTGGCGGTCGACAACGGGGAGCTTCGCCTCGAGTACCAGCCACTGGCCTCGTTGGCCAACGGGCGCATCCTCGGCTTCGAGGCGCTGGTTCGTTGGGAGCACCCCCGGCGCGGCTTGCTGCTGCCGGGACGCTTCGTCGGTCTGGCCGAGGAGTCCGAGCTCATCGTGGCGTTGGGTGGATGGGTCCTCGAGGCCGGCTGCGCCCAGATGGCGCGGTGGCGCACCTTGTATCCAGAAGCCAAGAACTCGTTCCTGGCCTTGAACGTGTCGCCCCGCCAGCTCGACGGTCCCGACCTCATGCCCGCCCTGCGCTCGGCGCTGGAGAAGAGCGGGTTGCCGGCCGGCGCCCTCATGCTCGAGATCACCGAGTCGGGCCTGGTTTCCGATGACGTGCGCATGCACGGCATCCTCAACGAGCTGCGCGACTTCGGCGTGCGCCTCGCCATCGACGACTTCGGCACCGGCTACTCCTCGCTCAGCTACCTGAAGCGCCTGCCGGTGAGCTACCTCAAGATCGACCGTGCCTTCGTGAGCGGGCTGGGCTCGAACCCCGAGGACGAGCGCATCGTGGCGGCCGTCACCGACCTGGGTCACGGGCTCGGTCTCCGGGTCATCGCCGAGGGTGTCGAGAACCGCCAAGAGCGCCACGTGGCTCGCCAGCTGGGATGCGACCTCTATCAGGGGTACCTCCTCGCCGAGCCCCGCCGGCCTCGGGACATCCCCGCCTTCTGGCGGCCCCGGCGTAGCGATGCGCCGGCTGCTCAGGATGCCGCCTTGCGCGACGGCGAAGACCCCGATCCCTCCGAGGAGGCGTCAGCCACCTAGCCACCCTGGGTGGCCAGGCGACAGCTGGTGGCGCCATGAATTCCAGTTTCCGGCCGACAACCCCTTCGATAAGCTCGCGCCTAGTGCGCATTCTGCGTCGTAGGGCGGTCACCGACCCTGCCGAGCGCGGGCCCGGGCTCGAGCGGGTGCTGCGCCGCGACCTTGGACGCCATCGCATCCTGGCCGAATCAGCGCTGGTGGTGGCCTGGGTGTCCATCTCGGGCCTGGTGGTGTTCCTCTTCACCGCCTCGGCGCGGCCCCGTTCGGTGGCCGCTCTTACTTTGGGGTGGCTGTTCGTGGCCCTCAGCGGGGCCATGGTCATCGTCATCCTGGTCTTCGGTCGCCTGGCCGGGCTGCGCATCCGCGAGGGCCTGGTCGACGCCGCTCAGCTCTTGCGCTCCACCGAGCTCGTCACCGACCCCGAGCTGTCGTTCTTGCCCCTCGACATGCTCCTCGATGAGCTGCTGGCCCGCACCACGCAGGTCATGGGCGGCGACATGGCCGCCATCTTGCTCGTGACCAGTGACGGACGGCACATGACGGTGCGCGCCGCCCACGGGTTCCAGGAGCTCGGCGATGCCGGCACCCAAGTGGAGGTGGGCCAGGGTTTGTTGGGCCGAGTGGCCGCCAACGCTGAAGCGATCATCGTCAATGACGTGGCCGGCTCTCATCTGGCCTCCCCGTTGTTGCGCGGTCGGGTGGCTTCCTTGGTGGCCGCCCCCTTGCTCGTGCGCGGTGAGGTCATCGGCGTCGTGCAAGTGGGGGCGCGCCAGGTCGACCGTTTCCAGGTACGCGACCTCCGGCTCATGCAGCTGGTGGCCGACCGTTGTGGGGCATCCATCGAGCACGGCCGTCTCGACGAAGCCGAGCGGCGCAGCCGCCTCGGGGCCGAGCACGCCCGTCTGCACCTGGCCTTGTTGGCACGCGCCGGCGACGTGCTGGCCACCGCCCTCGAGTCCTACAACGAGGCGTTGGCCGAGCTGGCCGGCGTGGTGGTGCCCGATTTCGCCGACTGGTTCGCCGTCGACATCACCCAGGACGGCGGCGAGTTGCACCGCGTCGTCCATGCCGGTCGCGGTGGCAGTCGCACCGAGATCGATTTCACCCCCGTGGCCCATCGGCACCCGCAAGGCGATCGCCTCGTGCTGCGCGCCATGGCTCAGGGCCGCTCCGAGGTGGTCATGACCACCAAGCGCATGGGCTCTCCGCACGGCGGCGAGCCCGCTTTTCCGGGGGACTACGGCGAAGGCGCCCCGGCCGCCGGCGTGGAATCCATGATCATCGTGCCCATCCGGGTGCGCGGGCTCTCCTTTGGCGCCCTCAGCTTCGTGACCGGATCCGGGCGGCGCGGCTACCGGCGCTCCGACCTCGAAACGGCCCAGGGACTGGCCGAGCGGGTGGGCGTGGCCGTCGAGCGCGTCTTGTCGTGGGGGACGAGCCGGGCCGCCGAGCGCACCGCCACCCGCTACGCGGAGCGCCTGCAGCGCCTCATGGAAGCCGCCTTGGTGGTCAACGCCCCTCTGGCCGATTCCGAGGTGTTACGTGTCCTCGCCGATCACGCCCAGCGGGTGCTCGAAGCCCGTCAGGTGGTGGTGAGCGCGCTGCCCAGCGGCGGCCCCATCGCCGAGACGGTGTGGCCGCCCGACGCCCTCGGTTCCGAGATCGACGTGGATGTGGTGACACTGGCCAGCCAGCTGGTGGCCGAGTCCAATCGTCCCCGGCGCTCGCCCGAGTCGCTGCCGCACCCCGCCTCGGCCAAGCGAGCCAAGCGGTCCACGCCGTGGCTGGCCGTGCCCCTCACCGACAACACCGGCCGCTGCCAGCGTGCCATCGTCGTCCTCGGCCACGAGCGCGAGCTCTTCACCAACGAAGACGAGTCGGTGCTCACCTTGCTGGCCGAAATGGCGTCGGTGGCGCTGAAGAACGCCCATCTCTACCAGGCCGTCGAGGGCAACGAGCATCGTCTGCGCACAGTGGTGGACGCATCCCCTCTGGCCATTGCCGAGCTCGATCTGGCCGGCGAGGCCCGGTGGTGGAACCGGGCCGCCGAAGCGCTGTTCGGCTGGGAGACCAACGCGCCCGGCCGCAAGGTCATCCCCGCTCGCCAAGAAGGGTGGCCCGTCCTCGACGAGCTGTGGGAGCGCACCCGGGCCGGGTCGCCCACCCTCGGCACCGAGGTCGACGCCGATGGCCGGGTGGGCGAGTTGCTCGAGCTGTCGGTGTCGACCGCCCCGCTCATCGATCACCGCGGCAACGTGTCGGGGATCCTCATGGTGGCCGAGGACGTCACCGAGCGGCGCCGGCTCATGGAGCAGTTCAACCAGGCCGAGCGGCTCGGGGCCATGGCCCGTATGGCGGGCGGCGTGGCGCACGACTTCAACAACCTCCTCACCGTCATCTTGGGATGCAGCGAGGTGCTGTTGCGCCGCCTCGGGGACGACGAAGCCGCCCGCGAGGACATCGCCGCCATTCAGCGCGCCGGCCAGCGGGCCGCCGCACTGACCAGTCAGTTGCTGGCCATCGGGCATCGCCGTCCCCTCCAACCGGTGGTGCTCGACATCGACGCCGTGGTGATCTCGATGCAACCCATGCTGGCCCGCCTCCTCGGTGAGGACGTGGCGCTGGAGCTCATCTCGAGCCAGAGCGTGGCCCACGTCCTGGCCGACCCCGCCGAGCTCGAACGGGCCTTGCTGAACCTCGCCATCAACGCCCGCGACGCCATGCCCTCGGGCGGTCGCCTCACGCTGCGCACTCGCGTGGTCGGTGAGGGGCGTGACGCCGGTGCGCCGCTGGTGGCGTTGTCGGTGACCGACACCGGTACCGGGATGGACGCCGATACCGTCGAGCACTGCTTCGAGCCTTTCTTCACGACCAAGGGTCTGGCCCAGGGCACCGGCCTCGGGCTCGCCACCGTGCACGCGGCGGTGAATCAGGCCGGCGGCGACGTGTCGGTGGAGAGCACGCTCGGGCAGGGGACCACCTTTACGCTGTGGTTCCCCGCTGAAGACGGCGATGTGGTGGCGTTGCCGACGCTGGTGTCGGGCCCGACCTCAGGCGACGAGGTCATCTTGCTCGTGGAGGACGAAGAGGAGCTGGGCCGCCTGGCCGTGCGCGAGCTCCAAGACCGTGGCTACACGGTGATCGCGGCGGCCAGTGGTCCCGAGGCCCTGTCGACCGCCATGGCCCGCCACGATCCGGTCGACCTTCTCGTCACCGATGTCGTCATGCCCGGCATGAGTGGGATCGAGTTGGCCGCACTACTCACCGAGCTGTATCCCGGCCTGCCGGTGCTCTACGTATCGGGACATCTCGACGCCGGCGCGGTGGGCCGTCATCCTTTGCCCGACGCGGCGGACCTGCTGGCCAAGCCGTTCACGCCCAACCAGCTGGCCTTGCGGGTGCGTGACGCGCTCGATCGGGCATCACGGGCTACGGCGGTGCCGGTGGCGGCCAAAGGACGCCGGCGGGCCTGAAAAAACGCCGACCCGGCTGGGCCGTTTGCGTCAACAGGTATTTCAGGAGATGGGTTCGAAGCGATAGCCCACGCCGCGCACGGTGCGAATCCACGCGTGCTCGTCGTCGACGTCGATCTTGCGGCGCACTCGCCGGATGTGTTCGGTGACGGTGCCGGCGTCTTGCCACGCCGAGGACGATCCCCACACCTGGGCGAGCAGTTGCTCCCGGGTGAAGACCTGTCGAGGAGACGACGCCAAAAAGACCAGGAGGTCGAATTCCTTGGCCGTTGTCTCCACCAATTCCTCTGACAGCCAAACCTCACGGGCAGTGGTGTCGATCCGGAGCTTGCCGAAGTCGATGGGGCCGCCGCGCGGCTCGGCGGCACGTTGTCCGCTACGGCGCAGCACCGACGCGATACGCGCCGCCAGTTCCGCCGTCGAAAAGGGTTTGACGACGTAGTCGTCGGCCCCCAGCCGCAGCCCGAGCACGCGGTCGGACTCCCGATCGCGGCCCGTCAAAAGGATGACGGGGACCTCACTCTGACGACGGATCGAGGTAAGCACGTCAAAGCCATTTTCCGCACTCAACATGATGTCGAGGACCACCAAGTCCGGGGCGCGGGTTTTGAGCAAGTTGAGGACCTCTTCGCCCGAGGCGGCCTCGGCGGCCTGGTAGCCCTCGGCGTCGAGCAGGCGGACGAGCATCTGCCGCACGTCGACGTCATCGTCGACGACGAGCAGACGACTCCGCTGTCGCGGCGGGTAATCAACCTCCGTTGTCATGGCCCTGGCTCCTGCCGGTGTCCCCGCCTGCATAACCACCCAGAGTAGCGGAGTTGACCAACATTTGAGATGACTTTCACCCGGTAACGGCTCACAGGGGCGAAAACTTGCGGTCGGAGATTCCCACAGTTGGTGGACTCCGGGTCTATCCATAGGCAGAGTTGGCGGGCTGTTGAGATTCTGTAGGTCAGGTGGTGGCCTGGGCCGTTCACACTGAGCCCGTGACCGCTGCTGGAGCCCTCGGCGTCGGGCCATCGGGCGCGGCTGAGTACCTTCCGAAGCCGACCGTCCTGGTGGTCGGGACCGACGACTGGGCCATCGAACAATCTGCTGTTGTGCTGGAGGCCGGTGGCTGCGAGGTACTGCGCTGCCACGAGCCCGGCGAACCAGCCTTTCCGTGTAACGCCCTCATCGAGGGGCGTACCTGCCCGTTGGACGTGGGTTTCGACCTGGTGGCCGATGTGCGGGCGCTGCCGCTGTCCAACTTGGCCCAGTCCGAGTTCGGGGTGATCTGCGCCCTGCACCACGGCAAGCCGCTGGTGGTGGCCGGCGTGGCACCCGATCTGCCCCTGGGGCCGTGGGCGGCACTGAAGGTGGGACAGGGGGGTGACCTCGTCAGCGCCTGTGAACGGGTGGCGGCGGGGGAGACCGAAGACGACACAGCCGAGCCACCGGCCCGGCTGTTGAGGAGGGCAACCGATGTCTCGTGAAGGTGCACCCAGGGTCATCAGCGACATCGAGCCGTGGCTCGAAGAGGTGTGGCGCCTCAAGGGCACCGACCTCCTGATCACGGCGGGCGCACCGCCGCTGATCCGGGTCGACGGGCACATCCAGCCTGTCCCCGGTTACGCACCCCTGTCGGTGGAAGGGGTCGGATCCATCGTGGAGTCGATTCTCGGCGAGGATCTCGTGGGTCGCTTCGAAGCCGATCGCGAAGTCGACTTCGCCTTTTCGTGGCAGGACAAGGCTCGTTTGCGTTGCAACGCGTATCACCAGCGTGAGGCCTGTGCCATCGCCATCCGGGTGATCCCGTACCAGATCCCGGGTTTCGAGGACCTCGGCATTCCGCCGGCCGTGGAGCGGTTGGTGAACCTGCCCATGGGCCTGGTCGTGGTGACCGGTCCGACGGGATCGGGCAAGTCGACGACTCTGGCCGCCATGCTCGACTACATCAACCGGCACCGCCAGTGCCACATCGTGACCATCGAGGACCCCATCGAGTACGTGCACGGCCACAAGTCCTCGGCGGTGAGCCAGCGCGAGGTGGGCATCGACAGCCACTCGTTCGAAAAGGCGTTGCGCTCAGTGCTCCGGGAGGACCCCGACGTCCTGCTCGTGGGTGAGATGCGCGACCAGGAGTCCATCGCTACCACCCTCACCATCGCCGAGACCGGCCACTTGGTCTTCGCCACCTTGCACACCAACGACAGTGGCCAGGCCCTCGACCGTATCGTCGACATCTTCCCGTCGGATCGGCGCGACCAGGTCCAGGTGCAGCTGGCTTCCACGCTCGAAGGCGTGATCTACCAGCGCTTGGTTCCTCGCATCGGCGGCGGACTGGTGGCCGCCTACGAGGTGCTCATGGCCAACCACGCCGTGCGCAACCTGGTGCGGGAGGGCAAAACGCGCCAGATGCGCAACGTCATCACCACCAGCCAGCAAGAGGGGATGCAGACCCTTGAGATGTCGCTGACGGCCCTCGTCCAAGCCGGGGTCATCGAGCACGAGGCGGCCCTGCGGGTGAGCCTGTATCCCAAGGAGATCGAAAAGGCCCACATGGCCTTGATGAACGGCGGCGCCAACGCGATGCAAACCGAGCAGCCCCGCGTGGCATCGATCTGATGCGCAGGTGTCGGGCTACGAGGTGATCTGATGGCGCAGCGCACGACTCGAGGTCGTGGACTGTCTCATATCGTCGCGCCCCGTGTCATGCCGCGATTCATACGGACGCGGATGCCCTATCGGCCTGCTGTGGCGCGAGGCGAGGCGGGATTCACGCTGATCGAGCTCGTCATCGTCCTTCTGATCCTTCCCGTCGTCCTCGGCGGCGTCACCGTCGCCATCGTCACGAGCTTGAAGGACGAGGGCACGGTGGCGGCCCGGATCGCAGACTCCTCAGACGTCCAGGTGGCGTCGGAGTACTTCACGCGGGATATCGAGAGTGCGCAGGACGTGACGACCGACTGCGCGCCGAGTGGAGTGGGTGCGTGCGCAACACTTTTGACGCCCGCCCAATGCCCGGGACCCCCCAACGAGGCCGCCTATTCCTTCCTCCTGGGCCTGAACTGGCCTGGAACGAGCGGCACGACGACCGTGTCGTACTGGTCGGTGCGGCCCACGAACTCGATCAATGGGACCGTGTATGTGGTGCGGACCGCGTGCTCCAACGAGACGACCAATGGTCCCTACACACCGACTTCCATTGAGACCCTGACCCACTTGAGCTCGGGGCAGCAAGCCCCGACTACCCCCATTTCGTGCACCACGCCGACGACGGGCCCGTGCGCCAACGCAGTGAGTGGTTGGTCCACAGTCGACGGCGCCACTGGTATTTCACTAGTGGTGACCGAGAGCCAAAGTGGCCTTCCGTACAACATCCTCGCCGTGCCGAGAACCTGGCAAGGGCCAACGGGAGGCTCTCCTCCATCGCCGCTTCTTCTCACCGACGGCTCGGGCAACCCCATCGTCAACGTGCAGAGCTCAGGCGATGCGCTGAACGTCACCGGCGCCATCACCCTGGATGGGTATGGCACCTCACCCACCGACGACGTCACCTTGGCAACGGGCACATCGTTCAGCGATACGACCGGCCCGTTCGACGTCTATTGCTCTGTGTTCGCTAACTGCCAGAATTCGCTGTTCAACACACCGGCGCTCTACACGGGTCCATCACCCGTATCGGTTACCCCGGCCCCCCAGCCGCCCACTTTTACGGCGCCGACCCCACCGAGCACGCCGAGCTGGACCGCGACGATTGGGATGCATTGTCGTGGGCACCGGGTCGCTCAGCACGGCGGGCTCCCACCTCACTTGCCAACCGGGGGTCTATACGACGGGGATCGATATCACCGCGGCGAATGTGACGGTGACCTTCGGAGCAGGCAATTACGCGTTCGACGGAGATGTCTCTGCTCAGAATGCCAGCGACTCGATCATCTTCCAACCCGGCCAGTACTCGTTCATGAATGCGAGCTCGCTCTTGAACATCGAAGGAACCACTGACTCGGTCACCGGTACGGGCGTGCTCCTTAACTTCCTCCAAGGCGGCCTCACCGTAACGGACCCGTCCAACACGATCACGCTTTCCGCCGCCACCACCGGGACGTACGCGAACTGGCTCCTGTACCAGTCACCGGCGGACTCACTCCAAACGATGACGCTCTATGCCAGCAGTGCCAGCAATGATGTCCTTACGGGCGTGGTCGATGCTCCCAGTGCCGCGGTGACCGTCAAGGCGAGCACGGACAAGCTCACCTTCGCTACATCTCTGGTGGCTTCGAGCTTCAGCTTGTCGTCGCAATCCGGCATCACGACGCCGGGCGCCGTGGGGGTCGGGTAGGCGATGAACACCTCGACCCGACTCCGCCGTCTAGGGCAACGTTCGCATGCGCAACGCGCCGCCGGCACTGCGTCGCCTCAGTCCGGTGAGACCCTCCTCGAGGTGCTCATCGCCCTTGTCATCATCGGGATTTCGAGCGTGGCCCTTCTCGGTGGCTTGGTGACGACGATCACCAGCTCCTCGGACCACCGCAGCCTGGCCACGTTGGACACGCTCCTCAGGAACTTCGCCGAGTCGGCCAAGTCTGAAATTCAGCAACAGTCGAACCCTGCTTTCACCACGTGTGCGTCAACGTACCGGCTGGTGAGCTCCCCGAGCCCGGCCAGTGGTCCGGCGAGTGGCACTGCCGCGGGAGCGGTAGGAAGCCAGGTCACGGTCTTCGTGACGAAGTTTGACGCGGGGACGACCGTGAGTGTGACCGTTGGCGGCCAGGCCGCAACCGTTACGTCAGGTGGGACTGTTGGAAATACGAGTGGCGCGACCAACTCGACCGTCACATTCACCGTGCCGGCATTGCCGGCGCAGCCGTCGGGGCCATACCCGATCGTCGTGTCCGATACGGGTGGGGCGACTGCGAACGCGGCTACCGGTTTTACGGTGGTTCCCTGGGCCGGATCGCTGACCCCTCAGGACGATGGACCGACGGGAACCCAGGTCACGGTTCCGATCACGGGGTTCGCCGCGAATGCCACCCTGACGGTGCAGGTCGGTGGGATAGGGGCGACCACCGTGCCGGCCGTGACGAAGGCGGACGCGTCCGGGAGCCAAAACGTCACCTTCGACGTGCCAGCAGGCGCCGGCGCAGGGTCCAACTCGGTCAAGATTTTCGACAGCTCCGGCGACAGCGCAACCGCGCGGACCGGCTTCTACGTCGGAGCGGGTTCGCCTTCGAGTACGTCGAACGCAAACGGGACGTCGACGTCGCTGAACCTTTACACGTTGGGCATTCAATCAGTGAGCCAGTGGATCAGTTCGGCTCAAGCATTCTCCAGCACCTGCGTACCGCCCAATACCAGTGGTATCCAACTCATCACGGTCGTGGCCACTGCACCCAACAAAGTGGGCGATACCCTGAGCTTCGTCGTCACGGGAAGCACGCCGCCGACCACACTCAATGCGCTGAGCCCGACCTCCGGGCCCAAGGGCTCATCGGTCACGATCACCGGATCGGGCTTTACCCCTTCGGCGATGCTCACCATCAAGTTCGGAACCGCGACAGCCACGATCACTTCGGGCGGTGCGGTCACCTTGGCCGGGCTCGTCAACGCTGTCGTCACGGTGCCGAATTCTCTGACCCCGGGTACCTCATACACAGTGTCGGTGACCGACGGTACGAATACCGCCAACGCACCGGGACAGTTCACGGTGACGAGCCAAACGATCATCATCAACCCCACCAGCGGCCCGTGGTCCTCGGCGGCGAAGATCACAGGCACCGGGTTCCTCCCAATCTCGCCGCTTACGATCACATTCAACGGTGCAACGGTCACGCCGACGTCGGGTGGCACGAGTCTCGTCGACGGAAGCGTCAATGCCGTAATCACAATCCCAACCGTGACATCCGGCCCATACACCGTGACGGTGACCGATCCGTCCGGCAATACGGCGAGTGCGACGTACACGGTGACGAAGAGTGCTCCGATGAGCAACGTGGTCACCAACAGCGGTGGTGCTACTGCGACTCTTGGATCCAGCGTCGTATTTACGGCCACGGTTACTGGTCAAGGGGGAATCACACCGACGGGGACGGAGACTTGGACGGTTGCAGGAACCGCAGGCGTGACGACGTGCTCGGCGAACACGGGCTTCACCGCTGTGACCGGCAACACGAATACCGCTACCTGTACGGTCGTCCTGTCGAAGGTAGGTACATACATCGTTTCCGCCGCTTATAGCGGTGACGGTAACTACAGCGCCTTGACGTCCGCCACGGATACCGTCTCGGTGCTGACCAAGTACACGCCGGCTGTCGCGGTGTCCGGCTCGGCGGTGGGCACGACATTGACTTTCACCGCCACCGTGACCGGGCCGACCGGAGGCGCCACACCAACGGGCACGATGGCATGGACGGGTGTGACGTGCTCGACCAAAACCGGTCCGACCGGTGCATCCAACGTCGCTACGTACACGTGTGTCATCAACGGCGCATCGACGACGACCACGTACACGGCTACGGCCACCTATCCGGGGGATGCCAACTACAACACGAAAGCCGGAACTTCCGCGGGTGTGAAAGGATGACCAGGTTCCGTCGGCGGTTTCGGAGGACAGACGAGTCAGGAGCAATCCTTATTCTCGCTTTGGTCTTTATCACTGCCATCGCGACCTTGCTCTTGGCGGTGATCAATCTCAGCGGAAACGATCTCCTGAACACGGTGAACCTTCAGTCCCAACGGTCGATCGAGTACGCGGCTGATGGTGCCACCGATGCCGCTGCTCAATGGGTCCGGTACACCGCCACTGACCCCACTTCGGCCACTCTCTGCCTACCCAACGGCGCGAACTCAATGACCATCGACGAGGAGCACAACACTCCGATCACCGTGCAAGTGTGGTGCGTCGCGGCCACGACACCACCGGCGTCGGCTCCTTCGAGTGACGACCGGTTTATAAACTTCACAGCCTGCCAGGGGAATGGCACTACGGAGTGCACCGGCAGGGCGATCTTGGTTCAGGCGCAACTGTGGTTCGATGACACCGCCTCGGGCTCGCTCACCACTCAATGCAGTGCGGCCACCGGCTTGACCGGCTGCGGAACCGGGGAGACAATTGCAAGTTGGGTCGTCGCGACCGCCAACAGCTGACACTCAGGATACCGACAAGTCGCGTCGTTTGGTTGGTGAGCGACCTTTTGCGCTAGGGGCTTGACCGATCAATTGGTTCTGGCTTGAGTACGGTAAGGCGGCATGTCGATGTCGCAACGGGGCCCTCGCCTGCCGTACAGAGTCCTTGCCGGAGTGGTGCCCTGTTCGCAGGGCTGGCTGGCGGCCACGGCGAAGATCCAGGGGATCACGCTGTCCCCCGAGGAGCCACAGGTATTTCCATCGTTTCTCGAGTTGCTCGACTACAAACCCGCCTACCAGGTCATCGCCCTGTTCGCTCCGATTGGACTGCTCGACGAGCCGACCCCCAAAGGTCGACAGTGCGATCGCGACGCCCGCCGGGTTCTCGGCGCGCCCAGATCAGCCGCGGTCGTCTCGGCGCCGGTTCGTGCTGCCGTGGGGCATGCAACCTACAAGGAGGCCGCCGAGGCCAACGGTGGTTCCCTGAGCGTCGTGGCGTGGAGTCTTCTTGCCAAGATCGCCGAGGTGCAGGCAAATATGGCGCCGTACTGGCAGCGCACCGTTTTCGAGGTGCACCCTGAACTCAGTTTTTTCCAGCTGGGCCAGGACCATCCGGTGCGCTACTCGAAGCACACGGAGGCAGGACTACTCGAGCGCCAGGGGCTCCTCCGAGCTCGGATCGCAGGGGTGGAACGCATTCTCGATGCCCATCTCACCAAGGTGACGCCCGCGCAGCTGGCGGACGCTACCGCCTGCCTATGGACGGCGCGCCGCATCCTGTCACGGGCCGTGAGCCGTCTACCGGAAGATCCAGTATGGGATCTTCAAGGCCTCCGGATGGAGATCATCCGGTAGCCAACGGCTTCGCCGCTAGAGCCCTATGCCGGCGTGCTCGACGGCAGGGCCAGCCCAGCCATCGCATCGGCGAGATCGGGAGCCGGCACCGGAATCGAATCTGTGATTTTGTTGCCAACTCCGTCGTCTGAAGGTTTCCTCCAAAGACTGGTCGGCACCGACGCAGCCAACATGACGAGCATCAATCCAGTCATTTCCAAGAAGTAGTGCCAAGGACTCAGGTGGCTGAACGCTTGGCGCGTCAGGTAAAGCCCCGCGGCGAGAGTCACGGCCCAGAGGAAGCGTCTCCTCGCCGCAAGAACCAACAACATCACCACTAGCGGCATGACGTAGTAAGACTCCATCACCGACTCGAAGATGCACCGGGACGCGAATACAAGAGCCATGAGCCAAGCGATGGTGGCCACGTCTGTACGGCGTCGCGCTGCCACCACGCCGGCCAACACCGCGACTACAAACGCTCCGATCCGGCTCGGGCCACCGGCCACCACCCCCTTGCCGAAGGCGGTCAGCTTGGGTGCCAAGGCCAGCCATGGAGTGGGATGGCCGACCGTGGGATACGTGGGCTGATCGATCAAGACCTTGGCTGCCTGATGGAAGTCGGGGACAAGAACGGCCACAAGCAAGAACCCAGGGATAATGGCGGCGCGCGCGAGCAGAGCGGGGGTTTTGCGGAACCCGACTATCCCAATGAACATCGGTATGAGAAGGAGAGCTAGCAACTGCATGCCTATAGCCGCTCCGAGGAGCCATGCCGCAGACGTATAACGACGATCAATGGCGCGAAGGATGGCGAAGACGGACAGGGCCAGCGAGAGCACGTCTTCGGGGTGGCCCCACATGACGAGGATGGGCCACACGGCGATGGCTACGGTAAGGGTAACGACTCGACGCATTCCCTCGCCGATGCCGAGACGACGAGCCAGAACATCTGCCGAAAAGAGCGCCGGGAACGCGAAGGCCATCATGACCGGCCCGTACAAGAGCCAGGACGATGGCTTGAGAATCGCGAAAGGGATGGTCGGGGAGATCTCGGCCAGGTTGAGACGAGAGCCGAGCATCGCCACGGGAGCGAAGAGAACGTCGAATCCCGGAAGCGTGACCAGGGCCGAGTGATAGCTGTAGATGAAAGAGACGCCGCCCCATCCGACGAAGTGGGCGCCCCGCACGGTCGACCACCAGTCTCCGGGAGTGAGCCAGTAGTCAAGCCGCTTGTGTTGAATCACCACCCACCTGTGCTGCACGACCGGTCCCCACCACAAGCTGTATGCCATTCCAGTGGTAATGACCGCCGCGGTGACGAGAACGAGCCAGATGGTGTGACGCCTTCCATCGAGGGCTCGGCGGGGTCGCCCGTGGTTCGGGCGCATCTCAGATCCGGCTGTGCCGGTGAGTTCGGAGCTGGGATTTTCGACTATTGACATTATTTTTGGGTATCGACGCGACAGAGGGGGCCCTTGAGGGGCCCCCTCTGTCGATATTCCTTGGCTATGCTAACTATCTCAGCTTCCTACCGCCGTGACACAGGCATTACCCTGCGACAGGTCGAAGTCAGCGGTCGACGAATACGCCGCAGGAGCCGCAGCGGTGTTCGTCGCGTCTACCCAGATGGCACCGTTCGACTGCTGCCAAAGGATCTGGTAGTACGCCGTACCCGGCGCCTGCCGAAGCCACGGGCCGACAGTCTGCGAACCTGTACCAAGCGCCGCTTGCTGTGCCGACGTCACACTCTGGTAGTAGGTGCTAGCCAGCTCTGTCCCGCCGAGAGTACCCGGGGTCGGGTAAGTACCGACCTGAGCGTGGTACGCCTCGATGGCCGTCTCGAGTGACTTGGCGTCAGCTTCGCAGGCAGCGACCTTGGAGTTGGTTCCGGTCGTACCCACCGCGAAGACGACGATGGCAGCCAAGATGGCCAAGATGATGATGACAATGAGGAGTTCGATAAGGGTGAAGCCACCCTCATTCCTCTTCTCAATCATTCTGTCCCACATATGTTGATGTGTCCCTTCTTGTTTGGCAGTGATGACTCGTGTCAACCCTGCAAATTGGTGTTCGTTTTTCCCGCCTGAGTGTGAGAAAGAAGAGGTCAAAAAGCGCCTCCCCGCTGTGTATCTGCGAGCCGGATCAACAACAGGTGCGCCATCATGAGATGTGCACCTGCCGGTAGATGCCGTACATCGCAGAAATTAGGGCGACCGCCACAAACCCGACCACCAAACCAACGAAGAGGATCACGGCTGGTTCGAACAGAGCCGTGAACTGCTTGAGCTTGTAATCAAGCTCCCGATCGAAGTAGACGGCCGCCGTCTCCATCTGGTCATCCATCGTTCCGGTGCGCTCTCCCACCAAGAACATGTGGGATGCCGCCGCTGGGAAGAGACCGGATGCACTCAGTGGACCGGCAAGGCCCTCGCCCCTCATCATTCCGCCTCGTGCCTCGGTCATCCCACGGCGGTAGACGGCGTTGGTTGTCGCCTCGCTCGTGATCTGCATGGCCTCGGGCAGCGGCACACCGGTGCCGACCATTGACGCCAGGATGCGGCAGAACCTCTCCAGGATGGCTGTACGTATGAGATCGCCGAGCACGGGGACCCGCAGGAACAGACTGTCCCGTATCTCACGGCCCTTAGCCGTGACGGTTCCGAGTATGACGGCCACGACCAGTGTTCCGAGTGCGCCGGCAACGACGAACCAGTCGGTAGTGAAGAAGTTGGCCATGGCGATCAACATCCGAGTGGGCAGCGGAAGTTTGGCGTTCAGCCCCTGGAAGAAGGTCTTGAAACGCGGCAGGACGAACCAGGTGATGACCACGATCGCCAGAACCGACATGCACAGGACGATCATCGGGTACATCAGCGCCGAGGTGATCTTCCGGCGGGCCTCGATGTCGCGATCGATGTAGTCGGCCAACTGGTTGAGGACAGTGTCGAGGTTTCCCGTGAGCTCGGCAGATCCCAGGATGCCCAGGTAATACGGAGGAAAGGCTTGCGGGTGTAGGCCAGCCGCCCCGGCAAACGTCTCGCCGGCTCGGAGGGAATCGCCCATCTCCGCCAGCACCCGCTGGAACATCTTGTTCTTCATTTCCTCGGTCATGACGTCGATGGCTTCGAGGACCGGGATGCCGGCCTTCATGAAGACAGCCATCTGCCGCGAGAAGTGCATGAGCTCCTTGCGGGGCACCTTCTCCTTGGTGACCTCATAGCTGAAAAGGGCCTTCTTCTCGACGACGTTCAAAGGAGCGAGGTCGCGGGCAATCAGTGCCCGGCGGGCCATGTTCACCGTGAGCGCCTCTTCGACTCCACTGATGGTGGCGCCGTCTGCGGTGGCCGCTGTGAACTTGTATTTCCCCATCGTTCTTCCTCGACTCAGAATGCGTAGATGGATCGCACGACCTCGGATGTGGTCGTGATGTCATCGCTGATGAGTTGAATCGCTTCGTCTCTAAGGGTCCGCATCCCCTGGCTCACGGCCATGCGCTGAAGCTCTTCTTGGGTGGCCCATCCCACGATGAGGCGCTTGATCTCAGGGGTGATCCGCATGAGCTCGTACACGCCGATGCGGTCTCGGTAGCCCGTTCCAGCACAGAAGTTGCATCCTTCGCCGTGCCAGAATTCCGTCTTGGGCTCCCCGCCGCTCTCCTCGTAGAACGCCAGCTCTTCATCAGGTGGCTGGTACTTGGTCCGGCAGCTTGTACAGATCCGCCGCACGAGGCGCTGGCTGACCACGGCCACCACCGATGATGCGATGAGGAACGACTCGATGCCCATGTCGAGGAACCGGTGTAGGGCGGCCGCGCAGTCCGTGGCATGAAGAGAGGAAAGGACGAAGTGCCCTGTCAGGGCTGACTGCACGGCCACACGGGCGGTGTCGACGTCGCGGATCTCGCCCACCAGGATGACGTCTGGGTCCTGGCGCAAAATCGATCGAAGTCCATTGGCGAAGGTGATCCCGGCTTGCTCGTTGGTCTGGATCTGATTGATCGTCGGGAACACGTACTCGACAGGGTCCTCGATCGTCATGATGTTGCGATGCGGCTCGTCGATCTCGGTGAGCGCCGCGTACAGCGTGGTTGTCTTTCCGCTCCCCGTCGGGCCGGCGCACAGGACCATTCCGAATGGTGCGTGGATCAATCGGGTAAAGGGCTCGTGCGTGTGCTGAGGCATTCCCAGCTGGCTCATCCTGAACAAGGACCGGCTCTTGTCGAGCACCCGCATGACGCAGGACTCTCCCCAGATGGTGGCGACCGTGGACACGCGGATGTCGACCTCGCGCCCATCGACCTGCATGGCGATCTGCCCGTCTTGGGGGCGTCGCCGCTCGACAATGTTCATGCCGGCCATGATCTTGAGTCGACTTACCAGGGCGGGTGCCATGGACGACGGAATCTCGACGGCGTCATGAAGGGCCCCGTCGATCCGGAACCGAATCCGAACACGCTCGTCCTGAGGTTCGATGTGAATGTCAGAGGCTCGGTCGCGGAGCGCTTGCGTGATCACGAGGTTGACCACCTGGACCACCGGTGCGTCGTCGGTGAGCATCTGCTGGGTGGCGGCTTCCGCGGGCCGCCGAACAGGACCTTCAGCGCGCTCGAACTCCTCGACGTGCTCCTCGATTCGACCCAGAGCCCGGTATGCGGCATCGATGGCACGCTGGACGTCGGTCGCGGACGCAATAAGAAGGTGGACCTTCATGCCCCCGGTGGCGCCGGCGATCGCCGCTCGCAGCTCTGGGGTCGGGTCGGCAGCCGCTACGGCCAACCCGTCGTCGTCGATCCGGAGGGGCACGGCGAGGTGTGAACGTGCCATGGCCTCAGGTAGGGCGGCGATGGCGTCAGGCGACGGAGTGCTCTGGGACAGATCGGCGAGGGGGATTTTCAGTTGATCTGACAGAGCCTCGGCCAGCTGGTCATCGGTGATGGCTCCGAGCTCGACGAGCAGAATCCCGATTCGCTTCCCCGACGCCGACTGCTGGAGAAGCGCTTCTGCCAACTGGGCTGCAGTGATGCGGCGCGCCTGGATGAGAAGGTCACCGATCTGCGTGTGCCCTCTCTTTGCCGGTGCCGAACCCCGATTTGCAGGCGCATCGTCGGGCGCGACAATGACGGTCTCGTCAGCAACTCGCTCTTTGCGCAACTTCAATGCCACAGTCCCGCTACCTCCCGTTGGCGTGGAGCCCATAGGTTGCAAGAGGCATCTCTTGACCAACCGGGAAACCGAAATATGTTGCGGTCCGGATCGTCTGGCACGGGGCCGCCACGTCCCCTGCCATATGGTCCGGCCCTGCCCAGAGGCCGTTTGTCGAGCGGGCCGTCGACGCCGCCGCGTGTCCCGCCATCACCCCACGAATGCTGACGGGCCAGCCTCACCTGGCTCCCTATGGAAACTCAACATTTGGCCAACTCAAAAGGTGTGGCCTGCACAGACGCGAGCGACGCATCTCGTTCAAATGGCCGAAATGCTGGCGCGGGCGAAGGAAAGGCGCAACGGTGCGTATACGAACAGTCAGGCGAGGATCGTTTCGAAAGCGTGAACGTCCCGCGTCAGGGTGCGGGAATGCCCACCAACTCGTCTTGACGGCGGTGTTTCTGACTGGCGAAGGGTGGGCCTAAGTGATCGTCAGGAGAATGGTGGCATGGACGGTTGTCTTCGTCCTGGCCTTCTTGGTGCCGTTGAGGGTGGTGACGGTCTCAGTCGCCGAGATTGTGATCGAACTCGAACCGGCCTTTAGGTGCTTACTCAGTATCCCCGATAGCACGCCGGTCTTCGACATCTTCAGCCCCTTGGGCAGGCTGACCTTCTTCCACTTCAGTGTGGTGGCGTAGGGGCTGCTGCTCATTCCGAGATTGGCTGCCTGAAGGGTCATTGGGCCGTAGGCGGTCCCCGGCGCGGTATTCGGGAGAGACGTTGTGGCGATGTGGAAGGTGGGGGCCGGCATCACGTCGAAGCACCCGTCGGCGCCGGTATCGGCGCTGGCGCTGTAGTTGGAGTCTCCCGAGTAGTAGCCGGCGAAGCACCAGTAGCCGGTGGAGGTCGGGGTGAAGGACGCCGACGTGGCGCTGGCGGTGTCACCCGCACCTGCCGTCACCGTCGTTGCACTGCCCACCTCGTCGGCCTTGGACATGCAGGCCCTGGGACCAGCGCTCGGCCCGCATTCGTAGAAGCTCACCGCGCCGGTGGGGCTCCCACCGGTGGCATTGCCTGTCACCACGGCGTGGTCTGTGTTGCTGTACCCCAGGACGAAGGATAAAGAGGCGGGCGTGGTGAACGTGGACGCACTGGCGGTGCCGACCTCGAAGCATTCGTCGGTGCTGGTATCGGCGCTGGCACTGTGGTTAGAGTCTCCCGAGTAGTAGCCAGCGAAGCACCAGTAGCCGGTGGAGGTGGGGGTGAAGGACGCCGACGTGGCGCTGGCGGTGTCAGCTGCTCCCGCCGTCACCGTTACCGCACTGCCCACCTCGTCGGCCTTAGACGTGCAGGCCGTGGGAACGGCGCTCCGCCCGCATTCGTAGAAGCTCACCGTGCCGGAGGGGCTCACACCGGCGGCATTGCTGTTCACCGCGGCCCCATCCGTATTGCTTCCCCCGAGCGCGATGGACGAAGAGGCAGGTGCGGTGAACGTGGACGTAGGGGCGGCGTCGACGTCGAAGCACTCGCCGGTGCTGGTATCGGCACTGGCGTTGTAGATGGAGTCCCCCGAGTAGTAGCCGGCCAAACACCAGTAGCCTGCCGAGGTCGGAGTGAAGGACGCCGACGTGGCGCTGGCGGTGTCATCCGCTCCCCCCGTCACCGCAACCGCACTGCCCACCTCGTCGGCCTTGGACGTGCAGGCCGTGGGACCAGCGCTCGGGCCGCACTCGTAGAAGGTCACCGTGCCGGAGGGGCTCCCATCGGTGGCATTGCCTGTCACCAAGGCGTGGTCTGTGTTGCTGAATCCGAGAACGAAGGACGAAGAGGCGGGCGCGGTTGTCGTGGATGAGGCCGCCAAGGTCATGGCGGCGGCAGGTGAGAGCTGGCCAGCGATCCCAAGCAGTATCAAGGCGGTGAGCGAACCACCGAACAGCAGCGTCCCTGTCAGTGCGGCTCGCAGCCACCGTCCCAGCCCGCCTGGCATCGGGAGTCCAGGCTGGGTCGGTATCGGCATGGGAGTTCCCCCTGGCGTGGGGCTCTATCGGCTAGGCGCTTGGCTCGCCACGCTAGGTGATATTAGGCAGCGGTGCGTCGTCAATAATGATGGAAATCAGAGGACTAATCGCCGTTTCATCACACTGAGCGCCCGTACCGGTGATTCGCGGCGACCCAGCATGGCTGATTCTTGTAGCACGGCGACACCCAGACGCACGATGCCCGCCCAATTGCCCTTATCTCCCTCGACACGGTGAAGACGATCGAATTCAGCGGCGTCGCCTCCAGAACCGCCCTTGAGTCTCGTCCGCGGTGCTGTTGTCTGAATTTGGCGTCGGCGGCAAGGACTCCGCGTCAGCCGTGGCCAAAGAGAACTCTTCCTCGGTCGACTCGGGCCCGTTGATGAGTGCACGGACGAACTCGTCGGCGTTGTGTCGATGCTGACGGTATTCGAGGGCAGCGTTCACCGCGGCGACGTAGTGCGCGCACTCGCGTTCCTCACTGTCCAACTCGCCTGACCAGTCCGCGATGTCGGTCCAACGCCAAAGGCGTTGGCGAGCCCGGAGATGAGAAGAAGGAGGAGGGAACCGCCCGCCGCCACGGGCTCCTGCGGCCAGTAGTCGGACGCTCTCCCGGCTCCTCCCCAGCCGTTCGGCGATTTCGGCGGCGGTAAGCAGGTCGTCGGGCTCGACCCGCCGAACCCTGATGCCTTCTATCGACTCGACGTCGTCAATGGCCGATGACAGGGCCCCTCGAAAGGTGGGATTGAGGCGCTCGAACTCCACGAAGTAGGTCCCGCTCGAGCTCCCGATCTTGGAGTCATTCCACATGTCGGAGATCGCCCCAGACGACGTTGCCAAGTCATCGCCGATCAACACCAAGGTAAAGCAGTGCCGTTTTTCCATTGGCTCCGTCGTCATTCAGGGCGTCGCTGTCGTCGATCCAGTAAAGCTGTCGTGTTGACAGAGTACAACACTCACTGACGTACTGTTGGCGAATGTCAACGGCGTCCCAAGAGGTCTCGCGCCCGATGACCCGGCGCGTTCGGTCGCGTTCCGGAACAGGACGTCGCGCTCGCCCGAGGCGGCATGGCTTGGCTGGGGTTTGATCGAGCCTGGTCCGTCCAGGCGCAGGTACCCGTTGTGCAGATTTTGACTTGGCATAGGGAATGCGGTGAGGTACGTCGGTCACGATGCGAGCCGTGAACCGGCGGAGAACCGTGGCGCAGGTGCCTTTTTTCGCGCACGAGTCTGCGTCGAGCGCGTGGGTCGGACGATGAGTTCTCCCGCCACGGCGCGGCGGGGCCGCCGGCTTGGCCTGCTGCTGGCTGCGGTTGCACTGGGTTCGATGTCGATCCCGGTCTTCACGACGCTTGCGGACGCGGCGTCGACGACCCCGACCATGGTCGTGGACTACCAGCCCGTGGCCCCGACGCCGGGGCAGACGATCACCGTCACCGCCCATGTGACTGGAAACGGCGGGACCCCAACGGGCACGGTGACCTGGAACATCTACAGCTCCGTCGGCACGCAGACGTGCGCGACATCGACCTTGGCGGGGACAGGGAACACGTCCACCACGACCTGCACGTTTGTTTCGTCGAGCAGCGCAGCCGAGTACTTCGTGAGCGGCACCTACAACGGCGAGACCGGGGTCTACAACGCCACCACCAAGGGCAACTACGTCTCCACCGGCGCTGGATCGACCTCGGGCTGGACGACGTCGGCCCCCTTTAACGAGTGCCCGACGGTCGGCTACAACTCGAGCTGCGGGATCCTGATCGTCCTTAACGCCAGCGGTTCAGCGACTGTTCTGGCCAACTCGGCTCTTGGTCCGTACGACGACGATGACGACACGCTCGTCGGCATCGTTAACGATACCGGGAACGCCGTTCCGAGCGTGGTGCTGTCCTCCACGACTGAAACCATCTTCGGGTTTGACGGTGATGGCGCCTGCTCGGACAACACCAGTGATCCTGAGGGCGAGGAGTTCGGCCCGACCTGGAAGGTCGGCACGGTCGCGGTCCCGTACGCAGCCACCGGTTGCGCCTACGGCAGCTACGGCTACGAGGGCCCGAATACCAGCTTCTCGGCGATCGCTACGGGCAACGAATCCGGTACCGTCAACTTCACCGACGGCGGCCTCCCCAATGGCGGCGCCCAGTGGTTCACCCTCGAGGAAGCGCTCAGCGCCGCAAGCTTTGCCGTTGGCCCCGACTTCACAATCACGAAGTCAGCCTCCGTGAGCTCCATCGCCGCTGGTTCGACGACGCCGTTCACGTATGGGATCTCCACCCACAACATCGGCGGCAACGGGGCATCGGCGGTGATCAGCGATACCGCGCCGTCAGGGACCACGTACGTTTTGAACTCGGCTACATGTGGCGGGGACGCCGGCTGCACGTCTGCCTACAACGCATCAACCGGTGTCATCACATGGACGCTTGCGAATGTGGTGGGTGGAGGAATCGATCCGGACCTGTCTTTCCAGGTAACCGCCAATGCCGGCGACCCATCTGAGGTCGTCTCAAATACCGCCACCTGGACAGGGTCTGGGTGTTCCACCACTCCGTCGTGTTCCACCAACACGGTCTCCGTCACGGTCACCAACGGAGCATCGTTCACCGTCACCAAGACGGCCACAGCCACGGCCACCTCGGGTTCGTCGACACCGATCGTCTACGACCTCAACGTTGACAACGTGGGGACCTCGTCCTCGGCGGGGACTGTCACCATCAACGACGCGGTGCCATCGGGAACCACCTACGTGGCGGGTTCGGCGCTGTGCCCGACGGTCTCGACCCCCTGCTCGGTCTCCGTAAACCTGCCCGTTATCACCTGGACCGTGGGTGCAGGCGTGCCCGGCAACACGACCTATCAAATGACGTTTTCTGTCACCGCCAATCCGACTGATCCCACCGAGACAATTACGAACACGGCCGCCTGGACGGGGACCGGATGCACGACGGCCGGCGGATGCACCACGAGCGCATCCACCGTGGTTACCAACAACGCCAACTTCAGTGTTGGGAAAGCCTCGTCCCCATCGAGCATCAGCGCCGGCGGCACGACCACCTACACGGTCACGGCGACAAATACCTCTACAACCGCTGACACGACGGCTCCCCTTACCGTCAATGACCCGCTACCGACCGGCATGACCTATGTGGCCGGATCGGTGGGTTGCGCTGTCTCTTCCGGTTCGGCAGGCAGCTCGAGCTGCTCATTCAGTGAGACGGGGTCCACCGTCTCCTGGACGGTCACGAGCGGGGTTCCCGGCGCCACGTCTTACGCACTTACCTTCAACGCCACGGCCAACGCCGGCGACCCGACGGAGACGATCACGAACACGGCGACCTGGACCGGTCCCGGGTGTACCACCAACGGTGGTTGTACGGCGAGCACGGGTACGTCGATCGGATCGTCCACCCCTTCGAACGTCGTGACGAACCTGCCGACTGCGCCGACCTTGGGGTCTGCGGTGACCTTCACTGACACCGTCGCCGGTCCGAGCGGGGACCCGACTCCTTCGGGCACGGTCACTTGGACGGTGACGTACACGCCCGTGGGGGGCTCAGCAACGAGCGTCAGCTGTAGCAACTCCAACTCGACCACGTTGGCAGGCTCGGGTAATTCCGCCACCGCCACCTGCTCCATTACGGCATCGGCCGGTGGATCGTACTCAGCTCAGACGGCTGTCACGGCCGACTCGTTCTATGCAGCGTCGAGCTCGAACCCCGACACGTTCAGCGTCTATGCCGTTTCGTCGCCAACGGACGCCGTTACCGCTTCGTCGGCCACCCTGGGCGGGGAGGTCGCGTTCACCGACACCCTCACGGGCGGGACCGGTGAAACGGCGCCGAGCGGCACCGTCGCATGGTCAGTCACTACCCCGACGGGGTCGACGACCTGTGCCAACTCGGGTGCCACGACCTTGTCGGGCTCCGGGAATGTGTCCACCGCCACCTGTGTGATCGACGTTCCAAATGCCGGCAACTACATGGCCAGCGCGACGTATAGCGGTGATTCGAACTACAACGGGATCACGGCCAGCGGCACTGCCCCGGTCGCCCTGGCGACCCCCACTGTCGCGGTCACCAACTCGGCGAACCCTTCTTTGGGCTCGAACGTCACGCTGACGGTGACGGTTACCGGGCCCGATGGCTCGACTACTCCCACCGGCACGATCACGTGGACTGTGTCGGGACCGTCAGGCAGCATTACCTGCCCGTCCGGACCGATCAGCGCGTCGGGGACCGGCAGCTCGGCCACGGCAACGTGCACAGTCAGCGCCTCGGCGGCTGGCACCTATACGGCCAGTGCGAGTTACAGCGGTGACACGAACTTCAACCCGGCGAGTAGCGCCACCGACACATTCTCACCCGCCGGTGGGGCGACCCAACTGGCGGTGACATCGGAGCCGCCTTCGAGCTCCCAGGCCGGCACACCGTTCTCCCTTCAGGTGTCCGAGGAGGATGCCTCCGGGGTTGTGGTGGCGACTGATTCGTCCACCCAGGTCAACCTGGCCCTGCTGGCCAATCCGGACAACTCCAACCTGACGTGCACGAACGCAGGGGGCACAACGGCAACCCTGTCGAACGGGGTGGCCTCCTTCACCTGCTGGATGAATGTCGTGGGGACCGGGTACACCCTGCAGGCGACCAGCGGGAGCTTGACGCCGGCGACAACGAATCCGTTCAACATCACCCCCGGCGCCGCCACCCAACTCGTCTTCACAGGTGAGCCACCGTCTAGCGCCACGGCCGGGAACACCTTCTCGGTCACGGTTCAGGTCGAGGACGCCTATGGGAACGCGGTCTCGGCCAACGGCATCCCCGTCACCCTCACCACGTCGCCTTCCACCACCATCAGCGGCGCCACGAATGGCACGACGGGTTCGACCGGGTCGGTCACCTTCAGCGGCATATCCATCGCGGCCGCCAATACCTACGACGTACTCGCCAACGGCGGGGGACTCAGTCAAGGCACGAGCACCCCAATCACCATCACCGCGGCGGGCGCCAGCCAGCTCATTCTTAACCCTCAACCAGGAGCATCGACGGCTGGTTCGGCCGTGACGGGTCCGGCCACGGTCGAGGTCCTGGACTCGGTTGGCAATGGTGTCAGCGGCGTCACTGTCACTGTCGCCATCGCCAGCGGTCCGACCGGTGGCGTTTTCACATCGGGGTCAACCACGAGCGTCCAGACCAACGGCAGCGGCCTGGCCATTTTCTCCAACTTGATCCTCGACACGGCGGGCTCCTACACCCTGACGTTCTCGTCTTCAGGTTTGGCCTCGGTCACCAGCAACTCCTTCGTTGTGAGCGCGGCGACGGCCAGCACGATCACGATCTCCACCCAGCCAACGGCCTCGACAGCCGGATCGCCGGTGAACGGAGTTCCGGCGGTGACCGTCAAAGACGTCTACGGCAACCTCGTCAGTGGGGCGACGGTGACCGTCGCCATCAACAGCGGCCCATCCGGCGCAACCTTCGACTCGTCGGCGACCACGACCGAAACAACCGGTACTAACGGGGTGGCCACCTTCTCCAACGTGATTCTCGACAGCGCCGGCGCCTATACCCTCACCTTCACCACGGGCTCGCTTACTACGTCCGCTTCGAACAGCTTCAATGTGACAGCCGGCGTCGGGACGCAGTTCGTTATCACGTCTTCACCCGTCACCGGCCCGGCGACCACGTCGAGCGCAACGCTGGCGATCACTGTCACCCTCGAGGATGCCGAGGGCAACCCCGTGGTGGCCTCGACGACGGCTTCCACCACGCTGAACCTGAACACGACAGCCGGCTTCTTCGCCGACACCTCGGGGGGAACGCACGCCACGACGGCGACCCTCGCCAGGAACACATCCAGCGTCACCTTCTACTTCGGAGACGCCACCGCCGGATTCCCGACCATCGCCGTCTCCATCAACAGCGGCGCCTACCAAACGGGTACGCAGAGCGAGACGATCTTCGGGACCTTCACGGTATCGGCGCCTTCCACGGCGACGGCGGGCTCTTCTTTCAGCGTGACCCTTACGGCGGTGACCACCAGCGGAGCGACCGCGACGGGATATAGCGGCACCGAGGTGATCACCTTCACCGGACCGGCCTCCAGCCCTGGCGGTACGGCCCCGAGCTATCCGGCCAACGTCGTCTTCACCAATGGCGTGGGAACGGCCACCATTACGTTGTACGACGCCCAGGCAGCCACCTTGACCGCAACACAGGGCTTGGCCACCGGGTCGGCCAGTATCACGGTGGCAGCCACAACAGCCACCAAGCTGGCGTTCACTGCGCAGCCTGTGGGTGGCGTCACCGAGGGGGTGGCCTTCGCAACCCAGCCCAAGGTCAGTGTGGAGGACACCTACGGCAACGTGGTGACCACCTCGTCAGCCTCGATCTCCCTCGCCATCGACGTCTACACGGCCGGCAACGGCGGCACCACCCAGGGGACATTGAGCTGCCCGACGAGCACCACCACCATCACGGCCAGCTCAGGGGTGGCCACCTTCGCGGGATGTGAGATCACCGGCAACGCCGCCGATGGCACCTACAGCTTCCAAGCCACCAGCTCACCTCTGACCATTACTCCGGCATCCTCGGCTGTCGCCATCGTGGCCGGCACGGCCACGCAACTGCTGTTCAGCACCGAGCCCGGCGGCAGCGTGACCGAAGGGACGGCGTTCACCCAGCCCAAGGTCACCATCGAGGACGCCAACAACAACGTGGTCACCAACTCGTCGCCGCCGGTGACACTGCACGTCGACGTGTACACCGCAGCAAACGGCGGGACCACCCAGGGCACCTTGAGCTGCACCACCAACCCGGTGACGCCCACCTTGGGGGTGGCCACCTTCGCGGGCTGTGCGATCACCGGCACCGCCGCGGCAGGCTCCTACACCTTCGATGCCACCACTGCGTCTCCGAGCCTCACGTCGTTGGCGTCGTCGGCGGTGACCATCGTGGCCGGCACGGCCACCAAGTTGGTATTCACGATCCAACCCGGCGGCACCGTGACCGAAGGCGTGGCCTTCACTCAGCCCCAGGTCAGTGTGGAGGACACCAACGGCAACGTGGTGACCACCTCGTCGGCATCGATCTCCCTGGCCATCGACGTTTACACGGCCGGCAACGGCGGGACTACCAAAGGCACGCTGTCGTGTCCGACGAGCGGCACCACCATCACGGCCAGCTCGGGGGTGGCCAATTTCGTGGGTTGTCAGATCGCCGGTACCGCCGCCGACGGCACGTACACGTTCCAAGCCTCGAGCTCACCTCTGACGATCACACCGGCATCCTCGAGCGTCTCCATCGTGGCCGGCACGGCCACGCAACTGCTCTTCAGTGTCCAGCCCGGTGGCAGCGTGACCGAAGGCACGGCATTCACCCAGCCCAAGGTGTCGGTTGAGGATGCCAACGGCAACGTCGTGACGGGTTCGTCGGCGTCCATCGCCCTCGCCGTCGACGTCTACACAGCCGGCAACGGCGGTAGCTCCCAGGGCACGCTGACATGCACGAGCGGCACCACCGTGGCCGCCAGCTCGGGGGTAGCCACCTTCGCGGGATGTGAGATCACCGGCCCCGCCGCCGACGGCACGTACACGTTCCAAGCCACGAGTTCACCTCTGACGATCACACCGGCATCCTCGAGCGTCTCCATCGTGGCCGGCACGGCGACGCAACTGCTCTTCAGCATCCAACCCGGCGGCAGCGTCGCTGAAAGCACGGCCTTCACTCAGCCTCAGGTCACCATCGAGGACGCCAACAACAACGTGGTCACGACCTCGTCGGCGGCGGTGACATTGCACGTCGACGTCTATTCGGCCGGCAACGGCGGAACCACCCAGGGCACATTGAGCTGCACCACCAACCCGGTGACGGCCAGCTCGGGGGTGGCCACCTTTGCCGGTTGTGCAATCACCGGCACCGCGGCGGCAGGCTCTTACACCCTCGACGCCACCACCACGACGCCGAGCCTCACTTCGTCGGCATCGTCGAGTGTCTCCATCGTGGCCGGCACGGCCACCAAGTTGGTGTTCAGCATCCAGCCGGGCGGCAGCGTGACCGAAGGGGTGGCCTTCACCCAGCCTCAGGTCAGTGTCGAGGACACCAACAGCAACGTGGTGACGGGATCGTCAGCCTCGATCTCCCTCGCCATCGACGTCTACACGGCCGGCAACGGCGGGACGACCCAGGGGACATTGAGCTGCCCGACGAACGGCACCACCATCACGGCCAGCTCAGGGGTGGCCACCTTCGCGGGATGTGAGATCACCGGCAACGCCGCCGATGGCACCTACAGCTTCCAAGCCACCAGCTCACCTCTGACCATTACTCCGGCATCCTCGGCTGTCGCCATCGTGGCCGGCACGGCCACGCAACTGCTGTTCAGCACCGAGCCCGGCGGCAGCGTGACCGAAGGGACGGCGTTCACCCAGCCCAAGGTCACCATCGAGGACGCCAACAACAACGTGGTCACCAACTCGTCGCCGCCGGTGACACTGCACGTCGACGTGTACACCGCAGCAAACGGCGGGACCACCCAGGGCACCTTGAGCTGCACCACCAACCCGGTGACGCCCACCTTGGGGGTGGCCACCTTCGCGGGCTGTGCGATCACCGGCACCGCCGCGGCAGGCTCCTACACCTTCGATGCCACCACTGCGTCTCCGAGCCTCACGTCGTTGGCGTCGTCGGCGGTGACCATCGTGGCCGGCACGGCGACGCAACTGCTCTTCAGCATCCAACCCGGCGGCAGCGTCGCTGAAAGCACGGCCTTCACTCAGCCTCAGGTCACCATCGAGGACGCCAACAACAACGTGGTCACGACCTCGTCGGCGGCGGTGACATTGCACGTCGACGTCTATTCGGCCGGCAACGGCGGAACCACCCAGGGCACATTGAGCTGCACCACCAACCCGGTGACGGCCAGCTCGGGGGTGGCCACCTTTGCCGGTTGTGCAATCACCGGCACCGCCGCGGCAGGCTCTTACACCCTCGACGCCACCACCACGACGCCGAGCCTCACTTCGTCGGCATCGTCGAGTGTCTCCATCGTGGCCGGCACGGCCACCAAGTTGGTGTTCAGCATCCAGCCGGGCGGCAGCGTGACCGAAGGGGTGGCCTTCACCCAGCCTCAGGTCAGTGTCGAGGACACCAACAGCAACGTGGTGACGGGATCGTCAGCCTCGATCTCCCTCGCCATCGACGTCTACACGGCCGGCAACGGCGGGACGACCCAGGGGACATTGAGCTGCCCGACGAACGGCACCACCATCACGGCCAGCTCAGGGGTGGCCACCTTCGCGGGATGTGAGATCACCGGCAACGCCGCCGATGGCACCTACAGCTTCCAAGCCACCAGCTCACCTCTGACCATTACTCCGGCATCCTCGGCTGTCGCCATCGTGGCCGGCACGGCCACGCAACTGCTGTTCAGCACCGAGCCCGGCGGCAGCGTGACCGAAGGGACGGCGTTCACCCAGCCCAAGGTCACCATCGAGGACGCCAACAACAACGTGGTCACCAACTCGTCGCCGCCGGTGACACTGCACGTCGACGTGTACACCGCAGCAAACGGCGGGACCACCCAGGGCACCTTGAGCTGCACCACCAACCCGGTGACGCCCACCTTGGGGGTGGCCACCTTCGCGGGCTGTGCGATCACCGGCACCGCCGCGGCAGGCTCCTACACCTTCGATGCCACCACTGCGTCTCCGAGCCTCACGTCGTTGGCGTCGTCGGCGGTGACCATCGTGGCCGGCACGGCCACCAAGTTGGTATTCACGATCCAACCCGGCGGCACCGTGACCGAAGGCGTGGCCTTCACTCAGCCCCAGGTCAGTGTGGAGGACACCAACGGCAACGTGGTGACCACCTCGTCGGCATCGATCTCCCTGGCCATCGACGTTTACACGGCCGGCAACGGCGGGACTACCAAAGGCACGCTGTCGTGTCCGACGAGCGGCACCACCATCACGGCCAGCTCGGGGGTGGCCAATTTCGTGGGTTGTCAGATCGCCGGTACCGCCGCCGACGGCACGTACACGTTCCAAGCCTCGAGCTCACCTCTGACGATCACACCGGCATCCTCGAGCGTCTCCATCGTGGCCGGCACGGCCACGCAACTGCTCTTCAGTGTCCAGCCCGGTGGCAGCGTGACCGAAGGCACGGCATTCACCCAGCCCAAGGTGTCGGTTGAGGATGCCAACGGCAACGTCGTGACGGGTTCGTCGGCGTCCATCGCCCTCGCCGTCGACGTCTACACAGCCGGCAACGGCGGTAGCTCCCAGGGCACGCTGACATGCACGAGCGGCACCACCGTGGCCGCCAGCTCGGGGGTAGCCACCTTCGCGGGATGTGAGATCACCGGCCCCGCCGCCGACGGCACGTACACGTTCCAAGCCACGAGTTCACCTCTGACGATCACACCGGCATCCTCGAGCGTCTCCATCGTGGCCGGCACGGCGACGCAACTTGCTTTCACGGTCCAGCCGGTCGGAGGAGTGACCGAGGGGACGGCATTCGCCACCCCGCCCAAGGTCAGCGTCGAGGACAGCAACGGCAACGTGGTGACGGGCTCCTCGGCATCCATCACGTTGCACATCGACCTCTACACGGCCGGCAACGGCGGGAGCACCCAGGGCACGCTCACCTGCACGGCAAACCCGGTGACGGCTAGCACGGGGGTAGCAACCTTCGCGGGATGTGAGATCACCGGCACCGCCGCCGCCGGCGGTTACACCTTCGACGCCACCGGCACGGGGCTCAGCATGTCACCGGCGTCCTCCAGTGCGTCGATCATCGCGGGGCTGGCCAGCAAGCTTGCCTTCACGATCCAGCCGGGCGGCAGCGTCACCGAAGGGGTGGCCTTCACTCAGCCTCAGGTAAGTGTCGAGGACACCAACAGCAACGTGGTGACGGGCTCCTCGGCATCGATCTCTCTCAGTATTGACGTCTACACGGCGAACAACGGCGGCACGACCCAAGGCACGCTCAGCTGCCCGACGAGCACCACTACCGTTACAGCCAGCTCGGGGGTGGCCACCTTCGCGGGATGCGAGATCACCGGCCCCGCCGCAGACGGCACGTACACATTCCAAGCCACGAGCTCACCTCTGACGATTACACCGGCGTCTTCGGCCGTGACCATCGTGGCGGGAACAGTCAGCGCATTCAACGTGGCGAACCCGGGGCCCCAGAACGCGGGCACTTCGTTCACCGTCACCATCACGGCGGTCGACGTCTACGGGAACACGGTCACGAGTTACGGCAGCAGCCAGGGCATGACGTTCTCGGGCCCACTGATGAGCCCGAACTTCACCAGTCCGATCTACCCGGCGTCGGTCTCCTTCTCGGGCGGGGTGGGCAGCGCCATGATCACGCTGTATGACGCCGTGAGCACGATGCTTACGGCCACGGCCACCCAAGGCTCGATCACGGGAACGTCCACCAGCTTCTCGGTGGCTCCACTGGGTGCCAATGCGTTCTGGTTCACCCCCATCACGCCCTCGACGGCGACGGCGGGAGCTGCCTTCAACCTCACCATGTCGGCTGTGGACCTCTACGGAAACGTCGCCACGAGCTTCACCGGCACCAAGGCATTCAGCATCTCCGGCGGCGCGGCGAGCCCCACGGGCGCACAGCCCAGCTATCCCACCTCAATCTCCTTCTCGGGGGGCGTGGGCACGGCACCGATCACGTTGGTCCAAACGGGGAGCCTGACGCTCACGTTGACGGCAACCCAGAGCGCCATCACCGGCACCTATGCGCTGTCGGTGGGGTCGGGCGCCGTGAGCTCGCTCACGATCAGCACCCCGCCCGCCGGCTTCGCGGTGGGGGGCTCCACAACAGTGGTGGTGACCGCCTTCGACGCCGATGGCAATGTGGCCATTACCCCGTCCGACGCCATCACGCTCTCGTCGTCAGGAGCCTTCAACGGTGAAGGGCCCGTGACGTTGGCCAACGGCATGGCCAGCTTCACGATCTCGTCCACAATGGCGGGGACGTTCACCGTCACGGCCCATGACGGGTCGATCGCCTCGCCGGCGTCGAGCCAGTTCACGGTGACGCCGGGGGGGGCGAACTCATTCTCCGTCACGGTGGCCGGAAGTCCGACGGCGGGCACCCCCTTTACCGTCACGATCACCGCCCTAGACGTCTACGGCAACACCGCCACGGGATATGGCAGCAGCCCGACCATCACCTTCTCGGGGCCGTTGAGCAGTCCTGGGGGACGCCACCGACCTACACCGAGCCGGTCTCCTTCTCGGGCGGGGTGGGCACCGCTCAGGTCACGTTGTATGACGCCCAGACGACAACGATTACCGCCGCTGTGCCAGGTTCTCTGACGGGGACGTCAACTACCTTCACGGTGGTGCCGGGTGCGGTGAGTGCGCTCAGCTTCGGTATCGAACCTTCGGGCTTCGTCGCCGGGAACTCGACCACGGTGTCGGTGACCGCGTATGACGCCTACGGAAACCTCGCCACCAACGCGACCTCGGGCGTCGCCCTGACGCCGTCCTCGGGCACCTTCACCGGCACCGGCCCGGTGACTCTGTCGGGGGGCACCGCCACGTTCTCCATCTCCACCACCGGCGTGGGGCCCTACACGGTCACGGCAAAAGACGGGGCGGCGACGTCGACGGCCTCCAACTCGTTCACCGTGACCCCGGCCGCCGGTGAGGTTCTGTGGGTGACCGAGCCCGGCACATCGACGGCGGGAAGCACGGTCACGGGTCCGCCGACACTTGTGGTGGAGGACCAGTACGGCAACCCCGTGAGCGGCGTCACCGTCACGATCACCTTGAGCACCCTGTCGTTCGCATCGGGGACGACGAGTGTTGTCACAGGTTCGAACGGCCAAGCCGTGTTCTCGAACCTCGTCATCAACGCCGCCGGGAGTTACTGGATCACGGCGCAGAGTCCCAACTACACCTCGGCCCCGTCCTCGACGTTCACGGTGCAACCCACCACAGTCAGCTCGCTTTCCATCACCGGTGAGCCGAACAACTTCGGTGCCGGGGGTTCGACGACGGTGACAGTCACCGCCTACGACACCTACGGCAACGTGGCCACCAACGCCACCGACGCCATCACCTTGACTTCGGCAGGCGCATTCACCGGCTTGGGTCCCGTCTCGCTGTCAGGTGGTACCGCCACCTTCACGATCTCGACGACAGCAGTGGGGAACTACACGGTCAGCGCGAATGACTCGTCGATTGTTTCGGCTCCGTCGAACTCGTTCTCAGTGGCGCCCGGCGCCGTGAGCACCTTGACCATCACGACGCCGCCCTCCGGTTTCAATGCGAGCGGTTCGACCACGGTGGTGGTGAGCGCCTTTGACGCCAGTGGCAACCTGGCGACAAGTGCCACTGACTCCATCTACCTCTCATCGTCGGCGGGTACCTTCAGCGGACTCGGCCCTGTCTCGCTGTCGGGTGGCACGGCCACATTCACCATCTCGACGACGACGGCTGGCGCGTACACGGTCACGGCCAGCGACGGATCGGTCATCTCAGCCCCGTCCACCTCCTTTACAGTCTCGCCCGGCACCGCCACTCAACTGGTTGTGACCACCGAGCCTCCGGCGAGCGCGCTAACCGGCGCGCCGATCACGGTGAAGGTCGACGAAGAGGACACTTACAGCAACCTCGAAACAAACGACAACGCCACGACCGTCACGTTGGCACTCGACGCCAACCCAGGGGCTTCGACCCTCACCTGTACCAACGCAGGCGGAACGACGGGCACGGTGTCGGGGGGCATTGCGACGTTCACCTGCTCGCTTAACAATGTGGCCACCGGGTACACGCTGCAGGCGACGAGTGGAATCCTGACGCCGGTCACGACAAGTTCGTTCAGCATTGCCGGCTCTACCAATACCGGCGTTACCGACAACTCCGCCACGGTTGTAACCGGGGGCACCTTGCTCTTCACCGCCACAGTCACCTCGACGGGCGGCAACCCCACGGGCACCGTGACCTGGGCCGTGACCGGCCCCAGCAACGTCGCCGTTCCGTGCTCGTCGACCACCGCCCTATCGGGGGGAACGGCCACCTGCACGATCATGGGGGCGTTGGCAGGCGCCTACTCGGCAAGCGCCACCTACGGTGGAAACTCGAACTACAGCGGTTCTTCGGGCTCCGACACAAGTGCCACGGTGGGCAAGGCGGGCTCCTCCACGGCTGTCGTGGACAACTCGCACGCCATCATGGGCGGTGGCAGCCTCGTGTTCACCGCCACGGTCACCGGATCGAACGTCACTCCCACGGGAACCATCACGTGGACCATCACCGGTCCCGGAAACGTCATCGTGCCGTGCTCGTCGACCACCGCACTTTCGGGTGGGACGGCGACGTGCACCATCACCGGCGCCTCGGGAGGCGCGTACTCGGCCACAGCTGCTTACGGAGGGGATTCCAACTACACGGCGTCTTCCGGCTCTGACACCACCGCGCAGGTCACGGGAAGCACCATCACCCAGAGCGCACCTCTCACAGGCTCCACCACCAGCGCGGGCTCGACGAGCTTCACCTCTCAGCTAGCCACCACGGGGCAAGCCGGCAGCGTGATATTCCACACCACCACGTCGGTCACCGGGATCACCGTGAGTTCGGTCGGCGGCGTCACCGTCACCCAGACATTGGCGTCCGGCACGTACAAGGTGTCGGGCACAGACGCCGACGCCTACGGCAACAGCGGCACGTGGAGCTTCACGCTGACGGTGAGCTACGCCACCACGACCACACTGACTTTGGTCAGTCCCGTCACCTACGGCGCCGAGGCGTCGACCCAGTTCCACGTCGCTGTCACCTCTGCGGGCGGCACACCGACGGGATCGGTGGCTGTGATGAACGGCGCCACCACGCTGTGCTCGGTCACCCTTTCGAGTGGGAGTGGCATCTGCACGTTGAGCGCCGCCCAGCTCGCCGGAGGGACGTACTCGCTCACCGCGGTATATACGCCGGGATCGGTCACTTTTGTCGGGTCAACGTCGACGACGCACAGCTTGGTCATCAACCCCGCCTCGACCACCACGACATTCACCCTTACCAGTCCGGTCACGTACGGGTCCGAGGGTTCAGCCAACATCTCGTTCACGGTGACGTCCGCGGGCGGCACCCCGACCGGCACGGTGGACATCGAGAACGGCTCGACGACGTTGTGTGCGGTCACCCTGTCAGCAGGCGCGGGCACCTGCCCCTTGTCGGCCACCCAGCTGGGAGCCGGGACTTTCTCGATCGAAGCCCTCTTCGTCGCCAACGCCGATTTCTCGTCCTCGTCGGTTTCCCACAACCTGGTGGTGAACGGCGCGACTACCACCACGACGCTCAGCTTCACCACCCCGGTCAACTACGGAGCCGAGGGTTCGGCCGGTTTCTCAGTGACGGTGACCTCAGCCGGCGGTACCCCGACGGGCACGGTCGCCATCGAGAGCGGTTCCACCACGCTGTGCACGGTGACGTTGTCGGGTGGCGCGGGCTCGTGCTCTCCGGCCGCCAGCAAGCTGGCACAGGGGACCTATTCGATCACTGCCGTCTTCACCCCCACCAACGCGAACTTCATCACATCGAGCTCGTCGGCTCACAGCTTCGTTGTCAACCCGGCTCTCACGACCACGACGCTGAGCTTCACCAGCCCAGTGGCGTACTTGTCTGAAGGCAAGGCTGAGTTCACGGTGACGGTGACCTCGGGGGCGGGGACCCCCACCGGGACTGTGGCCATCGACAATGGCCCGACCACGCTGTGCACCGTCACTCTGTCGGGGGGGACGGGTACGTGCACGCTGTCCGCCTCGCAACTGGCGCCGAATACCTACTCGGTGAGCGGGGTGTTCAGCCCCACCAACGCAAACTTCGCTACGTCGAACTCGACGACCCAGACCCTTGTGGTCAACAAAGCTGTCACATCGACCACGCCGCAAGCGGTGACGGTGACAGGGAGCGGCGCCACTCGAACGGTGACCTTCAAGGCGACCCTGACATCGTCGGCAACCGGGGCCGGGATCTCCGGCCAGACGATCACGTTCACGCTCAACACGACCGGAAGCCCTACGTGTACGGGCGTGACGAACGGCAGCGGCGTTGCCACCTGCAGCGTGACTGTGAGTTTGGCGGCGTACAACGCGGCGACCAGCTACGGCACTTCCTACGCGGGCAGCCCTGATTATCTCTCGAGTACGTCGACCGAGCCGGCGTGATGACCCGGTGCGGCCCGATGCGCCCGAATCTCGCCTGGCAACGGTGATTGCGGGCCCCAGGCGGGGGTCATGTTGGCCGAATGTTGATCCTCGATGGATCTGGAAGTGAGATCAGAACACCACGATGCGTGACATGCGTGGACCAGTCCACATGTTGGGTGACGTTCCGATGGCCGAGCGGGGCCATCAGTCACGAAGTGCAGGTCCACAGATCTTGATCGCGATACCAAGCAAATCTCTCCAAACGGCGGAGGACTGAGATGACGAAGCGGCAAAAAGAACGCAAGGGCGGGCGCTACACCCCGTCGAAGCGCAAGCTTGCGGTAGCGGCCATGGGGGCCACCGCATTGGCCGCATCGAGCGCACACATGGTTGGTGTTGGCGCGTCTCCTTCCGCGACGCCCACCAAATCGCCGACTGGACAGATCTCGCACGCCGCATTGACGGCATTCCCGGACCCGCCGGCCGGTCCTCAGGGAGCGACGGGCGCTCAAGGGGCAACAGGCTCACAGGGGGCTCGAGGCCCTCAAGGATTAACGGGTGCTCTAGGGCCGCAAGGGCCTCAAGGACTTGTCGGCAATCAGGGTCAGAACGGCAACAACGGCTCGAACGGCGCACAAGGTGCCACGGGCACGAGGGGTGCGACGGGATCCGTCGGAGCGCAGGGCCTCACGGGCCCGCAGGGCGCGAGTGGCGCGCAAGGATCCAGTGGCACCAAGGGTGCGACGGGGTCCACGGGTGCGCAGGGCATTAGCGGTGGCCAGGGGGCGAGTGGTACCCAAGGGGCCACCGGTAGGAGCGGAGCCCAAGGTTCCACCGGCTCGGCGGGTGCCAACGGTTCGACTGGCTCGGCCGGAGCCCAAGGTTCCACCGGCTCGGCGGGGGCGCAAGGTTCTACCGGCTCGGCGGGTGCCACCGGCTCCACCGGCTCGGCCGGGGCGCAAGGTTCTACCGGCTCGGCGGGTGCCACCGGCTCCACCGGCTCGGCGGGAGCCCAAGGATCCACCGGCTCGGCGGGAGCCCAAGGATCCACCGGCTCGGCGGGTGCCAACGGTTCGACTGGCTCGGCCGGGGCGCAAGGTTCGACTGGCTCGGCCGGGGCGCAAGGTTCCACCGGCTCGGCTGGTGCCAACGGTTCAACTGGCTCGGCTGGGGCGCAAGGTTCAACGGGCTCGGCGGGAGCCCAAGGTTCCACCGGCTCGGCTGGTGCCAACGGTTCAACTGGCTCGGCTGGTGCCAACGGTTCAACTGGCTCGGCTGGGGCGCAAGGTTCAACGGGCTCGGCTGGGGCGCAAGGTTCCACCGGCTCGGCGGGAGCCCAAGGTTCCACCGGCTCGGCGGGTAACCAGGGATCTTCAGGCGCAATCGGAGCGCAAGGTCTCACCGGGCCCCAGGGCCTCACCGGCGCTCAGGGCGCGAGCGGCGTACCGGGTACCCCCGGAGCCACTGGCACGGCAGGCGCGACCGGCTCCGCGGGAGCGCAAGGGTCCACCGGCTCGGCCGGGTCTCAGGGTTCCACAGGTTCCGCCGGCACCCCGGGCGCCACAGGCACGGTTGGCGCGCAGGGTCTTACTGGAGCTGCGGGTGCATCGGGCGTTCAGGGTGCGACGGGCTCTTCAGGCAGCCAGGGAGCACCCGGCACGACCGGCGCGGCAGGGTCTTACGGGTTCGGCTGGTACGCAAGGATCGGCTGGCTCGGCTGGTACTCAAGGGTCGAGCGGAACCAAGGGCGCACAAGGATCGGCGGGCTCAATCGGTGCTCAAGGCCTCACAGGTGCCCAGGGGACGAAGGGCCCGCAGGGGGCAATCGGGTCTCAGGGCTATTCAGGTGCTGCAGGTAATCAGGGAGCATCTGGCAACCAGGGCCAGAACGGGAACAACGGCCAGAACGGTCCGAATGGGTCGACCGGTGCGCGGGGTGCCCAAGGTCTCACGGGGGCTCAGGGCTACTCCGGTGCCAACGGTTCGACTGGTGCCAACGGTTCGACTGGCGCCAACGGCGTAACTGGCAATACGGGTGCCGCAGGTGCTGCCGGCAGCAGCGGCGCTATCGGGACCCAAGGGCTCACCGGCGCCCAGGGTCTGACCGGCTCGCAAGGTACGGCGGGTGCCAATGGATCGACTGGGGCCAACGGATCGGCGGGCTCCGCTGGCGCGACCGGTAACACGGGCGCTGCGGGTGCGACGGGCAACACAGGCGCACAGGGTCTGACCGGCTCCCAGGGCTACACCGGTGCCAACGGTTCCACCGGGGCTAACGGCAACACCGGCTCGGTTGGGGCCACCGGCCTCACCGGCGCTGCGGGTGCATCGGGCTCTCTTGGTGCCCAAGGCCTCACCGGCGCCCAGGGTTACACCGGCGCCCAGGGTCAAACCGGATCGCAGGGCTACAGCGGTGCCAACGGCTCGGCCGGCTCGGCCGGCTCGGCCGGCGCAAACACCGGCTCCGCCGGTGCCAACGGCTCGACGGGTGCTTCTGGTGCGCAGGGCTACACCGGCGCCCAAGGTGTCCAGGGCTACACCGGTGCCAACGGTTCCACCGGGGCTAACGGCAACACCGGCTCGGTTGGCGCCAATGGCAACACCGGCGCTGCGGGTGCATCGGGCTCTCTTGGTGCCCAAGGCCTCACCGGCGCCCAGGGTTACACCGGCGCCCAGGGTCAAACCGGATCGCAGGGCTACAGCGGTGCCAACGGTTCGACCGGCTCGGCCGGCACGGCCGGCTCGGCCGGCGCCACCGGCAACACCGGCTCCGCCGGTGCCAACGGCTCGACGGGTGCTTCTGGTGCGCAGGGCTACACCGGCGCCCAAGGTGTCCAGGGCTACACCGGGGCTAACGGCAACACCGGCTCGGTTGGCGCCAATGGCAACACCGGCGCTGCGGGTGCATCGGGCTCTCTTGGTGCCCAAGGCCTCACCGGCGCCCAGGGTTACACCGGCGCCCAGGGTCAAACGGGATCGCAGGGCTACCAGGGCTACCAGGGCTACAACGGTGCTCAGGGCTACACGGGAGCTCAGGGCGTTCAGGGATACCAGGGTTACACCGGCGCCAACGGGTACACAGGTGCCCAAGGACTCACCGGCTCAGCAGGCGCCCAAGGTGGAGAAGGCCTGAACGGTGATAACGGCCTCAACGGTGACCCTGGGTCTGACGGCGCCCAGGGCTACACCGGGGCTAACGGCAACACCGGCTCGGTTGGGGCCACCGGCCTCACCGGCGCTGCGGGTGCATCGGGCTCTCTTGGTGCCCAAGGCCTCACCGGCGCCCAGGGTTACACCGGCGCCCAGGGTCAAACGGGATCGCAGGGCTACAGCGGTGCCAACGGCTCGGCCGGCACGGCCGGCTCGGCCGGCGCCACCGGCAACACCGGCTCCGCCGGTGCCAACGGCTCGACGGGTGCTTCTGGTGCGCAGGGCTACACCGGCGCCCAAGGTGTCCAGGGCTACACCGGGGCTAACGGCAACACCGGCTCGGTTGGCGCCAATGGCAACACCGGCGCTGCGGGTGCATCGGGTTCTCTTGGTGCCCAAGGCCTCACCGGCGCCCAGGGTTACACCGGCGCCCAGGGTCAAACGGGATCGCAGGGCTACAGCGGTGCCAACGGCTCGACCGGCACGGCCGGCTCGGCCGGCGCCACCGGCAACACCGGCTCCGCCGGTGCCAACGGCTCGACGGGTGCTTCTGGTGCGCAGGGCTACACCGGCGCCCAAGGTGTCCAGGGCTACACCGGGGCTAACGGCAACACCGGCTCGGTTGGCGCCAATGGCAACACCGGCGCTGCGGGTGCATCGGGCTCTCTTGGTGCCCAAGGCCTCACCGGCGCCCAGGGTTACACCGGCGCCCAGGGTCAAACGGGATCGCAGGGCTACAGCGGTGCCAACGGCTCGGCCGGCACGGCCGGCTCGGCCGGCGCCACCGGCAACACCGGCTCCGCCGGTGCCAACGGCTCGACGGGTGCTTCTGGTGCGCAGGGCTACACCGGCGCCCAAGGTGTCCAGGGCTACACCGGGGCTAACGGCAACACCGGCTCGGTTGGCGCCAATGGCAACACCGGCGCTGCGGGTGCATCGGGTTCTCTTGGTGCCCAAGGCCTCACCGGCGCCCAGGGTTACACCGGCGCCCAGGGTCAAACGGGATCGCAGGGCTACAGCGGTGCCAACGGCTCGACCGGCACGGCCGGCTCGGCCGGCGCCACCGGCAACACCGGCTCCGCCGGTGCCAACGGCTCGACGGGTGCTTCTGGTGCGCAGGGCTACACCGGCGCCCAAGGTGTCCAGGGCTACACCGGGGCTAACGGCAACACCGGCTCGGTTGGCGCCAATGGCAACACCGGCGCTGCGGGTGCATCGGGTTCTCTTGGTGCCCAAGGCCTCACCGGCGCCCAGGGTTACACCGGCGCCCAGGGTCAAACGGGATCGCAGGGCTACAGCGGTGCCAACGGCTCGACCGGCACGGCCGGCTCGGCCGGCGCCACCGGCAACACCGGCTCCGCCGGTGCCAACGGCTCGACGGGTGCTTCTGGTGCGCAGGGCTACACCGGCGCCCAAGGTGTCCAGGGCTACACCGGGGCTAACGGCAACACCGGCTCGGTTGGCGCCAATGGCAACACCGGCGCTGCGGGTGCATCGGGTTCTCTTGGTGCCCAAGGCCTCACCGGCGCCCAGGGTTACACCGGCGCCCAGGGTCAAACGGGATCGCAGGGCTACAGCGGTGCCAACGGCTCGACCGGCACGGCCGGCTCGGCCGGCGCCACCGGCAACACCGGCTCCGCCGGTGCCAACGGCTCGACGGGTGCTTCTGGTGCGCAGGGCTACACCGGCGCCCAAGGTGTCCAGGGCTACACCGGGGCTAACGGCAACACCGGCTCGGTTGGCGCCAATGGCAACACCGGCGCTGCGGGTGCATCGGGTTCTCTTGGTGCCCAAGGCCTCACCGGCGCCCAGGGTTACACCGGCGCCCAGGGTCAAACGGGATCGCAGGGCTACAGCGGTGCCAACGGTTCGACCGGCACGGCCGGCTCGGCCGGCGCCACCGGCAACACCGGCTCCGCCGGTGCCAACGGCTCGACGGGTGCTTCTGGTGCGCAGGGCTACACCGGCGCCCAAGGTGTCCAGGGCTACACCGGGGCTAACGGCAACACCGGCTCGGTTGGCGCCAATGGCAACACCGGCGCTGCGGGTGCATCGGGTTCTCTTGGTGCCCAAGGCCTCACCGGCGCCCAGGGTTACACCGGCGCCCAGGGTCAAACGGGATCGCAGGGCTACAGCGGTGCCAACGGCTCGACCGGCACGGCCGGCTCGGCCGGCGCCACCGGCAACACCGGCTCCGCCGGTGCCAACGGCTCGACGGGTGCTTCTGGTGCGCAGGGCTACACCGGCGCCCAAGGTGTCCAGGGCTACACCGGGGCTAACGGCAACACCGGCTCGGTTGGCGCCAATGGCAACACCGGCGCTGCGGGTGCATCGGGTTCTCTTGGTGCCCAAGGCCTCACCGGCGCCCAGGGTTACACCGGCGCCCAGGGTCAAACGGGATCGCAGGGCTACAGCGGTGCCAACGGCTCGACCGGCACGGCCGGCTCGGCCGGCGCCACCGGCAACACCGGCTCCGCCGGTGCCAACGGCTCGACGGGTGCTTCTGGTGCGCAGGGCTACACCGGCGCCCAAGGTGTCCAGGGCTACACCGGGGCTAACGGCAACACCGGCTCGGTTGGCGCCAATGGCAACACCGGCGCTGCGGGTGCATCGGGTTCTCTTGGTGCCCAAGGCCTCACCGGCGCCCAGGGTTACACCGGCGCCCAGGGTCAAACGGGATCGCAGGGCTACAGCGGTGCCCAGGGCTACACCGGGGGAACTGGTGTTACCGGAATCACCGGTACTTCGGGAGCCCAGGGCTACACCGGCGCCGTCGGTACCCAAGGCATGGCAGGTGCAAGTGGTGTCCAGGGCTACACCGGGGCGTCTGGTTCACAGGGTTACACGGGAGCCCAGGGTTCGACTGGATACGCGGGGAACATGGGAGCAACTGGCCTCACCGGGACCCAGGGTTCCTTTGGTCCGCAGGGATCTACGGGTGGCCCGGGTGCTCAGGGATACACCGGCGCCCAAGGTCTCACCGGTACGCAAGGTGCCCCTGGAGGTGCCCAGGGCTACACCGGCGCCCAGGGCGTGACGGGTGCAGCGGGCAGCAACGGGACCAACGGGGCAACGGGTGTTCAAGGCTCCTCCGGGGCCCAGGGCAGCCAGGGCACCGCAGGCATCAACGGCTCGACCGGCTCCTCGGGATCCCAGGGCGTCCAAGGGTCGGTCGGCGCTCAGGGGTCCACGGGTGCCCAGGGGTCCACGGGTGCCCAGGGCACAGCGGGGACCAATGGAACCAATGGGACCAACGGTCTCGGTGGTGCCCAGGGTTCTACGGGTGCCCAGGGTTCCACGGGTGCCCAGGGCACAGCGGGAAGCGGCGGCTCCCAGGGATCCCAGGGCACTATCGGCATCCAAGGTCTGACGGGTGCGCAAGGCGCCCAGGGCGCCACGGGTGCAGCCGGAGTCAACGCTTACACGACGAACACGACGTCCTTCACGCAGCCTGCGGTTACCGGCAACACGATTGCTCTGACCTTTGCCAACGCCTCGTGGCTGGTTGCCGGTCAGGACGTCTACCTCCAGTCCGGCGGTCATTACTCGGTCTTCTCGGTCACCGGAAACTCGGTCGTCCTGACGAACCTCGGCGGTGTCGGGAACGCAGGTGCAGGCACAACGGTTCCGACCGGTGCTGTCGTTGCTGATGGTCAGGCCGGCTCCCAGGGCGCCCAAGGCCTGCAGGGCTCCCAGGGCTTGCAGGGAGTGCAGGGCTCCCAGGGCCTCCAGGGCACCATCGGTGTCCAGGGCCTGGTCGGTAACCAGGGCTTGCAGGGTGCTACGGGTCTCCAGGGCGCTGCGGGTGGTACTGGCTCCATCGGGGTCCAGGGCTCAACCGGTCCGCAAGGTGCTTCCGGCCCACAAGGCGTTCAGGGTGCCACGGGTACGGGTTCTCCGGGTGCCACGGGTAACCAGGGTGCAACGGGTCCGTCCGTGGCTTCGAGCGTCGTCACCGAGTACGCGACGAGTTCAACCACCTCGACTCCGACTGAGGATGTGTTCTGCCCGGCCAACGATGTGGCGACTGGCGGCGGCGGTTACGTCCAAGGTGGCTACCTCGAGCAATCGGAGCCGACTGCCGACCCGACGCTAACCACAGCACTGTCAGCGAGTTCCGCTACGACAGCGCTCCACTTCACTGCGATCCTGAACGCCATTGCTTCGGGCGACACCATCACAGTCATAAGCGGAGCAAATACTCAGACATTCGTGACGTCGGGAACTGCTGCGGTGGGAGCAACCACGGTGAACGTTACGTCGAAGGTCGCTGGATTCGCTTACCCAACCGGCACGGACGTGAACGACACGACAAGCGGTCTGCTGCAATCTGCGCCGGTGGATTCGGGAAGCGGGAGCCCTGCTGGCCAAGCTCAAGGATGGCAAGCAACGGCTGGCAACTTCAATGGCAGCCAAACCGTGACGGCCTACGTCATCTGCTCGCACTAAGAGCAGGCAACAAGCAATCCTCACCAGCGGGCGGCATCGGGGGAGCCGTCAAGTGGCGGGAGATCGAAGGGGGGGCCCGGCGGGGCCCTCCTTTCGAGGTTTTATGGGGTCTGCCTGCGCTTAAGGAACTTCAGTCATGGTCGGTAACGACCGATGAATTCATATTGTGAGCACACAACCCGGAAAAAAGTCTTCGGCCGCCAAGCCGGCCGGTCGGGTGGCCAAGCCCCCCTCGAACCGGCCTCGGGTGAGCGTATTTACCCCGAGCCATCAGACTCGCTACCTCGACGATTGCATGCGCACCCTCCTGGCCCAGACCTTCGAGGACTGGGAATGGATCGTCGTGCTCAACCAAGGAGCGCGTTGGCGGCCGCCGGTCGATGACGGCCGCGTGCGCCTGGTGGTGCAAGACGAACTGACCGGGGTGGGAGCGGCCAAGCGGCACGCGTGTTCGGTGGCGATGGGGGAGTTCCTGGTCGAACTCGACCACGACGACGAGATGCGATCAGACGCCTTGCAGCTTATCGTCGAGGCGTTCGATGCCCATCCCGAGGTGGGGTTTGTATTCAGTCACTTCGCCCAGATCAACGAGGACGGCTCGCGAGACGACTCCCGATTCGATCAGCGCAACGGCTGGGAATACCGCGAGACGGAAGTGGACGGGCGACCGGTCCTGCAGTGCGACGCAATGGAGGCGTACCCGCACAATGTCAGCTTCATCTGGTTCGCTCCGAACCACGTGCGGGCCTTCCGTCGTTCCACCTATGAACTCGACCGGTGGCTATGACGCCACCCGAGATGTGCTCGATGACCAGGACATCATGTGCCGCCTTTACCAGGTGGCCGACTTCTACCTCATCGACGAGTGTCTCTACCTGCAGCGCTTCCATCAGAGAAACACCCAGCGGGACAACGAGATCAACGTCCGCATCCAGCACGAGACCGTCACCCTTTATGACCGCTACGTCGAGCCCAACGTGCTGGCTTGGGCCAATCGTCGGGGGTTGGCGGCGCTCGACCTCGGGGCGGCCCACAACAAGCCCGGCGGATACCTGGGCGTCGACCAGTACGAGGGCGAGGCGTCGACATCGTCGGCGATGTCAGCAAGGGCATCGACCTTCCCGACTCGAGCGTCGGCGTCATCCGGGCTGTCGACTTCCTCGAGCATGTCACGGACAAGATCGCCCTGTTCAATGAGATGTACCGGCTTCTCGCCCACGGGGGCATGGTCTTGTCATTGACCCCTAGCACCGATGGGCGGGGGGCGTTCCAGGACCCGACCCATGTGGCGTATTACAACGAGAACACCTTTTGGTACTTCACCGACAACAATTACGCTCAGGTTCGTGCCGCAGATCACGTGCCGATTCCAGGTGAGCAGGCTGGTGACGTACTTCCCAACCGAGTGGCACGAGCAGCATCGGATCTCGTATGTGTGCGCCAACCTCATTGCAATCAAGGAAGGGCCCCGCCAGGGCGGTTTCCTCCTGGTCTGACGCTACGGCGCGCTTCTCAGTCGGCGTCGAAGAAGAACAGTTGGACCAGCCGGGTCGGTACCACGCTTCCGTCGGCGAACTCGTATGACGTGGCCGAATGGATCAGGTTCGCTTCCCATATCACCAAGCGGTTGTACAAGCCGGCGACCGACTCGATCAACTCCCAGTGTTCGAGGCTCACGACGTTTTCCTCGTTGTAGATGACCGCTTTGGCCGCTTCGATGGCCTCGATGCTGCCGAGGCGGCGCGCCTCGCGAGGGTCGGTGGGGCTACGCCGGCAGCCGTGGGCCCGATCACGCCAGAAGCTCGTGCCAGCCTGCGGCGGAGCGTCGGGGGTTAGGTACACCGCCGCTGCGTACTGCTGCTCGTCGTGGTGCCACACCAGAGGGTCATCCGCGCTGGTCTGTTGAAAAACGCCGTTGGCGGGGTAGCCGCCCCATTCGGTCACGGGCTTGCCCAGCAACCGGCCGAACTCCTCACGCAGGTGCGGCCACAAGAACCGCTGGGTGCTGCGGACGCCTTTGTAATAGCGGAGGTCAGCCACATATTCCTGAGCGAGAGCTATGGCCCGCACTTCGTCGGGGTCACGGAAGAAATTGTCGACCACGAGTATGTCGGGGGTGCGGTGGTCGAACTGCGTCGTTTGGCCCGAGGGTCCCTGGTGCGCCTCGAGGATTTCACCGGGGACCCACATGGGCAGACGATTAGGGCCGTTCTCGATCAGGTATGCGGTTCGCTCGGAACGCTCGCCGATCTCGACCACGGTGCTCTCGATGCCCGCAAAGCGCACCACTTGTCCAACGATGAAGTCCATCGCGTCGAATTATCGCCGACTTGACGCGCTATGCCGACGGATATGGCTCCTCTATTTGACTTAGAGGAGTAGAAAATCGTAGATCTCGTGGCCGTGTTGGCCCAGGCCGATTTCGGTGCGCGTTCCGCCCGGTGAGAATTGCACTACTGCACAGCGCCCGTGCACCTCACCCCGATCGACCAGACTGCCGAACTCATCGGTGCGGGCCGGATCGTGGGCGGGACGCCGCCCCAGGCTCGTGCCGGCGTACCAGGAGCCGTCGGGAGCGAACGCGAGGCCTCGGGAGTAGCCGTACAGGTGGGCGAAGAGCCCTTCGGTGGTGTTCACGGTCCCAGGGCGGGAGTTGCAGAAGTAGAGCTCCCCGTCGTGCCAGATAGCCGAGTGAGGTTGCTGCAAACCTTCGACGTGAGTGGTTTCCCGAGTGACATTTCGGATGTAGCCGTTGGCCACGGTGGCCCACGAGTAGCGCTCGCTATCCTTCGGCCCGAAGGCGGAACACCACAGCTCGCCGTCGTGGACCACGATCGAGTTGATGTGATGGGTGTCGGTGCCCGACGCGGTCGGCGCCCACAGGGTCCGAGCGTCGGTGGCCTTGGGGCCGTCCAACCGGTAGGCAACGATCTCGTCTGTGCCGGTCGAGACCACGCAGAGCTCATCGCCGAGGCGGGCCACAGAGTGGCCGTCGACCACCTCGGCCAGTCGTTGGGTGTGGACGACCTGCAGGGACTCTCGGTCCAGCACGGCCAGTTGGGTCGAGAAGTCAGCATTGGCGATGCTGACGTGGTAGACGAATCGTTCATCGGCTTGGATACCCACCCCACTGGCGAGGGGCTGGCCGAACCCGACGTCAATCCACTCCATGCGCTGTGTGAGGACGTCCATGCTCAACAAGCAGCTTGGGCGCGGGCTGGAGGCGACGTTGGGGATCGAGATCAGAAGCTGGGAGTGCGTCATCCCCTATGCCTTAGACATAGACGGAGATCAACAGTGAAATGTCGCCGATGTCTACGGGGTGATTCCTTTTGGCACCCGCGATGCCAGCGAAGGCTCGAGCATGATGGCCTTGGCCAGGTCGGCATGCCCTTGAGTTGACTGGTTCTGGGCGATGAGCAGGAGCCCCAGGTTGAAGTTCGTGTCGGCATCGTTCGAGTCCAGGGCCAGTATCTTTTGGTACTCAGCGATGGCGCCCGCAGGGTCGTTCGGTGTCTCGAGTATGGCCAGGTTGAAGATCGCCGGTTTGTAGGCGGGATTCGCCAATATGGCCTTGTTGTATTCGGCGGCAGCCTGGGTTGGGTTGTTGAGCTGAGACTGGTACATCACGCCGAGGTCGTAGTAGGCGTACGTGTCGGCGGGGTTGGCGGCGATGGCCGCGGTGAAGTCATTTACCGCCGTCTGGGACTCGCCTTTGGACTCGGCACCGAGCCCCTTCGTAACGAGGTTGTCGGCGGTCTTGGCCGGAGACGACGATGGCGTGGCGGCCTTGGAACATGCCGCCCCCGCTAGTGCGACCACGAGCAAGACGGGTAGCAGCCGCACGGCCGTGAGGCGGCGCGTGCGGGAGGCTGTTGCCAGCGAAGTGCGGTCCGATACGGCGGATTGTGTAGAAATCTGCGTCATCTCCCTATCCTCTGATCGAGACTCTGAGCGTTAGCATCCTTGGTCGAGCTGAGAGTGCCATACGTTAGTGCCGGCCCTCTCGTAAGCCGACGATCCCATTCTTTTCGGCACATCAACCCGTTCCCTTGAACCTGATTCCTCACCAGTCCGTATTCCTTTGGTTCCGGCCACTGCGAGTGAACATCGGCCCGGGCCCGTTATCACGTTCCGCGATGCACACATCGGGGACAACTTCGAAATCGAGAGTGCATCTCTCGGTTGGTGGTCATCGATGCGCCGCGATCTCACCGTTGAGTCCGGTCCGGCGCGTATGCTCTCGGGCACATTGAGGAAGGACCTTCACGCCCGGGTGGAGCGCGATCCTGTGAGCGAAGACGGCGGGGACCGCGCAGCGCCTTCTGACACCGAACGTCGCTTCGCGCCACTCGCTTACGTCGCCAGAATCCCGGCATCGACGTGGGTACCGGTATGTTCCGGCCTGCTGGCCCTGGGTATCTGCTGCTATCAGCTTTCGCTTCCCTATGTGCTGCTCGGTATCCACGGGTATAGCGGTAGCGGGTACGACGATGGCGTCTATCTAGGGGCGGCCATCCGGCTTGTCCACGGTGTGCTCCCGTACCGGGACTTCGACCTGGTCCAACCTCCCGGGATCACCCTTGTCATGGCTCCCGTCGCCATGGTGGGGCGTCTGATCGGGGCTCGCGACGCCATGGGTGTGGCTCGCTGCGTCACGGCGTTGGTCGTGGGGTGCAATGCCGCCTTGGCAGCACTGGTGATGCGTCGGCGGGGCATCACCGCCATGGTCGTTGCTGGGGTATCGCTGGCCGTGTTTCCTATGGCCGTGGCCGCCGATCACAGCCTGCTGCTCGAGCCCTACGTGGTGTTCTTCAGCCTCCTCGGAGCCGTCGCCCTCTTCAGTGATGGCGAGTTGGCCAGCCCGCGACGTGTTTTGTGGGCCGGCGTCGCGTTCGGCTTCGCGGGGTCGATCAAGCTGTGGGCGGTTCTCCCTGCCGCCGCGGCCCTCGTGTGCTGTGTCCCGGCGTGGAGACGAGGAGTTCGTCCTCTCGTCATCGGGCTGGTGCTCGGTGCCGGGGTCACCTGTGCACCGTTTGCGGCCTTTGCGCCGCGCGCCTTTGTGCACGACGTGATCACCTCGCAGATCAGTCGAGGGACCTCAGGCCGAGGTGCACTGTCGCTGGCCCAGCGTCTCGTGGAGATAACGGGTCTGAGCGGGCTCCCCACGATCAACGCCACCACCGGTCTGGCCGTCGGGCTCAGCATTGGGATCGGTGTGCTCGCGGTGGTCGTTTACGGGGCCCGCTGGCGGCAGGTGTCGCGTCTCGAGTGGTTCGCCCTCCTCGCTGTTGCCACAGCGATCCTCGGCACGTTCTCATCGCCCGAGTTTTATGATCACTATGCGTACTTCCCGGCCGCGTTCCTGGCGCTCCTCGTCGCGCTGTGCGCGGGACAGGTCGTAGGTGGGGCCAGGCATCTTGCCCGACGCCTCGAAGGTCATGGTGTCCGAGTGGCGGTGGCGGTGGGGTGTGTTGCCGTGGTCCTTGCCTTCGTGGCCTCCCTCGTATTCGTCGTCGGGCAAGACGCCAGCTACGCCTCGTCCTACTTGAGCCCAGCTGGCGACCCCGCCGCCCAGGTCGACGCCCAAATCCCAGCGGGCGCCTGTGTTGCCTTCGATTACGCGATCTTCGGTATCAACGCCAACCGGTTCAATCCAACCGCCCAAGGTTGCCCCGCCATCGTGGACCCGTTCGGCATGTGGCTGAGTCGCGACAAGGGGGTTCCGCCGCCGGCCTCACCCCCATTTCCGCCCGCGTTCGTGACCGCGTGGCACTCGTGGTTGGCGCGGGCCGACTACGTCGTGCTTTCCATCCCCTATAGCGACTACATACCCTGGACACCCGCTCTGGCCTCGTACTTCAACCAGAACTTCGTCTTGGTGTCCTCCCAGCCCCGCACCTTCGTCTACAACCACTTCGATCGGAGCCCGATGGGTGCGGCCAACGTGGCGCTCCAGAACGGGATAGCGGCATTTCGCCAGGGCCGGTTCATCGAGGCCAGGAGTGAGTTCGAATCTGTTATCAAGATGGACCCCGCCGACACCGACGGCTACTTCGACCTTGGGGTGTTGGATCAGCGACAACGTCTGAATCCCTCGGCCATAGCCGCCTACTCTCGGGCGTTCTTCCTCGACCCGAGGTCATCGGCAGCTTTATTCAACCAGGCGGTGATGGACGCTCCGTCGTCACCCCAAGAGGCCATCAACCTCTACCGCAAGATCTTGATCATCAAGCCACATGACGCCAACACCGAGTTCAACCTCGGTCTGCTGTTGATAGGCGACGGCCAAAAGACGCAAGGCGATGGCCTTATCGCCCAGGCCATCCGCAGCGTTCCCGCTTTGGCGGCCCACGTGCCGTCGGGAATTACCGTTCCGTAGACGCCCGTTGTGCTCCAATAGTCGACGTGCCCAAGGCCATGAAATCGAGCGATGACGCCGGCTCCGATGTCAATTGGTCCTTGGCAATGATCGTCAAGGACGAAGAGAACCTTATCGGTCACGTGCTCGACGATGCTGCTGCCATCTGTGACGAGCTCATCGTCGTCGACACCGGGTCAACGGACGCCACCAAGGCACTGGCGGCTGAACATGGCGCCAAGGTGTTCGATTTCGATTGGATTGACGACTTCTCCGCCGCTCGTAACTTCTCTTTCGAGCAGTGCACGGGTAAGTGGATTTTGTGGTTGGACGCCGATGATCGGATCCCTCCGCCCGCCCAGGACGGATTCCTCCGTCTCAAGGCGGAACTCGCCCACCTCTCTGACGTGCTGGCCGTGATGATTCCGTACCACCGACAATTCTCGGGGTCTGACCCGAGCGTGTGCACATTCAGCTTCGATCGCGAGCGCGTCGTACGCCGCGCCGCTGGGCTGCGTTGGGTGGGTCCCGTGCACGAGTTCATCGGAGTCCCTGGCAATTTGATCCGGTGGCCGGATGCCTTTGTGGAACATCGCGCTCCCCCCGAGAGCTGGGACCGCAAGGTGGATCGAAATCTGACGATTCTCGAGCGTGCCGTGGCCGAGGGCGATCGGTCACCGCGCACCCTGTTCTATCTCGGCAACGAGCTTGCCGATCACCGGCGGTGGGAGGAAGGTCTCTTGGCCTACCAGGAATACCTGGGCGTGGCCGAGGTTGTCGTGTGGGAGCGATATTCGGCGCTGCTCGGACTGGCCCAGTGTGCCGAAGCCCTGGAGCGCAACCAGGAGAAGTACGACTGGCTCTTGGCTGCCGTCAAGCTCGATCCCACCCGGGCCGAGGCGTTCATGCGACTGGGGCTACACCACTACCACCGCAGCGAATGGCAGCAGGCCGTGCCGTACTTCACCGCCGCCGGCGGTCTCAAGCGCCCCGCCGAGGGCTTCATCGACGACACCGCCTATACGTGGGGCCCCTGGGATCATCTCTCCATCTGTCACAGCGAACTCGGCATGTACGAGGAGGCCCTGGCGGAGACGGTCACGGCCTTGCGCACGTCCCAAGATCGAAAGCGCCTGTTCGCCAATATGGACTTCTACCTGGACCAGCTAGGCCGGCGTAGTCCTAACCAAGGCTGAGACAACTCCGAGTCCTTGAGGTCCCGGCTTCATTTTCGACCTCCCCGGACCGATACATCAAAGGATATGACCACATCTCAACCGAGGCCGTCATGACCGACAGCGATCGCCCCACGATCTGTCTCGCCATGATCGTCAAGAACGAGTCGGCGGTGATCGAGCGCTGCCTGAGGTCTGCCATCGCCCACATCGACTCCTGGGTGGTCATCGACACCGGATCTGACGACGACACATGCGATCGGCTCCAGGCCGTCCTCGGCGACCTTCCCGGTCGACTCGAGCACCGCCCGTTCGTGGACTTTGGCCACAACCGCACCGAGCTCATGGAGCTGGCCTACGAACAGCACGCCACCTGGCTGTTGCTTCTGGATGCCGACATGGTCCTCGAGGTGGACGGGGACCTCCACGAGCTTGTCCTGCCTTTTCCCCGTTCGCGACATCCTGTTGACCACCGTGCTCGGGGGCGACCCCGATATCGGCGGTGGAAAAGAATCCTTTTCAATGCCCTATGTGGTGCGCGGGAACCGGCACTGGCGCTTCGAAGGTGTGGCCAACGAATTCCTGACGAGTTCGGGACGCCCACGCCAGAGTCAACTGCCCGGAGTCCGATTGCACAACCTCGCCGACGAAGGCACACGTCGGGACAAATACGAACGCGACGGCGCACTCTTGGAAGCAGAGCACCAGCGCCACCCAGACGACCCTCGCACGCTGTTCTACCTAGCCCAGGCGTATCGACACATGGGGCGTCCCGACATCGCCATCGTGCATTACAACCGTCGAGCCCAGATGAGCACCGGGTGGGACGAGGAAACGTTTTTCGCTCAGTATCAGGTGGGATTGCTGCAGCTGGAATCCAATTTCTCGCACGCCTCGACGGCCTTGCTGCGCGCCTGGTCCATGCGCCCTACCCGAGCGGAGCCGCTTTACTACCTCGCCTTCGGATGGCGGAACCGGGAAGCGTGGTCGGCCGCCTACCTCTTCGCCAGCCGCGGTGTTCATATTCCCGAGCCCGACGACATCTTGTTCGTGGATTCCGCGCTGTACCGCTGGGGGCTGCGTTTCGAGCGATCGGTGGCGGCGTGGTACGTGGGTGAACGCGACCAATCTCGCCAGGACACCAAAGAGTTACTTGCGGACCCCGAGTTGCCGGATTTGTGGCGGGAGTACGCCGAAGGAAACCTTCGCCTGACCAGCTGATCTGCTCAGCGGCGCGCTTTCGATCCGCCGCGCCCATTTGGCATCGACCCCTGTTATGACGGCAGCAATCACGACAGGGCAACCAGCGACGACCCTCGAAGGGTTGATCGATACCCCTCAATGCCCTGCCGTCGCTGGACGGCAGGGCACTAGGAGTCTTACCGTGTGGCGAAGTTACTTTCGCCAACGGTCGGCTACATCTCTCGATGTCTCAGAACGTGTGGTTCACGAGAGTGGTGACGTAGCCGGGCAATGCGGCCTCGATCTTGGCAGCCTGAGCCGAACTGAGGCGATCCTTCGTCACGGCCTGGTTGATTGCGGCGTCACCGGCCGTTACCAGGGCGCTTCCGACGGTCTGCCCACTCCCTCCGTGCTCCGTGGCGACATCGGCGATTGACTTGCCCGACTTCAATTCGCTCACCAAGTCCTGTGGTGTCACACCGATGCTCTTGGCACTGATGGTCACGACAGCCTTTTCGATGGCGTGACGATGGGCCCGTGCCCATTTCGCCACGGGGTCGCTGACACCGCGAAGCGGGACAGTGACGGTGGCGGAGGGAGTAGCGGCGGAGGCCGAGCTGGCGAATCCTACGGTTGTGGCGCCTGCCAGTAGAGCGCCGCTTAGGACAATGGGGGCAATGATGCGCTTTCGCATGCGAATTTCCTTTCAATAGTGATCTCAAGGAACCTTCGCATTTGCATCTGAAAGGACAAGGGTGCGGACGTTAGGGGTCTGTTAGGCCCGCCTCGGAGTGCTCAGCGCATTCTCAGCGGGGCGGGGGAGCACGCCTGGCCATCTCGCCATGGAGCGGGTCCCGCACGGGGATCACAGAGTCGACTTCTGGATTCTCGAACCGAGCGTGGCCACGACCGGCGGACCCGAGCTCGGTGTCGTCACCTCGTGCGGCCCGACGACACCAAGCTCACTTGTCCGCTTCACTGAGTCCGATGACCTCGGGGTCATCGTGACGGTGCGTCGGTCAGTGGCCCGGTTGACCGCCGAACGGGGACTTGTCGCCCCCGGTTCCGCCGCCCAAACCGCTACCGCCGTTCGTTCCGCCATCGGATCGGCTGCCCCCGCCCGAGGTGAAGCTCGGCGGTCCGCTGAAGTGCGAACTCGGTGCAGGGCCGTCGTGGCCAGACACCTTGTTGCCACTTCCGTAGCCCGACCCGGGACCATTGCCCCAGCCGCCCCCGGGCACCCCGATGAGGACTTGGGAAGCCGTGACCTCACTGCCGGGTCCCGGCGATCCGATCACCGTGATCGGCGTGCTGTCGTTCAAGCCCGCCACCGTCTCCAGGTTGGGGTCCGACGTGGATCCACCGCGGTAGGTGGTGGTGCCGTTGACGAACACGGTTGTGGTGCCGCCGTTGTGCTGGGCGACGACGATCAGATCCGTCGTCGTGTTCACCGACTGTACCGTCCCCGACACGATCACGTGGTCCGTGCCGCTACCGCCACTCGAGCCCGGGTTGGAGTTCGACGGCCATGAGGGGGTCTTGATGGAGCTGGTGCTGGAGCTGGTTCCCGCCACCATCGGGCATGAGGACGAAGCCCTCTGCCACATCTGCCAGTTGCTCGAGTTGAACGCCGGGAACGAGAACACGTCGACGAACTGGGCGTCGAGCGACACACCGTCGGGGTCGACCGTGCCGAAGGCGGCCACGTGCTTGCCCGTAAGAGTGGACAATGACGCACCCGACGGGGAGTAAACGGTGCCCCCGCCCACGTTGATGGTGCGGTAGAACCCTTGGTGGTCCACGATCACGAACGAGGTCGTGCCGGACGACAGGACGGTGCCGTCGAGCTGGTTCAAGAAGATCACGACCTTGTTGGCGGTGGGAGTGGACGCGCCTGGAACGAGGATGACGGCTACGTGCTCGCCTGCACTCACGCCCGCCGGTGGTGTCGGCGCTCCCGTCTCAAAGTATTTCGTCGAGCCGTTGACGGTGAAGGTCTCAGTCGTACCGCCGGCTTCGTCGACGGTAAAGGTTGTCGTCGTTGTGCCCGTGGCGACCACACCCACGATCACGTGGCCGTTACCAAACGGTCCGGTGGGCCCGCCTGTCGACGCGGGGCGCACGCGGATCACCAATGCGTCGAGAGACACATTGTCAGAGGCGATCACGCCGAAGGCGGTGATGTTCTCGTTTAAGGAAAGTGTCGCCCCACTCGGGGTGTAGGTGGTGGCGGCCGACAGATCGATGGTGTGGTCGAAGCCTTGGCCGTCGGTGACCACGAGGGGCGAGGTACTCGTAATGACCCCAGAGACCTCGGTCAGCAGAATCGTGACCCACTTCGCAGTCAGGGTCGAGCCCGGGACGAGGGCGACAATGACGTGCTCACCATTGCTTACGCCGGTTTGCGGAACCCCCGTCCCCGGCGCGAAGTACATCGTGGTGGTCGACGTGGTGATGGTCTGTGGTGTCGAACAGCCCGGGATGCTCAAGATGAAGCCGGAGCCGGACGTGCCGGTCACTGTCCCCTTGACGCTGGGTCCGTGCCAGAAGCCACGAGGGCCTCCGCGGTGGACCCCCTTCGCAGCCGCGCTCGAACCCGAACCGGAGCCCGAGGACGAAGAGAAGGTGAAGTGTCCGGGACCGTGGCCAGTGCCTTGGGCAGCGGCAATGCCGGCGGATCCGGCCACTACGGCGATGATCAACGAAGCCGCAAAAATGCTGCCTGTCACGGCCTTCTTCCAGCTTGACATCGATGTTGTGCTCAGCACGGGTTCGCGCTCCTCACGTGGGGGGTACGTTCGTCCACTACATGGGCGCTCGGCGGCGGGCGTTACAGATCTTTCACCAGGGGTCCAGCTTTTGAGGCTTTCGGCCGAGATTGTTGTGACACCAGTGTGAGCTGAGCGATGTAGTAGGCGATGCCATGGGTGACACAGAAGACGAGGCGGATGTCGTCGAGGCGGCCCGTACAGGCGACGAGGGCGCCTGGGAGCTGCTCTATCGACGCGTCTATCCGCGTCTGCACGCCTATCTCGTACGGCGAGTTGGGTTCACCGATGCCGAGGAAGCAGTGAGCGAAACCATGACGCGTGCCGTGGCCGGCATCGACGGATTCACTCTCGGTCCTTCCGGCTTCGATGGCTGGGTCTTCGGCATCGCCCGTCGCGTGTCGGCTGACCACCACCGCCGCTCCGATCGGTCGCATCGCCACATGGCGGCGACGGTGATCGCCGGCGGCGCGGTGGGAGTGGGCTCCGAGCCCGGCGAGGACGTCCTGGTGGCCGAGGAGCACCACCGTGTACGCCAGGCCTTCGAGGAATTGAGTGCGGATGAGCGCGAGCTGCTGGAGCTGCGCGTGGTCGGTGGTCTAACTGCCGAGCAGGCCGCCATCGCCCTCGGCAAGCGCCCAGGGGCGGTTCGTACCGCCCAATCACGCGCCTTGTCGCATTTACGCCAGCTCCTGGAGCGAAGTGATGGCTGAGAACGCCACCATGCCCATGTCAGACGACGACATCCTCGACCTTCTGGCCTCCTCATTCGCGGTACCCAGCCTCGAGCCCACCTACGAGGCCCTGCGTGACGTGCGTTTGTTGGCCGCCCGCAAGCAGTCTGGTGAGCTACGCCCGCGCCGGGCTCGGGTGGTGGTGACGTGGCGCCGCCGATTTGCGGTGGTCGGCGTGATCGTCGCCACGGCCGTCGTCGGCACCGGCACCGCCTTCGCGGCGGGCGCTCCCGTTCCCGAGCCGCTGCGCGCCCTGGCCGTCGCGGTCGGTTTGCCGGTGACTCCGCCGGCCGTGGTGAACGTGCAAAACGATACGAGCACACTGCAAAGCGATCTGGCATCGAAATCCACGAGCAGTGACACGAGCACCGCACGCGCCGCGCAAGTATTGGCCGGGGCATTGGTGAAGCTCGACTCTCCCGATCGCGCCCAGGTCGAGCCCCACTCGAATCGAGTGCTGCAGGCCGCGTGTCATGCGCTGCTCGGTGGGCCATCCGCTGTGCATCCCTCGCTGTGGAAGCCCGTTGAGGGGTCTGCCCTCCCGGAGGCCTGCATGCACAATGCGCCGAGCGGGCCCACCGCTTCGCCCGGTTCATTCCCGACGGGACGAGGTGTCGACGGCGGCGGGACTGGGCACGGCGGAGTAACGAGCGGCACCGGCTCCACCCACACACACAGCTCGGTGCCGGGCAGCGTGGGTGGTGGCCACAACGGTTCGGGAACCGGCTCCGGAGGTACGCGGCCGACCCCTCACGCAGGGCCTCCTTCCTATGGCGGTTCGGGCTCGTCCGCCCCGGGTGGCTCCAGCTCGGTCCCATCCGGCGGTGGAATCGGTACCGGCCCCGGGTCCTACCATCTCCCCGGCGGCTGACCGACAGGGTCTCGGCGACTGACGCTCTGTGTTGGCCACGGCAGTCTTGGCCAGGGCTGTCTCGGCCTCTTTCGACCTGGCTCAGCTTTTAGCGACTCGGTACTTCACGTGAGTGACCCCGGGTGCCTCCACCGCCCGCAGTTGCTCGAGCCTGATGTCGGCCCCTGCGAGGTGGTCGAAGAGCCGGACTCCGTCACCCATGATCACGGGCGCGATGTGGAGTTCGAGCTCTTCGACCAGGCCGGCCGCCAGGTACTGCTGCACGATGTCGGCTCCGCCGGCCACGACGACGTCCATGCCGGCCGCGGCGCGCCGGGCCTGCTCGGCGGCGGACTCGACGCCGTCGGTGACGAACGTGAAGGTCGTGCCGCCTTGGAGCTCGAGAGGAAGTCGAGGATGGTGCGTAAGCACGAACACCGGCCGGTGGAACGGAGGATTGTCATCCCACCATCCGTTCCACGGGTCATCACCCCAAGGCCCGGGGCCGCCGCCGAACATCTTTCTGCCCATGATGGTGGCACCCACGTTGCTGAGGCTTTCTTCGACAACCGCCGTGCTCTCGTTGACATCGCCGCCCACGAGTCCATGGGGGGCACGCCAGGCGGCGAGTCCGAACGCCCATTCGTGCAACTGCCGGCCACCCTCGCCGAGGGGGTTTTCGAGGCTCGGGTTCGTGCCGGCGCTGTAGCCGTCAAGTGACATGGAGATCTCGCACCGAATCTTTCCCATAACTCTCCTTTCTGTCATCAACGCTGACCGTCCGGGGCCTGCCGACCTCGGCGTCAGCACGCGGAGACAGCCCGAATCGTCGGTCTATTGAAGACGTGGGCCGGTCTACCATGGACCGGTGGCGACTCGCTCAGCGCGTGTCTCAGCGCCGTCGCCGGTGCGCCGACGGCGCGAGGTCACCCTCGTGACGATCGCCGCGTTGGTGGCCGGTCTCGGATTTACGGTCTGGCTCGAAATCACCGCCGAGATGAACAACGCGTTGGCTGCCGCCGGTGGGCCGGCCCTGGCCGTCGGGCGTTTGGCCGGATTGTTGGGCTCCTACCTCCTGTTGATCATGGTCCTGGTAGTGGCGCGGATTCCATTGTTGGAGCACGTATTCGGCCAGGAGCATTTGATTCGGTGGCACCGTCAACTCGGCTCTTGGCCCATGGTGTTGATCGCCGCCCACATCGTGTTCATCGTCATCGGATATGCCGAGCTCGACCGCTCCCCGCTGTGGACGGAGCTGCGCCGTTTGTTGGGCTCCTATCCCGACGTCGTCGCCGCCACCTTCGGCTTCGGCCTGCTCGTGGTGGCGGGCGCCTCGTCGTTGCGAGCGGCACGCCGCCGCCTTCGCTACGAGACGTGGTGGTCGATCCATCTCTACGTCTATCTCGGCCTTGCCCTGGCTTTCGCCCACCAACTCGCCAACGGGGCATCCTTCGTCCATCACCCTCTCGATCGGGTGTGGTGGAGTGTGCTGTGGGCCGCCACGGCCGGCGTGGTGCTCGGCTACCGTGTGGCCCTCCCGATCTGGCGGAGCATCCATCATCGGTTGCGCGTGCTCGACGTCCACGGCGAAAGTCCCGGTGTCGTGTCGATCACCTGTACCGGACGCCACCTCGATCGCTTAAAGGTGTCAGGCGGCCAGTTCTTCTTGTGGCGGTTCCTGGCCAAAGGCGCGTGGTGGGAGGCTCACCCGTACTCGCTCTCGGCTCTTCCCCAGCCTCCCCTGATCCGGGTCACAGTCAAAGATGCCGGAGATCACAGTGGATCTCTGGCCAACTTGCGTCCCGGTACGAGAGTATTCATCGAAGGCCCTCATGGGTCATTCACCAAGCACAAGCGGTCTGGTCGGTCCGTGGCCCTCATAGGGGCGGGCATCGGCGTGACGCCGCTGCGCGCCCTGCTCGAGGACCTTCCCCCCGATGAGGACGTGGTGGTCATTCTTCGGTACTCGACGTATGAGGCGCGCGTGCTTCGCGACGAGATTGCCGCCCTGGTGGCCGAGCGTCACGGCCGGCTCCACGAACTGGTCGGTCCCCGTTCGGTCGTCCCCGTCGATGCCGCCCTCCTCAACTACTTCGTGCCCGATCTGGCCCAGCGCGACGTCTACATCTGCGGCCCGCAGGGGCTGCGTGATCAGGTGGTGGAAGCTGCACGTCGCCTCGGAGTTGCCGCTGAGCGCATCCATTATGAAACCTTTGTGTTGTGAGCCCGAGAGCTGATTGACCATGCGCCGCGCTCCGATCGTGCTGGCCGCCACTGCCGCCGGGCTGGCGTTTGTCCTGAGCTTTCGCACGCACAACGAGGGTCCTGGTGCCGCCGCCAAGCGCGCCACGTGGACCTATGTTCCCGGCAGCCGCGTCGGTATCGGTTCTGGGTACACGCCCAATGGTCCGGTGAAGCTACGAGTCACCGTGGTCGGCGGGCGCATCGTGGCCATCGACAACCTCCAGCTGCCGAACGACAACGCGCACTCGGTGCAACTCAGCGAGGTCTCGGGGCCGCTGTTGCATAAGGAGGCCATGCGAGCGCAAAGCGCCAACATCGACGCCGTGTCGGGCGCCACCATGACGAGCATGGCGTACGAGTCGTCCTTGCAGGCGGCCCTGGACAAGCTTCACATCAAACGATGATCGCCACCTCGCCCACCATTGGTCACGTCGAGCACGTGATGGGAACGGCCTTCTCCTTTGTGGTGGAGGCGGGCCCGCTCGATGACTTCGATGCGCGGTGTGCCATCGACGCCGCCTGCGATCGTTTGCATGAAGCCGATGACATGTTCAGTACCTACAAACCGGCCAGTCCGATCAGCCGGTTGCGACGCGGCGAGATCGGGCTCGAAGACTGTCCGACCGAGGTGAGTGTCGTGCTCGATCTTTGTCGTCGGGCCCGGGAGCTGTCCCGGGGCTGGTTCGACCCATGGGCCATGCCCGGCGGAGTCGATCCAACCGGCTTGGTGAAAGGGTGGGCTACCCAAGAGGCGCTTCTCGTGTTGCAGGACTCGGGAGTGGCGGCCGCCATGATCAATGGAGGTGGCGACGTGGCCACCTTCGGGTGCCGCCATGGCGACAGGCCGTGGGTTGTTGGCATTCGTGATCCGGGGGATGCCGGGTCATGCGTGTGCGCAGTGGCGTCACCGGGGGCGGTGGCCACGTCGGGTTCTTATGAAAGAGGTCTCCATGTACGCGATCCCCGCAACGACGGCGGCGTAGATGACGTCCGATCGGTCACCGTCGTAGGCCCCGACTTGGCGCTGGCTGATGCCCTGGCAACCGGCGTCGCGGCCGGGGGCGTGGACGCAGTGGCGCTGGTCGAAGCGGTCCCGGGGTACAGCGCCTTGGTCGTCGACGACCAGGGGCGACTCTTGGCAACCGAGGGCCTGCCCCTGATCGGGGCCGCCGATCTACGCTTCGGATAGGTGCCAAGGAGGCCGTTGTGGGTGTGGACATGCGGACCAGGACCGACGGCGGGACCGTTCCCGTCGATCCAGGCCAGTTCTTCGAGCAAGACCTTCCGGTGGCCTTCGAGACGTGTGCCGATCTGCTTCGAGACGCACTGGGCCGTCTGTCACCGAGATCTCTGACCATCGAAGTCGACGGCTCATCGGCGTGGACGTTGTCGGTGCTCGACGGCCGTGCCTTGATCACAACGGCCACCGACACCGGTAATGACATCTTGCAGATCGATCACCACCAGCTCGACGACTTGGTGACCGATCAGGCGACACCGATGGCATGGTTCTCCAGTGGCGCCTTGACACTGCACGGTCGTCTCGAGACGCTCCTCGACTGGTGGCTCGTGCTGCGCGGCGCTCTCGACGGCGTTGCTCCTCACGTCGGTGCGATGGCATTCCGAGACCGACGCGGTCAACCATTGGACCTCTCCCGGGCGTTCTCGTTGTCGGACTCAGACCAAGACATGGGCCACTTCCTCGAAGAAGCCGGGTTCTTGCACGTCGAGGGCGTGTTTTCCGAGCGCGAGATGTCCGCTATCTCCGAAGACATCGACACGGCCATGCCCGGCTACCGGCGAGGTGACGGTCAATCCTGGTGGGCGTGTACTTCCGACGGCGAGGATCGCCTCGTACGCATGCAGGGATTCGAGCGCCACAGTGCTCCGGTTTCGTCTTTCGGTACCGACGAGCGCCTGGCGCGATTGGCGGCACTCCCGGGCGATGGCCACGTGTGGGGCTCGATGCAGTCCAACTCGGTGGAGGCGTTGATTAAGCCCATCGGTATCGTCGAAGGGATTTCCGACGTCCCGTGGCACAAGGACTGCTCACTCGGCCGCCACAGCTATGAATGCTGTTCGTTGACCGTCGGCGTGTCGGTGACCGGAGCCGATGCCAACAGCGGCCAGTTGCGCGCCGTGGCCGGGAGCCACCGAGCCTTGGTGTGGCCGGCGCTGCTCAGAAAAGACAGTCAGCTCCCCGTCGTCGACCTTCCCACTCGCAGCGGGGACGTGACCGTGCACCTGAGTTGCACCATGCACATGGCCCAACCTCCCGTGAACAGCGAGCGCCGGGTGCTCTATACGACGTTTCGGTTACCGCCACGGCAGGGCTCAGATGACGACTCGGCGCGCCAACGGATCCGCGCCGTGCGTGAAGCCGCCGCGGTGACAGTCTCCCAACCGGCCGCCAGGTAGTGCTTCGCCCCGTTACGTCGTTTTGGCGATGAGGACGTCGCACGGCGACTTGTGCGCCACCGAGTTGGGCACCGAGCCCAGGACCCGTCGCTTCATCCCCTTACTGCCCACCACGATGAGATCGGCGTCGACGGATTCGGCCACCTGTACAACGGCGTCGGCGGGAGGCGCGAACACCGAATGGGTATGGACCAAGACGCCGGTGGCCGCGGCCGCCACCTTGGCCAAGAGCTCCTCACTGGTGCCCTCGAGTAGGGAGACGTTCATCTCGACGGCGCCGGCCGTCACCACCCCCGCCTGGGCGGCCGCCACCGCCGTGCTCACGGCTTGGTAGGCGTTGACGATGTGAAGCTCGGCCCCGCAGAGCTTGGCGAGGTCAATGGCGACCTCGACGGCCACATTGGCCGTGTCCGAGCCATCGGTCCCCACGACGATCTTGGTGAACACGGCGTACCCCTTTCGGCGGCGTCCTGCCACCCTGTGGCTGGCGATCAGTCTGCCGAGCGCGAAACTTCCTGGCAAAGGCAGTCTCGTGGAGGCTGGCGGCCCGGTAATTTCAAGGTTGTTCACAGGTTCGCCGGGCAAATTCGACGACATGCGATGGGGCTATACCGCCATCGGATCGCGGTGGAGGGAAGGGAAGAAGCAGTGACGAGCCCCTACGACCCGGACGAGCAGCGCACCGATCCGGTCCCGCCTCCCGAGCCCACCTCTGAGGTGCCGGCCCCACCGGCAGCCCCATCACCCTGGCCGCCTCCACCTCCATGGAGCGCGGTCGGGGGAGCTTCGTGGTCCGGCGCCAGCGCGCCACCGTACGGAAGAGACGTACCTCCCAGGTGGGGCGACCCTCGACCACCCGGCGGTCAGACCCCTCCGTACGGCCCCGATGCCTACAGCCCCGGTCCCTACAGCGCCGGCGGCTCCCCCTACGGTGCAGGTCCGTACAGCGCCGGTCCCTACAGCGCCGGTCCCTACAGCGCCGGTCCCTACAGCGCCGGTCCCTACAGCGCCGGCGCTCCTCCCTACGGGGGCCCCCCGGCCGGCGGCCCGGGCGGCTCCTCCCCCTACAGCGGCAACTTCCCCTATGGGGGTGGGGGCGCCATCCCCGTCTACGGCCGATCTCCCGATCCTCGACGTGCCGGCCGAGGCATCGTCGTGGTCGTGATGGCCGTGTTGGTACTGGTGTCGGCGGTGGCCGGCGGCGCGGTGGAGTACGCGCTCGGTAACAACGGATCGGCGCTGTCGGGATCCGGCGTCACCAATCCGGGTGGATCAGCTGTGGTGACCCCCAATATCGACACCGGAGCCATCGCAGCCAAGGTGGACCCCGCCATCGTCGATATCGATTCGACCCTGGCGGGGGGTGGCGAGGCGGCCGGCACGGGCATGGTGGTCACGTCCTCGGGGGAGGTGATGACGAACAATCACGTCATCGAGGATTCCACCTCTCTGACGGTGCAGATTCCGACCACGGGGCAGAGCTACCGCGCCACCGTGCTTGGTGACGACCCCACCGACGACGTCGCCCTCATCCAGCTCCAGGGGGCGTCGCACTTAAAGAGCATCGACGTTGGTTCTGACTCCACCGTGGCGGTGGGCACGGTGATCGTCTGTGTCGGCAACGCCCTTGGCCGTGGCGGCCAACCGTCGGCCGTGCCAGGAACGGTGACCGGCGTTGATCAAACGATCACCGCTGGTGACCCGGGGACGACGCCTGAGACGTTGCACGGGTTGATCCAGACCGATGCTCCCATCCAGCGTGGTGACTCCGGCGGTCCGTTGGTCGAGACCAATGGGCACGTCATCGGCATGGATACGGCCGCCGCCGATGGCGCTACCGAAGATGCCGGTGCATCGGAGGCGTACTCGATTCCTCTCACTACGGCCTTGCCCATCTTGGCGGCCATACGAGCCGGAGCGTGGACCTCGACCGTCGAGATAGGAGCCCATAGGCCGCTGTTGGGCGTCGAGATCGAGAACGCCAGCGGGCAATCGTCCTCCGGGAGCCCCTTCGGAGCCGGGGGCTACACCGGCCCGGTCGCACCGGTGAGCTCAGGCGCATTGGTCGTCACCGTGGAGAACCCCAGCCCGGCCCAAGGTGCTGGCCTCACCCCGGGTGACGTCATCGTGTCGGTGGACGGTTCGTCGGTCACCTCGGCCTCGTCCCTCGAGTCAACGCTCCTGATGCATCGTCCCGGCAGCTCCGTCACGGTCAAGTGGGTGGCGGTGTCGGGAGCGAACCACAGCTCCAGCGTGCGACTCACCAGCGGTCCACCCGCCTGACACCGTCGGCGGTCGGACCGTCACGCGCTTGTTTCACGCGCTGATCGGCAGGCTCGACGGCGGCACTCAGTGCGCCCGCCCTCGGTCATCAGCGCTCTTGTTCCGTGGGGCGTACCAGAATCTCGTTCACCGAGGCGTGGCGCGGTTGGGTCACCGCAAACGTGACGGCATGGGCGATGTCCTCGGCCTGAAGCATCTCCACGCTCTCGAAATTCTTGGCCATGTCCTCGAGGATCTCAGGACGCAGGTGGGTGGCCAGTTCGGTCAACACGGCGCCGGGCTCCACGATGGTGACGCGCACATGGCGCCTCGTCACCTCTTGGCGTAGCGACTCCGAGAACGCCCCCACCCCGAACTTGGTGGCGCTGTAGACCCCGTTTCCCAACCGTGCCACCCGGCCCGCCACCGAGCTCACGTTGACGACATCGGCGACTCGGCGCGGGCCGTTGTCGGCTGCTTCGAGGAGGTGGGGGAGCGCGGCATGGGTGCCGTAGAAGAGGCCGAGCAGGTTCAGATGGACCATGCGGCGCCACTCCTCGGTGGGAGCATTCACCACGGGCCCGAGCAGCATGACGCCGGCGTTGTTGACGAGAGTGTCGAGTCGACCGAACCTGATCACCGTCTCATCGACCATGCGGCGAACTTGGTCCTCCTCGCAGACGTCGGTCTCGAGCACGAGCACCTTGTCGGGAGCGCCGATCCGTAGCGCCAGTGCTTCGAGGCGGTCCTTACGACGAGCCGCCACGGCGACGGCCGCGCCCTCGCCGGCCAGGGCCAGGGCCGTCGCTTCGCCGATGCCGCTCGAGGCGCCCGTGATGAGCGCCACCGTCCCTTCGAGTCGTCCTGCCACCGTCTCCTCCTCGTGCCGTGGTTGCCGTGTCGATGTCCGTCGGCGGCGGTCATTCTCACAGCTCGCGAGGGCGCCGGCCGATCGACGGCCGCCGCAGTAGTGCTGGTACGAGAGCTGGCGACGTGGTGACCACCTGGCCCGACGGCCTGTGTCGCGGGCACACTGCACATGGACCAGTCAGGACGAGACCTGATCGTTCAGCGGGTGTCCAAGGCGACGCCAACACCTGGTCAGTGAGAGGTGGGAGTGAACCGACAGGACTGGCGCGTCGCCGTTTTCTATTCTCGGGCCACCCTGGGCAGGCGATGGGGTGGCTGCTTGGCGCTGGTCCTCCTGCTCGGCCTGGTGGGGGGAGTGGCCATGGGTGCCATCGCCGGCGCCCGACGAACGCAGTCGTCGTATTCGACGTACATCGCAAGCACGCACCCGTCGGACATGCTCGCGTTCACCTCGTTCGACAATCCCGCCTTGGGCTCCTCGGTCGGCTACAGCCCCGCCATTGCGGCGGCAGTCGGCCATCTAATTCTTGTGCGCGCCCAGCGGGCCGTGGTCGGTTTCGACGGCAACATCGACTACGTCCGTGGGGTCCAGACCGATATCGGACCAGCCGAGAAGCCACCAACGGTGGAAGGCACTCTGGGCGACGAATACCGCACTGAGGACAGCGCGCATGTCGTGGCCGGCCGGATGTTCACACCATCGAACGCGGGTGAAGGAGTCATGACCGCCCAGGCGGCCAAAGAGCTCGGGGTACATATCGGTTCGGTGGCCCAGATCGCCTTCAACTCGGACGCGCAACTGAATGCTGAAGCGCTCGAGCCGAGTACGGCCCCCAGTCCGCCTCCGGCCAAGATCGTGAACGTCCGGCTTGTCGGCATCGTCGTCTTTCCTCGGAACGTGGTCGAAGACGACTATGACGCCTTGGGGTCGGGGGAGGTGCTGTTCTCGCCGGCGCTCACCAGACAGCTGGCGACGTGTTGTGCCTACTATTCCTACAGCGCCATAACGCTGGACGCCGGCCACAGCACGGCGGCGGCCACTGTCGCCAACGAGATGGTCCGGAACATTCCCGGTGTAACCGCCGCCTTCAAGATCATGACCAACGGCCCGTCCATCGCCGCTGCTGATCGCGCTCTCAAGCCGGTGTCGATTGCGCTCGCCGTCTTTGGCGCCCTGGCCGGGCTGGCCGCACTGATCATCGCCTACCAGCTCATCGGGCGTCAGCTTCGGCTCCAACAAGGTGAGTTGACGACCATGCGGGCGCTCGGCGCCAGCCCCACTATGGCGATGACGGTGGGTTGCATCGTCATTATCGGTGCGACAGTCCTGGGCGCGGCGCTGGCAGCGCTCGTGGCCGTAGCGCTATCGCCCCTGTTCCCGTTAGGCCCGGTGCGTCCCGTCTTTCCCATCGGGGCTTCTGTCGACTGGACGGCGCTCGGTGCTGGTTTTGCCCTGATCGTCGTATTCCTCAGCGGCGGCGGCACTGTTCGTCTCATGGCGCCGCGCTCCCCATCGAGTCCGTGAACGCCAGCAAGGAGGCACCGATCGTTCCTCCACGCCGGCGCGCGCTGCCGCGGGTTCCGGTCTGCCTGTCGCTGCCGTCACCGGCATCCAGTTCGCCCTCGATCGAGGTGATAGACGTGATCCGGTCCCCATTCGCTCGGCGATCGTTGGTGCCACTTTCGCCGTGATGGTGGTGACCGCCACCATCACCTTCGGCGCCAGTCTCAACAGCCTCGTATCTCACCCCCGACTCTTTGGGTGGAATTGGAACTACGCCCTGTTCTCGGGATTCGCCGGTGACGAGGACCTCCCCGCACAGCTGAGCGCCACCCTTCTCGCCCACGATCACGAAGTCCAGGCGGCATCAGGGATTTACTTTGCCTCCGCCACTCTTGACCGCCAGCAAGACGTCTCTACCCTCGGTGCTTCACTCGACGCGGCGGTGAGTCCGCCGCTGTTGAGCGGACACGGGCTCGAGGCACCAGATCAAATAGTTCTTGGTCCATCGACCCTGGCCAGTCTCCACAAGCATCTCGGCGACACCGTTGTCGTACGCGGCGGTGGTGCGTCGGCTCGCCTTGTGATCGTCGGAACCGCCACCATGCCCGCCATAATGGGTGACGGGCTCGGCATAGGCGCCATGATCGATTACCGGCTGATCCCGGCGTCAGTGCGAAACGCCCAGGGAAGCGAGGTACCCGGCCCCAACGCGTACCTGATTCGAACTCGGGGAGGCGTCTCGCCGGTGGCCCTTCGTTCTCTGCAAGGGGTCAGTGCCGCTATCAATGCATCACCGCAAGGCAGCGGGACCTCAGGGGGCGTGGTGTCGGTGCTCCGTCCCGAAGAGATCGTGGATTCTCATTCGATCGAGGACATCCCCGACATTCTCGGTGCCGGCCTTTCGGTTGGTGCCGTTCTCGCTCTTGGCATCACGCTCATCGCTTCGGTGCGCCGTCGACGTCGAGACCTGGCTGTTCTCAAGACGCTCGGCCTCTCCGGGCGACAGTTGGCAGCCGTTGTCGCCTGGCAGTCGAGTGTGGCCGTCGTCATCGGCGTCATCATCGGCGTGCCGCTCGGTATCCTGACGGGACGATTCTTGTGGGATAGCTTCGCCAACTTGATCCACGCCGTGCCGGCTCCCAACGTTCCCGTGTTGTGGATCGCCGTCGTCGCCGTCGGAGCCCTAGTGCTAGCCAATGTGGTGGCATTGGCGCCCGGGTGGCTGGCGGCCCGAACGCCCACGGCAACGCTCTTGCGCGCCGAGTAGCCCCGCGCCTCAAAGCTCGGCAGTTCACGGTGACGGTTCACGGAGTGCCACCGGGGTAGAACCTTGTCCATGACGCTTCTGGACGACATACGGCAGTACTGGGACGACGACGCCGCCACCTACGACAACTCTCCCGGCCATCACCCGACCAGTGCGGCGGTGCAGGCGGCGTGGACGGCCGCCTTGGCGAAGCTCCTTCCTCCCGCCCCGAGCCGGGTCTTGGACTGCGGGGCCGGTACCGGCTTCCTCAGCCTGATCGCAGCCCGACTGGGCCACGCCGTGACCGCTTTGGACCTGTCTCCCCACATGCTTGCTCGCCTGCAGGCCGCCGCCGACGACGAAGAGTTGGACATCACCGTCGTGGTCGGGTCGGCCACCGCACCTCCGACTGCGGCTGCGAACGGGTTCGACGCCGTTATGGAACGTCACCTGTTGTGGACCTTGCCGGATCCCGAGTCCGCATTACGCGCGTGGCGCGCCGCCGCGCCCACGGGACGACTCGTTGTCGTCGAATCGATGTGGGGGGATGTCGATGTCATCGAGCGCGTTCGTTCCTCGGCGCGTCAGTTCCTCCGCCGTTTACGCGCAGAAGCACCTGATCATCACGCGCCGTATTCAACGAACGTACGCAACGCGTTGCCACTCGGATCAGGTACACATCCCCGTAACATTGTGGATCTATTGGGGCGTACAGGATGGTCTCGTCTCTCTCTGTACAGGTTGCGCGACATCGAGTGGGCAACATCTCTAGAAATGCGCGTTCCTGAGCGCATCATCGGTGTGACGCCGCGATTCGCTGTTACCGCTACGTGATTTATGACGCCGTTGGTCCTCAATACGGCCAGCTCAGTGCTGTTTCTGTGAATTTGTGCGGCATTCTGCGGACTTTTCTGTGAACAACTCCGCCATGCCCTCGTGGGCACGAATAGGACTTTCGAATCATTGCAAATGCCCTGGTCGCGTGTTAAACACAATTTCCATCGTGAGTGACGTCGAAGGATTCTCGACGCCACCGTCTACTGGGCGGAAGGCGAATGTTCGGCCCCGCCTGGTGGTCGCCCTTTCCATTTTCATTGTGATGGCGTTGGTCGGGCCACTGGCGCATAGTGCCGATGCCGATCCGGTATCAAGCTCGAAGGCGAAGGTAAGCGCCGTCAACGGGCAGTTGCAAACGGCGCAGTCACAAGCCACGCAGATTGCCCAGCAGCTGCAGGCCGACGGCCAACGACTCGATGTGCTCGGGCAGCAATACGACGCCGACGAGCAACAAGTGCAGCAACTCGACAGTCAACTGACCTCCACCAAAGCCCAAGTTGCACAGACGCAGGCTGACGTGACCAGTGACCAGACCGATCTGCGCAACCAGGCGTTGACGCAGTACATGAGCGGGGCCACCGACACCGCCCTCGAGAATTTCTTCTCCCCGGGCGGCGAACAGGCATCCGCCGCCCAGGAGTATCGACACGTCGCCGGCGACAACGTCACATCGGCGATCGACCGCCTGCATCGGGCCCAGCAGTCGCTCGGAGCTCAAGAGAGTCAACTGCAGACCACCGAGACCCAGGCCCGCACGGTGGCCGCGCAAGTGGGGTCTGAGCAGCAGCAGGCCCAAGTGTTGGAAGCCTCGCAACAATCCTCCCTCGGTCAGGTCAAAGGACAGGTCGCCACGCTGGTCACCCAGCTGCAGACGGCCCAACAGGAAGAACAAAAAGCCGAGTTCCAAGCGCAGCTGCAGGCCCAAGAAGCCGCGCAGGCCGCCGAGGATGCCTACATCAAGCAACAACAAGGCGCGTCGCTGGCGACCGATGCACCGGTGGCTCCCGGTTCTGCGGGTGCGGTGCAAGCAGCCGAGAGCCAACTCGGCGTCCCCTACGTGTGGGGCGGAGAGTCGCCCAAGGGCTCGGCCGGCCCCGGCTTCGACTGCTCGGGCCTGGTGCAGTGGTCGTGGCGCCAAGCGGGCGTCGCTCTGCCGCGCACGGCCCAGGACCAGTACGACTCCATCACTCACATTCCGTTGTCGGACCTCGAGCCCGGTGACCTTCTGTTCTATGACGACGGCACCGATTCGGTCGAGCACGTCGCCATGTACATCGGTAATGACACGGTGATCCAGGCTCCCGAGACGGGCGAACTCGTCAGTTACGCGGCAGTGTGGGACCAGGGGTTGGTGGGCGCCGGGCGACCGTGATCCGGTCTGCTTCTCAGACGGGCGCTTCCACCTCTAGCCACGGTTCGCGACGGGCCGGCAGGTTGTCATAGAGGTCGCCGAGGAGATCGTCGCGTAGCGCTCGACACGACGAGTCCTCCCACCGGTTGTTCCATTGCAGAGGGTCCTCCTCCAAGGAGTAGAGCTCACCCTCGTGGCCTTCGTAGATGCCTCCCGCCTCATAGGCAGTGACGAGCCACCCGTCGCGAAACAGCGAGCGCAGGTGAAGATCTTCGCTTTCGAACTGGCTGTCCCATTCGCAGATGACGCGCTGGCGTCGCCCGTCAGGAGCGGTGGGAAGTGCGGTGCCTTGCACCCACGGCGGTACGGCCACGCCGGCGATCTCGCAGAACGTCGGCGCCAGATCGAGCTGGCCCACCGGGTCTTCGATGATGCCCGGAGCCACCCCAGCCGAGGGAGCCGGACGCCAGATCATGGGGAGATGCATCAATGCTTCGCAGTGGTACGGGCCTTTGAAGAGCAGGCCAAAGTCCCCCTGCAGCTCGCCATGGTCGGTGGTGAAGATGATGTCGGTATCCGCACCCCACCCCCTGGCTTCTATGCGCGCCATGACGCGGCCCATGGCCTCGTCGATGAGCTCGTTCTCGATGTGGGTGAAGGCGTTCACCTCCCGCACTTGATCATCGGTCATGGTGGCCGGGACGAAACCGGCCGGGCCGCCTTCGAAGTTCGAGTGCGACCCGTCGTAGTACGCCATCCAATGGCGGGGTTTTTGCTCGAGGATGCGCCGACACGCCTCGGGTGAGCCCGGGTGCCCGGCCGGCAGGTCGAGATCGCGCCAGTTGACTCGACCGAGTTCGGAGGAGGGCGGGTCCCACGGATGATGCGGATCCGGAAAGCTCATCCAGCAGAACCAGTCGTCGTCTTCGTTCAGGCTGTCCAACCATGCCATGGTGCGATCAGCGACCCAATCGGTGTGGTACAGGTCGCGCGGCACCGGATTGATTTTCAACTGGGGAGCGCCGGTGTCCCCGCCTCCGGCGTTATTGAGTCCGGCCCCGTCGAGCAACTGGTAGAAGTCCCGCTGATGGTGGCCCGGTTGTTTGCGGATCCACACCCCGTAGTGCCATAACGCGATCGGTCCGTGCATGGCCAACTCCACGTGTTCGAAGCCGCGGTGGGGGCCGGTCGAGTCCTCCTTGGCGAAGCGATTCTCCGGCCACCGCCCGTCGGGATCGAAGGCCGGCTCGAAGTGTGCCTTGCCCACCAGCGCGGTTCGGTAACCGTGCTCGTGAAGGTGGGCGGCGACGCTCGGTGCATCGGCGGGGAGCGGTACGCCGTTGGCGTAGACCCCATGGGTCCTCGGGTACTGACCGGTGATCATGGTGCTGCGGGCCGGCATGCAGACGACGTTTTGGTTCATGGCCCGCCGGTAATTGATGCCCGAGGCGGCCAATGCGTCGGCGACAGGCGTGCGGGCGATCACCCCGCCGTTGCACCCCAGGCTGTCGAAGCGCTGCTGGTCGGTGGTGATGAAGAGGATCTTGCGGCCCATAACCGCACCATAGGGGCAGGGGCACAGATTTTTCGAGAACCTCGTGGATGAGGCGTAGGGGCTGCTCGGGCGTGTATCCGCGCCAGGCGTGCAGCGGCGGGGCAGAATCCTTGGAGTTCGTGAGGCGGCACGACCACACCCATCATGGAACCCCATACCGAGTCGTCCTTTACCGCTGAGCACGAGCCAACACGTTCGGAGCAAGCCGTCGCTATCGGGTCGCGCTTACGAGCCGTGCGGCATCAAACCGGACTGTCTCTGGTGGCGGTGGAGGAGATGTCCAACCAGGAGTTCCGAGCTTCGGTGCTTGGCGCCTACGAGCGAGGCGAGCGTGTCATCACCGTCGATCGGCTGCAGAGGCTGGCCAAGCTCTACAACGTGCCCGTCGACCAACTCCTCCCCGAAGAGCCTCGGCGCGCCGCGTGGCACCACGCGTCGGGGACCGACGGCGAAGCTGACCCTTCGTCTCCGGCGGCCACAGGGGACCCCGAGAAGGTATCCATAGACCTGGCCCGGCTGCGGGCGGGAGCAGGCCCCGAGCACGAGGTGCTGCGGCGCTTCCTCCACATCATCCAAGTGCATCGTCAGGACTTCAACGGGCGCGTGATCACCATCCGTCGCGCCGATGTGCGGGCTTTGGCGTGCTTCTTCGGTATCACGCCCGACGCCTTGGGCGACCGGCTCGATCTCCTGCGTCTGCGAGCGCGCGCCTGAGGTTCGATCTTTGCTCGTGCACGCATCTATCGCGCCGCAAAATCCCCAGGTTTCGCCTCTTGTTTTCCCCAGCCCGCATTGGCGACAGTGACGGTGTCCGCACGTGATGACAGTGCGGGAGGTCGTGCGTCGTCCGCTGCGGCATGTCTCGCCGAGGCTCGACGCTCGGTTGGACCCTGTCTCCGGTGATCTCTGATCCCCCCGGCGAGGAGATCCCGGGGATGGGGCTCCCTTTGTAAGACCTGCCGCCTCTACGTACTGGTCAGAGAGCTGGCCGCCGTGACGGCACCGGTGTCGGGGTTGGTGACGATGAGGCCGTCGGTGCCGGCCGCCGTGCAGGTGGCGGTGACGCTGATCTGGGTCGCGCTCGTCCACGTCCACCCGTCGATGGTGAAGTTCCCGCCGCTGTCGGCCACGGTGAGGCCGTAGGCGAAGTTGGTGCCGGTGACGGTGAACGTCGACGTCTCCGTGGCGGCGATCGCCTCTGGTGTCCCCGACGAAGGGGCGGACACGGTGGGAGCCGAGATGGTCACGTTGAACGTGGTGCTCGTCGCCGAGGTCAGCCCCGACGAGGTGGCGCTCAAGGTGGCTCCCGTCTTGGCGGTGGTCAGCGCACACCCTCCGAATGTCGCCGCGCCGTACCTCGCCGTCACGGTCAGACCGCTGTCTTTACAGACGAGAGTCCCCGAGCTGGGGGCGATGGTGATGGAGGCGCTGCTGGCCGTCACCACGTGGCCGCTCGAGTCCTCCACCGACACGACCGGTTGGGTCGACAGACCGCCGGTTCCCGAGTCTCCCGCCGGTTGGGTTGTGAAGATCACCTTGCTGGCCGCCCCCGTGATGTCGAAGGGGTTGCTCACCGCCGTGCCGGCGAAGCCCCCCGACGCCGTGGCCGTCAGCGTGTCGTTGACGAGGTCGACGGTGCCGGTGACGTCACAGCCGCTGAATGTTGCCACCCCGCTAGTGGTGGCCACGGCGCCCGTGCATCCGGCCAAGGTGCCCGTCCCCACCAGTGTCAGTGTCACCGACGCCGAGGCGGACGTGACCACGTTGCCGTAGGCATCCTCGACGGCGAGCTTCGGTAGCAAAGGGAACACACCGCCTGATGAGGTGGCCCCACTGGGCTGCACCTCGTAGACGATCTTGGAGGCGGATCCAGAGCCGACGGTGAGCGATCCCGTTCCCTCGGCGTCCTCGTAGATCCCGCCGCTCACGTTGCAGTCGGCGCTGTCGTTCCATCGCGCCGCGGTGACGTCCAACGCATAGGCGGTGGCGCGCGCCGGCGTGGCCGTCGTCGTCGTCACCGTCAATGTGAAGGTGTACGACGGTGATGCACCGGTGATGTCGTCACATGCCGTGTTGGCCGACCACGTCGCCCCGGGCGGGAGGCCGCCCACTCCGGTCAGGCTGTAGCCGTGCGTGTTGCATCCGCTGCAGTTGGTGACTGTCACCGCGAACGTGGCCGTGCCGTTGGGGGCGGGCGAACCCGATTGGCTCCCCACCGTCACCGTCGTGTGCGAACCGGCCGCGTTGAAGGCCTCGGTCTGGGTGGTGGACACCATGCCCGTAGACGCCGCCGTAATGGTCTCCGGCGCCGTGTCGGTGGTATCGCTGATGGTGAAGGTGGCCGTGCTCGATCCCGCTGCGATGGTGACCGAGGCGCTCGGAGAAAACGTCACGTTGGCGCTGCCCGAGGTGAGGGTGACCGTCACCGTCGCCGTTGCGATGACCGCATTACCGACGGCGTCTTCCTCTTGGACGATCATTGCCCCCGACGTGCTGTCCTCGATCTGCTGAGGGGCCGTCATGAACACGAGTTGGGTGGCCGGACCGGTCCAGTTGACGGTCTTTAGCCCGTTACTGGTGGGTGCGTCGGTGGCCACCCACACAGCACCCGAGTTGGACCATTCATGGCGCACCGAGGGAAGCACCACCGCCGCCACCACGAGCACTACCGGCCAGAAACGCAGGGAGCGGCTGGAGGCAGCCGGCCGATGGTGTGCTGTCCGCATGAGCCGCAACCTCGGTGCTCCTGGCAACCTTTACAACGGGTGGTCGCCGAGGTTCCTGGGTTCTTCGGTCCGGACGGCTAGGCCGGCGAGTACGTCGGCCGAGGTGCCTCTGGTTCGAGCCAGATGCGCCTGAGCGCGACGGTGCCGAGGCACAGGGCGAAAACGGCGATCTCTACGATCCGAGCCATAGGCGTGCTCACGTCGGCCAGCATCTGCCCGGCCCCCGGCACCCGGGCGACTTCACGTCCCAGGTGGCCGTTCGTCGAAACGCTCCAGTGTTCGGGGACGCGGTTGGCGTCTCCTTTGGTGACGAACAGCATCACGTCTCCGACCCGCTTCACCGAGAGCACCCGGTGGGTCACCAGTTGCTGGCCGAGGGCGGGGTCGCGAAAGGTCACGACGGCACCGCTGTGCAGGGTGGCCGGGCTCACAGACTTGTCGATGACCACGTCTCCGACGGCCAGCGCCGGTGTCATCGATCCACTTTTGATGGTGAAGGCCCGAAACCCGAACATGGTGCCGGCCAGCAAGACGAGCGAGGCCACCAACATGACGCAGAGCACGACGGTGGGGATGGTGCTGCCGAGGCGCCGTACACGACGTGCAGTGTGGCGGGCCGGGCGTCGTTGGGCATGGGCGCCCGCTGAGATCCTGAGGGTGGAGGTCATGTGGTTGTCAGCGTCCATGTCAAGGCGACCGTGATGGTCTGGTTGCAGTAGGTGGCGCACGACGAGTCACCCGCCGGCAGGCCGCTCACCGTGAACTTGTACCAGGTGTTGGTCACCGGCGAGGAGACCGTGTACGGCGAGGCCGACGCCCAGCTCTGCAGCGTGGCGCCCTGCGTGCCGACGTTGGTGTTCGTTCCACCAGAGGGATAGTTGGTGCACGAGCCGCTGTTGGTGTTCGAACCGGGCGTCACCGCTACTGTCCCCGAAGAATTTAACGTCGCCACGTTCATGGTCAGCTGCCCCTGTAAGGCGCTTTGCCCTGCCCCACCGAGCGCGGCGGTGAGGGTGAGCGATCCTACTGATGCCGTTCCGGTGAAGTCGACACCGATGCAGTCCGTGGTAACCGCTGACCCAGGCTCGAGGTTGGTCACGTTGAACAACGCCGTACCGGTGGTGGTGGTCGAACCACCTTGGCCACCTTGGTTGTCGTCCAACAGTACGGTGTTGGTCGAAAACGAGTTGCCGCTGTTCGAATCGGACACGCTCCACGCCGCCCATGCGCCGACGGTGGCCACCGCCGCGATCACCAGCACGATGGCGGCCGACAACACGAGTTTGGTGCTCGCCGCGTGCAGCAACAGCTTGTGCGGGCGCACATGCGTGCTCGTGTGTTTGGGTGATCTGGCAGACATCGGGTGGCCTCCGTGGATGGCTTCCCACCAACAATCGACGGGGCGGTCCCACCCCTTGAGAACCTTCACGGTGGGCGATATTTCTCGCCACTTTGTGCGTTTTGGGGCAACGCCAAGCGCAGTACGATGAGAGAGGTCGAGTTCCCGTGGCGAGGGCAGGACCCGATGGACGCAGCGTTGGCCGCCCCGCGATGTGGGGCCGGCGGTGGGGAAGACGGCATCGGCATGCTCGGCCTCGTCGCGTCCCTGGCCATCTTGGCGGTGATGGCATTGATCGCCGTCAACTCGCTCAATGGGCTGCCGACGAAGGTCGGCAAAGGCGATAGCCCGGTGGAGGCCCTGCCCGGCGGTCAGGTCGCCATTGGTGACAGCGGCGCCGCGGGTGGCGATGGGGACGCCGTGGCCGGCGCACCCAGCGAGCTGGTAGCGCAGGCCGGGGACACGGTGGCGCAGACCAACCTCACCGCGGCCTTGTCAGTGGTGGATCAAGCCGCGCTGAGTGCGGGCGGATACGGCGAGGTGACAGTGGCGTCGCTGGCGGGCGAGAGCCGAGGCGATCCTTTTACTTCAGGCCCGTCGACAACCACGGCCCAGATGAGCCTGTCCGCCGCCGGGGGAGCCAACGGGGGGGTCACCTTGGCCGTCCACTCCGCCTCGGGCACGTGCTGGTTCGTATGGAGATCGAGCACGGCCACCTGGTACGGCGCCCAGACCGGACACAGCGCGTGCCAGGCGCCGGCGTTGGCGAGTGCCCCGGCGCCGAGCCACGCCAGCAACGGCTCCATCGGCTGGCAGTCGGGATCCTTTCTCGGATCCTGAATCGGCGGCCGCAGTCAGCCGCGGAGCTCAACGCTCCAAGAGAAGATCGGCCAACGCATCGATGTGCGCGGGCGGCACACCGGCACCCAACGCCCACGCCGCGGCCCCACCGAATTGCTCCCGCAACCCGTCGAGGAAGCGCTCCATGGTGGAGGCCTCGACCGTGAACACCGACGGAGGGAGTTCGTCGACGCGCCCGGCGAAGTGTGGATCGCGCCGTAGCCGTCCGATGATGAGGTCCATGCGCGTGGCGGTGAGCACGTAGTCCTCGACGATGGTGGCGCGCTCGACGCCGATGCACTCGAGCACCGAGCGCGGCGAGGACGCCGGTACGGTCCTTGCCGGCCTGGCAATGAAAGACGAGGGGGTAGCTGGCCCCGTCCGCCATGATGCCGATCGACTCGACCAAGGAGGCGCGTCCCATGTCGAGATACGAGAGGTAGCGCGCCGCGGTGTCGGCGATCCTTGGTGTCGGTGCCGCCATCTGCTCACCGGGGCCGTCGGGAAGCGGCGATTCCTCTCTGAGGACCGACAAGTTGACATAGCGAACCGGCTCGGCACTCATCAGGCCGCGACCGGAGCGCTCGACCTCGGTCGGCGTGCGCAAGTCGATGACGCTGTTGAGGCCCAGCTCGCGCAACACGGCCAGGTCGTCACTGGTCAGTTCGTGCAGGGTGTCGCTTCGGTACAGCCAACCCCAACGCGTGCTGCGGCCGTCGATGGTCGCATAGCCGCCCAGATCTCGGAAGTTGTACGCACCCACGAGGGGAAGCAGTCGCGAGGAGTTGACCATGGTCGTCATCATGGCCTGTCGGGCCGATGGTCCGGTTCCCCGGTCGCTACCATGCGGCGCGTGCACCTTGGACCGGTGGGCATCTGGTGGAGCGGCTCGTGGCGCGCTGAGCGCGTCGATGCCGCGACAGGCGCCGGCGACGCGCCAGGATCGGTGGCCGACGTCGCCGCCGAGATGGAATCCCTCGGGTATTCGACGTTATGGACCTCGGCCGGCTTCGAACCCGGGCTCCCCCCCATCTTCGAGCGTCTCCTCGAAGCCACCACCTCGATCAACGTGGCGAGCGGCATCGCCAGCATCTGGGCCACGGCGCCTGCCGATCTCTTCGGTGCTGTCACCCGTCTCGAGGCCCGCCACCCGGGACGTTTTGTCTTGGGCCTCGGTGCCAGCCACGCCGTGATCGCCGAGGGCTATGCCCGTCCCTATTCGCACATGGTTGAGTACCTCGACGAATTAGACGGCCTGGGCGGACGAACCGGTCCGAAAGATGAGGTGCCGGGGGTAGCCCAGGATCACCGCGTGCTCGCCGCCCTTGGTCCTCGCATGCTCGAGCTGGCCCGAGACCGGGCGGCGGGAGCACACCCGTACTTCGTACCGGCCGAGCACACGGCCAGGGCGCGCCAGGCCCTGGGGCCCGGCCCGGTGCTGGCACCCGAGGTGACGGTGGTCCTCGAACGCGACCCCAGTACGGCTCGCGCCTTGGCTCGCACGTTCACCTCTCTGTATCTCACCTTGCCCAACTATTCGAACAATCTTCGTTCCCTCGGGTTCACCGACGACGACCTGGCTGGAGGCGGAAGCGACCGTCTGGTCGATGCCGTGGTGTGCTGGGGGGACCTCGACGCCGTCGCCGCCAAGGTGGGTGAGCACCGCCAGGCCGGAGCCGATCACGTCTGCATCCAGGTGATCTCCCCCGTCCCTCTGCACTTTCCCTTGGCGCAGTACCGCGCGCTGGCGCCTGCACTAATGTCCTGATCGCCCCAAGGCGACGCGTGATGCGGGCAAACGGGTCGCAATCGCTTAGTGACACGAGTGACACGAGTGAATACTGGCTTTTAGGATGGCGGGGAGCCCGTGCCTGTGCTGTTCTAGAGCCGGACCGGGTGCGATGACATGACGAACGACACCGCTTCTCCAAGTGATCTCCGAGGGTCGGATGAACTAGACGCTTACCGGGGTCTGGCACCGGGCTGGTACGAGGATCCTGATGATCCCACCATGGCCCGCCACTGGGACGGGTTCGAGTTGGGCGACGAGGTGCGGTCGATCGGCTCACCCCAAGTTGGCGTGGAGGCGGAAACCGACGAGTATGGCGAGCACGACGAGATCGACGACATCGATGAGTCCGATGAGACCGAAGAAAACGAACCAGCCCGACAAGCCGACGGAGTGGCCGTGATGCTCGACATCGACGACAACCAGGGTGTCGACGACGTGGACGACGTCGGTGACGTCGAAGAGACATGCGGCAAATGCCACCGTCCCGGCATCTATTACGCGGCGTCGCAGTGGTGGGACAAGGAGAGCGATGACGCCGGCTCGCTCGTCCTGGTCGGTTCCAAGTACTCCGACGAGCTGACGTGCTTGGCGTGCGAGACCGAGCTCGATTCCCATCACACACCCAGCTGGGTAGCGGTGTGGGCCCAGCGGCCTCGGCCTCGAGCCACGCGCCAGCCCTCGTCGGCAGGGCTTCTTTCATCTGTTTCGAACTCCTGACGGCCGCAGCCGCATCTCGCGCCTCACCATGAGTGCAGAGCAAGACGCCCCCGTCGTGGTGCGCGACGGCGCCAACCATCGTCTGATCGTCGAGCTCCAGGGCTCTGTCGCCGAGCTTGTCTACGAGCGCGATGAGGGCCGCCTCATCATCGTGCACACCGGTGTTCCCGAGGCCATTGAGGGGCGAGGCATCGCCGGGCAGCTCGTGCGGGGCGCCGTGCAGCTCGCCATCGACGAGAAACGGATCGTCGTTCCCTGGTGTCCCTACGCGTGTCGGTGGTTGCGCGAGCACCCCGATGTGGCTGCCACCGTGGAGATCGACTGGAAGTCGATGGCAGGAGACCGGTGACATTGGTGCCGCGCGACTTCGCTTTGATCGCCTAGACGGTGATCGTTTCCCAACGGATCCACAAGGCTTCGATGATGCGCGTCCGCTTGGCGCCGTCCGACGGCGCCATCGCTGAGAGAATGCTGGGAACGAAATGCAAGACGCCCGTGAACTACGCGAACATGCCGTTAACGTGTGTCGTCGCCTTGATGAAGCCACAGTGGAGTCGACAGTGCCGGATACTCTCTTTTAGGGCCGCTAGCTCATCGGGTAGAGCAGGGGACTTTTAATCCCAAGGTGCCGGGTTCGAGCCCCGGGCGGCCCACCGCCTGACCGTCGTGTCCACGATGCCATCCGATGACGACTTCACCGGCGCGCTGCGCGCCGTGATGCCGTTGGCGGCAACGTTGGGCATCACCGTGGTCACTTATCAACCCGACCAGGTGTGCGCTCGGCTGGATTGGGCATCGGGGCTGTGCACGACCGCCGGCGTGATGCATGGAGGCGTTGTCATGGCGCTCGCCGACAGCACCGGAGGAAGTTGTGCCTTCTTGAACCTTCCCGCTGGGGCCCCAGGAACGACGACCGTCGAATCCAAGACCAACTTTCTCCGGGCCGTGCGCGAGGGATTCATTGAGGCTCGCTCTCGACCCCTTCACGTCGGTCGAACTCTGATTGTGATCGAGACCGATGTCCGCGACCAGACGGAGCGCCTGGTGGCCCGGGTCACCCAGTCTCAACTCGTCCTTACGACGTAACTGTCACCGGTGGTGCGCCGGGGCGCGCCGCGGCGGGATGACGATGGCCGACGGGCGTCCGCCGACGAAGATCGGCCGCCCCGTGGCGCCCGACGCCAGCGCCACAGAGACGACGGTGCCGTTCTGATCAGCAACCCACGCGGATCGCCCGTCGTTGGAGATGGCCACCGCCTCGGCGATGTGTCCGACGTCGATGGCCGGGCCCCGCGTCAGCGTGTCGAGATCGATGGGCACGAGCGAATTGCCGCCGCTGACCCAGGCGCGCTGGGGGCGCGCTGACGACGGTACCGACGCCGGCGCGCCCGAGGGCAGCCCCGGTGGCACGGCGATGTCGGTGGGGCCGACTCCCACCGTGATGGGACCTTCGGCGCGCCAGGTGGACATGTCGATGGGCGTGACGGTGCCGTCCCCGAAGTTGGCCACCAGGGCCACCTCTGCGCCTGCAGCCTCAGCGCGATCGCCGGAGAGCGCCGTGATGGCGATGGCGTCGGGTTCGCTACCCACGGCGACAACCGGGCCGGTTTGGCGCGTGGACAGGTTCACGATGGTGACGGTGTTGCTCTGCCCGTCGGCCACCAGTGCGGTGGTTCCCGACGGGCCGCCGATGGCGAGCGCATCGGGACGCGCCCCGACGGCAATGGGCGTTTGCGCCGCCATGGTGGTGAGGTCGATCGGTGTCACCGTGTCGTCGTCGAGGTTGGCCACCAGGGCCGTGCGTCCGTCGGGGCTCACCGCCACCGCGTCGGGCTCCAGGCCCGTGGTGATGGTGGCGACGGTGTGGTCATCGGCGGTGTCGACAACGGTCACGGTGTCGCTTTGTTGGTTGGCGACCAGCAGCCGGCGTCCGTCGGGTGTGGCGGCCAGTGCCGAGGGCAAGGACCCCGCTCCCACCCACGATCCCCGGCGGCCATCGGCCACGTCCACCGTGGCCAGCGTGGAACCGGGCTGCGAGGCGTACGCGAAGTTGCACACGTAGGCCTCGGTGCCCGCCGCGGCCCGCTCGGCCAGGGTCGTCGCCGCGCTCGCGTGCGGTGGTTGGGCGCAGCCGGCGGCCGCCGCGGCCAGGCATAACGCCGCCACTACCCCAACGGACAGACAAACCCGAGTGTCAACCACGGTTTCCCATAAGCCGTGCCGGTTGCTGTCCCGATACACCCATTTGTGCGTAGGAAAATCTCCTCGTGGCGTCGCCGCGGTCGTGAGGACCTCGGGCTCCCCACGGTCCGTCAGCGGCGATTCGGCCTCATGCCGGCGGCCGCCGCGTTGACGATAGTGCCGGCCCTCGTCGGGTTGGCGGTGACGAGCTCGCCGAGCTCGGTCCTCAGCGCGCTGCACGCCACCCCAGCGCCGGCGTCGCACCTGTCGCCACCGCTTCCGGTCACCAAGGCCTACCCGAACTCGACGGCGGGCATCCTTCCCCCCGGCAACCCGAGCCAGAACATCGCTCCCAACCCGAACTTCTTGAACAGCTGCTCGGGATCGACCTATGACGATGTCTCGTCGTGCGTGAACTCGGTCCTGTCCGCCATCGACAACGGGCGCGAACAAGAAGGCCTGCCCGGGATGGCTCTCCCCACCAACTGGTCCACCCTTTCCCCCCAGCAACAGCTGTTCGTGGCCACCAACCTCGAGCGCACCGTGCGCGGCTTGCCTCCCCTGTCGGGGATGGCCGGCGCCCTGGACGTGGTCTCCGCCCAGGCGGCTGCGTCCAACGCTGATCCATCTCCGCCGGGCGGCTTCCCGTGGACGTCGTGGGGCGGCAACTGGGCCGGGGCCATGGGTAACCCGCTCGAAGCGATTTACTACTGGATGTACGACGACGGACTGGGCTCGGCCAACATCGACTGCACCTACGCCGGTGAAGCCGGGTGCTGGGGGCACCGGGACAACGTTCTTCTGAGCCTGAACTGCACGCCGTGTGTGATGGGCGTCGGCTACAACTCGTCGTCCTACCAAGGGGACCCCAGTTGGACGGAGCTGTTGGTGGACACCTCCGGCTCGCCCGCTCTCGACTACGCATGGAGCCAGGTTCTTCCCGAGCTTCCCGGCAACCCGGGCGGCGCCGGCCTCATGGCGTCGGCGGTGGACATCGTCTCCACGCCCAACGGACAGGGCTACTGGCTGGTGGACGCCAAAGGCGGCGTGTTCGCCTTCGGCAACGCCGGCTTCTACGACTCCATGGCGGGCATCAGCCTGGCCCAGCCCGTGGTGGGAATGTCCGCCACGCCCGACGGCGGCGGTTACTGGTTGGTGGCCTCCGACGGCGGGCTGTTCGCCTTCGGAGATGCGCAGTTCTACGGATCGATGGGCGGCCACCCGCTGTCCGAGCCCGTCGTAGGGATTGCGTCGACTCCTGACGGTCACGGCTACTGGGAGGTGGCGTCCGACGGCGGGCTGTTCGCCTTCGGCGATGCCCGCTTCTACGGATCGATGGGCGGTCACCTGTTGGCCAAGCCGGTGGTGGCCATGGCCCCCACAGCCGACGGCGACGGTTACTGGGAGGTGGCCACCGACGGCGGGCTGTTCGCTTTCGGTGATGCCCGCTTCTACGGATCGATGGGCGGGCACCCGCTGGCCAAGCCGGTGGTGGGCATGGCCGTTACGCCTGACGGCGGCGGTTACTGGGAAGTGGCTTCCGACGGCGGGCTGTTCTCCTTCGGCGATTCCACGTACCACGGATCGACCGGCGGTGAGCATCTCGACTCGCCGGTGGTGTCGATGGCAGCGGCGCCGAACGCGGCGGGGTATTGGATGGCGGCCGCCGACGGCGGCGTCTTCGCCTTCAACATGCCGTATTACGGATCGATGGGCTAACGGAAGCGGGCACGAGGAGCCGGTAATCGGCGGGTCGGGTCTGCGGATCCGACCCGTCGGTGCTGAAGCAGCAACCCCCCAAACATCAACCTCTCGAGCACCACGCGCCGCGTCGACGCTCCAAAGCGGACCACGCCGGATCGTCGGTCACGGGCCAGTAGTCACCGGTTCCCGGTTCTTGCTCGTATGTCACCGCACCTCGGCGCCCCGAGCGTGCCTCGCCGGCCAGTTCGGCGACGGCCGCCAGTAAGACGTCGACCTCGTTGTCGGTGGTGGAGATGCCGCAGCTGGCGCGCACCGCACCAGGCGCCGAGCTGTGGTCGCCGCGGCGGAGCTGACTACGAAAGGCGTCCACCTCTTCCGGCCCGAGACCCAACAGGCGCACCAGATAGGGATGCGCGCAGAAGCACCCGTGGCGCACGCCGATGGCCCACTCGGCACTGAGTCGGGCCGCCACCAGGGCGTGGTCCACGCCCTCGACCACGAAGGCGGCGATGGCCAAGGTGTCGGTGTCGAGGGAGGGCCCGAGCACTCGCACCCCGTCGATGGCCCCCAGTCCCTGGCGCAGTCGCCGAGCCAGCGCCCGCTCGTGCTTCAACATGGCGTCCCACCCGATACCGCTCAGGGTGTCCAGCGCCGCTTGCAGCGCCACGGCCCCGATCACGTTGGGCGACCCGGCCTCCTCGCGTTCGGGCGGTTCGGTCCACACCACCTCGTCCAGGTCGACGAGGTCCACCGCCCCCCCGCCGGCCAGGAAGGGATCGCCGTCGGCGAAAGTGGCCCGCGGTCCCACCAGCACGCCGGCGCCGTAGGGGGCGTAGAGCTTGTGCCCGCTGAAGGCCACGTAGTCGGCGGCGGCGGGAATGCAACGGTGCGGTGCCAGCTGGGCGGCGTCGAGCACCACGGGCACGCCGCGCTCGTGGGCGGCCTCGAGGATCTCGTCGAGGGGCGGGACCCACCCCGTCACGTTGGAGGCGCCCGTCATGGCGAGCAGGACTGGTTGGGGAGCGGCCTCCAACCCGGCCACCACGTCCGACACGCCGAAGGTGCCGTCGGTATCGCACTCGACATAACGCCGGCGGGCCACCCGCCCCCACGGCAGGAGGTTGGCGTGGTGCTCGACCACGGTCGTGAGCACCACGTCGTCGGGCCCGAGCCGCAGCCGATAGGCAAGATGGTTGAGCGCCTCGGTCGTGTTGCGACAGATGATGGCAATGTCGTCGGCGTGTGGTCCGCCACAAAAGTCCAGCGCCCGGTCCCGGGCCGATTCGTAGGCCTCGGTGGCCCGGCGCGACTTGTAGCCGGTGCCGCGGTGCACGCTCGAGTACATGGGCACGAACGCCTCGACGGCCTCGGCCACCTGCACCAGGGCGCTCGTCGACGCCGCCGCGTCCAGGTTGACGTACGGGCGCTCGGTGCCATCCACGCACGGCACCGTCACGGAGTCCCCCAGCAGCCGGGCCAAAGCGGGAGAGGGAGTCACGCGATGATCCTATGGACCTGGAGACGCCCGGCCGGCACGACGGGCCGGTACGATCGGCCGGCAATGGACAGTCCTGAGTTCGACGGGCCCGAGTTCGAAAGCCCCGACTTCGACAACGCCGTAATGGACGGCCCCGACCTGGACGGCCCCGACCTGGACGGCCCCGACCTGGACGGCCGCGTTAATGAATCAGTTCCTGATTTCGGCGAGGACGTCGACCTCGGGATGCTTGACGCCGTCGAGGCGCAAATCGCCGATGTCGAGTACGCCCTGGACCGGTTGGACAAGGGCACCTACGGGACCTGCGACGAATGTGGTGAGGTGCTCGCCGATGTCGAGCTGGCCGAGCGCCCCGCGGCGCGGTTGTGCGCCGAGCACGCTCCGGCCGCCTGAGACCTAGCCCTTCTTGGTCGCCCAGAAGATCTCGTCGATCTCAGCGATCTGCGCCAGCAGTCCCTCGGCCACCTTGGGGTCGGTGGTCTTCTTGGTCTCGCCGGCGGTCTTGGTGGCCTTCCAGAACAGATCGTGCAAGGTGGGGTGCTTCTCGAGGTGCTCGGGCTTGAAGTAGTCGGTCCACAGCACCCACAGGTGGTGCTTGACGAGGTCGGCCCGCTCTTCTTTGATCACGATGGCGCGCTCTTTGAACTCGACGTCGCTCGACGCGTTGAACTTCTCCATGCACGCCTTGACGGACTCGGCCTCGATGCGGGCCTGAGCCGGGTCATAGACGCCACAGGGCAGGTCGCAGTGGGCGTGGACCGACGGCGGAGGAGCGATCCGGTCGATCATCGAGAGAAGGCGGTCAGACAAACGCATGGGAAGGCTCCTTGGTCCAGAGTGGGAACGATGATGTCTCGTCCCACCTTACCCATGGCCGCGGCATCCCTCACGGCCGTCGCCGCGCTGGTCGCTTTCGTCGTATGGCAGCCGCGCCGGGTGGTGGTGGAGGGGGCTTCGATGGCGCCCACCCTCATGGCCGGCGACCGCTTGCTGGTGCGCCGGGCTCGGCCCGTCACCGTCGGTGACGTGGTGGTGGTGGCCGACCCCCGCGGCGGTCGAGTGATCGTCAAGCGGGTGAGCGCCGTGCTCGGTGACGACATCGTGGTGAGAGGCGACAACCCCATGGCCAGCACCGACAGCCGGCACTTCGGCCCGGTGTCTCGAAAGACGCTGGTTGGCACCGTGGTGCGCTGTTATGCCCCGGCCACTCGAGCCGGACCCGTGGCGCACGGTGGGCCTTCGTAACAGAGGGGCGCGATACCATCTCGGCTGTGCACACTCCTTCGATTCCGTTGGACGAGGAGCTCGACCGGCTCTTGGCCCCTGACTATCTCGGTGGGGTGAACGAGCGAACGCTGCAAGACCTGCGGGCCATGCGGGCCGAGTGTCAAGAAGCGGAGACGGCGGTGTCGTATCTCCGCCGCATCGCCCAAGGCCGCCTCGACGTGGTCCACGTCTACCTCGACGGTGCCGCCGACGGCGCTACCGACCTCGATTCCATCGTCGAGCACCTGCCCTCCATCATCGGATCAGGGCCGCCGCGTCCGGCCGGCTTCGGCCGCCTCCCGTCGCAGATGTCCCCGGACATGGAGAGTGAGGACCTCACGGCCGGGATCGACGCTGTTCTCGACGCCGAAGGCATCGGGAAGCTGCCCACCATGTCGGAGGCCGAGCTGCGAAGCGCGGCAGACCGGTTGACCGAGATCGAGACACGCGTCTCGAGCCAGCGGCGCGCCCTTCACGAGCGCATCGACACGCTTCAGGCGGAGATCGTGAGCCGGTACAAGACCGGCGAGGCCTCTGTCGAAGGGTTGTTGAGCTGACCCCGGTTCGAGAAACCGCCGCCACCGTCGTGCCTAAGCAGCTGCCCGATCGCCTCAGTGACCTCGGCGGCTTCATTCGCGACCAGCGGAACTCGGCTCGTCTCTCGCTGCGCCGACTCTCCGAACTGGCCGGCATCTCCAACCCGTATCTCAGCCAGATCGAGCGGGGCCTGCGCCGGCCGTCGGCCGAGATCCTCCAGCAGATCGCCAAGGCGCTGCGTATCTCCGCCGAGACCCTCTATGTCCAAGCCGGCATCCTCGAGCCGGGCACCGGAGAGACCGACCTGGCCCGCGAGATCCTGGCCGACCCGGCCCTGAACGTCGACCAGAAGCAGGCTCTCATCCGCATCTACCTGTCGTTCTGCCACGAGAACGAGGCGAGCGGGGCCGTTTCGGCCAACGCCCCCGCCAATGCTGCCGCCAATGGTGCGGCCACCACCCCGGCCACTCCCCCCGCCACCAACGGGGCCGCCCCCATGGCCAACGGCAGCTCCGAGGTGCCCCCCGCCGCCCACCCCGAGGTGGACTGACCCGCCCGAATGCAGCTTCGGGGCGCCCGGTAGGCTCATCGCCGGTGCGACGACTGGCAGTGCTCTCCCTGCACACCTCTCCGCTCGCCCAGCCGGGAACCGGTGACGGCGGGGGGATGAACGTCTACGTCCGCGAGCTGTCGACGGCGCTGGCCCGCGCCGGGGTCGAGTGCGACGTCTACACCCGGGCGCCGTCAGCCGACGTGCCGGCCACCGTCGTGGTCGAGCCCGGGCTGCGGGTCCATCACGTACCGGCCGGGCCCCTCGAACCCATGGCCAAAGAAGCGCTCCCCCAAGTGGTCGACGAGTTCGCCGACAACGTCTGCCTCATGGCGCTCGATGGGCTCCGCCGGCCGACGAGACCGGGTTCGACGCCGTGCACGCCAACTACTGGCTATCGGGACTCGCCGGCCATCGCATCAAGCACGAGCTCGACCTCCCGCTGGTATCGACGTTTCACACCTTGGCCCGGGTCAAGGCGGAGGCGAGCCCCGAGGAGGTCTCGAGCGACGAGCCGCATCGCCGGGCCGAGGCCGAGGCCGCCATCATGCGCTGCTCGGAGATCGTGCTCGCCTCGTGCTCCGTCGAAGCCGCCCAACTGGCCGATCTCTACGACGCCGATCCGGCGCGGATCCGGGTGGTGGCGCCCGGCTGTGGACCATGCCTTCTTCGCTCCGGGTTATCGACCCCAGGCCCGACGCGCCTTGGGGCTGCCCGCCGACGTGCCGCTGCTGCTGTTCGTGGGCACGGATCCAGCCGCTCAAAGGTGCGGCCGTGGCGGTCCGGGCATTGGCCGACGTGCGCCGTCGACACGCCCGATGCCCAACTCGTCATCGTGGGAGGGCCGAGTGGCCCTCATGGGGAGGAGCACCTGGCACTATGTCGAGGAGTCGTGGTGTCGTCTACGAAGCTGTCCGATGCCGTGCACTTCGTAGCGCCCCAACCCCACGAGCTGCTATCGACCTACTACCGCGCCGCCGACGTGTGCCTGGTGCCCAGCCGCGCCGGAGTCCTTCGGGCTGGTGGCCCTCGAAGCGGCCGCCTGCGGCACGCCGGTGGTGGCCGCTGCGGTGGGGGGGCTCACCACGCTGGTCGACGACGGCCACACCGGCTACCTGGTCGATTCGGCCGTGCCGGCCGGCCTTCGCGGCCGGCGGTATCGAAGGTCCTCGACGATCCGCTGGGCGCCGAGCGCATGGCCAGCGCGCGGCGGTCGTGGGCCCGGCGCTACACCTGGGCCCAGGCCGCCGCCGTGCTGCGGGCCACCTACGAGGAGCTCGCCGCCGAGCGCCTCGTGGCTTGTCGCTGACGGCTCGAGGGTCCGCACAGGCGTGGCTGTCGCCGATATCGCCAGCGACGAAGAGCGCCAACGGTGCCACGGCGTCATCGAGGCGTGGGCCCAGGAGCGCCTGGCCGAAGAGAACAGCGTGGTGGCCGCCGTCGACCGCGACGTGGCTATGGGGCGGTGGTACCTGCGGCTGCGCGGGCGACGAGAAAGACTTCGTCACCGTGTGGCTCACCATCCGCCAGCGCACCTTGCACCACGAGGCACAGGTGATGCCCGCCCCGGAGGTGAACATCCAGGAGACCTACGAGTACCTGTTGCGTCGCAATGCCGACCTGCATCAGATGCGCTTCTCGCCTCGGTCCCGAGGATGCCATCTATCTCGTGGGCGAGATCCCGGTGCATGCCGTGACCGACGATGAGCTCGATCGCATCATCGGCTCGTCATTGTCGTATGTCGACGATGTGTTCCCGACGGCCATGGCCATCGGTTTCGCCGGCATCTACCGTCGCCGTCGCGCCCCGTTCACGCTAAGGCGCGCTCGCTGTCACGTCGCACGCACGTGGCGCGCAATGCCGCGTATCGGTGTAACAGCGCGTTACTCACTCGCTGTCGCGTCGAGTGCGGGATAGGGTGCCCGCTGGCACGGCCCGAGGGGCGAGTGATGTGTCCAACGGGGAAGTGCGGTCGGTGTCTGCATGGTTCCTCGGGCTGCGTCGCGTCAGAATCTTCGGTTAGCCTCACGCACGATGCGTCCTGCGTTAGTCGTCATCGGTGGGGGTCGGATGGGCAGCGCGCTCGTCGGTGGGCTGCTGCGCGCCGGGCGCGCCGCGCACGACCATGGTGATCGTCGAAGTGGACGAGTCGCGCATCGTGACGCGCTGGCTACTTCATTGCCGGGCGTGGCCACATCGAGCTGTCGTCGTGGCCGGCGACGGCGCCGTGGTGGCCGTGAAGCCCGCCCAAGGCTGAGGCGGCGTGCCGCGCCCTGGCCGGTGGCGGTTCCGGTGACGCCCCCGCTCGGGTGCTGTCCATCATGGCGGGCGTCACCCTGGGCCGCTTGTCGCGATGGCTCGGCTCGCGGTGGCGGTGGTGCGGGCCATGCCCAACACCCCCGCCCTCATCGGCGCCGGCATGGCGGCCATCGTCGGCGGGTGCCAGCGCGCTCGAAGCCGACATGGCGTGGGCCGAGGAGATCCTCGGGGCCGTGGGCCAGGTGGTGCGGGTGCCCGAAGCCGCGCTCGACGCCGTCACCGCCGTGTCGGGCTCGGGTCCGGCCTACATCTTTCTGGTGGCCGAGGCTCTCATCGAGGCGGGGGTGGCCGCCGGCCTGGACTCCGTCACCAGCAGGCGCTTGGCCCTGACCACCATCGCCGGCAGCGCCCGGCTGTTGGTCGAGTCCGGCGACGACCCGGCCGTGCTGCGGGCGCAGGTGACGTCCCCGGGCGGGACGACCGAAGCCGCCTTGGCCGTCCTCGAGGACCATGGACTGCGGCGCGCCTTTGCCAAAGCGGTGGCGGCGGCGGCCCGCCGATCCGAGGAGCTCGGCCGCTAAAAGCTGTTGCACGAAAGGGTCGCGCCCTGAAACCTGCCCTGTCCCCCTTTCCAACATTCGTCACATTGGCGTACAGTCGCCTCAGGCGGAGAGGGGTGATTCCACTGGCACCAGAAGAAGTCACAAGTACCCGGTTCTTGACCGTACGCGAGGTGGCGAACTCGCTACGGGTGTCCAACATGACGGTGTACCGACTCATCAACGCGGGCGAGCTGCCTGCCGTGCGTGTCGGTAAGTCGTTCCGTCTACGCGAGGACGACGTCAACCACTACTTGGCCGACCGGTACACCCGAGCCGGCTAGGTCAGCTCACTCCTCGGGACACCGAGGGCCTCTGTTGATGGCGCGTGCCCGGGGAGCTCCGGATCGGTGTTCCTCCTGACCGATTACGGGTACGCCGACGAGTTCGCCGGCGTGCTGCGGGCCGTGATCAGCCGGTTCGCCCCTGAAGCACCGATCATCGACCTCAGCCACGACGTGGCGCCCTTCGACGTCCGCGCCGGCGCCTGGTTGCTGGCCCGCACCGTCGTTCACCTGGGCCCCGGCGTGGTGCTGGCCGTCGTCGACCCGGGCGTGGGCACCAGCCGGCGGGCCGTGGCGGTCGAAGTCGCCGCCCCTGAAGGCGCCGGCGGCCCTGGCGGGGCCCACCAAGGCCCTCGCTACTTCGTCGGCCCCGACAATGGCCTCCTGGACTTCGCCCTGGCCGAGATGGCCGGCGCACGTTTCGCCGTCACCCTGCCCCCCTCCCATGTCCCCGGTCGGGGCGCCACCTTCGACGGGCGTGACGTCTTCGCCCCCGCCGCGGCCCGACTGTGGCGCGGCGAGCCCCTCGAGACGTTGGGATTGCCCCTCGACGTGGGCGACCTGGTGCGTCTGGTGCCTCCGGTGGCCTCCAGGCGCGCCGGCGGCGTCGACACCGAGGTGCTGTGGGTGGACCGCTTCGGCAACGTGCAACTGGCCGTGGCGGGCGACGCCGTGGCCACCGACATCCAGGTCATGGCGGTGCGCACCGCCACCACGCGCATCGACGCCCGCCGCGTCGACAGCTTCGCCGACCTGCATGGCGAGGACGTCGGTGTGGTGGTCGACTCCAACGGAAAGCTGTCTGTGGTGTGCAACCAGCGGTCGGCCGCTACCGTGCTGGCCGTGAGCGCCGGCGACGCTGTCAGCCTCGAGTTCGAGGACCAACGCCGGCCATGAACCTCGTCTCGGTGGTCAACCAGCATCCCGCCGACGCCCGCGCCGTCCACGACGGCGACCGGTGGCATACGTGGGGAACCCTGCGCCGTCGCGCCGGGGCCGTGGCGGCGGGGATCCAGGCCCTCGGCGTGAGCCCTGATGACCGGGTGGCCGTGGTGTGGCCCACGTCGGTCGACTTCGTGGTGGCCTACCTGGGTGTGCTTGGCGCCGGTGCGGTGTGTGTGCCCCTCAACCCCAACAGCCCCGCCGCCGAGCTGGCCGACGAGTTCGCCGCCGTGGAGCCCGCTGTCATCCTGGCCGGGGGAGCCGCCGCGGAGGTGGTGACGGCCCTGGCGGCGACCGGCGCCCGCCACGTCGTGGTCCCCTCTGCCGCTTCGCCGGGGACGGTGACCTGGGAAGAGCTCTCCGGCTCCGGCTCCGACTCGGGTTCGGGCGCCGGCGCCGAGGCAGAGGATGAGGGGGGCCTCGCTTTGCCTGTGGTCGAGCGGGGTGATGGCGACCTGGCCGTGCTGCTCTTCACCTCCGGCACGGCGGGGTCTCCCAAGCCGGCCATGCTCACCCACGGCAACCTGAGCGCCAACGTGCGCCAGATGCTCGCCTTGCCGGGGGAGATGGTGCGAGCCGATGACGTGGCGCTGGCGGCGTTTCCGCTCTTTCACATTTTCGGGCTGAACGTGGCCCTGGGCCTGGTGATCGCCACCGGCTCGGCCGTCGTGCTCCAAGAGCGCTTCGATGCCGGCGCGTCGTTGGCCAAGGTGCGCGACCTGGGTGTCACCGCGCTGCTCGGTGTGCCCGCCATGTTCTCGGCGTGGGCCGACCTGCCTGAGTCCGGGGGCGGCGACAGCGGCCCGCTGGCCGGCGTGCGCATCGCCATCGCCGGGGCGGCCTCGCTGCCCATCGACGTGGCCACCCGTTTCGAACGTCGCTACGGGGTGCCGCTGTGGCAGGGATATGGCCTCACCGAAGCGGCGCCGGCGGTGGCCACCTCGCTGGGCACGCCGCGTCATCGCCCCGGGTCGGTGGGCCACCCGCTTCCGGGTGTGGAGGTGCGCCTCGTCGACGAAAACGACGAGGACGCGCTGGATGGTGACCCCGGGGAGATCTGGGTGCGAGGACCCAACGTCTTTGCCGGCTACTGGCGCGACGCCACCGCCACGGCGCGGGTCCTGGTCGACGGATGGCTGCACACCGGCGACGTGGGCATCATCGGTGAGGACGGCGACTTGTTCGTCGTCGACCGCCAGAAGGACGTCATCAACGTCTCGGGGTTCAATGTCTTTCCGGCCGAGGTCGAGCGGGTCATCGCCACCCTCGACGGCGTGGCCGAGGCGGTCGTGCTCGGCAAGCCCGATCCCGTCACCGAGGAGTCGGTGGAGGCCGTGGTGGTGGCCAGGGCCGGTGCCACCCTGGGCGCCCAGGACGTGCGGGCCCACTGCCAGCGATCGCTGGCCCATTACAAATGTCCCACCACGGTCCGCTTCGTCACCGAGTTGCCCCGCGGCCTGGTGGGTAAAGCCCTGCGTAGGGCGCTGCGCGACCAACCGGCCTGAGCACCACTGCACGTTCGTCATCACCGACTTGGTGCGCAAGGGGGGTGACTCGGTACGATCCGCGGATGTCGGGATCGGGTCCACGTCGGATCCCCGAGGCCACCGTTGCTCGCCTACCGGTGTACCAACGGATCCTCCTCGAGCTGGTGCGCGCCGGGACGTCGACGGTGTCGTCGGACCAACTCGCCAACTTGGCGCGGGTCAACGCCTCCAAGGTGCGCAAGGACCTGTCGTTCTTCGGCTCCTTCGGCACGCGGGGATCGGGGTATGACGCCGACTTCCTGCTGGCACACATCGACCGGGAGCTCGGACTCGACGGCGACTGGCCGGTGGCCATCGTGGGATGCGGCAACCTCGGTCGGGCCCTGGCCAACTCCCAGGGCTTCACGTCGCGGGGATTTCGGGTCTGTGCCCTCTTCGACATCGACCCCACCTTGGTGGGCACGCGGGTGCGCGGGCGTACAGATCGGCCACCTCGACTCCTTCGAGACGGTGGTCGCCCTTGATCTCCCCACCATCGGCGTCATCTCCACTCCGGCGGCCGGCGCCCAGGACGTGGCCAACCGGATGGTGGCGGCCGGGATCGGGTCGGTGCTCAACTTCGCACCGCGGGTCTTGACGGTGCCTCCCCACGTGCTGCTGCGCCATGTCGATCTGTCCATCGAGCTGCAGGTGATGAGCTTCTACCTGTCGCACCGGGACCACCCCGGATCCCAGGTGGCCTCCTCGCCGTTGCCGCACGTGGTGGGGATCACCCCCACCGAGCCGGGCTGACACGTCGCACGCGGCCCGGCCGCCGGTGGCCCGGTCTGGCGGTAAGGCACCGGGACCGGCATCCTGGTAGGGAGGAACTGACTCGAAGAGGAGCTCTGCGAGACGTTGTCGGTGGTCGTGGTTGGACTCGAACAGCACCGCAGCCCCTTGGAGCTGCTGGAACGGGTGACCGTGCCCGAGGAGGCCCTGGGTAAGACCCTGGCCGCCCTGCGCGATCGCTCGAATCTGTCCGAGGTGGTCGTCCTCTCCACGTGCCTGCGCACCGAGCTGTACGCCGTGGTGGAGCGCTTTCACGAAGGCGTGGCCGACTTGCAGGAGTTCCTGGCCACCTCGGCGGGGACGTCGGTCGACGTCATCAGCGAGCACCAGACGCTCCTCTTCGACGACGCCGTCACCGTGCATCTCTTCGAGGTCGCCTCGGGCCTGCATTCGGCCGTGCTCGGCGAGACCGAGGTGCTCGGGCAGGTGCGCCGGGCCGGCGAGCGCGCCGAGGCCGACAAGGCGGCCGGCCCCGTGCTGTCGAGCTTGTTCCGGCGCGCCGTGCAGGTGGGCCGGCGGGTGCGGTCCCAAACCGCCATCGCCCAAGGCGCCACCTCTCTGTCGCATATCGCCGTCGAAGTGGCCGCCCGGGGGTGGGGCGGATCGCTCGCCGACCGGCGTGTGCTGGTCGTAGGCGCCGGTGAGATGGGGGAGGCCGTGGTGGGGGCGGTGTCGGCCCAGCATCCGGCGTCCATCGTGGTGGCCAACCGCACCGCGGCGCGTGCCCAAGCCCTCGCCGACGCCGCCGGTGGCAGCGCCATCGGCCTGGCCGAGGTGTCCGGCGCGGCTGCCGATGCCGATGTCCTGCTGGTCTCCACCGGCGCCACGCTGCCGGTTATCGACGGCGAGCTGCTTGGTGCTGCGCTGGCCCGCCGGCAAGCCGATCCGTTGTTGCCCGCGCTTGTCGTCGTCGACCTGGGCGTGCCCCGCAATGTCGACCCCGCCCTGTCCGGCGCCGCCGGCGTCGAGCTGTTCGACATGGACGACCTGCGCACCCACGCTGAAAAGGCGTTGGAAGGCCGCCAAGCCGAGGTCGGCGCCGCTCAGGAGATCGTGGCCCAGGAGCTCGAGCGCTTTCGCGCCGACGGGCGCGCCCGGGGGGCCGCCCCCATCGTCTCGGCCATGCGCAGCCACATCGACGCTTTGACCCGGGCCGAGCTCGAACGCCACCGGGCGCGTCTGAGCACGTTGGACGATGCCCAGTGGCACGAGGTGGAGTCCGTATTGCACGACGTGCTGGCCAAATTGCTGCACGAGCCCTCGGTGGTGCTCAAGGAGGTGGCCGGAACGCCTCGTGGCGAGCGTCTGACCGAAGCACTGCGCGCCCTGTTTGATCTCTGAGCCCGTCGTGGCCAGCGCCGATCCGTCCGCCCGCTCCCGCCCCTGGCGGGTGGCCAGCCGGGGCTCGCCCTTGGCCCTCCTGCAAGCCCGCACCATCATCGATCGGCTGGGCGCCCTGGGCGTGAGCGACTGCGAGGTGGTGGTGGTGCAGACCACCGGGGACCGGCGCCTCGACATTCCCATCGAACAGATCGGCGGCCAGGGCGCCTTCGTGAAGGAAGTGCAGGTGGCCGTGCTCGACGGCCGGGCCGACATGGCGGTGCATTCCGCCAAGGACCTGCCCACGCTGACCCCGCCCGGCCTCGTGCTGGCGTCTGTTCCCGAACGCGCCGACCCCCGCGACGCCATGGTGGGGCGACGCCTGGCCGATCTCGGCGCCGGGGCCATGGTGGCCACCGGCTCGGCACGCCGGCGGGCTCAGCTGGCGTGGCTGCGCCCGGACCTCACCTTCTGCGACCTGCGCGGCAACATGGAGCGGCGCGTCGAACGGGCCGAGGAGGTGGGTGCCGGGGTGCTGGCTACGTGCGCGATGGAGCGTTTGGGGATGTCGGCCCAAGTGGCTGATGTCCTCGCGCCGTCCGTGATGCTTCCCCAGGTGGCCCAGGGTGCGCTGGCTGTGGAGTGCCGGGAGGCCGACGACGTGGCGCGCCGGCTGCTGGCCCTGATCGACGACGGTGACGCCCATCGGGCCGTGTTGGCGGAACGGGCCTTTCTGCGCGCTCTGGGCGGCGGGTGCACGCTGCCGGTGGGGGCGCTCGCTACGGCGGTCGCCGGTGGTGGGGGCGTTGAGGGCGGCGAGCTGCGCATCGAGGGCATGCTCGCCAGCCGCGACGGCCGGGTCCTGCTGCGTCGCCGCGCTCGGGGCACCGATCCCGAGGAGGTCGGCACCCAGCTCGCCCTGGGGCTCCTCGATGACGACGGGGGGCGCTCCTTGGACGACTGGGCCCCCGTCGAGCCGTGACGGGGCCGTGACCGTCTACCTGGTTGGTGCCGGCCCCGGCGATCCCGGGCTTATCACCGTGCGCGGCGCCGAGGTGCTGGCCCAGGCGGACGTCGTCATCTTCGACCGGCTGGTGTCGCCCGAGCTTCTCGACCTGGCTCCGTCCGAGGCGCTGCGCATCGACGTCGGCAAGCGACCGGGCCAGGCCCGTAGCCAAGAGGACGTCACGGCGCTGTTGGTGACCCACGGCGCCACGGGTGCCTGCGTCGTACGCCTCAAAGGTGGCGACCCCTTCGTCTTCGGGCGCGGCGGCGAGGAAGCCCAAGGGCTGCTGGCGGCCGGGGTTGCCTTCGAGGTCGTGCCCGGCGTGAGCTCGGCTTTTGCCGTGCCCGCCTCCGCCGGAGTGCCGGTGACGCACCGAGGCGTGTCCACCTCGGTGACGGTGGTGACCGGCCGGGTGGGAGATGGACCTGACAGCACGGGCGTGGACTGGGATGCGCTGGCGCGCGTGGGCGGCACCATCGTCGTGCTCATGGGACTCGAGAGCCGCGCCGACATCGCCGCCAAGCTCCTGGCCGGAGGGCTGGCGCCCGACACACCGGTGGCCGCGGTGCACTGGGGCACGACACCGGCCCGGCGCACAGTGCGCACCACGCTGGCCGAGCTGCCGGCCGTGGAGCTGGATTCGCCCACGACCATCGTGGTGGGGGCGGTGGCAGCCTTGGATCTGGTCTGGGAGCCCGGCGCCGGCTCCGGTGCGGGCTCGGGCCGCCCTCTCGCCGGCGTGACCGTGGCCGTCACCAGGGCCGCCTCCCAGGCGGCCGCGTTGAACGCCTCGTTGTCGGCGGCCGGGGCTACCGTCCTGCCGGTGCCGGTGCTGGCTGTCGTCGATGCCGGGGACGCCGGGGAGGCCCTGCGCCGTGCCGTGGACGACGTGGGCGGTGCCGCCTGGGTCGTCCTCACCTCCGCCAACGCCGTGGACCGCTTCGCGTCCGCCTTGGGCAGCCCCACGCGCCTGGGGGCGGCCAGGTTGGCCGTGGTGGGACCGGCCACCGCCAAAGCCCTGGCCACCTGGGGTCTGGCCGCTGACCTGGTGGCGACGCCGGCCACGGCCGAGGCGCTGGTGGCCCAGATGCCCGACCCCCCGGCCGGCGGGCCCGGAGCCGCCCGGGTGCTGTATCCGAGGGCGGAGGGGGCCCGCGACGTGGTTGTCACCAGCCTGCGCGGCCGAGGCTGGACCGTCGATGACGTGGTGGCCTACCGCACCGTGGTGGCCACGCCTGACGAGGGCGCCACGGCGGAGGCACTGGAGGCGGCCCTCCGAGCTGACGTCGTCACCTTTGCGTCGCCGTCGGCGGTCACCCACTTCGTCGAGCTGACCGGGGGTCGCCCCTTGGCGCCCATCGTGGCCTGCATCGGCCCCGTCACTGCCGATGCGGCCCGCCAGGCCGGCCTGCGAGTCGACGTGGTGGCTGACGAGCACAGCGCCGAAGGGCTGGTGGCGGCCGTGGTCGCCGCGCTGGCGGCCGCCCCCGAGGCCTCCCCGCCGGGCTCGGCGCGAAAGCCCGGTTAGGGCCACCGCCTACGCTTAAGAGTCGTGGAGACCTCCGACACCGCGGGCCCGTCCGGCCCTGCCTTTCCGGCCCGCCGCCTCCGGCGTTTGCGCCGCACTCCGGCCCTGCGGCGGCTCGTGGCGGAAACGTCGCTTTCGGTCGATGACCTGGTGGCCCCGCTCTTCGTGCGGGCCGGGGTCGACGAGCCGGTCCCCATCACCTCCATGCCCGGCCATTTCCAGCACAGCGTTCCCACGCTGGTGGCCGAAGCCAAGCGGATCTCAGCCCTGGGGGTGCCTGCCGTGGTGCTCTTCGGTGTCCCCGACGTGAAGGACCCGGTCGGGTCGGGCGCCTGGGATCCCGACGGCGTGGTGCAGGTCGCTTTGGCGGAGCTGCGCGCCAGCCTCGGCGACCAGCTGGTGCTGGTGGCCGATCTCTGCCTCGACGAGTACACCGACCACGGGCACTGCGGGGTGCTGGCCGTCGACGGCAGTGTCGACAATGACGCCACCTTGGAGCTCTATGGCAAAGTGGCGTTGGCCCAGGCCACCGCCGGCGCCGACCTGGTGGCCCCGAGCGGGATGATGGACGGCCAGGTGGGCGCCATCCGCGCCGCCTTGGACGGCGCCGGGCACCTCGACGTGGGCATCCTCGCCTACGCGGCCAAGTACGCATCGGCCCTATACGGCCCGTTCCGGGAGGCCGTTGACGTGAGCATCGCCGGCGGTGGCGACCGGCGCGGCTACCAGCAAGACCCCCGCAACCGGCGCGAGGCGCTGGCTGAGGTGGCCCTCGACATCGCTGAAGGCGCCGACATGGTCATGGTCAAGCCCGCCCTCGCCTACCTCGACGTCATCGCGGCGGTGGCGGGCAGCTCGCCGGTGCCGGTGGCCGCCTATCACGTGAGCGGCGAGTACTCGATGGTGAAAGCGGCCGCCGAGCGCGGCTGGATCGACGGTGATGCGGTAGCTCTCGAACATCTCACCGCCATCAAGCGGGCGGGTGCGACCGCCATCCTCACCTATTTCGCCGCTGAGCTGGCCGACGCCATCGGTGGCTGACGGGGCCGGCGGGGCTGACGGGGTCGGTGTGGTCGGCGGGGCTGACGGGGTCGGCGGGGCTAGCGGCGGAGCCGGCAACGAGGCCTGGTTCGAGCGCGCCCGGGCCGTGATTCCCGGGGGCGTGGACTCCCCGGTGCGGTCCTTTGCCGCGGTCGGCGGCGTGCCCTACACGGTGGCCCGGGGCCAGGGGCCCTTCGTGTGGGATGTCGAGGGCACCCGTTACATCGACCTCGTCCAGTCCTACGGGGCGGTGATCCTCGGTCACGGCCATCCGGCGGTGACCGGTGCCATCGCCGAACAGGCCACGTTGGGCACCACCTTCGGGGCCCCCACCACCGGTGAGGTGCTCCTGGCCGAGGCCATCTGTGCGGCGGTGACCGGCTGTGACCAGGTGCGACTGGTGTCGTCGGGGACCGAGGCGGCCATGAGCGCCATTCGGGTGGCGCGCGGATTCACGGGGCGTCCCCGGATCGTGAAGTTCGACGGCTGCTACCACGGACACGCCGATGCGCTGTTGGCCGGGGGCGGCAGCGGCCTGGCCACCTTGGGCCTGCCCGGGTCGGTCGGGGTGCCCCCCGCGGCGGTGGCGGACACCCTGGTCGTCGCCTACAACGAGGTCCCCGAGCTCGACGACCAGGTGGCGTGCGTGATCGTCGAGCCGGTGGCCGCCAACATGGGCCTGGTGGCCCCGGCGCCCGGCTTTCTCGAGGGGCTGCGGCGTGCCTGTGACGACGTCGGTGCCCTGCTGATCTTCGACGAGGTCATTACCGGCTTCCGTCTCGGGCTCGGTGGGGCCAGTGCGGTGACCGGGGTCGTGCCCGACCTGTTCTGCTTCGGCAAGGTCATCGGCGGAGGTCTGCCCGTGGGGGCCTTCGGCGGCCGGCGTGACGTGCTGGCCGTGCTTGCTCCCGACGGGCCCGTGTACCAAGCCGGCACCCTGTCGGGCAATCCCCTGGCCACGGCGGCCGGACGGGCCGTGCTCAGCACCGTCACCACCGCCGGCTATCAGCGCCTGGGGGACACCGTGGCCGGGTTTGCCGACGCCTTGGGGGCGGCCATCCGAGGTGCGGGCATCGCCGTTGAGGTGCCGGTGGTGGGTCCACTGGTCGGGCTGTTCTTCACTGATGAGCCGGTGCGCAACTACCGGGAGGCTGTGGCGGCTGTGGGTGGTGGGGCATATGCGGCTTTCTTCGCCGCCATGCTCCAGAGGGGCGTGGCGTTGGCGCCCGGTCCCTACGAGGTGATGTTCCCCGGCCTGGCCCACGCCCCTGAGCAGCTCGACGCCGTGGTGACGGCGGCCGCCGAATCCGCCGCCGCCCTGGCGAGCGTGGGCGTGGGCGTTCGCTGACGCTCTTTTCTCCGAGGCTCAGGTCTGAGCCGAATTCTGCCGACAACTCCAACCGAATCGTTTGGGACGGTCCTTGGCGGGTGGAGGTCGGCGATGTTCAGGGCGCGCACGGCGTTGGCTACGAAAACCGTGTCCGAAGTCGAGACCGCCCATTATCAAGCGGTAGCGGTGGCCGGCCCCCTTCCCGAGGGTCGCGCCGAGGTCGCTGATCTGGCCGTCATCGTCGACGCGGCGGGGCTGAGCGTCGTCGGGCCCACCCCCGGGGTGACCCGCACGGTGCGCTGGGACCGGGTGTCTTCCCTGGTCACCTGTCCTGCCACCATGGTGCCCAACCGGCCCGCCACGGCCCTGCGGGTGGCCATGGGCGTGCGCAGCGTCGATCTCCTGTTTGCCTCCGATGCCTACGGGGAGGAGGCCATCGCCGAGCTCATACGCCACACCAGCCTCGTGAGCGGCATGGTGATCACCTCGTCCCCTGTCGCCGTCGTCGATGTGCCCGCCCCGGCCTCCGTGGCTGCTCCCACCGCCGCGGAGGTTGCCACGGACGCCCCGGCGGGGGAGGCCGCCGCCGTTGCCGCCGGGCCGGATGCGGACGAACCGGCACGCGCTCGTCGACGCACCCTTCGAGTCGGCCTGCTCACCATCGCCGTCGTGCTGGTGGCCGCCGGCACCGAGGGATGGTTCGTCACGCACCGGACGACGCCTAGCGCCAAGGCGAAGGCACCGGTCATCTCGCCGGCGGTGACGCTGGCCCGGAACACCACCTTGGCCGCCGGCGTCGGTATCCAGCCCGCCGAGCTGGCGGGGTGGACGAGTGGCCCCGGCAATGCCGGAAACCCCTTCGCCTCCGGCGCGAACAGCTCGGCGGCGGCCACCACCGCAGCCACCACGGCCGCCTCTGACCTGGCCCAATGCTTGAAGGTGCCGGTTTTCGACGTCGACGGCGCCTTCGGCATCGGAGCTGACTCCGGTCGTGTGGCAACGGCCCAATCACTGGTCTTCAGCGATGCCAGCGTGGCCGGCAACGCGGCGAGCTCGGCGGTGTCGGTGATGGGTTCGTCTGCCGATGTGGCCGGTGACCTGGCCGTTTTCGCCAACTCGGCCCTGTTCACCTCGTGTTACCAGTCCTACGCGCAGGCCATGGCCCCCTACGTGGCCGGACCTCAGGCGGGCACGACCTTTTCGACCGCCACCGTGCAGGGCGACCTGGTCCCGCAACCATCGGCATCGGCCGTGCACGTGGCCGCCGTGCAGATCTCGCGCATCGCCAACGTGTCGGGCCAGGCCGTGACCGTCAACACAGATGCCATTGCCGTGTTCGGGGGCAGGGTGCAGGCGACCTTGACCACCACCAGTAACAGCGTTTTCGACCAGAGCACGGAGAACTCGCTGGTCAGTGCGGCCGAAGCGAAAGTTGCCGGTGACGTCAATCGATAACCGGTCCTGGGCCGGTCAAGCCACCGAGACCCTGAAGCCGGGGGTCCCCGCTACCCCGGGCCGGGTGCTCGGGCTGCGCCTCGACGACGTCTTCCTGCTCAGCGCCACGGCGGCGGGGCCGTCCGCGGTGGGAGGCCTGTCGTTGCTGGTCGACGACGGCGGCATCACCGTCGTGGCCCCGTCGGCGGCGCCGTCTCGCAATGTTCCGTGGGTACAGACCAGCTCGCTGTCGTTCCGCCAGCAGGCCCAGATGTCCGACGGGCGGCGGGGGACGGTGCTCGAGTTGGTCGTGGGCCAAAAGACGGTGCGGTTCTTGGTCCCCGCCGATCGTGTCGATCCGGGCCGAGCCCCTGCCTTCGAAGCGCATCTGGCCTCCTTGGCGGCATCGGCAGGGGTGGCCGTAACAGGCGAACCCCCAGCACCGAGCGCCACGGTGGCACCGCCAGCCCCGCCCGCCCCAACAGTTGCCCCAGCCCCAGCTGTACCGCCCGCCCCAACAGTTGCCACAGCCCCAGCTGTACCGCCCGCCCCAGCGGTCTTGGCAGCCCCAGCGGTCTTGGCAGCCCCAGCGGTCTTGGCAGCCCCAGCGGTCTTGGCAGCCCCAGCGGTCTTGGCAGCCCCAGCGGTCTTGGCAGCCCCGATGACCCCGGCCGCCCCGGCAGTGGCTGCACCCCCCTTTGGCCTGACGCCGGCGGACCTGCGGCCCCCTCCGCCGCCACCCGGGAAGTTCTCGACCCCTTCGGTGCCCACCGAGGAGCAGCAGTTCATTCGCGAGCCGCTCCACGACCCGCACCGCGCGCCGACCCCGTACTGGGGGTACTGGGCGCACCCGCGGTCCCCGCTGCAGGCCCTACGGCCGGCCCGCCCACGGGCCCGGCCGAGCCGGGCCCCCTCTCATTGGGCCCGGTCATGGGGCCTTATGCCTCGCTGGTCGAGCCCCTCTACCCACCGCCTGTGCCTGCCTACCCGGCCCCGGGTCGTCAGCCGAGCCAGGCCGGCAAGGTCATCTTCGAGAAGATCCGGGGTACCAACGACGCCATCGCCGTCAGTGCCGGGCCGGCGCGCCGCCGCCGGCGTCGGGCCGGAGCCAGCGCGCTGGTCATCGTGCTCGTGGCGGGCCTGGCCGGAGCCGGGTGGTTCACGATCAGCCATTTCGCCCATGCCGTACCCGACGACGCCGCTGACCTGCGGGCTATGGCGAGCAGCATCAACCTCCAGCTCGTCGACGTGCCCCCCACCTGGCAAGTCGACACGACCACCACTACCAGTCGCCCGGCGCCATCAGCCGGTTCGACGTCCAGGACAGCTGCCAACACGGCGGCGCAGCAATTCGCCCAGTGTGCCGACATCACGCCTTCCGAAGCCGCTGCGCTGACCGGAGACAACTTGCCCGATGGCGGAGTGACCGAGGCCTCGGCCAGCTTCTCCGACAACCCCGGTGACGGGACCGACGTCTCGTCGAATGCGAGCATCTTGCCGTTGTCGAGCGAGGTGAGCGCGGCGCTGGCGGTGGTGAACAAGCCGCAGTTCGCCGCCTGCGAGCAGCAGTTCCTCATGTCGGTGCTGCGGTTGGCCGTACCGAGCGGGGTCACCGTGGCCGCCGGCGGCGCGGCCGTGGCCATGGCCCTGCCGTCGGGTTACGGCGTCAACGGGACGATCGTCTCGGCCCCTGTGGATCTGATCGGGTCCTCGGGCCACAAGACGATCTATACGGAGTCGGCCTTCATGACGGCGGGCCGAGTCGAATCGGAGCTGACATCCGACACGGTGGGACTGCCTCTCGGCACGTCGCTCTACCAGAGCCTGGTCGGCGTGGTGGCCGATCGCACCGGGGTGGTGGCGCGGCAACATCGCTTCGGGCAACGCCGATCCGGTGGCCCTGAACGGCGGTTAGCGGCGGTTTGCCGGCCGTTAGCGGCGCTCAGCCGCTCGAGCCATGACCGCCATGGCCCGGTAGGCGGCCTCGGCCGGTACCGATCTCTTCGGGGCGCAGCAGGTTGGCCATGATCCGCAGCAGCCAGCCCATGATGCTGCGTGGACTGCATCCCGGTCCGCAGGCAGGCCCCCATGGCCAGCGGGGTTCGAGATCATCCTGACGAAGTCCCGGGCCACCAGGTAGTAGAGGCCGTAGGCCTCCTCGACCTGGCGCTCGTAGTCGGCCAGGGCGTCGGGGCCCTCACCGGCCAGAGCCCGACCCACCACCGAGGCGGCCAGCCGTCCCGTTTCGTAGCCGTAGGCGATGCCCTCGCCGTTGAAGGGGTTGATCGCCCCCGAGGCGTCGCCGATCACCAGCGTGGTCGGTCCCATCCGGGGCCCGACCGACAGGCCCATGGGCAGCTTGCCGCCGGTGGGCGCCCCGCACGAGGTCTCGGGAGAGAGGCCCCACGACTTGGGGGCGTGCGCGACGAAGGCGTCCATGAGATGGCTGGTATTCACACCCTTCCAGCGGCCCTCGCCGGTGAGCAGCCCGACCCCGACGTTCACCCGGCCGTCGCCCAGGGGGAAGATCCAGCCGTAGCCGGGGACCACCTTGCCCGAGGCGTCGCGGATGTCGAGATGGGACTCGATGAAGCCGTCGTCGTGGCGCGGCGAGCGGTAGTAGCCCCGCAGGGCCATGCCCATGGGATAGGACCGGTTCCGGCCCGTGCCCGAGCGCCCGCCCGAACCGGGAGTTGGCCCCGTCGGCCACCACCACGTAGCGGGCCCGCACCTCGAGGGTGGTGCCGCCGTCGCGGTCGCGCGACGACCGCCCCCACGCACGGAGGCAGAGTGCCATCGGCCCCCTCGGGGCGCGCCGTTCGGCGTCCCCGCTGCTTCGTCGAGCAGGGGCGCGACGGCCTCGGCCCCCTCCCAGATGGTCGCGCCGGCCTTGGCGGCCCGCTCGGCCACCAGCTGGTCGAGGTCGTGGCGGGTGATGACGTAGCCGACGGGCGGAAAAGCGGGATGGTCGGGCCAGGGCATCTCCATGGTCATGCCGTAGGCGCACACGCGCAGCCCGTCGAATCGGTGGGCCCCGGCCAGCGCCCCGGCCAGGCCCATGTCGGTAGCTGGCGCACCGCCCGGGGTGTGAGCCCGTCGCCGCAGGTCTTGTTGCGCGGGAAGTGTTTCTTCTCGACCACCACCACGTCCCAGCCGGCGTCGGCCAGCCAGTAGGCGCACGACGAGCCGGCCGGGCCCGCCCCGATCACGAGCACGTCGTGGACGGCGCCGTCGGGCGTCTCGGGCGTCACGGCTGTCACGGGTGTCACGCCCGCAATCTACGCCAGTGAATGTGCCTGCTTCGAAGGCGCCGTGGTAGAACCGCATTCGGTCCATGGCCAACTACCTGCCCATCGTGGTGCTGTTTGTCCTGGGCTTGCTCTTCGCGGCCCTGTCGTTCGTGGCGTCGGCGCTCCTGGCGCCCCGCAAGAAGCCCACCACGGCCAAGCTCGCCCCCTACGAGTGCGGGATCGTCCCCGACGTCGAGCCGCCGCAGCGCTTCCCGGTCCGCTTCTACCTGGTGGCCATGATCTTCATCATCTTCGACATCGAGATCGTGTTCCTCTACCCGTGGGCCGTGATCTTCCGGCCAGCTGCGGACCTTCGGCCTGATCGAGGTGATCGTCTTCGCCGGCGTCGTGTTCATCTCCTTCCTCTACCTCGTGTCCAACGGCGCCCTCGACTGGGGCCCGGCCAAGCGGCTGCGGCCGGCCATCACCGAACGCACCTCGACCAGCCACCATCGCCCGGGTCGGGCCGGGCTCGGGCCCGGGTACCGGCCGGGCGGCGTAGCGGCCAAGGAGGCGGTGTGGGGCTCGAAGACCTCCAGCACAACTTCCTCACCGGCCGGCTGGAGGACCTCGTCAAGTGGGCGCGCACGGCGCTCGATGTGGCCGGTGACCTTCGGCTTGGCGTGCTGTGCCATCGAGATGATGGCGGTCGGCACCGCCGACTACGACATCAGCCGCTTCGGCATGGAGGTGTTCCGGGCCTCTCCCCGCCAGGCCGACCTCATGATCGTGGCCGGGCGTGTCAGCCAGAAGATGGCGCCGGTCCTGCGCCAGGTCTACGACCAGATGATGGAGCCCAAGTGGGTCATCTCCATGGGTGTGTGCGCCTCGACGGGGGGCATGTTCAACAACTACGCCATCGTCCAGGGCGTCGACCAGATCGTCCCCGTCGATGTGTACGCCCCGGGCTGCCCTCCCAACCCCGAGACGCTGCTGCACGCCATCTTGACGCTGCACGAGAAGGTGCGTACCGGTGAGCATCACTCGCCGCCGCACCCCTGCCGATGGTGCATGCGTCGGGCCCCGAGGAGCTGGCGGGCTGGGTCCCCGAGCGTCCTGAAGCCACTCGGCTGGGGACCCCGCGTTGAGCGCGGTGGCCGGAGCAGCGGGCGCGGCGGGCGCAGGAGCGGCGGGCGCGGGCGTCGGGAGCGCAGCGGCGGGCGCAGTGGCCCCCGGCGGTGCCTCTGAAATCGTGTTTCCTCCTCGCGACGGGTACCACGCGGCGGTGGCGGCCTACAAAGAGGGCGGCTTCGACATGCTCTCTGACCTGACGGCGGTGGACTACCTCACCCATCCCGGCCGAACGCTCCCCGATGGGGTGGCGCCCGAGCGTTTCGAGATCGTGGCCAACTTGCTGTCGTTGCGCGAGGCGCGTCGGGTCCGCATGCGCGTGCAGGTGCCCGACGACGACGCCGTGGTCGCCACCTTGTGGGACCTCTACCCGGGTGCCGAGGCCATGGAGCGCGAGATCTTCGACATGTTCGGGATCCGCTTTACGGGCCATCCCGATCTGACCCGCATCCTCATGCCCGAGGATTGGGAGGGCTACCCGCTGCGCAAGGACTACGGCGTGGGTCGCGTTCCCGTGCAGTTCAAAGCGGCGCCGGGGCCCCGATGAGGCGCGACGCCGATGAGCGACGACTTCACGGCCGAGACCGACGAGGGCGCCCAGGGGCTGCAGGACGTGGCGCACACCGCACCCGAGGAGCTGCGCCGCGAGATCGGCGCCGTGCTGCGCGTGCCCGAGGGAACCGGGACCGGTGGTGTGCTCGGTGGGGCCGCTTCTGCGGCGGCCGAGGGCGCCGCGGATGCGGGCGCTGGTGCTGGTGCGGCGGACCTCGACATCGAGATCCCCGACGACGAGCGCATGATCATCAACTTCGGTCCCCAGCACCCGTCCACCCACGGCGTGTTGCGACTGATGATGGAGCTCGACGGCGAAACCGTGATCCGCACCAAGCCGGTCATCGGTTACCTCCACACCGGCATGGAGAAGCAGGCCGAAGAGCTCACGTACCAACAGGGTTCGACCAACGTCACCCGCATGGACTACCTGTCGCCGCTGACCAACGAGCTGTGTTTCTCGCTCGCCACCGAAGCGTTGCTGGGCATCGAGATCCCGCCGCGCGCCGTGTGGATCCGCATGCTGCTCGCCGAGTTGCAGCGCATGTCGTCGCACACCATGTGGTTGGCCACCAACGGCATGGACCTCGGATCGACCACCATGATGATTTTCGGCTTCCGCGAGCGCGAGCTGATCTTGGGGTTCTTCGAGAAGACCACCGGTCTGCGCATGAACAACAATTTCATTCGCCCCGGTGGCACCGCCGCCGACCTCCCCGACGGCTGGGAGGACGACGTGCAGGTCATCTGCGACAACTTCGCCGCTCGCCTCGGCACCTACGACGAGTTGCTCACCGGTCAGCCCATCTTCCGCCAGCGCACCGAAGGTGTCGGGACCATGACGGCCTCCGAAGCGCTGGCGCTGTCGGCTACCGGCCCCATCCTCCGCTCGACGGGCATCCCCTGGGACCTGCGCCGGACCATGCCGTATCTCGCCTACGGCGAAGTCGACTTCGACGTCATCGTGGGCACCTACGGCGACAACTTCGACCGCTACGCGGTGCGCCTCAACGAGATTCGCGAATCGGTGCGTATCGTCCGCCAAGTCCTCGAGCGGATGCCGGCCGGCGATTACCGGGTGCAGGACAAAAAGGTGACGCCCCCGCCGCGGGCTCGCATCGACGAGTCGATGGAAGCACTCATTCACCACTTTAAGTTGTTCACCGAAGGGTTCAAGGTCCCCGAAGGCGAGGTGTATGTCGCCGTCGAGTCGCCGCGTGGTGAGCTCGGCTGCTACATCGTGTCGGACGGGTCGGCCAAGCCTTACCGCTTGCACGTCCGGGGACCGAGCTTCGTCAACCTGCAGAGCCTGCCGGTGATGTTGCGCGGGGGCCTCGTGGCTGACGCCATCGCCACCATCTCGTCGGTCGACCCGGTGATGGGGGAGTCCGACCGATGACCCATCTGTCCGCCGACGTGGTCGAGCGTGCCAAGGAGATCGTGGCGCTGTATCCCCATCCGCGCTCCGCCTTGATCCCGGTGTGCCACCTGGCCCAGGAGCAAGACGGCTGGTTGCATCCCGAGGCCGTCTCCGAGATCGCCGAGCTGGTGGGCGTCACGCCGGCCGAGGTGCTCGGCACGGCGTCGTTTTACGAGATGCTGCGCACCGAACCGGTGGGGACATACGTGGTGTCGGTGTGCACCAACATCGCCTGCATGTTGCGCGGCGCCTACGAGCTGCTCGAGCACGTCGAAGAGCGTCTCGGCATCAGGGCCGGCGCCACCACCGAGGACGGGACCTTCACATTGGAGGACGTCGAGTGCATCGCAGACTGCGGGCGGGCGCCGTGCTTGGCGGTGAACCACCGCTTCTTCGGCGACGTCACCAATGAGTCATTCGACACGCTGGTCGACGATCTGGTGGCCGGGCGCCTCGCCGATGAGGTGCCGCAGCACGGAACGCTTGTGCGTGTGCGGCGCGACGGGGGACTGCGGGTCAAGTCCGCCCAGGCGGCCGGGGTCGCCCCGGAAACAGGGGCGGCATCATGACCGTCACCGAAGCACCGCGCATCGTCACCTCGCGTGCTCGAGTTTCCCGACTCGCACACCATCGAGCGCTACCTGGCCACCGGGGGGTACGAAGGGCTGCGCAAGGCGGTGTCCATGACGCCGCAGGAGGTGGCCGCCGAGGTCGACGCCATCAGCCTGCTCGGACGCGGCGGGGCCGGGTTCCCGGCCGGGCGGAAGTGGTCCATGCGTCGCGAAGCTCCGACGACATATCTGGTCGTCAACGGCGACGAGAGCGAGCCCGCCACCTTCAAGGACCACCTCCTCCTCGAGCGTGATCCGCACCAGCTCGTCGAGGGCGTCATCATCTGCGCGTACGCCATCCGGGCCACCCAAGTGTTCATCTACATCCGCGGTGAGTTCGCCCTCGGCCTGGAACGGGTGCAAGCCGCCGTCAACGAGGCCTACGCACACGGCGCCATCGGCAACGACATCTTCGGATCGGGGTACTCGGTCGACGTGGTGGTGCACCCCGGTGCCGGTGCCTACATCTGCGGCGAGGAGACGGCGCTGCTCGAAAGCCTCGAGGGCAAGCGCGGCTTCCCGCGGATCAAGCCCCCGTACTTTCCCGCTGCGGTCGGCCTCTACGGCGAACCCACCGTGGTCAACAACGTCGAGACGCTTTCCAACCTGCCATGGGTGATGGTCAACGGCTCCGCCGCGTTCGCGGCGTTGGGCGAGGGTCGCTCATTGGGCACGCGCTTGTTCGCGCTCGGCCGGTCACGTGCGCAACCCGAATGTCTTCGAAGTGGAGATGGTCAAGACCACCTTCCGCGACCTCATCTACGCCCCCGTCTACGGCGGAGGGATCCTGGGCGGCCGGGAGCTCAAGGCCATCATTCCCGGTGGGGTCTCCGCCCCGTGGCTCGGTCCCGAGCACCTCGACGTGCCCTTGGGCCAGGACGAGGTGGGCGCGGTGGGCACCATGCTCGGATCCGGCTCGATCGTGGTCATGGACGACTCCACGTGCGTCGTGCGCGCCGCCTGGCGTATCACCCGCTTTTTCTGGCGCGAGTCGTGCGGCCAGTGCACCCCGTGCCGAGAGGGGGCGGGATGGCTCGAGAAGATTCTCATGCGCATAGAACAGGGAGCCGGTCGCGACGCGGACATCGACTTGCTGATGGACCTGTGCGACAACCTGGCCCCCGGGGTGTCGTGGCCGCCGCAACAGACCACCATCTGCGTGCTCGGCTCGTCGATCCCATCGTCCATCGCGTCGGCCATCCGCATGTTCCGTGACGAGCTCCTGGTGCACGTCAAAGAAGGGGGTTGCCCGCATGGCTGACCCCGTCGTCACGTCGCACAACGCCAAGGCGCCCTCCGTCGAGCCCGGCAGCACAGTCACCATCTCCTTGGACGGCCGCTCGGTCGAGGTGGCCGCCGGCGAGTTCCTCATCGCCGCCGCCGAAAAGGCCGGCGTCTACATCCCGCGTTTTGCTACCACCCGCGCATGAAGCCGGTGGGCATGTGCCGCATGTGCCTGGTCGAGATCTCCGGTCCGCGCGGCGCCACGTTGCAGCCGGCGTGTTACATGTCCGTCGCCGACGGCATGGAAGTGGTGACCACGTCGGAGAAGGTCCGCAAAGCCCAAGATGGCGTGCTCGAGTTTCTGCTCGTCAACCACCCTCTCGACTGCCCGGTGTGCGACAAAGGCGGCGAGTGCCCGCTGCAGGACCAGGTGCTCGCGTACGGGCCGGGCGAGAGCCGTTTCGTCGAGGAGAAGCGGCATTGGGCCAAACCCCTCCCCATCTCCGAGTTGGTGCTGCTCGACCGCGAGCGCTGCATTCAGTGCGGCCGCTGCGTGCGCTTCGCCAACGAGATAGCCGGCGAGGCGCAGATCGACTTCGTCGGACGCGGCGACCAGGTCGAGGTGGCCATCTTCGAAGAGCAGCCCTTCGCCTCGTACTTCTCGGGCAACACCGTGCAGATCTGCCCCGTGGGCGCGCTCACCTCCACGGCATACCGCTTCACAGCCCGCCCGTGGGACCTCGACCAAGTGGAGTCGACCTGCACGTCGTGCGCGCTCGGCTGCCGGGTGGCCGTGCAATCCTCGTCCAACCGCGTCACGCGCATGCTCGGCATCGACAGCGATCCCGTCAATCACAGTTGGCTTTGTGACAAGGGCCGCTATGGGCTCGAGTCGGTGAACTCGTCCGATCGTCTTGACGAACCGTTGGTGCGCCGTGGCGGCGGCGAGCTGGAGCGGGTGTCGTGGGGCGAGGCCCTGGCCACCGTCGCTGATCATCTGCGCGCCATGTCGCCGGAGCGCCGGGCCGATGCCATCGGTGTCATCGGTGGAGCCCGCTTGTCCAACGAGGACGCCTATGCGTGGGCCAAGTTGGCCAAGGGTGTGCTCGGCACCGATTCGGTCGACGCCCAGATCGGCGACGGCCTTCCCGCCGAGCTCGTCTTGGGCCTGCCGCGCGCCACCATCGACGAGACGTGTGCAGCCAAGTGCGTGGTGGTGCTCTCCGGCGACTTGCGCGAGGAGCTTCCCGTTTTGTTCTTGCGTTTGCGTGGCGCCGCGGTCGACGACGGCACGCCTGTGGTCGAGATCTCCCCGCGGACCACAGCGGTGAGCGCGTTCGCCACCGCTTCGTTGCTGTATCGGCCTGGTGATGTCGCCGCCGTCGCCGCTGCCCTCGCTGCCGGCGCCGCCGGCGCTGCCGGTGGCGCGGCCCGCCCCGAAACCATCGACGACGCGTCATGGCAAGGCGCCCTTGGTGCACTGGCCGCCGGTGGCGCGCAGGGAGAAGGCATCGTCGTCGTCTTCGGCCGTCCCTCTCTGGCGGAGCACGGCGCGGTGGTGGCCGAGGCCGTGGCTGCTCTGGCGACGGCGTGGCCTAAAGCCCGCTTCTTGCCCGCTTTGCGCCGCGGCAACGTCATGGGCGCGCTCGACATGGGTCTCTCCCCGGGATTGCTTCCCGGGCAGCGTCACCCTCGACGAAGGTCGCCAGTGGTACGGCGACGCCTGGGGCAATGTGCCCGCCGCCCGCGGCCGCGACACGGCCGGGATCCTGGAGGCGGCCGCCGAGGGGACCATCGACACCCTGGTGCTGCTCGGGGCCGACCCCCTCGGGGACTTCCCCGACCACAAGCTGGCCCGTGACGCCATCGACCGAGCCACCTTCGTGGTGGCTATCGACGCCTTTTTGTCGGCGTCGTCATGGCGCGCCGATGTGGTGCTGCCGGCGGCCATGGCCCACGAACGATCCGGGACGACGACCAACATCGAGGGGCGGGTGGCGCGCCTCGGTCAGAAGCTCGTCGCCCCCGGCCAGTGCTGGCCGGACTGGATGATCGCCGCCGAGCTGGCGGCGCGCCTGGGCGGCGACCTCGGCGTCACCAATGAAGCCGAGTTGTGGGACGAGATCGAACGCCTGGCGCCGTCGCATGCCGGTGTCACCCGGCCCGTTCTCGACTCCTCAGCGGGTCGCGACGGGATCATCGTGCCGTTGACAGCATCGCCCGTACAGCTGACGCGTCGCGCCGCCATGCGACCCTTCGACCCCATGGCCACTCCCGGCATCGAGGCCGTCGAGCGCCAAGGGGCTCCGCCTCGCGCCGGCATGGCCGAGCAGAGCGGCGGGGAGGACAGTGTCGACTCCAACGGCGCTGACTCCAACGGCACGGCCTCCAACGGCGCCGGAGCATCGCGCCCCAAGCTGGTGGCCTGGCCCCAGCCTTTGTCGACGCCGCCGCACCTGCCGCCCACCGACGGCTACTCGTTGCGGCTCGTGTCGGGCCGTCGCCTCTACGACGACGGCGTGCTCCTCGAATCGTGCCCCGAGCTGTCCGCCTTGGTGCCCGGCGCCCCGGTGGTGCGGGCCCATTCCTCTGAGTTCGAGCGTCTCGGCCTGCGATCGGGCGACCTGGCGCGGTTGCGCTCGGCGCGCGGTGCGGTCGTGCTCGAAGTCACGGTCGACGACGGCGTGCCGCGCGGATCGGTCGAGGTTGCCTTCAACCTGGGCGCCACCCACCGTTCTAGTGCCGACCCCACCACGATTTCTGACGCTGACGCTGACGCTGACGCTCACGCTGACACTGACTCCGGCCCTGGGGACAGCGCCGCCGCCAAGGCCGCCGCCGACCGGTTGGCTGCTTCGGGGGCGGCCGCACTCATCACCGCCGGCGACGCCATCGCCGAAGTCCGCTTGGAGACGGTGTGATGCCGCACCTCTTCGCACTCGACCCGCTCTACCTCGGTGGCGTGCATTGGTTCGAGCTGCTCGTCGCTGTGATCAGGGCGGTGGTGGTCTTCGCCGTGTTGATGGGTGCGGTCACCATGATGATCTGGTTCGAGCGCAAGGTCATCTCCGACATGCAGGCCCGCATCGGGCCCAACCGGGCCGGGCCGTTCGGCACGCTGCAGACCCTGGCCGACGGGATCAAGCTGTTCTTCAAGGAAGACCTGATTCCCGAGCGCTCCGACCGCTTCGTGTTCAAGCTGGCGCCCTACCTGTCGCTCATCCCGGCCATCGTGGCCTTCGCCATCGTGCCGGTGGGAGGGTACGTGACGATTTCGGGCCACCGCTTCGAGCTGCAGGTGGCCGACCCGCCCATCGGGATCCTGTTGCTGCTGGCCATGTCGTCGGTGTCGGTCTACGGCGTCATGCTGGCCGGATGGTCGTCAGGGTCGAAGTACCCGCTGCTCGGTTCGGTGCGTGCCTCGGCGCAGATGATCTCCTACGAAGCCGCCTTGGGCATGACCGTCATCATGGTGGTGCTCTTCACCGGCGGCGCCTCGGTGGTGGGCTCGCTGTCGACGCGGGCCATCGTGCTCAGCCAGTCGCACACCTTCTTGGGTAGCTGGAACCTGCTGCGCACCGGGGTGGTGCCGTTCTTCATCTTCATGATCGCCATCACTGCCGAGCTGCAGCGACCACCCTTCGACTTGGCCGAGGCGGACAGCGAGCTGGTGGGGGGCTTCCACACCGAGTACTCCTCGATCCGCTTCGCCATCTTCTTCATGGCCGAGTTCATGAGCACCATCACCATGTCGGCGGTGGTGGTGACGTTGTTCTTCGGCGGCCCCGACGGGCCCACGCCGCACATCTACATCTTGAAGTGGCTGGTGCCCATCTTGTGGTTCTTGGGCAAGACCACCGTGTTCCTCTTCATCTACGTGTGGCTGCGCGCCGCCCTGCCCCGGTTGCGTTACGACCAGCTCATGAACCTGGGCTGGAAGGTATTGATCCCTCTGTCACTGGGGTGGACCCTCATCGTCGCCGCCATCATCGTCGGAGGGTGGTGGGGACTCGGGGTGATCGTGGCGCTGTTCGTGGCCGCCGCCCTGTTGTTCCGGGCCATCTTCGTGGGGACGGCCCGACAGGAAGATATCGATGCGCTCGGGACTGCCGGCCCTGTCGGCCACAGCCCCTCATCGACAGGACCGGTGCTCTGATGGGCTTTTTGGACGATCTCAAAGACGATTTCGGGTTCCTGGGCGGCTTCAAGGTCACCTTGGAGCAGATGGCCAAGCCCCGCATCACGTGGCAGTACCCCAACGAGAAGAAGCCCAAGCCCATCCGCCAGCACGGCCGCCACGTCCTCAACCGCTACGAGGACGGCATGGAGAAGTGCATCGGGTGCGAGTTGTGCGCGGGGGTGTGCCCGGCCGACTGCATCTACGTGCGCGGTGCCGACAACGACCCCGAGCACCCCACATCACCGGGGGAGCGCTTCGGGTTCGTTTACGAGATCAACTACCTGCGCTGCATCCACTGCGACATGTGCGTGGAAGCGTGCCCCACCGAGGCCATCACCGAGACCAAGCTCTTCGAGTTTTCGTTCACCAACCGAGCCGACGCCATCTACACCAAAGAAGAGTTGCTGGTCGACGACGCCGGACACCCCCAGCACCTTCCCTGGGAAGACTGGAGGGAAGGCGACGATCTTCACACCTCGGCCTGGATGCGAGCCACCTCACCGGGAGGCAACGCCGCCTACGAGGGAACCGTGCAGTGGTCCGGTGAGCTCGGCTACGGCGTGCGGGCCCCCGAAGGCGGCCAGAGCGGCAACCGTGACGACGCCGCGACGGGGATCCGGTCGCTGCGCGACATCTACGCCCTGCACCTCGACGACAGCGAACGCCTTCCCGACCAGCGCGGCGTCGAGGGTGTCAGGAATCGGATGAAGGCCAAGGTCGACGCCAAGCGCGCCGCCATGAAGAAACGGATGTCCCGCAAGTGATCGCGGCGGTTTCCAGCGTCGACGCCTTCGTCTTCACGGTGGCCGCCCTCATGGTGCTGGGGGGAGCGGTGGGCGTGGTGCTCACGAGCAACCCCGTGCACAGCGCCTTGATGCTCGTGCTCACCTTGTTCGGCATCGCCGTGCTGTTCGTCGAGCAGGAGGCCGACTTCCTGGCCGCCGTGCAGGTGATGGTCTACGCCGGCGCCATCGTGGTGCTGTTCTTGTTCGTCATCATGTTCCTCGGCGTCGACCGCCAGGAGAACCTCGCCGAGGATCCCCTGGGCGGGCAACGGCCTCTCGCCTTGGTGCTGGTAGCCCTAGGCGTGGCCGGGTTGCTCTTCCTCGCTGCCGGAGCCCATTGGGCGGTGGGGGCGCATTCGGTGGCCGGTCCGGCCCAACGCCAAAACGGTGGCGACGTAGCCGCCCTCGGGCGCGCCGTGTTCACCACCTACTTGTTCCCCTTCGAGATCACTGCCGCCCTGCTGGTGATCGCCGTGGTCGGCGCCGTCGTGCTGGCCCGCCGCCCCCGCGTGTCGCTCCTGCTCCCGATGACGCCATGGCCACGGTGACGCCCATCATCGGCGACCCCATGGTGGCCGTGGCCGAAGCGGTGGCCAAGGCCGTGGCCGCCGGGCGGGTGGTGGTGCCGCTCGAGGCCGCCAACGCCGACGCCGCCCCCGGTGGCGAAACCGCCGAGTCGCACGCTGACGCCGCTGCCGAGTCACAGGAGGTGTCGGGATGACTATTTCCGGCAACTGGTATCTCGGCCTGTCGGTCGTGCTGTTCTCCATCGGGGCGCTCGGCGTGCTGGTGCGCCGCAATGTGCTCGTGATGCTCATGTGCGTCGAGCTCATGCTCAACGCCGCCAACTTGGCCTTCGTCACTTTCTCCCGCATGCTCAATGACATCGGGGGCCAGGCTCTGGTCTTTTTCGTGTTGGTGGTGGCGGCGGCCGAGGTGGTGGTGGGGCTCGGCATCGTGGTGGCCCTGTTCCGCCGGCGCGCCTCCACCTCTGCCGACGACGTCCACATGTTGCGGGGATGACGGGAACCGACTGACCACCATGCTGCACGCCGCTACCTTCATGCCGGTCCTGCCCCTGGCAGGTTTCGTCGTTCTCGCGCTCTTCGGGCGCCGCCTGGGTCACCCCTGGGCGGGATGGCTGGGAACGGCCACCGTCACGGGAGCCTTCGTGGCCGCCCTCATCACCTACGGAGGGCTGCTCGGACGTCACTCCGGCGCGTCACGAGAGTTCATCTTGAACTGGTTCACATGGATTCCCGTGGGCGGATTGCAGGTGCACGCCGCGCTGCTCATCGACCCGCTGTCGATGACCATGGCGCTGTTCGTGACCGGGGTCAGCGCGCTGATCCACCTGTACTCCATCGGCTACATGAAAGGCGACGCCGACTTTCCCAAGTTCTTCTTGTACCTGAACCTCTTCGTGGCCTCCATGTTGTTGCTAATCCTGGGCGACAACCTCCTGTTCACCTTCGTCGGATGGGAGGGCGTGGGGGTGTGCTCGTACTGGCTGGTGTCGTTCTGGTTCGGGCGCGACAGCGCCGCGAGTGCCGGCAAGAAGGCGTTCCTCTACAACCGGCTCGCCGACGTCGGATTCCTCATCGCCATGTTCCTCGTCTTCGACAAGACCGGGACGTTGAACTACCAAGGCATCTTCGCCCACGTCTCGAGCATCGACCCCGCCTCGCGCACGGCCATCTGTCTCCTGCTCTTCGTGGCCGCCGCGGGCAAGTCGGCCCAGCTGCCGCTGTTCCCGTGGCTGGCTGATGCCATGGAGGGGCCCACGCCGGTGTCCGCCCTCATCCACGCGGCCACAATGGTGACCGCCGGCGTGTACCTGATGTGCCGCATCGCGCCCCTGCTGGCGCTGTCGCATCCGGCCCAGCTCGTGGTGGCCTCGATCGGGGCGGCGACGGCGTTCATCGCCGCGCTGATCGGCTGCGGCCAGCAGGACATCAAAAAGGTGCTGGCCTACTCCACGGTCTCCCAACTCGGCTACATGTTCCTGGCCGTCGGCACGGGAGCGTACGAGGCCGCCATCTTCCTTATGGTGGCGCACGCCTTCTTCAAGGGGCTGCTGTTCCTCGGCGCCGGCTCGGTCATCCACGGTCTGCACGACGAGCAGGACCTCAAGCGCATGGGCAACCTACGGCGCTACATGAAGATCACGTTCCTGACCTTTGGCGCCGGCTGGCTGGCCATCGCCGGCATTCCGCCGCTGTCGGGCTTCTTCGCCAAGGGCGACGTCCTCGAGAACGCCTTCGCCCACTTCCCCATCCTCTGGGCCATCGGCCTCATCACCGCGCTGCTGACCGCCTACTACATGACCCGGTTGTTCGCCCTCGCCTTTCTCGGTGACGACCGCTGGCGTCGGCTCATCGACACGCGCCCCAGCACCGTCGACGCTCTGGCGGCCGAAGACGCCGCCGCCCACGCCCACGCTTCCGCCGACGCTTCCGCCGACGCTGACGTGGCTGCGGGCGCTCACGAGGTTGCGGGTGCGCCCGGCGAGCCGGCTGACCACGGCTCCGACAACGCCGCCCCCCACGAATCACCGTGGGTGATGGCACTCCCATTGGTGGTGCTGTCGGTGTTGGCCATCGCCGGTGGCCTGCTCAACTTGCCGGGCAACGTCTTTCACTGGGACCCCCTCGGGTGGCTCAAGCCCGTGTTCGGCACCGCGTTGTACAACCCGGTTCAGTCGACGTCGACGAGGTGGGTGCTGTCGATCGCCGATGCGGTGGTGGCGCTGATCGGCGTGGGCTTCGGGTTGCGTCTGTGGACCCAACACACCGACATCCCCGCCTTGGAGCCCACCGCGCTGCGCAAGGCGCTGTACATCGACGACATCTACGACGCCGTCATCGGCCGTCCGTCGGAGGCCTTCGCCACGTTCTGCGCCACCGTCATCGAAGCCAAGGTCATCGACGGAGCTGTCAACGGGGTGGCGCGTCTGGCCCGGGGCAGTGGCGCCCGGTTGCGTCGTGTCCAGACCGGCTTCGTGCGCCAGTACGCGCTTGGCATCGTGCTCGGTACCGTCATTCTGCTCGCCTACATGGCGACCCGGGCCTGGTCGTGACATGACCCACGACACCGCCTTCCCGTTTCTCACCGTCCTGATCCTGCTGCCCGCCGGGGCCGCCGTGCTCGCCGCGCTTGTCCCCAAGTCCATCGGGGAGGACCGGCAGCGCAAGGTGGTCATGGGCGTCGGGTTGGCCGGCACCATCGCCACCTTGGCGCTGGCCATCACGGTGGCGATCCGCTTCCAAGCCGGCAACGGCGGCTACCGCTTGGTTTCTCGACACGTGTGGGCGCCCTCGCTCGGAATCTCGTGGCACCTCGGGGTGGACGGGATCTCGCTGTTCTTGTTGCTGATGGCGGCCGTGTTGTTTCCCGTGGTGCTGCTGTCGGGAAAGGTGGGGCCCAATCCTCGGTCGTTCGTGGCGTGGATGCTGCTGCTCGAAGCGGCGTGTTTGGGCAGCTTCGTGTCCCTCGACCTCATCTTGTTCTTCTTGTTCTTCGAGCTCACGTTGGTGCCGGTGTACTTCATCATCGCCGGCTGGGGCTTCGCCCGGCGCGGCTATGCCGCCATCAAGTTCTTCATCTACACGTTCCTCGGCTCGGCCTTCTTGTTGGTAGGCATCGTGGCGGTGGCCTTCATCCACGAGCACCAGACGGGGGTGCTGACCTTCGACCTGGTGGCCCTGAGCAAGACGCACCTGAACACGTCGTCGCAGATCCTGTTGTTCTTGGCCTTCACGGCTGCCTTTGCCGTCAAGGCGCCCATCTTCCCGTTCCATACCTGGTCACCGGACGCTTACGCCGAGGCGCCCACGTCCGGGGCCATCATCCTGGCCGCCGTCATGGCCAAGATGGGCACCTACGGCATCATCCGCTTCGACCTGACACTGTTCCCCCGAGCCGCCGTCGACTTGGCGCCGCTGTTGTTGACGCTGGCGGTCATCGGCATCCTCTACGGCGCCGTGGTGGCGTGTGCCACCCGCGATCTCAAGCGGCTGGTGGCCTATTCGTCACTGGCCCAGCTGGGCTTCATCGTGCTCGGGACCTTCGCCCTGTCAACCCAGGGCGTGGCCGGCAGCGTGCTGCAGATGGTGAACCACGGGCTCATCATCGCCGTGTTGTTCATCGCCATCGGGTGGATCTACGAACGGCGCCACACGTGGAACACCTCCGAGCTACGCGGACTGCAGCGCCCCGCCCCGATACTGGCCGCGGTGTTCACCGTGGGCATGCTGGCGTCCATCGGGTTGCCCGGGCTCAACGGATTCGTCGGTGAGTTCCTGGTGCTGCTGGGTACCTTCGTGACGCATCGCTGGTGGGCGGTGGTGGCCACCGGCGGCGTGGTGGTGGCCGCCATCTATCTGCTGTGGGCATACCAGCAGGCCTTCCACGGCGAGCCCGACGCCGCCAGCGCCAACACTCCCGATCTGTCGTGGAGCCAGATGGCTGTGGTGGCGCCGCTGGTGGGGCTCATCGTGTTCTTGGGTGTGTACCCCAAGCCTGTTCTCGACCGCATCACACCGTCGGTGAACCTGCTGGTTCGTCATGTCGAGCAGCAGACCGGCACGCATGAGCCGGCTGTGACCAGGCGTACCCAGCTCAGCGCAGGGCACCCCGGCTCCAAACGAGTGTCGGCCACCGTCACCGCCCACCTGACGGGCTCCGCCGGCCACGCTTCGTCTGGCTCCGCTCCGGCCGGCTCCGCTTCGGCCGGCTCCGCTTCGGCTGGCTCCGCTTCAGCCGGCTCCGCTCCGGCCGGCTCCGCTCCGGCCGGCTCCGCTTCGGCCGGCTCCGCTTCGGCCGGCTCCGCTCCGGCCGGCTCCGCTTCGGCCGGCTCCGCTTCGGCCGGCTCCGCTTCGGCCGGATCGGCGCTATCTCGGAGTGTCCCATGATGTTTTTGTCAGCGGCCGCGGCGGCTCCGATCGTGCTGCCCAAGATCGCCTACTTCTCGATCCTCCCCGAGCTGATCCTCATCGGCGGCGCCGTCGCCATCCTCGGGGTCGGTTCCTTGCTGCGCCGGCGCATGGAGCCAGGCATGGCCACCACCATGGCCGTGTTCTTCGGGCTCGTCTCCTTGGCGTTCTCCATCACGCAATGGATCCAGGTCCAAAAGCACGGCGGGCACGGGGCGCATGTGGCCATCGCCGGGTCCGTCGTCCAAGATGGCTTCAGCGCGTTTATCTCGATCCTCGTGTCCTGTGCCGTGGTCGTGTCGGCACTCGTCTTCGACGGTTGGATACGACGCGAGGACGCGGCCGGAGCCGAATTCCAAGCCTTGATGATGATCTCCGCTGCGGGGGCGATCGTCATGGGATCGGCCAACGACCTGATCGTGGTGTTCTTGGGCCTCGAGATCCTGTCCATCGCGCTCTATGTGCTGGCCGCGTTCAACGCCAAACGCAGCGAGTCCGGCGAGGCAGCCCTCAAGTACTTCGTGCTGGGGGCGTTCTCCTCGGCTGTCTTCTTGTACGGCGTGGCGCTTGTCTATGGCGCCACCGGGACGACCAACCTTCCCCAGATCGCCGATTACCTGGCTCGCAACATCGTGTTGCACAACGGGATGCTGTTGGCTGGGCTGGCTCTGTTGTTGGTGGGCTTCGGCTTCAAGATCGCCGCTGTGCCGTTTCACCTATGGACACCGGACGTTTACCAGGGATCGCCGAGCCCGGTCACCGGCTTCATGGCGGCGGTGGCCAAGGCCGGTGGGTTCGCGGCGTTGCTGCGGGTGTTCATCTCGTCGTTCGGGGTGCTGCGCGGTGACTGGCAGCCGGCAGTGTGGGTGCTGGCGGCCATCACGCTGGTGCTCGGCGCGGTGGTGGCCTTCGTGCAGCGCGACATCAAGCGCATGATGGCGTACTCGTCGATCAACCACGCCGGCTTCGTGCTCCTTGGTTTGCAGGCGGCCACGGCGAGAGGCGTCGAGGGGTCGTTGTACTACCTCTTCGTGTACACGTTCATGGTGATCGGCACATTTGCTGTCATCAGCGTGGTGGGCGGTGCTGCTGACGGCAATCACGACATCGAGAACTATCGGGGTTTGTCCAAGCGCAACCCGTGGCTGGCCGGATCATTGGCCGTGCTCCTCGTTGCCCAGGCCGGCATTCCGTTCACCACGGGTTTTCTGGCCAAATTGGAGGTGATCGCTGCCTCTGTGGGCGCGCATTCGACGGCGCTGGCCATCGTGGCCATGGTCACCGCCGCCATCGCGGCGTTCTTCTACCTGCGGGTCGTGCTGGTCATGTACTCGGGATACGGGGAGAACGAGGCCATTGCCGGCATCGGGCCCTATGTCGCGGAGCCCTCCGCGGTGACGTCGTCGGCCTTTACGGCCGTCACCACGGTCTCGCGCACTGCCGTGAGACCAGACGACCTTAAGGCCGCCATCGCTGCCTCCATAGCGACCCCCGAAGCCCTGACTCCGCCCGCCAGCGTGATGTCGGCCATTTTCCTGTGCGTGGCCACCACCATTTTCTTCGGTGTGTGGCCCTCTCCGCTGCTCGACTTCGCCCACCGGGCGACGCTGCTCTTCCACTGACGGCGGCACTCGGTGCGCCACGGCGCGCACTCCGTCATACTCGTGGCCATGGACGACGAGCTGGTACAGGCGACGGCTCCGTCGCCACCGTCAGACGAGCTCGACGATCTCGGCGAGATCGACCCGCCCGAGCCACTCGACGGCACGGAGGAGCCTGAGGATCAGATCCCTCCTGCACCACTGTGGGCGATGAAGGACCGGATGCACGGGCGCCGGCTGACCGACCCTGATGACCCCGGACACATCTACGGCAGGGTGGGGAGCGGGGGCTCGGCGCTGTACTTCTGCGACGACGGCAACGAGCACTGCATGGTAGGCCGTCGCGTGGGGCAGTCCCCTGACAAATGCGTGTACTGCCTGGTGGCCCGCGTCGGCGTGTTCGCCTACGAGCAGCTGCGAGACGGGGAGATTGCGGCTCGTGACGTCTTTGCCGATGCCCGGGACATCGCCGTGTGCGGGGTGTTCGAGGATCAAGGGGCGTCGAATGTGATGGCGATTCAGCACTACCGCCGTTCCCGCTCGATCCCCGAGGAGTATCTGCCGCCCAACCCGTTCATCGAGTTCGCCGACGCCGACGGGGATCCCGATTCCGGCGATCCCGATTCCGACGATTCCGATTCCGATTCCCATTCCGATTCCGAAGAAAGCTGAGAACGTCCATGAAGGTTGATGAGCACTACACATTGGCTGGTTCCGATGTCCAGATCCCCCCGCTCGGCGTGGGCACGTGGGCGTGGGGCGACCGCTCCACCTGGGGGATGGGTGGATACGACTCCAACTTGACCCTGGAGACGATTCAAGAGGCGTGGGACACGTCGATCGACGCCGGGGTCACGCTCTTCGACACCGCCGAGGTCTACGGCAAGGGCGAGAGCGAACGGATCATCGGCGCCATGCTGGGGCGCGACCCCAAGAGAGCGGCTTCGGTGGTGGTAGCCAGCAAGTTCATGCCCGTGCCGTGGAAGCTGCAGGTGAAAGGTGCGCTGCTCAAGTCGTTGCAGGCGTCTCTCGACAGGTTGGGGCGAAAGTCCGTGGAGCTTTACCAGATCCATGGGCCGATCAGCTTCCGCTCTCATGCGGCTCTGGCCGAAGCTCTGGCGGCTGCTCACCAGGCGGGACTGGTCAAAGCGGTGGGCGTGTCGAACTACTCGGTAAAAGAGACGCGATCGATCGACGGTGAGCTGCGCAAGCGGGGCATGCAGTTGGCCACCAACCAGATCGAGTTCTCGCTGCTTCGCCGAGGGCCCGAGACGACGGGTCTGCTGGCTGCGTGCGCCGAGTTGGGGGTGCTGCCCTTGGCGTACTCACCCATTGGGCAAGGAAGGCTGACGGGGAAGTACTCGAGCGCCAATCCTCCCCAGGGCAAGCGGAACTTCTCGACGCACCCAATGGAGGTTGTTGACGGCATCGTTGCCGAGCTGCGCCGCATCGGGGAGAAGTACACGAAGGTGCCGAGCCAGGTGGCGCTCAACTGGGTGATGGCCAAGGGTGCGGTGCCCATTCCCGGCGCCAAGAACCAACACCAGGCCGAGGAGAACGCCGGGGCCCTCGGCTGGAGCATCGATGACGAGGACCTGGCTCGCCTCGATGCTGTTGCTCTCGGCGGGGTCGGCGGGCTGCAATCGAGGTTCTGGCAACACGGCTAGCACCGAGCTCGGTGCGCCGCGGCGCGCTATCCGACCGGGCTCGGCTCCGCCAGGAGCCGGTGCAGGGTCGAGCGGGCTAGCCACGTACACGCCAAAGCGGTGAGCACCACGGCAACGGCGATCAGAGCCGCGGCTGGCACTGGTGGGTTCCACGGGGCGGGGCCGAAGAAGTTGAGTGGATGGCCAAGCCCGTTGCGATAGCGATGGAGCAATTCCACCAAGGCCGCCACTTGCGCAATGCCGAGCCCAGCGATGGCGGTGACGACAGCTCCCGGGATCAGGAGCCGTCTTTGAGCTTCGCTTATGTGACGTGCCGCAAGCGGAGCGTTGCCTGGTCTCGTGTTGGTGGTTTGCCCGGCGGCATACGCGGCGACCATGGGAAGCAGTACCTCGAGTGGAAGCCAATCGCGGCCTTGGCCGATGAACCCGAGGCGAGGTGCTTCGAGCGCGGTGACCAATACGGGCAACCCCACTCCAACTGCGGTGATGGCGACGAGAATCCCCAAACTTCGAGCCTTGCCACGAGTCAGGCCGACGCCGACGACGAGAACCAACGCCGCGTACCAGATGGCGAAGACGAACACTGGTGAAGGCGTGTCCACATCACCAAAGACCCCGATCATTTGAGGAACGATGGAAAAAAAGTGTTGGAACGAATCGACGAGGAGTGGGATGCCCCGAGCCGGGCTGGGACCGCCACTTTGTGTCATGACGTCCAGGCTGTTTACGAGGCCGAACCACACCAGTGCGAACACGCTGCATGCCCCGACGAAGGCGGCGCCCGCCTTGCCGACATCGCTTCGCAGCGCATCTCGCAGAGGCTTGAATCCGAAGAGTGCAAGCAGGGTGGCCAGGCTGATGGCGAGAAAGAGCGGAGAGAGGCCCCGTGTCTGCACCAGGATGCCCGAACTCAGTGCCAACCAGCCGAGGAGAAAACGAGAGCGACGCAGGTGGGGATTGCCGAACACCGTGAAGCCCGTACAGAACACGCATACCGCGGCGCTGATCTCAAAGCCACCGGGGTTCACGACGCCGGCGAGGTAGATGACCATCGGGGTGACTGCCACCGCCACACCCAAGAGGGCGAGCGGTGAGCGCGATCGAGAGGCGGCACAAAATGCCGTTGCCAGCAGAGCGCTGCAGAGTGCTGCGCTGATGAGCCGCATGAGATAGAAGACCACGGATTTGTCCATTATCAATGTCGGTAGACCGACGAGGGCGTAATAAAGGGGTGGGTAGTGGCCCACATACGTGGTTGTCGAGGTGGTGCCTTGCCGCGGTGCCGGGGCTGATCGACGTGGCGCAAGCGGCCGGTTGAGTGCGGTCCTTCAAGTAGCAGGTCGCCGCCAGCTCTCCTTGGGTGGCTTCCACGGCGATGGCCTTGGGAATCCGTACCGCGGTTACCGGCCCGGGAAGCTTTTGCCCGACCAACTGGCCACGCGCCATGGCAGCCGCCCGAATCACCTGCGCCGGCTCGTCGGGTGCTGTGAACAGTGGAGTCGCCAAACTCCAGATTGTCGCCAGTAGGAACAGCGCCATGAAGGCGAGGAGCCATGTCTTGAACCACAAGCCCTCGGAACGATGAATGTTGCGCGTACGGATACGAGGTTTCAAGCGCCGCACTGCCTGACCTTCCTACGCCTACATTGCCAACGTCGTCACCCCGGAGCGCGGCAGGACAGTACCTCGCCAACTGCAGTCGGACAATCCGACAAACGCAATGTACGGGCCAGCACGGTCGAAGAGGGCCTGGCGTTCGCCGGTTTCCTTGGCGAGGGCCTCGACCACTTCGATCACACAGCCACTGTGGGTGCTCAGGTTGAGCAGGGTTCCTCAGCCCTCGGGTGCTACCACGAGCCCAGAAGACCGGCTGACAACCTTGGGCGGACGCCGCCCGTGGACAACACTGAAGTCAGGAGGGCATCTTGGGCGCTGTCTGGCTGGTATTTCGCACCGAGTTTCGCCGCCGGTGGCGTTCGTGGCTGGTTCTCGTTGTCTTGATCGCGGTCGTGGGTGGATTGGTTCTTGGCGCCGCTGCGGCTGGGCGGCGAACGGCATCAGCCTTCCCGCGCTCTGCCAAAGCCCACGGCTACGACTATGCGCTCTTCAATGATCAGCCCCTACCAGGTCTAGCCAGGCTGCCTGACGTCGCCTCGGTCATCACGGTGGGAGCGCCCTTTTACGGCAATGTGGCCTGCAGCTGTGGTCCTGCCATCAACAACACGTCAAGCCTCTCCATATTCGCCATGTCGTCAAAGGGCCTCGATCGGGTGACGAACCTGGTCGCCGGTCGGATGCCCGTCCCGTCATCGCCCGACGAATTGCTTGCGTCCTTCAATCTGCAACAGGCCTACGGGGTCCACGTCGGGACAGTGATTACGACGAGGTTCTATACGGCGTCGCAAGATGCGGCCCTTCTCGGTGGCGCCAACCTCAATCCTAAAGGCGCCACGTTCAGGTTCCACGTGGTGGGAATCGAGGCTGCCGAAAATGAGTTCCCAGCCGGGCAGGGACTTTCGTACGGCTTGTACACGACCCAGGCCTTCATCCGTACGATCGGCGCCGGGGACGGCGCCGGCGGCGGAACCGAATACCTCGTGCGTCTGCGTCACGGCGCTGCTGACCTCCCTCGGTTCAGCACCGAGGTCAGCGCCCTGCATCCGCAGCTCGCCCAGAGCGAGGACGACAGCGCCGCGGCGGTGGCAGCCTCGATCCACCCCCAAGCGGTGGGATGGTGGGTGCTGGCCCTGCTCGCCGGTCTGGCTGGCCTCGCTGTGATTGGTCAGGCGCTCGGTCGCCAAAGCGTCGTGGAGCGTGAGGAGTACCCCACCTTGGCGGCCGTGGGTTTGCGCCGGCACCAGCTCGTCGTCCTCGGCACGGCGCGCAACGTGCTCGTAGGGGTGGCGGGAGCCGTCGGGGCCATCGGCGTTGCCTATGTGCTGTCTCCGCTTGCCCCCGTCGGAGAGGCGCGCCTGGCTGAACCCTCCACCGGGCTTGCTTTCGATTCCTCGGTGCTCCTCCTCGGAGCGTTGATCACCGTGGTCGCGGTACTGGTACTGGGGATTTGGCCGACGCTGCGGGCGTCGCGGCTTCACATGAGCGAGGACCGGGCGCTCGGCACTCACCCGTCGTCGATCGTGGCCAAGGTGGCCGCCACCGGAGCGCCGCCCAGTGCGGTCATTGGGCTCCGGCACGCGCTTGAACGAGGACGGGGTGCCACGTCGGTGCCGGTAGGCACGGCATTCTTCGGGACAGTGCTTGCAGTGCTCGCCCTGTGCGCAACGGCAGTGTTCGGCGCCAGTTTGTCGCACCTGACGGCGACGCCCGCGCTGTATGGCCAGAACTACCAGCTCGTCTTCGCCAACAACCCGTCGACCGGGGGGAACCCCGCCGCTGAAGTGGCCGCCTTGAAGCGTGACCGGACGGTCGTAGGGATCATGTACGCCACGAGGAACGAGATCTCGATCAACGGAGTAAGCGTCCTCGCCGTCGTCGGCGAAGCAGCGCGTGGTCCACTTCTTCTTTCGACGGTTGCCGGCCGACTTCCGACCGGCCAAAGGGACATCGCGCTCGGCACCACGACCCTGCACCAGGTAGCCGCCCACTTGGGATCCATTGTCGATGTGACCGTGCAGTTGCCGAACGGCGCCACACGCACAGCGCCGTTTCACGTGGTCGGAACGGAGTCGTTCCCTGGCTTGTTCGGGCTCGGAGGACTGGGCTCGGGGGCGTCGTTCGCTTTTGCCGGCTACATGGATGTCGCGTGTCCACCCGGTCCGACGCGCAGTAGTTGTGAGATCACGTATCAGAAAGGGTTCCACGCGAGTCAGAAAGGCGCCGTCTTCGCCAAGGTGGCCGCCGGGCCCATAGGAAAGGCCGATGTGACTCGCTACATCAAGACATTCCAGGGTGCTGCCGCCCGACCGACCACGCCCCTTTCGCTGATCAACTTCGGCGAGGCGGTGAACTTCCCCCTCATCCTCGGAGTGATGCTGGCGCTCTTCGGAGTGGCGACGCTCATGCACCTGCTCGTCGTAAGCGTGATGCGCCGTCGACGAGAGATGGGTCTGCTCAAGGCGCTCGGACTCGTAAATAGTCAAATCGGCGCATCGGTGCTGTGGCAGGCAACAACCGTCGCATTGGTGGGCGTCGTCGTCGGTGTACCACTTGGCATCATCGTCGGTCGAGTGATCTGGAACGCATTTGCCACAAACCTGGGGGTGGTCCCTGCTCCGACCGTGCCTGGATTGACGATCACGGCACTGGTGGCCGGAGTTGTCCTGGTCGCCAACGTTCTGGCCGTTGCCCCGGCCTTGGCCGCAGCCCGCACACGGTCGGCTGGGCAGCTCCTAAGGACTCAGTAAAGATCGCTCGGGCGAGCGGTCGACACCCGCACTGCCAAATCGGCGCCTTTAGTCGAACAAAGCTCGCCGCTCGTCGGCCTCTTTGGCCAAGGATTCGACCACCTCGTCACTCAAGATGCGCTCACCGTTTTGATCCAGCCCCTTGGGGGTGATCCAGGTCCAGTGCCCCGGTGTTCCGGTGAGCTCGAAGCCTCGGTGGGTGATCAGGTAGTGGTGATGCGAGCAGACACGAGGGTGTCGCACGAATCCTGACTATCCCGCCCGCGTTTCGCGGCGCGGGTGACGATGCGGTATGCCTGTCAACGTGCGAGCCGGCGATCGTGAGCAGCTGTTCCTCATGCCTCCTTCGGTGACCGATTGGCTGCCTGAAGGACATCTGGCCTGGTTCGTCGTGGACGTGGTGGAAGAGCTCGATCTGTCCGGTTTCCATGCGAGCTATCGCGAGGACGGCCGGGGCGGGGCCAGTTACAACCCGGCCTTGATGCTGGCCGTCCTGCTCTATGCCTATTGCACAGGGGAGCGCTCGTCGCGTCGGATCGAGCGCAAACTGGCCGAGGACGTTGCCTATCGGGTGCTGGCAGCCAACCAACATCCCGACCACGCCACCTTGGCGCGCTTTCGTCAACGCCACGAGCTCGCCATCGCCGGGCTCTTCGCCCAGGTGCTCGCCTTGTGCGTGGACGCCGGGCTGGTCGACGCCGGGCTGGTGGCCATCGACGGCACCAAGATGGCCGCCAACGCATCGTTCTTCGCCAACAAGACCAAAGAGCAGCTGGCGGCTGAGATCCTGGCCGAAGCCGAGGCCACCGACGCCGAGGAGGACCGTCGCCTGGGCGACCGCCGGGGTGACGAGCTCCCCGAGGGGTGGGACCGGTCTCCTTCGCGCAAGGCCCGCATCAAAGAGGCACTGCGCCAACTCGAAGAGCAGCCCGCCCGGGACTACGAAACCAAGATGGCCGAGCGGGCCGAGAAGGAGAAGGCCCTTGGCCACAAGCTCACCGGGCCCAAGCCGAGCCCCACGCCGGCGCGCCGGGGCGGGGCTCGCAAGGCCAACACCACCGACCCCGATTCGCGTGTCATCCCTGGCGCCGGCAAAGGCGTGGTGCAGGGCTACAACGCCCAGGCGGCGGTGACTGGTGACCAGGTCATCGTGGCCGCCGAGGTCACCAACAAAACCAACGATGAGGTCAACTTCTTGCCCATGGCCAAAGCCGTGACCGGCACCCTGGCTGAGGCCCGATACGTCGGGCCCCCGGGCACTTTTTTGGCCGACCGCGGCTACTGGTCGACGGCGAATGCCACCACCGATGTGGGCGCCGACGTGCTCATCGCCACTAGAACAAACAACTGGCGCCGAACGCCGCAGCCTGATGACAACAAGCTGGAGGTGCTGCGTCGGGTCAATGCCGGTGAGCTCTCCCAGCGTGCTGCGGGGGAGATCCTGGGCGTCTCCTACACCTGGGTGCGCGACATGACCAAGCGGTATTTCGCCACGACCGACCTTCGTCTCACCGACACCAAAGATCCCGACCCAAAGCAGTGGATCCCGGTCATCGAACAAGTCGACAGCGGGGCGATCTCGCTGCGTGCCGCCGCCGATGCCCTTGGTGTGTCGAACACCCGGGTCAAGACGATGCTCGCTCACGTGCGTGGCGAGCAGCCCGACCCGACAACAGTGCGCCGGGCCATGAACGCCAAGCTCGGACAACCCGACAACGTCGAGCGCTATCGCCGGCGAAAGACCACCGTCGAACCCGTCTTCGGCCACATCAAGGCCAATCGCGGCATCCGGAGCTTCACCCGACGCGGTCTTCCGGCGGTGAACAGCGAATGGCGCCTGATCTGCGCCACCAACAACATCCTCAAACTCTGGCGGGCCGCACCGGCGTGAAAGGGTGATCGGCGCCCGAGCTCCGGTTCACGCTGCGACCAGGACTGATGCCGCTCGCTGAAATTTCTCGGAACAATCGTGCGACACCCTCACACGAGCCAAATTCTCCATCGACCCCTGGCCACCTTGGGCAAAAGGAACGATGTGATGGGCCTCGAGTCCATGAGACACGTCACAGCCCCGCACCACACAGACGCGGTCTCGGGACTGAAGGGCACTGAGCAGATGAGCAGAGAGGGACCGTCCCACATGGGCCACGGTGGTGACGTCCACCCCGTCTTCCACCAGGACCTTGACATAAGCAGCCGGTAGGACCCGGTGCACCGCCGCCAGGGGCACGGGGCCGAGGCCGGCGATCTCACAGGTCTCTTTCCCTTTGAGCTGGCCTCGCATAAGAGCAGCCCCGTCCACATGGAAGACCACCTCGGCGGTGACTCCCGAGGCCGGTCCCCCCGCCCCGGTGACCAGTTCCACCAGGGCATCGAGCTGATAGGCCTCGGTGGGCTGACGCCGCCCCGCCTTGCGAGCCGACTCGAACAGGGCATTGGACCGGGTCTCTAAAGCAGCCAGGAACCTGGCCCCGTCTTCGGCGGTAGTGCGGGCTCCCAGGCAGAAGGCCCCTTCGGCGTCTCTCCACCAGCGCAGATAGCGCTGTTGGTAGATGCGGTCATGACGAGCCCGGGACTGGGCTTCCGAGGAATGCTGGGCGGCGACCTTGCGGCACTGGTCTTTGAGGCCCTTGACGGTGCTGTGCGCGGCGGTTTCGATCAGTGTTCCCTCAGTGGAGGGGTGCGCAGCGGCCACGGCGGTGATCTCACGAGCCTGCACCGACGACAGCTGCCCGGCGCGCAGGGCATCGACGGTAAGGGGTAACGAACCAAGCGCCTCGGCGGTCTTCAAGGTGTCGACGGCCTCTCCGAGAGCCACCCCGGACTTCTCGGCCAGCCAATGGGCCGCCGAGCGGTGCCCGGCGTCCTTCCACACCGATCCCTGGGCTCCCCGAGCCGCAAAGAGGGTCTTGACGGCCACCCCGAGTCGCTCGATCTCAGCGCCCATGGCCGTCACCCACGCAGCATCGTCACACGAGAAGAGTTCCGGCTCGGCGTCGGCCAAGAAGCCCCGTATCTCGGCGGTCCCTATGGACAGTGAACCCGACATGTCCGCATTGTCCTATGCGGGTGTAACGGCGTTAGGGCGTTGTCGGCTATGCAAATCACCGGTCCAGGATGGGGACGCTCCATCTGACTAGTGCCGAGTCAGAGAGAACGTGACGGGCTCACCGCGGACCTGGCACATCCACTATCGCTCGTCGACGCGAATGCTGCGCGTCGACGTCCGGCCCGATTACCCGGTTGCGGTGCAACCGTCGGACACAGAGGAAGACACCGCGACTTCTTGGCGCGACGCCACGTTGTGAGCAAGCGTGATGCCGCCCCAGCCACCGGTGTCCTCTACCCCTGAGTCCGCCGCCAACAAGGTGCGCTCCCACAGTGCCACGATCATGTCCCCGGACGCCCGCCGGCGCGCCATCCGAGGGCCTCATAAAAGGCTCGGGCGCGCCCCGTGTCTTTGACGCCGAGGGTGACCATGCTCAGTCGTTGTCTCACGTTGCGTTCCCCTCACCGTCGAGTGTCAAGCGATAACGCACGTCGGTAGCGATGAACGCCTTCCAATCGTGCTGCTTCGTGGTGCCGTCGAGCTTCCAGCCGCGACGCTCGTAGAAGCGGCGGGCACGAACATTGGTCTCCAGCGACCACAACGTGACCTCCCTAAAGCCGGCCTCGGTGAGTCGAGCCACTGCGGCGGAAAGGAGGAGCCCGCCCCCGCCGCGGCTCCAGTAGCCGGGGTCGAGGTACAACGTCCCTACTTCAGCCACGGTGGCCGGGTCGGTCTTGTCGTCCTCGTCACGCGAGGGACCGAAGCTCACGAAACCGATCACCGTGTCGTCGGGCTCGTCGACGAGCAACAACGTCCCCTGTGTCGGCCACGAGGTGGTGTCCAAAATGTCCTCCCACCGACCGCGTCGACCTTCGGGGGTCAGCGAATCGAGATACGACTGAGGAACGAGGCCCGGATAGGCCGCTTGCCACGATCGGACGTGCACGGTGGCGACGTCTATGGCGTCGGCCCTGGTGGCGGGCCGGATCTTCACCGGTGGCGAGTGCCCGGTGCCACCGGCGTTCCCGGTGCCACCAGCGTCCCAGGAACCGCCGGCGTGTCCGGCGCCACCGGTGCCACCGGTGTATCCGGTGCGACCGGCGCCGCACCTTCGTCCGGGCCTTCATCACCGCCCGGGAGCAGTGAGGCCCCGCTGTCGTCGAGCTCTGCAGATGTTCCGGCGGCCGCCGCGGCGCGCCGTCTTTGTCCGTTCAGCATCTTGCCGATCACCGGAGCTTCGGCCAGCGATTCGGCGCGCATGATGGCGAGCACCACCGGCACCAGGTGCTCGGCGGTGTCGAACACGATGTAGCGGGGCAACCAGTCGGGGTAGTACTTGGCGTTGAAGCGCCACAGTGTCTCGATCTGGAAGAAGCTCGACAGCTTCTTGATGGCCCAGCGCTCGACTCGCTGCGTGACGCCGTCGCCGCGCTCACCCTCGAGGATCTCGCGCAGGGCCGCGAAGTTGAGGCTCAGGCCCTTGCACCCCATCTCCTTAAAATGCTCTATGGACGAGACCAGGGCGAAGTCGATGAGCCCGTTCGGGTGCTCGCCACGATCTCGGCGCATGAGGTCAAGCGAGTAGCCGCCTATGCCGCGGGCCGGAACGAACTGGCACATGGCGGCCGGGCGTCCGTCGGGGCCGGTGACGATGCACAAGACGAGGTCTTCGTCGCGAGGGTCGAAGATGCGCCCGAGCATCATCGAGAACCCACGTTCGAAATCGCCCCGGCGGCTCTGGGACATGAGGCCGGTGAGGCTTTCGGCACTGGCGCGATCGAGTCGGCTGGGGTCGTGGAAGGAAACCGTGTAGCCGTACTTGATGACACGGTTGTGCGCTTGGCGCAGCCCTTTCATCTGGCCGCCCCCCAAGGAGAAACGACTGAGGTCGATGACGGCCTCATCACCGATGTAGATGTCGTGCATGCCGCTGGCCCGATACAGCGGCAGCCACTCCTCGCCCGCACCCATTACCGATACCACCCACCCGCGTCCGTCTGCGAAGCGCCGAAATGCCCCCCACACCTGTTCGCGCTCGGCGCGCGGCCCAATGGGATCCGGGGAAACCAGGCACACGCCGCCGTAGATGGCGTAGGCGACGAGGCTGTCGCGGTGAAAGAACCATTGCTTGTCGCTGCGCAGGGCGAAGTAGTCGAGCGTGCCTTCGCCGTGTCTGCGCACCACGTCGCGGGCACGGATCTCGGCCAGCCACCCGGCCCCCATGCGCCGGTCCACCACCGGCCGGGTGGCCAGCACCAGGGCCACGATGGCCAGCGTCACCCCCAGCGCCAAAAGGCTCGGTGCGAGGAACTCGTTGAGCCGATTGGGGAGAAGCACCGTCTGCACGCCGGCCAGCCGTTCGACCACAGCTACACCCACCTTCCACAGCGACAGGTGGAAGTGGGTCTTGTGGAAGTGCATGGCCACTTCGGCGGCGGCGGTGGCGGCCACGGTGATCCCGACCACGCCGCCGGCCAGTGCCACCACGGCCGAGCGCAAGGACGGCCGGTCTGACTTGGCCTTGAACTCCGATCGGTTCACGACCAGAAGAGCGATCACGGCCGCCGACAACACCGACTCTTCGACGTCCACGCCTCGCAAGATGTGCAGCACGGAGGTGGCCGCCAGCAAAGTGACGGAGATTGCCCAGGCCCGGTGCTGTCCTCGTCGCACACCTCGGGCCAAGGCGAGCAGACCGAGTCCGGACAAGGCGACCAGGGCTCCCGCCGCCTGGCTCGCTCCCAGCGGCAGCACCTCGAGAATCAGGTGCAGTCGACCGCGCAGCGGTGGCGTGAGCGCCGAGACGAGATCGATGAGCCCGGCCGCGGCGATGGCCGCCGCCGTCCAGCGCCGCACGCGTCGAGCGCGGTGGTGCAGCGCGCCGAGGTCAGGCCCGGGGGGCCACGACGCCCCTTGGGGGTAGGCGGCCACGACGACGGGATGGTTGTCATGAGACCGGCTGTAGCGGGCTCCGATGCGTTCAAGGACGGTGGCGGGGGGCACGTCGACACGCGCCAGCAACAGCCGGGCGTGCAACTCGGCTCCGGTCTCGAGCTCGACCCAGGCCAGTTGCCGGTGCTCGAGAAAGACCGGCAGGAGCCCGACGCGCCCGGCGTGCTCCTCGACGACCTCGCCGGTGGTGCCGGCGCAGGCGAAGAAGCCCTGACCCAGATGTGTCAGCTCCGCTTGCAACGTGGCGCCGGTGACCATGCCTGCATAGCCGCTGGCGGTGAGCGAGCGAGCGGCGTCTCGAGCCGGGTCGTTGGCCGTGTCCCCCGCCACCGGTGAGGGCAGGTCGCCGAAGAACCCCTGCAGCTGACCACCGCCCAGTGTGCGCCACGCCTTGCGGCCCAGCAGCGCCAACACGGCGGCCAACACGGCCAGCTCGACGGCAGACACCACGGCGGCCACAAGCAGGCGGGGGCCCCAGCCGGCGCTATGGGCGGCGTTGATGGCCCGTTTCGGCCCCGGGTGCCCGAAGAAGAGGTGGTCGAGCCCGGTGGCGACAAATGGCAACCGAAGGATGAGAGCGGCTGCCAGTGGGAGCAGGAGCCACCACGCCAAGCGGGCGAAGCGGCGATAGAGGAGTCGTGACGTGAGGAACCGCTGCACGCTGGCGGGGTCGGCCAGCCGATCGAGGCCGGACTGCCAAGGGGCGTCGCGATCGGGAGTGACCGACAAGACGCGTGCGACGCGCCCGCCCGATCCGCCGCTGCTCGCAGCAGAACCTCTCAGCTCAGCAGAACCGTTCGGCACCGCCGGTACATCGCTCTCAACGTCGACGTTGGGGACGCCGGCGCAGACGCGCACGATGCGCGTGCCGGTCGCCTTGGCGAGGTGGAGGTCGATAGTGGAGGCCACCTCGAGCCCGAGACTCTCGATGGTCCTGCGCCACGCCGATGGCGGCTCGGCGCCGGCGGCGGACTCCGATCTCCCGGGGAGGCAGATGACCTGGCGGTCCTCCGCGGCGGCAAAGGCCCGCAAGGCATCTTCGAGACGCGGGTGGGCGGCGAGAGCGGCGCCGGGATCAGCGCCATCGCCGGCGGTCTCGGCATCGAGGTCGAAGAGGTTGCCCGCCACGATGACGAGCCCGGGGCCCTCCCAACCGTCGAGGGCACGAGCCAGGCCGTTCGATGCCCACGTGGTGGCGGGGGTGGCGGCCGGGCGGAGGCCCAGGTTGGCCACGACCATGACCCGCCGGCCCACCTCGACGGGCAGCACCAGCGCGTCCATGTCGGTGCCTGGCGCGGCCTCCGGGACGCCAGGTCGGGCCTCGAAACCGCCTTCGGACATGACCTCCCCATCATGCCAGCCCTGCCTGTTCTCGGCCCTCGTTTGGGCAGTTGGGATGCTTTGGGCCACCAACGGCGCCACCGGTGGCGGCGCCCGGGCCGGGTGCGCGGCAGGGGGCCGGCCGGGGCGCTCGGACCGGGCCCTCGGGTACGCTCGACCCACTGAGGCTCCCCATCCAGGGTCGCTTCGACCGAATCATCCACACGCGTTTGGAGGGGGGACACCACCGATGGCTGACACGGCCGGCGCGGCCCCGTCGGGCCCCGAGCAATCCCCGGCCCGGGCTGCCATTGATGACCTCTACCTGGAGGAACGTCGGTTTCCTCCCCCGCCAGGCTTTGCCGAGGGCGCCGTGGTGGCGGACCGCCGGCTCTACGAGTCGGGGTCGGCCGATCTGGAGGCGTTTTGGGCCGGCCAGGCCGAGTCCCTCGACTGGTTCGACAAGTGGACGACGGTGCTCGAGTGGGACCTCCCGTTTGCCAAGTGGTTTGTGGGCGGCACCCTCAACGTGTCCTACAACTGCCTGGATCGCCACGTGGCCGCCGGCCTCGGAGACCGGATCGCCTACTACTGGGAGGGTGAGCCGGGCGACCGCCGGACCATCACCTACGCCGAGCTGTTGGCCGATGTCGAGCGCTTCGCCAACGTGCTCAAGGGGCTCGGGGTGGTGCGCGGCGACGTGGTGGCCATCTACATGCCGATGATCCCGGAGCTCCCCGCCGCCATGTTGGCGTGCACTCGGGTGGGCGCCGCGCACTCCGTGGTCTTCGGAGGTTTCTCGCCCGACGCGCTGCGCGACCGCATCGACGATGCCCAAGCCAAAGTGCTCGTCACTGCCGACGGCGGCTGGCGTCGCGGTGCGGTCGTCCCTCTCAAATCGAGCGCCGATGACGCTCTGGCGGAGACGCCCTCCATCGAGCACGTGGTCGTGGTGCGCCGCACCGGCGCCGCCGACGAAGCATGTCCCATGGTCGAGGGCCGCGACGTGTGGTGGCACGACGTCATGGCCGGCGCCGATCCCCACTGCCCGCCCGAGCACATGGACGCCGAGGATTTGCTTTACCTGCTCTACACGTCGGGGACGACGGCCAAGCCCAAGGGCATCATGCACACCACGGGCGGCTATCTGACCCAGGTCGCCTTCACCCACAAGGCCGTGTTCGATATCCATGCCGCCAACGACGTTTATTGGTGCGCGGCAGACATCGGGTGGGTGACGGGCCACAGCTACATCGTCTACGGGCCCTTGGCCAACGCCACCACCAGCGTCATGTACGAGGGCACGCCGGACTTCCCGGACAAGGACCGCTGGTGGGACATCATCGAGCGCTATGGCGTGACCATCTTGTACTGCGCGCCCACCGCCATCCGGACCTTCATGAAGTGGGGGACCGAGTACCCCGCCCGCCACGACATGACGACACTGCGCGTGCTGGGGTCGGTCGGTGAGCCCATCAACCCCGAGGCGTGGGTCTGGTACTGGAGCCATATCGGTGGCGAACGCTGTCCCGTGGTCGACACGTGGTGGCAGACCGAGACCGGTGCCATCATGATCTCGCCGCTGCCGGGAGTGACCACGTGCAAGCCCGGTTCGGCCACGTTCCCGTTGCCCGGCGTCAACGCCGAGATCGTCGACGATGCGGGCCAGGTGGTGGCCAAAGGCGGTGGGTATCTCACCTTGACCCGACCGTGGCCCTCGATGCTGCGTGGCATCTACGGCGATCCGGAGCGTTACCGGGACACGTACTGGAGCCGCTTCGAGGGCCGCTACTTCGCCGGCGACGGCGCCAAGATCGACGACGAGGGTTATCTGTGGTTACTGGGCCGCGTCGATGACGTCATGAACATCTCGGGGCATCGGGTGTCGACCACCGAGGTCGAATCGGCGTTGGTGGACCACCCGTCGGTAGCCGAGGCGGCTGTGGTGGGGGCCAAGGACGACACCACCGGCCAGGCCATCATCGCCTTTGTGACCGTCAAGGCGGGCCAGCCCCAAGACGCTCAGACCGGCGAGGAGCTGCGCCAGCACGTGGCCAAGAAAATCGGCGCCATCGCGCGTCCCAAGACGGTGGTGTTCACCGACGAGCTTCCCAAGACCCGCTCCGGAAAGATCATGCGCCGGTTGCTGCGTGACGTCGCCGAAGGACGCGCGCTGGGGGACACCACCACGCTGGCCGATCCACGCGTCGTCGACGAGATCCGACGCCTGGCCGACGCATCACCGGCTGAAGATTGACCGGCGGACGATTGACCAGCCCGGTTGGTGAACCGGCCAGTCCGCCCAACTGGACGTGGCGTGACGGCCCATTCGCCGGCGTCCCCACCGTCATCTTCGACATCGATGGCGTGTTGTCGGACGCGGCAGGGCGCCAGCACTTTTTGGAGTACGGGCGGCGCGACTGGCACGCCTTCTTCGATGCATGTGCGGACGACCCTCTGGTGGGAGAGGTGGCCCGCCTCTTGGGGCTCCTCGACCCGACGCTGCACATCGTGCTGCTCACGGGCCGGCCCGTGCGGGTGCGACCGCAGACGTTGCAGTGGCTCGAGCGCTACGGGTTGCGCTGGGACCTGCTCGTCATGCGCGACCGGGGCGACGGCAGCCAGGTGTCGTCGTTCAAGCGTTCAGTGGTGGCCGCCCTGCGGGCTCGGGAGCTCGACTTGCGGCTGGCCTTCGAGGACGACCCACGCAACCGTGACATGTTCCACGACGAGGGGATTCCCTGCATCTACATCCACTCGGGGTACTACGAATAACTCCGCAGACCTCGCTCAATGTGCAAAGGCGCTGTGATGGCCCACGACTGTTGGAGAGTGTCAAATAGGCGATCGTCTCGGGCCGACGTGTCTCAGGGCTGCGCGTAGGCGTAGATGGGCATGCCGTTGTAGGCCTCTGAATCGGCAGGCAAGAACGGCCCGTTGAACACGACGGCCAGCTGACCGGTGGGCTCGGGCCCGGCGTCTCCGTCGATGGTGACGATGGCGCCGTCGGGCCACGCCTCGGCCACCAGGGCGATATGCGGCGACGCCGCCACACTGCTGGGCCCGGTGCCATAGAGCACGGCATCACCGACGCGCGGTATCGCGCCGGCCGACAGCACGGTGGCGTTGCGGGCGGACCAGACGTACACGTCGCCGACAAAGGCGTAGTCGGGGATGGCGACACCCGCTTGGTTCCACACCCAGGTGGCGAACAACGAACACCACTGCTCGCACGGTCCGTAGGGGTTGCAGAACGCCCCTTGCGCGTTGTCAGGATCCTGACCGATCTGGCTGGCGGCGATGGCGATGGCGTTCTCGCCCCACGACGGGGTTCCTACCGTGTCAGGCAAGCCGAAGCTGGTGGAAATGCTGTCGGGCTGCAGCAACCAGTAGCCGTGGCCGTCCGGCGTGGCGGTGATGGCCGCCGCAGGAGTGAACGGTGCATTGTTCGGTGTCGGCCCGTACGACACCGCGTCCCCGAAGGGGAGTACGGCCGAGGTGGCCGCCACCAGCCAGTACCCCTCGCCGTCATGGGTGGCGGCGATACCGGTGACCCACGTGCCCAGGTTCTCGTCGGCGGCCGAACCCTCGTAGGCGGCATCACCGAAGGCGAAGACCCCCCCGTCGGAACCCACCATCCAGTAGCCCTCGCCGTTGGGGGTGGCCGCCATACCCGAAATGGGGTCGTTGAGGGTGGTGCCGCCCATGGAGTTGTAGAAGCCGGCGTCACCGAAAGCGAAGATGCCGCCGTCGGCGGCCACCAGCCAGTAGCCCTTGCCGCTCGGGGTGGCGGCCATGCCGACGACTGGTTGGTTGAGGGGTGCTCCCCCCATGGATCCGTAGAACGACGCGTCACCGAAGGCGAAGATGCCGCCGTCAGCGGCCACCAGCCAGTAGCCCTTGCCGGTCGGGATGGCGGCCATACCCACAACCGGTGCGTACAAGGGTTGGTTGCCCATCGAGCTGTAGTAGCCGGCGTCACCGAAAGCGAACACACCGCCATCGGCAGCGGCCACCCAGTAACCCTTGCCGCTCGGTGTGGTGGCCATAGCCACCGCCGGCGCCGTCAACGTGATGTCGTTGAAGCCACCTTCGTTCGGCGCGCTGCCGAAGTTGGCCACGCCGGTGCCGGCGAAGTGACCAGGAGCGCCGGCGGCAACGGCCGGTGCGACATGCACGATCGACGCGGCGGCGCCCACCACGACGACGATGAGCAGCGCCAAGGTGACACGAGCGGCGCGCTTCACGTAGAGGAGGTTACGCGCGCCGCGCTCCGGGCGGCGCGCGCCCGGCGCTCTTCTTGGGCCGCTTCGTTGACCTCCACCAATGTCACGTTGGCGATCCACCCTCCGACAACGGCCACCGCGGCCAAAACCAACGCGGCGAGATCACCGACGCGTTCATAGATGGTGCGCCCCGATCGCAGCGCGGCATCGACGACGAGCACCTGGCGTTGTCCGAGCGTTGTGTGTTCGAGGACATCGCCGCGATTGTTCACGAACGTGGAATACCCGGTCGTCGCCGCCTGCACGAGATCGCGCCCCTCGTCGATGGCCTGCAGCCGGTCAGCGGCCTCTTCTTGGGAGGGCACCTGGCTCGTCGAATACGACGCCGTGTTGGTGGGCACGATGAGCAAACGCGCCCCGGCGCGCGTGGCCACCCAACCACGCCCGGCGTAGAACACCTCGTAGGAGATCATGGTGCCGAGCGGGCCGACCGGTGTGTGCAGCACGCCGTCACCGTGGCCGGGGATGGCGTCTTGCGGTACCGCCGACAGGTTGGCGATGTGCGAGAAGAAGCCGCGGTACGGGACGTATTCGCCGAAGGGGACGCGGTGGACCTTCTCGAAACGAGCCACCAGCCTGGCGGAGGGGGAGTAGGCCACGGCTTCATTGCGAAAGGCCGTCGCCGAGATGGTTTCGGTGACACCCACCACCAGCGTGGCCCGCAGCGTTGACGCCAGCGCACCGAGCTGTGGGTTCACAGGAGACAAGGTCAGCTGCCCGTCGAGCGACACCACGTCTTCGGGCCACAGGACCAAGGTGGGGGGTCGGCCTCGGTCGTGGGCGGGGATCTCGGCGGTGGCGGCGAGTTGGGCGTCGAAGACGGTGGTGGTGTTGACCTGGGCCTTGCGCAGGCCCCGGACCCCGCCGCCTTGCACGGAGGCCACCCGGATCGACGACAGCGCCGGCCCTCCGTCGGGGGCCACCGCCGCCCAGCCGGCCACGGCCACCACCGCGGCGATGCACGCCACCCCCCAGCGCGCCGGGCTCCCCACGGGCCAGGGCCGGAAGGTCACCACCCCGCCGGGCGTCACTGTCTCCCGGCCCGACAGAGCGGCGGCGTGCTCAGCGAGAGCCCGCCACCCGATGGGCTCGCGACCCTCGGCGCCGCCATTGGACACGAACCCGGCGATGGCGCTGACGAGCAGGCCCAGGCCCGCCCCGCCGAGCCACACCAGCCCCACCACCAACAAGGGACCGCCCAGGCGCGCCGCGCCGCCGATGGGACCGGCCGCCTGGCCCAGGGCCACACCCCCGATGGGGAGCCCGCCGAAGGGCCACGTGTCGCGCACCGCTTCGAAAAGCACCATGGCGCCCGCCAAGCCCACGGCGCGCCCTCGCCGCGAGGGTGTGACGGCACACGCCACCGCCGGGGCCAGCGCCTCGACCAGCATCAGGACCACCGCCCCGAGGCCGGTGAACGAGAACGTCCACCACAGGCCGATGACGAAGAGGCCCAGGCCCGTCGAGAACCCGGCCAGGAATCGGGTGCGCATGCGCAGGCCCCCGAGGCGCCACCACAACAGGGCGGCCGCGAAAAAGGCGATGGGCCACAGCCCGATGGGCGGCAGCGACAATGCCAGTCCAGCGCCGGCCACCAGCGACGGCACCACCACAGCACCCCGGCGGCGGGCCCGCCCCGAGGCGTGCTTCGGAGTCACGAGGTGGTCCCGAGCCCGGCGCCCGCCCGCTCGAGCACGGTGATGGCAGCCCGGCGACCGCTGCCGATGCACGCCGGAATCCCGACCCCGTGGAGTGCTGCTCCGGCCACGGCGAGCGCGCCACAGCGACTGGCCGCCGCCTCCACGTCGGCCACCGTTTGCAGGTGCCCGACCCTGTACTGGGGGAATGACGACGGCCAGCGCGTCACCACCGCTTCCAGGGGCTCGCCCCGCAACCCCATGGTGAGCCGAAGATCCTCGAGCGTGCGGGCGACAATCTCCTGGTCATCAAGGTTTTCGGTGCGGTCGTCGCCGAAGCGGCCCGTCGACGCCCGCAGGACCTGCTCGCCCTCGGCGGCCAGGTGCGGCCATTTGGCCGTCATCCAGGTGCAGGCGGTGATGAAGCGGTTCTCGCCGCGGGGGACGAGGAAGCCGGTACCGGCAGTGGGGACATCAACGTCGTGGGTGGCCATCCGGAGAGTTACCAGCGCGACGGAGGCGTAGGAGATGGGGGACAGGAGTCGGGCCAAGTGGCCATCTAGGGGAGTGAGGATGGCGGCGGCGGCGGGCGCGGGCACGGCCACCACCACGGCGTCGGCTTCGAGGATTCCGGCTCCGGCTCCGGCACTCCCGGCGCCGGCGAGGGTGAGGGCGAACGGACCCGCCCCGGCCGACGTGATCGACCCCACCGAGGTGCCCGTGCGCAGGTGCACGCCGGCATCGGTGAGTTCCGCCACCAGCGTCGTGACCAACCCCTCCATGCCACCGACCAGCCCCAGGAATACCGGCTCGTCCGTCCCGGCCCCGGCATCCGCGGGCGAGGCGCGGCGAAGCGCCCGCATGAGGCTCCCCCTGGCGTCAGCCGCGGCCAGTAGGGGCGGGAACACCGCCGCCGCACTGAGGTCGTGAACCGATCCGGCGTGGATTCCCCCGATGAGCGGATCGGCGAGGCGCTCGACCACCTCGGGGCCCAGATGCCCGACAATGTCCCCTACGGAGCGGTCCGGCGGCAGCCCGGCTGTCGCGGCCCGACCAGGAACCCGGTCAGGAGCCCGTTTGAGCAGGTCAACAGCGGCGCGCCCCACACCGCCGACCGAGCAGATCCCCGACGCGGCGAGGGGCCCGATCCGGGTGGGGACGCCCAGGGCCAGTCCCGCCGGCAATGGGCGCAGCTGCCCCCGGGCCCACACGGCCGCCCCCCGGCGTCCGGGCGCCACCAGGGCGCCGTCGATGCCGAGCTCGGCGCACAGGGCCCGAGCCTCGGGGCGCCGGGCCACAAAGGCGTCGGGACCGAGATCCATGGGCCGCCCGCCCAAGGCGCCGGTGCGGATCTTGCCGCCCACGCGGTCGTCGGCCTCGAGGACGTGAACGGTGGCCCCGGGGGCTCGTCGGATGATCTCCCAGGCGGCGGCCAGGCCGGTGATGCCGCCGCCGACCACGGCGATGACCGGCACATTCGTGTCCCGACCGGTCACACGCCGGGGTCGTCGGAGCTGTCCAGCACGATGCGAGCCAGCATGGCGCAGAAGCGAGGGTCGTCGTCGAGCGACGCCGTGCGGGCGAAGCCGAGGCCCGCGTTGTCGGCCACGGCCCGAGCCTCGATGTCGATGTCGTAGAGGACCTCTAGGTGGTCCGAAACGAATCCGATGGGGCAGACCACGACGGCCTTGGCGTCCGAGGCGGACAGTGAGGTGATCACGTCCCGCACGTCGGGGCCGAGCCACGGGTCGTCGGTGCGCCCGGCCGATTGGTAGGCCACCGACCAGCGCTGGAGGTGTCCCACCTTGGCCACGGCGGCGGCCGTCTCCGCCACCTGATCGGCATAGACATCGCCCGCATCCACCAGGCGCGACGGGATGGAGTGGGCCGTGAATATCACCGGCACCGAGGCCCGATATTCGGGGTCGAGGTCGAGGGTGTGCAGGGCGTCGGCGACCCGTTGCGCCAGCAATACGGCCAGCTCCGGCTCGGTGTGCCAGTGGTCGATCACGTGGATCGGAACCGGCGCCACCCCCCCGGCCGTCCCCTCGGTGCGCGTTTCCGCGGAAACGTCGCCTTCGCAGGCCAGGCGCGCCCGGCGGGCGTACTCGCCCACACTGGCCGTCGAGGACTGGGGCGTGAGGACCAACCCGACGACACGCTGGACGCCGGCCTCCCGCAGCGCCGTGGCGGCGTCCTCGATGCGCGGCGCCGAGAACTTGGAGCCCGCTTCGACCACGAAGCGCCCGGGGGCGAGGTCGTCCAAGGCGGCGGCGATGGCGGCTGTCTGGGCCTCGGTGCGTTCGTTGAGCGGCGAGGTCCCTCCGATGGCCTGGTAGCGCCCGACGAGCTCGGCCAGCAGCTCGGGGGTAGGGGGCCGGCCCCGGCGGATCTCGGTATAGAAGGCCTCGATGTCCTCGATGCGCCGGGGCGTGCCGTGCGCCATGACGAGCACGCCGACGCGGTCGGCGCTCGACGCCCCCGGCCCGGTCGGTCACCGTTGCTCCGGCGACACCGAGTGCACCACGGCGACCAAGCGCTCCAGGACCTCGGGGTCGGTCTCGGGCAGGACGCCGTGGCCGAGGTTGAAGATGTGGCTCCCCACGGCGCCGGCGAGCACGGCCCGGGCCTCGGTCTCCACCACCGGCCACGGAGCCAGGCACACGGTGGGGTCCAGGTTGCCCTGCAGGGTCGGTCCCGGTCCCACCCGCCGCCGGGCCTCGGCCAGCGGTACCCGCCAGTCCACTCCCATCACCTCGGCCCCGGTCGACGCCATCGGGGCCAAGAGCTCGCCGGTGCCCACACCGAAGTGGATGCGAGGAATGTGGAGGTCGGCCAGCCCGGTGAACACCTTCGTCGACGCAGGGAGCACATAGCGTTCGTACTCCTGGGCCGACAGCGCACCCACCCAGCTGTCGAAGATCTGCACGGCCGAGCACCCCGCACCCACCTGGGCGCGCAGGAAGGCGATGGCCATATCGGCCAACGCATCCAAAACGGGCTCCGAATACTTCGGGTTCCCCCCGCATCATCGCTTTGGTGCGGGCGTAGGTACGCGAGGGGCCGCCCTCGATGAGGTAGCTGGCCACCGTGAAGGGCCCGCCGGCCAGGCCGATGAGCGGCACGCCCGAGGGGGCCAGCGCGTCGACCACGAGGCCAATGGTCTCCATGACGTAGGGGATGTCCTGCGCTGCGTCCAAAGGGCGCAGGCGCTCCAGATCGGCGGCACCGGCGAAGGGACGCGCCACCACCGGCCCGCGACCGGGCTCGACGTCCATGCCGAAGCCGACGGCGGCCACCGGCACCACGATGTCGGAGAACAAGATGGCGGCATCGACGCCGTAGCGGCGCACCGGTTGCAGGGTCAGCTCGGCGGCGAGCTCAGGGCGATGGAAAGCGGCGAGGATGCTTCCGGCCCCGCGCGCAGCGCGATATTCGGGCAGCGAACGGCCCGCCTGGCGCATGAACCACACCGGTACCCGATCGACGGGGAGGCCCCGGCAGGCTCGCAGGAAGGGCGCATCCGAGAGCGGCACGGATCGACGCTACCTGTCCTGTCGGCCCGGCCGGAAGCGTGGCTTCGGGGGATATGATGGATGGTTCACTGCGGCGGGCGGTGAAGAGGGAGCGCCTGTGGCTACACCATCCGAGCTCGAGGCGGAACAGGCCCACGTCGACCGGGCCTACCAGCGCGTTGACGAGCTGCGCTCGGACGCCGAGGAAATGCTCCGCTCCGTTCTCGACCAGGGCCGCGGCGGCACCCATCAGTTCCGCGAAGAGCGTGACGTCATCGTCCGCACCAGCTTGGCCCGCCTCGACCAGCTCGACATCGGCGAGCAGGCGCTGTGCTTCGGACGTATCGACCGGCGCCCCATGGACGACCCCGCCGGGGCCATCGAGAGCTTCCACATCGGCCGCCTCGGCGTCTCCGGTGATGACTTCGAACCGCTGGTGGTGGACTGGCGGGCGCCGGTAGCCGAGCCCTTCTACCGCGCCACCGGCCGTGACCCCATGGGCCTGGTCCTGCGCCGCCACCTGGCTGCGCACGGCCGGCGCATCGTGGGGGTCGAGGACGAGCGCTTCTCCCTCGCCCCCGACGACCTGGCCGCCGTGGACGACACGGGCGCCCCCTTGGCGCCAGACGGCTCCTCCTTGGTGGAGGGGGCGGGCGACGAGAACGAGCTCGAGCTCGGGGGCCCCGGTGCGCTGCTGGCGGCCTTGCAGGGGGCGCGCACCGGCTTCATGCGGGACATCGTCTCCACCATCCAGCGGCGAGCAGGACGAGATCATCCGTTCACCCTTGCCCGGCGTGCTGGTGGTCCAGGGGGGCCCGGGGACGGGCAAGACGGCGGTGGCGCTGCACCGGGCGGCGTACCTGCTCTACACACACCGGTTCCCCCTCGAGCGCCAAGGCGTCTTGGTCATCGGTCCTAACCCCTTGTTCTTGCGCTACATCGAACATGTCCTGCCCTCACTGGGCGAGAGCGGCGTGACGTTGTCGACGGTGAGCGGCATCGTCTCCGGTGTCACGGCCCGCTCCGAGGACCCCTCCCCCGTGGCCCGGCTCAAAGGTGAGGCCGCGCATGGCGAAGGTGGTGGCGCGCGCCGTGCGCACTCGCCAGCGGGCGCTGCGCCACGACGCCGAGATCCCCTTCGGGGCGGCCGTGTTGCGACTCGTGGCCGAGGACTCCGGCGCCATCGTGTCAGCGGCCCGCCGCCGCCCCGGGAGCCACAACTCCCGGCGGCGCTTCGTCGAACAGATGGTGATCGGCAAGTTGGCCGACGACTACTTGCGTATTCGTGACGTCCACGGGATCGGTCTGGATCCCGACGACCCCGAGGACCCCGACGAGATGGCGGCCGAGGACGACAACTTTTTGTCGCCCGGCAACGTCGATGGCAACTACGCCGAGGTGATCGACCTCTTCGGCAACAGGGCGCCCGGAACTCCCACCACCACGGCCAGCGGATCCAACGGAGCCAACGGAGCCCGCCATGGTGCGAACGGAGCCAACGGGGCCCGCCTCGCCAACGACAACGGCCGTCGTGGCAACGGCGCCAGAGGCACCCCGCCCGGTGAATCCGAGGACGCCAATACCTTCGACGTAGCCGACTTCAGCCGCCAGGTCCGCCGCCTTCCGCAGTACATCGAAGCCCTCGAACGCATGTGGCCTCGGATCTCGGCCGAAGAGTTGCTCCACGACTTGCTGGGAGCGCCGGCGCTGATGGGCTTGGCCGCACGCGGCCTGCTCTCCGCCTCAGAGCAGGCGTTGCTGGTGCGGCCACGCAGCACGGCCCTGGCCGACATCCCGTGGACGCCGGCCGACCTCGCCTTGATCGACGAGGCGCGCGTGCTGTTGGGTCCCCGCCGCAACCGGGCCAACGGGCCCGCCGAGGCCGAGGGTTCGATCCGCAATTACGGCCACATCGTGGTGGACGAGGCGCAGGACCTGTCGCCCATGCAACTGCGCATGGTGGCCCGTCGATCGTTGTCGGGTTCGATCAGCGTGGTCGGTGACATCGGCCAGGCCACCGGGCCGTGGGCACCCAACTCGTGGGACGAGGTCACCCCGCACCTCCCGAGCCAGCGGCCGGCCCGATTGGTGGAGCTGACCGTGAGCTACCGCACCCCAGCCGAGGTCGTGGAGCTGTCGGCGCCCCTGCTGGCGGTGGTGGCTCCGGGCACCAAGCCCCCCCGACCCGTGCGCCGGACCGGGGTGGCGCCGCTGTTCGAATCGGTGGAGCGCTCCGAATTGGCGGCCACGGTGGCCCGGGTGGCGGCCCAGCTCTCCGCCGAGGTCGAGCCCGGCACCGCGGCGGTGCTGGCGCCGGCATCCTTGGTGGCCGAGCTGGCCCTGGCGCTCGACGCCGCCGGCGTCGCCGCCGCCGACCCCCGGCGCGACGGCCTGGGGGCGCCGCTCACCTTGCTGCCCGTCGACCTCGCCAACGGCCTGGAATTCGACGCCGTAGTGGTGGTCGAACCGGCCGCCATCGTCGAAGAATCGCCTCAGGGTCTGCGCACGTTGTACGTGTCGCTGACCCGGCCCACGCGCCGTTTGGCTGTCGTTCATGCGCGTTCGCTGCCCGACGCGCTGCATCCTCGCTGACAATCTTCTCCGACTTGCCGGTTGGCGCCATCGGGGTCAACGTCGCCGCAAGGGGACGGTGTTGGCGCGCGGGGGTCGGCGTCAACTAGGAAAGACCCCGTGACCCAGGCCCTATCGGTCGAGCCACCAACGCCCGCCAAGAAACACGTACCCGACCGGCCCCCGCTGCTGGCCGTCGGAGTCATGATCTGGCTCGGTTCGGAGCTCATGTTCTTCTCTGGTCTGTTCGCGGCCTATTTCACCATCCGCGCCCATGCCACCAGCTGGCCGCTGTTGCAAGGTGAGCATCTCGACTACCTGCAGGCCGGCATCTTCAGCGTGGTTCTGCTGGTGTCGAGCCCGACGTTCCAACTCGGCGTGTGGGCCGAAGAGCGCGGGGAGCGCCGTAAGGCCGTGCGCTGGATCGTCACCAGCTTCATCTTGGGGGCAGGCTTCCTGGCCAACACCTTGTATGAGTGGCACGACTTCGCCTCTCACGGCCACGGGCCGTCTCTCAACGCCTACTGGTCGCTGTTCTTCATCATGAGCGGTATCCACGGGATCCACGTCGCCCTCGGGCTCGTGGCCATGATCTTCCTCTTGGGCAGGATGAAAGGTCCTGCCGGCGACCCGGGCGAGACAAACGTCTTCCAGGCCGTCGGGTACTACTGGCACTTCGTCGACTTCATGTGGATCGGCATTTTCAGCTGCCTGTTCCTCTTGAAGACGGGCTGAGGGCTCGGAGCGCGCATTGCTGAAGAGCACCAAGCTCCGCGGGCGATACCTGCTGCCGGCGCTCATCGTGGTCGGTGTGGCCGTGTTGGGTGTGCTCACCACCGGCGCCACTCCGGGGTCGGCGGACACCACGACAACGACGACCGCGGCGTCGACCACCACGACTTCGACCGCCGCCACCACGACGACGACGGCGGGAACCACGACCGCAGCGTCCAAGGAGACGGCCACAGAGGTAAAGGCGCGCAGCAAGCCCGCTCCCATCACCTACAGCCTCCCGCCGCGTTCGTACATCGGAGCCGGCGAGGCGCTGTTCGCCTCGAGCTGTGCTTCGTGTCACGGACCCCAGGCACTGGGCACCGATCGGGCGCCCAACTTGCAAGGGCTGGGCGCGGCCACCGTCGACTTCTGGGTTTCGACGGGCCGCATGCCGCTGGCGGACTCGTACCTGCAGCCCGTGCGCAAGCTGGTGCGCTTCACCCCCCGGCAGGTGCTGCAGATCGTGGCGTACGTGTCGTCCTTGGCTCCGCCGTTCCAAGCCGACAGCGGCATCCCGACCGTCGACTTGAAGAACGCCAACTTGGCCGAAGGCAACTCGCTGTTCGTGTTGAACTGCGCCGGGTGCCACACCATCACCGGTGCCGGAGACGCCCTGGCCAACGGTGCGTTCGCTCCGTCACTGCACAAGGCGACCGCCACTCAAATCGCCGAAGCCATCCGAACCGGGCCCGGCAACATGCCGCATTTCGGCCCGGGCAATCTCTCCGAGCAGCAGGCGGCTGACATCGTCGCCTACGTGAAAACGGTCATCCAGCACCCCAACAACAGCGGCGGTTTGGGCCTGGGCGGGATCGGACCGGTGGCGGAAGGGTTCATCGGCCTGCTCATCGGCGTGGGCGCCCTGATGCTGGTGGCCTTCTGGATCGGGGACCGGGCATGAGCGAATCGGAAACCACCCTCACCTCGGGCGGTGTTGACACCGACGAAGCCTCCAACGAAGCCTCCAACGGAAAACGCCTCCGCGACGGCATGCCGGTGGCCTCGTTCTCCGATCCCCACATGCAGCCGCTGGCCAAGAACCCCAAGCGCACCGAGATGCTCATCGCGGTCTGCTTGATCATCGGCTTCCTAGGATTCGCCGCCTACGGGGCCCTGTATTGGCAAGGTGGCCAGACCCAGCTCGAAGGCGTGTTCCTCGGCGTAGGGCTGTTCGGTTTCGGGTTCGGCATGTCCGCGTGGGGCAAGTACCTCCTCCCGGCTGGTCCGTTCGCCGAGTCGCGTCACGCGCTTCGCTCGAGCGACGCCGATCGCGAGGCGATGACGGCGGTGGTGGTCGAACGAGCCACGCTCACGGTGCGCCGGCGTGGATTCCTCGGGGGGATCATGGGAGCCGGTGCCGGCGTCATGGGCATCGTGCTGGCATTTCCGCTGCTGCGATCGCTCGGCCCTCAGCCGGGCAAGGCCCTCGAGGGCACCGATTGGAGATCGGGGATGCGGCTGGTGGACTTGACCGGCCGTCCCATTCACGAAGCCGACCTCGAGACCGGGGGCGCGTTGACGGTGTTCCCCGAAGGATTCGTGGGCAACCCCGTGGACCAGACCATGCTGATCCGAGCCGGCCTGCCGAGCTTCGACATCGTCACCAAGCCCGGACGTGAGACGTGGGGGCCCAAGGGCTACTTGGCGTTCTCCAAGCTGTGCACGCACGCCGGTTGTCCGGTGGGCCTCTACCAGGAGGAGACCCAACAGCTGCTGTGCCCGTGTCACCAGTCGCTGTTCGACGTTCTCGACGGGGCTCAGCCGGTCTTCGGCCCCGCGCCCCGGCCGCTGCCCCAGCTGCCCATAATGATTGACGCCAAGGGTTTCATCCGTGCGCAAGCCGGTTACGACCAGCCCGTCGGGCCCGGCTTCTGGGAGCGGTCATGAGCGCCATGGGTGGACTGGCGGCCCGACTGCGGCCCGGACGCAAGGCCAGCGCCGCTCCGAGTGGCCCGAAGGTCGACCCCGTCGACGGTTCGCTCAAATGGCTCGACGACCGCCTCGGGATCGCCAAGGGCGGACGAACATTCCTCGACAAGATCTTCCCTGACCACTGGTCGTTCCTGTTAGGCGAGATCGCGCTCTACAGCTTCGTGGTCCTGTTGGCCTCGGGGGTCTTCCTGTCGCTGTACTACGTTCCCTCGTCCGCTCAGGTGATCTATCACGGTTCCTACCTGCCCTTGCGGGGCGTCAAGATGTCGGCCGCCTACGCGTCGAGTGTCGACATCTCCTTTGCCGTGCGCAGCGGTCTGGTGATCCGCCAGATGCACCACTGGGCGGCTGACGTCTTCATCGGGTCCATCGCTGTGCACATGTGCCGGATCTTCTTCACCGGCGCCTACCGCAAGCCCCGCGAGCTCAACTACATCATCGGGGTGACGCTGCTGATCCTGGCCATCGTCAACGGCTTCCTCGGCTACTCGCTACCCGACGACTTGGTGTCCGGTACGGGTATCCGGCTGGCCTTCTCGTTCATGTTGTCGATCCCGCTGGTGGGCAGTTACCTGGCCTTCTTCGTCTTCGGTGGCAACTACCCCGGCAACGGCGACATCCTTCCCCGCTTCTTCCTCATGCACATCCTCATCGTGCCGCTGATCATCCTGGGCCTCCTCGGTGCGCACCTCGGGTTGTTGGTGCGCCAGAAGCACACGCAGTTCTCCGGCCCCGGACGCACCGAGGACAACGTGGTGGGCTCGCCCATGTACCCCACCTTCATCTTGAAGACGACGGGGTTCTTGTTCATGATCGCCGGGGTGCTGTGGGCCCTTGGTGGTTTGGTCCAGGTCAACCCGATCTGGCAGTACGGGCCGTATGAGCCCTACAAGATCTCCTACGCCGTGCAGCCCGACTGGTACATGGGCTGGCTCGACGGGGCGTTGCGGATCATGCCGAGCTGGGAGTTTGTCGGCTTCGGGCACACCATTCCCTTCGAGGTGTTCCTGCCCACCATCTTGTTCCCGGGCGTTACCTTCACGTTGTTCTGGGCGTGGCCGTTCGTCGCCGCCAAGCTCAAGGGCGACACCCAAGCGCACAACCTCCTGTTCCGTCCGCGTGAGCGGCCCCGGCACACCGCCGTGGGGGCCACATTCCTGGCCTTCTACTTCATGCTGTTTTTGGCCAGTTCCACCGACGTGCTGGCCAACTTCTTCGAGGTGTCGCTGAACTCGGTGTTGTGGTTCTTCCGCTTCGCTGTCGTCATCATCCCGTTCATCGTGGGATTCGCCACGTGGCGCATCTGCGTCGAGCTGGCCGGCGTCCCCGGTGCGGGCCGACGCAAGCGCTCTGTGGTCATGAGCCGGTCCATCGATGGCAAGTACACGACGGTGACGAGCGAGGTGCGTCCCGGCGACGAGCACGACGAGCTCGAGCCGGAGCCGGTGCCTACGTTCATCGAGATGGAGCCCGAATCCGTCGGTGCCGGGGATGGCGAAGGTGTGCGCCGCGTCCCCCGGCGGCTCTGAGCCTGCGGTCGGCCCCGAGCTTCTGAGCAGCTCCGCCTCTGAGGGCGGCTCGGAGCTAGCGGGCGTCAACGCCGTGCGCCCCGGGCGAGGCGAGGACGCCACCGAGATCGTCCGGCTCGCCGAGATGATGTTCCGTTCCCTCGGCATCGATCCGCCACCGCACGTCTGGGAGCACTTCGGCGAATCGGCGCGGGCCTCGGTGCGCGGCCGAGCAGGTGGCGACGAGGCCTGCTTCTTCGTAGCCGATCATCCTGCGGAACCGGGTCGGCTGGTGGCATGCGGGGCCGGGGTGATCGTTCGCCGCCTGCCTACGCCGGTGCAGGTCGACGGGCGCAATGGGTACGTCCAGTGGATGTCCACCGATCCGGCCTTTCAGCACCGCGGCCTGGGCCGTGCCGTGTTGCGCAGCGTGCTGGCTTGGTTCGAAGCAGCGGGCATCGGCAACGTAGAGCTCCACGCGTCGCCTGACGGAGAGCCTCTGTATCGCTCAGAAGGCTTCTGGCGGGGGCCGGGGGGCGAGCCGCTGCGCCGCTTGGCATCGGAGGCCCCCGTCCCGCCGACCGGCCGTAGACGACCCCTCGGCGAGCGCTAGAGGTAAGGCTCTTCCTCCTGCCAGGTGAAGTCGACGGCAGGGCTTCCCGACGTGCTCACCAACAGCTCGGTCATGCTGGGGGTCCCCCGGTAGGCGGTGGCCGAGAAGCCTGCTCCCATGACACACGGCGCGCATGACATGACCAGAAGGACGTTGTCGCGATGTCCCCAACATCCCGAGGTGTTGGTAGCGGTGCAGTCGATGTTGGCCGAACCTTCACCGTCGTCGTACATCCACATGTACATGGCCTCGAGCGGGTTGCCCATGGCCCCGCTCCAGTTCCCGCCCCACTCTTTGAAGGGGAATCCGGCGGCCGGTGAGGGGTCCGAGCCGGCGCCGGCGGCTTGCTCGGAGGACTGGTCCAACGACGTGGCCATGGCCGACATGGGCGCCAAGCCACGTGCCGTGCGTTCGAGGTTGGTGACGACGAACATCTGCTGCTCGGCGGTGAGCGACGTCCAGTTGCTCGGCAGTGTCATGGCCGGAAGCTCTTCGGCGGCGCGTGCGTTGTTGATGGCCGCCAGCGACGCGCTCGACGCACCCCGTCGAATCGTCATAGCTCGAGCCCGAACAGCTGTTGAGGAAGTTGGGCGACGGCGCCATGTCGGCTGAGGGGTGGGCGGGAGGCAGCACGGCGCCGGCACCGGCGGTGGGAGGAGTCGACGGTGGAACAGGCCTGGGGGCGGCCGGGGGAACCTTGGCCGGCGTAGGAACGGCGACGGTGGTGGGCACCGTGGGCGGTACCGTCGTTGGCACCGTGGTCGTGGTGACCGACACCACCAGCGGCCGGACCGAGTGCTGCCCTGGGCCGTAACCAGACGAGCCCGCCGAGCCCGGCCGCGATCCCTCCGACGACGCCGTCAGCGCGGCGCCATCACCGGCGACGTGGGGGAACAACGCGATGACGAGGACGGCGGCGATGCTCCCGACGCCCGCCATGGCCGTCGACTTTCTCCGCCGGCGGGGGTGACGAGCAGAGCCCGACCGAGGTGAAAAGAGCACCCGCGAGGTATCGGCACCCCGGGGGGGTGACCTGAGCGTGCACCGGCGCTACCGCGCTGTAAGCCCAGGCGAGCGCTATTTTTTAGACGGCGCCGCCTCGCCGGCTTTCGGCCGTCACCCCGATGGCGGCCGAGATGGCAAGGGCGAATCCCGGGGCCATGAGCCACAGACCGAAGACGAAGGACAACACGATGAGGAACACGCCCATGCCCAAGACGAATGGCCAGATGCTCGAGTTCGGAAAGGCGCCGATCACACCGGCGCCCTCTTGCAAGGTGGCGTCGGGGCGGTCCTCGGGTCTCGGCTTCATGTGTTGGGACCACCACAGGTAATAGCCGCCGGGGACGAAACCGAGCAGCACGGTGCCGATGAGCATCACGATGCCGCCGACCTCGTTCTGGCTGACGAGCATTCCCCAGATGTAGTACACCGTCGCCGTCACGGCGAAGAAGGCGCCGACGATGATGAGAAGGATGGCTTCGACTCGCACGTCTGTTGTCTCCTGTCCCGCTAGCTCTCGTCCGCGGGCGCACCGACCGGTTCGAGCACGGGGGCATGCCCGTTACTGCTCGCCCCGTGCCTGATGGCCAATGCGTCGGGGTGGTTGTAGTCCCACGTCGGACGTTCTGAACGAATAGGGGGCAGCTTCTCGAAGTTGTGGTGCACCGGCGGGGATGAGGCGAACCACTCCAGCGTGTGGCCGTCGAACGGGTTGTCGCCGGCAGGAATCGGCTTACGCCACGAGATCCACATGTTGTAGAGGAAGAAGAGGAACGAAGCCCCGATGATGAAGGCACCGACGGTGGACAGGCGGTTCAGGAACTGCCAACCGAGCCCCGGCGCGTAGGTGACGACCCGCCGTGGCATGCCTTCCAAACCGAGTTGGTACTGGGGCATGAACGTCAGCCAGAAGCCGATGAACATCAGCCAGAAGTGCGCCTTGCCCAAGCCCTCGCGGTACATGCGGCCGTAGAACTTCGGGTACCAGTAGTAGAGCCCGCCGAAACCGGCGAACACGGCCGTACCGAAGAGCACCTGGTGAAAGTGCGCCACCACGAAATACGTGTCGTGGGTGGCGAAGTCGATGGGCGGGGACGCCAGCATGATGCCGGTGAGGCCACCCATGAGGAAGGCGAACAGGAAGCCGATGGAAAAGAGCATGGGCGTGGCGAACTCCAGCTGGCCGCGCCACATCGTCCCGATCCAGTTGAAGAACTTGATCCCGGTGGGCACGGCGATGAGCAATGACAACAGCGAGAAGAAGGGGAGTAACACGACCCCGGTGGTGAACATGTGGTGAGCCCACACTCCCGTGGACAACGCTGCGATGGCCATGTTGGCGAAGACCATGCCCTTGTAGCCGAACAGCGGTTTGCGGGAGAACACCGGGATGATCTCGGAGACCATCCCGAAATAGGGCAAGGCCAGGATATAGACCTCGGGATGGCCGAAGAACCAGAAGAGGTTCTGATACAGCACCGGCACCCCACCGCCTGACACCGTGTAGATGTGCGTCCCGAAATGCCGGTCGGCGAAGAGGAACACCATGGCGGCCGTCAAGATGGGGAAGGCGAGGAGAATGAGGATGGCGGTGACGAGCATGCCCCAGGTGAAAAGCGGCATGCGGAACATGGTCATACCGGGAGCACGCAAGTAGAAGATGGTCGTGACCAGGTTGACGCCGGTGAAGATGGCCGAGAACCCGGTCAGGCCGATGGCAAGGATCCACAGGTCGGGCCCCGACCCCGACGAGAAGGTCGCCTCCGACAGCGGCGCATAACCCACCCAGCCGAATGCAGCGGCGCCTCCGGCCACCAAGAAGCCCAGCATCATGGTGATCGACCCCGTGAGGTACAGCCAGTACGACAAGGCGTTGAGACGGGGGAACGCCATGTCGGGGGCGCCTACTTGTATCGGCACGATGTAGTTGGCCAAGCCGCCGAAGGCGAAGGGGCCGGCGAAGAGGTACAGCATCAAGCTGCCGTGCATGGTGAAGAGCTCGTTGTACTGCTGGGGGCTCAACAGCGTGCTGTCGGGGCTGGTCAGCTGGGCCCGGATCAACAGCGCCATGATGCCGGCGAAGAAGAACATGACGAGCGAGGTGATCATGTAGTTCATGCCGATCACCTTGTGATCGGTGCTCGTCATCCACTTGAGGATCCCCTGGGGCCCTTCGTGGTGCTCGTGGTGCTCTTCGGAAACGTGCGGTCGTTCGGCCAGCAGGGTCATGCGGCTGCCTCCGTATGGGTAGCTGAGCCGGATGTCTTCGACGCCGAGCTGGACGATCTATCCAAGGAATCTTTCTGCGCGGTCACCCAGGCGTGGAACTGTGACTCGGGCAGGGCGACCACGTGGAAGAACATGATCGAGTGGTAGAGCCCACAGAACTGGGTGCACTGGGCCCGGTAGATCCCCGGTGACGACACCGTGAAGTCGAATTGGTTGGTCACTCCGGGCTGGGCGTAGCGGCTGAAGTTGAACTGGGGCACGTAGAACCCGTGGATGGTGTCTCGCGAGCGCAGTGTGATGCGCACGGTCTGGCCCGCCGGCATGACCAGGCCCGGGCCCAGGCAGTCGACCGCCGGGGAGCACGTGGAGCCGTCGAGGCCGACAGGATCAGGGTCCTGGGTGGTCTGGCCCTCGACGGTCACGCCCTGGGTGGGGTAGTTGAACTCCCAACCCCACTGGAATGCCCACACGTTGATCTTCACAGCCGGGTTGGGGACCACGGCGTCGACCCGGTTCTCGGTGATGACGGTGAAGGCGAAGAGGACGAGCACGATGATGACGGGGATGATCGTGTAGGCGACTTCGAGGCCCGTGTGGTACTGGAACTGGCGGGGGACCTCGTCGGACTTGCGCCGGTAGCGGATGACCGACCAAAGGATCAGGCCGCCGGTGAACACGCCGACGACGATGGCGGCGATGAAGGTCGCCGACCACAACGTGAACTCGTCGCGCGCCTGGGAGGTGGCCCCCCGAAAGGCGTAGAAGCGAGGCAGCTGGCAGCCGCCGAGGGACACCACCACGGCCAGCGCCCCCAGCACGGCGAAGGGACGGCGGCGACGGGGTGACGCGCTGTGGTGGGCGGGTCCGGGGGCCGAGGCGCTCACGGCGACGACACTAGCGAACCGCGCCCTGCAAGTAGTAGTTCGCAGGACGGCGCCATGGTCGCTCAATGTGGGTGGGTGGCGCTCTCCTCGGATTGGCGCGCTGCCCAGCTGAAGACTCCTTTGGCCATGGTCGACGTCGAGACCTCGGCCAGGCGAGCGAAGACGTCTCGCCGGATCCGTTGCACAGCCGCGTCGGTCGGGGCCGCCAGGGCGGCCAACTCGGCCAGGTGGCCGGCGATACGCAGGTTGACATCGGCACCCGACCCGCCGCCCGTAGCCGACCCGCCGCCCGTAGCCGACCCGCCGCCCGTAGCCGACCCGCCGCCCGTAGCCGACCCGCCGCCCGTAGCCGACCCGCCGCCCGTAGCCGACCCGCCGCCCGTAGCCGACCCGCTGGCCTCGACGAGGGCCAGGGCGCGCTCGGCCAACGCACCGGCGCCTCCGGCCATCTCAGCGAGCTCCAGGGCCAATGCGGTTTCGGGAGCCGGCTTCAAGGTGGCCGGATTGCCGTCCCACCACCCCCCGTACTGCCGCCAGATGTTGCGGACCACGAATTCCGGTTCGTCGTAGACGGGGCGCAGATACGGGCGTTCGAGCAGGTGGGATGGGGCCTTTACCGTGTGCAGGACCTCGTCCAGACGGGCACCGCTGTTCATGAGGACCAGGGTCTGGTCGACCAGCGAGTCGAGCAGATCGGCGGTGTCGGTAAGGGCCTGGCGGACCCGCGGGGCGCCGATGACGGGGAAGCCATGGCCGGGAAGAAGCGTCTCGGGCTCCAGTTCGATCATCTGGCGCAAGGCGGCGGCCCACTCCCGGGGGTAGCGCTGCACCTTCTGGGGGTTGCCCGCGTTGGGCGAGGCCCAGATGAAGAGGTCTCCGCAACACACCACCTTGGGACCGGGAATCCACGTCCAGGTGTGGTCGTCAGTCTCGCCTCGGGCATGGTGGAGCTCGAAGTCCACGCCGCCCACCTCGATGTCGAGCCGGTCGCTGTAGGTGCGGTCGGGGTAGCGGTACTCGGTCGGCCACGACAAGCCGGGCGCGCTCGAATTGGCGCTGGTTGATGACGGCGTTGTACCCGGCGGTGACGATGTACCGGTCAAAGCGCGCCGGCAGCGCGTCATGGGCGATGACCACGGGGCGGGGCCAGCCGCGCTCGGCACCCTCGGCTTCCCACACCGGGACCCCGAAGACGTGGTCGATGTGTCCATGGGAGTACACAGCGGTGTGCAGGCGTTTCGGCGACCAGGCCCGAAGCGTGCTGTGCACGGCCTCGGCCACGAAGCTCGAGCCGGTGTCCACCAGCACCAAACCATCGTCGGTGGAAAAAGCCGACACGTTGGCAAATGACGGCACGAAGGCGACGCCGTCGGTTATGTCGGCCAGCCCGCCCAGATACCCGCCCACCGGATGGATCGATGCGATATCGACCTCCCCGCTCCACAGCTTGTCGGCCAGCTCGAGGACATCGTCAGCCATGGGGGACCCCAACGGATGCGGCCGGCGCGCGAAGCGCGCAAGGCGCGCAAGGAGCGGGCCATACGGACAATGCAGGCGGCGCCGTCGTCGATGCCGTCATGACGGGCGCAGGGGCGCCATGGGGGCGCGCCGGAACGAGGTCGATCAGTTGTTGTTCGACGTCGTCGACCCGTTGCCATTGGTCTTGGCAACGCTGCCGCTGTCGTCGGTGCTGTCCTTGGTGGCGTCCTTGCCGGGCTCGGCGTCGGAGTCGGATGCCTTGTGCCCGTCGGCCAGACCCTTCTTGAACTCGGATTGTGCCGAGCCGAGGGAGCGGGCCAACTTGGGGATCCGCGAGCCGCCGAAGAGGACGGCGGCGATGACGATGATGACGATGATCAGATCGGGGCCGAAGATCTCCGCGAGAATTGGGTGCACGGGTCCATCCCTTCTCCGGCGCCCGCCATCGGGCTGACGCCTTCTTCTCCAAGGTTAGACCGCTTCGGCCGTTGAGGTAAGGCCGCCACCGAAGCGTCCGGGAAGACCCCCGTGACGAGGGAAACAACCGCCTCACGCCTACCTCGTGTGATGCGAGGTCACTTCCCTTGCCAGTTGGGCTTGCGCTTCTCGGCAAAAGCAGCGGGCCCCTCCATGGCGTCGGCGGACGTGAAAACCACTCCGATGGCTTCGGAGTTGAGCTTCCAGCCTTCGGACTCGGGCAGATCAGCCGACTCGACCATGACCTTCTTCGACCACCGCACCGCCAGGGGGGCGTTGTCGGCGATGCGTTCGGCCAGCCCGACGGCGGCGGTCATGAGATCGGGGGCGGGCACCACCTGATTGATCAGCCCGAGGGACTGGGCCCGGTGGGCATCCATGGGATCACCGGTGAGGGCCAGCTCCAATGCCACGGCCATGGGCAGGCGCTTAGGAAGTCTGATCAGGCCGCCGGCCCCGGCCAGAAGGCCGCGCTTGGCCTCGGGGATCCCGAAGGTGGCGTGCTCGACGGCCACGACCATGTCGCACGAGAGCATGATCTCGAAGCCGCCGGCCAGGCAGGCCCCGTTGACCGCGGCGATGAGCGGCTTGGGGAAATGGCGCTGGGTGATGCCTCCGAAGCCCCCTGTGCCCTCCATGATGAGGGCGGCCTCGCCCGACAAAAACGCCTTGAGGTCCATTCCCGCCGAAAAGGCCTTGTCGCCGGCTCCGGTGACGACGACGACCCAGCAGTCGTCGTCCGACTCGAGCTCGTCAAGGGCGGCCGACATGCCCAGGCTCACGGCGCCGTTGATGGCGTTGCGGGCCTCGGGTCGGTTGATCGTCAGGATCTCGACGTGCCCTCGCCGTTCACGCTCGACTTCCGCCATTGGTGCTCCTTTATTTGTTGAGTCGGTTGCTCGTTGACTCGGTTGCTCTGAACCGTCTGTGAGTCTGGCCGCCAAGTCGCCTTCGGCGCCACACCCCAGGACCTGTCAGTCGGCTACTCGATAACGCGGTGGCTGGCCGGACACCGTCACGGCCTTCCCTACGAGATTGCGGCCCGCCAGGCCGCTGAGCTCGGTGTCCGCGGCGGCGGCCGCCATGTGGCGACCGTCGGGGAGCCGGGCGATGATCGGCGCCGCCATGACCGACGCCCCGGGGCCCATGGCCACCGTGGCCGCCACCACCACCGCCGGGCCCTCGGCCACTTCGGCCACCTCCAGCGCAGAGGCATCGATGTCGCGCTGGACGTCGGTCGTGTCGCCCGTGCGGAATGCCGTCGGCGGAGTGGACCCGTAGACGCCCACGGCGTGCTTGGTGGCGTACCAGCCGAGCCCACTGACGAGGCCGCTTCCTCCTTGGGCGCGAATGCGCTCGACCATGGTGGCGATGGCGTGCAGCGTGTAGTTGTTGCCGGGGCCCCCGAAGTAGGGGAGCCCGCCGGTCACCGTCAACCCACGGCTGTCATCGAGCTCGATGCCCATGGCGGCGGCGGCCATGGCCACGGCACAGGGAAAACACGAGTACAAGTCGATCAGTCCGATGTCATCGATGCCCATGCCGGCCGCGGCCAGCGCGCTGCGCGCGGCCGCCTTGATGGCGGGCGACGACCCCGGATCCGGGCGCGCCGAAGGGAACCACACGTCGTTGGCGGCCGCGCCCGCTAGGCAGAACACGGCGCGGTCGGCCACACCGGCGCGTTGGGCAGCGCCGAGCGACGTGACCACGATGGCGGCTCCTTGGTCGACGCTGAGCACGGCACACATGCGCTTCGGGTATGGCTCGCTCACCAATCGGTTGTCGGAGGAGACAGTGGCCAGCTCTGTCGCCGTGCGGGCGTGGGGGAACCACGCGTAGGGATTAGCGGCGGCAACGTCGGTGAAACGGCACAGCCACTGCGCCATGGCATGGCGGTGCTCGGCGAGGCTGTGCCCGGCGCGCCGGGCGATGACGCTCTCGAACAAGGCGTAGACGTCCACCGGTGCGCCCAGTCCCGCCGCCATCTCAACCGGGCCGATGCCGGAGCGGGTGTCGCCCACCACCACGTCAGGCGCCAGCGCGTCGTCAGCGTCTCGCTCGCCGCTCGGGGCCCCGCGACTGGTGCCGCCGCTTGCTTTGGCCGATCGAAGGGCTTCGGCCCCGGCTATCAGCACGGCGTCGACCTCGCCGGCGGCGATGGCGGTGGCGGCCCGGTTCACCAACCACTGCGGTGAGCTGCCACCGATGGTGGAGACCTCGGTGCGCGCCGGAGCCAAGCCCAGCCGCCGGGCCAGGCGACCGGCCGGAGAAGGACCCGCGTTCGAGAGCATGTTCACCACCGACACCTGGTTGATGCGCGAACGCAGGGCGGGCACTTCGGCCAGGGCCGCCTCGGCCGCTCGAGCGGCCACGTCGATGACCGATACCACCGCGTAGCGTTCGATGGCCTGCCCGGTAGCGATGACCACCGGGATCCGATCGGGGTTGGGCATAGCTCAGGCCGAACCCGAGGCGAAGTGGTCGGGGTCGACGGCGACGAAGAGACCGGTGGCTTGAGCGACGAGGCGCCCGCCTTGGTGGGCGTGCGCGGTCATGGAGAGTTTGCGGCCCCGGCGCTCAGTGAGTTGGGCCCGCAATTCGAGTTCTTCGCCCAGGCTCACCGGCGCTCGGTAGTTGACCTGGAGACGTCCCGTGTATGCGGGTGTGGTGTGAATGGACAAGACGAAGCCCATCACCTCGTCGAACAACGCCGCCACCACCCCTCCGTGGGCGCGCCCGGGAGCCCCTTCGAAGGCGGGTCCCAAGGTGGTGATGAGCACCGCCTCCTCCCCGTGGCGGTGAATCTGCGCGGCCATGCCCATGGGATTGGTCGGTCCGGTGACGATGCAGTCCGTGAAGTGCGTCCGCACCCCGCCTTCAGAGGGCGCGTCGGCGAACAAGGCCTGTGTCATCTCCCGCGTGTGCAGCGCGCGTTTCGGAGCGCGCTCGATCTCCTCGACGAAGGCTTCGACCTCAGTGGTCAGTCGGATCATGAGCCCGTCGTCCACGTCCGAAGAGACGAGAGCGTGGCCCAAGGCGCGCAGCGCGCCGGCGGCGCGCACGCGAGCATCGAGGGCGGCCCCATCGGGCCGGTTGTCGTTGACAGCGGACACGACAGGCCTAATTGCGCTTGACCTCAGCCCACGGCACGCCCTTGTCGACCTCGATGTCGCGGGGTAGTCCCAGGATCCTCTCGGCCATCTGGTTGCGCAGGACTTCGGAAGTCCCGCCCTCAATAGTGTTGGCTCGGGCCCGCAGGAACGTATAGCCGAGTGCTTCGGCATCTTTGTCGTCCGCCATCCACGCCACCGAGCCCATGCCGTTGGCATTGACGGCGATGTTCGACCGCCGTTGGTTGTACTCGGCGTTGAAGACCTTGTTGACCGAGCCCTCGGGGCCGGGTTGTTGGCCGCGACGGCGCGCCGAGTTGGCCCGGAATGTGGTGATCTCTTTGATCTCCGACTCGATGTACAACTGCGCCAGGTGTTGGCGCACCAGGGGATCGCGGCGATCGGGAATGCGCTCCAGGTACGACAGCCACGGGTCGCGCCGCACCCCACCGGTGAACGACACGGGATCCAACGAGATGCCCGACAGCGCCACTCGTTCGTTCATGAGCGTGGTGCGCGCGCAGCGCCACCCATCGCCGACGGCTCCCACGCGATTGGCGTCGGGGATGCGAACGTCGGTGAAGAAGACCTCGTTGAACTCCGACGAACCGGTCAGTTGGCGCAGCGGACGCACATCGACCCCCGGCGACTTCATGTCGACGATGAAGTAACTGAGCCCCTCGTGCTTGGGCGAGTCCGGGTCGGTCCGGGCCAGCAGCATGCCGAAGGTGGCGAACTGCGCGATGGTGGTCCACACTTTCTGGCCGTTGACGACCCATTCGTCACCGTCTTTGACCGCACGCGTCGACAACGAGGCTAGATCCGACCCCGAACCCGGCTCACTGAACAGCTGGCACCAGATCTCCTCGGCCGAGAGGATCTTGCGGAGGTAGCGCTCCTTTTGTGCTTCGGTGCCGTGCTCGATGAGGGTGGGACCGGCCAGCCCGACGCCAAGCAGGTTGATCGACACCGTGGGGAGCCGGTAGTGCGTGAGCTCGGAGCGCACCACTTGCTGCATCCATACCTCGCCCGACATGCCGCCGAACTCCGTCGGCCACAGGGGCGCCGCGTAGGGACTGTGCCCGATGGTCGACTGCCACGTGAAGGGGTTGAAGCCGCTCGACGTCTTGAGCTCTTGCAAGGTGGCGTCGTCGCCGGCTTCGACGGCTTCCATCCATCCCGCCGGCAGCACGTTGGCCAGCCATGTACGGAACTCCTGACGGAATTCCTGCTGCTCGCCACTGTCCTCGATCTCCCAGCGCATACTCGCTGCCCTCCTCGGGCAATCTTCCGGATTGCCGATCGCCAAGTGACCCATCGGTCACCAGCGAATGGCGGCCAGCTTAGGGCGCTGCCACCAGGCCCGATCGGGCCGACTGCGCCCGTTGGGTGGCCGGTGCTTGGTTCCGGCCCGGCGACAGGCTAGGCCTTGAGGCAACGCAGACAACGCCGCGCCGTCCGAGCACGACGAGAAGGGAGCACCGTGGAAGGTCAGAGTGTCGTCATCGACGCACAGCCAGACGGGCATGCCGACGTCGAAGAGATCGACGATGTCATTGAAGCCGAGTTAGCGGTGGGCGAGCGTGAAGCATGCTCGGTCGGTTTCGGTTTCTCCTCCGATGTCCGCCTGGCTATGGCGGCCACGCAACCGGTGCCCAAGGTGCGTCGCTAGGTCAGCGCACCACTTGCATAGCGTTGGGCTGGCGTCGCTTGTGGTCGAAGGCCGCTGACCGAGAACGTCGGCTCGGGCTCAGCTTTCCAAGCACGAGGCGACGCGCCGCCAGGGCCTCGATGAACTCCTTGCCTCTCGGCAGCATGGTCAACACGTCGGCTTGGCCTTGCGGACGGGGAATCATCCACGAGTGCCCGCCCGGCACCCACACGACATCGGTGCCCGCCAAGGTGGCGAACTCCCTAGCCGTCGCCGCGTTGACGATGCGGTCGAAGCACCCCCACACCGGAAGGATGGGGATGTTGGCCTCGGCCACGCGCTGCACCTCGGGGCGCAAATCGATGGACATGAGCATCGTCCCCACCGGCAGGGTTCTGCCCATGGACCGTATGTTTCGCTTGGTATCGGGCCAAAGACCGCGAAACGTCGATGACAGGCGACGGCCGATGAGGAGGTCGGGCGTGTCGAGCACGGCGGCCACGAGAAGGTCGACGACGCCGGCCATGTCAGGCAGAAATGGCGACAGCATCGACACGAGCAGCCCGTGGCGGTGCATCCACTCGGGCGTGGCGGCACCATCGCGGTAGACGATCCCGAGGGTGCGATCGGGGTGCAGGTCGGCGAATTCCACGGCCACCGCCCCACCCATCGAATGGCCGAGCAGAACGACCTGCTCCACCCCCAGGTGATCGAGCACGCGCAACACCTGCTCGGTCAAGGACCGGAGGTTCACCTGCTCCCAGGGCAGCGGATCACTGCCGGCGAATCCGGGCAGGGTGGGATTGATGACGCGCCATCCCATGCGCTGGGCGAGCTGGCTGCTCTCCCGCCAGTACATGCCGCCCCCGGCGAAGAATCCGTGGATGTTCACCGCCCAGATGGGCGGGTCTCCCGGCCCGTTCGGACCGTGGGCATCCTCGTTGTCCGACACCGCATAGCGCACGCGTCGGCCGTCCACCATCATCTTGGATGGCACCATGCGCACTCGTGGGGGGGCGACCCGTAAGCCCGTTTCACGGCGCCCGCTACCGTCGGGCCGCGTGGCCCGAAGAGGCGGAGATACAGGTGTCGAGGCAGGCGCCGTTGCTCTCATGTCGACAAAATCGACCCTAGTCGACCGCGGCCCGCAAGTCGCGGTACGTGGTTCCTCAGGCACGCACGGTCGTTGGTGGGGAAGGCAATGGTTCCCCTCCGTGGTGGCTCAATTGGCGCCGTGAGCGGGCTTCCACGGCACACTGGTCCCATGGTGTCGACCGATCGACGCGATGTCCCGTCGTCGGCCATCGAGGTTGACGGGTTCGTCGTGCGCCGCCTCACCGTGCACGACGCCGCCCCCTTGGCCAAGGCCATTTCCGAAAGCTTCGACCACTTGGTGCCGTGGATGCCCTGGGCGACGCCCGAAGCCACCACCGAACGATTCCAGCGCCGGCGTTTGCGCGGGCCATCGGGATCGTGGGAAGCCGACGGCGACTACTCCTACGGGATACTGCTTCCCCAGTCCATCACGGTGATCGGCGCTATCGGCCTCCACCGCCGTATCGGACCGAAGGCGCTGGAGATCGGGTACTGGGTGCACGTCGCCCATACCGGCAAGGGTGTGGCCACCGCCGCGGCGCGGGCGATCAGCTCCGCTTGTTTCGACATGCAGGACATCACCCATGTCGAGATCCACTGCGACGGCGCCAACCACGCCAGCGCGGCGGTGCCACGCAAGTTGGGCTTCCACCTCGTGGGCGAGGTCGCCCACATTCCCGAGGCTCCCGCCGAAGAGGGCCGGCGATTGATGTGGCGGATCACCAGGGACCAATGGCCGGCCCCTGCGGCCCCGGCCGAGACCACGCCCTAGGCGCTCAGGCGCCCGTCGATTCGGGACCCGACGCTTTGGGCCCGAGCGCCAGCACAGCCTCATCGACGCTCGAGAACATGTGGTCGGTCCCGATCTTCGCCAGCAAGCCGCTGCGCTTGAGGTCGACCTCGGTGGCACCGACGGCCCGGGCCACGGCAAAGGTGATGTGACTGCGCTCGAGGGTGTCCATGACCTGGGTCAAAGCGCGTGATCCCGTGTAGTCGATGTCATCCATGGCCGCCGTGTCGAGGATGAACAAGGTGGTGGGGCTGGTCGCCTCGGAGAGGGACTTGTTCACCGACGCGCGGAAGTACTCGGCGTTGGCGAAATATAACGACGCTGCGAAAAGAAAAGCGATCACGCCGGGGGTCGGCTTGGTGTCGGGATGCAGGCCCAAGGGCTCCCAGCTCGTCGTGCCTGGAATGCGACCGAGTTCGTAGGAGCCGGGCCGGGAGCTGAGGTGCACACGCAGGATGATGGCCAGCGCCACAGCCACGACGATGCCTTGTTCGACGCCGACGAGGGCGACAGCCAGCAAGGTGATGAGCGCCAAACCGAACTCCCACGTGCTGAAGTGCAGCACCGTGCGCAGGTCGCGGACGCGAAAGATACGGATGGCGACGAAGATCAGCACGGCCGACAGCGTGGCCAGCGGGACGTCCTTCAAGAGCCCGGCGGCCGGGATCAGCAGCACCACCGCGCCCGCCGCTCCGAGGCTCGAGACCTGGGTCTTGCCGCCCACCCCGGCCACCGCCGAGGTGCGGGCCGGGCTGGCGTTGACGGCAAAGGCGCCGAAGAAGCCGGCCACGACATTGGCCGCTCCCACGCCGATGAAGTCGCGTCCGACGTCCACGTCGTAGCCACCCTGGTCGGCAAAGGCGCGCGTGGTGATGGCCGACTGACTCACGATGACAAGGGCGACGACAACGGCGATGGGGATCACGCTGCCGATGGCTGACCACGACAGCCCGGTCAGGCCCACATGTGGTGCGCCGTGGGCGACGGTGCCGAGCACGGCGACACCGTGGTTCTTCAACTTGGCGGCCCACACGACGAGGGTGGACCCCACCAGACCCACCAAGGCGCCGGGCAGGCGACGGCTGATGCGTTCGGCGCCGACCACGATGACGAACACGGCAACACCGATGATGAGGGTCCATCGGTTGGTCGAGTGCAAGTGAGAGGCCACGAATGAAAGGCGGTGCAGCGTCGTGCCGCTGGCGGCCGGAAGACCGAAGAGATCGGGAAGTTGGTGCACGAAGATGATGATGGCGACGCCGCATAAGAAGCCGCTGATAATGGGGGCGGACAAGAAGTCAGCAATCCACCCCAGGCGCAGCACACCGACGGCGGCCACCAAGATGCCCGCCACCACGGCCAGGATCCCGACCAAGGCCACGTAGTGCGTCGAGCCGGCGGTGGCCAGATGCGCCATGCCAGCCGCGAACAGCGGCGCGATTGTCGAGTCCGCCCCCACTGACATCTGGGGGTTGGAACCGAGCAGTGCGAAGACCAAGGAACCCGCCACGAACGCATAGAGACCAGTGATGGGCGGCATGCCGGCGAGTCGCGACGTGGCCAGTTGTTCGGGGACTGCGATAACCAACAAGGTGACGGCAGCCAAGACGTCAGCGGACATCCAGCTGCGTTGATAGTCGCGCAGCGAATCGAAAACGGGCAGGGCGCGCCGCTTATGGGTCGGTTCGGTCACACCGTCATCGTCGGTTGGCGCCGGGGGCTCAGGGATCGAGGTCGAGCCAGTGCCGCTCGCTGGCGAGCACGGAGATCTCAGGGTGGGACCACACGAAGCGCTCCACGGTGTCGAGGGTCGACTCGGCATGCCCGGCGCTGGAGGCCACCACGCTGAAGCCGAGTCCGGCCCGTTGCCACGTTCCTTGGTGGTCCACCTCGGACACCGATACGCCATAGCGGCGCTTGCAAATGGCGATGATGTGGCGCATCACCGAGCGTTTGTGCTTCAAGGACGTGCTGTCGTTGATCAGCAGGTCCATCTCCAAGGCGGCGACGTACACCTCGTCAGCCCTTTACCCCGGCTTCGGTGCTGTCCCGAGGTCGCTGCCACCTCACGGGAGCCACAGTAGGCGAGGGGCCGGGCCTAGCCGATGACCCTCCGAAGCCTCCATCAACCGCGGGCCGAGCCCGTCGAGGGTTCGACACCATTGATCGCAGGTTGAGTTGCCGTTGATGGTGCCGTGATCATCGTCGTCCATACTCCGAGATCGGCGGCATGTCGGTGGGGGGTTTTTGCGCTACCCACAGGCACCATCCAGGGAGGCGGCGCTGAAAGAGATCGCGGTGGTGAGCCCCGAGCGGGTTCTCGTGCACGTGTCGGCCCCTGATCCTGTGTCGCAGGCCGTGCTCTGGAGCCAACTGCGAGCCCATCCCGCCCTCATCGCCGTGGACAACGCCGGCGAGGCCGACGTCGTCGTCGTGGTCACCGAGGTCATCGATCCCCACGCGCTGGCTCGCATCCGGGCTCTGGCCATGGTGGAGCGGGCCCGGGTCGTCCTCATCGCTTCCCAACTCGATCAACGTGGCGCCCTGGCGGCCGTCGACGCCGGTGTGCACAGCATCCTGCACCGCTCCGATGCCGATTCCGAACGCCTCGCCGCCGCGGTGGTGTTGGCCGCCGGTGGGGACGTGGCTCTGCCGTCTGACGTGCTCGGCCTTCTTCTGGCCCGATTGGAGCGCCCCGGCACCGAGGCCTCCTCCACCGTGGTTCCTATCGCCAGCCGCTGGCGGGGGACGTCGAACGGATCTCGCATGCATTCGATGAACGGGACCACCACTTGGCGAGGGCCGGGTACACCCGCCAACGCCCACTCCGACGGCGACAGTGACGTCGAAGACGCCACGGAAGTAGAGGGGTTCACCCAGCGGGAACGGACGGTGCTGCGGCTGGTGTCCGAAGGTTTCGACACCGCCGAGATCGCCGCCGAGCTGGCCTACTCCGAACGCACGGTCAAGAATGCCATCCACGCCGTGACCGAGCGGCACCACCTGCGGAATCGTTCGCACGCCGTGGCCTACGCCCTGCGCGTCGGCGCCATCTAACTCTCTGGCACTGCCTCCCGCCCGGGCCCATCTGGCCACCGGCCATCTGGCCAACGGGCCGTCTCGTCCCTGTACTGTCTCTGACAGCTCCACTGTCTGGTGACTTCTATGGCGTCGCGTCTGACGTCGCGTCTGACGTCGCGTCTGACGTCGCGTACTGCGTCGAGTACTGGGAGGAACATGGCTGTCTGGTTGTCTGACACCGAGTACCGCGTGCTGCGCGCACTGTGTGCTCGTCTGGTTCCTACCGACGAGACGCCGGGCGCCGTCGAGGCCGGGGTTCCCGACTACATCGACGGATTGCTCGGGGCGTTCTCGTTCGACCCGCCGCGCATCTGGGCCGGGGGGGCGTCGTCGGGTCGTCACGGGGGAGAAAACGGGTTTTCGAAATTCCACCAACTCACTGCGCTCGACGAGCTGGCCTGGCGCATCCGCATCGAAGGGTCGCAAGGAATCCCCGAGCGCGAGTTCAACGGCCCGGTGGTCGGTCTCCAGGAGCGCTATCGAGCTGGTATTGCCGCCTTGGGCGAGGACTTCTGTGATGTGAGCGACGGCGAACAAGACGAGCGCCTCCAGGCGCACGAGGAGTTCACCGAACTGGTCTACGGGCATTGTTGCGAAGGCCTCTACGGCGCTCCGGAATACGGAGGCAATCGTGGCTTGATCGGGTGGGAGATCGCCCAGTTCGTCGGCGACGTCCAACCGCGCGGCTACAGCGACGCCGAGGTGGCCGGACCATGACCGTCGACGCCATCATCGTGGGTTCCGGTCCGGGCGGGTCCACCGTGGCCGACGTGCTCACCCGGGCCGGCTGGACGGTGACCATCATCGAAAAGGGGCGCAATCACCTCATCGATGTCACCGATCCCAGCCGCCTCGCCACCGATTACTCCAACGACGAGATCAAGTTCATCAACCGGCACTTTCTCGGTCCTGACCCCATCATCGAGCCCCGGACCTTCCGCATGGGCCCTGAAGACGGCGACCATCGCTACGTGGGGGAGGTCAACTCGATTCCCACCACCGTCGGTGGCGGCGGGACGCATGCCGATGGAAAAGTGCCAAGGTTCCGCGAAGAGGACTTCGTGCTGCGCTCGACCTACGGCCCCATCGAGGGCGCCGATGTCGACGACTGGCCTCTTACCTACGCCGATCTCGAGCCTTACTACGCGGAGGTCGAACAACTCATAGGCGTATCGGGAGAAGCCGGCGCCAACCCCTTCGCGGCGTGGCGGTCCGGGCCCTATCCCATGCCATCGGGTGCCCCCATGTACGGCGCCACCTTGTCGGGGCCGGCCGCCGAAAGCCTGGGGCTGCACCCCTATCCGGCTCCCACGGCGGCAAACTCGGTGCCCTTTGACGGCCGGCCGGCCTGCAACAACTGCGGCTTCTGTGCTTTTTTCGGCTGCCCCATCCACGCCAAAGGGGACCCCGTGGCCATGTTGCAACGGGCTCTCGCCACGGGCCGCGCCGAGTTGCTGTCCGAGACGTTCGTGGCGCGCATCGTCACCGACGGGAGGCGCGCCACCGGGGTGGAGGTCATCGGCCCCGATGGCGAGCGGCGCACGCTGGGGGCGCGCCATGTTGTGGTGGCCGGAGGGGCGCTGGAGACGCCGCGTCTGTTGCTGCTGTCGGGGATCGAGCACCCTCTCATCGGTCGCTACTTGATGGTGCACTTCCAGACCATCGCAGCCGGGGTGCTCTCCGAGCGCGTGCATGCGCACAAGGGTCGGGCCGTGACCCACGTGCACGACGACGGGGTCATCGTCGACGACGCCGCCCGCGCCGCGGCGCGTGCCGGCGGCCTGCCCTGGATTCGCGGCGGCATGACGGAGCACGGTGGGCCGTCGCTCCCCATCATGGAGGCGTCGCTGTATCCCTGGGGTGCGAATCACAAACGACTCATGCAGTCGTCGGCCATCCGCGACCGCATGTGGGCCATGATCATGCAAGGTGAGGACTTGGCCCAACCCACCAACACCGTCGACTTGGACCCGACGGTGCGAGATGCCCGCGGTTTTCCGGTAGTCCGTGTCACCTACCGGCCCCATCGCCACGAGCTGGTGGCGTCGGCTCACCATGGGCCGCGCTTGGCTCAGATCCTCGACACCATGGGAGCGAGGTGGACGAGCCTGAGCTCGTCGCCGGCGTTGGAAGGGGCGGAGAACGCCATGCAGTCCGTCGTCCCGGCCAGCCGACATGTCATGGGGACGACCCGCATGGGCCATGACCCGGCCACATCGGTCGTCGACGCTTTCGGGCGGATGCACAGCTTGCCCAACGTGGTGGTGGCGGACTCCTCGGTGTTCGTGACGGCGGCGGGCTATGGGCCCACGCTCACGTTGGTGGCCTTGGCGGCACGCGCCGCCGCGGCCATGTGCGCCTGAGGACCGCCCCGTCGTCCGAACGGTTGCGTCAGGGCACCGAAGGGAGGCGGGCGGCCAGAAAAGCCTCCGAGGCGTCCATCTCCTCGATGGGCACGGCGGTGTGGGCACCGCGGTGCGCATGCAGACGCTTGTCGGTCGACCCCAACGTGTCGAAGAGGTCTAAAGACGACTGGCGCGTGAAGATCTCGTCGTCCCACTGCAGCAAGAAGAGCACGGGGCAGGTGATGGCTCCGGCGTCGTCGAGCACACGCTGACGCACGGCGTCGGTCGGACCGCCCACTCCCATGCACCCGAGGACAGCGGCCTGCACGCGCTCGTCGGAGGCCACCACGGGCAAGCCGAAGATCGTCCCCATCGACAGGCCCCACCAGCCCACCGCTCCCTCGCCCACCTCGGGCACCAGCGCAACGGCGTCCAGCGTGGCTCGCCAATCGGCCGTCATGGCGTCGGTGAGGTCCGGGTCATGCGCCCATCGCTGTCCGAACTCCAGGAACATGAGGCCGCCGTTGCCGCCACCGTCGGACCGCCGGTCGCCGTGGACGGGGCCGTCGATGCACAGCGCGGCGAACTGGTGATGGCGAACGAACCGGCGAGCCATGGCCACGATGTACGGCTCGCTCTTGGTGTTGCCGGCCCCGTGACCCAAGAGGACCAGGGGGCGGGGGCCGCGCCCGCCGACCGGTGTCCATAACAAGCCGGGAATGGTGCGCCCGTCACGGTCGAGGTCGAAACGTCGTTGGCGAACACCCTTAGAGTCCTGGGCCCGGCCTACGAATGACAAAGGTGTGGAGGCGGCGCCTCGTGTGCCCGGCCAGCGAGCCCGCTCCATGTCCACTTTGGCAGCACCGTCACGCGCCCGTGCACCCGCATCCACATCCATGAAACGAACCTCCTCGGCCCGCAGCCGAGCGCGCTGCTCGGCCTCGAGGTGCGCGGCCAGCGAGCCGTCGGCCATGACGACGCGATGCCAGGGCACCTCGTGTCCGTGTTGAGCCAGCACCAGGCCGACTTGGCGAGCCGACGCCAGTCCGGCCCGGCCGGCGACGTCGCCGTAGCTGAGCACCTGGCCGGCGGGAATGGCGTCCACCACATCCAGCACGGCCCGCTGCGACGCCGACACGCGGGGTCCGGTCAGCTGCGTGGTACCTCGGACCACGGGAGATCCTTGTCGCCCCGGGGCTCGCCCGGCAGCCCGAGCACACGTTCTCCGAGGATGTTGCGCATGATCTCGGAGGTACCGCCCTCGATCGAGTTCGCCCGTGACCGCAAAAAGGCGTGGCGAGGGTCACCGCCACCCCCGAAGGTGGGCTTTTCGGGGCGTGTCATCTCGTAGTGGTTGGGGAACAAGGTCCCCTCCATGCCCATGAAGTCGACGCACAGCTCGAACACGGCCTTGTTGAGCTCGGCCGCCTTCAACTTGCCCACCGATCCCTCGGGACCCGGGGTACCCGACTTGCGCAGGGCGCGCGCTCGAATGTTGGTGATGCGGGCCACCTCGACATCCACCCACAGTCGCAGCAACCGGTCGCGATCGGCGGGGGACTTGTCGGCTTTGTCCTTCCAGATGCGTACGGCTTCGTGGATGGGTCCGGCCGCTCGGGCCGGCACGCCGCTGCCGATGGCGACGCGCTCGTTCATCAACGTCGTCATGGCGACTCGCCACCCGGCTCCTACGGCGTCGAGCCGAGCGGTGTCGGGGATGCGCACGTCGGTGAAGAACACCTCGTTGAACTCGGCATCACCGGTCATCTGGCGCAACGGGCGCACCTCGACGCCCGGCGCGTGCATGTCGACGATGAAGTAGGTCATGCCGCGATGCTTGGGCACGTCGGGGTCAGTACGGGCCAGCAGCAATCCGAAGCTCGCCGTGTGGGCGAGTGTGGTCCACACCTTCTGGCCGTTGACCACCCACTCGTCGCCGTCCCTGATGGCCCGAGTGGCTAGCCCGGCCACATCGGATCCCGCCCCCGGTTCGGAGAACAGCTGGCACCAGATCTCTTCGCACGTGAAGAGCGGTCGGAGATACCGGGTCTGTTGTTCATCGGTGCCGTGCACCAGAATCGTCGGCGCCGCCATGCCATAGCCGATGACGTTGCGCTCGGCTTCACTGGGCGCCTGCACGTCGGCCATCGTGCGTTCCACGATGCCTTGCAGGTCAGGTTCCACCCCGAGCCCGCCGCGGCCGACGGGGAACGAGACCCACGCCAAGCCGGCGTCGAAACGGGCACCCAGGAACTCCACCGCCGGGGTGGTGGCAGGGTCATAGGCGCTCAGCATCTCGTCGAGATGAGAGCGAACGAGTTGGGCCTCGTCGGTGGTGACATCGGTGGCGGCGATGTGCCCACGTTATGTGAGCCGACGAGGCTGCGTCGATCCTTTTGCGCTAATCCCTAGTGGTGGACCGACGACACCAGCAGCGACAGGTCGAGGAGGGCGAAGCCGGTCGTGGCCAAGATGATGCTGCGGATGATCCATGAGGTAATGCGGCGAGCCGAGTTGTTGGCCGGCGCCCGCCGGTTGGGCATGTGCCCGTGGGGGGACACCAGCACCACCTGCGGTCCTCGTGAATAGCTGGCGCTCATGCTCACCGGCCCAACAAGACGGCTTCGGGGTCCGGCTGGCGGCCGTAGAGACGGGCGGCGGCGGCTTGCTCCCACAGGCGCAGCAGCTCACGACCAAGGACGAGGACGGCCAACGCAAAGACCATGATCCACGAGACCGGTTCGATGTGCTTGCCCCGCAGCAACTCGATGGACGTCACCGCCAACACGGCGAGCACCGGCACGTAGGGGGCCATGAGTGAGATCGTCGACACACCGGCGTGCTCGACCTCGTGCGGCGGCGAGGTCATAGCCCACCAGGCGCCCAGCCCCATCAGCAAGTACCCGGCCACCCAACCGGTGTCGAGAAAGCTGCCGCCGCTGTAGCTGTTCACCTCGGTGAGGTACGCGAAGGCGCTGTCGGAGATGGCGAAGGCCACCACGCCCGCCATGACGAGGCCCAGGCTGGCGCGGCCGCGCCGTTTGGTACGGGCCAGCAAGATGACCACCAACGACACCATGATCACGTCGCTCGTCGGATATGCCAAGGAGATCACCTGCTTGAACACCCCGCCTTGATGAGAACGGTAGAGAGGGCCGAGGATCGTGGCCCAACTGGCAAAAAGAAGCGACGTGGCGATGATGGTCCCGTCGAGCAGGCCCTGGACGCGATCGGCGGCGCGGCGCTCGCCGCTGGGGAACAGCAGCAACGCCGCAAAAGCGAAGGGCACCGCGGTGAGGAACCCGACGTCGGCCAGCGAAGGAAAGGGGACCGGCACGTTCTTGACGAGTGCGTAGTAGCACCACACCACCTCGCCCGCCCCCCACGCGAAGCTGGAGACGGCCAGAAGCGCCCAGGTGGCCCGGCCTTTGGAGGCGCGCCGGGACGCCACGGCGCACACGGCGGTGGCACACCAGGCAGCCACTCCTTGCCCGATGTCGTCGACCTCGAGCGTGGCGTGTGCCCCGGCGATGGTGAAGACGATCCAGCCCAGAAAAACGAGGGTCATCAAGCCGGCCACGACGGCGCCCAGGACGAAGGTCCGTCTCTGTCCGGTCCGTCTGACCACGTTGTTCAAGACGGCCTCGGCGGTCGACACGCCCATTTCATCGGTCGTAACAGCCGAGATATTGAGTCCCCCGAGCCACGCAGCCTGCTGATTTGGCCCTCTGTTGCCTGGAAAACCCCTCGGCCGAGCGGCGAACGATGGCGAACCCTAGGGTGGTGCGGCGTGTACGGAGGAGGGGAATATGGCCAAGTACCTGCTCGAGGTGTCCTACACCCTTGACGGCATTAAAGCGGTCAAGGCCAAGGGCGGCTCGGCTCGCAAAAAGGCCGCCGAGGAAGCTGCCGTAAGCCTGGGTGGCTCTCTCGAGTCCTTTTATTTCGCCTTCGGCGACACCGACGTGTATGCCCTGGCGGAGTTGCCCGACAACACCGCGGCCGCCGCCTTGGCTCTTGCTGTCAGCGCGGGCGGGGGCGCCACCACCAGAACGGTGCCGCTGCTATCGACCAAAGAGGTCGACGCGGCGGCCAAACGCGACGTCGGTTACAAGCCGCCCTCTTCCTGAGCGCCGCTGTCGACGGCCAATGCTAGGCGCGGTGGTCGACGAAGAGGCTCTGCAACGATCGGCCCACGGGCCCCGATTCGTCCCACAGACGAGCCTCGGCGGTGGCCGTGCCGGGCGGACCCAGTGTGGTCACCGACTGCACACATACCCACTCGCCCACCACGGGACGGGTGACGTACACAGTGAGGTCGGGGTTGATGAAGATGAATCGCTGGAAGTCGAGTACCGAGCTGAACCCGTTACCGAAATCGGCGGCCGCCGCCGCCCGTTGCAACGGCGTCGGTACCTCGCCGTCCACGACGGGCACGGCCAGGCGAACCCAGACCGTGGCCGGACCGCTGGAGCCGACGGTGCCCTCGACGATGCGAAGGTCGGTGCCACCGTTGGCGAAACCGATCCCACCTTCGTTGAACGCGCTCGACCGCGCGCCGGTGTCGGGCCCCGGTGGTGGTGTGTCGACCGAGGCGGTGGCGTGAAGAGGGCTGTCGGCGGGAGTGTCGGGCAAGCTCCGTATGCGCACGGCGCGCGCCGCGGCCACCGCCGTACCCGCGGCGGTGATGGTGACATCGACGACCTGCACCTTGCGACCGGGCCGGAACACCGTCGCCGTGATCTCGAGCGGGGCCAGGGGAACCGGGCGTAGGAGTTCCACGGTGAGCCGGGCGACGTGCATGGCCGGATCGGGATCGAGGTTCTCTACGGCGCGCGCCACGACGGCCGCCACCGGCCCGCCGTGCAGCGCATCGGGAGACCACGGTCCCCGGCTCAGCTCGGTGGGCACCAAGGCGTCGTCGTGGCGGACGAACAGGGCCTCGGTCACAGCGGCGTCACGTGAGGGCCCCGTCGTCGCCCGCGCCGGTCTCGCCACCGGCTCCCTCACCGGCAACCGGCTCGAGACGGTCGAGCACCCATGCCGGAGGTCGGGCCGTGAACCCGTCGTCGGGCCACAACATCCACCCCGAACCAGCCAGGGACCCCCCGTCGGGATGCAACGTCGACCCGGTGATGTACGACGACAGGTCCGAGGCCAAGAACAGCACCGAGCCGCCGATGTCCTGAGCGGTGCCCTTGCGACCCAAGGGGATGGTGAGGAAGTCGCCCGGGTCAGAGCCGTCGCCGGCCGCGGCGACGCGCTGTCCGGCTGATCCGGCTCGACCGGCGATGCCCGCCATGCCGACGGTGGGGACGAAGTCGGGGGCGACGCAGTTGATCCTGATGCCGGCCGGTCCGAACTCCACCGCCAGTGTGCGCGTCAGGTGGGTGACAGCCGCCTTCATGGCCGCGTAGACGGCGTAACCGGGGGCGGCCCGATGGGCCTCGATCGACGTGATGGTGATGATGCTGCCGCCGTTTCCAAGTGCCCTCATGCGGGAGGCGGCCAGGGCGATGGCGTCGGTGACCCACGTGAAGTTGGCTCGCACCAGCGCGTCACGCCCCTTGGCCCTCACATCGGTGAACGGGGCCCGAAACGTGCCACCCACCACATTGACCAGTACGTCGAGCCGGTCAAAATGCTCCTCGACGCGCCCGAAGAACTCGGCGAGGGCGTCAGGGTGGCGCACATCGAGCACGCCGTCGATGACGTCGACGCCGATGTGGCGGGCCCGCGCCGAGGTGTCGGCCAGCGCCACGGGATCGATGTCGCACAGTGCCAACGCGCAGCCGGCGGCGGCCAGGTCCAAGGCGGACGCCGCCCCCAGCCCGCCACCACCTCCGGCCACCAAAGCGACCTTGCCGGTCAGTCCGGCTCGCTCGTCGAGGAACGACACCGGCCGGGGAAACTCAGCCGAGCTGGCTGCCCACGATGCCCACGAGCGACACCATCTCGCCGGGATAGCCCCCCAGGTTGTGGATGAGGGCGAGGGTGCGGTCGTTGGTGATCTGCCGCTCGGGCGGTGCCTCCTTGCGCAGCTGCAACCAGCACTCGAAGAACATGCGCAATCCCGACGCACCGATGGGGTGTCCGAAGCTCTTGAGCCCGCCATCGGGATTCACGGGAAGGTCGCCGTGGAGGTCGTAGGTGCCGGCCAGCACCTCTTTCCACGCCGTGCCCCGCGCCGCGAAGCCCAGGTCTTCCATGAGCACGAGCTCAGTGGGGGTGAAGCAGTCGTGGACCTCGGCCATGGCCAGTTCGTGGCGGGGGTCGGTGATGCCGGCCTGGTTGTAGGCGTCGTTGCCGGCCAGCTCGCACTCGGGAAAGTGGGTGTAGTCGTAATCGGGGTCGATAAGGCCCGAACCGCTGCCGGTGGCCACCGCGAACGCCTTGATGTACAGCGGCTTGTCCGTGTAGCGATGGGCGTCCTCGCTGCGCACCACGATGGCGGCGGCGCCGCCGTCGGCGACACCAGCACAGTCGAAGACCCCGAGGCGGCCGGCCATGCGCGGCGCGGCGGCGATGGTCTCCTTGGAGACTTCCTTGCGGAACTGCGCCCGAGGGTTCTTGGCCCCGTTGGCGTGGTTCTTGGACGAGATGGTGGCCAGCACGTCCATGAGTTGGTCCTCGTCCAGCCCGTACTTCTTGGCGTAGGCGGGGACGACCATGGAGTACATGGCGGCCGCCGTCAGGGTGCGCCCGGTGCCGTCACCGGCGGGCTTGGCCGAGGCCAGGCCTTGGTAGCCGGAGTCCTTCACCTTTTCGGCGCCCACCGCCATGGCCATGTCGTAGGCCCCCGACGCCACTGCGTAGGAGGCGGCTCGCAGCGCCTCGGACCCGGTGGCACAGAAGTTCTCCACCCGGCTGACGGGCTTGCCGGAGATCTGCAGGGGTCGGGCCAGGGCCATGCCGCTGGATCCCGAGGTGGCCGTGCCCAGCCAGTAGGCGTCGACATCGTCCTTGGTCACGCCCGCGGAGGCAAAGGCGTCCATGGAGGCGTCAACGATGAGGTCGTCGACGTCCTTGTCCCACTGCTCGCCGAAGGGGGTACACCCCATGCCGACGATCGCCACCCGGTCCTTGATCCCGTGGGACGACATCTCCTACCTCCTGTTGTCTTCTCGAGAGACTGTTCTTTTACCGATACTGCTACTTACAACCTCAGCGTACGGGACGCGCCTTCCAGAAGTAGTCGTGGATGCCATCGGCGCTGTAGAGCCGGCGAAACGTCATCTCGACGCGGTCGCCGATGGCCAGCGTCTCGGCGTCGACATCGGTGAGCTCGACCGGGAAACGCCCGCCATCGTCGAAGTCCACCACGGCAAAGACGATGGGGGGCTCGGCGAGTAGGCGATGCGGTCGACGGTGAAGGTCACGATGGTGCCCAGCGTGGTGGCCAGAGCGATGGGCTCCATGTCGTCCACGGCGCCGCCGGCCATCGATACCCGAGCGGGGGGAAGGTGGACGGCCCCGCTGGAACGGTCGCGCGAGCCCACGAAGGCGAACTTCCAGTCCTCGACGCGCCAGGCGGCCGGCGAGGACACCCGCAGGGGCTCCGGACGGCGCGGGGGCTCGGGCGTGAGCATGTTGCGCCACGACAGATACTTCCCGTAGGGGAGCTCGGCGCCCACCTCTACCTGGTGGGCGACTGTTTTGGCCGGTGCCCACGGGGCGATGGCGTCGGTGGCGCGCAGCACGATCACATCGGCGCCGTCGGCCAGGTGCACCATGGCGATCACCTCGCCCGGGTTGGCCTTCTCCAGCACCGACGCCAGCAGCAGACCCGGGTGGGCGGAGCCGCTCTGACCGACCGTGGAGGACAGGTCGTCGGTCAGCGCTTCGCGCGCCGTGCCCAACTTGGTGGCCAGCGACTTGGCGGCGCGCCCGTGCATAGAGGTGACGATCAAGTGGTTGACGTCCGACGCTTCGATCCCGGCTGCCTTCAGGGCCCGGCCCCAGGCGTCCTGGCCGAGCGGCAGGTAGCGGGTTTCGCCGAAGCGCTCCTCCCACATCTTCGAGCGCGTCTCGCCCGGAGTGCGCCAGCGGTCGACGAACTCGTCGGTGGCCGATGCGGTGCTCAGAACCTCGGCGATCACCGGTGCCCCGGGGCCGTCCTCGCCGATGAGCAGCGCCGCCGCGCTGTCGCCGCCAAAGGCCTCGTCGGCCCCGCCCGGCATGCCGTCACGCTGGTCGGCCAGGACCACCAAGGTGGTACCCGCCCCCTGCAACGCCGCAGTCAGCGCGCCCATTCCCGACCGCAGGGCCCCGCCGAAGTCCACGGTGGGAATGTCGCCGGGAAGCTGCAGGGCGGCGTGAATGGCATTGGCGTTGGTCTTGTCGAGATAGGCCGGGGTAGCGGTGGCGAACCACAACGCTTCGGGGGCCGCCGCCGGAGCGGCGGCCAAGGCCAGACGGGCGGCTTCCAGGCCCATGGTGGTGGTGTCCTCGTCGTGCGAGGCCACCGACCGAGATCCCTTGCCGCCCCCGGTGCCGAGCAGCTCGGACACCGCCGAGCGGCGCAGGCGCCGAAAGGGGACATAACCGGCTGCGCTTATCACACCTCTCATGGCGTGCCATGGTAGCTAATATCTGACGGACAGTCAGATGTGGCCCGAGCCGGGAGGACTACGCCATGGACTTCGAGTTCTCGCCGGAACAACTGTCCTTCGTCGAGGAGGTCGAGCGATTCCTCGACGACCACGACGATCCCGAGATCTTCGACCTCACCCGGGAGAACATGGCCCAGATCGTCGACACGCCGCCGCGGCGCGCCTTCATGGCCGAGCTCGGCAGCCGGGGATGGCTGGGCATCACGTGGCCCAAGGCCTATGGCGGCCAAGAGGGTGAGGGCACCTACGAGTACCTCCTCAATGAGGCGCTGGCTCGTCGGGGCGGACCTCAGATCGGCAAAGGCGTCGGCATCATCGGCAAGACGGTGATCAGCCACGGATCGGAAAAGCTCAAGGCCGAGTTCCTCCCGAAGATCTTGCGCAACGAGGTCGAGTTCGCCGTGGGCTACTCCGAGCCCAACGCCGGCTCCGATGCCGCTTCCATGCAACTCAAGGCCACGCGCGACGGCGATGGATGGCGGCTCAACGGGCAAAAGACATGGACCACCTCGGCGCACTTCGCCGAGTGGTACTGGGTGGGGGCCCGTACCGACCCGTCGTCAAAGCATCAGGGCATCACGTTGTTCCTGGTGCCGCTGGACCAACCCGGCATCACCATCAAGGCCATCTGGACGATGGGCGACGAGCGCACCAACGAGGTGTACTTCGACGATGTATGGGTGTCGGACGACTACGTGGTGGGCGAGTTAAACCACGGCTTCCAGTACATCTCCGAAGCACTCGACCTCGAACGCTTCACCTTGTTCACCTTCTCGCCCATCGCCCAGCGCCTCGAATTGCTGTGCCAGTACGTCAGCGAAGCCCAACGCGACGGTGAGGCCCTCAAAGACGATCCCGTGGTGCGCCAGCGCATCGCCCAGTTGGCCACCCAAGCCGAGGTGGCGCGCGTGCTGGGGCTCAACTTCGTGCACAAAGCGGCGTTGGGCGGGGCCCCACCGACCTGTGAAGCGTCGGAGTACAAGCTCTATGCCACCGAGTTGTCCAAGCGACTCGCCGACGCCGCTATGGACATCGCCGGGGCCGGCTCGCAGTTGCGGGTCAAGACCGAAGACGCACCCATGGCAGGCCGCTCCGAGTCGACGTACCGCTATACGGTCATCGACACCATCGGCGGTGGTGCGTCGGAGATCCAGAGGAACATCATCGCCAGGCGCAAGCTCGGGTTGCCGAAGAACTTCTGATGCTCGCCGGTGTAACGGTCCTCGACCTTTCGAGTGTGGGTCCCGCCGCGCGCGCCACGCGCCTGTTGGCCGACTATGGCGCCACGGTGGTGAAGGTGGTCCCCGTACCCGGGAGCGCCAACGCCGCCACGACGGCGCCGTGGTTCTCCTACGGCGCCGGGCGCGCCTACAAGCGTGTGGCGCTGGACGTGCGCGACACCGATGGGCGTGACGCCTTGTTGGCCTTGGCGGCGCGCGCCGATGTGATGGTGGAGAGCTTTCGCCCCGGTGTCGTTGATCGCCTGGGCATCGGCTACGAGGCGGTGCAGGCCCGCAACCCCGCCATCGTGTACTGCTCCACATCGGGATACGGCCAAGAGGGTCCGCGCCTGGGGTGGGCCGGACACGATCTCAATTACCTGGCCGTCGGGGGATATCTGGCCTCCAGTCAGCGACGTGCTGATGGGGGACCACCCATTCCCGGGGCCACCATCGCCGACGCCGCCGCCGGCGGGATGCAGGCCGCCCTGGCCATCTGTGCGGCGTTGTTCGCTCGCCACAGCACCGGCAAGGGCACCTTCCTCGACGTGTCGGTGGCCGACGGGGTCCTGTGGCTCATGTCCCTCAGCGTCGACGAGCACCTGGCCACCGGCGCCTTGCCGGGACCGGGGCATGACGTGTTGAGCGGTCGCTACGCCTGCTACGACACCTACGCCACCGCCGACGGCAAGTGGCTGGCCGTGGCCGCCATCGAGCCCAAGTTCTTCGCCAACTTGTGCCGGCTGCTCGACCTCGAGCAGTGGGCGGACAAGCAGTACGACGACGACGCCCAAGACGACCTGCGCGCTGCGTTGTCCAAGGCGCTGTCGACGCGACGGCGTGACGAGTGGGCGGCGCTGCTCGGTGGGGCCGACACGTGCGTGGCCCCGGTGAGCGAGGTGGCCGAGTTGTCCGAGGACATGCAGTTCGCGGCTCGCCACGCCATGGTGGAGGCCCGAGGCCCCGACGGGGCATCGTTCGCGCAGGTGGGTGCGGTCATGGCCGGCATGCCGAAGCTGAACGAGCCGGTGACGGTACGCGCCGCGGAGACCACCGACACCGACGCGCTGCTCGCCGCGGCCGGCATCGATGCCGCCGCGGTAGCCGAGCTTCGCCGCAAGGGGGTGGCCGCATGACAGTTATCGACGATGTGCGGGGGTTGATCGGCGTCCCCCAGTACGAGGAGACGGGCGACTTCCCTGTCGAGCGTGGCTACATCTGGACGACGTGTGCGTCGGTGGAGAACGGCAATCCGTTGTTCTGGGACCACGCCACCGCCAAGGCCATCACCGACGGGCCTATCGCACCGCCCACCATGTTGTCGGTGTGGTTCCGCCCTCATCACTGGTCTCCGGGACCACGCGGGGCTCGGCTGCCGCTGCAGGTGCACTTCGACTTAAAGGAGCGACTCGGACTGCCCGAGGCCGTCATGACCGACAACACCATGACCTTCTACGAGCCCGTGCGGCCCGGTGATCTGCTCTCGACGCGCCAGTACCTGCGCTCGGTGTCCGATGAGAAGACCACCAAGCTGGGCACGGGCCGCTTCTGGGTGATTGATGTGGAGTACGCCAATCAGCACGGCGAGGTGGTGGGTGTGGAGACTTACACCGGCTTCGGCTACCGCCGTCGCCAGGACGCGCCATGAGCATCATCGTGCCCACGTTGCTCCTCGGAGAAGTGGCCGAGGGCGATCGCCTTCCCGATCTGCTCGTGGAGGTGAGCGCCACCACGGTCGTGCTGGGAGCACTGGCCAGTCGCGACTGGCGGCCCATGCACCACGACAAGGACTTCGCGCTGCATCGCAACGGCACACGCGACATCTTCTTGAACACGCCCAACATGGCGGCCTGGTTCGAGCGCTACCTCACCGATTGGACCGGCCCGCACGGCCGCATGGGACAGGTCCTGTTCAAGATGCGCGACTCGGTATTCCCCGGCGACACCATGATGTTGGCCGGCGTGGTGGACCACGTCGGCACCGACGACGTGGGGTGCGGTTGGGTCGGTGTGGACATCACGCTGTCGGTGGACGGCGACGTCAAGAGCTCGTGCGATGCCCGCGTGGCCGTGCCGGTCCACGCCGAGGACAACCCGTGGCACCGCCGCGGGGATCAATGGAAGCCGCAGCCCTCGCCTGCGCCCGATATCAGGAGCTGATCCGTGCTCGACCTCGACTTCACCTCCGAGCAGGACATGCTGCGCCAGACGGTGCGCGGCGTGTGCAGCACCTACAGCCCGCTGTCAGTGGTGCGCGACCTCGAGGACGATCCGGTGGGGTACTCCACCGAGCTGTGGAAGCAACTCGGTGCGTTGGACGTCATCGGAATGCTCCTTCCCGAGGAATACGGCGGCGCGTCCATGACCGCCGTCGAAGGGGTCGTGCTCTACGAGGAGTTGGGTCGCGGCATCGTGCCCACCCCGCATCTGGTGAGCACGGTACTCGGTGGGGGAGCGCTGGCCCGGGCCGGGAGTACCGAACTCAAGGAGCAGTGGTTGCCGGCGCTGGCGTCGGGCCAGACGATCTTCTCGGTGGCGTGGATGGAGCCCGAGAACGGCTTCGGTCCCAAAGGTGTGCAGATGCGGGCGGTGCGCTCGGGAAGCGGGTGGGAGCTGTCGGGCACGAAACGCCACGTCGCTTTTGCCAAGGTGGCCAGCCGGTTGGTGGTGCTGGCCCGCACCGACGATGCCGACGATGCCGTCGACCTCTTCATCGTCGACCCCACCGCGCCGGGTGTGACTTTGACCCAGCAGATGAGCATCGCGTCCGACGCCCAATACCGCGTCGACCTCGACGCCGTCAAGGTGACCGAAGCCGATCGGATCGGACCGGCGGCATCGGGATGGGAAACGTGGGACGCCGTCATGCACGACGCCTGTATCTTGCTGGCCGCCCAAGCCATGGGGGGCGCCCAGTACGCGCTGGACATCACCGTGCAATACGCCAAGGACCGTCATCAGTTCGACAAGCCCTTAGGCGCCTTCCAGGCCATCGCGCATTATCTGGCTGATGCGGTGACCACCGTGGACGGCGGCACCACCCTCGTGCACGAGGCGGCCTGGGCGAGCGCAACGGACCGCTCGGTGGCGGCACTGGCTCCCATGGCCAAGTTGTTCGCCTGCCAGACGTTCCGCAACGTGACGGCCATGGCCCAACAAGTCTTCGGAGGTATCGGCTTCACCGTCGAGTTCGACATTCAGCTGTACTTCCGTCGGGCCAAGCAGCTGCAAGTGACGTGGTGGGACACGCGCTGATCTCGAGGAGTTGGTGGCGTCGGCCGTGCTCGACGCGCCGCACTAAATCGCTCGACGAGGCGCGCTTACCGCGCAGTAGCGGCGTTTGTTGTGAGGTGGTTGTCCTCTTTGGCACCTCGTTCATCCACACGTCACAAGCCCGATACGGCGTATTCATATCGAGTCCGTAGCCTTGGTGTTACCCCCCCACCCCCCCCAGGGAGGTCACATGACCAAGGTCACCCACATCTATCGCCAAGTGCGCGTCGCTCTCGCCATTACGCGCTGGTCCTACGCACGACCGACACCACGACTCTGATGCCGCCGGCACCAGGCGCCGACGCCGGGCGTCAGGGGTTCGGCGTGTACTCGAGCCCTAGGGCGTAGCCGGCGAGAAAGGTGTCGGCCTCTTCCATGCGGGCAAAGCGATCGGCCAGCCGGCGAAATCGAGCTGAATGGCTTGGTTCGATGAGGTGGGCGAGCTCGTGCACCAGCACGGCGTCGAGCACCCAGCCGGGCACCCCCCGCAGGCGCTCGGAGATGCGGATCTCGCGGGTGCCCGAGGTACATGACCCCCACCGCTTGTTCTGGTTGTCGACCCACCTGATGGAGCGGGGCTGCACACCATCGAGGTACTGATCGGCCAGGGCGGCGGCCCGCTTGGCCAAATCACGGTCAGACGCAGTGACCGAAGGGCGCTGAGCGAGGACGCGTTGCACCAACCCCTCGACGAGCTCGACCCGATCGGCGCGTGGGAGTCGAGCGGGCAGGACCACCACCACTCGGCCGTCTTGCCAAAAAGCGCTTGCCGTCTTGCGCCGGCGCGGGCTTGTGCGCACCTCCACCGGCGGACGAGCCACGCGTTTGTCCATGACCCGATAATGGCGCGGCGTTGTGACATTCGATAGAGGCAATCGCCCTTTGTCACACAGCATTATTGAAAGGTCCCCCGGCGGCGCCACCAACGGCCGCGCCAAAGCGACCTATGCAGTGGGGGTCGACACTCGGTTGGCCGGGCCAATCCCCCGTACCATCGGCGCATGGCTCTTCCTCAACCGACCGAGTCCTCCACATGTCTGGTGACCGGTGCCTCATCCGGCATCGGCACAGAAATTGCCCGTGAGCTGGCCAAACGTGGCCACGGCGTGACCCTGGTGGCCCGGCGGGCCGACCGCTTGGAGCAGCTGGCGCAGCAGCTCGTCTCCACCTACGCCGTGCGCGCCGAGACGTTGGTGGCCGACGTCAGTGACGCGGCGGCGCGCGCCGCGATGGTGTCGACGCTCGATGAGCGCGGCCTTGACGTCGCCGTGCTCGTCAACAACGCCGGGTTCAGCACCACCGGTCCGGTGCACCGCAGCGACCATCGAGCCGAGGTGTCCATGATCCGCACCGACGTCGAGGCGGTCGCCGATCTGTGCAGTCTCTTTGTGCCTGGGATGGTCGAATGTGGTCGTGGCGCCGTGCTCAATGTGGCATCGACGGCCGCCTTCCAGCCCTTGCCGGGCCAGGCCGGCTACGGAGCGGCCAAGGCGTTCGTGTTGTCTTACAGCCAGGCGTTGCGCGAGGAACTGAAGGGCACCGGCGTCACGTGCACGGTCCTGTGCCCCGGGCCGGTGAAGACGGAGTTCGCCGAGATGGCCGGGTTCACGGTCGAGGAATCCGAGAATTCGCTGCCGAAATTCATGTGGGAGTCCGCCGCCGACGTGGCCGCCGTAGGCGTGCGGGGTCTCGAAGAGGGGCGGCCCGTGGCCATCCCCGGCAGGGCGAATCGCATCGGCGCGTATCTGGGCTACCTCACGCCGCGCGCCGCGCTCTTGCCCGTTCTCGCCCGTCAGCACCCGATGCTGCACCGGCCGTAGGGGCCGCCGGTAGGCGCCCATGGGACCGTCGCGCTGAAGGTCGTTGACAGCGGCGTTCGGTGACGCCACCATCGAATTGCGGTGAAGCCACCAGGAAATGAGGTGGCGAGACGCTTCAGAGGTGGCCGGCGGTGCGCCGATGCCATCCTCGGGAGGGCGAGCACATGGTGCGGCTGAGCACACCGGCGATCCGGGCTCGCCTGGAAGCTGTCAGCGAGACATTGCGTGGGCAATGGCGCCCTGTCGTCGTGCCTGGGCTCTTCGTGTGGGCGCTGGCCACGGTGGTCTCAGTCACATTGCTGCATCCCGGCGACGTCACCGAGTATTCGACCTACGCGCACGCGGCGTTGACGGCACCGTTGTTGCACCGCCTGCCGTCGGAGTACCCGGCCCCGGCACTGGTCATCTTCCTGTTGCCGTTGCTCATCCCGCTGGCCTACCCGTGGGCTTTCGCCGTGTTGGCTGGGATCGGCCTGCTCGCACTGATCACGAGTTACCAGGGCGCCTCGATCACCGGCTGGGACGTCGCCAGCTCCCGGCGTCTGGTGGCCTATCTGGCCCTCGGATCGGTCATGGTGGTGGCAGGCCGATACGACATTTTCGCCACCGCGGCCGCCTTGTTTTCGTTGCGAGCCGCCAAAGGGGGGCGGTGGTCAGCGGCGTGGACGTGGAGCACGGTGGGCTTTGCCCTGAAGCTGTTTCCGGCTGTGTTCTGGCCCGCCTTCTTCATCGCCGAGTGGCGTAAAGACGGTCGCCTCCCGATCAAGCGCCTGGTCTGGGTGGCAGGCGGCTTGGTGGTCATCGCTGCCGCGCCGGCGCTGTTCGACCCGGGCGCGCTGCTCAACGTGGCGCACTTCTACGTGCACCGCCCCACCGAGGTGGGCAGCCTGGCAGCCGGTCTGTCGCTTCTGCTCGATTGGCGCAGCACCCGCTGGATCAACACGTCTCACAGCCTCAATGTCTTCAATTCGGTGGCCGCACCCATATCGACCGTGGTCGTCATCGCGGCGGTGATCGCGTGTGTCGCCCTGTGGCGAGTCCAGCTCCGGGGTCGGTTGCCGCTCGAGGCCGTGTGCCTGGCCACGCTCACCTTGGCCGTAGTGGGTGGAAAGGTGTTGTCGGTGCAGTACCTGATCTGGCTGATGCCGCTGTGGGCGCTGTATCGAGTACGGGCCTCGTGGGTGGCGGCTTGTGTGATCAACCTGGCCATCTACCCGTACGCCTCCACGGCCGAACGTGTCGGGTATCCCAGCCACGCGGTGGATGTCACCATCACGCTGGCGTTTTTGGCCCGCGACGTCCTCGTGGCCGTTGGCACCGGCACGTGGCTGTGGTCTCTGCGAAGCGCTGGCGCGGCAGCCGATTCGGGCTCGCTGGGGCCCGTTGCGGTGGACCTGCCCGAGGAAAAGGCCGTTCTCGAAATTCGTAGGTAGGTCCTGGGACTCATTTGCCTCTGTAGGCATTGTCAAGTGCCTCTTCGACCCGCACTATGGCGATGGATTCCTGTCTCAGCGAAGCGCCTCCGGCGTTTCACGTGCGTGGCAGGAGCCGGTCGGTACGAGGGAGGACGGGATGACACCCAAACGGACCATCGTGGTCGCGGTCGCGGTTGCTGTCGGCGTATTGGCCGCCGTGCTGAGCTATGTGTTCCTCAACAACGCGCAGAAGCAGGCGTACCACGGAGCCAAGCTCGTCCCGGCCTACGTGGTGAGCAAGACCCTGCCGCGCTCGTTGACCGGCGCCGAGGCCATCAGTGGTGGCTATCTCCAGCAGGAGAGCCTGCCCCGCAAGTTCCGGCCCCCGTCAGCGGTGACCAACCTGAACTCGATCAACGGCAAGGAGGCCATCTCCAACTACGCCGTCGGCCAGGTGCTGGTGTCGTCGATGTTCGTGAACCCCCTCGCGGCGGTCAACAGCTTCTCCCAGCTCATTCCGGCTGGGGACGTGGCTGTCACCATCTCCGAAGACCCCGTGCACGGCGTGGCTGACCTCGAGGTCCCCGGCGACAAGGTGGACCTGCTGGTCACGGTGAACAACCAGGAGAGCACGCTGCTGCAGAACGTGCCCATCTTGGCCATCGGGCAGAGCACGACGAACGTGGGTACCAACGTGCAGACCGACGCCTCGACACCTACCACGCAAGCCAACACAAGTGGGCTGTTCACCGTGGCCGTCAACCCGGCCGAGGCGACGCGTATCGCGCTGGCGCAGCAAGAGAGCCTCGGGCTGTACATGCTCCTCGTGCCGCCGGGCAACCCGGTGGTGACGGTGCCGTCGGCCACCACGGGGAACTTCCTTTCAGGTTCCCAGGCTGCGAGCTAAGCCATGGCGCAAGCACTTCCGCGGCCGATCCCCGAAGAGGACCACATCGTCGTCAGCGTTGTGGACTCCAACGAGGTCGTCCGGACGATCCTGACCGAGCACATACGGAAGCTCGAATTCGACGCCGTGGCGTGTGAGGACCTCCAGGGACTCATGCAGGTGGCCGACTCGACGACGCCCATCGTCGTGATTTTCGGACCCACCGAGCCCCCTGAGGAGGTCATCGAGAACCTCAACGGTCTGCAGGCTTTCCGCACCGGCGTAGGCGCCATCATGATCGTCCACGAGCTGAACGCCGATGTCCTCAAGCAGGCACTGCGGGCCGGGCTCGACGATGTCGTGCCGGCCTCGGCCGCCGACGACGAGCTGCGCGAAGCCGTGTCTCGGACCATCGCCCGGTTGGTGCGCCAACCCGACCAGCAGGCGGAGGCTCCCGCCAGTCGGGGCGCATCCACGGTGGCCCAAGGACGTGTCATCACGGTGTGCGGCACCAAGGGCGGCACCGGCAAATCCGTTGTGGCCATCAACGTGGCCGTGTCGCTGGCCAAGCGGACCATTCAGCCGGTCGTGCTGGTCGATGCCGACCTGCAGTTCGGTGACGTGGCGTTGATGCTACAGCTGCAACCGGTGCACACCATCGCCGAGGCGGTGCAGGCTGGT
>CAWCAW010000005.1:0-171516 GCA_963793645.1 uncultured Acidimicrobiaceae bacterium | reverse complement strand
GGTTGTGCGCGAAGTCGTCGACCACCTCCACTCCCCGCGCGGCGCCCAGGCTCTCGAAGCGCCGCGCCACCCCCGCGAACGTCGCCAGGGCCGCCGCGCCCGCGGCCGGCGCCACGTCGAGCACGGCGCAGGCCGCCAGCGCGGCCAGCGCGTTCTCCGCGTTGTGCCGCCCGGGCGCGGGCACGACGACGGCGGCGCCGTCGACCGAGAACCGCGAGGAGTCGGGCGCCAGCTCCAGGTCTCGCCCGCGGACGGCGCCCGCGGAGAACCCGTAGGTCAGCGCGCCCTCCTGGAACCCGGCCAAGGCGGACGCGTCCGCGTTGACCACGAAGCGCTCGCTGCGCTCCCGGAACCGGCGGAACAAGCCCTCGAGCTCGGCCGTCTCCTTATGGTCCTTGCTGATGTTGAGCAAGACCCCCACGGCGGAGCGGTAGCGCGTCAGCGTGCCGTCGCTCTCGTCGGCCTCCATGACGAGCAGGTCCGACTTCCCCTTCCAGGCGTTGCCCACGAGCCCGCGCCGGCGCAAGGAGATCAGGTTCGCCCCCGCGGCCAAGGACGGCGAGCGCCCGGCCGCCTGGAGGATGTGGAAGACCATCGCGGTCACCGTGGACTTTCCGCTGGTGCCCGCGACGGCCACGGTGCGGTGCCGGCCCGCGAGCTCCGCCAGCTCGTCGGCGCGGTGCACGACGGGCAGGCGGAGCTCGCGCGCCCGCTTCAAGTCGGGGTTGTTCTCCTCGATGGCGGTGGAGACGATCACGCGCCCCGTGTCGGCGGCCAGCCCGCTGCCGTCCTGCGGGTGGAAGACGATGCCCGCGGCCGCCAGACGCTCCCGGACCCGGCCCAAGCCCTCCTGGTCCGCGAGGCGGTCCGAGCCCGTCACCGCGTCGCCGGAGAGCGCGCGCAGCTGAGCCAAGGCGCTCATGCCCGTGCCCGCGACGCCGACGAAGTGGACCTTCACGGGGATATCATCCCAATTTCCGGGCCGCCTCGCGCCGCGAGCGGCCGCTCGGCGCGGTCGGAGCCGCGCCTCAACGCGTCAGGGCCGGGTCTCGGGTCAGGCGCAGCGTCAGGTTGAACTCGACCGGCTCCAGTTTCCCGGAATCCTCACGCGGGGCCGACTCGCCGCCGTGAGCCCCCCCTCCGCGCCTGCCTCCCTCCTCCTTCGCCGCGGGCGGCGGGTGCGGGGCCGCGGGCAGGCGCGTGCCTTTGCCCGTCACGAGGAAATCGAGCGGATAGACGCCCTTCTTGTCCGGCGTCAGCCTCGCCAGCGGCAGGCGCAGGTGCCACACGGGGCGCCGCCCGGAGAAGCCCAGGCGAAACATCATGTCCGTGGGCCACGCCGCCGTGGACACGACGGTGCCCGACGAGGCCGGGACGCCGCTCGTCTGGAGCAGCTCGGGCTCGCGGCTGGACTGCGCGCCCGCGGTGACGACCGGACCGTAGCGCAGCTCGTCCTCGTCGGGCGGCGTCATCCGGCTGTAGGGCATGCGCAGTCCCCAGGCGCGGGTCTTGCCGTCGGCCGCGAAGAACCAGAGCGCGACGTCCTGGCGCGCGATCCCGGTGAGCTGCGCGCGGCCTTCCCGCGTGCTCGCCGTGAGCTTCAAATAGAGGTCGGTGCCGTTGTTCATGGCCGCGACGCCGAGGCCGTCGTCCTCGTAGCCGTCGCTCTCCGACCAGTCCGAGTCGTCACCGTCCGCGCGCGGCGGCGTGACGGCCCAGGAGCTCGTCAGCGCGTCTCGCCCCCAGAAGCCCGCGCGCGCCGCCGAGGCGGCGAGCAGGAGCAGTCCCGCGCACGCCCAGGCTCTTATTTCTCGTCGGGCCAACGTTCTTGAATCCTCTTGTCCGCGCGGTCGCAGAGCGCCTGAAACTTCGGGCGCTGCTCGGGCGTCAGCTCCCGGACGATCTCCGCCCGGGCCGCTCGTCTCTCGTCCGCGATGCGGTGGTGCCGATCCTTCTCCATCGCCGCGGCCTCCTGCTGCCTGGCCAATAATATCTTTTTCACGGCCTCCTTCTGCCGCGCGTCCAGCCCCAGCTCGTGGTCGAGATGCTCGAGCGCGCGCTGGGCGTCGAAGGTCTCGGCGCGCTGCCGCCGGTGGAGCACCACCCGCTGGCCCCACGAGCCGAGCGCCGCCCCGCTCAGCAGGCTGAGCAGGGAGACGGCCGCGAAGGCGCGTCCGGCCGGCGTCATCGCTCCTCGCCGGCCGGGTCGAGGGCTTCGCCCAGGTCCGCCGGCCGGACGAGGTCGGGCGGGGTCAAGACCACCTCGCGTCCGTCCGCGACGAACAGCGGGGCGCCTCTCTCCGCGCGCGCGCGGCCGTACGGCGCGAAGGAGAGCAGCAGGGCCGCGCAGGCCAGCCCGAGCGCCGGCGCCAGCCAGCGCGCCGTCACGAGGGTCTCCCAGAACGCGAGCACGGACGCCCCCGCCCGGGACGGGGCCGGCAGCCGCGCCATCACGCGCCGCACGAAGAGCTCGGTCTGCTGCGGGGTGGGCCGCGGCGGACGCGCGAAGAAGGCCCGCGCGAGGAGCGCGTCTTCCTGGACGGACGCGCGGCAGGACGCGCAGGCCTCGAGATGGCGCGCGACCAGGCCCCGGTCGGCCGGGCTCAGCTCGCCGTCGCGCAGCTCGGAGAGCTTGTCTTGGATCTCGTTATGTTCCATTTGACCCCCTCGCGAGTTAGACGTTTCCGGACGACACGATGTGTCCCAGAATCTCGCGCAGCCTTTGCCGCGCCCGACGCAGCTTCGCCTTCACGGAATCCATCGAGCAGTCGAGCGTCCGCATCAGCTCGCGGTAGTCGAGGCCCTCGACCTCCCGCAGGGTCAGGATGAGCCGGTAGTCGGCGGGCAGGCGGCTCAAGGCCTTGTGGACCAGGTCCGCGTCCTCGAGGCGCGGCCCCTCTTCCGCGGGCTCGGCGAGCAGCCGTTTCAAGCCCGCGCCCTCGCGCTCCGCGAAGACCTCCCAAGACTCCTCCCGCCGCCGCGCGCTTTGGCGCAAAAGGTCCAGGCAGCGGTTGGCGGCCACGCGGTAAAGCCAAGTGGAGAAGGCCGCCTCCCCGCGGAAGTCGGTCAGGCGCTGGTAGGCCTTCAAGAACACTGCAGAGGAGGCCGTGCTCTACGGGCTCATCGACGAGGTCATCACTACTCGAGACGCCGTAGCTGCTGCCGAAGCCATCGGGCGCGGCATAGGCTTGGGCCGGAGCAAGGGGGATCGTGGTGGCCAAGTTCGGTGACGGTGGTGACCTTGTCAAGTGCAGCTTCTGTGGCAAGTCCCAGAAGCAGGTCAAGAAGCTCATCGCCGGTCCGGGCGTGTACATCTGTGACGAGTGCATCGACCTTTGTAACGACATCATCGCCGAGGAGTTGGCCGAGACCAGCGACCTGTCTTTTGAGGATCTACCCAAGCCGCGGGAGATCTTCGAGTTCCTGAACGATTACGTCATCGGCCAGGAGTACGCCAAGAAGATCTTGTCGGTGGCGGTGTACAACCACTACAAGCGTGTCCAGGCGGGCCCGCCGCAATCGGCGGAAGTAGAGCTGGCCAAGTCCAACATCCTTCTTCTCGGGCCCACCGGCTGTGGCAAGACTTTGCTTGCCCAGACCCTGGCCCGCATGCTGAACGTGCCGTTCGCCATCGCCGATGCCACCGCGCTCACCGAGGCCGGCTACGTCGGAGAGGATGTCGAGAACATTCTCCTCAAGCTGATCCAGGCCGCCGATTACGACGTGAAGCGCGCCGAAACCGGGATCATCTACATCGACGAGATCGACAAGATCGCCCGCAAGAGCGAGAACCCGTCAATCACCCGAGACGTCTCGGGTGAAGGCGTGCAACAAGCGCTGCTCAAGATTCTCGAGGGCACCACCGCTTCAGTGCCACCTCAAGGGGGGCGCAAGCATCCGCATCAAGAGTTCATCCAGATCGACACCACCAACATCCTGTTCATCTGTGGAGGTGCGTTCGCTGGTCTCGACAAGATCATCGAGAGCCGTATCGGTCGCAAGGGCATCGGCTTTCGCGCCGAGGTGCGCCGATCCTCCGACACCCTCGATGCCGAGGTGCTGCGCCACGTGTTGCCCGAGGATCTCATCAAGTTCGGGCTCATTCCGGAATTCATCGGTCGTCTTCCGGTGGTCGGTGCGGTCTCCAGTCTCGACAAGGAGGCGTTGATCCGCATCCTGATCCAGCCCAAGAATGCCTTGCTGAAGCAGTACCGGCGGGTGTTCGAACTCGACGGGGTGGAGCTCGAGCTCGGTGAGGACGCCTTGGAAGCGGTGGCCGAGCAGGCTCTGTTGCGCGGAACCGGGGCTCGTGGGCTCAGGGCCATTCTCGAAGAGGTTCTTCTCGACGTCATGTACGACCTTCCCAGCCGTACCGATATAGGTCGGTGCGTGATCGACCGATCCGTCGTCCTCGATCGCGTCCACCCGACGCTGATACCGCAAGGTGAACCGACCAAGACGCCTCGTCCGCGCCGGGCCGCGTCCTGAGAATCAGGGCCACGACGCGCCCATAGAGGCCGTCACCCGTTTCCGGTTCCTTTCATGAGCGACGCGTCGGGAGACGTCTTGTGGCCAACGACACGCCACGAGCTCGTGGCCTGGCTCGATGAGCACGTCAACTTCGAGCTGAACATGCCGGCGCGGGCCGCGGCTCCCACGCTGGAACGGATCGTCGAGTTATGCCGCTTCCTGGGCGACCCTGAGCTCGCCTGTCCCGTTGTGCATGTGACGGGCACCAACGGCAAGGGCTCGACCGCTCGCATCCTCACCGAGTTGCTCATGGCCCAAGGTCTGAGCGTGGGTACGTACTCAAGTCCCAACTTGGCCAGGGTGAACGAACGTCTAGCCCGAGACGGTAGGCCGATTCCCGACGCCGAGCTCGTCGAGGTACTTGGCACCCTGATGCGTCTCGAACCTCTGTTGAGCGCCACGCCCACCCGCTTCGAGTTGCTTACGGCGGCCGCGTTTGTTTGGTTCGCTGACATCGCCGTCGACGTGGCCGTCGTCGAAGTCGGCCTCGGTGGGCGTTGGGACGCCACCAATGTGGTCGAGCCGGTGGTGGCGGTGGTGACCAACGTGAGCTACGACCACGTCGAGATCCTTGGGCCCACCTTGGTCGACATCGCCAAAGAGAAAGCGGGCATCGTGAAGTCCGGCGCCGTGTTGGTGCTGGGCGAAACCGATCCCGAGCTCGACGCCGTGTTCAGCGACGCCGCCGACGCACTGCACGTTCCGGTGTGGCGACGGGGCCGGGACTTCGGTTGCGACCAAGCCCGCGTTGCCGTGGGAGGTCGGCTGCTGGATCTTCGCACGCCCGCCGCGCGACTATCCCGAGGTCTTCCTACCTCTCCACGGCGCCCATCAAGGCGACAACGCCGCTGCTGCGTTGGCGGCGGCCGAGGCATTTTTCGGCGCCCCCCTGGCCTCAGAGGTCGTTGAGTACGCCTTCTCCCAGGTGCGCGTGCCGGGTCGCATCGAGTTGGTGCCGGGGTCCCCGGTTGTCGTCCTCGATGGCGCCCACAACGTTGCCGGTGTCGAGGCATTGGCTCAGGCGTTGTCCGACGAGCTCACCCCCGACGGAGAAATCGTGGCGGTCATGGGCATGCTGGCGGGCCGCGACCCGAGTGCCATGGTGGAGGCGCTGCGTCCGGCCGGGGTACAGACGGTGGTGACCTGCACGGCACCGTCGCCGCGGGCTGTGCCCGCAGAAGTCATCGCCGAGGCGGCGCGGGCGGCCGGTTTCACGGCGTTGGCCACCGACGACATCGGAGACGCCTTGACCCTGGCGCGAGCGCGCGCCGGTGATGGTGGCCTGGTTGTGGTGATGGGTTCGCTCTACGTCGTGGCCGAAGCCCGGAGTCAGCTGGTCGGTTCGGACGACCCCGCTGATGAGCAAAGGGAGGCCGGCGACGAGTGGCGTCAGGTGAGCGGGTAGCCTGCTGCGGCCATGAATCGCACCCTTGTGATCTGTAAGCCCGACGCCGTCGAACGGGGTCTCGCCGGGGAGATCGTCTCCCGACTCGAGCGCAAGGGGCTGCGCTTGGCAGCCGCCGAGCTTCGCCTCATCGACGAAGAGCTGGCCGCCCGGCACTACGAAGAGCACAAGGGCAAGCCCTTTTACGATGACTTGGTTGCATTCATCACCCGTTCACCTTCCCTGGTGCTGGTGGTGGAAGGTCCCAAGGACACGTGGCGAATCGTGCGCACCGTTGTGGGCCCGACCGACCCGGCCAGTGCTCCTCCCGGGACGATCCGTGGCGATCTTGGTTCAGTGATGACCGAGAATCTCGTGCACGGATCGGATTCCGCTCAATCGGCACAGCGCGAGATCCATTTGTTTTTCCCGGCGTTGGCCTGAGTTTTCCCCTTGTTGGCCTGAACTCTTCCCCGTCTCGGGCCCGTCGTCTTGTGCCTCGCGGGGAGGTCTCGTACCCTGTTGGGCACTTGCGCGCCGCTGTGGCCGCCGGCTGCAGCCGGTTTTCAGGCGTGCTGACATCGAGGTGGATCTAAGCATATGGGTGACAACCGGTTTTTCTTGCTCGGCCGCGACATGGCCGTCGATCTCGGCACGGCCAACACGCTGGTCTACGTCAGGGGCCGCGGCATCATCTTGAACGAGCCCTCGGTGGTGGCGGTCAACGTCAAAGACGGTCGTCCGCTGGCCGTGGGTGCCGAGGCCAAACGCATGATCGGGCGTACCCCGAGTCACATTCAGGCCATCCGTCCCTTGAAAGACGGAGTCATCGCCGACTTCGAGATTTGCGAGAAGATGCTGCGCTACTTCATCCAGCGCGTGCACCAACGGCGTTTCGCCAAGCCGCGCATGGTCATCTGTGTCCCGTCGGGCATCACCGGTGTGGAGCAACGCGCCGTGATGGAAGCCGCCGAGTACGCCGGTGCCCGCAAGGCGTACATCATCGAGGAGCCCATGGCCGCCGCCATCGGCGCCGGGCTTCCGGTTCACGAGCCCACCGGCAACATGGTGGTCGACATCGGGGGAGGGACGACAGAGGTGGCCGTCATCTCGCTCGGTGGCATCGTGACGAGCCAGTCGGTGCGCATCGGTGGCGACGAACTGGACGAGGCCATCATCTCCTACATCAAAAAGGAGTACAGCCTGGCGCTCGGGGAGCGCACGGCCGAGGAGATCAAGATCGCGCTCGGATCCGCCTTCGAACTCGAAGAGGAACTGCACGCCGAGATCCGCGGCCGCGACCTCGTCACCGGCTTGCCCAAGACCGTGGTGGTGTCCACCAGCGAGATCCGCAAGGCCATCGACGAACCGGTCACGGCGATAATCGACGCCGTCAAGGTCACCCTCGACAAGACGCCGCCCGAGTTGGCGGCCGACATCATGGAGCAGGGCATCGTCCTCACCGGCGGCGGAGCCCTTCTGCACGGGTTGGATGCCCGGTTGTCGGAGGAGACGGGCATGCCCATCGTGGTGGCTCGCGATCCCCTCAACTGCGTGGCCATCGGCAGCGGGCAGTGCCTCGAGGAGTTCGACGCCCTCAAGCAGGTTCTCATCACCTCCTCTGGCGGGTGATGGGCGCGGCCGCCAGGCGCGGCGTCACCCGCTGGTAGAGCACAGTGGCTCGCTCCCGGCGATCGCGACGATCCCGGCGGTCGCTGACCGTCGGCTTGCTCGTGTTGGCGTCGATCACCATCATCACCCTCGACTACCGCGGCCACGGCAACACCGCCATCTCTCACGTCAAGCAGTGGGCGCACGATGCCTTTGCGCCGGTGCAAAGCGTCGTTGACGACGCGGCGCGGCCCATCGGCAGCTTCCTTTCGGGTTCGGTGCACGGGGCCGCCTTGGAGCAGCAAAACGCCAGGATGCGCAACGAGATCGGTCTCTTGCAGCGCCAAGCACTGGAGCGCCAGAACGAAGTCAACACGCTGCGGGCCCTCGAACAACTGGACAAGCTTCCGTGGGCCGGTGGCATCGGCAAGGTAACCGCCGAAGTGGTGGCGCTCAATCCGTCCAACTTCGCCGCCACGGTGCAACTGGACGTGGGAACGAGCAGTGGCGTGGATGTCGGTATGCCGGTGGTGGGCGGGGCCGGGCTCGTCGGCCAGGTGATCGAATCGTGGTCGACAGGATGCACCGTGCGCCTCATCACCGACACGCTTTCGTCGGTGGGGGTGCGCTACGGCCACCCGGGGAACTACGCCTTGGTCGACGGCGAAGGGGTGGCCCGGGCTCTGCAGGTCCAGTACATCGCGCCCGGCAACGTGTTGCACAAGGGCGAGATCCTCACCACCAGTGGGCTTCAGGACGCGCTGTTCCCCTCAGGCCTGCCGGTGGCCACGGTGACATCGTTTTCCTCCACCCCTTCATCCCAGCAGCAAGCCGTCACCGCCGAGCCCGTCGCCGATCTGACGTCGTTGCAGTACGTCGACGTCTTGGAGTGGGAGCCCGCCACGTGAGGACCACCGACGCCGCTCGAGCCAGCGTGGTGGTGTTCGTGGTGTTGGCCGTCCAGCTCACCTTGATCGACACATTGCGCGTCCTCCGGGGCCCATGGCGATGCCATGGTCCTGCTCGCCGTGGCGGCCGGGTATGTCGGCGGCCCCGAGCGTGGCGCCACCTTCGGCTTCGCGGCCGGGCTCGTCGCCGACCTTTTCCTCCCCACCACCTTCGGGCTCTCGGCCTTGGTGTTCTGCCTGGTCGGATTCGCCACCGGCCTGGCCACCGAGGGCCTGGTGCGTTCCTCGTGGTGGCTCCCGCCCCTGGTGGCGGCCGCCGCGACAGCCGCCGCCGCGGCCGGCTACGCCATCCTGGGTGCCGTGCTTGGCACGCCGGGGATGCTCAGTGTCGATCTGGTGCCCACGTTGATCGTGGCGGTGCCGGGGGCGGCCATACTCTCCACGCCCGTGCTGCGCCTGGTGGCGTGGGCGGTGCCGCCCCGAAGCGCCTCCTCGGGGGGAGCCGCCGCCGGTGGGATGCGATGAAGAAGCGGGGCCGCTACCCGTTGCGCTTGCGTAGCGCCGACACGCCGCGCCGGCCCCCCCGTCCTCCCCGACCTGCACGCTCGTGGATGAATCGGCTGCGCCACCCGCTGCGTGGCGGTCACCTCTACCCCAAGCCGCGCCCGGCGCGCCCGGCCCGCACGTGTCCCACGCGTGCTCCTCGCATGCGGCCTAAGCGGACCGTCGTTGATCGGGTCATGCCCAGCGCCGAGCCCGCCCCGCCACGAACGGTCCTGCGCCTACGCGTCATCGGCGTGCTCGTCGCCGCCGTGTTCTCGCTGATGTTCGTCCGGCTCTGGTATCTGCAGGTGCTCAACACCTCGGCCTACTCCCAGACCGTCACCGCCAACCAGGTGCGTGACGTGGAGATCCCCGCGTCGTGTGGCCTTATCGTCGATCGGGCCGGCTCCATTTTGGTAGGGGACAAGGTGACTGAGGACATCACGTTGTCGCGCGTGTCGGCCGAGCAACATCCCGCCGAGGTGGGCCAGCTGGCCGGCGTGCTGGGCCTCACTACCGCCCAAATCGAGGGCGACTTGAACAACTCGCAGTACAGCTTGTACAAGCCCGTTCCCATCGTGCAGAACGCGCCCATCTCCGAGGTGCTCTACATCGGCGAGCACTCCGCCTCGTTCCCCGGCGTCTCGACCGAGGCCGACTCGAATCGGAGCTACCCGCTCGGCCAGACCGGTGTTCAGATGCTCGGGTACGTGGGCCAGATCGAACCGGACCAACTCAAAGCGCACCCCTCCGCGGGGTACCAGCTCGGCGACTCCTATGGCCAAAGCGGGCTGGAGAACCAGTACCAGGGAGCCTTGCGCGGGCACCCCGGCGTGCAGCGGGTGGAGGTGGACGCCCAGGGTCAGGTGGTGGGCGGCTTGGGCCAGAGCGCGCCGAAGCCGGGCGATGACGTCATCACCAATATCGACGCCGGATTGGAGGAGACCCTGCAAAACGCCCTCAACAGCGAGATCGCCACTTTGAAGGGGTCCTCCAAAGGCGGCGCGGCCATTGCCCTCGACCCTCAGACTGGTGCCGTGTTGGCGCTGGTGAGTGCCCCCACCTACGACCCGAACTGGTGGAACGACGGAATCTCCCAGACGCACCTGACCCAGATCGAGGACACCGGTGCCCTGAACGACAACGCCACCCAGGGTCTCTACACGCCGGGATCGACGTTCAAGCTGGCCACGGCGACCGCCGCCCTCGAAGACGGCCTCATCTCGCCGGGATCGACGTATGACGACACCGGTTCGTACGTCATCCCCGGCTGTGCCACCGGGGCTCGGGTTGCGCCACCTACCACGACAACGATGGGGAGGTGGCCGGGATCATCAACGTGAGTCAGGCCCTCACCGTGTCGAGCGACGTCTTCTTCTACAACCTGGGGGTCCGCTTCTGGGACGCCCGGGCCACCTACGGCAACGATGCCATTCAAAAGTGGGCCAACGAGCTGGGCTATGGCGAAGAGACTGGCATCGACCTGCCGGACGAAACCCCCAACGCCCGGGTGGACTCGGAGTCGGTGGTAGACAGGGAGCATGCCCAGTTCCCCAAGGACTATCCCAATGCCGGGTGGTTCACGGGTAACAACCTCGAGCTCGCCTTCGGCCAGGGAGGTACGGTCATCACCCCCATCGAGCAGGCCGTCGCCTACGCCACCTTTGCCAATGGGGGCACGCGCTACGTGCCCGAGCTCGCCGCGGGGATGGTGGCACCGTCCACCGGCGAGGTGGTCGAGAGTGTCACCCCCAAGGTCACCGGACATGTGGCCTTTACGGCCGCCGACCACCAGGCCATGCTCGAGGGCTTCGAAGGTGCCATCCAGGATAAATCCGGCACCGCCTACGGAGCCTTTACCGGGTTCCCTCTGTCGACGTTTCCCTTGGCCGGTAAAACCGGCACCGCCACCACCAACGAGCAGCAGCCCACCTCGTGGTTCGTCGGATGGGGGCCCGAGGCCGACCCCCAGTACCTCATCGCCGTCGTGGTCGAAGGTGGTGGCTATGGGGCCTCGGCGGCCGCCCCGGTGGCTCGGCAAGGTTTCGACTACCTGGTGGCGCACCCCGAGAGCCCCGCCGTGCTCGCCGTTCCTAAGACGCCGAGCACCTCGTCTTCACCGTCTTCCACCACGACCACCACCGTCGTAGCCCCAGGAGCTGGGCCGACGGCGGGCTGACCGGCTCGGCGCCGTCGTGGCCTGGCGGCAAGCGCCCCCGGGTGCGTGTGCCCCGGCTCTAGACTCACCCGGGAAATGACCTCCCTGTGGCCACGGATCGAACCGCTCCTAGCCCAGGTGGCCAAGCCGGCGCGCTACATCGGCGGCGAGCTCGGGTCCCAACCGCCGCACCACGGCCCCGGTCGCGTGGCCTGGCTGCTGCTGTACCCCGACACCTACGAGATCGGGTTGCCCAACCAGGGCCTGCAGATCCTCTACGAAATCCTCAACGAGCGGCCCGACGCCGTCGCCGAGCGTGCCTATGCCCCGTGGACCGACATGGAGGCCGCCATGCGGGAGGCGGGCGTACCCCTGTTCTCCCTCGAGAGTTTCTCGTCGGCGGCCGACTTCGACGTAATGGCGTTCAACTTGTCCGCCGAGTTGACCTACACCAACGTCCTCAACCTGATCGACCTGGCCGGCGCCCCGGTGCGCAGCGCCGAGCGCAGCGCAGATCATCCGCTGGTGATCGCCGGAGGGCACTGCGCGTTCAACCCCGAGCCGCTGGCCGACTTCGTCGATGCCTTCGTCCTCGGTGACGGCGAGGAGGTGGTCGGAGAGATCACGGCCGTCATCGGTGAGTGGAAGCAGTCGGAGAGTGGCGACAAGGAGTCGCTGCTCAACGGGCTGTCCCGCCTCGAAGGGGTCTACGTGCCGTGGTGCTACGAGGCCCGCTACGACGGCGACCGGTTCGGTGGCGTGTCGCCGCGCTTCGACGGGGTGCCCGCCCAGGTGGACAAGCGCGTGGTGGCCGATCTGGCCCAGTGGCCGTATCCCAAGAGCCAGCTGGTGCCTCTGATCGAGGTGGTCCATGACCGCCTCAATGTCGAGATCTTCCGCGGTTGCACGCGGGGGTGCCGGTTCTGTCAGGCGGGCATGATCACGCGTCCGGTGCGCGAGCGCCCGGCGGCCCAGGTGGACCGCATGGTGCGAGACGGCTTGGCCCGCACCGGCTATGACGAGGTCGCTCTGACATCGCTGTCGACGGCGGACTTCTCGGGCATCGAGCGCACTGTCACCACCTCATCAATGATCCCGAGTGCTCGGGACAGGTGTCGGTCAGCCTGCCCAGTTTCCGGGTCGACGCCTTTACCGTGGGCTTGTCGGCGGAGATCCAAAAGGTGCGGCGCACCGGCCTGACCTTTGCACCCGAGGGCGGCACGTGGCGGATGCGTCAGGTGATCAACAAGCTCATCACCGAGGAGGATCTCTTCGCGGCCGTGGACTCGGCGTTCTCCCAGGGATGGCGCCGGCTCAAGCTCTACTTCCTCATCGGGTTGCCGACCGAGACCGACGAGGACGTTCTCGGCATCGTCGAGCTGGCTCGCCAGTGCGTGGAGATCGGCAACCGCTACCAGCGCAACGTCACGGTGACGGCCTCGGTGGGGGGATTCGTACCCAAGGCCCAGACGCCTTTTCAGTGGTTCGGCCAGGACACCGCGGCGGACCTGCGGCGCAAGATCGCATTGTTGAAGGACGCCGCCCGGGGCGTGCGCGGCTTGACCCTGCGCTGGCACGACCCCTCGGCCACCACCGTGGAAGGCATCGTCAGCCGCGGTGATCGCCGGGTGGGGGCCGTCGTCGAGCACGTCTGGAGGGCGGGCGGGACGTTTCAGGAATGGTCCGAGCACTTCAACTTGGACTTATGGATCGAGGCCCTGGAAGCGGTGGGCTTGGAGCTCGAAGACCTCGTCTATCGCCATCGCCACGAGGACGAGGTGTTCCCCTGGGACCACATCTCCGCCGGCTTGCACCGGGACTTCTTGTGGCAGGACTTCCAAGACGCCCTGGCCGAGGCGGGGCTGGAGGACTGCCGGTGGACACCGTGTTACGACTGCGGGGCGTGCACCGGACTGGGTGTCGAGCACGTGGTGGCATCGGTCGCCCCGCCCGCGGGCGGGAGCCAGGGCACCGGACAGAAGTTGGAGCTGCGCCGGGTACCGGTGGATCTCCGAGGAACGCGCGCCGCCGTGCTGGTGGGCAACGCGGCGGCCCCCGGAGCACTGCCATGAAACTGCGCGTGCGTTTCACCAAGGTGGGCAAGGTCCGTTTCACGAGCCATCGCGATGTGGCTCGCATGTGGGAGCGGGCACTGCGACGGGCTCGTCTTCCCATCGCCTACACGGCGGGTTTCTCCCCCCGACCGCAGCTCAGCTTCGGCTTGGCCCTCCCCACCTGCTGCGAGTCGGACGCGGAGTATCTCGACGTGGCCTTTTCGCAGTCCGTTGACCCCGCCGCCGTCATGGACCTCGGGCCCATGCTGCCCGACGGGGTAGACGTCACCGCCGCCGCCGAGCTGGACCCGGGCACGGGATCGCTCCAGGAGCTGGTCACGACGTGCTCGTGGGAGATCGCCGTGCCATCGGTATCGCCCCTTGTTCTCGCCGACGCCGTGCGCACGGTGCTGGGTGCGGAGCACCTCCCCGTCGAACGAGAGCGCAAAGGACGTCGCGAAGCCGACGATCTGCGCCCGTCGATTGTTGACCTTCGTGTAGCTGAGTCTCAAAGCGACCATGCCGTGCTCGTGGCCGAGCTCGGTACACGGCCGCGAGGAGTACGACCCGTCGAGCTCGCCGGCGTCATGGGTACGCCGTTCGGCCTTGCTCGCAGGACACATCAATGGATCGAGCGCGACGGCTCCCGTGGGGAGCCTCTCGCCGTCGATGCGGCCCTGGCGGCTGCAGGGCGAGAGCGCGCCTCATGAGCAGTTCAAGAAGGGATCTTCCCCATGTCCGAACACAGCGCCGGGCCGGTCACCGAGCCGGCCGGCCCCTCACCCCATCCCACCAACCCCCCGCCCTCTTCGCCGGCCTCTGGCGCGTCGTCACCGCCTGAAGCCGCCCGCGAGACCGGCGCCGGAGCTTCCGGCGACTCCTCGCCGTCCACCGCCGGCGGTGCGTCGTCATCGGCGCGTTCGGGAGCGGCCCGACGACGTCGTCGGCGTCGGCCCTCATCGGCGCGACCGGGCGCTGGGGGGGCCTCGGGGGGCGAGGATGACCCTGGCGACGATGCCTCCGAAGACGATCTGACCGATGACGATGTGACCGGCGACGCCGATGGGCTCGGTTCCTCGCCGGTGTCACCATCGGGTGATCCGACCGCCGGCGCGCCCCGCTCGAGCCAAGGTGGGGGACTCCCGGCCGCTGTCCGAACGGCCCCGTATCGGCGACACCCGGCCGGCCCGGCCCCCGGTGGTGCCGGTGACCCCGGTGCCGGTGACCTCGGTGCCGGTGACCTCGGTGCCGGTGACCCCGGTGCCGGTGACCTCGGCCCCCGTGCCACCCGTGCCGGTGTCCCCGACCCCGGTGCCGGTGACGGCCCGCCCCGATCGGGCGCCGCGCCCAGCGGCGAGCACCGCCGCCCCGGCTGATGCCGACGCCGGTGCGGGCGAGGACACCGATGGCGCGCCAGATTCGTCCACCGACAAGGGGACCGGCTCAGGGCGGTCGCGGCGCCGCAGCGGCCAACAACGCCGGGGAAGGCCCGTAGGCCGATACCTGATGTGTGTCCACGTGCGGCCCCATGCCACGCAGATCGCCGTCCTCGAAGGCCGCACGCTGGTGGAGCATTTCGTCTCCCGGGCCGCCGACGACGCCACCCAGATCGACGGCAACATCTACCTCGGTCGGGTCCAGAACGTGCTGCCGGGCATGGAGGCGGCCTTCATCGACATCGGCACGCCCAAAAACGCCGTGCTCTACCGGGGCGACGTCCGCTACGACCGCGACGACATAGAGACCACCCCCGAGAGTTCGATGCGCATCGAGCAGATGCTGCGGCCCGGTCAGAAGATCATCTGCCAGGTGACGAAGAACCCCATCGGCGCCAAGGGGGCGCGACTCACCCAGGAGGTCTCCCTGCCGGGACGCTTCGTGGTGATGGTGCCGCACTCGAGCGCCTTCGGCATCTCCAAGCGTCTCGACGACAACGAGCGCAAGCGGCTGCGACGCATCGTCGACGAGGTGCGCCCGCAGGGTCACGGGCTGATCGTGCGGACCGCGGCCGAAGGGGCCAGCCCGAGAGCTCGCTCGCGACGTCGCAGCGGCTGGTGGCGCCAGTGGGCCGCCATCGAGGCCGAGGCGGCACGGTCGAACGCCCCGGCCTGCTCTACCGCGAGCCGGACCTGGCCGTGCGGATCGTCCGCGAGGAGTTCAACCGGGAGTACCGCGGCGTGGTCATCGACGACCGAGGCCTTGTTCGACGAGGTGCGCGACTACGTCGCACAGCGTCAACCCCGAGCTGGCCGACCGGGTCGAGCTACTACGACCCGGTGGCCGAGAACGCTGCCCATCTTCGAGCGCTTCCACGTCCACGAGCAGTTGCACAAGGCGCTCGACCGCAAGGTGTGGCTCCCGTCGGGGGGTTCGCTCATCATCGAGCGCACCGAGGCGCTGACGGTCATCGACGTCAACACCGGCAAGAACGTGGGGACGTCCAACCTGGAAGAGACGGTCTACCGAAACAACCTGGAAGCCGCCGAGGAGATCGCCCGCCAGCTGCGGCTGCGCGACATCGGGGGGATCATCGTGATCGACTTCATCGACATGGAGGTCCGCGACAACCGGGGCAAGGTCGCCTCGGCCTTGCGGGCCGGCGCTGGCCCGGGACAAGACCCGCACCCAGGTCTTCGACATCTCCGAGCTGGGCCTGGTGGAGATGACCCGCAAGCGGGTCTCCGAAGGCCTGGTCGAGTCCCTGTCGACCACCTGCACCGTCTGCGGAGGCAGGGGAATCGTGCTCGACGAGTCCCTCCTGTAGGATAGGTCGGGCTATGTACGCAGTGATCCGAAGTGGCGGAAAGCAGGAGCGAGTGGCCGAGGGCCAGCACTTCCGCGTCGAATTGCTCGGGCGTGCCGATAGGCAGCGACGTGGAGCTCGGCTCCCGTGCTGGTCGTCGACGGCGACCGCGTGCTGGCCACGCCGGCCGAGCTCGACGGCGCGGTGGTGTCGGCCCGGGTGGTGGGCAAGGAGATCGGGCCCAAGATCCGGGGCTTCACCTACAAGCCCAAGAGCAACAGCCGCCGCCGTTGGGGACATCGCCAGCACTACGCCACGATGGAGATCACCGCCATCACCACTCCCGCGGGACGCTGAGGCGGGTCGAGGACGAGGAGGTAGCGACATGTCGAAGACCAAAGGTGGCGGTTCGACGCGTAACGGCCGGGACTCGAAGTCCAAGCGGCTGGGCGTCAAGGTCTACGACGGCACGGCGGTCCCCGCCGGCGCCATCATCGTCCGCCAGCGCGGCACCAAGTTCCATCCTGGTGACAACGTCGGGCGCGGGGGAGACGACACGCTGTTCGCCCTCGCCGACGGAGTGGTCAAGTTCGGTTCGCGCAAGGGACGCAAGCTGGTCGACGTGAGGACCGGCACCTGACGCCAAGGGCGTCCATGCGGCTCGCCTTTTGGTTCGCCAAGGGATCGTGGCCGTCGTCCTCGTCGCTCGGCTTGCCACAACCCCCCACATAGGATCGCGACGTGCCCGGGTTCGTCGACGAGGCCCAGCTCCATGTGAAGGCGGGTGACGGCGGGGCCGGGGCGGTATCGGTCCGGCGAGAAGCGCACGTGTCCCAAGGTGGGCCCGACGGTGGCGACGGTGGCCACGGCGGCGACATCTGGCTGGTGACCACGACGAACCAGGCTTCGCTGCTCGGGTTTCGCGACCACCCCCATCGCCGGGCCGGAGACGGTCGCCACGGGTCGGGCAAGAAGCGCCACGGTGCCGCTGGTGCCGATCTCGAGGTCCCCGTTCCGGTCGGCACCACGGTCCGGTCGGCCGACGGCACTGTTCTCGCCGATCTGGCCGCCGCCGGTGACCGCTGGCTGGCCGCCCACGGCGGTCGGGGCGGAAGGGCAATGCCCGCTTCCTTTCCAACCGGCGCCGGGCTCCGGCTTTCGCCGAGCAAGGCGAGAAGGGCGAGGAGTTCTGGCTCGATCTCGAGCTCAAGTTGCTGGCCGACGTGGCGCTGGTGGGCATGCCCAATGCCGGCAAGAGCACCTTGATTTCCGCGCATCTCGGCGGCCCGTCCCAAGGTCGCCGACTACCCCTTTACGACACTCGAACCTCACCTGGGCGTGGTGCGCTTGGGTCGCTCCGGGGCCGAGACCGAGTTCGTGGTGGCCGATGTGCCGGGTCTCGTCGAGGGAGCCGCTGAAGGGCGCGGTCTCGGGCACCGCTTCCTGCGCCACATCGAGCGCGCTCGCGGTCCTGGTCCTGCTGCTCGATCTGGCCGGCACCGGCCCGACGCCCGCCGAGCAATACGGCATCCTGATCGACGAGTTGCGGCGCTATGAGCCCGAGCTTCTGGAGCGTCCCCGCCTGGTGGTGGGCTCGAAGAGCGACGCCGTCGTCGATCAAGACGGCCACGCTGTGGCCGCCGGCCACCGTGATGAAGGGGGCGACGCCAAGGACCATATCGAGCTGGTCATCTCGGCGGTCACCGGCGCCGGTGTCGACGCCTTGGTGGGTCGGTTGGCGACGCTGGTCACCGAAGCCCGTGCCGCCGAAGACGTGCGGTCGTCGACGATCGTGGTGTACCGACCGGTTCCCGAGGGGATCGAGGTGAACATCGCCCCCGATGGCTCCTTCGAGGTCCTCGGACGTTCGGCCCTTCGGGCCGTGGCGCTGTCGGATCTGACCGACGACGGCGCCGTCGATTATGTCCAGACGCGCCTGCGCAAGCTCGGGGTGGAGCGGGCCTTGGTGCGTGCCGGCATCCGCGAAGGTGACGTGGTGCATCTTGGGGCGCTCACCTTCACCTATCACCGCGACATCGGCGGCCTCGACGCCACGGGGGCATTGGCCGCCGCCGCCGCCGAGGGTGCCCCGCGGCGCCGGGCGCGCCAGCGAAAAGGCGGCGGGGACACCTCGGACCGGGGACGCCAGCCGTGAACCCCACCGGGCTGTCTCGGGAACGGACAGTCGTGGTCAAAGTGGGGTCGTCATCGGTGACCGACGCCGCGGGCGGTATCGACGCGGCGGCCATCGACAAGCTCTGCGGCGAGCTGGCCGCCTTGCGGCACCGTGGCGACAGCGTGGTGCTGGTGAGTTCCGGTGCCATTGCCTCGGGGTGGTCGGCCCTAGGCAGCGGGGAACGGCCCAGTGACCTGGCCACCCTCCAAGCCGTCTCCGCGGTGGGACAGCCTCGGCTCATGCGGGTCTATGACGACGCCCTCGGGGCGCGCGGCCTCACCGTCGGTCAGGTGCTCCTGGCCCCGCTGGATTTCGCCTCGCGCCAGCAGTATCTGCACGCCCGCCAAACGCTGTCGCGGCTGCTCGAACTCGGTGTGATCCCGGTGGTCAACGAGAACGACGCCACGTCAGACGACGAGATCCGCTTCGGTGACAATGACCGGCTGGCCGCGTTGGTGGCCCATCTGGTGGCGGCCGATCTGCTCATCTTGCTCACCGATACGGCCGGACTTTTCACCGCCGATCCGCGCGTCGAGGTGGAGGCGTCGCTTATCGAAGAAGTGATCGAGGTCGATCACCGGCTCGAGGCATTGGCCGGGGGGCCCGGTTCGGCGGCCGGAAGCGGGGGCATGGCCTCCAAGCTGTCCGCCGCCAAGATCGCGGCGTGGTCGGGGGTCAAGACGGTGATCGCCGATGCCCGGCGTCCCGGCATTCTCGATGCCGTGGTGGCGGGTGATCCCAAGGTCGGCACCGTGTTCAGGCCTCGGCCCCATCGCCTGCCGGCACGCAAGTTGTGGATCGCCTTTGCGGTGGCCTCCTCCGGGATGGTGGTGGTTGACGAAGGGGCCCGCCGGGCCCTGGTGGACAGTGACGCCTCCTTGTTGCCGGCCGGGGTGGTGTCGGTGGCGGGCCGCTTCGACACCGACGATGCCGTGGAGATCGCCGGTCCCGACGGTCAGGTGTTCGCCAAAGGACTCGTGGCCCACCCTGCCGAGCGCATCGAGCAATGGGCGGGTCGCCGTAGCAGCGAGCTCCCCGACGGCGTGGCGCATGAAGTGGTCCATCGCGACGATTTGGTCGTCCTGGTGTGACGCTCAAGGCGCCTCGGCGGCGGAGGTAGCCTGGACTATGAGCACTGCGTCGTTGGCCGAGCTCGGGCGGCGCGCCAAAGACGCAGGCCGGGAGCTTGTCGGCGTATCCAGCGCCACCAAGGAGGCGGGTTTGGTCATGGGCGCTGAGCTGCTCGAGCGACGCGGCGCCGACATCCTGGCCGCCAATGCCGCCGACCTGGCCCAGGCCGAGACAGACGGCGCCACCTCCACCCAACTCGATCGGCTGCGCCTCGACCACGGGCGGATCGCCTCTATGGCCGACACCATGCGGTCGGTGGCGGCCATGGCCGACCCGGTGGGGGAGATCGTCGGTGGCTGGGTGCGCCCCAACGGCCTACGCGTCGAGCGGGTGCGCGTTCCCCTCGGAGTGGTGGGCATCATCTACGAAAACCGGCCCAACGTCACCAGTGACGCCGCCGCCTTGTGCCTCAAGGCCGGGAACGCCACCATGCTGCGGGGATCGTCGAGCGCGCTGGCGTCGAACTCGGCCATCGTCGAGTGTCTGCGCGAAGGGTTGTCCAAAGCCGGGCTCCCCGAGGACGCCGTCATCTTGGTGGCCGACACGAGCCGGAGCGCGGCGGTCGAGTTCATGCAGCTCGTGGGCGTGATCGACTGCTTGATCCCACGCGGGGGGCGATCGCTGCTGGACACGGTGCGCGCCGAAGCCAAGGTCCCCACCGTGATCGATGGCGACGGGAACTGCCACGTCTATGTCGACGTGGCCGCCGATCTGGACATGGCGTTGGCCATCGTGGTCAATGCCAAGACGCAACGTCCCGGCGTGTGCAACGCGGCGGAGTCCCTCCTCGTGCACCGCGACGTGGCCGACTCGTTTCTCCCTCGGGCCCGGCTGGCCCTCGACGGCGTCACCCTGATGGGCGACGATCGGGCCCGCGCCGTGGTCAAGGACATGGACGTGGCCACCGACGACGACTTTGCCACCGAGTTCCTCGACCTGGCGCTGTCGGTGGCCGTCGTCGACAGCGTGGACGACGCCATTGCTCACATCGCCCGGTTCGGCTCGGGACATTCCGAGGCCATCGTGACCACCGACATCGCCACCGCCGAGCACTTCTGTCGCACCGTGGATGCGGCTGCCGTGGTGGTCAACGCGTCGACCCGCTTCGTCGACGGTGCCGAGCTCGGGCTGGGCGCCGAGATCGGGATCTCGACCCAGAAGCTGCACGCCCGCGGCCCCATGGGGCTCGAGGCGCTGACATGTGTCAAATACGTGGTGCACGGTGACGGGCAGGTGCGCACATGACCGCTTCGCCACGCGGCGGCGCCGGCTCCGGCTCCGGTAGCGCCGGGGCCGCTGGCGATCTCCTCGGTTTTCCCGATCCCGGCCCGCCCCGATTCTCGTCGGTGGCCGACGTGCGCACACGCTTGGCCGACAGTGGGTATCTCGCCGACGACGGCATTGCCGGCGTGGTGCATCTCGCCGATCGCCTCGCCAAGCCCGTGTTGGTGGAGGGGCCGGCGGGCACGGGGAAGACCGAGCTGGCCAAGTCTGTGGCCCGGGTCACCCAAAGCCGGCTCATCCGCCTGCAGTGCTACGAGGGCCTCGACGAGTCCAAGGCGCTCTACGAGTGGAACTACAAGAAGCAGCTGTTGCGTATCCAGGCCCAGCGCGTCGTCGGCGATCACCACGACGACTCCAGCTCCGGCTCCGCCCACCTCGATCACGACACGCCGGCCGAAGGCGGCGAGACCTGGCGCCAGCTGGAAGAGGACATCTTCTCCGAGGAGTTTCTTCTCACCCGGCCGCTACTGGAGGCCATCCGTTCGCCTGACGCGGTGGTGCTGCTCGTCGACGAGGTCGACCGCCTCGAGCTCGAGACCGAGGCGCTGTTGCTGGAAGTGCTCTCGGAATATCAGGTGTCGATTCCGGAGCTCGGTACGGTGCGCGCCGAGCGGATTCCGCTCGTCTTCCTCACCTCCAACAACACCCGGGAGCTCTCCGAGGCGCTGAAGCGCCGGTGCTTGTACTTGCATCTCGACTACCCGTCGCTCGAGCGCGAGCGCGACATCGTGCTGCGCCGCGTGCCGGGCATCACCGACGAGCTCGCCGATCAGGTGGCTCGCATCGTGCGTTCTTTGCGCACCATGGAGCTCAAAAAACACCCGTCGGTGTCGGAGACCCTCGACTGGGCCCGGACGTTGGTGGTGCTCGGGGTGGAGTCCATCGACGTCGATACGGCCAAGGCCACCTTGAATGTTCTGCTCAAGTACCGAAGCGACCTCGAGCGCGCCGCCAAGGAACTGTCGGTGGCCGAGGGCGTCCGACCGTAAGCGCACGTGCTCGACGTCCTCACCGGCTTCGTGGCCGAGCTGCGTGCCGCGGGGCTTCCGGTCTCGCTCACCGAGGCGGTCGATGCCGCCGAGGCGGTCCAACACATTCCCCTTGAGGATCGTGACGCCCTCAAGTACGCGCTGGCGGCCACGTTGGTCAAGTCCTCGGCACACTGGAAGGCGTTCGAAACCGCCTTCGAGGTGTACTTCTCGATGCGCGGTCCCCAGTTCGGCATCGACGTCGAGCGCGCCGGTGAGGAGGGCGGCGACGCCGACTCGGCCGGGGCGGGGCAGGGCCAAGGCCAAGGAAGCGGCCAAGGCGGCGGGGGCGAAGCCCTTTCACCTGAGGATCTCGCCGAGATGCTCTTTCGAGCCTTGCTGTCAGCCAACGACGCCCAGATCGCCGCCCTGGCCCGCCAGGCGGTGACTGCCTACGCAGGCATGGAGCCGGGCCGGCCGGTGGGAGGGACGTATTACCTGTACCGAACGCTTCGGAACCTCGATCTCGACGCCTTGGCGGCGCGCCTGCTCGACGCGGCGCGCGCCGAGGCGCCCGATGGCGCGCTGACGACTCTGGAGGAACGCCTCGCCAAAGACGAGTTCGCCGCCCGGCTGGAGCGCTTACGCAAGGAGATCGAAGACGAGATCCGGCGCCGCCTGGTGGCCGACCGGGGTGTGGAGGCGCTGGCTCGCTCGTTGCGCCGCCCGTTGCCCGAAGACATCGATTTCATGCACGCCACGCGCGACGAGTTGACGGCCTTGCGCCGCGCCATTCACCCGCTGACTCGGAAGCTGGCCGTACGACTGGCCCGCAAGCGCCGCCACGGTCGCAAAGGGCCGCTGGATTTTCGCTCCACCATGCGCCACTCGCTGTCCACCGGCGGTGTGCCCGTCGACCCCAAGTTCCGCTATCCCCGGCCCGCCAAGCCCGACATCATCGTCATCGCCGACATCTCGGGTTCGGTGGCTGCCTTTGCCCGTTTCACGTTGCACCTCGTCTACGCCATCAGCTCGCAGTTCTCGAGGGTGCGCAGCTTCGTGTTCATCGACGGCATCGACGAGGTCACCCGCTTGTTCGAGGGGGCCGACGACGTCGCCGAGGCCGTACACCGTGTCAACACCGAAGCCGACGTGGTGTGGGTGGACGGGCATTCCGACTACGGGCACGCCTTTACGGTGTTCTGGGAGAGATGGGGCGAGGAGATCACCCCGCGCTCGAGCGTGCTGTTGCTCGGCGATGCCCGCAACAACTACCACGCCTCACAGGCGTGGGTCGTCCAGGAGATACGGCACCGGGCTCGCCACGTTTACTGGTTGAACCCCGAACCCAAGGCGTACTGGGGCTCGGGTGACTCCATCGTCGGGGAGTACGCCGTGCACTGCGACGAGGTGTTCGAGTGCCGCAACCTCCGCCAGCTCGAGCAGTTCGTGACGCAGCTGGCCTGACGAAGTTCGTCACGCCAAGGCTGAGCTCAACAGGCGTAGTCGCCGTCGACGGGCTGACCGTTGGACTGTGTGGTGGAGTCGTTGGTGTACTGCGTCACCCATACCGGCCCGGTGGGAAGCTCGTCGTCGTTGCTCTGCGCGAACGAGGCGATGTTCTGGCAGTTGGCCGGGCCGTCGTTGGTCCACCACGCCAGCCACAGCGGCACCGCCGGCTGGAAGTCGCCCACGATCCCGTTCCACGAGTCGGGGCTCGTGTATATGCCCACGTTGTTGATGCCCTGGTCGCGTAGCCCCGCCAGCGCACCTTGCACCACCGCCGCGTTGGCGGCCGTGTTGGTGGTCCAACTCGGATCCGACTCCACGTCCACCCACCACGTGACCAGCGGATTGACCGCCGCGTTCTGAACGGTCTTGTACGCATAGAGGGCCGCCGCGTAGCCAAAGTCGCATTGGTCTGCGTAGGTACCGGTGCAATCGATCACGGCCGAACCGGTGGTGCCGTAGGTCATATACAGATAGAGGTTGAGTCCCGCCCCCGCCCACTGGGCTTCCGAAGCCAGGCAGGGATTGGGGGCACTGCCGCCCGAGCCGGTGGCCTCGACGATGCCGACGATGTGGCCCGACGGATATCCGGCGCCGCATTGGGGCCAGCCCAGATCGAAGCCGTAGGCGCCTGACGGGTAGATGCCATTGCCACTGGCGGCTCCGGTGCCCGGTCCGTCGGCGATGCCCACCATGGGGTACGCGATGTGTTGGGGGGCCGAGCCGAAATAGCCGGCGTCCCCGAAGGCCGTCACGGCTCCGTTGGTGTCGGTCATCCAGTACCCGCCGTTGTCGGCCGACGTCATCGCCGCGATGGGGTGAGCGAGTTGGTGATTGCCGAGAGATCCGAGATACGGGACATTGAAGGCGAACACGCCGCCGTCAGATGCCACCAACCAGTAGCCGGTGCCCGCCGCGTTAGCCGTCGCCCCCACGATGGGCTTGGCCAGGGTGCTCGCACCCATGGACCCGTGGAAGCCGGCGTTCCCATAGGCAAACACCCCGCCATCGGAGGCGAAGAGCCAGTACCCCTTTCCGTTGGGGGTGGACGCCATAGCCACGATGGGGGCGTCAAGTCGCTTGTTGCCCGTGGAGCCGAAGAACGGAGCATTGAAAGCGAACACGCCGCCATCGGACGCCACCGTCCAGTAGCCCCCGGTAGCTGGATCAGCGGCGATGCCCACCATGGGGGCCACCATTTGGTTCCCCCCATCGACCCGTAGAACGGAGCGTCAAAAGCGAAGATCCCGCCATCGGACGCCACCGTCCAGTAGCCCGCACCGTTGGCCCCCGGTTGGCCGTTGTCGCCAGTGAGACTGGAGGTGGGGGCGATACCCACCATGGAGGCGTTTATGTGCTGGCCGCCCATCGACCCTCGAAAGGGCAGGCCCCCGAAAGCGAACACCCCACCGTCAGAGGCCACCGTCCAGTAGGCCGGCGCCGGCGCCGGTGCGCTCGACGCTGACGTCAACGCCAGCAGTGGGTGCGTCGCTCGCGGCGACGCGTGGCCGCCGACGATGCCGAGCGCGACCAGTGCGACCAACGCCATGACGGTGGCGATGCGCCCGAGGCGCGTGGGGAGAGACAAAGGCGATGACATGGGGGGTGAGGTGGATTCCTTGCTGTTGCGCCGTGCGTCGCGTGCTGTCTTCGTCTGCCACGGCGACCCGCGTAAGGGCCCGCGTCATTCTCACCGAGATGGCGGGGCTAAGCAACGACTTCGAAAAGCATCGACCTCACCTGCGGTGATGACGGTGGGTGGTCTTCGGGCAACGCTCAAAACGGCCCAAGGATTGCTCAGAACCCCACGCCGCAGCACTGCGCATGTCTACGCAGTTGTCGTGGAGTTGTGGTCAGCTGCGCAACAATTCGGCGACGCGAAACGCCAGGTCGATGGACTGCCGGGCGTTGAGGCGCGGATCGCACGTGGTGGTGTAGCGCTCGTGGAGTTGGTCTTCCACGATGTCGCCATATCCGCCCAGACATTCGGTGACGTCGTCACCAGTGAGCTCGACGTGCAAGCCTCCCGGCCACGTGCCGGCCCGCCGGTGCACGTCGAAGAAGCCGCGAATCTCCTCGAGGATGTCGTCGAAACGACGAGTCTTGCGCCCGTCGCTGACAAAGGTGTTGCCGTGCATGGGGTCACACGCCCACAACACCGGATGGCCCTCGTCGCGTACCGCCTCGACCAGGGGTGTGAGCCCGGTGCCCACGCGTGCCGCTCCCATGCGCGAGATGAGCGTCAGACGTCCGGGTGTGCGCTGCGGATTGAGGCGTTCGCACAGAGCCAGCACCTCGGTGGCGGTGACGTCGGGGCCGATCTTGACGCCCACGGGGTTGTGGATGCCAGCCAGGAACTCGAGGTGCGCACCGTCGAGTTGGCGGGTGCGTTCGCCCACCCACACCGTGTGTGCCGAGCAGTCGTAGTAGTCACCGGTGATGGAGTCACGGCGCGTCAAGGCTTCCTCGTAGCCGAGGATCAGGGCGTCGTGGCTGGTGTAGAAGTCGACTTCGTGGAGGGTGCCCTCGTTGCCGAGGTCGATCCCGCTGGCGGCCATGAAGCGAAGGGCCCGATCGATCTCGCCGGCGATCTGCTCGTAGCGGCGCCCCTCGTCGCTGGCCGCCACGAACTGCTGGTTCCACGCGTGGACCTGCGACATGTCGGCGAAGCCGCCCTTGGTGAAGGCCCGCAGGAGGTTCAACGTGGATGCCGACTGGTGGTAAGCGGCCACCATACGATGCGGATCAGGCACGCGCGCCGAGGGCAAGGGGGCGTCGTCGCTCACCATGTGTCCACGGAAGGAGTCGAGCTCCACGCCGTCGATGATCTCGGTGTCCGATGATCGGGGCTTGGCGAACTGGCCGGCGATGCGACCCACCTTCACCACCGGCACCCCGGCGCCGTAGGTGAGCACGACGGCCATCTGCAAGATGACTTTCAGCTTGTCCCTGATGTTGTCGGCGGTGAATTCCGCGAAGGACTCGGCACAGTCGCCGGCCTGGAGCAAAAAAGCCTTACCGGCCACCACCTGACTAAGGGCGGCCGTGAGGCTGCGGGCCTCGCCGGCAAAGACCAGGGGAGGCAAGGCGGTGAGCTCCTTGACGACGCGCTCGAACGCGCCGGTGTCGGGCCACCGCGGCTGTTGGGCGGCGGGGTGGTTCCTCCAGGTCTGCGGGCTCCACGACTGGCCGGTCATGGGCACAGCGTAAGGCCTCTGCGCCTAGAGTTCTGCCGTGGCCGCCTTCCGCTTCGGGGTACAGCTGTCGCGGGCCGACTCGGCAGCGTCGTGGCGCTCAATGGCGCGTAAGGTCGAGGACCTCGGGTACTCGACCTTGTTCATTCCCGACCATTTCACCGACCAGTGGGCCCCGTTGGTCGCCTTGACGGTGGCCGCCGAGGCCACCACGACGCTGCGGGTGGGGACGCTCGTCATCGGCAACGACTATCGCCATCCGGTCGTGCTCGCCAAGGAAGCCGCCACCTTGGACCTCGTCTCCGAAGGTCGTCTCGAGCTCGGCATCGGGGCGGGTTGGATGACGACCGACTACGACGAATCGGGCATCGCGTGCGACCCTCCGGCGGTACGCGTCGATCGCCTGGCGGAGTCCATTGCGGTACTCAAGTCGCTGTGGAGCAACCCGAGCACTGATTTCACCGGGGAGCACTACCGCGTCCATGGGGCGCCCGGCTACCCCGAGCCGACGCGCCGACCCCATCCCTTGCTCATGGTCGGAGGCGGAAGCCGGCGGGTGCTGTCCCTGGCGGCGCGTGAGGCCGACATCGTCGGTCTGAATCCACGGCTCACCGAGGGTTTCATGGGTCCCGAGTCGATCGCCTCAGCGGCGCCCGAACACTACGACCGTCGTCTCGAGTGGGTGCGGGCCGCCGCCGGTGATCGGTTCGACGAGATCGAGCTGCAATGTCTCACCTTTGTGGTGCGCGTCGTGGACAACGGTCGCCAGGCCATAGAGGAGCTGGCCCAGATGGTGGGAATGTCGGTCGAGGACGCCGCCGACACGCCCGTTGGTTTGGTCGGCTCGGTGGCGGAGATCGTCGACGCCCTCGTTCGTCGCCGGCAGCGCTGGGGCGTTGGTTACTGGGTCGTGCACGAGAACGACATGGAGGCCTTCGCGCCGGTGGTGGCCCAGCTGGCGGGAACCTGAGAGGTGCAGGACCCGGTCGCAAACGGCGCCGGTGCTGAGCGCATCGGCGTCTTCGGCGGCACCTTCGACCCCATCCATATCGGCCACCTCGTGGCCGCCGCCTGGACGCGCCAGGCCCTGGCACTCGACCGTGTCTTGTTGGTCGTGGCCAACGAGCCCTGGCAGAAGTCTCCTACTCGTCGCGTCACCGCCGCCGAAGATCGTTATGCCGTCGTGGCCGCCGCTGTCGACAAAGTGCAAGGGCTGGAGGCGAGCCGGATCGAGATCGATCGCGGTGGCCCCAGCTACAGCGTCGAGACCGTGGCCGAGCTTCAGGAACAGTCCGGCCGGGCCACCTTGTTCCTTGTCGTCGGTGCTGACGTGGCTTCCCAGCTGGGCAGCTGGCATCGAGTCGACGACCTGGTCCGAGCGGTGACTCTGGTCGTGGTGGACAGGGGAGGGGTGGCCCCGCCGCCGGCTCTCGACACCTGGCAGGTGGAGCATGTGAAGATCCCGTCCCTCGAGATCTCGAGCAGCGACCTGCGAGCCCGGCTCAGCGAAGGCCGGCCCGTGGACTTTCTCGTGCCCGACGCCGCTATCCGTTGCATTTTTGAGCGGGGTCTATACTCTGGAAGGAGATGAGGAGCCCGGACGCGTCGCAACGTGGCCAGTGCTGACCGGCTCTGTGTGCCCATCTGCACCGCTCGCCGGCAACGGCGCCGGCCCCAACGAGATGCGTAGCCTGTGACGGCGCGCGCCGAGCAGGCCGCCGACAACCGAGAAGCCATACCCGACGCCGCGCTGATCGCGGCCCGGGCGGCCGCCGACAAGCTGGGCGAGAACACCGTGATCTTGTCGATGGGCGAGCTCCTCGGGGTGACCGAAGCCTTTGTGATCACGAGCGGGCGCAACACCCGCCAAGTCCGCAGCATCGTGGACGAGGTGAAGGTGAAAGTGAAGACGGATACTGGGCGCGCCCCGTGGGCCGTCGAGGGAACGTCGGACATGACATGGGTGCTCATGGACTACGGCGACTTCCTGGTGCACGTCTTTCTCGACGAGTCCCGGCAGTACTACGACCTCGAACGGCTGTGGGGCAACGCCCCTCGAATGGAAGTCAACGGAGCCGTCCCTACCGTAAGTGACGCGCCGAGCTCGCTTGCTCGTGATGACGCGTCGTACCAGGCGACGTCCTATGAAGCGCCGTTTTACGACGACACGGGTGCCAGCGAACTGAACTGAGCCGCGGTGGCTACCGGTACCTGGGCGCCGTCGGCCACCGGTACGTCGACGGCTTGACCGTCGAGCTCGAAGGCCACGCTGGTGACGCCCGTCAACGCAGTGGCGGTGAAGACGATCTGAGCCACGGCGTTGATCTGGGTCTGGCCGACCAGTTGGCCGAAGGTGCCGCCGAGGTTGACGGTGGCGGCCCCGTTGGTCAAGGTGGCTCCGAGCACGACGGTCTGCGCGGAGACCGCATTCTGCAGCCCGGCGGCGGCCTCGGCATCGGTGGGGCCGTCCACGAGGGCGCCGAGCACGGTGGCGAGTCCGGGGGCGGCCACGGGCACGTCACGTTCCACGGCGACGAGTCGACCTCCGGGGCCGACGAAGTAGATCTCGACGGGAACCTGCACGGGAGAGGGAACCGACGATGTCGTGGCCGCCGGCGTGGACTGCAGTAACCCGAAGGGGACCCCGCTCTTGGAGAGGGCCGAGGGATGCGAGCTGACCGGCACTCCACAGGACGCCAGCGCGCCCAGAAGAGCGCACCCAAACGCGGCCGCTGCCACACGGGGCACCTGTCGAAGGTGCCGCACGCGCTTCGCACGTCTGTCGGCGCCGAGTACGGGAGTCACGTTGCCTCCGTGTCAGGGGGAACCAGGGCGCCCGGCGGCGACGCGCTTTGATGGGCAGGGAGCTCGACGACGAAGCGGTTCTCACCCTCGTAGCCGTCTTCCACCCACACCCGCCCGCCGTGAAGACGGACGTGCTCGGCAACGAGAGACAGTCCGAGCCCGGTGCCGTCGGTGGCGCCGCGCCGACCTGAGGCCCGGCCCCGGTAGAAGCGTTCGAAGATGCGGTCGCGCTCAGGGGGGGCCACGCCGGGGCCGCGGTCGGCGACGACCAGACGGACGCCATTGGGGGCGGGCTCGACGGCCAAGCGCGTCACGCCACCGGCGTACTGGCCGGCGTTGGCCACCAAGTTGGCCACGACCCGCTCGATGCGCCGTTTGTCGACCCACAGGCGCAAGCCCGCCACGCTGGGGTCGATGTCGAAGGGCACGCCGTTGGCACCGCTGGCGGCGGCGGCGTGGCGCAGCAGTTCGCCCACCTCGACCTCGTCGAGGGAGAGCTCGGCTGACCCGGCGTCGACCCGGCTGATCTCGAGGAGGTCGTCGACCATGCGGTGAAATCGAGTCAACTCGGCGGTCACCAGGTCAAGGGCCCGACGGGTGCGAGTCGACATCTCGTCGCGGTGTGCCACCAATACGCCGAGGGACGTGGACAAGGTGGTGAGCGGCGACCGCAACTCGTGGCTCACGTCGGAGGTGAAGCGGGCCTCACGTTCGATGCGCTCTTGGAGAGCGTCGGTCATGCGGTTGAACGACGTGGCCAGGGCGGACAACTCCGCGTCGTCGCCGGCCACCAGACGTGTGTCGAGTCGCCCCCCGGCGATCGTCTCGGCGGCCGAGGACACCTCGGCCAGCGGGCGCAACAGCCGTCCGCTGGCCCACCGCCCGACGATGGCCCCGGCCACGGTGGTGACGAGGGCGGCCCCGGCGAGGGCCAGGGCGAGGATCTGCAGCGTGCGTTGCAACTCGGCCAGAGAGAACACTTCGAAGTAGGCGCTCCCGACACTGGGCAGGGGGACGCCTACCACCATCTGGGGGGAATCTTCGAGCACGAAGAGCTGATTGGCCGGCGTGCCCGACAGCACCAAGGTGCGCAGCTGCTCGGGAATGGCGTTCTCACCCACCGAGATCGAGGTCGCATACCACTGCCCGCGCAGCTCCAGCACCGACAGCGATCCCGGCAAGGTGTCGAGAGAGTCAAGGAGCTGGGTCACGTCAGGTGAGGGTGTGCGCAACGAGGCGCGCGCTAACGAGGCGTTGACGTAGGCCTGGCGGAGGATGGCCGTTTCGCGTTCGTGGAGGATGAATTGCCGAGCCGTGAAGTAGGTGAGCCCACCCATGGCGGCGGACAGGGCCAGGGCACCGAGACCGAGGGTCAAGGTGATGCGGGCCCGCAACCCGAGTCGCGGTGAGATCCACCGCGGGCGAGGCGCCTTGGGCGTCCTGGCCACGCCCGCTTCGAGCCGCACGCGGCGAAGTCGAGCCACTACGGCCTCAGACGGCCAGCTTGTAGCCCATGCCGCGCACGGTGAGGATGTGGCGGGGATTGGCGGGATCGGGCTCGATCTTGGTGCGCAGCCGTCGAATGTGGACGTCGACGAGGCGACCGTCGCCGAAGTAGTCGTATCCCCACACTCGATCAAGCAGCTGCTCGCGGCTCAGCACCTTGCCGGGGTTGGCGGCGAGCTCGCACAGAAGCCGGAACTCGGTGCGGGTGCAGTGCACTTCTTGTGACGCCCGTCGCACCGTGCCTTCGTCGGGGCGCACCTCGACGTCGCCGAAGGTGAGAATGCTGGGCTCGTCCATCGAGCGCGACCGGCGCAGCAGGGCTCGTATCCGAGCGGCCAGTTCCTTGGCCACGAAAGGCTTGGTGACGTAGTCGTCGGCGCCGGCCTCAAGCCCGGCCACCACATCGTGGGTGTCGGTGCGAGCGGTGACCATGATGACCGGCACGGCGCTGGTGCGCCGCAGCTGGCGGCAGCATTCGAAGCCGTCCATGCCGGGCAGCATCAAGTCGATCAACACCACGTCGGCCGGCTGTTCGCTGAAGCGCTCAAGGGCGGTTTCGCCCGAGCCGGCCTCCTCGACGTCATAGCCTTCGTCTTCGAGGGCGAGGCGAAGTGAGACGCGAATCCGCTCGTCGTCTTCGACCAGAAGGATGCGGCTGCTCACGATGTTGCGTCCACGGCGGACCGTTCCTCATCGGGCCGTTGCCCGCCGCCGCTGGGTTGGGCGATCAGGCCTCGAGCCAGATCTGGGAAGTCCAGATCGTCCCTACGATCATGCCGTACGCGGCAGACCCCGACGGCGTGGTGGCGTTGTTGAAGTTCTGGACCTTGGATTGCGCCACGATCGCCCACGTGTCGCGGTCGTTCCAGATGTACGGGAGGTCCTTGTTCAGTTGCTGGGCGATCTTCTGGTACGCCTGGGCCCGCACCGTCGGGTTGGCCGACCGGCGCCCCTGCTGGAGGAGGGTCTCGATGACGGGGTCGGTGTTGCGGGCGAAGTTCGGGGCGATGCCGAGGCTCGTGAAGATCTCGGTCGGGCTCCACCACAGGTAGTTGAGGTCAGGGTCGACGGCCCCGAACTGTCGCCATTCGACGGCCTGGAACTTGCCCCCCAGGGCGTCGTTGATCTCGTCGGCTTGCTGAACCTGGGCCAGGTCGACCTGCATCCCCACCGCTTGGAGTTGGTTCTGGAGGAATTGGGCGGCCTGTATGGCCGACGATGCCGTGGTCGACGTCAACGTGAACGACACCGGCTTGCCGTTGTCCCGGGCCACTTGTTGGACCAGGGCCTTGGCTTGGGTCGGGTTGTAGGCGGGGTAGCCGCTGTCGGTGGCGTAGAACGGCGACCCGGGCACGAAGGGTTGGTTGATCGCCGCGTTGATGCCCTTGTCCACGACGGTGGCGTATTGCTGCGAACTCACGGCCATGGCCATGGCTTGGCGCACCCGGATGTCGTTCATGGGCGGCTCCGAGAGGTTCAACATGATGAAGTTCATGTCGGGCTCGCCCAAGGCGGCCTTGGAGTCGTCGACATAGCCGTAGCTGTCGTTGTCGCGGAATTCGATGATCACGGGCGGGTCGTCGGTATGCATGATGTTGACCGTTCCGGCCATCAGGGCGGCGGCCCGTGACTCGGGGTCGACGATGGGCACGTACGTGATGGAGTCGAGGTACGGGGTGCCGGTGCGCCAGTAGTGCGGGTTGCGCAGGGACGTGAAGTGGTCGTTGGGAACCCATTCGGAGAACTTGAACGGACCTGTCCCCACCGGCTTCATCGAGCCCTTGGGATCGGCGATCATCGAAGGAGCGATTATGTAGCCCGCTTGGCCGCCGATACCGCCGGCCAGATAGGCGTCGAACGGCACCCACGGCTGCTTCAGCGTGATGACGACGGTGTCAGACGACGTGGCCTTGACGGCTTGGACGGGGGAGAGGGTGATACCGAGCAAGCCCGACAGAAAGTGTTCGAGGCTCCCGGCCACAGCAGCGGCGTCACACATGGTCCCGTCGTGAAAGAGGACGCCCGGGCGCGTGGTGATAGTCCACACTGAATAGTCCTCGTTGGGGGTGACGGACTTGGCCAGGTAGGGCTGAATGGTGCCGTCGGCGGCAATGATGGTGAGCGGGTCGAACACGGCGCGGGCGTACAGAACCCCCGTTTCGTCGAACCGGCCCGTGGCCGGGTCGAATCCCTGCTCCTCGGCTTCCACCGCGAATTTCAACGCGCCACCTCGGCGGGGAGTGCCCGTTGAGATTCCGTTGCGCGAACCTGCTGTCGACGCTGGCTTCGAGGGACTCGATCCACACGCCTCGAGCAATGTCCCACCGGCCATGCCAGCCGCGGCTACGCCGGCTGCCGACAGGAGTCCCTTGGCCAAAAACGAGCGACGGTCGAGGCTTTCCCCCATACATCGCCTCCCTTCGCACTCTGTTAACGAGAATGACAAAATTGACAATAGCGCCCACCTCGCCGCGAGCCGGGTAACTTGACTCCATGGACTGGGAACTCGAGGCGTTCTCCCGGTCGCTCGGCGGACGGGCCCCGGCCACTGTGCGTGCGTATTCGAGCGACATGCGCTCCTTTGTGCAATGGGCCGAGCGCGGTGTGGCGAGCGGACCCCATGATGTCGACCGCCTGGTGTTGCGCCGTTACCTTGCCTTTTTGACCACACGCCGCCACGCGCGCACGACCATCGCGCGCAAGGCCGCCGCGTTGCGTTCGTACTTTGCGTGGATGCAACGGCGAGGAATTCTCACCGGCGACCCGGCTCGTCGCTTGGTTGCCCCCGGCGGTGGGTCGCGCCTGCCGCGTGTGCTTGATCGGGCTGAACTGGGGGCGATGCTCGACGATGACTCTGGGCTCAGCCCCGACGAAGCCGATCCCGGAGCGGGAATCGGTAGGGCGCTGCATGCCCGGGACGACGCCGTGCTCGAATTGCTCTACGGGTCCGGACTCCGGGTGGCCGAGCTGTGCGCCCTGGACGTGGACCACGTCGACATCGACGATTGCACCGTACGCGTGATGGGGAAAGGAAGCCGCGAGCGTCGGGTGCCCATGCATGAGCTGTGTGCCCAGCGCGTGGCCCACTGGCTCGAGGACGGCCGCCGGTGCATGCAGCTGAGCTCGTCGCCGTCGGCCGCCGTGTTCTTCAATCGAAAGGGGAACCGGTTGGGCCCTCGTGACGTTCGCCGCATCCTCGACCGCCGTTCCCCGGTGCCTACCCACCCCCATGCGTTGCGCCACAGCTACGCCACCCACCTTCTCGATGGGGGCGCGGACCTGCGGGTCGTGCAGGAACTGCTGGGGCATGCCAGCTTGCAGACCACCCAGGTCTACACTCATGTCAGCAAAGAACGGTTGCTCTCGGTGTATGGGGCGACCCATCCCCGTGCCTAGGGGGAGGCAGTGACTACGGACGAAGATCAGCACGCCACTGCCCGCCTGTGGGCGGAGTACAAGGCCGACGGCGAGCGGCGCATTCGCGACCAGCTCATCGTCTTGTACTCGCCACTGGTGAAATACGTCGCCGCCCGTGTCGCCGTCGGGCTGCCTCAGCACGTCGACGGGTCGGACCTGGTGAGCTACGGGATCATCGGGCTCATCGATGCCATCGATCGCTTCGACCCGGTGCGCCAGGTGAAGTTCGAGACCTACGCCATCCCCCGCATCCGCGGGGCGATCATCGACGAACTGCGCGCCATCGACTGGGTGCCGCGATCGGTCCGAGCCAAGGCCCGGGCCGTCGAGCAGGCCTACGCTGCCTTGGAGGCGAGCTTGCTGCGCACGCCCAATGACTCCGAAGTGGCGGCCGAGCTCGGCATCTCCGAGTCCGACCTGCAAGACATCCTTCGTCAGATCTCCTTTGTGGGTGTGGCCGCCCTCGACGAGGTGTTCATGGTCGGTGGGGACCGCACCGACCGCACCACGCTGGGCGACACCATCCCGGACTCGACCGCTGGCCCGGTGGCCATGTTCGAGGACAAGGAGTCCAAGGAGATCCTGGGCCAGGCGATCATGCAGCTCGGAGAGCGAGAACGCACCGTCTTGTCGCTGTACTACTACGAAGGTCTGACGCTGGCCGAGATCGGCGAGATCCTCGGTGTGACCGAAAGCCGGGTGTGCCAGATCCACACCAAGGCGGTGCTGCAGCTGCGAGCCCGCCTCAGCGATCGACGCCCCGACGGCACCGACACCCGAGGCCAGGGCCGGACCCCGGGGGGCAGGCGGGGCGAGCGCCCCAGCGTGGCCGCCGCCGGCTGAACCAGCCGGGGAGCCACGAGCTTCTCGCCGCCGTACCCCCATCGCCGGTCGGCTACCATCAAGGGTCTTCGCCGTCCGGCGGAGAACGCTTGTGAAACCTAAGCACCCAGGCGCGTCCACGGTCGTCCTCATGGGGACGCAGCGCCGGGGAAGGTCAACCGATGGGAGGATCAGCTGTGGCCGTCGTCTCGACACGGCAGCTGCTGGAGGCCGGTATGCATTTCGGCCACCAGACGCGCCGGTGGAACCCGAAAATGCGCCGCTACATCTTGGGCGAGCGCAACGGGATCTACATCATCGATCTGAAGGAGACCCTCAAGGGTCTCGAGACCTCGTACGCGTACGTGCGTGACCTGGTGGCCGGGGGTGGGGTGCTGTTGTTCGTGGGCACCAAGAAGCAGACCCAGGGTCCCATTGCCACCTATGCCCGTGCCTGCGGGATGCCATTTGTGAACGAGCGCTGGTTGGGCGGCATGCTCACCAACTTCTCCACCATCTCGTCACGCACGGGCAAGCTCCGCGAGTACGAAGGCATGGAGCGGGCCGGTGACTTCGATGCCATGCCCAAAAAAGAAGGCCTTCGTCACCGACGCGAGCTCGAGAAGCTGCGCCGCAACCTGGGCGGGATCCGCGACCTGGACCGCCTGCCCGACGCCATTTTCGTGATCGACACGAAGAAGGAGCACATCGCCGTCACCGAGGCCAACAAGCTCAAGCTGCCCATCGTGGCAGTGGTGGACACCAACTGCGATCCCGACGTCGTCTCCTATGTCATCCCCGGCAATGACGACGCCATCCGCTCCGGTGCGCTGATGTGCCGGGTCATGGCTGAAGCGGTTGTCGAAGGAAAATGGGTGGCTGACCATCGCCGGGCCGCAACGCCGGCGAGTACAGCGTCCCCGTCCGCTCCGACACGCAGGGGTGCGCCAGTCGAGGCCCCGGCCAAGGCAGCCGAGACCCCCGAGGCCGAGGCGCCCGTTGCCGAGGGGGCCCCAGCCGAGGGGGCCCCAGCCGAGGCTCCCGTCGCCGAAGCAGCGGCTCCTGAAGCTGCGGCTCCTGAAGCTGCGGCTCCTGAAGCTGCGGCTCCTGACACCGCCGTGGCCGACACGGCCGTCGCCGACACCGCGTCCGATCCCGCCCCGACCGCTGCCGCGGCCGACTCAACGGACGCCACCACCCAGGAGGCTTGATCAGTCATGCCGGCATTTACTGCCAAAGATGTCCAACGCCTGCGCCAGGACACGGGCGCGGGCATGCTCGACGCCAAGCGAGCTCTGGAAGCCAGCGACGGGGACTTTGAGGCGGCCCGCGTGTGGCTTCGAGAGCAAGGGCTGGCCGGGGCGGCCAAGCGTGCCGATCGCGAAGCCGCCGAAGGGGCCGTGGCGCTCGCCGTGACGCCTGGCGCGGCCGCCATCGTGTCTCTGCGCTGCGAGACCGACTTCGTGGCCAAGGCAGACGACTTCGTGTCGTTGGTCAATGAGCTCGCTCAGCTGGTGGCCGACAAAGGGGAAGCCGCGCTCTCGGAACGAACCGAGGCCGTTGACAACCTGCGCACGACGCTGAAGGAGAACATCTCGGTGGGCAAGGTGGTCCGCTTTGAGACCGGGCCCGACAGCGTGGTGGGCGATTACCTGCACATGCAGGCAGGACGCGGCGTCTACGCGGTGCTCGTCGAGATGCGCAACGGCTCGGCCGAGCTCGCCCACGACGTGGCCGTCCACATTGCCTTCGGGAAGCCCACCTATCTTCGCCGCGAGGACGTGCCGGCGGAGGAAGTGGCCGCTGAGCGCGAGGTGGTCGAGAAGATCTCCCGCAACGAAGGGAAACCCGAAGCCGCTCTGATCAAGGTCGTCGAGGGCCGCCTGCAAGGGTGGTTCAAAGAACGCGTCCTCCTCGAGCAGCCTTATGCCAAGGACGACAAGCGTTCCATCGCCGATTTGATTGGAGACGCCGAGATCGTGCGTTTCGATCAGGTCGGGGCGGGTGCTTGAGCGCCTCCGAGACGACGGCTGGTGGTAGTACAACCGAGCGCGACGGGGGAGAACACGGTGCAACGACGCCGCCTGGTCCTCAAGATGTCGGGGGAGGCTCTGGCGTCCTCGGCCTCTGACGAGACCATCGACGCCGGTGTGGTGGAGCGCCTCGCTCTGGAGATCGCCGCCGCTGTTGAAGACCTCAAGCTGGAGCTCGCCATCATGGTGGGCGGCGGCAACATCTGGCGGGGTTCCACCGGAGCCGGTCAAGGAATCGACCGCACCACTTCGGACACGATGGGCATGCTGGGCACCGTGATCAACGCCTTGGCATTGCAGGATGCCGTCGAGCGTCACGGGCGGCCCACCCGGGTCCTGTCCGCCGTGCACATGGCTCAGGTGGCCGAGCCCTATATCCGGCGCCGGGCCGTGCGGCACCTGGAGAAGGGCCGCGTCGTCATCTTCGCGGCCGGCATGGGTAATCCGTATTTCACCACCGACACCTCGGCTGCCCTTCGCGCCGCGGAGATCGAGGCCGAGCTGCTGCTCAAAGGCACCCATTCGGGCGTTGACGGCGTGTACAGCGCCGATCCCAAGCTCGACGCCGGGGCTCGGCGCTACGAGTCCCTCGGGTTCATGGACGTGGTCAACCAGGATCTTCGGGTCATGGACATGACAGCGATTACCTTCTGCAAGGACAATGGCCTACCCGTGCTGGTCTTCGACCTGATGGGACCCGGCAACCTCCGTCGCGCCCTTGCCGGCGAGGAGATCGGTACGCTGATCAAGTGACCGACGAGGAGCTCGGTGCGGTAGTGCTGGCGGATGCCCATGACCGCATGGAGAGGGCCGTGGCCCATACCCAGGCCGACTTCGGCGGCGTGCGGACGGGCCGAGCCACCGCCGGCATCGTCGAGCACATGAGGGTGGACATCTACGGGGCCGAAGTGGAACTGCGCACCGTGGCTGGTCTGAGCGTTCCCGAAGCCCGTCTGCTGGTCATCTCGCCCTATGACAAATCGACATTGGGGTCGATCGAAAAGGCGCTGCAGTCGTCGGACTTGGGCATCACGCCTTCCAATGACGGCAATGTGATCCGGCTGAACTTCCCGCCGCTCACCGAGGAGCGGCGCAAGGAGTTGGTGAAGGTCGTCCGCCACAAAGCAGAAGAGGGGCGAATCGCCATCAGGAACTTGCGCCGGGCGGCGCGCCACGAGCTCGAGACCTTGGAGCACGACGGCGACCTTTCTTCTGATGACCTCGAGCGCGCCGAACGCGAGCTCGAGAAGCTCACCCACGACATGGTGGCGGCTGTCGACAAGCATCTGGCCCATAAAGAGCAGGAACTGCTCGCAATATGAGCCGTGACTCGGCGGGGACCTGACGGAGGGGACGTGGACGAGGACGACGAGTACGGCAATCAGCGAGATCCCGAGGCGCTCGGCGATCCTCCCACCGAGCGCGTCCGCATCATCGGGGCGCAGCCGGCCGGGTCGATGACGAGCGGCGAGGTCCCTTTTCGGCCCAGCGTGGTCGAGGAGCGCTTCCACGGTTTCGACGAGATGCTCGACACCACATCCGAGCCCACGGTGATCGGCTCGAGTGCCCTCTCGTCGGCCGAGGAGACGTTGTGGGTGGAAGAACTCGACGAAGAGTTCAGCGATGCCCCGATCTCACGGGGCGCCCTGATCGATTCCGAACCCGATGACGATGAGCCCGAGGTGCTCGCCACCTCCCCCCAGCTGCCCCATTGGACCGACCCCCCCACCGGCCAGGTGCCGGCCATCCTCGACCGCCGCAGCGACCAAGACGGGGAGGAGGAGTCCTGGACTCAGCTCGGCGACCCGGGGCCCTCGTGGAGGACCAGCGACCGCGAGTGGGAGGACAGCACCTTCGAGCCCTCGCTGCTGGCTGACGATCAGACCAGGATGGGGGCGCTCGAGGACACCCCCGTCGAACAACGCCGGCCCTGGGAGTTCGGCAGTTTGGCCAATGCGGGGGTCCCGTCGACCGACGAGGAAGCCACCACGAGCTCGTGGTGGGAGGACGACGCCGCCGACGGCCGGGACGACGACGATCGGCCCGCCGGGCAGGTACCGGTGGTGTCGGACGTGGCGTCGAGAACAACGGTGATGCCCGAGACGAGAGACACACCTGTCAAAGAGGCCGTTACGGCCATCAGCTCGTCGCCGCTACGGCGCAGCGAATCGGCTCCTGTGCCGCCGCCGGGACCCCGAGTGTCGGGGCGTGGTGCCGGCCGGCGACGACCGGGGCCGGCGGTGACGCCCGGGCCGGGCGGTGCGGCCTCCAGCACGGGGGGCGGAAGGAATCTGCGCATCGCCGTGTCCACCGGCTTGGGCGTGGCCATCGTGGCGCTGGCCTGCCTCAAAGCCGGGGCGCTGACGAGCATGGTGCTGTCCACCGTCATCGTGACGCTGGCGGCCGCCGAGTACTACGCGGCGGTGCGCCGGGCAGGCCATCGGCCGGCCACCTTGCTGGGTCTGGTGGCCACCGTGGCTGTGATGGTGGTGGCCTACACCAAAGGCGTCACCGGTATCCCCTTGGTGCTGGGCTTGATGGTGATGGCCTCTTTGGTCTGGTACCTGGTGGGTGCGGAGCAGGGGTCGGCCATCGACGGGATGTCGATCACGGTCTTCGGCTTTGCCTGGATCGGGCTCCTCGGAGCGTTCGCCGCCTTGATGCTCGCCCCCAGCCAGTACCCACACCGCCATGGGGTGGCCTTTCTTCTCGGGGCCGGCGTGGCCGTGGTGGGCGAGGACGTCGGTGCGCTCGTCATCGGCCGCTGGTTGGGACGCCATCGACTGGCGCCCGACGTGTCGCCCAACAAGACCTGGGAGGGGTTCGCCGGCGGTGCCGTGGTGGCCGTGGTCCTGTCGGTTGCCATCACCGGCCAGGTGCACCCATGGACGCCGGGTAAGGCCGCCATTCTCGGCGTGGTGGCGGCCGTACTGGCGCCGCTCGGCGATCTGTGTGAGTCGCTCGTGAAGCGGGAGCTGCGCCTGAAGGACATGGGGTCGTTGTTGCCCGGCCATGGGGGAGTCCTCGACCGCTTCGACGCCATGTTGTTCGTGTTGCCTGCCACGTACTACCTCGTCCGGGTGCTGCATCTCGGGTGAGCAACGTCCTCGGGGGAACACGGCGGTGACCAAGGTCGCATTGGTGGGGTCCACGGGCTCGATTGGCACCCAAGCCGTCGAGGTCATCCGGGCCGAGCCAGATCGATTCGACGTGGTGGCCCTGGGGGCATGGCGGTCGGCCAAAGCGCTGGCCGTGCAGGCGTGGGAGCTTCGTCCCGACGTCGTCGCCATCGGCGACCCGTCATGTGTGGCCGAGCTCGAGGCGTCGGTGCCGAAGGGGACCGAGGTTCTGTGCGGCCCCGAGGGATTGGCCGAGCTGGCGCGTCGTGGCGACGTGGTGGTCAACGCGGTGGTGGGTTTCGCCGGCCTGCCTGTGACCTTGGCGGCTTTGGAGTCAGGACGTCGGCTGGCTCTGGCCAACAAGGAGTCACTGATCGCAGGCGCTCCGGTGGTGCGCATGGCCCGAGCCACCGAGGGTGCCGAGATCATCCCGGTGGATTCCGAGCACTGTGCGCTGCACCAGTGCTTGCGTGCCGGCCTGGGACCCCACGAGGTGGCCCGGTTGGTGGTCACCGCCTCGGGAGGACCGTTTCGCGGTTGGACCCGTGACCAGCTGCGCTCGGTGGGGGTGGACGACGCCCTGGCTCATCCGACGTGGCAGATGGGACCGAAGATCACGGTGGACTCCTCCACGCTCATGAACAAAGGACTCGAGGTCATCGAGGCACACGAGCTGTTCGGCATCGATTACGACCACATCGAGGTGGTCATCCATCCTCAGTCGGTGGTGCACTCCATGGTGGAGTTCACCGACGGGGCCACCGTGGCCCAGCTCTCGCTGCCCGACATGCGCCTCGCCATCGGCTACGCCCTGAGCTACCCGACGCGCCTGGCGCACTCCTTTGGCGCCATCGACTGGGCGCAGCTCGCCCAGCTGGATTTCGAACCTCCTGACCCCGAAGTGTTCCGGTGCCTTGCCTTGGCCGTGGAGGCGGGCCGGGCCGGAGGCGTGGCGCCGGCATGGCTGAATGCCGCCAACGAGGTGGCAGTGGCAGGATTTCTCTCTGGGCGCATCGCGTGGAGCGCGATTGCCGAGGTGGTGGAGGAGACGTTGGCGGGGTGTGAGCAGGTGCCGGTGACGGTGCCCGAGGATGTCATCGAGGTCGACCGACAAGCGCGCCAGCGCGCCGAGCTGTGCATGGGCGCCCACGAAGGTGCGTCATGATCGAGACCGAAGACCCGTTACCGATGGACGCCATCACGGCGTCCCCCGCACCGTCGCCGCGCCGATCCCTCGTGCAACTGGCGGTCGGCGTTTTGGCCGTGGTGCTGGCCGCCATGGCCACGCACACGACGGACCTTCTCATCGTCATCGTCGCCATCATCATCATGATCATGTTGCACGAGCTCGGGCACTTCGTCACCGCCAAGTGGAGCCACATGAAGGTAACCGAGTACTTCCTCGGCTTCGGGCCCCGGTTGTGGTCGGTGCGACGAGGAGAGACCGAGTACGGGATCAAGGCCATACCCGCCGGCGGCTACGTGAAGATCATCGGCATGACCAACACCGAGGAGGTTGATCCCGCCGACGAGGCGCGCACCTATCGGGAGCAGCCGTTTCACAATCGGCTTCTGGTGGCGGTGGCGGGGTCGGCCATGCACGCCATCATCGCCTTCATCCTCATCTGGGCCCTTTTCTTCAGCGTGGGTACCACGGCATCCAATGGAGGCAAGATCACCGCTTTCGCCCCCTTGGCCCACGGCATCGACCCCGCTCGCGATGGAGGCCTGCGTATCGGCGACATCGTCGACGCCGTCAACGGCAAGACCGTGAAGTCCACGGACCAGTTGATCGACGTCATCACCCGCAGCGCCGGGCACCGCGTCACCGTCGACGTGCAACGCGACGGCCGGCCCCGCACCGTCTCGGTCACCCCGCAGAACGTGACATCAGCGGGTTCGACGTCCTCGTCGGTGGGTCGGATCGGTGTCGAGCTCAGCAGCGTCAACCAAGCGGTGGGGGTCGTGTCCGCGCTGAGTTTGGCCGGGTCGGGCTTCGGTCACGCCGTGGTGGTGACGGGACAGGCGCTCGGACGTCTGTTCTCCCCGAGCGGGCTCACCGCCTACGTCCATGAGTTGACCAATACCAAAGCCGCTGACCGCGCCGCCACGAGCGGTGATCGGATCCAGTCGATCTACGGCGCTGTTCGTACCGCCGACGATGCCACCCAGGCCGGGATCGTTCCCCTCATCGAGGTGCTCATCGCCCTCAACATCTCTCTGGGGATGCTCAACATGTTGCCCATGTTGCCCCTCGACGGCGGGCACGTCGCCATCGCCGTCTACGAGCGCATCCGTAGCCGCCGGGGCCGGAAATACCACGCCGATGTGACCAAGCTCATGCCCGTCGTGTACGCGTTCGTGCTTTTTCTAGGTTTCATCGTGATCGGCGCGCTCTATCTGGACATCACGCATCCTGTCGTGGTGCGCTTCCACTGAGGTCTCCATGAGCCGTCCGCCCGTCCGTGTCGCCGAACGCCGCCCCACCCGACGGATTCACGTGGGGTCGGTGGCCGTCGGCGGTGGGGCGCCCATATCGGTGCAGTCGATGACCATCACCAAGACCGCCGATGTGGAAGGCACCCTGGCCCAGGTGTACGCCCTGGCCGCGGCCGGTGCGGACATCGTGCGCTGCACGTGCAACGAGGAGGCGGCCGCCGAAGGGCTGGCCCACATCGTTTCTCGGTCGCCGGTGCCCATCGTGGCCGACATTCACTTTCACCACGAAATGGCGCTGGCCGCCTTGGAGGCCGGCGTGGCGGGCCTGCGGCTCAATCCCGGCAACCTCCGCAAGGCGGCCGAGATCAAGCAGGTCGCCGCCGAAGCCAAGGACCGAGGCGTACCCATCCGCATCGGGGTGAACGCCGGCTCGTTGCATCCCGACCTGTACAAGCGCTTCGGGGGGGCGACGGCCGAGGCGATGGTCGAATCGGCGCGTATGGAGCTCGCCTACTTCGAGGAAGTCGGTTTTGACGACGTCAAGATCTCCGTCAAAGCGTCGTCGGTACCCCTCATGATCGAGGCCTACCGGTTGTGTGCGGAGACCTTCGACCATCCGCTGCATCTCGGTGTCACTGAAGCCGGCCCTCCGCCGGCAGGTCTCATCAAGGCGACAGCCGGCATGGCCACCCTTCTGGCCGAAGGGATCGGTGACACCATCCGCTATTCGCTGACCGCCGACCCGGTCGAAGAAGCCCGAGCCGGTCGCCAGCTCCTCGAAGCCCTGGGTCTGCGGGAGCGCAAGGGCCTCGACCTCATCGCCTGCCCGAGCTGTGGTCGGGCCGAGATCGACGTCATCGGGGTGGCCCGGGCCGTCCAAGAAGCCCTCGAGCACCGCCAACTGCCCTTGCAGGTCGCCGTCATGGGATGCGTTGTCAACGGCCCCGGCGAGGCCCGCGAGGCCGATCTTGGTATCGCCGCCGGGCGTCGGCGCGGCCACTTGTTCATCAAGGGAAAGATCGTCCGCGTCGTCCCCGAAGCCGACATGGTGGCCGCCTTGGTGGAGGAAGCCGAGAAGCTCGTGGCCGAGGGCGTGGAGGCCCGCCTGGCCGCCGCCGACAGCGGGGCCGAGGCGGAGGCGGAGGCGGATCGTCAAGCGTTGTTCGAAGCCCGAGGCGAAGACGCCAACCACAGTGCCGCCAAGGTGGAGCTCATCAAGAAGGTCGTGCACGACGATGACGGGGCGCGCGACGGTCAGTAGGCCTTGGCCACCACCGCCAACAGCTGGTCCTCGTCACTTCCATCAGGAGCAGGAAGCCCGCCGTCGGGCGTCTGCAGGCAGCGCACCGATACCCCCGCCTTGTGCAAGGTGCGCTCGCCGTCGGTGCCCACCGCGGACCACGGAAGTTGCGCAAACCCGCTCTGGGTGGCTTCGACGGCCTCGTCCAGGTTGGCCACTTCGACCGTGCGGCTCCGGCGTAACTCGTCGGCCTCGGCCAGCATGGACGCCTGTTCCTCGGCGAGGGCGATGATGGCCGCGTTGACGACGGCACTGAGCGCCACCGACTCCTTGGTGCCCGAGGCGCGCCGGACGAGCACCGCCGAACCCGCCGCCAGGTCTCTTGGTCCCACCTCCACCCGCACGGGAACGCCCTTGAGCTCCCAGCCCACCACCCGACGACCGAAAGAGACGTCGGTGCGGATGTCGAGCTCGGTGCGTATGCCCGCCTCGACAAGCTCAGCGGCCAGTTGGGCGGCTTTCTCGGCGGCCCCGTCCTCGTCGCGAGCCAGCAGCACCACGGCTTGGACCGGCGCCAGGCAAGGGGGCAGGCGCAGACCCGAGTCGTCGCCGTGCACCATGACCAGTGCGCCCATAAGCCGCGACGACACCCCCCACGATGTCTGCCAGGCATGGACCTGGAGGCCGGAGTCGTCGAGGAAGTCGATGTCGAAGGCTTTGGCGAAGTTCTGGCCCAGCTCGTGGCTCGTCCCCATCTGCAATGCCTTGCCGTCGCGCATCATGGCCTCGCAGGTCCACGTGGTCGTGGCCCCCGCGAAGCGCTCGTGGTCGGTCTTGCGGCCGGTCAGCACGGGCACGGCCATGACCTCCACCATGAAGTCGCGATAGACGTCCGCCAGCACCTGCAACGCGAAGGCGCGGGCCTCGGCCTCACTGACGTGGGCGGTGTGCCCCTCTTGCCACAGGAACTCGGTGGTACGCAGGAAGAGCCGGGGTCGCATCTCCCAGCGCACGACGTTGCACCACTGGTTGATCAACAGGGGCAGATCGCGGTAGCTCTGGATCCACTTGGAGAAATAGGAGTTGATGATGGTCTCACTGGTGGGCCGAACCACCACCGGCTCGTCGAGCTCCTTACCGCCGGCGTGGGTGACCACGGCCAGCTCGGGGCTGAAGCCCTCGACGTGTTCGGCCTCTTTTTTCAGGTAGCTCTCGGGGATGAAGAGCGGGAAGTAGGCGTTGGACACGCCGGCCGCCTTAATGCGGGCGTCGAGCTCGGACTGCATGCGTTCCCAGATGGCGTACCCATAGGGCCGGATGACCATGGTGCCCCGGACCGGGCCGTTGTCGGCCAGCTCGGCCTTGGCCACGATGTCTTGGTACCAGCGCGGAAAATCCTTGGACTGCGAGGTGAGCACACCTTCTTTGGCCATATCGGGCTGGATGTTACGGCCTGGCGCCCACGGCTCGGTGCTGACCCAGCCAGGTGACGGCCTCCGGGCGCCCGTAGGGGGCGAAAGGGCGACTGGTATACTCGCTGAGCCGTTCAGATGACAGAGGTGGTACGTCGGAGCGTGGGCGGGCAGCCCACGCTTCTTCTTTGACCAGCTCTTTTGGTTGAAACGGGCCCGGTTGCGAGGTGATGAGGGAGGTGAGCCAGCGGTGGATGCGGACCTGCATGGATTGCTCGCGCCCGCTGTCGCGCCCCTCGGGCTCGAGCTGGTCGATGTCGAGCGGCGCACGACGCTGCTTCGCCTCGTTGTGGATCGGCCCGGCGGGATCGACCTCGATGCCATCGCCGAGGCGACCAAGGTGCTCTCGGCCGTCCTCGATGAGCACGACCCGTTCCCGGGTCACCGCTACAGCCTCGAGGTGTCGAGCCCGGGCATAGAGCGCCCCCTGCGCACCCCGCAGCACTTTGCGGGCGCGCTGGGCCAGACGGTGTCGGTCCGAACCGTGGCCGGCGGCGAGGGCGAGCGGCGCTTCACGGGCCGATTGACGGCGGTCGACGACGAAGGTTTTGTCCTCGAGGGTGGCGATCTCCCCGACGGGCGTAAGGGATTCACCTACGACGAGGTGCAGAGGGCGCGGACGGTGTTCGACTTTGGGACCGCACCTTCGCCGTCGCGCAGGAAAGGTGCTGCCATGCGGGCGGGTACCAAGGGCGTGGCCCACGGCAAGGCCGAGAGGAAGAAGGTCACGACCCCATGAGTAAGACGAATTTCGAGTTTCTCGACGCCCTTGGGCAGATCGCGCGCGACCGGGGCATCGGCGTGGACACGCTCCTCGATGCACTGGCCAATGCACTGGTGGCTGCCTACAAGCGGCGTCCTGGTGCCGCCGAAGAAGCCGTCGTCACCATCGACCCCGAGTCCGGTGACATCCGCGTCTACGGCCAGGAGCTCGATGAGGACGGCAACGTCATCCGAGAGTGGGACGACACGCCCAACGACTTCGGCCGTATCGCCGCGCAGACGGCCAAGCAGGTGATCCTGCAGCGCATCCGAGAGGCCGAACGCGACCTGAAGTACGAGGAGTACGCCGGGCGCGAGGGCGACATCGTCACCGGCATCGTGCAACAGACCGACAACCGCTACACCCTCCTCGACCTGGGAAAAGTCGAGGCGCTTTTGCCGCAGGCCGAGCAGGTTCCCTATGAGCGCTACGAGCACGGGGCGCGCCTCAAGGCGTACATCGTGGAGGTGCGCAAGACGACCAAGGGTCCCCAGATCGTGGTGAGCCGCAGTCATCCCGGTTTGGTGAAGCGGCTTTTCGAGCTGGAGGTGCCCGAGATCTCCTCGGGGGTGGTGGAGATCAAAGCCGCCGCCCGTGAGCCGGGGCATCGCACCAAGATCGCCGTGTGGTCCAACGACCCCAACGTGGACCCCGTAGGGGCATGTGTCGGGGCGCGGGGGTCGAGGGTGAGGATGGTGACCAACGAGCTGCGCGGTGAGCGTATCGACGTGGTGCCCTTTGCCGACGACCCGGTGGACTTCATCCAGGCCGCCTTGCAGCCGGCGCGGGTCCGTGAGGTTCGCCTCGACGACGAATCGGGGACGGCCACCGTCGTGGTGAGCGACTACCAACTGTCGTTGGCGATCGGCAAGGAGGGCCAAAACGCCCGCTTGGCGGCTCGGCTCACGGGTTGGCGGGTCGACATCAAAAGCGAGACGCAGCTGGCTGAGGAAGAGGCCGGCTACGGCGAGGAGTGGGCCGAGGGCGAGTGGGTCGAGAACGAGGCGGGGGAGATGGTGTGGCAGCCCGCCGAGGGCGGCGAAGCCGTCTCCGCCACCGAGTGGTCGAGGGTCGTCTCCGGCGAGACCGCTCCCGATGCCGCCCCGGGGCCGGCTGCGGCGGAGCCTGCTGCGGCGGAGCCCGCCGAATCGGCTCCGGCTGACGGGGTTCCTGGCGATTCAGCTTCTGGGGAAACGGCAGTGAAGCTCGACGAGCAACCCGACCAGAAGCCCGACGACGACGCCGGCACCGGGGCGACGCCCGGAAGCGTGCCGGGCGAAGGCGGGGCGAGCTAGTCCTGGACCCACAGAGGGGCAGGGCACAGGTGTGCGAGGATGGTACGTCGGGCCGACCGGTTGGTGCGCGCCCGCGCGAGGAAGAAGGATCGTAGGAAGCGTTGCCGAAAAAGATCCGCGTCTACGAGCTGGCCCGCGAGCTCGGCCTGACGAACAAAGAGGCACTTGATCTCTGCGTCTCTTTGGGCATCGGGGTAAAGAGCCACTCGTCCTCCATCGAGGATGCCCAAGCCGACCGCGTGCGCCGCAAGGCCGATCGCGAAGGCTTGCGGCGCGAGGTGCAACCGCCCGAGGTTGAAGACGAGCCCAAAGCGGCCCCGACATCGAGGGCTTCGGCGGCGGCTTCCACAGCCGGCGGTGAGAGCGGCGCGTCGGGTAGGTCGCGCTCCGAAGCTCCGTCCCACGCCGCCTCGTCAGCCCCGGCACCGTCGGCGTCGTCATCGCCATCGTCACCGTCCGAGGTGCCCCGCTCCAGCCGGTTGGTGACGAGCCGGCCCGCCAGCGAGGTCAGTGTTCCGCCGCCCCCCGGTCCGCGGCCCATCTCTCGTCCGGCGCCCAGCTCTTCACCGTCGGCCCCCGCCGTCAGCGCGCCGGCCGCCAGTGCCTCGAGCCCGTCTTCGGCCCCCGCTGCGCCCCCGCGGCCGGCGCCGTCGGCTCCCCCGTCGGTACCTGATCTCGGATCGCGCCCCGAAGCCCCGGCGCGGCCCGCCGTACGGCCCACCAGCGCGTCGGGCCGTCCCATCCCCCCGCCTCCGGGCCCCCCTCGGTCGAACTCGGGCCGTCCCATCCCCCCGCCGCCTGGGCGTCGGGCTCCCGTACCGCCGCGTCCTGGCGGGGGTGCCGGTGCTCCGGGCCGACCTTCGGGCGGGCCCCGTCCCGGTGGTGGACCGCCGAGTCGCGGTGGCATGTCGGGAGGCTTCGGCGGACGAGGCGGCCCGGGCGGAACTCCCGGTGGCGGCGGCGGAGGCTTCAGCGGTCGGCCCGGTGGTCCTCCGCCGGGACTCCGCGGTGGTCCGGGCGGAAGAGGTCGCCCGCCTCAGCGCCGGCCCCGGCGTCGGCGTCGCAACCTCGAAGAGCTCGAGCCGACGCAACTCACCACGTACACGCCGTCGAGTGCCCCCATTCCGGACTCCGAGGTAATCGTGGAGCGGGGCTCGACGCCGCGCGAGCTCGGGCCCAAGCTCAACCGGTCGGCGGGCGACGTCATCCGGTACCTCTTTCTCCAAGGAGAAGTCGTCACGGCCACGCAGTCGTTGTCCGACGACATGATCGAGCTCTTCGCGCAGGAGCTTGGCGCCAACATCCGCCTGGTCGACCCGGGCGAGGAGCAAGAAGCCGAGCTGCAAGCCAAGTACTTCGAAGAGGACGAGGAGGAGCGCGAGGAGGACCTGCGGCCCCGCCCGCCGGTGGTCACCGTCATGGGCCACGTCGACCACGGTAAGACGTTGCTGCTCGACCGGATCCGGAACTCCAACGTCGTCGCCGACGAGGCGGGCGGCATCACCCAGCACATCGGGGCCTATCAGGTCGAGGTGAACGGCAACCTCATCACTTTCATCGACACCCCGGGCCACGAGGCCTTTACGGCCATGCGGGCGCGCGGGGCGCAGATCACCGACATCGTGGTGCTGGTGGTGGCCGCCGACGACGGCGTCATGCCGCAAACGGTGGAGGCCATCGACCACGCCCGGGCCGCCGATGTGCCCATCGTGGTGGCCGTGAACAAGGTCGACCGGGCCGACAGCGACGTGACCAGGGTGCTCCAACAGCTTTCCGAGCACGGGCTGGTGCCCGAGGCCTGGGGCGGCGACACCATCGTGGTGCAGGTGTCGGCCCTGCAAAGCCTGGGGATCGATGACCTCCTCGAGCAACTGATCATCGTGGCCGAGGTCGAGGAACTGCGCGCCAGCCCCGAGGGCCGAGGCCGCGGGGTGGTCCTCGAGGCCAACCTCGAGGCGGGCCGGGGTCCGGTGGCGACGGTCATCGTCCAAAGCGGCACCTTGCGAGTGGGCGACCCGGTTGTGGCCGGCGCCGCATGGGGACGTGTCAAGGCGCTCATCGACGACCACCTCGACGCCGTAAAAGAGGCCCCACCCTCGATGCCGGTGCAAGTACTCGGCTTCTCCGAGCCGCCGGCCGCCGGTGACGAGTTCCGGGTGACGTCTGACCAGACCACGGCTCGCACCATCGGCGAAGCCCGCGAGCGTCGGTTCCGAGTGGCGGGGCATGCGCCTTCGCCCACGGCGCCGGGCGCCAAGCTCGAAGACCTCTTCGAGCAGATCCAGCGCGGCGAATCGGCCACCTTGAACCTCATCTTGAAGGCCGACGTCCAAGGCACCTTGGAGGCCATCACCGACAGCCTGCGCAAGCTCGAGCGCCCCGAGGTCAAGTTGAGCTTCGTGCATCGCGGCGTGGGAGGAATCACCGAGAACGACGTGCAGCTGGCCGCGGCGTCCAACGCCACGATCATCGGGTTCAACGTGAGGCCCGACCGGCGTTCTCGCGAGCTGGGCGAAGAGCGGGACGTCGAGATCCGTACCTACGAGATCATCTACAAACTGCTCGAGGACATCGAAGCGGCCATGGTCGGCATGCTCGTGCCCGAGTTCCAAGAGGTCGTCACCGGCGAGGCCGAAGTTCGAGCCGTTTTCCGGGTACCTCGAGTGGGCGCGGTGGCCGGTTGTTACGTGCGCGACGGCGTCATCACTCGAGGGTCCAAGGTGCGCTTCTTGCGCGACGGGGTCATCATCTGGAAAGGCTCCATCACGTCGTTGCGCCGGTTCAAGGACGACGCCCGGGAAGTCCAGTCCGGCTTCGAGTGCGGGATCGGTCTCTCGGACTTTCAGGATCTGCATGCCGGCGACGTGATCGAGACGTTCGAAGAGCGGGAAATCCCTCGCACCTGAGTGGTCCTGCGAGCACGAGGAGGCAATCCGTGCGCCGACGTCACCACCAGGCGAAGGCTTCCACGCCCTACCCCCGCACGGCCCGCGTCAACGAGGTCTTGCGAGAGGTGGTGGCCGACGCTTTAGAGCGAGCGGCCGATGTCGACGACCGCTTGCGCATGGCCACGGTGACCGCCGTCGACACCGCGCCCGACCTCAGCCACGCCACGGTGTTCATGAGCTCGATGCCCGACGAGACCGCGGCTGCGCTCGACGCTCAGCGCGTCCATATCCAACGGGCCATTTCGCGAGAGGTGCGGTTGAAGCGCACGCCGCAACTCGTCTTCGCCTTGGACCCGGCCGTGGTGGCGGGTTCGAAGGTCGAGGAGATCCTTCGCCGCATCCATGACGCCATGCCTGAATCCGATGACGAGCTCGGCGAGCCGGGACAGGCCGGCGACGACCTAGGCGAGACCGGCGAGACCGGCGAGACCGGCGAGGGTCATGGCGCGACGTAGCGCCGAGGCGGCCGCCGAGGACGTGACGGGTCTGGCCGTTTTGGACAAAGAGCCGGGTTGGACCTCACACGACGTGGTGGCTCGCTGCCGGCGTACCTTCGGGCAACGGCGCGTCGGTCACGCCGGCACGCTCGATCCTGACGCCACCGGGATCTTGCTGGTGGGCCTGGGTCGTTTCACGAGATTGCTGCGATTCGTGGGTGCCTTGCGAAAGACCTACCACGGCGAGGTGGTGTTGGGCATAGCCACCTCGACTCTCGACGCCTCGGGCGCGGTGGTGGGGAGTTGGGATATGGCCGGGGTGAGCCTCGATGACGTACGTTTCGCCGCGCAGTCGCTGACCGGAGCCATCGAGCAGGTGCCGCCCATGGTCTCGGCGGTCAAGGTGGGGGGCCGGCGGCTGCACGAGCTGGCCCGCGCCGGCGTCGAAGTCGACCGCAAACCCCGACCGGTCACCGTGGATCGCTTCGAGATCTATCCGTCGGGCGACGACTCCCCGGGAGTGTTTCGCATCGAGGTGGACTGTTCGACCGGTACGTATGTGCGGGTGCTGGCCGCTGACCTCGGGGCCGCTTTGGGAGGTGGGGCGCATCTGCGCAACCTGCGGCGCACGCAGGTCGGATCTTTCGGGCTCGACGAGGCGCACCGCATCGACGAGTTAGCGCCGGGTCATGTGCTGACGCCGGCCCAAGGGTTGCGCGACATGACGCATCTACGCGTCGACAGCGACGTGGCGCGGCGTATATCGCACGGCCTCACCCTCGACGGTGCCGCCCTGGGGGCGGCCGGAACAGGGCCGTGGGCGATAGTCGACGAAAACGACACGCTTTTGGCCGTTTACGAGGGTACGCAGGGCGGTCCATTAGCGGCGGCGTGCGTGCTGGCGGCCAGCTCGTGACGGGCCCGAGAAGCCGCCCGAGTCGCCACTAACCTCGCGGCGATGGATGTCGTGATGGGCCTCGAGCGTTGTACGCCTCCGGCGGGGGGCTCGGCGGTGACCATCGGTGCCTACGACGGGGTGCACCTGGGTCACCAGCACCTCATCGGGGCGTTGCAGGACATGGCCCGCCCCCAGGGCCTGGCGACGGCCGTGGTCACCTTCGACCGTCACCCTGGCACCGTGGTCCGGCCCGACAGCGCACCGTTGTTGCTGACCGACCTCGACCAGAAGCTCGAGTTGCTGTCGGCGGCCGGCCTCGACATGACGGTGGTGGTCCCCTTCGACCAGGACCGGGCCAACGAGACGGCCGAGGAGTTCGTACTCGAGGTGCTGGTGGGCGCACTCGGGGCCCGGATCGTGGTGGTGGGGGAGGACTTCCACTTCGGCCATGGTCGCAAGGGGAACGTCGCCCTACTGGCGGACATGGGCGCCGACCATGGGTTCGAAGTCGTGGGGGTGGGTCTCCAAGGCGACCCCGTCGGCGAAGTGGTGTCGTCGACGCGCATTCGCGAGTTGCTGGCGGCCGGGTCGGTGCGCGCCGCCTCGGAGTTGCTGGGCCGCTTCCACCAGGTACGTGGGGTAGTCGAGCCCGGTGCGGGCCGGGGCGGCCCGGTCCTCGGGTTCCCCACCGCCAACGTGGCCGTCCCCGCCGACATCGCCATGCCCGGTGAAGGGATCTACGCCTGTCTCTACGAACGGCCCGACGGATCGAAGTACCACGCGGCGGCGTCCTTCGGCCGTCGGCCGACCTTCGGCCCCCACTCCGACGCGCTGCTCGAGGCTTTCCTGTTGGACTACCAGGGTGACCTCTACGGGGAGCTCGCCAAGGTGTCCTTTGTCGAGCGCCTCCGAGACGAGATGACTTTCGCCAGCCCAGAAGCGCTCGTCGCCCAGATGGACCTGGACATCGAGGCCGCTCGGCGCGTGCTGGCCGCCGTGGCGGACTAAGACATCGCCACCAACGCCCTGCTAGAGTGCACCTTCAGCCGGGACGCCGTTCCGGTTGTCCGGTTGGGGGTCGACAGGCCATCAAAGCCCGGCCTCCTCCAAGCCACTGCGATTCATTTCCCTCCCTATGCCTGAGAAAACTGCGACGATCGCCGAATACCGCCTCCACGAGACCGACACCGGCTCGCCCGAGGTGCAGATCGCGCTCCTAACGGAGCGCATCACGCACCTGTCCGAGCACCTGAAGGTCCACAAAGGCGACCATCACACCCGGCGAGGACTGATGAAGCTCATCGGCCGCCGACGCCGCTTGCTGGACTACGTGCGGGACAATGACGTGGAGCGCTACCGGTCGATCATCGGCAGGCTTGGCATCCGCCGTTAGCCCGCCCAACCCTCCCGGCGGCCCCTGTGCCGACGGGGAGCCACCTCGGACGGGGGAGACCCGCCCGATCCAGTAGGACCAGGGCACCTGGACAGGAGTCAGCTGCCAGTCGCCGGTCACCTGAGCCGGCCCGAATCGACCTCGCGGGATACACCCGACAGAGGCCCGAACCGGGAGCAAGGTGGTCGACGACTGGGAACTGGCCTGTCGCGGTGCCCTCGAGCAAGCGAGGAGACCATGGCGGACGCCATTTCCGTGTCGGCCCCTATTAGCGGGACCGACCTCACCCTTTCCTTTGAAACCGGCAAGCTGGCCGGTCAGGCCGACGGCGCCGTCATGGCGCGTATCGGCGACACCATGGTGCTGGTTACGGCCACCGCCTCCCGCCACGTACGTGAAGGGGCCGATTTCTTTCCCCTGACCGTCGACATCGAGGAGCGGATGTACGCGGCGGGGAAGATCCCCGGCTCGTTCTTCCGTCGTGAGGGGCGCGCCACCGACCAAGCCATCTTGACGTGCCGGCTCATCGACCGGCCCTTGCGGCCGTCGTTCCCATCCGGCTTCCGCAACGAGGTCCACGTGGTGGGCACCGTGGTGGCCGCCGACTTGGCCAACCCGCATGACGTCCTCGCCATCAACGGCGCGTCAGCGGCCCTGATGTTGTCGGGGATCCCCTTCGACGGACCCATCGGGGCCGTTCGTATGGCGTGGACCATCGAAGGTATGTGGGCGCCGCACCCCACCTACCAGCAGGGCGACGCCTCGTGCTTCGAATTGGTGGTGGCGGGCCGGACGCTGTCAGACGCCCCCGATGCCGAGGTCGCCATCATGATGGTGGAGGCCGGTGGCACGGCGGACGCCTGGACCTTCTACGAGGACGGTGCCCCCAAGGTGACCGAGGAGGTCCTGGCCGACGGCCTCGAGGCAGCCAAGACCTGGATCCGCGAGTCCATCACCATGCAGCGCCAGCTGGTGGCCAAGGCGGGCGCCAAGCCCCCCATCTCCATTGAGCTGTTCAGCGACTATGGCGACGATGTCTTCGAGCGGGTCGCGCAGGTGGGCACCGACGCCATCGCCAAGGCCAACGTCATCGTCGAAAAGGCCGATCGCAATGCCGCCATCGACGCCGCGACCGAATCGATCATCGGCCAACTCTCCGCCGAGTTCCCCGAACGAGAGCGAGAGATCAAGCCGGCGGTGCGCTCTCTCACCAAGAAGATCGTGCGCAAGCGCATCGTCGAAGAGGGTGTGCGCATCGACGGTCGAGGCACGGCGGACATCCGCCCGCTGTCGGCCGAGGTGGGACTGCTGCCCACCACCCATGGTTCGGCGCTGTTTCAGCGGGGCGAGACACAGGTCCTCAACGTGACCACGTTGGGGATGCCGCGCATGAAGCAGCTCCTCGACACCATCGGCATCGACGACACCAAACGCTACATGCACCACTACAACTTCCCGCCATACTCCACCGGAGAGACAGGGTTCATGCGAGGGCCCAAGCGCCGCGAGATCGGCCACGGGTTGCTGGCCGAGCGTGCCTTGTTGCCGGTGATCCCCTCAGAGGCGGAGTTCCCCTACACCTTGAGGCTCGTGTCCGACGTGTTGTCGTCCAACGGATCGACATCGATGGCGTCGGTGTGCGGCTCGTCGTTGTCGCTCATGGACGCCGGCGTGCCCATCAAGGCCGCCGTGGCCGGTATCGCCATGGGGCTCGTCTACGACGACGGCCGCTACGTGACGCTCACCGACATTCTCGGAGCCGAGGACGCCTTCGGCGACATGGACTTCAAGGTGGCCGGCACCAGTGATTCGGTGACGGCGTTGCAGCTCGACACCAAGATCGACGGTCTTCCTGCCGACGTCTTGGCCCAAGCGCTGCACCAGGCCAAAGAGGCCCGTCTCATCATCCTCGAGGTCATGCACGGCGCCATCGCCGAGCCTCGTGATCAGGTCAACATCAACGCGCCGAAGATCGTTTCCTTCAAAATTCCCGCCGACCGCATCGGGGAGGTCATCGGGCCCAAGGGCAAGGTCATCAACACGTTGCAGGCCGAGACCGGCGCCGACATCACCGTCGACGACGACGGCATGTTCGGCATCGTGACCATCGGGGCCAAAGACGGCGCTGCTGTCGAGGAGGCCCGCAAGCGGATCTTCCTCATCGTGGAGCCGCCCGAGGCCGACATCGGAGGCACGTACCAGGGCAAGGTGGTCAACATCACCAAGTTCGGTGCCTTCGTCAACATCCTTCCTGGGCGTGACGGCCTGCTGCACATCTCCAAGGTCGGAGGCGGCAAGCGAGTCGAGCGCGTCGAGGACGTGCTCAGCTTGGGCCAGGACATCGAAGTGCGCGTCGACGACATCGACCCTCAGGGCAAGGTGTCGCTCTCGCTGGCCGGAGACCCGCCGGCCGCGGTGGCCCGTAGCAACGGTCAGGGCGAAGACCGCCCGGCGCGTCGCGACACGCCGCGCAGCGATGCACAGCGCAGCGATGCGCCGCGTGAGAGCCGGCCGAGCGCACCGGTGGCATCTTTCGAGGCCGCCTTCGAGGCCGAGATCGCCGGCGAGCTCGGTGACCTCGGGCCTGGGCCCGCCGCCGCGAGCGATCGCCCTGATCGCTCCGACGACCGGCGTCCTCGCCGACCTCGTCGCCGGTGACCTGCGGCCGTAGCGGCCCGCTTCCTGGCCTGATTCACCGTGGTTCCCACCTTCGGGGGCCACGGTGATCGCAGTTGACACCCTTGGGTGTGGGGCGCGACTCGTCACCGAGAAGATGGCCGACGCTCGGTCGGTCACCATCGGCATCTGGGTGGGAACGGGGTCACGCGACGAAGACGACGGTCAGGCCGGAGCGTCACACTTCCTCGAGCACCTGCTGTTCAAGGGCACCCCGACCTGGGCGGCGGCCGACATAGCCGAGGCTGTCGACGAGGTGGGCGGTGACATGAACGCCTTTACCACCAAGGAGTACACGGCCTTTTACATCCGCTTGCTGTCCGAACACGTGTCATTGGGTCTCGACGTGCTGGGCGCCATCATGACCGACCCTGCTCTTCGGCCTGAGGACGTCGACGCCGAGCGGCAAGTGATCCTCGACGAAATTCTCATGCACGCGGACGAGCCCGCCGACCTGGCCGCCGAGCACTGCATCACGTCCTTGTTTCCCCACCACCCCCTCGGCCGCGAAGTCATGGGCAGTGCCCGCAGCGTGGGCGGCCTGGATTCGGTGGCCATCCGGAGCTTCTTCGACGAGCACTACGTGGCGGGCAACTTGGTGGTGGCCGCCGCCGGTGACGTCGATCACGGGGCCGTGGCCGAAGCGATCGACCGACGATTCGCCACGCGCACCGGAGGGGCAAGTCCCCGGCGCGTGGCCCCCGACAGCGGGCCCGAGACCATGGCGGTGACGTCCCGCCCCACCGAGCAGGCCCATCTCGTGGTGGGGGCACGCTGCCCGGGGCGGCATTCCGATGACCGCTGGGCTCTGGCTGTGCTCAATCACGTCCTCGGCGGTGGGATCTCGAGCCGATTGTTCCAAGAAGTACGCGAGCGTCGAGGATTGGCCTACTCGATCTGGTCGGAACGGACCCAGTACGACGAGGTTGGCGCCATGACCGTCGGTGTCGGCACGGCCCCGGAGAACGCCCACGAAGTGCTTGGCCTCGTGCACGCCGAGATCGACCGCATGGGAGCCACGGGCATCACCGAGCGGGAGCTCGAAGTGGCCAAAGGGCACCTACGGGCCGAGACGTTGTTGTCGTTGGAGGACTCCGGCGCCCGCATGAGCCGTATCGGCTCGAGTCTGTTGCTCCACGGTGCCGTCCTTGAGGTCGACGACGTGTTGGCCAAGGTGCAAGCGGTCAGCGTGCAAGACGTCGGGGACGCCGCGGCCAGACTCGCCGCCCAGTCGCGGACGTTGTCCGTGGTGGGCCCCTTTACTCCCGAGGATTTCGCGCCGCGCCCTGACTGATTGCCAGGTCGCCGGGCTTAGTTGGCGCGGGCGGGGCCGATAGGGTTGGCGTCATGCGCGTCGGCGTCCTGGGGGCGGGAGGAAGGATGGGCCGGGAGGTATGCCGGGCCGTCGCTGAAGATGCCGACATGGAGCTGGTCGCCGCCATCGACCCCAACCAGGTGGGAATCGACGTCCGCCAAGCCACCGGGTTGGACGCCAACGGCGTGCAGATCGGAGCCGGCATCGAGGACCTGGAGTTCGCCAAAGCTCAGGTGGCCGTCGACTTCACGGTGGCCGAAAGTGCCGTCGCCAACATGCGTTGGTGTGCCGCCCATGGGGTGCATGCCGTGGTGGGGACCACAGGTATCTCTCCCGGCGAGCTGGCTGAGCTCGAGGCGCTGTTCGCCGCCTCCGAAGCCAACTGCGTCATTGCCGCCAACTTCGCCATCGGGGCGGTGTTGATGATGCGCTTGGCCGAGCTGGCTGCCCCCTTCATGGACGGCGCGGAGATCGTCGAGCTCCATCACGACGCCAAGCGCGACGCCCCTTCGGGTACCGCACTGCGCAGCGCGGAGCGCCTCGAAGTAGCCCGGCGTGACTCGGGAGCAGCCCCGTGGCCGCAAGACGCCACCACCTTGCACGCCGTGGCCGGGGCGCGCGGCGGGGACGGACCGGGCGCCGTACGTATCCACTCGGTACGCCTGCCCGGTCTGGTGGCTCACCAGGAAGTGATCTTCGGCGCCCTGGGCCAGAGCCTCACCATTCGCCACGACGCCTATGACCGCAGCTCCTTCATGCCGGGCGTCCTTCTGGCCTTGCGATCCGTGGCCGATCGCCCCGGGGTCACCGTCGGTCTCGACGCTTTACTCGGCTTCTGAGGCCGTGGCCGACGGTCCTCGACAACGGATCCTCGAGGCCACCTACAATTGCGTGGCCCGTTGGGGCCTGTCCAAGACCACCTTGGAAGATGCGGCGCGCGAAGCGGGCCTGTCGCGCGCCACGGTGTACCGCTATTTCCCGGGGGGGCGAGACGAGCTCATCGACGCCGTGGTGTCGTGGCAGTACCTGCAGTTCTTCGGGCGCTTATACGAAGAGGTGCAGGGCGCCACGAGCTTGGAGGAGGTCCTCGAGCGGGGATTGGTTTTCGCCCGCAAAGCGGTGCTCGAGCACGAGGTACTCCAGAAGATCCTCGAGACTGAGCCCGAGTTACTCCTGCCCAAGCTGTCGGTGGAGGCCAATCGCACCCTTGGGTTCATCAGCGCCTTTTTGGTGCCCTATCTTGTCAGCCACGGCGTGGTCCCCGGCGTCAAGGTCCAAGAGGCGGCCGATTTCTTGGCTCGCATGATCCTTTCGTACATTTCCTCGCCCGGGCATTGGGATTTCGGCGATCCCGCCCAGGTCGCCGTCCTCGTGCGCAGCGAGCTTCTGGCCGGCATCGTCGTGGAGCCCAGCGGGGCACCCCGACCCTGAGCGCAGGGATCCCCGCCTCGCCGGGATGCGGGCGTTCGGAAAAGTAGAGCCGGCCAACTCGGTTCAGCCGGTCGTGACAGACGAATCTTCGTCACGCCAAACAGTGTGGCGAAACTGGGCATGGGTCATTACCCGATGATCGAATCCCCGCCAGCGTTTTCTTCGGCCGTGTCGAGCGCGCTGGACTGAGTAGGAAAGATCAGAGCCCGTCGAACAGCGCCAGGCGATCTTCGGGATCGTCGTCCGATCCGAAGATCGTCGGTGGGCCGGCTCGTTTGGGCTCGCCGTTTTGGTCGTAGCCGTCGGGGATGACCAAGTACCGGTGCCCCTCGGTGCCGGCGAGCTCGTAACCCCTGTGCGTGATCAGGTAGTGGTGGTGCGAACAAACGAGAACCAGGTTGGCCAGCGAGGTGGGGCCGCCCTGGGCGAAGGGCACGACGTGATGCGCCTCCAGCCTGTTGGCGACGTCGCAACCGGGCACCACGCACGTCTCGTGGCGGGCCTCAAGCGCCGAGAAGACACGGGCGGGGATGGTGCGACCCATATGGCACACCGTCGTGATGTCGACACCTTTTTCGACCAGCACCTTGACGAAGGCCCCAGGCAGCTCGCGTTCGATGGTCGCCACCGGCACGGGCCCCACTCCGGCCACGTCGCAACGCTCCCCACTTCGAGCGTGTCCTCGCTTCAAGGCGGCGGCATCGACATGGATGACGATGGTGGCGGGGTCCTTGCACTTCTTGCGCGTACCGGTCCCCGACCTTGTGACGAGATCAACCAAGGCGTCGAGGGCATAGGCCCGAGGAGATTCGAAGCGGTCGGCCTGGCGGGCCTCCTCGAAGAGCTCGTCGGCTCGGGCCCGGATAGAGGCGAGCATCCTCGCCCCGACTTCGGCCGTCGTCTTGCCGGCAAAGCAGAAGGCGCCGTCGGCATCGCTGAAGTGCGAGAAGTATCTCGAGGCCCGGATGGCCTCGTGACGGGCCAGCTCGGCTTCGGCGCTGGTGTCGAGCGGCCGGATCTTGCGACAGCGGTTCTTCAGTGATTTGAGGGAGCTGGTGGCGGCCGCTTCGATGAGGTCTCGCTCGGCCCGAGGGTCACGTCCCGCCGCGGCGACGATCTCTTTGGCCTGCGGCGTTGACAGGGTCCCCGACCGCAGGGCTTCTGATGCGGCCGGCAGGGCCTTGAGACCTGCACCTGTCTGCAGAGTGGAGGTGGCCTCGCCCAGACCGGTCCCGCACGTCTCGGCCAGCCACGAAGCCGGCGAGTGGTGGCCAGCCTCGACCCACTCGGACGACTGGACCGCTCGAGGTGCGTAGAAGGTCTTCCCCGCCGCGCTCAGCCGCTCGAGCGCTGCGAAGAGCCTCACCGCATCGACGGCCTGCGTGGTGCTGACCCGGTCAGGATCCGCGTCGGCCAGATGGCTGAGGATGACCGAGGTGGCACGGCGCAGATCGTCGAACACGGGGAGAGCATGACAGGCGGCTGTAACAGTTCAGAGGGGCCGAGTAGGTCCGGAGAGTGCGCCGCGTTGACAATGAGACATTTTTAGCAATAATGTCTCATTGTGGGTTCAGCAAGGCTTCAACTCGTGCGTGGGGGCCGGGCCGACGCCGCTGCCATTGACGCCGGGACCGAGGCCGACGGTGACGCCGGTCGGCGTGATGGCGAGGCCACCCCCCAAAGGACGCGCATCATCGACGGGGCGTTGCGAGTCATCGCCCGCCAGGGCATCGCCAAGACGACCATCGACGAGGTGGCCCGCGAGGCTCGCTGCAGCCGGGCCACCGTTTATCGGGTCTTTCCCGGCGCCAAGGAGCAGTTGCTCAACGAGGTCGCCTCGACTGAGGTGGCTCGGTACTTCACCGCCCTCGCACTTGATATGGGTGAATGCGCAAATCTCGAGGACGTGCTGGTTGTCGGCATGTCTCAGGCGGCCAAACGCATTGCCGAACACGGCGCATTGAGTTTCTTGCGCGCCAACGAGCCGGCCGTAGTGCTCACCCATCTGGCCTTTGTCCACATGGACGAAGTGCTGGCGACGGCCGCCGCATTCGTGGCGCCGTTTCTGGGCCGCTTTGTCGACCACGATGAGGCCATGCGGGTGGCCGAGTTGTCGACGCGCATCGTGATCTCGTATGTCGCCTGCCCGGCCGAAGACGTCGACCTCTCCGAGGTCGATCAGGCCCGACGAGTGGTGCGCCACTTCGTCTTGCCCGGCGTGCGGGCTGTAACGGGCATGCCGGTTGTGCAGGGGGCCGCAGACGACAGCGCAGTTGTCAGTGTTTTTGAACGATCGATTTCCACGAGCAAGGGGGAAGCATCATGACCGACGAGATGCGCGCCAACTCCGACATCATCGGCCGCACCGAGATCAACGACCTTGAGGCCATCTTGGCGGTGAGCAACACGGACTGGGACGAGCGTGAGCATGCCGTCCATTCCAATTACGACACCATCTTCACGTGGGATTACGAAAAAGGTGGTCGACCCAAGCTCGACAAGTTGTACGAAAAGGCCAAGAGATCGCAGTGGAACGCCCAGACGGATCTGCCCTGGGAGATCGAGGTCGACCAGGAGAAGTTGGTGGTTGCCAACGCGGTGGCCAACGGGGGGTTCAACGCCGAGGTGGACGTGTCCGGCTCTCCTGTCGAATCGTGGGGCGACCCGGAGTGGATCGAATTCGGCGTGCAAAGCCAGAACTGGACGTTGTCGCAGTTCATGCACGGGGAGCAAGGCGCTCTGGTGTGCACGGCCAAGATCGTCGAGTCGGTGCCGTGGATCGATGCCAAGTACTACGCGGCCACACAGGTCATGGACGAGGCTCGTCACGTCGAGGTGTTCAGCAAGTACCTCGACGAAAAGTTGTCGGGGCACTACCCGATCAACGCGCACCTGCGCCTCTTGCTCGACGACATCATTTCTGACAGCCGATGGGACATGACGTACCTGGGCATGCAGATCATGGTGGAAGGGTTGGCGCTGGCCGCGTTCGGGTTCATGCACCAGATGACGACCGAACCACTACTCAAGCAGTTGCTGCGCTATGTCATGGCCGACGAGGCGCGCCACGTTGCCTTTGGGGTGCTGAGCCTTCAGGAGTACTACGCGGGCTTGAACGCCGCCGAGCTGCGCGAGCGCCAGGAGTTCGCCTTTGAGGCGGCCGTGCGGATGCGCGACAGGTTCTTGCAGCAAGAGGTGTGGGAGCGGATGGGCGTCGATGCCAAGGAGATCGCTCCGCTGCTCATGCAGATTCCCGAGCGTCAGGTGTTCCAGAGCCTGTTGTTCTCGAAGATCGTGCCGAACTGCAAGAAGCTCGGCCTGCTCGACGCCGCCGACGGGTGGCTGCGCACTCGATTCACCGAGCTCGGGGTCATCTCCTTTGAGGACTGGGCCGATACCGGCGAGGAGTACGACAGCCTGCAGACGACGCCGGGGAGCGAAGCCATCGCCTCCTGATTGGCACTGGGAGTAGCGCTGGCCGGGGAGACGGAGCCGTCGCCGGTTGACGTCTATCCTGACGTTCATGCCAACAGCACCGGGAGCGGGCCGCTTCGGAGCGGTGGTCACCGCCATGGTCACGCCCTTTGACGAGGCCGGAGTCCTTGATGTCGATGGGGCGGCCACCTTGGCTCGCTGGCTGACCGGCCACGGGAGCGACGCCTTGGTGGTGGCGGGCACCACCGGCGAGGGACCGGTGCTCTCTGACGACGAGTGTGCCGAGCTGTGGCGGGCCGTGGCGCAAGCCGTGACGGTGCCGGTCATCGCCGGTACAGGGACCAACGACACCCGTCACTCCATCGAACGCACCCGTTTGGCCACAGAAGCCGGCGTCGATGCTGCCTTGGTGGTGACGCCTTACTACAACCGCCCGTCGCAAAAGGGCCTCTTCGACCACTTCAAGGCCGTGGCCGAGTCGACCGAGCTGCCCGTGATGATCTACGACATCCCCATTCGCAGCGGGCGCAAGCTTGCCCATGACACCTTGTTGGAGCTCAGTCGGCTGCCGCACATCGTCGGGGTGAAAGATGCCGCCGGTGATGTGCCTGCCTCGGCTCGTTTGGTGGCCGAGGCGCCCAGCAGTTTCGAGATGTACTGCGGCGACGACGTCTTCACGCTTCCCATGTTGGCCATCGGCGAGGTCGGTGTGGTCAGCGTGGCGGCGCATTGGGCCGGTGAGGGAATGGCCGAGATGATCGCCGCTTTCGCCAAGGGCGACGTGGACGGCGCTCGCGCCCTCAACGGCCGGCTGCTCGAGTCGTTTGCTTTCGAATCGACGGAGGCCTTCCCCAACCCCCTGCCGGCCAAGGCGGCGTGTCGCGCCCTCGGCCTGCCCGCGGGCCAAGCTCGCCTGCCCATGGGAACCGCACCGCCTGAGCTCGACGGCCAGGCCCGAGCCATGCTGGCGCGACTCGGGCACCGGTGGCCAGACGTCGCCGACGATGCCGCAGGCGGCCCGGTTGCCTGACGCCGTTCGCATCGTCTTTCTGGGCGGCTTGGGCGAGATCGGCCGTAACTGCGCATGCATTGAGATCGGCGGACGCATCGCCGTCCTCGACTGCGGGATCATGTTCCCCGATCCCGACATGCCCGGCATCGATCTGGTGCTTCCCGACTTGTCGTATCTGCGCGACCACGCCGAGCAGGTTGACGCCGTCTTTCTCACCCACGGACATGAAGACCACACCGGCGGCTTGGCGTTCTTGCTGCGCGATCTGCGCGTCCCGGTCTATGGCTCGGAGCTGACCTTGGGTCTGGCCCGGCACCGGGTCGAGGAAGCCGGTTTGGTGGATCGAGCCACCTTCATCCCGGTGCACGACAGCGAACGGCGCACGGTGGGTGCATTCGACGTGGAGTTCATCGCCGTCACCCACTCGGTGCCCCACGGCTTTGCCACCGCCTTCCACACTCCTCAGGGCGTCGTGCTGCACTCGGGCGACTTCAAGATCGACCTCACGCCCGTCGACGGCCGGCTCACCGACTTGGCGCGCATCGGCGCGCTGGCTGATGGTCCGGGGATCCGCCTGCTGTTGTCGGACTCCACTAACGCCGAGGAACCGGGGTTCACGGCGTCGGAGTCGTCGGTGGGAGTGACGTTGCGGCGGTTGTTCTCCACCTACGGCGGGCGGCGGGTGGTGGTGACGTGCTTTGCCAGCCACATCCACCGGGTGCAACAGGTGATGGACGCCGCCATAGGCACCGGCCGCAAGATCGCCACCTTGGGACGATCGATGGCCAAGAACGTGGAGCTGGCTCGGCGACTGGGACTTCTCGATGTGCCCGCTGATGCCTTTGTCGATGTCGACCAGGTCGACAAGATGGACCCGGGGTCGGTGTGCGTGGTGTCGACGGGGTCCCAAGGCGAGCCGCTCTCCGCCTTGGCGCTCATGGCCGCCGGCGAGAGCAAGTGGCTGCATTTGCACCCCGATGACGTGGTGGTGATCAGCGCCCACCCCATTCCAGGTAACGAATGGGCGGTGGGACGGGTCATCGACGGCCTGCACCGACGTGGTGCCGAGGTCATTCACACCGGTATCGAGCCCGTGCACGTCAGTGGCCACGCCCGACAAGGCGAGCTGCAGACGTTGCTGTCGGTGGCTCGACCGGAGTTCTTCATCCCCGTCCACGGGGAGTACCGCCACCTGGTGCACCACGCCCGCCTGGCCCAGGGCATGGGGGTGGCCGACGCCAACGTGGTGCTGTGCGAGGACGGCGACTCCGTGGTGCTCGACGACAAGGGCATCCGTCGCGGCGACTCGGTGCCGGCCGGCTACCTCTATGTCGACGGCACCGTCGGCGACGTGGGCCACGGGGTGCTGCGTGATCGGCGGGTGTTGGCCGAAGAGGGAGTGGTGGTCGTGGTGGCCACCGTGGACCTGCAGGCCAAAGAAGTGGTCAGCCCCCCCGAGATCATCACGCGGGGCTGGGTGCACGCCCCCGAAGCCGAGGCGCTGCTGGGCGAGGCCAGTGATGTCGTGCGCGACGCCCTGGAAAAAGCCCTGGCCGACGGGGCAAGCGACCACGACACCCTGCGGCGCCATGCCCGCAAGGCCCTGGGACGCCTGGTGGGGGAGCGCACCCGCCGGCGCCCCATGATCGTGCCGGTGGTCGTCACGGTTTGAGCCCGGTCCTCCGGTGCTCGTGTGCCTCCTGTTACCGTTGTTGCCACTGTGGTGACCACGAAGCGCCGAACAGTCGGCGCTCGCCGTGCCACCGGGACGACGGCAGGCAATCGCCGGCACGTCGACCGGAGAGGCACGTCCCCGGCGCGATCAGGCGCCGCACGCCGGGCGCGCTCGAAAACCCGCGCCGCGGCGGCCAAGAAGAAGGCCGTCCATCGGCTGGGTCCTTCGCCACTGGAGGTCCTCAACGCGCACGTGGAGGACACGTGGGGTATCGCCCTGGTCACCTTCGGGTTGTTGTTCGCCTTGGCCCTGTACTTCGACGCCCTCGGCCCGGCGGGCCACGCCGTGCGTCACGGGATCGGGGGGCTCCTCGGGGTGGCGCAGGTCTTCGTCCCGCCCGGATTCATCGTCGCCGGCATCTTCCTTGTTTCGGGTCGGACCAATCACTACGAACCAACCCGCGCCATCGTCGGGTTGAGCCTGTCGCTCGCCTCGGTGTCGGGGTTGGCCGACATCGCCGGCGGAGCGCCGCATCTCAGCTCGTCGTGGTCGCGCCTCGATTCGGCGGGCGGCTGGGCCGGGGCGGCGGTGGGCGGGCCTTTGCACGCCGGCATGGGCGCCTGGGGCGCATCGGTGGTGCTGGTGGCGTGTGCGGCGTTGGCCCTGGTGGTGTTCACCGGCACGACGTTGCGACAAACGGGGCTGTGGCTGGCCGCGGCGGCACGCACCGTCGTCTCGGCCGCCTTTGAGTCCATCGATCCCGAAGAAGATGAAGAGGGCCACGACGCCAGCGAGGACGTCCCCGTCGCCAAGCGTCGCCCCGCTCCCGCACTAGAGCCGGTCGTCCCCGTGGTGGCCGTGGCCGACGATCACGATGCCGAGGACGTTGCCACGGCGGTTCCCGATGTCGACACGGTTGATGTCGCCCCGGCCATCGTCGCTGACCCCACCGTGTCTGTCGACGGGGACAGCGGGGGGAACCTCGAGGCGCAACAAAGCACCGTGGCGGCCGCATCGGCGGGTCCCGTGGAAGCCATGGCGCTCGATGTGGGGGCCTACAGCGGACAGTGGCGCCTTCCTCCCATGAAGATCCTCGGTCGCTCGAAACCGCAACAACTCATCGAAGGCGAAGTCGAGAGCGCCGGTCGTGTGCTGGTCGAGGCGCTGGCTGCCCACGGTGTCGAGACGCGTCTGGTGGGCCACACGGTGGGGCCGACGGTGACGCGTTTCGAGCTCGAGCTCGGTCCCGGGGTCAAGGTGGCTCGATTGACCAGCCTGGCCAAGGACATCGCTTATGCCATGGCCTCACCCGACGTGCGGATCCTGGCCCCCATACCGGGCAAATCCGCCATCGGCATCGAGGTGCCCAACCGCCGTCGTCAGCTGGTGACCCTCGGAGACGTCTTGAGCTCGGACGAGGCGAAGAACGCCACGCACGCCCTAGAGGTGGGTTTGGGACGCGACATCGCCGGGCGTTCGGTCATGGCCAACCTCGCCGACATGCCTCACATCCTCATCTCCGGTGCCACCGGCGCCGGCAAGTCGTCCTGCATCAACTCGCTTTTGACGTCAATCGTCATGCGAACCACGCCCGAGCAGGTCCGCCTCATCCTCGTCGACCCCAAGCGCGTGGAGCTCGGTCAGTACAACGGGCTACCGCACCTTCTTACCCCCGTCGTCGTCGACCCCAAGAAAGCAGCCAACGCGTTGTCGTGGGCGGTGACGGAGATGGAACGTCGCTACGACATTCTCGCCGAGTTGGGCATGCGTGACATCACCGGGTACAACGAGGCCATCGACCGCGGCGAGCTCGACGGGAGTGCCGAGCCTGACCTCTTCGACGGCGACGTCGATGGCGTCGATGACGACGAGGTGGTGGACGCCGAGCTCGTTGAAGATGGTGACGAGGGCGACGCCGAGGTAGACGGCGAAGTCAACAAGATCGACTATGACGCTGTGATTGGTGTGGCTGACGACACGGCACTCGGCGAGAGTGACGACGCGCACGACGGCGCGCACGACGACCTGTCCGACAAGGTGGCCGAGAGGATGGCCGAGTCACGTGCTGCGGTCAATGGCACCCCTCGCCACGACCGTCTGCCGTTCGTGCTGGTGGTGGTGGACGAGCTCAACGACTTGATGATGGTGGCGGCTCGCGATGTGGAGGAGTCCGTGTGCCGCATCGCCCAGATGGCCCGTGCCGTGGGCATCCATCTGGTGCTCGCTACCCAGCGGCCATCGGTGGACGTCATCACCGGCGTCATCAAGGCCAACGTCCCATCTCGGCTCGCCTTTTCGGTGTCCTCCTTGGCCGACAGCCGGGTCATCCTCGATCAGCCCGGGGCGGAACGCCTGGTGGGCAAAGGAGACATGCTCCTGTTGACGGCGTCATCGTCGATTGCCCGGCGGATCCAAGGTCCGTGGGTAAGCGAGGACGAAGTCAGGGCGGTGGTGGCGCACTGGCGCCGCCAGAGCGAGCCGCATTACGTCGATGGCATTGCCGGAGGCGACGGGGTCATCACCACCCGGGCCGGCGCCGCCGAGGACGATGACGACGAGTTGCTGGGCGCGGCCATGGAGCTGTTGGTGCGTTCTCAGCTAGGGTCCACGTCGATGTTGCAGCGCAAACTCCGGGTCGGCTTCGCCCGGGCCGGACGGCTGATGGACCTGCTCGAACGGCGAGGAGTGGTGGGGCCCTCCGAGGGCTCCAAGGCTCGCGTCGTGCTCATGACCCCCGAGGAGCTGGACCAGCTCCCGGGGCGCTAAACCCTGGTGGCCCGTCCCTCCGGCCCACCGCCCGAGCCGACCCGCCCGGCTTCACGACCACGATCAACCTCGGGATCCGGCCATGTCGTGATCTTGGGGAATGGATCTTCGAACCGGTCGCCCACCGTGACCCCGAGGACAAGACCCGCAACGGCTCCCCGCGTGACGCGTCCGTCCCATGTCGACGACCCCGGCGCGCCGAGGACAGCGGAAGCCGGTAGCGAGGATGTCCTCGCTCCTTTGTCGGCGTTGGCGCGTTCCCGGCATCGCCCCCACAGTGCGCCCAGGCCGACCCGACGGCGCCACGTCGGACGCCGGCGATCGCCGTTGCGGGCGCTGGCGCTGTCCGTGGTTGCCATCGTCGTGGTGGGCGCGGCGGTGGTGAGCTGGATCCAGCTATCGCGTCCGGTGCCCACCCTGGGGGTCCATCGGGTCGCCCTGCAATCGACCACGGTCGTGCCCGGCACCGTGCCGAGCTTGCCGTGGCCGGCCACCGGGGAGGCCGCCATCGCCGTGCCGGCCAGCGGCACCTTTGTGGCGTCGGGGCCCGAGACGCCCGTGCCCATTGCCAGCTTGACCAAGATCATGACGGCATACGTGATCCTGCGCGACCACCCGTTGGCGCCCGACGCCCAAGGCCCCACCGTGACCGTCGATGCCGACGATCAGACCGAAGCCGGCACCGATCTCGATACCGGGGCCACCATGGTGCCGGTGCAAGCGGGCGAGGTCCTCTCGCAGCGCCAGCTCCTCAACGGTCTGCTCGTCCACTCGGCCAACAACTTCGCCGACATCCTGGCCCGGTGGGATGCCGGATCCGTGCCCGCCTTCGTGGCGAAGATGAACGCCACGGCCAGCACGCTCGGCATGCACGACACGCACTACGCCGACGCCAACGGGCTGCACCCGCAATCCGAGAGCAGCGCCGGGGACCAACTGCGATTGTCGGTGAAGGCCATGGCCATAGCGACGTTCGCCGCCGTGGTTGACCAGACTCAGGTCACCGAGCCCCTCGCCGGCATGGTCACCAGCTATGTGCCGGGCATGGGCACCCAAGGCATCGTGGGTGTGAAGTCGGGTTTCACTCAGGCCGCCATGGGCTGTCTGGTCCTGGCTGCCGATCGTGTCGTGGACGGCCGGTCCGTGCTCGTCTTGGCTTCGGTCACCGGTCAGCCGGGCGACGACCCCCTGCTCGACGCCTCCAACAGCGACCTGGCATTGATCAATGCGAGCGCGTCGGCCTTACGCGTGGTTCCTGTCGTGGCGGCCCGTCGCAAGGTGGCCACGGTCACGGTGGCATGGTCGAAGTCGCTCAACATCGTCACCGAGCGCGCCGTGAGCATCATCGGGTGGCCCGGACAGCTGGTGCGCGTGAAGGTGGGCCGAGTGGCGGTTCACCAAGGTGCTCGGGCCGGCACCACGGTGGCCCGGTTGGCCGTGCAAGAGGACCAGGAGCACGTGGCCATTCCCGTCGTACTCAGCGCCAAGATTCCCGCCGTCTCGCTGGGATGGCGACTGTCTCACGGGTGATGGCATCCGGTCTGGTTCCGACATCGGACCAGGTCTCCGCACTACCCTGAGCCCGTGCGTGCCCGGGCCCCAGCATCTGCTGCCAACCTCGGCCCGGGTTTTGACGTGCTGGCGTTGGCTCTTGACCTCTATGTCGAAGTCGAGGTGGAGCCGGCCAGCCGCTTGACGGTCCGGGCCGAAGGAGAAGGTGCCGAGCTGGCCGATGACGCCGGGCACCTGGCGGCGCGGGTGGCCATCGACGTGGCCGGGCACGACCGCCTCGCCATTACCGTTCGCTCCGACATCCCTGTGGCCCGGGGTCTCGGGTCGTCGGCGGCTCTGGCCGTCGCCGCGGCAGCCGCGGCCGGTTCCAAGGACCCCATGGGGGTGGCAGCTCGGGTCGACGGTCACCCCGAGAATGCCGCCGCCTCGGTCGTGGGTGGCCTCATCGCCGCCACCTTGGTGCGCGGCTCGGTGCGAGCCGTGCGCATGCCCTTGGATCAGGGCCTTGTGTTCGTAGCACTCGTTCCCGACCGTGGCCTGCCCACCGCCAAAGCCCGCCAGGCGTTGCCGCATCAAGTCAGCCGGGCCGATGCCACCTTCAACCTGGGCCGCATGGCGCTGTTGTTGGCGGGTATGGCCGATCGGGCCCTGCTCATCCGGGAGGCCACCGACGACCGCCTCCATCAGGATTACCGCAGCCCGTTGTTCCCCGAAGCCCCCCAGCTGCTCAGCCGCCTCATGGCCATAGGCGCGTTGGCGTCGTGCTGGTCGGGGGCGGGCCCCACCGTGCTCGGGATCTGCGACGAGGCCGACGGTGAGCGCGTCTGTTCGGCGGCGACCTCGGCCATGGACGAGGTGGGGGTGGCCGGCCAAGCCATGATGCTGCGTCCCGACCTCGACGGACTGGTCACCGACAACGGCAGCGGACCGTGGATGTCGCGAGTGCGGGGGGCGACGCCAGGGGGACCGTTCGACCTCATGGCGGAGGATCGCCCCGAGCGTTGATGCCCGCACCTCGGGACGAGGCGGGAAGCCCCCTCTCCTACACTGTGTCGGTGCCGCCGGTAGCCCGAAAATTCTCTATTCGCACGTTCGGCTGCCAGATGAACGAACACGACTCGCAGCGCCTGGCCGGCCTGCTGGTGGCGGACGGACTCGAGCCCACCGACGACGTCGAGGACGCTGATGTGGTCGTCCTCAACACGTGCTGCATCCGGGAGAACGCCGACAACAAATTGTACGGCCATCTGGGCTGGCTCAAAGAGCTCAAGGATCGCAAGCCCACGTTGCAGATAGCGGTGGGGGGGTGCTTGGCCCAAAAAGACGGCGAGGTCGTGCGTCGGCGGGCCGGGCATGTCGATGTGGTCTTCGGGACGCACAACCTGGCCCGGGCACCGCAGCTACTGCGCACGGCCCTCGACGACGGGCCCGTGGTGGAGATTCTCCCCGGCCCCGCCGCGGCAGGCTCTCCGGGAGCCAGTGCCCCCGTGGATCCGCTCAGCGCTCTGCGAGACGTGCCGTTCGCGGCGTGGGTGACGATCCAGATGGGTTGTGACAACTCGTGCGCGTTTTGCATCGTGCCGGCGGTGCGCGGCCCCGAGGTAAGCAAGCCGTTCGATGATCTGCTGTCCGAGGTGCAGGCCCTGGCGGCGCAGGGGGTCACCGAGGTGACGCTGCTCGGCCAGAACGTGAACTCCTACGGGCGTGACGTCACCGGCCGCCGCCCATTGTTCGGCGCGCTGTTGCGGGCGGTGGGAGAGACGCCCGGCATCCGCCGTGTCCGCTTCACGAGCCCGCATCCGAAGGACCTCCGGCCCGAGGTCATCGCGGCCATGGCCGAGACGCCGGCGGTGTGCCGCCATTTGCATCTGCCCATGCAATCGGGCAGCGACCGCGTCTTGGCCGCCATGCGCCGGGGCTACACGGCCCAGCGCTACCTGAACCGACTGGCCGCCGCCCGGGCCGCCGTCGACGACCTGGCCGTCACCACCGATGTCATCGTGGGGTTTCCCGGTGAGACCGACGATGACTTCGACCGCACGCTCGAGGTGGTGGCCGAGGCCGCCTATGACAGTGCGTACACGTTCGTGTTCTCTCCTCGCCCGGGCACCAGGGCCGCCACCATGACAGAGGAGTTCGTGGCGCCCGAGGTGATCGCCGAGCGCTTCGCTCGGCTCGATGCCGTGGTGCAGCGTTCCGCGCTGCTGCGCCACGAGGCCCGCGTCGGCGGCGTCGAGGAGGTACTCGTCGAGGGGGCCAGCAAACGCGATCGCCTGGTGTGGTCGGGACGCACCGGCCAGAACAAGCTCGTCCACTTCGCACCGGACGCCGGCGGTCCCGCGCCCGGTTCGTACGCAACGGTGCGCGTCACCGAGGCCGCTCCGCACCACCTGCGCGGTGAGCTCGTCGAGGTGACCGCGGCGCCCCGTCACCGCATCCGCATTCCCTTGGCCGTGTCGTCGGGCTGAAGCGTGCCATCTGCTCGTCCCGTGGTCCTGGTCGGACCCACGGCATCGGGAAAGTCGGCTTTGGCCATGGCGCTGGCGGCGCGGCGTCCCGGGGTCGAGATCGTCTCGGTCGACTCCATGTGCGTGTACCGGGGCATGGACATCGGCACTGCCAAAGCGACCGCCGCGCAGCGCCGGCTCACGCCTCATCACCTCATCGACCTGGTGGAGCCGAGCGAGGAGTTCACCGTGCGCCGGTTCCAGGACTCGGCTCGCGCCGTGCTGGCCGACATCGATGCCCGCGGTGGTCGCGCCCTGCTGGTAGGCGGGACCGGGTTGTACATGCGTGCCGTCGTCGACGACTTGGAATTGCCGGGCCGCTATCCCGAAGTGGCCGCCGCCCTGGCGTCCGAGGCGTCCGAGCCCGGTGGGTTGTCCCGTCTGCACGCGCGCCTGTGTGTGCTCGACCCGGTGGCAGCCGCCCGCATGACGCCGTCCAACGGGCGTCGAGTCATCCGGGCCTTGGAGGTCACCACCGGATCGGGACGACGGTTCTCGTCCTTCGGACCGGGCCTGGGCACGTACCCACCCCCGCCGTTCGTGCTCGCCGGGGTGCCCTTTGACGCCTCGGTCGACGACGCCCGTATCGAACGGCGCCTGCGCGACCAGCTCGACGCCGGCTTGCTCGACGAGGTGCGGGCGCTGCACACCGTGGCCGGTGGTCTGTCGCGCACGGCTCGACAGGCGCTCGGCTATCGCGAGCTGCTCGCCCACCTCGAAGACGGCGTGGCGCTCGAGGATGCCGTGATCGAGGCCACCCGTCGCACCAAGTCCTTCGCCCGGCGCCAGTGGGCGTGGTTCCGCCGCGATCCCCGCATCCTCTGGCTCGATCGCGGGGGAGATCTCCTCGAGCAACTCCTTTCGGTGTGGGACCAGGCGCCCGTGGGTGAGGCGGGGTCCCGACCGCAACGTCCGCAGGCATCGGCGCAGGTGGGAGACTGACGTTCGTGGCGCCCCGAGGCACACTGCTGTTGACCAAGCACGAGGCGGCGGGCAACGACTTCTTGGTCCTGGTCGACCCCGACGGACGTCGGCACCTCTCTGATGACGAGGCGCGCCTGCTGTGTGATCGGCACCGAGGGGTGGGGGCCGACGGGATCATGCATGTCACCCGGGGCACGGCCGGAACCGATGTGGCCATGGTGTTGCGCAACGCCGATGGCACATCGGCGGAGATGAGCGGCAACGGCATCCGCTGCGTGGTCCAGGCGGCCGTCGAGGCGGGTCTGGCCGACGTAGGGCTGGTGTCGGTGGCCACCGGCGGGGGCCGGCGCCAGGTCGACTACCGCGCCGGAGATGACCCGGGCACCGGGTTCGCCCGTGTCGACATGGGCGAAGCCCGCCTGGGCGCGGAGCTCGCCATCGAGGCCACGCCGGGGGGACGACGAGGGCGGGCCGTGGACATGGGCAACCCCCATGTCGTGTTGTTCGGCGCGCCGCCTCGAGACGACGAGGTCTGTGGCGAGGGCCGTCGACTCGACGAGTCGGCCGTAGCAGGCACGAACGTCGAGTTCGTGTGGAGCGGACCCGAAGACGAGCTGCACCTGCGGGTGTGGGAGCGCGGCGTCGGAGAGACGCTCGCGTGTGGAACCGGCACCTGCGCGGCGGCGGCCGTCCTGCACGATTGGGGACTGGTGGGCACGACGCTGCGCGTGCACAATCCGGGCGGCACACTCGAGGTCGAGCTGACGCCCCACGGTGTGGTGTTGGCGGGGCCGACGCGGCTGGTGGGCCGGGTCGCTGTCGACGAAGACACGCTGGCCTCGATGGTGCGCGCCTCGGCGCCCCCGTTTCCTTTTCATCTCAACGAGGTGGCGATCACGCAGTGACGCTCATCGAGCGCACCTTTCGCGAGCGCATCGTGCTCGTGGGCGTCGTGTTCCCGTGGACCTCGGTGGAGACCACCGAGACGGATCTCGACGAGCTGGCCCTGCTGGTCGATACCGCCGGCGCCGATGTGGTGGCACGGGTGGTGCAGCGCCGTGACCAACCCGACCCGGCCACATTTGTCGGGAAGGGCAAGGCCACCGAACTCCATGAGCTGTCGGAGTCCGTCGACGCGGACACCGTCGTCTTCGACGACGAGTTGTCGCCGGGGCAACAACGCAACTTGGAGAAGATCCTGGGCCGCACGGCCATCGACCGTACCGCCGTGATTCTCGACATTTTCGCTCAGAACGCTCGCAGCCAAGAGGGCAAGGCGCAGGTGGAACTGGCCCTGCTGCGCTACCGGCTGCCGCGGCTGCGGGGCAAGGGACGTTCGTTGTCCCAGCAGGCCGGTGGGATCGGCACCCGGGGGCCGGGCGAGACGCAGCTCGAAGAAGACCGCCGCCGGCTGCTTCGCCGCATGGCCCGTCTCGAGGTGGACCTCAAGCAGGTGGCGACGACGCGTCGGACACAGCGTCGCTCCCGACAGCGTTCTCGGCAACGAACGGTGTCGTTGGTGGGCTACACCAACGCCGGCAAGTCGACGTTGTTGAACCGACTCACCGATGCCGGGGTGGTGGTCGAGAACCGGCTGTTCTCGACGCTCGACCCTCGTACCCGACGTCTGGCGCTGCCCGGCGGGGAGACCGTCCTTGTCACCGACACCGTCGGCTTCGTGCGCAAGCTGCCCCATCAGCTGGTCGAGGCGTTTCGCTCCACGTTGGAAGAGGTGCGGGAAGCCGATCTTCTGCTGCACGTGGTGGACGGTTCGGCCACCGACCCCGAGGCCCAGATCGAGGCCGTGCGCGACGTGCTGGCCGACATCGAGGCCGACGGCGTCCCCGAGCTCATGGTGGTCAACAAAGCCGATCGAGCGGCCCGGGCGCGGCGCGTGGCCGCCGACCACAGCGGCGCCGTGGTTGTCTCGGCACGCACCGGTGAAGGGATCGACGAATTGCTCCGAACCATGGGCGACCGCCTGCGCAGCGCCGATCGGGTGGTGGAGCTGCTCGTGCCCTTCGAACGCGGCGACGTCCTCGCTGCGGTGCACCGCGAAGGTGAGGTGGTCGACGAGACCCACGGCGAAGGAGCCACCGTGGTCCACGTCGTGCTCGACGACGCCGGCCGGGCCCGGTTCCGACAGTTCATGGCGTCGTGATGCCGCCGCCGGGCTTTTCGCCACCGCCCTATCCCTATGATCGTCTGACTCGGCTGGCCGACGTAGCGGCGCGCCAGCGCGGTGGCATGGTCGATTTGTCGGTGGGGACCCCCTGTGACGCCCCGCCCGCCGCGGTGGTGGACCGGTTGTCCTCGTCGGGAACCGAGCGCGGCTATCCGGCGTCGATCGGCAGTGCCTCGATGCGGGCCGCCGCCTCAGCCTGGATGGCGCGGCGCCTTGGGGTCGGCGTCGACCCCGACCACATCGCCGCCTGCGTGGGCACCAAGGAATTCGTGGCCACCTCCGCTTGGTTCTTACGTCTGCGCACGCCCGCCCGCGACACCGTGATCGTGCCGGCGGTGGCATACCCGACCTATGCCATGGGGGCCGTGCTGGCCGGATGCCGCGTCGTTGCCGTGGAGCCCGACGCGTCCGGAGGCATCGACCTCGGCACCGTCGATGAAAGGGATGCCGAGCGTGCGCTGTGCGCCTGGGTGAACAGTCCCGCCAACCCCGGCGGTGGGCTCAGCGATCTGGCCGCGGCGGCTCGGTGGGGGCGTCGCCACGCCGTACCGGTGTTCTCCGACGAGTGTTATATCGAATTCACCTGGGACGGCCCCCCGCACTCCATCGTGGCTGAGGGCCTCCAGGGGGTGGTGAGCGTCCATTCCCTGTCCAAGCGTTCCAACCTGGCCGGTGTGCGCGTGGGCTGTTACGCCGGCGATCCCGAGCTCGTCGAGTACCTCAGTGAGGTGCGCAAGCACGCCGGGTTCATGGTTCCCGGCCCGGTGCAGGCGGCGGCGGTGGTGGCGTGGGATGACGACACCCATGTCGATACCCAGCGCGACCGCTACGAGCGCCGGCTCTTGCGGCTCATCGAGATCTTCCGGGGTGTGGGTCTCGACGCCGTCATGCCTGCCGGCAGCTTCTATCTCTGGGTGCCGGTCCCCGCATGGGCCCTGTCGGAGGCTGACGGCGACGCCGGCCGGGCCGCCTGGGTGTTGGCCGAGGCTCTGGCCGAGGCGGCCGGCGCGCTGGTGAGCCCCGGCGAGTTCTACGGTGAGGCCGGGGCCGGCTTCGTGCGGGTAGCCGTTGTGCAGCCCGACGATCGCATCGAGCTCATCGCGCAGCGGTTGTCCGACTCGTCGCATGGGCACCTGCGCCTGAAAGGTGCCGTGCCGGGGGTGGGCGGCGACGACGGATAACCTCGGTCGATGGCTGACCTGAGGTCCCAGATCGAGGAATTGTGGTCTCGAGCCAATGAGCTCGGTCCCGCCGACGGCGATGCCGCCGTCATCGTGAACGAGGCCATTTCGCGGCTGGACTCCGGCCAGGCCCGTGTGGCCGAGATCGACGACGACGGCAACGTCATTGTGCACAGTTGGCTGAAGACGGCCATCTTGCTGCTGTTTCGCCTGCGGGCCATGTCGACCACTGAACTGGGTCCCTTCGAGTTCGCTGACAAGCTCCCGCTCAAATCCGACTACGCGGCCGCCGGCGTTCGGGTGGTACCGGGAGCGTCGGCCCGGTGGGGTTCGTTCCTCGACCGCGGTGTCATCCTCATGCCGAGTTACGTCAACATCGGAGCGCGCGTCGGAGCCGATTCGATGGTCGACACGTGGGCCACGGTGGGGTCGTGCGCGCAGATCGGTGCTCGGGTCCACCTCTCTGGTGGAGTGGGGATCGGTGGGGTGCTCGAACCCCCCAACGCGGCGCCGGTGATGATCGGGGACGACGCCATGGTGGGAAGCCGCTCCATGGTGACCCAAGGGGCGCGGGTGGGGGAGGGGGCGGTGCTGGCCGAGGGCGTCATCTTGAACCCTGGTGTGCCCGTCATCGACGCCCAGACCGGTGAGGAGATCAGTCGAGGGGTCGTACCGCCGTGGAGCGTGGCGGTCAGCGCGTCGCGACGACGTGAGTTCCCCGGCGGAGAGTTCTTCCTGCCGTGCGTCTTGGTGATCAAGCGCCTCGACGCCGGGACCCGTCATGACAAGGCGCAGCTCGAGTCCATCTTGCGCGACCACCAGATCAGCCCATGACGGCGCCGGCGACGCCGGGTCACGACCTGCTCGTCTCCACCGCCGAGCTGGTCGACATCATGTCGGTGAGCCACCACGAACAAGCCCTCGCCGACCGGGTGGAGGCCGTGCTGGGTGGCTGTGGTCACCTCGTGACCGAACGGATCGAGGACTCGGTGGTGGCCCGCACCGAGCTGGGGCGATCGCGGCGGGTCGTGCTGGCCGGCCACCTCGACACCGTTGCGCCCTTTGACGACGGGGGCTCCGAGGTGCGCGGTAACACCTTGTGGGGACTGGGTGCGGTGGACATGAAAGGCGGACTGGCCGTGTTCCTCGACGTGGCCACGTCGATTGTCGAGCCCGCCATGGACGTGACATTCGTCTTCTACGCGTGCGAGGAGGTCGAACGGCGCTACAACGCGTTGGGTCGGCTGGCCGCCGAGCGCCCCGAGCTGCTCGCCGCCGATGTCGCCATTCTCGGGGAGCCCACCGGCGGGGTCGTCGAAGCCGGCTGCCAAGGCACCATGCGGGCCACGGTGAGCATGGTGGGACGGCGCGCCCACACAGCCCGACCTTTTGCCGGCATCAACGCCGTGCACCGCTTGGCGCCCGTACTGGAGGCGTTGGCCCGCTATACGTCGCGACGCGTCGTGCTCGACGGCTGCGAGTACGTCGAGCAGGTGCAAGCAGTCGGCCTCGAAGGTGGGGTGGCCAACAACGTGGTGCCCGACCTCGCCACCGTAAAGATCAACTACCGCTTCGCTCCCGATCGCGATGCAGAGGATGCCCGAGGTGCGTTGGAGGACCTGCTCGAGGGATACCTCGATGTCGGTGCCGGTGATCGCCTCGAGGTGTCGGAGATCACCACCGGCGCCCCACCGACGCTGGATCACCCCGTGTTGGCCGAGCTCCTGCGAGCATCGGGCCAGCCGCCGCGAGCCAAGCTGGGATGGACCGATGTAGCCACCTTTTGGCAGCTCGGGATTCCGGCCACCAACTTCGGTCCGGGCGACCCGCTGCTGGCCCACACTCCCGACGAGCACGTCTCGAGTGGGGAACTCGAAGAGGTACGAAGCGCGTTGGGTGCTCTGCTCACAAACGAGAGCTGACCACCGCGGCCATCAGCGAGGCGTCCTCACAGACGGCGCAGAACAGTCACCACTCGGCCGTAAATGGCCACCTCGGAGGGATCGAACTCCATCGGTAACAGCGCCGGGTTGGCCGGCGCCAGCACGACCTTGCCGCGCCGGCGTGTGAAGGTCTTGACGGTGGCTTCCTCGTCGGGCAGTCCCGCCACCACGATGTCACCGTTTTCGGCATCGGGCTGTTGGCGTACCACCACGAAGTCGCCGTCGAAGATGCCGGCTTCGATCATCGACTCCCCTCGTACCCGGAGCATGAACAGCGACCCGGTCCCGGTGAAGTCCTCGGGCAGGGGGAGCAGCTCTTCGACATTTTCGCTGGCGAGCACGCCGGTGCCGGCGGCGACGTCGCCGACGAGGGGAACGTGGCGGACTCGGCTCACCGCCATGGCGGCCTTGGAAGACGGGTCATATCGCACCTCGATGGCGCGTGGCTTGCTGGGGTCTCGAACCAGGTAGCCCTCGCGCTGCAGCACGGCGAGATGGGCGTGAACGGTAGAGGATGACGTCAGGCCCACGGCCTCGCCGATCTCGCGCACCGACGGGGGATAGCCGCGCTCTTTGAGGTTCTCGGCGATGAAAGCCAGGATCTCCTGTCGCTTGCCGGTGAGCGCTTCGGCCATATCTCCCCCTGGTGCGAGCCCAGCCAGCTCCGTCCGGAGCCGAACACTCGTTCGGTCAAACGGTACCGTGCCAACAGGACCAAGGCAAACACCTGTTCGTCATGGGCTCATGTCACACCCTTTTGGCAGGCTGCCCTCCATGAGCCAGGACCGATCCGGCGAGCTCGCCACCAGCCCCGATACGGGGGTCGGGCCGAACCTTGACACGAACAGATGTTCGTGTGCACTATTTATTGGTGACGAACACACGTTCGTCGATATCGCATCCGGGAGTGCCCAGATGACCATCGCCGTGGAATCCCCCGAACGGTTTGCGAGCGACCTCTCGCCAGCCGCCCCTTCTGGCCCGTGCCCGGTGCGCCCCGGTTCGCCGGCCCGCCGGCAGGGACCGCTTCGCCCCAAAGCCATGCCCGCGGGACCGCATCTCGACCATGGGGACCATCGCCGAGGTGTTCGAGCGGGGCAGGCTCGGTGCCGTCTCGAATCGAGCCGGACCACCGGGGCGACGGTCCGTCGGCGTCGGATGATCCTCGGCACCGTGGCCGTGGCGCTGTTGGCCGCCTTAGCCCTGCCTTGGGGCGGTGCCGGGGGGCGTCCCCTCGCCACCCCCGGTTCCGCCCTGGCGGGTACCGCCCTGACCGCCCACACGCAATACATCGTCCAGCTGGGTGACACGCTGTGGTCGATAGCGCTGCGCCTGGATCCCGACGGTGATCCTCGGCCCTTGGTGGCGCAGATGGCCGGCGAGATGGGCGGTGACGTGGTGGTCCCCGGAGAGCACCTGGTTCTTCCCTGATCTCGGTTGAGGCGGCACTACGGTGGACCGCGTGCGTTGTCCGTGGTGCTTGAGTCTCGACGACAAGGTCGTGGATTCGCGCCTCGGCGAGGATGGCGCCGCCATTCGGCGGCGGCGTGAATGCCTTTCGTGCAATCGGCGCTTCACCACGTACGAGCGGCTCGAAGAGGCTCCTCTATGGGTAGTCAAGCGAGCCGGTGAGAGGGAGCCGTTCGACCGGGCCAAGGTGGTGGCCGGTGTGCGCGCCGCCACCAAGAACAGGCCGGTGGGCGAGGACGAATTGGACGACATCGCCCAGCAAGTCGAGGAGTCGCTGCGGGGCCAAGGCGCCGAGGTGACCAGCCAGCTGATCGGCGTGGCCGTCCTCGACCGCCTGCGCCAGGTCGACGAGGTGGCGTACCTCCGCTTTGCCTCGGTGTACAAGGGTTTCGAAGACGTCGGTGACTTCCAGCGTGAAGTCGGCCTGCTGACCAAGACGACCGAGCCCAAGCGAAGGACCTGAGTTGTCGGCGGAACTATTCGACGCCGTCCCCGATCGCATCCTGGCCGTCTACGCCCATCCCGACGACCCCGATGTGTCCTGCGGCGGCACATTGGCCCGCTGGGCCCGACAAGGTGCCGAGGTCCACGTGGTGATCTGCACGAACGGGGATAAGGGCACCACCGATGGCGGCGTCGATCCCGGGGAGCTGGCTCAACGGCGGTCCCAGGAGATGGCCCAAGCAGCGGCGGTGGTCGGCCTGGCCGGTCAACACGTCCTTGGTTATCCCGACGGGGAGTTGGCCGACGACCCGGCGCTGCGCTCCGAGCTGGTCGGATGGATACGCCGGCTTACGCCCACGACGGTGTTATGCCCCGACCCCACGGCGGTGTTCTTCGGCGAGGGCTACTTCAACCACCGTGATCACCGCGTCATCGGATTCTGTGTTCTTGACGCCATGTCCCCGGCCGCCGCCCTGCCGCATTACTTCCCCGAAGCCGGGCCGGCTCACCAGGTACACATGGCGCTGCTGTCGGGCACCTTGGAGCCCAGTGTGTGGGTCGATGTGTCGTCGACCATGGACGACAAGGTGGCCGCGGTGTCGTGTCACCAAAGCCAATTCCACGATGACGGCGAACTGGCCCGCCAAGCCGTGCGGCTCCAAGGTGCCGAAGAAGGGCGCCGCGTCGGGGTCCGCTACGCCGAGAGCTTTCGCCGCCTGCAACTCGGTGGCTGAGGAGTCGGCTCACGAGGGCGGCCACCGAGAGCGGCACCGCCACGGGGAACCGCCCGTCGAGGACGGTTCGCACGATTGCACGATCCTGCACGTCGACATGGACGCGTTCTTCGCGGCTGTCGAAGTGCTCGACGACCCGACACTGGCCGGGCTCCCCGTGATCGTCGGTGGAGCAGGCCGGCGAGGCGTGGTGGCATCGTGCACCTACGAAGCGCGCGCCTACGGCATCGCCTCGGCCATGTCGTCGGTCGAAGCCCGGCGGCGCTGCCCCCAGGCGGTGTTCGTGGCCGGACGGCACTGGCGCTACTCCCAGGTCAGCGAGCAGCTGCACGCCGTGTTGCAGCAATTCTCGCCGATCGTGGAAGGAATCGCTCTCGACGAGGCGTTCGTGGATGTGGGTGGTTCTCGTCGGCTGCTGGGAACGCCGCTGCAGATTGCCGTCGCCATCCGCGCTGCGGTTCGTGAAGCCCTCAAGCTCGAGTGTGCGATCGGCGCGGCGCGGACCAAACATGTGGCCAAGCTGGCGTCACGGGCGGCCAAGCCCATCGCCGACAAAAGGGGGACACGCCCCGGTCGCGGCATCGTCGTGGTGCCACCCGATCGGGAGCTGGCCTTCCTCCATCCGTTGCCGGTACGCGCCCTGTGGGGAGTGGGTCCGGCTACGGCTCGTCGTCTGGACGATCTCGGCGTCGCCACCGTGGCCGATTTGGCCGCTATCCCCGAGGCCACCTTGTGTCGGGCGGTAGGGGACTCACATGGCCGACACTTGGCGGCATTGGCTCGAGGTGAAGATCCTCGTCAAGTGGTGCCCGTGCGAGACGCCAAGTCGGTGAGCCACGAAGAAACCTTTGCGACCGACCTGCGGGACCGTGACCTGTTGCACACCCATGTGGTGCGGATGGCCGACGCCGTGGCCTCGCACCTGAGAGACGGGGGAGTGCGCGGGCGAACGGTTACCGTCAAGGTTCGCTTCGCCGACCGGGCCACCATCACGCGCTCGCACACGGTGGGAATGCCCATCGACTCGGCCCGGGCCATGGCGGCACTGGCGGGCGCCCTCCTCGACGCCGTCGACGTGGGTCCCGGTGTCCGCCTGCTCGGCGTTGGGATGTCGGGGATCGTGGCCGCCACGTCTTCGTCGCAGCAGCTGACCTTTGAGGCCGACGAGCCGCCCACCAGCGACGCCGTGCCCGTCGAGCAGCCCAGCACCAACTGGCAGGACGTGGAGGGGGCCGTGGCCGCCATTCGGGCCCGCTACGGCCAGGCGTCGGTGGGCCCGGCCGCCCTTGTCGGACGCCACGGGCTCGGGGTCAAGCGTCGGGGCGACACCCAGTGGGGCCCCAGGGACGTCGGCTCCGGGGACTAACCGGGGACTAAGAGGAAGCACCTTTCAGACGTCTGCGGGCGGCCTCGGCGGCGTCTTGAGCGGATCTAGCAGGACCTTCGGTTTACGACCAGCTGATGCTTTTCCAACATCTCGCGCCTGATGCCGTTGTACGACCCCTAGAGGCGCGCGAAGATTGAGGAAGTCCGGCTAGACCATGGACACGCGGCTGCAAGGGGGTGGAGTGCCGCTATCGGAGCACGAACAGCGAGTCCTCCACGAGTTGGAGCAAGCGCTCTACCAGCAGGACCCGGCATTTGCCCACCGGGTCCGGTCGGAGAACGTCTACCGGTTCGCGGGCCGGAACATGAAGTGGTCGGTACTCGGCTTCATCGTCGGGCTGGCCGTCATGGTCGCCTTCTTCACCTGGAACGTGGCGGTGGGATTCGTGGGCGTCCTCATCATGTTCGCCTCCCTGGTGACCTTCTGGACCAATGTGCGGCGCATGGGCAAAGCGGGCCTGGATGACATCGGGCGCTCCTTGAAGGCTGACGGGATCGGCAACGCCGTCAACGACGCCCGCAGTTGGATGCGCCAGCGATTCCACCGCGACGGCTGAACGCCGCGCTCTCGTCGCATTGTTGCGGCGCTCACCGAGGATAGGGTCCGCGTCGTGGAGATGTGCTTGGCCATCGATGTGGGTGCCACCAAGATGGCGGCGGGACTGGTAACCGCCCATGGCGAGCTCGTCGATCATCGCCGTGTGCTCACCCCGCACACCACCGACCCCGAAGAGGTCTTCGCCGCGCTGAGCGGCATTGTCCGTGAGCTCACCGATGTGGCCTCGACGCTGGAGACCCAACGCGTGGTGACATGTGGCATCGGATGCGGCGGGCCCATGGCGGGCCATGGAGAGACGGTGTCGCCCCTTAACATTCCGGCCTGGCGCGGCTTTGCCTTGCGCCAGCGCGTGGCGCAGCTCACCGGACTCCCCACTGCCATCGACAACGATGCCAAAGCGCTGGCGCTGGGCGAAGGTTGGATGGGCGCAGGTCGCCATCAGCGCGCCTTCATATCCATGGTGGTGTCATCGGGAGTGGGCGGCGGTATCGTCCTCGACGGCCGGTTGCTCAACGGCGCCGATGGCAATGCCGGCCACATCGGCCATGTCATCGTGGAACCGGATGGACGCATATGCCCGTGTGGGGCGCGGGGATGCCTTGAGGCCGAAGCCTCGGGAACGTCCATCGCCGCCATTACGGGGAAACCGGCCGTTGACGCCAGCGCGCAAGTCGTGGCGCGCACCGGCATGCTGGTGGGGCGAGCCGTGGCATCGGTGGCCAACCTTCTCGATCTGGAGTTGGCCATCGTGGGTGGCTCGGTGGCACTTGGCTTCGGGCCGCCCTTCTTCGATGCGGCCAACGACGAGGTGGCGCGTCGGTGTCGGCTGTCGTTCTCGGCGTCGACACGTGTCATCCCGGTCGGGCTGGGTGCATCGGGCCCACTGGTGGGGGCCGCCGCGGTGGGCTGGCGGGCCACGGGGCGCGCCAGTGCGGGGGACAGGTGAGCGCGCCCGAGACGCGGCAGCGTCGCACTCCGGCCGGTGCCGTGGTTGTGGCACTGCGGGGAAGGCCGTGGCTATGGCCGGTGGCGGCCACACAGGCGCTTCGCCTGGCCCGGCCGGGCTGGTGGAAACAATGGCCTCCATTGCCGCTGCCCGACGCCGAGCTGTGGCGCTTTCGCATGGAGACTGCCTACGGCGGGGCCGGTGACGGTGAGCCCACAGCGGAGGATATTCGTTCGTTTCTGCACTGGTGTCGCTACATGCGGCGTTGGCAGCAGCGATGAATCACCGGCACGAGGAGTAGCCTTGCTCTGATGCTGCCAGGGGACGGCGGGGCGAGCGGGACGAGCCGAGCCTTGGTGCTCAACGCCACATTCGAACCTCTGGGAATCATCTCCACCCGCCGTGCTCTTCTCCTCGTGCTCGACACCAAGGCAGAGATGGTGCACGCCACCGATCGATGGTTTCGAGCAGAACGCGTGGCGTTGCCGGAGCCGTCAGTCGTGCGACTCGAACGCTACGTACGCGTGCCACACGACCGGACGGTGGCGGTGAATCGCAGGACTGTGTTCGCGCGCGACTCTCACCGCTGCCAGTACTGCGGCTTGGCGGCCGAGAGCATCGACCACGTCATGCCGCGCAGCCGTGGCGGCCTCCATGCGTGGGACAACGTGGTGGCCGCCTGCCGTCGGTGCAACACGCGTAAAGAAGACCGGCTCCCCCACGAAGTCGGGCTCGTCTTGCGGTGTACGCCGGTGGCGCCTCGTCAACGCATCTGGCTGCTGGCCCTCAGCGGTGGAGCCCGAGATGATTGGGCGCCGTACTTGGGCGAGGAATCACTGACGGCGTGAGTCTCTCTGGTCCGTCGCAGTGGGCGCCTGTCGTCCGCCACGACGGGGTTGGCGTATTGCACGAGCCGTGGCCCGCCGCTTCGGAGATGGACCACCGGGCGGTGGCTGCCTGTCGAGTGACGGGCCGATCCGCCGTGGTGCTCGGAAGCACCCAGCCTGCAGAGGTCGTCAACAGTGCGCGCTGTGATGCCCTTGGCATCGACGTGGTTCGTCGGCCTACCGGTGGGGGAGCCGTGCTCGTCGCGCCCGGCGCCCAAGTGTGGATGGATATATGGATCCCTCGTGAGGATGCGTTGTGGGACGACGATGTGATCGAGGCGGCCCATTGGGTCGGGCGAAACTGGGCCACGGCTTTGGAATCACTCGGCGTCGAACGTGTGCACGTCCATGGCGGTGCCATGGTGACAACGACGTTGTCACCCTTCATTTGTTTTGCGGGTACGGGTCCAGGTGAAGTTTTCAGCGCGTCCAGGAAACTGGTAGGAGTGGCGCAACGACGAACGCGTCTCGGCGCTCGCTTTCACTCCATGGCGTCGTTGTCGTGGGACCCCGATGCATTGGCGAACCTTTTGGTCTTCGACGCCGATGAATTGCACGCCGGTCTCGAACAACTCGCCACAATGGCAGCGGGACTGCGTGACGTTGTCACCGCGCTCGACGGCGACGAACTGCTCGTGGCTGTCGAAGACGCCTTCATCGCCGCCTTGCCGTAACGTCCGCCACCTTCGCCCCTATCGCCACCGGCCAGTGCCGCGTCGTGGCGACGTCTGCTGCTGCCCGTGCGGCGCGCCCGTCTGTCGCCGCCTCTGTCAGACGCGCGTGCCGGGGCTTTTGCTGCCGCCGGCGTCGTCCTCCGCGGCCTGTTTCCGGTCGAGGAGAAGGCGCCGCCGGCGGTCTCGAGGACCTCAAGGGGCGTGGTGGTCGATGGTGGGAGGTGGGGGGGAGAGGTGTTGACGAGTGGCGGTTAGGGGCATAAAGTGGAGCGAAGTGGGGCAAAGGGGTGGACCCCCTGAGGCCGGGGAGCGTCGTGGGAGATCTCAGTGGTGGCACGGTTCTTCGGCCGGTTCGAACACTCGCTCGACGACAAAGGTCGAGTGATCCTGCCTGCCAAGTTCCGCTCGAGCTTCGCCGAGGGCGGATTCCTGACTCAGCACCACGACGGCTGTCTGGCCCTGTGGACCCCCGACCAGTTCGATATCCAGCTCCAAGAGCGCCAAGAGCGCGCCAGCTCGAATCGTCAGCAGCGCAACATGGCCAGGTTCTGGTCGTCCACCTCGACCGAGTTGGATCTCGATCGCCAAGGCCGGATGGCGATCCCGGCCGGGCAGCGGACCTTCGCCGGCCTGGAAGGCGACGTACTCGTGCTGGGGGCGATCGACCGGGTCGAGCTGTGGAACCCGGGTCGGTGGGAACAGAAAGTCGGTCCCGAAGAGCAGCGGCTCACAGAAGGTGCCGACGACTGAACGCTCCGGACGTGATGACCAGGAACATGCGCAGCCCCTCGGCTGGTTCGGTGGAAGACTCCTCCTCCGCCCGCTTCCAACCGAGTCGATGGAGCAAGCCTCCCGACGGCATCCCGCCAGTCGAGGGGCTGCGGATGGTCCAGGTCTTCGCCCACGAACCGGTCATGGTCGACGAGGTGGTGTCGTTATTGGCGCCAGTTCCCGCCGGCCTGGTCGTCGACGCCACCCTCGGGGCTGGCGGCCATGCCGAAGCGTTGCTCGACGCCATGGCGGACATGCGCCTCTTGGGACTCGACCGCGACCTTCACGCGGTGGAGGCGGCCGGACGACGACTCTCGAGATTCGGTGATCGTGCCGTCGTTCGCCACGCCCGTTTCGACGCGCTCATGAGTGAGGCCGAGTCTGTCGGCGGCGGTCCAGGAGAGCTCGCCGGCGTGCTGTTCGACCTCGGGGTGAGTTCGCCGCAACTCGACCAAGGCGATCGGGGTTTCTCCTATCGCAACGACGGTCCATTGGACATGCGCATGGACCAAGGGCAAACCCAGAGTGCCAGTGACATCGTCAACGGCTGGTCGGAGGCCGAATTGACGGCGTTATTCATCGCCAATGGCGAGGGACGCTTCGGCCGGCGCATCGCTCGTGCCGTCATAGCGGCTCGCCCCTTGATGACCACCGGACAACTGGCCGAGGTGGTGCGCAACGCCATTCCGGCGGCCACACGCCGGCACGGTGGCCACCCCGCTCGCCGCGTCTTTCAAGCCGTTCGTATCGCCGTCAACGAAGAGCTCGGAGTCTTGGAGGATGGTCTGGTGGCTGCCATTGACGGTCTGGCTGTTGGTGGGCGTTGCGCGGCGATCGCTTATCACTCCGGCGAAGACCGCCTCGTCAAGGCGACATTCACCCGCGCCGTCTCCGGTGGGTGTGTATGCCCACCGACCTTGCCTTGCATGTGCGGAGCCGTGTCGCTCGGACGACTGGTGTTCCGTGGTGCCCGCCGGCCAACTCCGGCGGAGGTCGACCGCAACCACCGCGCCGAAAGCGCCCGCCTACGTGTATTCGAACGCGTCGCTCCCGGCAGCTTTGCGGGGGAGGACTCCGGCGGGCCTGGTACGACACCTCGACCTGGAACATCGAGTCGGTAATGGCTCTCACCGCTCCCACCAGAGTTCGGCGCGCCCCGGCAGCGACCGCCTCAGCCGGCCTGAGCACGCCGCTGAAAGTGGCGGCCCCGCCCCCGACGCCAAGACGCCAACCGTGGCGGCGGGTGGTCGTGGTGTCGGTGATCCTCGCCCTCGGCAGTCTGCTGCTTGTGGCCGGTGCGCAGGCATACCTCATCTCGGGCCAGGTTCGGCTGGTTCGCCTCCAGCAGGAGCTCGGCACGCAGTTGGGCCGACATCGCAATCTTGATCTGCGCGTGGCCCAGCTCGAAGAGCCGTCGCGGATCGTGGCGCAAGCGCAGAAGCAGGGCTACACGGTGCCCGCCCAGGTCAATGATCTCCCGCAAGTCAGCCTGTCGACATCGGTGCCGGCTGCGCCCACCGCCACCACCGCCACCACCGCCACCACCGCCACCACCGCCACGAGCGTCGCCCCGTGAGCCTCCGACCGCGGTGGCGGGACCCCCGTGGCCGCGCCCTGTCCCGACCGACGCTCAAGGTGATTCGCACGGCTGTGTCGCGTAACGGCGTGTCGCGTAACGGCGTGTCGCGTAACGGCGTGTCGCGCACCCGCGCCGCTGTCTCTCGTACTTCTGTGACCCGCACGGCTGTTTCTCGTACCGGTGTATCTCGAGGTGGTGTGACTCGTACCGCCGTGACGCGGACCGCCGTGAGCCGTACGGTCGGTCGCCCCCGGGGCTTTGAACGCCATACAAAAAAATCGTCCGATCAAGCCCGTCGGCCTGCCGTCACTACCGGGATCCCGCTGCGTCGAGTGGGAATCATGCGGATCGTCCTCGTGCTCGTGTTCGTGGCCATGGCGGTGCGCCTCGTGATGCTCCAGGGGATGTCCGGCGACCACTACGCGGCTCTCGGCGCGGCCGAGATCACGTCCAAGGTGGCGTTGCCGGCGGTCCGAGGCGAGATCTTTGACCGCAACGGCGCCGTGCTGGCCGTCTCGGTGCCCCGTACCACGGTGGTTGCCGACCCCTTTCTCATTTCTCACCCCGTCGTCGAAGCAAACGCCCTATCACCGGTGTTACACGTGCCCGAGGCGCAGGTCCAAAAGGAGTTGACCGAGCACTCAGGATTCGTCTACCTCGCACACCCCGCCAGCGCGTCGGTGGCGCAGAAGCTCGAGACCATGCAGCTGCCGGGCATCAACTTCCTGCCCGACTCCGTCCGGCAGGACCCGGCGGGGGCGTTGGCCAGCCCGGTTCTGGGTGCGGTGGGCAGCAGTGGCAACGGCCAGGCGGGCCTCGAGTACCAATTCAACGACGAACTGGCGGGACGCAGTGGCGAGGAAACCGAGGAGCAATCGCCCTCGGGCGTTCCCCTGCCCGGAGGTGTTACGCACCTGTCCAACGCTGTACCCGGTACCGGGCTTGAGCTCACATTGGACGAACCACTGCAGTACGTGACCGAGCAGTCCTTGGCCGCGGCGGTGTCGTCGTCGCACGCCAAAAGCGGCATTGCCGTGGTGATGGATGTCCACACCGGCGACATCGTGGCCATGGCCAACGTGGTGGCCAACCCGACGACCCACGCAGTGGGGCAGGCTCCCCAGAATTACGCCCTGACGCGGGTCTACGAGCCAGGTTCGGTTTTCAAAGTGGTGACGTTCTCGGCGGCGTTGCAGTCAGGCTTGATCACGCCATTGCAGATGTTCACCGTGCCCAACACCTTGACGATTGACGGGTGGGTCTTTCACGACGCCGAGAGCCACCCGACCGAGCAGCTTTCGGCCACGCAGATCCTGGCGCAGTCCTCGAACATCGGTACCATCGAAATCGCCGAGCAACTCGGCCAGCAGCGCCTGGCGTCACAGATCGCGGCCATGGGATTCGGTCAGCCCACCGGACTCGGCTTCCCTGGAGAGTCGGCGGGCATCGTGAAGAGCGATGCGAGCCCGTGGGCGGCGTCGGATCTCGGTTCTACTCCCATCGGTCAAGATGACGCCGTCACCGCCCAACAGGTGCTCGACATGATCAACACAGTGGCCACCGGCGGGGTGTTCGTTTCGCCCCGATTGGTCCGGGCCACCGTGGGTACCGATGGCACCGTGACGGCCCTCCGTGCGACCACCACCCATCGGGTGCTGTCCCCCGAGGTGTCGTCCGAACTCACCACGATGATGGAACAGGTCGTCCAAGACGGCACGGCGGTGGCGGCGGGGATCCCCGGCTACACCGTGGCGGGGAAAACCGGGACCGCTCAGGTGCCCGATTTGGTCAACGGCGGCTACATCCCCGGTGCGTATATGGCCACCTTTGCGGGCTTCGCCCCCGCTCAGCATCCGGCGCTGTCCGCCATCGTCGTGCTCGAGCAGCCGACGCCCATTTTCGGTGGGGTAGTGGCCGCTCCGGTGTTTTCCCAGGTGATGCGCTACGCGTTGCACCGCTACGGCATTCCCACCTCCCCTGGTGCCACCGCCAGTGGTGGGACCGTGGTGCCGATCGCCCTGCCCGATTCCCAGCTCGGCGCGGCCAGCTCAGGCTCATCGGCCTCGGCAGGTACGATCGGCGGCTCGGCTGGGAACGGCACGGAAGGGCCGTGACCCCCCCGGCAGGGGCGCGACATTGCGAATCGACCGGCTGCTCGAGGATGTTGACGTTGTCGAAACCCGCGGCGATCTTGACGGCATCGACGTCAAATCGGTGGAGTTCGACAGTCGCCATGTCGAGCCCGGTGCGGTGTTTTGTTGCGTGCCGGGGAGGGCGTCCGATGGGCACCAGTTCGCGGCGTCGGCCCTCAAGCGAGGAGCTGTCGCTCTCGTCGTCGAGTGGCCCCTCGAGCTCGACGCCGTACAGATCGTCGTCGGCGCCGGGCGGGCCCGACCGTCAATGGCGCGTCTGGCCTGCTCATTGTTCGGCCATCCGGCACGCTCGTTGGCGACGGTAGGGGTGACGGGGACCAACGGCAAGACCACGGTCACCCACATGCTTGCTTCCGTGCTCGAGGCCGGGGGCTTGGCGACGACGGTGATCGGGACCCTGCACGGGGAGCGGACGACCCCCGAGGCCCCCGTGCTCCAGCGCATCATGGCCGAGGCTCGAGATGGCGGGGGAGCAGCCCTGGCCATGGAAGTGTCATCGCACGCGCTGACCCAGAGCGCGCGTGGACGGGTTTCGTTTCACGACGGCCGTCTTTACCAACTTGAGCCACGACCATCTCGATCATCACGGCACCATGGAGGCGTACTACGACGCCAAGGCGTCGCTGTTCACGCCCGAGCACGCCCAGCGCGGTGTGATCAACGCCGATGATCCGTGGGGCCGTCGCCTCCTCGCCGAGGCCGATATCGACGTGGTCCCTTTCGATATGTCCGAAGTGCACGACGTGACGAGCGTCTCAGGGCGCACCATCTTCTCGTGGCGAGGTCGCCAGGTCACCCTGGCACTTACCGGCGCTCACCAGGTGGCCAACGCTCTCGCCGCCGCCACCGGGGCCGTCGCCCTCGGGGTCTCCGAGGACGACGTGGTGCAAGGGTTGTCGGCGACACCGGTGGTGCCGGGGCGCTTCGAGATCGTCGACGGCGGGTCTGTCACCGTGATCGTCGACTATGCGCACACTCCCGACGGGCTGCAGGTCGCCCTCCACAGTGCTCGGTTGCTGGCGGCCGGACATCGGGTGTGGTGCGTCTTCGGGTGTGGTGGCGATCGGGACCAGGCCAAACGACCGGTGATGGGCACGGTGGCGACCCAAGGCGCCGATGTCGTCGTGATCACCTCCGACAACCCTCGTCACGAAGATCCCGACGCCATCATCGAACAGATCGCGGTCGGCGCCACCGGCCCCGGCACCGTCATCATCGAACCCGATCGAGGTCGTGCCATCACCAAGGCCATCGACGATGCGGCCGACGGGGACGTCGTACTGGTGGCGGGCAAGGGCCACGAGACGACCATGGACGCCAGGGACACCAAGACGCCCTTCGACGATCGCACCGTGGCCCGAGCCGCGCTGAAAAGTAGATCCCGATCCCGCCCGGGCGCAGAGCGAGTGCCGTGATCAGTCTCATGATGTCGGGTGGGATCGCGCTACTGGCGGCCGCTTTGGCGACGCCCGCGTTCATCGGCTGGTTGACCCGCAAACGGATCGGACAGCAGATCCGAGACGACGGTCCAGCGATGCACCTGGTCAAAGCGGGGACCCCCACCATGGGTGGGCTGGCCATGGTGGCCGCCGCCGTGATCGGCTATTTGATCAGCCACATCGGCACGCATGTCGCCTTTAGCCATGCCGGCGTGCTTGTCATCCTCGCCACCGTGGGCAACGGTGCCATCGGCTTGGGGGACGACTGGATCAAGGTGCGCCACCAACGCAGCCTCGGTCTCAACAAGCGGGCCAAATTCGGCGCTCAAGTCGTGGTGGCGATCGCCTTCGCGTTGTTGGCCGAGCATTGGGCAGGGGTGAACACCCACCTGTCGTTCACTCGCGTCGGCTCGTTCAACTTCGGACCGGTGGGGTGGGTGGCGTGGGCCGTCCTCATCCTGGTGGGCACGTCCAACGCCGTGAACCTCACCGATGGTCTAGATGGCTTGGCGTCGGGCTCGGCCACGTTCTGCTTCGCCATTCTCGCCATCATCGGCTACTGGCAATTCCGTCACTACTCGATCTATCACGTGAAAAGTGCGTTGGACCTGGCCCTGGTGTCGGTGGCGCTGGCGGGGGCGTGCTTGGGATTTCTGTGGTGGAACGCGGCCCCGGCGCGCATCTTCATGGGTGACACCGGCGCGCTCGCCATCGGATCGGGCTTGGCCGCCTTGTGTCTGCAGATGAACCTGCAGCTGCTCCTCCCTGTCATCGGCGGACTCTTTGTCATCGTCACGTTGTCCGTGGTCGTACAGGTGATCAGCTTCAGGGTGTTCCATCGCCGGGTGTTCCTGATGGCACCACTGCACCACCACTTCGAGCTCAAGGGTTGGCCCGAGACCACGGTGATCGTGCGGTTTTGGATCCTGGCCGGGCTGTTCGCCGCCTTGGGACTCGGCATCTTCTACGCCGAGTTCCTGTCGGTGACGAAACTGCGCTGACGTTGGTGAGCTCCGGCAGGGTCCTCGTCTACGGGATGGGAGTCAGTGGGCTGGCCGCCACCCGCTACCTCGTGACCCAGGGGATCGAGGTGATCGCCGTCGACGACGACGCCACGCGCCAGCAACACGCCCAGAGCGAGATGGGGGTCGAAGTCGTGGTGGCTCCTCATGGCGACCAACTCGGCCGATTGGCCGCCTCCGTCGACGAGATCGTCGTCAGTCCCGGTGTGCCGGCCTCGCACCCCGTGTTCAACCTGGCCGGCACTGTCCCGTTGATCGGTGAGGTCGAACTGGCCTGGCGCCAGGCCCCCATGGCGATGGTGGCGGTGACGGGGACCAACGGCAAGACCACGGTGACCACGCTCGTGACCGAGATGCTGGAGCGCTCGGGCTTGCGGGCGATAGCGGCCGGGAACATCGGTGTTGCCCTCATCGACGCCGTGCAACGCGACGTCGACGTGGTGGTGGCAGAGGTCTCGTCGTTTCAGCTGGCCCTGACCGACACGTTTCGTCCGCCCGTCGGTGTGTGGCTCAACTTCTCTGAGGATCATCTCGACTGGCATCCGAACATCGAGCACTATCGCCAGGCCAAGGCCCGCCTGTGGGCCAACGCCGGGGACGGCGACGTAGCCGTAGCGAACAAGGACGACCCCGTGGTGGTGTCCGCCGCCACCGAGGCCGGAGCCCGGGGAGCCTCGGTGCTGACTTTCGGGCTCGGTTCCGCAGATTTCACCGTGGCTGACGGGGCACTCGTGGATCCGGCCGGCGACATGGTGGTGGCCGTGGAGGAGATGCCTCGTCGCCATCCCCACGACATAGCGAACGCCCTGGCGGCGCTGGCCACCGCCCGCGCCGCCGGTGGCTCCTTGGAATCGGGCGCTGACGTGCTGCGTCGCTTCGGTGGGCTCCCCCACCGTGTGCAGCTGGTGGGCGAGGCTGGTGGGGTGAGCTACTTCGACGACTCCAAGTCCACCACGCCAGGGTCGACGTTGGCGGCCTTGGAGGGATTCCCCTCCGCCGTGCTCATCGCCGGCGGGCGTAACAAGGGACTCGACCTCACCGTCTTACGGGCGGCGGCCCCTCACCTGAGAGGAGTGGTGGCCATCGGCGAGGCGGCCCCGGAGGTGACCCGCGTCTTTACCGGGACCTGCCCGGTGCTTCAGGCCCCCTCGATGGCCGAAGCTGTCGGCCAGGCCCGCGCCATGGCGGTGGCCGGCGACGCCGTGGTGTTGTCGCCGGCGTGTGCCTCCTTTGATTGGTACTCCTCTTATGCGGAGCGTGGTGACGATTTCATTCGATGCGTGGGCGCGCTGGCGGGCGTGGTGGCACCGACAGACGGACCCGGTGCCACCGGGGGCGAGCGGTGAGCCCCGGGCGTCCCTCCGCGTCACCGCGCCCTGAACCTGATCCCGACGGGAAACCACCTCTGCTGCGCGTGCTGCCCGGCGGCGCGTCTGCGGGGACCACGGCGCCGGCCGAGGCGCGCCGGGTTGACCGCGTCTCGACGCGTCTGGCCATCGTGGTGGTGGTGGCCGCCTTGTGCGCCATCGGCATGGTGATGGTCCTGTCGGCATCGGCCTATACGTCCCTGGTCGATTACGGCTCGGTGTGGACGATCTTCGAACGTCAGGTCCTGTGGATGGTGTTGGGCGCCTTGGCCATGTTGGGCGCCTCGCGAGTCCGCTACGAATGGTGGCGCCGGACTCGAGTGCTGTTACTGGTGGGCACTTTGGCGCTGTTGGTCGTTGTTCTGGTTCCCGGCGTCGGCGTGGTGGCCGGTGGATCGAGCCGCTGGATCGGCTTGGGCCTCCTGCGCATCCAGCCCTCCGAGCTCATGAAGCTCGCCTTGGCCATCTTCGCCGCCGATCTCCTGGCTCGACGGGCCGATCGCCTGCGAGAACCGTCGGCGGCGGTGGTACCCGTGCTCCTGGTCTTGGCGGTGGCCGGCATCCTCGTCATCAAGCAGCCTGACCTCGGCACCGCGTTGGTGCTGGCGGCCATCGCCTTTGCCGTGCTGTACGCCGGAGGGGTTCCCCTCGGACCGGTGCTCAAAGCGCTCGGTGGCGTGGGGGTGATCGGCCTGATCGTCGCCTTGGCCGAGCCCTATCGCCGAGAGCGCGTGCTGTCGTTCCTCAATCCCTTCGCCCACGCACAGGGGTCGGGATACCAGGTCGTCCAGTCGCTGGTGGGGCTCGGTTCGGGCCGTCTCTATGGCTTGGGACTGGGAGGGGGCCGCGAGGAGTGGGGGTTGCTGCCCAACGCCCATACCGACTTCATCTTCTCGGTGATCGGTGAGGAAGGCGGGCTCATCGGCACGTTGCTCGTGTTGGGTCTGTTCGTCGCCCTCGCCTGGTATGGGCTGCGCGCCGCGTCGCGTGCCCCTGATCGCTTCGGCGCCCTGATGGCGGTGGCCACCACGTGCTGGATCATCAGCCAGGCCATCATCAACATCGGTGCCGTCATCGGCCTGCTGCCGGTGACCGGCATCCCCCTGCCGTTCATCTCCTTCGGCGGCTCGTCGTTGGTGATCACCATGATGGCGGCGGGCATCCTCGTCAACGTGGCCGGCCGCGAGCGCGTGCCCGCCCGTGACGACGTCGGATCGAAGCCCGGGGGGACCGTGGCGCGGTGAGCCAGGCGCGCTTCGCCCTTGTCGCCGGCGGCGGCACCGGCGGTCACCTCGTACCGGCGTTGGCTGTGGCTCGGGCCCTGGCTGACCAAGCCGGCCCCGACAGCGTGGAGCTGGTGGGGACGCACCGTGGCCTTGACGCCGAGCTGCTCGCCGGCTGCGGTCTCCCGGTGACGCTGCTTCCCGGTCGGGGCCTGCTCCGCAGCATGGCGCCGGCCGCGCTGGTGGTCAATGTCCGCACCCTGGGCGTCTTGGCGTTGTCCGTGGCGCGGCTCGGTGGTGCTGGTGGGCCGGCGGCGGCCGGCGGTAGTGGTGTCGATGGGCGGGTACGCCAGCGTCCCGGTGGCATTGGCGGCTCTTGTCTGGCGTGTGCCGGTGGTCCTCGTGAACGTCGATGCCGTCCCCGGAGCCGCCAATCGGTTGGTGGGGCGCTTCGCTCGGGTAGCCGCCGTCGCCTTTGCAGGAACCGACCTGCGGCGAGCGGTGGTGACCGGTGCGCCGGTGCGACCCGAGATTGCCGCCGCCGCTCATCCCAGCCCCGCCCAACGGGGACGAGCGCGCCAAGCCTTGGGTCTCCCCGAGGATCGGGCCGTGGTCGGCGCGGTGGGTGGCTCGTTGGGCGCCAAGACCATCAACGATTCGGTCAGCGGGCTGGCCCGCAAATGGGCCGCCCGTGACGACGTGGCCGTGTACCACGTCGTGGGTAAGCGCAACGCGGGATCGGTGGCGCCCGCCCTGTCCAGCACCGATGGGCACGGTCTGCACTATCAGGTGCACGTCTATGAAGACAGGATGCCGCTTTTCTACCAAGCCGCCGACGTCGTGGTCTCGCGCGCCGGCGCCAACACGGTGGCCGAGCTCACGGTGGTGGGGGTACCTGGTGTGCTGGTTCCACTTCCGGGTGCTCCCGGAGACCACCAGAGCGCCAACGCCCGGGTGCTCGAGAAGGCGGGCGCGGCGGCGGTCATCGCCGACCCCCAGTGTTCGAGCGATCGGCTGGCCCAGGAGCTCGACGCCTTGTTGGGCAATGCGGCGCGCCTCGAGGAGATGGCCCTCGCCTCGGCCGCGTTGGGTCGCCCCGATGCCGTGACGGCCGTGGCTGACCTGGCGCGCGCCCATGCCCGGGGGGCGCGCCGGGGTGCTCGTGGCCCGGCCCGTCAATCGTGAACGAGGACCGGGAACAAGCCGGCGACGGGGCGCCGCGCCTCGATCTGAGCCAGGCCCGGCGAGTACACGTCGTGGGCGTAGGCGGCGCCGGCATGAGCGCCATCGCTTCGGTGCTGGCCTCCATGGGGCATCGGGTGACAGGCAGTGATCTGAAGGCCTCGGCGGCCACGGCCCGGCTCGGCGCGGCGGGCATCGAGGTATCGATCGGCCACGACGCCGCTCACATCGGCGACGCCGAGGTGGTGGCGGTGTCGACCGCTATTTCGCCCACCAACCCCGAAGTGGCCGAGGCGCGCCGCTTGGGTTTGCCCGTGCTGCCACGCGCCGAGGTGCTGGCCGCCATCGCCGCTTGTCGCCGATGCGTGGCGGTGTCAGGCACCCACGGCAAGACCACCACCACGTCGATGCTCGCCCTCATCTTGATCGAAGCCGGCTTGCGGCCGAGTTTTCTCATCGGTGGGGACGTCAACGAGATCGGCACCAACGCCGTGTGGGACAGCGGCGCGTGGCTGGTGGTGGAAGCCGACGAAAGCGACGGCACGTTCCTGTTTCTCAACCCCGAGATCGCCGTTGTCACCAATATCGAGCCCGACCACTTGGACTTCTACGGCGACTTCGAGTCGTTGGTGGTCGCCTTCGATCGTTTCTGTGCGCAGCGGCCCGGCGGGGTGGTGGCCGGGGCCGACAATCTCACCTCGGCGGAGGTGGCCGCACGCCATGCAGCGGCCACCGTTGGGGTGTCTGGCCAGGCCACCTTTCGCATCATCGACGTGGAGGCGAGCGGGCCAGGAGTGTCGTTTCGTTTGCTCCACGACGGCGTTGTCCTGGGAAGCATCGAGCTGCCGGTGACAGGGGCCAACATCGCCGCCAACGCGGCGGTGGCCACAGTGGCGGCCATGGCGGTAGGCGCGTCCTTCGACGACGCCGCCCATGCGTTGGCCCGATTTGCCGGTGTGGCTCGGCGCTTCGAGGTTCGAGGCGAGGTCGACGGCGTGCAATTCGTCGACGACTACGCCCATCTGCCCACCGAGGTGTCCGCCGTCATCGAGGCGGCCAAGGCCGGCCATCGGGGTCGCCTCGTGGTGGTGTTCCAGCCCCATCGCTACAGCCGGGTGGCGTCGTTGTGGGAACGCTTTGCCGATGCCTTCGTCGGTGCCGATGTCGTCATCGTCACCGACGTGTTTCCCGCCGGTGAAGCACCGGTGCCCGGCGTCACGGGGCGACTCGTCGTCGATGCTGTGGTCGCCGCCCATCCCGGCTCGGACGTGACCTACATGGCGGGGCGCTCCGAACTGCGCAGCGCCTTGCATAAAACCTTGCGACGCGGCGACTTGTGCCTGACTCTCGGAGCCGGAGACCTCACCTCCCTGCCCGACGAGCTCATGGCCACGGGGTCATGGTGAGTCCGCGTCGCGCCGGTGCCGCTCGGACCTGGGACGAGGTTTCGCATCTCGTGGCCGGCGCTCTGGGCGGGCGCGCCGTGGTGGGCGCCCCCCTCGGCGCTCGTACGACATATCGCGTGGGCGGCCCCGCCGCGCTGTTGGTCGAACTCGACTCCGAGGCCGATCTGTCGGCTGTGCACGAGGCACTGGCGAAGGCCGGCGAGCCGGTGCCCGTACTGGTGGTGGGCAAAGGCTCGAACCTCCTCGTCGCCGACACTGGGTTCCCCGGGTTGGTGCTCTCGTTAGGTCGGGGTTTCACCAAAGTCGTCTTCGAAGCCAAGTCGGTCATGGCGGGCGCGGCGGCCGGGATGCCGGTGGTGGCTCGCCAGAGTGCGGCCGCTGGGTTGGTGGGTCTCGAATGGGCGGTGGGCATTCCCGGATCGGTGGGCGGTGCATTGACGATGAACGCCGGCGGCCACGGATCCGACACCCGGGCCGTACTGGCCGGCTACCGGGTCTTCGACCTGGCCCGTGGGGAAGCTCGGGATCACGACGCGGCTCGGCTGCACCTCTCGTATCGGCACTCCTCCCTCGCTGCCGGCGAAGTGGTGTTGCGGGGCACCTTCGCCTTGTCCCCCGGCGACGCCGAGCGGGCCCGAGCCAACGTGGAAGAGATCGTGCGCTGGCGGCGCCAGCACCAGCCGGGGGGATCGAACGCCGGCTCGGTGTTCCGTAATCCCGATGGTGACTCGGCCGGCCGCTTGATCGAGCTGGCCGGGTTGCGCGCTGCACGCATCGGCTCGGCCCAGGTGTCCGAAAAGCACGCCAACTTCATCCAGGCCGACGACGGAGGATCGGCTGACGACGTTCGTCGGCTCATGGACCACGTGCGTGACGTGGTTGGAGCCCGTACGGGGATCGACCTGGCTCCCGAAGTGCACATGGTCGGGTTCGAAGACCAGCCCTTACCCATGGTCCAAGTCTCAACCTCAACTTCACCGTCAGAGTCGGCGGAGGATTGAGCCGTGCCGTCGACCTGGAGAGGCAACCCATGAATGTGGTTCCGGACACCATGACGCCCACCGGCCCCGGACCCGAAGGCGCCGGACCGGAGGGCTCCGGACCCGAAGGCGCCGGGCCAGAGAGCTCCGGGCCGGACGGTGCCACCGACGCTGAGGTGGCCTGGGCGCCGTCGATCGACCCACGGATACGGCTCCGCCGTACGGCCGTGGCCCGGGACCAGGGGCGGCGTCGGCTGCGCGTGATCGTGGCGCTGGCAGCGGCGATGGTCCTGTCCATCGGCACGGTAGGGGTCATGCATTCGGGCTTGCTGTCGGCCCGTCACGTGACCGTGCACGGTGCCGCCAACACCCCGGCCGCGGCAGTGGTGCAGGCCGCCGGCTTGGCTTCGCATCCCCCTCTCATCGATGTGAACACGCTGACAGCGGCGAGCGCCGTCCAAGGACTTCCGTGGGTGGACACGGCGACGGTCATACGTCATTGGCCCGATTCGGTGACCATCACCATCACAGAACGCACCGCCGCCGCCGTTGTCGGCCGTAGCGGCGGGGGAGTGGCCCTGGTCGACGACACCGGGCGCATCTTGGCCTGGGACCCCTCCGAAGCAGGGCTACCTCTGTTGAGCGCACCGGGCCGCCGCCCCGGGGCGCCGGGGCACCATCTGACGCCTGTGTTCAGGCCGGGCCTCGAGGTGCTCAGTGCGCTGCCGGCCGAGTTGCGTGCCCAGGTGACGGCGGTAGCGGTGGGGCGAGGCGGGTCGGTGACCTTGGGGCTGTCTCACCAGGTGACGGCCGTGCTGGGGTCTGGTCATGACCTGGCGGCCAAATTCGAGTCGTTGGCGAGCCTGCTGGTGGGAGCGCCCCCGACGGGTCCCGAGGTGATCGATCTCACTGTCCCCGAGGTGCCCACCGTGGCACCGCTGTCCAAGGCCAAGAGCCCCACGCCCACGACGACGGTCCCATCTCCGGCGCCGAGTGGGTGATGAGCTCCACTGATCTTCTTGACCTGCTCACCGGGGTGGCCGTATCGTAAAGAACCCTCGATGCGGCGATCGCTGAAGTTGTGGTCGAGGGTGAGGTCGCTCGTTTTCGGCGTCGGTTCGTGCAGTGCGGGAACCGGACCGGTTGTGCGACGAGACCCGAAGTCCGGGTGATTGGCGAGGAGAGTCCATGACCGTTCCAGCCCAGAACAGCTACTTCGCTGTCATCAAAGTGGTGGGCGTGGGTGGCGGTGGCGTCAACGCCGTCAACCGAATGATCGAAGCCGGTCTCCGAGGCGTCGAGTTCATTGCCGCCAACACCGATTCGCAGGCGCTGTTGATGAGCGACGCCGACTTGAAACTCGACATCGGCCGTGAGCTCACCCGCGGGCTCGGCGCCGGTAGCGACCCCGAGGTGGGACGCCAGGCAGCCGAGGAGCACCGGGGCGAGATCGAAGAAGCACTCAAGGGTGCCGACATGGTGTTCATCACCGCCGGCAAAGGAGGCGGTACCGGCACGGGGGCGGCGCCGGTGGTGGCCGAGGTGGCCAAGTCGGTGGGCGCCCTCACCATCGCGGTGGTGACCCGACCGTTCTCCTTTGAGGGCCGCCGCCGTTCGGTGCAGGCCGAGGGCGGCATCCAGCGCCTTAAGGAAAAGGTCGACGCCATCATCATCATCCCCAACGACCGCTTGCTCACGGTGTCGAGCGAGAAGACGTCGATGGTCAGCGCCTTCAAGATGGCCGACGAAGTGTTGTTGCAAGGTGTGCAAGGCATCACCGACCTCATCACGGTCCCCGGTCAGATCAACACCGACTTCGCCGACGTGCGCATGGTGTTGTCCAACGCCGGTACCGCCATCATGGGCATCGGCTCGGCTACCGGCGAGGGCCGGGCCGTCAACGCGTCGCGCTCGGCCATCACGAGCCCGTTGCTCGAAGCATCGATCGAGGGGGCGCGGGGCATCCTGGTCAACATCGCCGGCGGGCCCGATCTCGGGTTGTTCGAGGTGAACGAGGCCATGGAGATCATTCACGGCGTGGCCCATCCTGACGCCAACATCATCTTCGGAAACGTCATCGATGACGACATCGAGGACGAGGTGCGCGTCACAGTGATCGCGGCCGGCTTCGAGCGATGGGAAGAAGGGCGCGGCGGCGAACCGAGGTCATCGGAACGCAGTCAGATCCTCGGTCTCGAATCGGTACGTGAGGACATCTTTGCGGTGCCCTCCGAGGACGATGCGCTCGACCTCGGTGACGACGAGTTCGACGTCCCGTCCTTCCTCCGCTAGCGCGCCGGGTTCCCGTCTCGGGGACAGCGACGTCCACGCGTGGTGGACGGCGCGGGCCGATGGCGACATGCGGGCCTGGTTGCCCGGAGGTGTTCCGCCTCCGCCGCTGGCATCGCAGCTGAGGATGGCCCGGCTTCGCCAGGTGCACGGTGCCGACGTAGTTGTGGTCGACGCCGAAGCTCCCGAGGGCGGGTCCATGAGCCGGTTCCGGCTGGATACTCCTCACGACGGCGACGCGCTGGTGGCGACCGGCACGCAGTGGTGCCTGGCTGTACTCGCCGCCGACTGCGGGACGGTCGCCCTGGTCGGTGACTCCGGTGTCTATGCGGCCGTGCACGCCGGGTGGCGAGGACTTGTCGCCGGCGTGGTGGAGCGGGCGGTCGACGCCGTGCGCTCCTACGGGGCGGGCGCGGTGGTGGCCGGACTCGGGCCCTGCATCGGCGCGTGCTGCTATGAGTTCTCACCGGACGATCTCGACACGGTGGCGGCCATCTACGGCGACGGCGTGCGGGCCCGGACCACGTCGGGACGTGACAGCCTCGACCTGGCCGGAGGACTGCGAGAAGCGCTGGCGGGCGCCGGGGTGGAGGTCGTCGCCGACACCACGACGTGCACAGCATGCGGGCCCGACCACTACTCCTATCGGGCGCGCCGCGACGACGCCCGCCACGCCCTGTTGATGTGGCGGGGTTGATGTGGCGGGCTTGATGGGGCGGGCTTGATGGGGCGGGCTTGATGGGGCGGGCTTGATGGTTCCGTCGTCCCCGCAGTGGTTGGCGGCGCCGGAGGACGATCTCGTCGTCGAGCGTCTGGCCCAGCTGCGCGGGCGCATTGTCGCGGCCGGACGCGATCCGGCCGAGATCACCGTGGTGGCGGTGACCAAGGGTTTCGCACCGGGGGCGGTGCGGGCCGCCATGGCCGCCGGCATCGGCGCCATCGGGGAGAACTATCCCTCCGAAATGGTGGCGAAGTCGGCGGCGCTTACCGAGGACAGCGGCGATGGCACCGAGGCGTCGGAGCACGACGGTGTGTGTTGGCATTTCCTCGGGGCCATTCAACGGCGCCGGGTTCCCATGCTGGCGCCCTTGGTGGCGTGCTGGCAGACCGTGGCGCGCCTCGTCGAGGGCGAAGCCATTGCCCGGCGCGTCGCCGGGGGCACGTGTGCTCGTCGAGGTGGACACGACCGGGTTGGCGGGACGAAACGGGTGCGCGGCGCACGAGGTGCCCGCGCTGGTGGCCACCTTGCGCGCCGTGGAGCTGCGCGTCACCGGGCTCATGACCATCGGCCCGGGGGGACCCGCTGAAGACGCCCGGGCCGGGTTCCGCCAGACGGCCCGGCTGGCTTCTGAGCTCGGGCTCCCCGACGTGTCGATGGGCATGTCCGACGACCTCGAGGTGGCCGTGGCCGAGGGGGCCACCATGGTGCGTGTCGGACGCGGGCTGTTCGGTGCGCGGCACCCCGGCGCGGATGGAAAACAGGGCAAAGGGCCAGCCTGACGCATCCCCCTGCCTCTGATGCCACGCACTACGCTGTTGGCCAGGAGGCATGTGATGGCCGTGGGTTTTTTCAAGAGGGCCATGGTCTACCTGGGCCTGGTTGACGACGACTTCGGGGACTATGAGGACTACGAGCCGCGAGTGGGAGGCCGGGCCGGCGCCCGCCTCATCGGCGATGACGAAGAGCCATCGGCGCCCAGCCCCGTTGCTGTCGCCTCCAGCACCATCAGGCCGCTACCACGTGACGACTCCGGTCAGCCCGCCACCCTCACCACTCGGACCACGGTGCGAACGGTGAGTGCCGAGTCCGATGCCCGCGTGCATGTGGTGGCGCCGATCGCAATTCGGCGACGCCCGGCAAATCGCCGATCGGCTCATGGCGAACCAACCTGTCATCGTCAACTTGCAGGTGGCCGATCGTGAGTTGATGCGTCGCATGATCGACTTCTGCAGTGGTGTGGCATACGCGCTCGACGGCAAGATGGAGCGGGTGGCCAACGCCGTGTTCTTGGTGACGCCATCGAACGTCAAGGTGTCAGCCGAGGAACGCCAGCGCCTGCAGGAAAACGGGCTCCTGCGCCCGTAGCGGCGCCCCGTCATCGTGGTGGGCCCGACGCGACCTAGGGTCTGAGTTGTGATCCAACACGTCCTCGTCATCATTCTCGAGGTCTACCTGTGGGGAGTGCTGTTCCCTCGGGCGTTGCTCAGCTGGTTCCCGGCATCTCCGAATAGTCCGCTGGCCACTATCAACACCGTGCTGTGGCGCTTGAGCGAGCCCGTTCTCGGCCCTGTGCGCCGGCTGATCCCCCCGCTGCGTCTGGGTAATACCGGGATCGATCTGTCTTTTATCGTGGTGTTCTTCGGCATCCAGCTCATCGTCATCCCGGTGGTGGCGTCGCTCTGACGATGGTGTCATCGCCCTGGCCGGAGCCGGTGGGGGAGCGGTGTATCTGGGGAGGCGACGCCGGGCCCGATCCCCTTGGTTTTCCCAACTCCGAGGTGATCCCCCCCATTTCGAAAGTCGCCCTATAGGATCAAAACCATGGACAAGTCCAAGTCGAGCAGCCAACCGTCGAGCCTCGACAGCCTGCGGACCGTTGAGTTCCGGCAGACTTTGCGGGGTTACCACATCGATGACGTCGATGAGTATCTCGAACGCGTCGCCGTAGATGCCGAGGCTCTACAAGAGCAGCTGCGCCAGGCGGGTGATCGCGTCAAGCAGGCCGCCGACCGCATTGCCCAACTGGAACGCCAGGCCCAACAGCCGCAAGCGCCCGGGGTGGCCGCCGCCGCCCCGCCGGTTGCCGACGACTCGCTGCAGCGCACCTTGGTGCTGGCGCAGAAGTTCGTGGAGCAGACCCAAGCCGAGGCGGAGGCCGAGGCGAGGCGACTGCTCGGCGATGCCGAGCATCGCGCTCGGGCCATGGTGGACGACGCCGAGCAGAAGGCACGCGCCGTGACCCAGGACACCGAGCGCAACCTCCGTGAGGAGATCGGCCGGTTGGAGTCGCTGCGTACGAAACTGGCCGCCGACGTGGAGACGATGGCTCGCCATCTCGACACCGAACGCACCAGGCTGCGCGACTCGCTGGCCGACATGTTGGCGTGGGTCGATGAGCACGTGCAGCCGGGGGCGTCGTTGCTGGTCAAGGCGCCCGAGCCGCGCCGTGAGCCTGACGTCACGCCTCCGGAGAACTCGTCGGAGCGCGGCCAAGGCCAGGGCTCGTTGTTGCGTCCACCGTCGGCTCCCTTCGGGTCGCGCCTCCAAGGACAAGAGCCGCCTGCCTTCCCCTCCACGGGGACACCGGCGGTCACCCGCACGGAGGATCGTTCGGGACCGAGTTCGGCAACGGGAGAATTCTCCGGCGACCGCGCCGGAGTTCGTCGCTGACCAAGCCGGTAGCGGCACCCTGACAACGAGGGCGCCCCGTCAGTATTACGGGCAGGGGACCTTTCGCACTTCGACGCCGAACTCGTCGGCCGGCGAAACGATGAGTTGTGCGGCCAGGGTCTGCTCAGCGACGTAGTCCCGGTAGTGCTCGACTGCCTCGGCGGTAGCCGGCGGCGCCCATAGGTTGAGTTCGATGCAGTCCGAGACGTGCAGGTCTGCGTCTCGCCGGGCGGCTTGGACAAGGCGAACGACGTCTCGCATCAGGCCCTCGCGTTCGAGCTCCTCGGTGACTTCGGTGTCCAGGACCGCCACCCCGCCCCCACCGGGCAGCGTTCGTCCCGCCCGCTGGTCGAGGGGGCGCAGCACCAAGGTGTACTCGCCGTCGCGCAGGGGAGCCCCTTCGACCTCCACGGTGCCATCGACGATCTGCCAGCGCCCGGCCTTGACGGCGGCGATGACTCTTTGGGTGTCGGCGCCCAGTCGTGGCCCGAGCACACCGGGGACCACTGTCAGCACTTGCTCGGCGACATCAGCGATGTCCCGGGTGAGCACGACCTCTTTGACGTTGACCTCGTCCTCGATGAGGGCCACATAAGGCGCCAGGCGTTCGGGCCGGTCGGTGGCCACCACCAGCCGCCCCAGCGGGAGCCGCACCCGGCGTCCGTTGGCTTCCCTGATGGCATGGGCCGACGAGCACACGTCGCGGATCATGTCCATGGCGTCGACAAGCTCGCGGTCGGCCGGCAGCGCGTCGGCGCTCGGCCACGGGGCCAGATGGACGCTGCGTTCGCCGGTGAGGCCCTGGTACACCGACTCGGTCAGACATGGCAGCAACGGGGCGGCCACCGTGCACAACGTGGTCAGCACCGTGGACAACGTGTCGTAGGCGTCGAGCTTGTCGTTGTCGACCGGTGCGTCGGCGCCGGCTGCCGGTGACTGGCGCCCGCGCCAGAAGCGGGGCCGGCTGCGTCGGATGTACCAGTTGTTCAGGGCGTCGAGAAACCCTGTGATGGCCGCACACGCACCGAAGAGGTCATAGCGGTCCATGCAGGCGGTGACGTCGGTGACGAGATCCGCCGTCTTGGCCAGCACGTAACGGTCGAGGACGCCGGTGGCGTCGGTGCGCCGTCGCCCGACGACGCCGTCGGCGTTGGCATAGAGGGACAGGAAGTACCAGGCGTTCCAGATGGGGTTGAGGACCTGGCGCACCGTCTCTTCGATGCCCTTGGCATGGACCACCAGGTCCTGGCCGCGCAAGATCGGTGATGACAGGAGGAACCAACGCATGGCGTCGGCGCCCCACACGTCGAAGACCATGTCGGGTTCGGGGTAGTTGCCCAGGCGTTTGGACATCTTGCGCCCGTCGTCGCCGAGGACGATGCCATGAGAGACGCAGTGGGTGAACGGCTCGCTGTCGAACAGCGCCACCCCCAGCACGTGCAGTGTGTAGAACCATCCCCTGGTTTGGCCGACGTACTCCACGATGAAATCGGCTGGAAAGTGAGAGTCGAACCACGGGCCCTTCTCGAAGGGGTAGTGCACTTGGGCGAAGGGCATCGATCCGGATTCGAACCAACAGTCCAAGACATCGGTGACGCGTCGCATGGTGGACTGGCCGGTGGGGTCGTCGGGATTCGGGCGCACCAACTCGTCGATGAAAGGACGGTGCAAGTCGTCGGGCCGGACACCAAAGTCGCGCTCGAGGGCTTCGAGGCTGCCGTAGACGTCGGTGCGCGGGTAGCGAGGATCGTCGCTGCGCCACACGGGGATGGGAGCACCCCAAAACCGGTTCCGGCTCACGCACCAGTCCCGAGCGCCCTCGAGCCATTTGCCGAAGGCCCCGTCGCGCACATGGGCGGGCACCCAGTCGATGCGCTGGTTGAGCTCGATCATGCGGGCCTTGACGGCGGAGACGTCGATGAACCACGACCGCACCGCCTTGTAGATCAACGGCGTGTCGGTGCGCCAGCAATGGGGATAGCTGTGCGTGTACGGCGCCGCCGCCACCAGCACGCCGGCGTCGCGGAGATCGGCGGTGATGGGCGCATTGGCCTCGAAGACGTGATGGCCGGCGTAGGGCGGCACCTCGGTGGTGAAGCGGCCGCGATCGTCGACGGGGCACACCACGGCGATGCCGGCGGCCTGGCAGGCCCAGTAGTCCTCCTCGCCGAAGCCCGGCGCCATATGGACCACGCCGGTGCCCTCATCGGTGGCCACGAACTCGCCGCCAAGGACGCAAAAGGCGTTCTCTTGCTGGGCGAAGAAGTCGAACAAGGGCTGGTAGGTCCGCCCGATGATGTCGGCGCCGCGGAAGGTGCCCATCACCTGCGCTTCCTCCCCGAAGAGCTCGGGGTAGGCGCCCACCCGGTCCACCGCCACCGCGGTGGGAATGTCGTGGAGCAGGTACACGACGTATTCGATGTCGGGCCCGACGGCCAGGGCCAAGTTGGACGGCAGCGTCCAGGGGGTGGTGGTCCACACGAGCAGGCGCAGGGCGCTGTCGGCCACCGACGTGAATCCGTCGGGGCGATCGGGCGCCGGGTCGAGGGCGAAGGCGACGGTGACGGCGGGGTCTTGGCGAGGGCGGTAGGCGTCGTCCTGGCGGGTCTCGAAATTCGACAGCGGCGTCTCGCATTCCCAGCAGTACGGCAGGACGCGTTCACCTTCGTAGACGAGCCCCTTCTCCCACAGCTGGGCGAAGGCCCACATGACGCTCTCCATGAACGACAGGTCCATGGTCTTGTAGTCGTCGGCGAAGTCGACCCATCGGGCCTGGCGGGTGACGTAACGCTCCCAGGCGTCGGTGGTCCGCTGTACCAGGGCGCGGCAGTAGTCGTTGAAGGCGTCGATGCCGAACTCGACGATCCCGGCCCGACCGGAGATCTCGAGCTCCTTTTCGGCCTCCATCTCGGCCGGCAACCCGTGGCAGTCCCATCCGAAGCGCCGTTCCACCCGGCGACCCCGCATGGTCTGGTAGCGGGGCACGGCGTCTTTGACGAACCCGGTGAGCAAATGGCCGTAGTGGGGCATCCCATTGGCAAACGGGGGGCCGTCGTAGAACACGAACTCGTTGTCCCCGCCGGCATTGGCCTCGACTGAGGCCCGAAACGTCCCGTCGGTCGCCCAGAACTCGAGGACCCGTTCCTCGAGCCGGGGGTAGTCGGGCTTCTGATCGACGCGCGGGTACGCCTCGCCCCGGGTCTCTGATGGCATGGCGCCCAGCGTATGCGGCGCACCCCAGAGCCCCGCGCCGAGGGCGCGCCGGCCCGAGGGTCCTTGCCACCGGCCACAGGCGACGCTAGGGTCGCCCACCTTCGTTGACCCGGTGGAGGCGCAGGGATGATGGACACCAAGTGTGGGTTTGACCGGTCAACGGCACCGAGGCTCCCGTGAGCCCGGCTAAGAAGCCCGCCAAGAAGTCTTCGACCTCGAAGACGCCGGTGGCCAAGAAGGCGACGGCCAAGGCACCGGCGAAGAAGACCCCGGCCAAGGCACCGGCGAAGAAGACCCCGGCCAAGGCACCGGCCAAGGCCGCGACCAAGACGGCACCGCCGAAGGCCGCCGCCAAAAAGGCCGTCGTCAAGGCGCCGGCCAAGAAGACCGTCAAGGCACCCGCCAAGACCGCCGCCAAGGCGCCGGCAAAAAAGGCACCCGCCAAGGCCCCGGCCACCAAAGCCGCGGCCGCCAAGGCTCCGACGGCCAAGGCGCCCGACAAAGCCATCCCGGCTCCAGCTGCCGCGGCGCCGACTGCCGCGGCACCGAAGAAGGCAGCCGTCGAGAAGCCGCCCTCACGGCCGCTGCGACCCGACACCAGGCCGACGGCGGCAGCCGCCAAGCGAGCCAAGCCGACGGTGGGGCCTTACGCGTCGGACACCAAGTTTCTCGAGGAACAGCACACCTTGTTGAACGAGGAGCGCCTCGTTTACCGCAAGCAAGCTGACGACTTGCGCGCCGAGGCCGAGTCTTTGGCCCTCGAGCGCGAGCCGGGTGACGTTCAGTTCGACGAGGAGTCCGGCGAGGGCGGTACCGTCGCCGTCGACCGCGAGCGCGACCTCACCTTGTCGGCCCAGGCGGTGGCCACCATCGAGGAGATCGACTTCGCCTTGCTCGCCATCGAGGCCAAGACCTATGGGGCGTGCGAGAACTGCGGGCAACCCATTCCGAAGGCCAGGTTGCGGGCGCTCCCGTATGCTCGGTTGTGCGTGGCATGCAAAAGCGGAGGGCTTCACCGCCGCTGAGCGACGGGGAGAGCCGTGACGGCGTGTGGCGACCCCCCGTGGTCGCCGCCGTAGTAGCCGTCATCGTCGTCGCCGTCGATCAGCTCACCAAGACGTGGGCCGTGCACCGTCTGGCTCATGGATCGATCCATGTGATCTGGAAGCTCGATCTCCAGCTGACCTACAACTCCGGCAGCGCCTTCAGCCTGGCACAAGGCTGGGCCCCGGTGCTCGGCGCCGTGGCCGTCGTCATCGTCGTGGTGCTGTTCGGCGTGGTGCGCAAGGTTCGTTCGCGGGTGCTTGGCGCGGCCATCGGCCTGGTCGTGGGCGGGGCGCTGGGCAACCTTGCCGATCGGCTGGTGCGGAGCCATCACGGCGCCGTGGTGGATTTCATCGCGCTGCACTTCTGGCCCACGTTCAATGTGGCCGACTCCTGCATCGTGGTGGGCTCTTTGTCAGCGGCGGCGCTGTTGTGGCGTGGCGGGGTGCCGCCGGCCCATGCTTCGCCCGACGTGGCGCCGGAGGCCCCTGCTGAGGGGCGCTCCGACGGGAGCGAGCCACGGGGCAGGCTGCAGGCATGACGGGCCCCGATGAGCAGGACCGAGGAGGCGATGTCCTCGATGTCGCCGTGCCACCGTCGCTGGCCGGTGAGCGCCTCGACCGGACCGTGTCGATGCTCGCCGGGGTGACCCGCCGTGTGGCCGCCGAACTTGTCGCCCAGGGGCGCATCGTCCTCGACGGCCAACCCGTGTCACGGCGTTCCGACACGTTGGCGGCGGGACAGCGACTGCAGATCACCCTGCCGGTGGCGCAGGCGTTAGGGATCGTCCCCGACGACACCGTCGAGTTTGCCGTCGTCTATGAGGACTCCGATCTCCTGGTCGTCGACAAACCTCCCGGCTTGGTCGTCCATGAAGGGGCCGGCCATCACCAAGGGACACTGGTCGAGGGTCTCGTGGCCCGCTACCCCGATCTCGCCGATCTGGCTGCCTCGGGGGGCGGGGAGGCCAACCGCCCCGGAATCGTCCACCGCCTGGACAAAGGGACATCGGGGCTGTTGGTCGTGGCCCGCACTCCCGACGCATATCGGATGTTGGCGGCGCAGTTCAAAGAGCATTCGACGACGCGGGCCTACGGGGCGCTGGTGGCCGGTTCGGTGCAAGAAGAGAGCGGTGTGGTGGACGCTCCCATCGGTCGATCGGTGCGACGACCCACCCGCATGGCGGTGCGCTCGGAGGGTCGCCCGGCGCGCACGAGATTCCAAGTGTCGCAGCGCTTCCAAGGACCCGTCGAGGTCACGTTGTTGGAGGTGACCCTCGAGACAGGCCGAACCCACCAAGCGCGTGTCCATCTGGCCGCCATAGGGCATCCGGTGATCGGCGACGACCGCTACGGCGGCCCCGAGGCCCGGCCCGCCGAGATCCTCAAACTCGTCGAGCGCGGCCGAGTGCTGTTGCATGCCCGGCGCCTCACGCTCGTGCACCCCGACGGGGAGACCCGAACCTGGGAGTCCCCGTTGCCCGCCGACATGGTGGCGGTGTTGAGCGCCCTATCGAGCTGAGCGCCGCTCAAGCAGCGCGGTGGGCGGCTTCCATCTCGGCGATGGCAGACAGATGCTGCAGCGCCCGTGTTTCGGCTTGCCGGGCTCGGCGAACACCAATCCCGAGTCGCTGGGCGGTGGCTTGGAGCGAGGCGGGCGTGCCCCCGTCGAGCCCGAAGCGGATCGTCACCACGTCGCGCTCGAGCTCGTCGAGCCCGTCGACGGCGTCGCGCACGGTGGCGAGCACCAACTTGCGCTCCACCTCATCTTCGAAGCGGGTGTCGTCTCCTCCGACTAGGTCGCCCAGGGGCGTCCCGCTGTCACTGCCGGCGGGCTGGTCCAAGCTGGCCACGACTCGCGCTACGTCCTGCAGTGACCGCAGGCCCTGCTCTTGGATGGCGGAGGCCTCGGCGACTTCCTCGGGTGTGGGGTCGCGCTGCAACTCCGAGGCGAGCTCCCATGTGGTCCGGTCCACCCGCTGGGTGAGCTCGGCCACCTCCATAGGTACCCGGATGGTGTTGCCGTGTTGCTGCACGGCACGCTGTAGGGCCTGGCGGATCCACCACGTCGCATACGTCGAGAATCGAAAGCCGCGCTGCCAGTCGAACTTGTCGACGGCGCGCATCAAGCCGAACGTCCCCTCTTGGACGAGGTCGGCGAAATCGACGCCGCGGTCTTGGTAGCGACGGGCCCAGTGCACCACGAGCCGGAGGTTGGCGGCGATCATCCGGCGACGGGCGTCCTGGTCACCAGCCGCGACGAGCTTGGCCAGCTCAACTTGCTGGTCATGGTCGGGGAGGGGGTGGTGATCGAGATCGTCCAGAAACAGTCGGATGCCGTCGATTGAGCTAGCCGAGTTCGCCATCGTTTGCCTTAGTCACCTTGTTTTTCTGTTGTCGCGTCTTCGTACATGGGGAACAACACCGGTGTCGTCCGTGTCATTCCTGGCTTGGGGGGGTCGGGCGCGGGTTTTGGGGTCACGGTCCAATGCGCTCGGGTTGCATATTGTCCGCCGGAGGTGCTGCGCTCTGGTCATGACCCTCACCCCCGTCCCGTCCGACGTCACACCGGCTGGGCGGTTATACGTGGTGCGCCACGGCCAAACCGAGTGGAGTCGTACCCACCGCCACACGGGACGAACCGATCTTCCCCTGGAGGAGAGCGGGATCGGCCAGGCCGAGGAGGTGGGCCGCCGTTTGGCCGGGCACCATTTCGCTCGAGTACTGGTGAGCCCCATGCTCCGAGCCGGTCAGACGTGTGGGTCGGCGGGGTTCGGTGCCCTGGCCGAGACGTGTCACGACCTGCGGGAATGGGATTACGGCGCCTATGAGGGTCTCACCACCGACGAGATCTTGGCGCTGAGCCCGGGGTGGTCGTTGTGGAAGGAAGGTGCTCCGGGCGGGGAGTCGCCGGCCGAGGTGGGTCGGCGGGCTGATGCCGTGGTGGAGCTGGCCCGGTCTGCACCCGGTGACGTCCTCGCCTTCGCCCACGGCCACATCTTGCGGGTGTTGGCGGCGCGCTGGGTGGGGCTCCCACCGAGTGATGGCTCCCGTTTCGCGCTCGACCCCGCCACCGTGAGCGTCCTCGGATGGGAGCACGGCCGGCCCGTGGCCACTCGATGGAACGACGCCGGAGGCCGACTCTTCGATTGAACCGGCCCAGCCTGCGCCCACCAGCGCGCTCAGGCGCGTTCTGTGGGATCGCCCTCGGGAACGTCGGGGCGACGGTCGACGGGCCGATCCGGCACCACGGGCCCTACCGGCCGGTGGCGGCGTGTACCGGTCCACTGGGCCGGTGGGGCGAAGACACGATCACAGAGGGCGTTGCCCACCGACTCGTAGTTGACGCGCCACCCCTTGAAGTGGGCCCAGGCGTCCTCGGCGCTGCGTTCGACGGGAACCCGGGCTCGCTCCAGACGATCGAGCGCGACGCGAAATTCATCGAAACTGAGCTCGATGGGCGCGTCGGGCCGCGGATCGGGGTCGAAGGGGACACCGATCACCCTGGCGATGTCCCGCATGCAGGTGAAGCCCATGCGCAGGCACAGCCGCGCTTCGGCGGGGGCCTTGGCGGGACAGGTGGCCAGATACAGCGCGGCCGAGTCGAGCACAGCCATGAGACCGACCGCCCATGAGTTCGACGGGTGCGGCGAGCGAAAGTACAGCAGGGCCGGATAGGTGGTGTGGCTCTCGCTCACGTCCGCGCACCAACGTTCCCAGTCGCCATAGAACGCCGGGAGGTTGGCCTCGATGCCAACGAGATAGTGGCGGGCCAGCAGCTCGGGACCGAACGCCGGGGTGCCGGCCCGGCTCTCGAGCATGGTCACCAATGTCTCGCGCCGGTTGAACGAGTCGTAGAGGGCGGGCAAGTACGCGATCTGCAGGGCCACCACGATCAACCCGAAAGCAGCGGCCAGAAAGGCGATCACGTCTGGAGCAGCCCGGGCTTCGGTGGCAAAGCCCAACGTGAAGATGGACGAGCCACTTTCTATGAAGGCGTGTTCGAAGGTGTCGCTGCCCACTCCCCAGATCATCAAGGAGAAACCCACCAACCCCATAAGCAGCCACAAGGCCAGCCGCACGAGCACGTTGAAGGGTTCGGCCAACACCAGAAGGCGGTCGCGAGCCGCGTAGGTGCGCAGCTGCCCGGCCAGGTGTTGCGCCCCGCGGCGAGACCAGATGACGAAAAGCGACACCGGGCTGAGGCTGCTCGGCCGCGGCACCACCAGAGCTCGCAGGAGGTCGAGAAGGTCGTAGGCGACCAAGACGGCACCGACCACCACGGCAAGCACCCTCATGGTGACGTCCTGTCGGAGATCAGTGCAGCGACCGGGCCGGCACCGCCGTGCCCCGGGAGCGATCCACCATGTCGGCCAGGGTGAATGACCCCAGGTGCTCGCGCATGTGCTCACCTACCTCCGACCACACCGCCAGCAAGATGCACTGGCCTTCGTGCTCACAGGCACCGTTTTCGTGCGGCTCGCCGAAGTCCCCGGCCACGATGGGACCGTCCACGGCGCTCACGATGGCCGACAAGGTGATGTCGTCGGCGGGCCGGGCCAGGACGTACCCGCCACCCACGCCCCGTTTGGAGCGCACCAGGCCAGCTCCTTTCAAGGCCAGAAGAATCTGCTCGAGATAGGGCTGGGGGAGCCCGGTGCGCTCGGCGATGTCGCGTACCGACGTGGGCGCGCTCGCATCACCATGCAGCGCCAGCGACAGCAGAGCACGACTGGCGTAGTCCCCCCGAGTCGAGACTTTCACGCTTCGATGCTACCCGGGGGGCCGAGACCCCCGGGCTGACGTTGCTCGGCCCGACGGCGGCCTCGTAGCTGGGTACAGTGCCGCGATGGCCGACAATCGGGCAACCACCACCGCGGGGCTCGAGTCGTCGGACGACTCGATGCCGGTCGTACCCGATTACGGAGGGGCCTGTTTGTCGTCGGTGGTCCCGGCCCTGTTGGGTAGCGAGGCGTCCGACGTGCCGGCGTGGGTCCCCGAGCCCGTGCGCGGGACTGCCCAAACGGTGCTGCTGGTGCTCGACGGCCTGGGGTGGCACCAGCTTCAGGCGCTGGCCGACTCCGCCCCCACCTTGGCGGGGGGATCGGGCGGCCCCATCACCTCGGTGGCGCCCACCACCACGGCCACCGCGCTGACGTCGATCACGACGGGGACGCCCCCGGCCGTACACGGCGTGGTCGGTTACCGATTGCGCTTGCCCGCCACCGGAGCTCAGCTCGCCACGGGCGACGACCAGGTCATGAACGTGCTGCGCTGGCGCTCGGGTGCCGGAGACCTCCGGGCGTCGGTGCCGGCCCGGAAATTTCAAACGGTGGCCCCCTTCGGCGGCCGGCCCATCCCGGCGGTGACACGCGCCGAGTTCGCGGCCACGGGGTTCACCGCCGCCCATCTGGCCGGGACCCGGCTGGTGGGGTGGTCCGTGGCGTCGACGCTGGTGGTGGAGGTGCGTCGACTCCTCGCCGCCGGTGAGCCTTTCGTCTACGCCTATTACGACGGCCTCGACAAGATCGCCCACGCACGCGGCTTGGCCGAGCATTTCGTCGAGGAGCTGCGATTTGTGGACCGGCTCGTCTCGGACTTGGTCGAGGCGCTCCCCCCCGGGGCCACGCTGGTGGTGACGTCCGATCATGGCCAGGTCGAGGTGGCTTCGGCGGCCCACCTTCCGCACCCGGAGCTGCTGGCGGCCAGCGTCTTGTTGTCGGGCGAAGGTCGCTTCCGGTGGCTGCACGTGCGCCCGGGAGCCATCGAGGACGCCGTCGCCATCGCGGTGGAGGCACACGGTGAGGAGGCCTGGGTCCGCACCCGGGAACAGATCATCGACGACGGTTGGTTCGGCGGCGCCTTGGCGCCGGCGGTGGCTGAGCGCCTTGGGGACGTGGCCCTGGTGGCGCGCCGCCCCGTGGCGTTTCTCGATCCGGCCGACACTGGCGAAACCCGGCTGGCGGCCCGACACGGCTCGCTGACCGCGGCCGAGATGTACGTCCCGCTGTTGGCGTGGGCGAGCCGGTGAGGGCAGGATCGCGCCGTGACTGACGACGCCAAGACCGACGACGCCACGACGACGGACACGTCGCGAGACAGCGAACCTGCCGAAGTCGTCCTCCTCGAGCCGGGCGAGCACCCGCCGACTCGCAACGACGCCGACGCCACCGATGCATCGGCTGCGCCCGACGCTGAAGTGACCGAGTCCGTCGAGCAACCGGCCAAGGTCATGCGCATCGGTTCCATGGTCAAGCAGCTGCTCGACGAGGTGCGCAGCGCTGATCTCGACACCGCCAGTCGTGGTCGCATGCGGGAGATCTACGAACAGTCCATCCGTGAGTTGGCCGGCGCGCTGAGCCCCGATCTGGCCGCCGAGCTCGATCGCATGGTGCTGCCCTTCGACGACTCCGTGCCGTCGGAATCCGAGCTCCGCGTGGCGCAAGCCCAGCTGGTGGGATGGCTCGAGGGGCTGTTCCACGGGATCCAGGCCACGTTGCTGGCCCAGCAGATGGCGGCTCGGGCCCAGCTCGAGGAGATGCGTCAGCGCGGGCTTCCGCCGGGGGGACCGCCTGTCGAAGGCATGCCGGCGCGCCCTGGCACCTACCTCTGAGAGATTCGCCGCCGTCGCCGGCCCCTGATCAGGGCTAGCGCCCGACCCCGGCGCACTCGGGCCCGGCCGGGCAGCTGTCACAACGGTCGACTATCCTCAAACGACACCGCTGTAGTTCTCCACAGGCTGTGGAAGAGCCCGTGGAAACCGGTTGGATCGGGCGCCGACCGGAGCGCGCTGTACTGGACATGAGAAGTTCGCCGGAGCCGGAGGAGGACGCGGGCGATGACTGCCAAGAGTTCGTTCGCCCACCTGCACACGCACACCGAATACTCGATGCTCGACGGGGCCGCTCGAGTCGGCGACCTCGTCGATGCCGCCGTGGCCGACGGGCAACCGGCGTTGGGCATCACCGATCACGGCAACATGTATGGGGTCCTCGACTTTTACGCGGCGTGCCGGGCTCAGGGCGTCAATCCCGTCATCGGCACCGAGGCGTACATGGCGGCCGAGTCGCGCCATGAGCGGCCCGTGCGGCGCGGCAAGCTCGACGACACCGGCGGAGATGTCGAGGGCGGCCAGAAGCTCTATTACCACCTGACGCTTTTGGCCGAAACGACCGGTGGCTATCGCAACCTTATGAAGGTGGCGTCAGACGCTTATCTCGAGGGGTACTACTACAAGCCCCGCTGCGATTGGGAGCTGCTCGATCGCTACCACGAAGGATTGATCGCCACCACCGGATGTCTCGGTGGCGTCGTCTTGCAGGCGCTGTTGGCCGGCGACGAGGAACGGGCCTTGAAGCTCGCCAGCCGGCTCCAAGACATCTTCGGCCGCGACAACCTCTTCGTCGAACTCCAAGACCACGGCCTGGCCGCCCAACACCGCACCAATCCGGCGTTGGTGCGCATCGCCCGACTTCTCGACGCTCCTCTGCTCGCCACCAACGACAGCCACTACACCCACCGTCACGACGCCGTGGCCCACGACGCCTTGTTGTGCGTGCAGACCGGCGCCCTCATCGACGACCCCAAACGCTTCAAGTTCGAGGGCGAGGAGCACTACCTCAAGTCGGCGGCCGAGATGCGGGCCCTGTTCGCCGAGCTTCCCGAAGCGTGTGACAACACGCTGTTGATCGCCGAACGCGCCAACGTCGAGATTCCCTTCGGGATGAACGCCCTGCCCGAATTCCCGGTGCCGGTCGAGTTCGTCGGTTCCACCTACGAAGCGCGCGCCGATGCGTATCTGCGCCACCTGGCCCTCCAAGGCGCGGCACGGCGCTACGGGTCACCGATCCCCAACGCCGTGATCGAGCGGCTCGACTACGAGCTCGGTGTGGTCGCCAACATGGGCTTCTCCGCCTACTTCTTGGTGGTGTGGGACCTCATCAGCCACGCGCGTGCCAACAACATCCGGGTCGGCCCCGGACGGGGATCGGCGGCGGGGTGCTGTGTGGCCTACTGCTTGGGCATCGTGGAGCTCGATCCCATCGCCAACGATTTGCTCTTCGAGCGGTTCCTCAACCCGGGGCGCAAGCAGATGCCCGACGTCGACATGGACTTCGACGAGCGTTACCGCGCCGACATGATCGCCTACGCCTCCGAACGCTACGGCGCCGACCACGTGGCCCAGATCGTGACGTTCTCCACCATTAAGGCGCGAGCGGCGGTGCGCGACGGGGCCCGGGTCCTCGGGTACCCGTACATCGTGGGGGACCGGATCGCCAAAGCCATGCCGCCGTTGCTCATGGGCCGCGACACCCCGTTGAAGGCCTGCCTCGAGAGGGTCGAAGGTCACGAGGACGGCTATGCCGGCGCCCAAGGGCTCCGCGACATGTACGCCACCGACGACGAGGCCAGGCGCGTCATCGACGTGGCCAAGGGCCTCGAGGGCCTGCGCCGCCAAGACGGTATCCATGCCGCTGCCGTAGTCATCACCAAGGAGCCTCTTACCGAGTACCTGCCCGTGCAACGCAAGCCCGAAAGCGGGCAGAACCCGGCCGACGCCCCTGTCGTCACGCAGTACGAGATGCACGGAGTCGAAGAGCTCGGGCTCCTCAAGATGGACTTCCTCGGATTGCGCAACCTCTCGGTCATCGAGCGCGCCCTGGACCTCGTTGAGAAGCGCACCGGGGTGCGCCCCGACATCGACGGCGTCGACCTCACCGACGAGATGACATTCGCCATGCTCAAGCGGGGCGATTCGGTGGGCGTGTTCCAACTCGAAGGGGGCCCCATGCGATCGCTCATGCGCTCGCTCGCCCCCACGTCCTTCGACGACGTGGCCGCCCTGGTGGCGCTGTATCGCCCCGGGCCTATGGCCGCCAACATGCACAAGGACTACGCCGATCGAAAGAACGGCCGCCAGGCCGTCAGCTACCTGCACCCTGATCTCGAGGCCGTGCTGGCCGACACCTACGGCTTGATGATCTACCAGGAGTCGGTGATGCGGGTGGCCCAGCGCATCGCCGGGTACACGTTGGAGGAAGCCGACAATCTCCGCAAGGCGTGCGGCAAGAAGATCCGTGCCCTCATCGCCGCCGAGCGCGAGAAGTTCGTGGCCGGATGTGTGGCCCAGGGATATGACGAGCGCTTGGGCACCAAGTTGTTCGACATCATCGAGCCCTTTGCCGACTATGCGTTCAACAAGTCGCATGCGTACGGCTACGGGCTCGTGGCGTACCAGACGGCATGGCTCAAAGCCCATTACCCGGTGGAGTACCTGGCCGCGCTGCTCACGTCGGTCAAAGACGACAAGGACCGCACGGCGGTGTACTTGGGGGAGTGCCGCTCCCTCGGCCTCGAAGTGCTCGTCCCCGATGTCAACACGTCATTGGGTGAGTTCACGCCGCTGCAAGACGGCGACGGCCCGGCCAAGATCGTCTTCGGCTTGGCGGCGGTGCGCAACGTCGGTGAGAGCCTGGTCGAGCGCATCGTGGTCGAACGAAACGCGCAGGGCCCCTTCGTCGACTTCTACGACTTTTGTCGTCGCGTCGACCCTGTGGTGCTCAACAAGCGTACGGTGGAGTCGCTCGTCAAAGCAGGGGCTTTCGATTCCCTCGGCCATCCCCGCCAAGGTCTGTGTCTTGTCTTCGAGGACATCGTGGACCGGACGCTGGTGCGTCGCCGCGAGGAGCAGGCGGGCATCTCGACGTTGTTCGCCTCCCTCGAAACCGCCGACGCCGATGCCCCCCTTGGTTACGGCGACGTGCGGGTACCGATCCCTGACACCGAATTCTCCAAGGCCCAGCGTCTTGCCTTTGAGAAGGAAATGCTCGGTCTGTACGTCAGTGATCATCCCCTGCGCGGCCTCGAGTCGGCGCTGGCTCGCCATACCGAATGCTCGATCGCCGAGCTGAAGGATGTGGACGACCCCGCCGGTCCGACCTCGTCGGGCCGCGACGGCCAGGTGCGCACCGTGGGGGGCGTGGTGACGTCTTTGGTCCGTCGCTACACCAAGCGAGGCGAGCTGATGGCCACCTTCGCCCTGGAGGACCTGCAAGGGGCCATTGAGGTCTTCGTCTTTCCGAAAGTCATGGCCGAGGTGGGGGCCCTGCTGGCCGACGACGTGGTGGTCGTGCTGCGCGGCCGAGTCGACACCAGAGACGACCAGGTCAAGTTGGTGGCCATGGAGGTGAGCTGCCCCACCTTGCAGGTCGAGGGGGTGGGCGAGCTGCGGGTCCAGCTCCCGGTGGGGGCTCTCACCGACCCCGTGGTCGAGCGCCTTAAGGAGCTGCTGACCGAGCACCCCGGGGCCGAGCCGGTGTTTTTGCACGTGGGCCAGGCCGTGTTGCGCCTTCCGGTCGAGTTCAACGTCGACAGCCGCCGGGGGCTCTTGGGCGAGCTGCGCGTCTTGTTGGGTGCCCATGCCATCGTCGCCTGACTTTGCGGCCATTTCCCCAGGCCGGCGCCGTGCCGGGGGGGGCGGGCGAGGTCCGAGTGGGCCTCCCGTGCGCGCGTCCCGTATCCTGGTAGGACACCCCCGGATCCAAAGGCCCTCCTTCGGCGTCGGGAGTCAGATGAGCGGGACTAGCGACGGAGTACGCCATGCCCTTTGAAGTCGGGACCAAGGACTGCACATCGCTGAGCGACGCCGAGTTGGCCGAGATGGCCGACCTGTGCGCCGAGCGCGAACCCCGCTTCGATATTGGGTTCTTGTCCAAGCAGTGCGAAGAGTGGGTCCTGATCACCATCGTGCGCGAGGGCAACAAGCTGCGGGGCTACTCCTTTTCCACCCTCGAGCGCATCGGCGGCACGCCGTCGCTGCTGGTCGGGGTGGCCACCGTCGACCGCACCGTCAAGGCCGACCAGGCTCTGCGCCTCCTGCTCGGGGACCAGTACCGCCGAGCGCTGCTGGCCTTCCCCGACGAGGACGTGCTGGTGGGCACCAGGCTGTCAGAAGCCTTCGGGTACCAGGCATTTGCCGGGCTGACCGAGGTGGTACCTCGTCCGGATCACAAGGCATCGGGCGAGGAGCGGGCGTGGGGGCGTCGTCTGGCCAAGCGCTTCGGCTGCGAGGGTCGTATCGACGACCGGACGTTCGTCCTGGGCGGCGACGGATCGATCGCCGGTGCCCTCGACTTCGGCGGTCCCAAGGTGCGTGAGCCCGAGGACGAGGTCGCCTTGCTGTTCAAGGCGATGAACCTCAAGAAAGGCGACCGCCTGGTGGCCTTCGGCTGGGCCATGGCCGAGGATCTGGCCTCGGGGAATCTGGCCTCGGGCAAGCTTCGCTGACGCCGCCGCCTCCCGGCTACGGCCGGGGGAGAATGGCGGCCACCGTCTTGTAGCAATAGCCCTCCCGTGGCTTGCTCAGGGCCACCACCAAAAAGTGTGGCTTGAACCCCAGCGCGCTCGACAACTCCTTGCCTGATACGCGTTCGCGTCGCGCCGTCCACAAGGCGGCCACGGCACGACGATCCTCGACAGGCAACCAGTTGTCGCTGCGCGTCCAACCGAAACGGGCCCACACCGAGTCGTCGGCCTGACGACGAAAGAGCTGCGGCCCCCGAGCCGGGATGACCAACGCCACCGACGGCCGCATGCCGTGAAACTCCCAATACGGGGCGGACGAGCCCGGAAACCCGAGCAAGTGCTGATCGCGGGGGGCGACCAGATGACGCAGCACACGGCGCGCCCGGCGTCCTCGCATAGTGCCGACGGTGCGAGGGGGCCCTGCCAAGGTGACCGCTTCGGGCTGGGCGAGGTCGTCGCGCTCGGGATCGTCGGCCCACGTGGCGTCCACCACATCGAAGGGAACGAGAGCGCCGGGATGATCCTCGCCCCACTCGATGCGCAGTCGCACCAAGGCGCCGGTGGACAGGTCCACGGCCACGGTGTCCTCCTCGCCGCTCGACAGCACCAGACAACGCCGGGCTCCGGGTGCGGGTGCGGGCAGCCTCCGCAGGCGATGGCGTGTCGAGGACGTGGACTGGCTCTGGTGACGCCCCCGGGGGCGCGGCGAGGTTCTCACGACGCCGTGGCGGCCAGATAGTCCTCGGCGTCTTGACGCCGGGCATCGTCGAGCCGGGCCACCAATTCGTCCGCCTCGGTGGTGGGGGACGTGCAGGTGTAGAAGCGGCACACGTGCGCGTAGCCGTCACGACGGTCGGTCCACAGCGGCGAGGAGGTGGGCTCACCCCAGGCCAGGACGACGGTGGGTTCGAAGCGGGCCTGCACGGCGGCGACCAGCTCGGGTCGCTCACCGGTCACCACGACCTCTGTCACGCCCCCACCGACCAGTCCCGCCGCCGCCACCACGTTGGCGAGCGCCAGGGGGTGCTCGGCGGCCACGCCGGCCAGCCGGGCCAGCAACAACTCTCCGGCCGCGCTGAGGACGCCGTCTCCGCTCAGCGCGCCCAAGCGCACCAATGCGGCCGCTGCCACGGAGTTGGCCGATGCGGTGGCACCATCCATGACGTCGACAGGTCGAACCACCAATTTTTCAGCGTCTTTGCCGGTGGTGAAGAGCAGGCCCTCTCCGTCGCTGTCGCCGTCGCTGTCGCCGTCGCTGTCGGGGTCGCCGAAGAGTCTCAGCATGTCGTGCGCGCTCGCTTGTGCTTCTTCTAGCCAGCGGGCCTCGCCGGTCAGCTCGCCCAGGCGGGTCAAGCAGTCCACCAGCCAGGCGTAGTCCGCCGCGTAGGCCAGATGACGAGCGCGTCCTTGCTGCCACGAGCGCATCAGGCGTCCGGTGGCCCGGTCGCGCAGCTCGTCGAGGAGGAACTGTCCGATGTCACAGGCCCTTTGGCGCCATTGCGCATTGCCGGTGGCTCCGGCCGCTTCGGCCAAAGCCGAACAGAACATGGCGTTCCATTCGGTGAGGATCTTGTCGTCAAGCCCGGGTGCCACCCGCCGGGCGCGCGCTTCGAACAACGCCGAGCGCGCCGCGTCGATTTGCGGGGGCCGCGCCAGCGACGCCCCTAAGGGGCGGCGCAAGATGTTCTTGCCCTCGAAGTCTCCCGCCGGCGTGACGCCGTAGAAATCGATGGCAGCGGCGGCCAACTCTGGATCCAGCACGTTCTCGATGTCCGCTGGGCTCCACACATAGAAGCGCCCCTCCTCGCCTTCGGAGTCGGCGTCTTGGGCGGAATACAACCCGCCCGCCGGGGAGGCCAGGTCGCGCAAGACGTAGGTGATGGTCTCCTCCACCACCGTGATCCACTGCGGCGCGCCGGTGGCCAGCCAGCCATGCAGGTAGGCACGCACCAAGCCGGCTTGGTCGTAGAGCATCTTCTCGAAATGAGGGACGGTCCAGGTCTCGTCGGTCGAGTAGCGGGCAAATCCCCCGCCCAGGTGGTCGTAGATGCCGCCGGCGGCCATGGCGTCGAGAGTGGTGGTGGCCATGGTCAGCGAGCTGTCGGCGCCCGTCAATCGGTGATGGCGTAAGCACAGCTCCACCAAGGTGGGCTGGGGGAACTTGGGAGCCGACCCGAATCCCCCCCACGTGTCGTCGAAGCGGGACTCGAGCTCGGCCATGGCCCGGGCCAGAAGTGGCGCCGACACCGACGCCACGCCGGCATCGGGCCCGGGCATTCCCACGCCGAGCAGCTCGGCGGGAACGTGGCTCCGGCGGCTCACGGCGTCCACCATCGAGTCGGCCTGGGCTTCCACCTCGGGGCGGCGCTGCCTCCAGGCTTCGTCCACGGCGCCGAGCACGCGGCGAAACGACGGCATCCCGGGCGAGTCCTTGGTGGGGAAGTAGGTACCGGCAAAAAAGGGCCGGCCGTCGGGCGTCATGAACACGGTCATGGGCCACCCGCCGCGCCCCGACATGGCCTGGACTGCCTCCATGTACACGGCATCGACATCGGGGCGTTCTTCGCGATCCACCTTCACAGCCACAAACGATCCGTTGATCATCTCCGCTAGCGCGCCGTCCTCAAAGGACTCGTGCGCCATGACGTGACACCAGTGGCACGCCGAGTACCCGACCGACAGCAGGATCGGCGTGTCGAGCTCTCGAGCCCGGGCGAAGGCCTCGTCGCCCCACGGGTACCAGTCCACAGGGTTGGCCGCGTGTTGGCGAAGGTACGGGCTCGTCTCTTGTTCCAGCCGGTTCACGGCTGGAGATGCTACGGCGCCCGTGGTCGTAGGGTAGCGCTCCATGGAACTCCGTCTCGATGGCAAGGTGGCGCTGGTCACCGGGGGTTCGCGCGGCATCGGACGGGCCATCGCGTCATGTTTCGCCCAGGCCGGGGCGGCGGTGATGATCGCGGCACGTCGCGAAGCCGACTTGGCCCTCAGCGCCCAGCAGATCACCGAGGCCGGCGGTGAAATCGCCTACTGCGTCGCCAATGCCGGCGATCAGGCCGACGCCGAGCGCTGCGTGGCCGCCACCGTGGCGCGTTTCGGATCGCTCGATGTACTGGTCAACAACGCCGCGACCAACCCGTACTTCGGACCGTTGGTGGATATCGATTCGTCTCGGGCCGCCAAGACGGTGACGGTCAACCAGACAGGCGTGCTCACCTGGACCCAATGCGCCTGGAGGGCCGCCATGGCCGAGCATGGGGGGGCGGTGATCAACGTGTCGTCGGTGGGCGGACTGTCGGTGGAGCCGGGCATCGGTTGGTACAACGTCACCAAGGCGGCCGTCGCCCATTTGACTCGGCAACTGGCCTTCGAGCTGGGCCCGGCTGTGCGGGTCAACGCGCTGGCCCCGGGATTGGTGCGCACCGATTTCGCCCGGGCCCTGTGGGAGAACCACGGTGACGCCGTGGCGCGCCGCCTTCCCATGCGACGCCTGGGGGAGCCCGAGGACATCGCCTCGGCGGCCCTGTTCCTGGCTTCCGACGCGGCGTCGTGGGTGACCGGCCACGTGCTGGTGGTGGACGGCGGGGCGCTGTCGATGGCCTCGGGAGGGGTGTGATGGGGAAGCTGTTCGCCGACCTCGAGTTCCGGGGTCTCGTTTACCAGGTCACCGATCCCACTTTGGCGGGCCTCCTCGACGCAGAGGAGCAGTTGACGGGGTACATCGGTTTCGACCCCACCGCCGACAGCCTGCATGTGGGGCATCTGCTGCAGGTGTGCAATTTGCGCCGCCTGCAGCTGGCTGGGCACCGTCCCATCGCCGTGGCGGGCGGGGGCACGGGAATGATCGGTGACCCCGGTGGCAAGAACGAGGAGCGCGAGCTGCTCTCGACGGACCAGGTGCGGGCCAATCTGGACGGGATCCGGCCCCAACTCGAGCGGTTCCTCGACTTCTCGCCCGCGGCGGGCGCCTCGCAGGCCGTTATGGCGGACAACGGCGACTGGATCGGCGCCATGGGGCTCGTCGAGTTCCTGCGCGACGTGGGCAAGCACTTCACCGTCAACCAGATGCTGGCCAAAGAGTCGGTGCGGGGGCGCCTCGAGCGACCCGATCAAGGCATCTCCTTCACCGAGTTCAGCTACATGCTCCTGCAGGCCTATGACTTCCTTCGGCTCTTCGATACCTTCGGGTGCCGGCTGCAGCTGGGCGGGAGCGATCAATGGGGCAACATCACCATGGGCGTCGATCTCGTGCGCAAGCTGCGCCGCGCCGAGGTCTTCGGGCTGACGTCGCCGCTCGTGCTCAACGCCGATGGGACGAAGTTCGGCAAGACGGGCCGCAACACCGTGTGGCTGGACTCCACGCGCACCAGCCCCTATGCGCTGTACCAGTTCTTCATGCGCACCGAAGACGCCGTGGTGGGTTCGTATGTACGGCTGTTCACCTTTTTGGATCGCCACACCATCGAATCCCTCGACGAAGCCACCGCATCGCAGCCCCAGCAACGCCAAGCCCAGCGGGCCCTGGCGCGAGAGGTGTGCACCTTGGTGCACGGGGAGACCGAGACGGCACGCGCCGAGCGCGCCGCTCAGGCGCTGTTCAGTGAGGAGATCTCCACCCTTGACGAGCAGAGCCTCCTCGAGGTGTGCGCCGAAGCCCCCACCACCGATTGGCCCCGCACGGCCATCGACGCTGCCGGTGGCGGCGAGGACGGCCTCGCGCTGGTGGACGTATTGGTCCGCACCGGGTTGGTTTCTTCTAAAGGGCAGGCCCGGACCACCATCGACCAAGGCGGTGCCTACGTGAACAACCGCCGCGTCGGCGATGTCGACGCGCACCTGCGCAGCGCCGACCTGCTGTTCGACAAGTACGTGGTGCTGCGCCGAGGGAGGCGCGACTACCATCTGCTGGTGTTCGGGTAACGGCTCCGCCGGAGCTGTCCCGTCCCGACAACGCCGATGCTGCTCGTCCTTCTCGCCGTGGTGGTGATAGTCGTCGTGCTGGGCGCCGCCTTCGTGAGTCTGTTCGGGTTCCCGTTCTCGCCGTCGGGCCTCGGCCACCGACGCAATGCCCCGAGAAGGAGCCCGAGATGAGCGATCCCGTCAACATCACCACCGGCCCGCCCGACACCGTTCTCGACGAGCCTTCGGCGGCGGCCGCATCACGTCTGCGCTCGGCGTTGGAGGCGCCCGTGGCGGCGCGGCGAGAGGCGGTGGCCGACGTGGTGCGGGCTTTTCCGGACTGGTCCGAGGCGTGGGCGGATCTCGGGAATCTGGCCCGTGACGACATCGAGGCGTATGCGTGTTACCGCGTCGGCTACCACCGGGGCCTCGACGCCTTGCGCCGGGCCGGATGGCGAGGCAACGGCTATGTGCGATGGGCGCATCGCTCCAATACGGGTTTCTTGCGTTGCGTGGACGGCCTGCGCACCAGCGCCGCGGCCATCGGCGAGACCGCCGAAGAGGAACGCTGCGAAGAGTTCTTGCGCCAGCTCGATCCATCGTGGCGCTTGGCCCGGTGAAGGCGGGGACGATGGTGGCGCTCAGCGCCGTCGTCGCCGGTGGCGCCTTCGCCATGGCGTGTAGCAGCCAGTACAGCGGGACGTTGGCGCAGCAGGTCAACGAGTGGTCCACCATGACGCAATTCCCCTCGGAGGCCTCAGCCCTCCAAGACGATTACCAAAACTTCAATGAGTTGGGGGCCCACCTCGCTCCCGGAGTCCTGCGCACGTATTGCGACGTCATGGTCACCGACGCGCTGAATGCCAATCAGAACCTCCCTACTCCTGATACTCAAGTCACGGACTTGCTGTCCGACGCCTACAACCTTTTCGGCGAATCGGGTCGAAACTGCTTATCGGGGGCCAACGGCAACACCGCCTTGTTGGGGCGCGCCCAAAGCCAACGCGTGGCTGGCGCGCACCAACTCATCAAAGCCCGGGCGGTCATCGACGCCCTCGGACCGGCATGAGGCGACCGCGGGCCCCGCGATGAGCCCCCCTGGTCACGAGGTGTTGGGCCCGGTGCCGGCGGGCCAAGACCCCGACGAGTACGACCGGCGCCGACGTCGGGTGCTGTGGATGTTGCCCACCGGCTTGTACGTGGTGGGCAGCCACTACCAACAGCGGCGCAACCTCATGACCATCAGCTGGGTCACGCAGGTGGCGTTGGCGCCCAAGTTGCTGGGCATCGGCGTCGAGTCGGCGTCGGTGACCCATGGGCTCATCGCCGGCGGCCAGGTGTTCGCTCTGTCGATCCTGGGTCGTGAGCAACGCCAGCTGGTGCGCCGCTACGCCAAGGCGGTCCAAGACGTCGACGTGGCGCCCGACGGCACGGGGCTCATGCAAGGCGCCCCTGTCCACGTCGCCACCACGGGCGCACCCATCTTGGACGTGGCCGTGGCCTGGCTCGACTGCGAGGTCCGCTACCAACTCGATCTGGGATCGCACACATGGTTCGTGGGGGAGGTGGTCAACTGCGCCCAGGCCGAGACCACGGCCGACGCCAGCACCGGCGCGGACGCCACGGGGAGCGCGGCAGACGACTTGCACCAGGTGTTGCGCATGGAGGACACCCGGATGAACTACGGGGGCTGAGGAGTTACTGGTCCTCGGGGCCGTCAGAATCCGAGCTGGGCGCGGGCCGCAGGTCCACCCGCAAGGTGAGGATGCCGTCCTCGAGGGTGGCCTCGGCGTCACCAATCATGGCGTAGTCCATGAAATCACGCTGGGCTTGTTCGACGAAGCGCTGACGCTCCGGGCCCTCGATGGGGGGCATTCCCCGGGTGCGCACGGCCGTGGCCCGAGCCCGAAAGCGTTCCACCATGGCCACGGGGTCGAACTCGTCAGGCACGGTCAAGACTGTACCGGCCATGCCCGGGGGGCCTGGGCCGGGTGAATGCGCCTGCTGGCCGGAGGATAGAATGGCCAGGACGCGGCCCCGCTGTAGCTACGCGAGAGCCCGAAACCCGGTCGACCGAGGAGTCGCTCGTGAAGAAGGGACGGCATCGCCGATTCGAGGAGGCCCGCAGCCTCAAGCGCTCGGTTGCCACTGACAATCGACGCTGTCCGGAATGCGGCGCTGATCCGGAGGACGAGCACGCCTCGTGGTGCATGGTCGAGGCAGACGCGTTCGACGACATTCTCGGGACCGGTGCTGCGAACGGGTCCGACGTCGAGGACGACCCTCTGGCGGACTGAGCGCCGTCGCGGCGTGTTGAGCCGGTGCGGCTCAGCGCGTGCGCAGCGCCGGATGGGGGAGCGCCACCGACGTCAGCTTGGGGGCTGAGGACGCACCCATCGTCGACGGCATTGGCCCGTTGCCGTTACGGGCCGGAGCCCGGTTGGCCACCCGGGCGCTGAGGTAGCGCACCAGCTGCTTGTAGATCTTCTTGCTGCTCAGTGCAATGAGTTCGTCGCGCAGCTCTTCGTAGACCGGGCGCGTGCCGACGAAGGCATCGGGCTCCTCGGTGCACCACCAGTGGAATTCGGCGCCACCTTCGGACCAGTCCCGGCGATCCCACTGGCGCACCACCGACGTCACGTGCCCGTCGTCGGCCACCTCGTCTTCTCGACGCAGCGGCAGCTGCCAGCACACGTCGGGCTTGAGCTCCATGTGGGGGACGCCGCGCTCCATGGCAGCCCGGTGCAGCGCGCAGCCGGCGCCGCCGGGGAAGTCCGGGCGATTGAGGAATATGCAGGCGTCGGCCACCATTCTGGTGGTGAGGTCGCCCGATGGCGAGCGCTTGGTGATGTTCAGGCGCTTGCCGGAGCGGGGCTGGGCCTTGGCCCGGAACTGCCACTGCTCGGCGGTCAAGGTGGCGGCCGCCTTTTCCACCCGCCGGGCGTCTTTGGCCCCGGTGAAATGCGCACCGTAAGAACAGCATCCCTGGACCAGCTCGGGCGCGGGGCCCGTGAGGACCCCTTGGCAGCCGTTGCCGAAGATGCAGGTCCAGTTGCTCTCGAGGAACGTTATGTCGAAGAGCCAGGTGCGCTCCTCGTCGGGGTCGGGGAAGCTCACCCACTCGTGTGCATCGGGTGGCGCGTTCTTCCAGACGAGTGTGGCCGGTTGTTCGTGACCGTTGCCGGCACTCGTGGTCGTTTCGTGGGTTGAGATTTCCGTCGTCATCGCTCGTTAGCTTCCCACCACGGCGGGACCCGCCGCACGCATACTTGAAAGCTGTCCTTGGGTCGGCTCCGCACAGCAGAACCATGACTCGGTGAGCCGAGGTCTGTCGTCAGGTGCGATGGGAGAACGTTGCACATCACACGCGTCGTCGTGCTGTCGATACGAACGAGCGGCCGCCAAGGTGTCAGCGTCGCCGAGGCGCGCCATGACCAGCGCACGTACCTCTTCGAAGGATTGCACCGCCGACCAGCTCTCCGTCCCGGCGCGCTCGGCCAGTGCGGCTAGCTCGGCGGCCACGGCGTCGAGGCGCGCGTCAGCGGCCCGCCACGTCCAGCCCAACTGATCAGGGTCATAGGCATCGAGCCGGCCGTCGAGAGCACCGCCGTCGAGCAGTAACGAACCGGGCGGCACCAACAGGCGGATGGCGTAGTGCACGGGGTCGACGTTGCCCACCAGGTCCCAGGCGTCCACCAGGTCGATCAGGCGCACCATGTCCGGTGCCGTCGTCCAGGGCGTGAAGGGCACGAGCGAGGGCCGGGGCTCGATGCCGGCGCGGCGCAGCACCGACACGGCCTCGCCCTCGTCAGACACGGTATGCCCCTTGCGCAGATGACCGAGGACGGTGTCACTGGCCGACTCGAATGCAGACACCACGAAGATGCATCCCGCCGCGGCGAAGCCGGTCCACACGTCGTCGTGGCGCAAGACGTGCTCCACCTTGACGGTGATGTCGAAGGTCAGATCGGGGAATGCCCCGTGCACGGCGTCGACGACCCGGCGCGCGTGATGGGGGCCATTGAGGAAGTCGGGGTCACCGAAGGTGATGTGGCGAGCCCCCGCCGCCGCCAGCTGCTCGACATCGGCGAGGACGGTGTCGAGCCCCACCAGACGCGTGCGACCGTCGTAGACGACCGGGACCGGGCAATGGCGACAGTGATGTGCGCAGCCGTGGCTGGCTTCGCTATAGCCGGCCAATACCTCGTGGCCGTGGGCGGCCAGCCGGGCGTAGTTCTCCAGCCCCGGCAGCAGATGGCGCGCCGGCGTGGTGAATCGTCCGCGCCCGAGCGACACCCGAGTCGACGACACCCCTCCGAGTGCAGCGCCGACGCCGGAACCGGCAGCGGCGGCGGCCAGCAACTCGGCCTCGTATTCGCCCGACAGCCGAAGATCGGCCACCGGCGCCGAACCCTCGGCGCCGTCGAGACCGGCGTACAGGCCGTGCATCCACACCGGCAGCTCGGGGTGAGTGGCGCGGATCTCGGTGGCGGCGGCACGAGCCAGGCGCATGGCGGTGTGCATGGGCACCGAGAACGCCACCGCGTCGGCCCATGCCACGACGTCGAGGTCAAGGGACTGCACCGACAGGTCGAGGCAGCGCACTTCGTGCCCGGCGTTGCGCAGGGCGGCGGCCGGTGAGGCGACGTGGAGGGGCTGGTGGCCCAGTTCATAGGTGGACACCAGCACGACGCGCACGAGATCACGGTAGCGGCTGGCCCCCTGACGGTCGTCGAGGTCAGCCGGATTCGTCGTCGGGGTCGATTTGGATGTCGAGGCGCGCCTGCGCGTGGCGCAACGCCCTTTCGGCATCCTCGGGTCGGCGTCCGGTGGCGAAGACGAAGCCGAGATAGCGATTGCCTTCGGGCACGGGGACGATGGGGGTGCCCGGCGGCACGGTGATCTGAATGTCGACGATGCCCGGCACGGCTCGAGCGTCCTCGACGCCACCCACAGCGACCAGGCGCCCGGCGTGGGGGATGGGGAGCATGAGGACACCGGCGGCGCGCTCCTCGGTGGGGGTTTCGATGGCGAGACCGAGGGCATGGCTGAGCACCACGCTCTCCAAGGTGCGTCCCGTGGCGAAGGCCAAGGTGCGTGCACAGAGCCCGCCGATGGTGCGCGCCGCCACGTCGATGACCGTGGCGCGTCCGTCGCGCACCCGCAGCTCGGCATGGATAGGCCCGTGCTCGAGGCCCATGGCGCGTGCCGCCGCCGCGGTGGCCGCCAGCACGGCTGCCATGTCGTGGTGTTCGAGCCGGCTGGGGGTGACGTAGATGGTCTCCTCGAAGGCCGGACCGTCGAGCGGATCGGGTTTGTCGAAGACGGCCATGACCTCGAGCGCTCCGTCGACGAGCAGGCCCTCCACGGCGACCTCGGGGCCGGGGACGAAGCGCTCGATCACCAACGGCACGTCGCCGGCCACGCCGGCCGATGCTGCGATGCGCCTGACCCGACCTACCACCGCCACGGCCTCCTCACTCGTGTCGGCGCGCAACACACCCTGACTAGCCGACAGCGTGGCCGGTTTCACCACACAGGGGAGGCCGACCTCGGCGGCCAGCTCGGCCACCTCGTGGTCAGACGCGTCGGGGCCGATGGCGGCGAAAGCGGGCTGGGGTACCTCGGCTCGGTGTAACAGCGTGCGCATGACCAGCTTGTGACGAGCCGCCGCCACCGCCTCGGGGGGGTTGTGGCGAAGCCCGAGGGACGCCGACGCCAGGGCCGCCACCAGCGTGCCGACGTCGTCGACGGCCACCACAGCGTCGAGGGGGGTCAGGGCGTCATGGGCCACGATGGCCGACGCGGCGGCCTCGGGGTCGTCGTAGGAGACCTCGAGCCAGCGCGTCGCCATGGACTGCTCCAATACGTGCGCGTGATCGCCGGCCACGATGACGTCGACACCGAGGGCGCGGGCCGCGTCCAGGAAGTCTCCGGCGCGGTACGTGGCCGACGGAACAAGCAGGAGCACACGGGCCATGGACCTATGATGACCTGGGGAGGTGTGGACCATGGTCGACGAAACCGGTGAAGAGAGCGACAGCGGCGCCAACGGGGCCCAGGCCGTCCTCACAGTGACGCCCCAAGCGCGTTCGGTGGTGCTCGAATCTCGCTCGCAGGAGGCTGACGCCGAGCGGCTGGCGCTGTGGGTCGAAGTCACGGGCGCCCAGGGCGCTTCGTACACCTACGACATCTACTTTCAGGCGGCCTCCGATGCCCGGCCTCAAGACGACGCCACCGAGGTAGACGGGTTGCCCGTGGTGGTACCCGAAGCCAGCGTGGCTCGCCTTCGTGGGGCCCGGCTGGATTGGTCCGATGACGACGAGGGCGGGCTCGTGATCTTGAACCCGCAGACCCCGCCGCGTCCCGATGTGGCGGCCGCCATGCCCACCGGCGACTTGAGCGGCGACCTGGCTCAGCGGATCCTGGCCGTGCTCGACGAGCAGATCAACCCGTCTATCGCCAATCATGGAGGCCGAGCCGATCTGGTCGCCGTGGACGATGCCATCGCCTACCTGCGCCTCAGCGGGGGGTGCCAAGGCTGTGGTCTGGCCAAGGTGACCCTGTCCCAGGGGATCGAGGTGGCCCTGCGCGACGCGGTACCTGAGATCGACTCCGTGGTGGACGTGACGGACCACGCCAGCGGCTCCAACCCGTACTTCGAGGCGGCCAAGAAATAGGCGTGACTGCCCTGGCTGATACCGCCCGCCGCGGCCGGGCCTCGTAATGGACGTCCTCGTCACGGGATTGGCAGCAGTCGGCGGGCTCGTCCTCGGCGACGAGCTCGAGGTGGTCGTCGAGCGCCTCGGTGCGCACGAGAGCCTGGAGCGACCATGGTGGCGCTGCCCCTCGTGCCAAGAGCCGGTGTCGGGTGCGGGTGCGGTTCCCTTGGTGGGCGTCTTGACCCGGGCTCAACCGTGCTCCCATTGCGGCACGCGTCGGAGCCGGCCGTGGCGGTCGGCGGTGATGGCCATCGTGAGCGCCGTCGTGCTGGGTGCCTTGGCCGTGCGCATCGGTCCGCATCTGGCGTTGTTGCCGTACTGCATCTTGGGGTTGTCCCTGGTGGCCATCAGCGCCGTCGACTTCGAACGCTTCATCATCCCCAATCGCATCGTGTACCCCACGTTGGCGGTGCTCGTCCCCTTACTGGTGCTGTGCTCGGCCGTTGACCACAGCTGGGGCCTGCTCACCCACGCCGCCATCGGGGGGGCAGCTGCGTTTGTGGCCTTTTACGTCGTCCACCTGGTGGTCCCCGGGGGAATGGGATTCGGCGATGTGCGCCTGGCGGGCGTCTTGGGCGTGGCCGTCGGGTGGATCGGCCTCGGCCTGGCCTTTATCGCCTTTTTCATCGGGTTCCTGCTCGGTGCGGTGATCGGCATCGTGGTGATGATGGTCACCGGCGGCGGGCGCAAGACCAAGGTTCCTTTCGGCCCGTTTCTCGCCGCCGGGGCGATCATTGCCATCGTCTGGGGTAACCCCATCGCCAACGCACTGTTCCATCGGAGCGTGTCATGAGGGGTTTCGAGCAGCGGGCACGAAAGTAGATTGAGGTCGTGCTCAGGTTCCTGACCGCCGGCGAGTCCCATGGCCGTGCCTTGGTGGTGATCGTCGAGGGCCTTCCCGCCGGCTTGCCTATCACCGTGGAGGAGATCGGAGAGGAGTTGGCTCGTCGCCGGCTCGGCTATGGGCGCGGGCCGCGCATGCGCTTCGAGGCCGACGAACTCTCCATCTTGAGCGGTGTGCGCCACGGCCACACCTTGGGTTCGCCGGTAGCCATAGAAGTCGCCAACACCGAATGGCCCAAATGGGAGCAGGAGATGTCGCCGCATCCGGGCGCGCCCACCAAGGTCCTGACGGCCCCGCGGCCGGGGCACGCCGATCTGGCCGGGATGCAGAAGTACGGCTTCGACGACGCCCGCAACATTCTCGAGCGGGCTTCGGCGCGCGAGACGGCGGCCCGGGTGGCGGCCGGGTGCCTGGCCAAGGCGCTGCTCAGTTACCTCGGGGTGTCGGTGCTCAGTCACGTGGTGGGCCTCGGGGAAGCGTCAATCACCTCGGACGCGCGGCCCGGTCCCGCTGATTTGGACCTGGTCGATGCCTCCGCGGTGCGCTGCTTCGACGCCGAGGCCGAAGTGCGCATGGTGGCGGCCATCAAGGCGGCCGCCAAGGACGGGGACTCACTCGGCGGTGTGGTGGAGGTGCTGGCCTACGGCGTGCCGGTCGGGCTCGGCAGCCATGTGCATTGGGATCGGCGTCTCGACGGGCTCATCGCCCAGGCCCTGATGAGCATTCAAGCCATCAAGTACGTCGAGATCGGCGACGGCACGTCGGTCAGTGCCCGGCGCGGCTCGGAGGCCCATGACGCCATCAGCTATGACGCCGAGACCGGGGACTACCACCGGGAGACGACGCGTGCCGGGGGCATCGAAGGGGGGATCTCCACAGGTGCCCTCATCACGGCGCGCGCTCGGGATGAAACCGTTGGCCACACTCAACCGGCCCGTCCTCGGCACCGTCGACGTCGTCACCAAAGAAGAGACGGTGTCGTTCAAGGAGCGCACCGACGTCACCGCCGTGCCGGCCATGGGTGTTGTGGCCGAGACCATGTTGGCCCTGGTGCTGGCGACCGAGGCGGTGCGCAAATTCGGCGGCGACTCACTAGCGGAGATGATCCGCAATCGCGACGGGTATGTGGCGGCTCTGAGGGAGGCGTCGCGATCGTCGGCTCCCCGTGCCTGAGCGGGTGTTCCTGGTGGGGATGATGGGAGCGGGCAAGACGGTGGTGGGTGCCGAGGTGGCCGACTTGCTCGGCTGGAGGTGTCTCGACATCGATGCCGAGATCGAGCGCGCCGCCGCCATGTCGGTGCCCGAGCTTTTCAGCACCCATGGCGAGAGCCATTTTCGCCGCCTCGAGCAAGAAGCCATTGCCGCCGCCGCCGGGGGCGATGAGGCGGTGGTGGTCTGCGCCGGCGGCGGAGCCGTGCTCGATGAGCAGACTCGCGCCGTGCTCAGGTCGTCGGGAACGGTGGTGTGGCTTCGAGCCGATATCGACACGTTGGTCCATCGCGTCCAAAGACGCGGACGGACGTCCGGTGCTCGTGGCCGCGGGGGGTGACGTCGCCGGTGCCTTGGGGCGCGTGGACGGGGAGCGCCGTCCTCTGTACGAAGAGGTCGCCGACGTCGTCGTCGATGTGGACGGCCTCGATGTGGCGGCGGTGGCGCAGCGAGTCGTCGAGGGCCTCGGCCGATGATCACCGTTGGTGTCGAGCTCGGGTCGAGCTCCTATGACGTCATCGTCGGGGCCGGGGCGCGCCACGCCCTGGCCGACGTGGTGCCGACGGGAGTCCGGCGCGCCACGGTGGTCACGCAGAAAGGCATCCCGGTGGAAGTCGACCCCGGGGTGGCCTTCGACGTGTTCGTCATCGACGACGGCGAGGCGGCCAAATCCCTGTCCACGGTGGAGGCGTTGTGCCGGCACTTCGCCCTCAGCGGGTTGGCGCGTTCGGACCTGGTGGTGGCTGTCGGCGGCGGGGTGGTGACCGACGTGGCCGGGCTGGCCGCCGCGCTGTACCACCGCGGGGTGGCCTACATCAACGTGGCCACGTCGTTACTGGCCCAGGTCGACGCCGCCATCGGCGGCAAGACGGGGGTCAACCTGCCCGAGGGCAAGAACCTGGTCGGAGCGTTTTGGCAGCCGGCGGCCGTGCTGTGCGACACCGAGACCCTCGATACGTTGCCGGCCAGGGAGTGGGCCTCGGGTCGCGGCGAAATGGCCAAGTACGCCTTTCTCGACGACCCCGGACACCGCCGCGGTGGTCCCGACGCGGCCTTGTTGACGCTGCCGCTGGAGGAACAGGTGGCTCGATGCGCAGCCATCAAGGCCCGCGTGGTCGCCTCCGACGAGCGCGACGCCGGGGCCAGGATGGTGCTCAATTACGGTCACACCTTGGCGCATGCCCTGGAGGCGGGGGCCTTGGCCGCCCGCCCGCCCGCCGATCTTCGCCATGGAGAGGCGGTCGCCGTGGGCCTGGTCTTCGCCGCCATGCTGGCGCGCCGGCTGGGTCGTATCGACGACGAGCGTGTGGATCTCCATCGCCGCGTGGTGGGGGGTTTCGACCTGCGCGACGACATCCCGCCGGTGGCCTCGGCCGCCGAGTTGGTGGCCTTCATGGCCCGAGACAAAAAGGCGAGCCACGATCTGACCTTCGTTCTCGACGGCCCCCAGGGCGTCGAGCCGGTGGGGAACGTGGCGGTGGACGCCGTGCTGGCTACCCTGGCCGACATGGGATGCCCGATGAGCCGCCGACGAGGCCCGCCCGATAGTGGTGCTGCTGTCGGGGCCCAACCTGAACCTGCTGGGCGAGCGCCAGCCCGCGGTCTACGGCACAGCACCTTCGCCGAGCACGTGGCCGCCGCCACTGATCGAGGCGGCGTCGCTCGGTCTCGTCCTCGAGCATCACCAGAGCAACCACGAAGCAGAGCTCGTCGAGTTCGTCCATGGCGCCCGCGGCCTCAGCGGCGGCCATGATCGTCAACGCCGGAGCTCTGAGCCACTACTCCTGGTCGTTGCACGATGCCCTGGCCGCCTTCGACGGGGTGGTGGTCGAGGTGCACCTGTCCAACCCCGCCGCCCGCGAGCCAGTGGCGCCCACCTCGGTGCTCGCTCCCGTGGCCGACGGCACGGTGGCCGGATTCGGCGGGCTCGGGTACCGCTTGGCGGTGGTGGCGGTGGCCCGACTTCTCGCTCAGGCGGCCGGGTAACGGTGAGCGACGAGTCCATGAGCCCCACGGCTCGAGTACCCCCGACGCATCGAACGTCCCTGCGTCCGCTGCTCGGCGACAGCAACGTCGATGCCCTTGTCGTCACGACACTGGCCAACGTTCGGTATCTGACCGGGCTTTACCGGCTCGGCGGGCGTCGTCCTCGTCACCGCCGACGAAGCGCTGCTCGTCACCGATGGTCGCTACCGCACCCAGGCGGCCGAACAACTCGACGAAGCCCGCATGCTTCGGCTCGTGGACGTGGCGGTGGGCGGAGCTACAGGTCCAGCGTGACGCCATCGCCGCCATGGCGAATCGCACCGCGGTGAAGCGACTCGGGCTCGAGAGCCGACAACGTGACGTGGAGCGCCCAACGTCGATGGGCCGAAGTGTGGCGCCCGTCGAAGTGGGCCCGACGACGGCTGTGATCGAGGGGCTTCGCCAGGTCAAAGACGACGGCGAACTGTGGCGGATGGCCAAGGCGGCGGCCATCGCCGACGAGGCCTTGGCGGAGGTGCTGCCCATGCTCTCGCAGCGCCGCAGCGAGCAGGAGATCGCGCTCGCCCTCGACGGCGCCATGCGACGCCTCGGGGCCGAGGATCGCGCTTTCGAGACCATCGTGGCGTCGGGCCCTAATGCGGCCAAACCCCACGCCCGACCCACCGAAAGATCGTCGGCACCGGCGATCCGGTGGTCATCGACTTCGGTGCCATCTTCGCCGGGTACCGCTCCGACATGACCCGCACCTTCGTGGTGGGGGGCGCGCCGAGCGGCCGCTGGCCACGGGTCTTCGCGGTGGTCGGCGCAGGCCCAGGCCGCCGGCGTGGCGGCCGTCGCCCCCGGGGTTGTCAGCGGAGACGTCGACAAGACGTGTCGGCAGATGATTGCCGAGGCCGGTTTCGCCGAAGCCTTCGAGCACGGCACCGGCCACGGCGTGGGCATCGATATCCACGAAGCGCCGGCGGTGGGCCAGGGATCGACTGCTATCCTCGCGCGCCGGCGTCGTCGTCACCGTGGAGCCGGGCGTGTACATCCCCGGTGTCGGTGGAGTTCGGATCGAAGACACCGTTGTCGTCACCGAGGATGGTCGGCGCGTCCTCACCACGTTCACGAAGGAAATTGCTGCCTGATGGCTGTCACCACCAACGATCTGCGCAACGGCATGACATTGGATCTGCCCGAGGGTCTCTTCTCCGTGGTCGAGTTCCAGCACGTGAAGCCCGGCAAAGGCGGAGCCTTCGTCCGCACCAAGCTCAAGAACGCCCGCACCGGAGCGGTCATCGAGCGCACCTTCAGGGCCGACGAGCGTGTCGAGCAGGCCATCGTGGACAAGCGCGAGATGCAGTACCTGTATCGAGACGGGACCGACTACGTGTTCATGGACGTCGTCTCCTACGACCAGATCCATGTCTCGCCGGCCACGTTGGGCGACGCCGAGAACTACATCAAAGAAGGTGACAACGCCGTGCTGCACATGTACGGCGCCGAGATCGTGGGCGTGGACCTCCCCGCGGCGGTGGAGCTGACGGTGACCGAGACCGAGCCCGGCATCCAAGGCGACCGGGTGTCGGGAGCCCGCAAGCCCGCCACCTTGGAGACCGGCCTGGTGTTGCAGGTACCTCTCTTCGTGGGTCCTGGGGATCGCATCAAGGTCGACACCCGCACCGGCGATTACATCACCCGGGCCTAGTCCGGCTGCGACTGATCAGTGGCCGCCCCAAGCCGCCATGAGGCCCGGGAACGGGCGCTGAGCTTGCTTTACGAAGCCGATATCAAAGGGGAGCTCCCCGGCCAGGTGCTCGCCGCGCTGCCGGTGCCACCCGACGAGTTCACCGTCACCTTGATGGACAACGTGGCCACGCACATTGACCGCATCGACGAGCTGGTGTCGGCGGCGGCGGTGGGGTGGGAGATCGGCCGTATGGCGGTGGTCGATCGCACCATCCTCCGCATGGCGGTGGAGGAGCTGCTCGTCGATGCGGAGACGCCGGTGGCGGTGGTGATCGACGAGGCGGTGGAGCTGGCCAAGCACTACTCGACCGAGGAGTCCGGTGCGTTCGTCAACGGCGTGCTGTCCACCGTGGCCCCCCAGGCGCGGCCGGGAGTCTGACGACGGCGACTGCTACCATGTAGCGAACCGTGAAGCGGGTCCTGTGAGGCCCGGACGGAACTGGAGGAGCCCTCCGTGGCTGAACGAGAACGACGACTGACCCCGCCGCGAGGTGGGGTTTTTGTTCCTCGGGTCCAGGTGCTCTCCGCCGAGGATGTCGCTCGTGCCCTGGTGCGTATCTCGCACGAGATCGTGGAACGCAACCACGGCCTCGAGGACGTGGCCCTGATCGGCTTGCAGACCGGTGGTGTTCCCCTGGCTTTTCGCGTGGCCCAGGTGCTCGAGGAGATCGAGGGCACGGCGGTGCCGGTGGGTCTGCTGGACGTGGCGTTCTACCGCGACGACATCGGCATCCGGCCCGTACTCCCCGAGGCCGCCACCGACATACCCTGCGACCTGGCGGGCCGGCTCGTCATACTCGTCGACGACGTGTTGTTCACGGGACGCACCGTGCGCGCCGCGCTCAACGCCCTGGCCGACTACGGCCGAGCCCGCTCGGTCCAACTGGCGGTGATGGTCGATCGCGGTCACCGGGAGCTTCCTATCCGACCCGACTACGTGGGCAAGAACATGCCCACCCGCATCGACGAGCAGGTCGACGTGAGCCTCGACGGCGTGGTGCTCGGCGACGTGGTGCCGCGGTGAAGTCCAACGGGGATGGCCGGGGCGGTCGGCACCTGCTGTCGGTGGCGGATCTCGGCGCCGAAGGCATCGCTGAGGTCATGCGGGTCGCCGACGCCTTCACCGAGGTGGCCAGCCGCCCCATTCCGAAGGTACCCGCCTTGCGGGGGCGCACCGTGGTGACCTTGTTCGCCGAAGACTCCACTCGTACCCGTATGAGCTTCGAGACGGCCGCCAAGCGGCTGTCGGCCGACGTGCTCACCTTCAGCGCATCGACGTCGTCGGTCAAAAAAGGCGAGTCGCTGCGCGACACGGTGGAGACGATCGCGGCCATGGGCGTAGACGCTTTTGTGGTGCGTCATCCGTCGGCGGGGGCGCCTTCGTTGGTGGCGCGCTGGGTCGACGCCAGCGTCATCAACGCCGGTGACGGGTGGCACGAGCATCCCACCCAGGCTCTGCTCGATTGCTACACGATCCGTCAGGTGCTCACCGAACGCGGTGCGCTGCGTGGCGATGACGACGCCATGTCGTGCTTCAACGATTTGCGGGTGGCGGTGGTCGGCGACATCCGCCACAGCCGGGTGGCTCGATCAGAGGTGCTGGCGCTGGCCGCGCTGGGGGCCAAGGTGACGTTGGTGGCGCCCGGAAGCCTGCTCCCACCGTCGCTCGAGGGCTGGCCGATCGCGGCGGTGACCCACGACCTCGACGCCGTGTTGCCGTTCACCGACGTGTGCTACTTGCTGCGCATGCAAAGCGAACGAGGCAGCGGTGCCTTTGTCCCGTCGGTGCGCGAGTACAGCGCCCGCTACGGACTCACCACGGCGCGCGCCCGACTGCTTCCTGAGGACGCCTTGGTGATGCACCCCGGGCCCATGAACCGCGGCGTGGAGATCGCCGACGACGTGGCCGACCTCCCCGGTTCGGTGGTGCTGCGCCAGGTGGCCAACGGCGTGCCGGTGCGCATGGCCGTGCTCTTCTTGCTGCTGGGATCCTCGCCGGGCGACGATCCCGCCGCCGGTGTCGGCGCCATGGGGGAGAGCTGATGGCTCGCCGCGCCACCGTGGTCATCCAAGGGGGAACCGTCGTCGACGAGACCGGTGAACGCGTCACCGACGTTGTCATCGTCGATGGTGCCATTGCGGCGCTGGAGCCCGGCGCATCGGTGCCGGCGGGGGCGACCGTGCTCGACGCCGGCGGCTGCCTAGTGGGCCCCGGGCTGGTCGATCTGCACACGCATCTGCGCCAGCCCGGAGGCGAGGAAGCCGAGCTGGTCGAAAGTGGCGCCCGGGCCGCCGCGCTGGGAGGGTTCAGCGCCGTGGTGGCCATGCCCAACACGCAACCCGCCATCGACAGCGCGGCGGTGGCCTTGGAGGTGTTGGCCCTGGGGCAAGGGTCGTGTTGCCAGGTGGCCGTGGCCGGCGCCATCACCGTCGGGCGAGAAGGCGAGCGCCTGGCCCCCATGGGAGAGCTGACGGCGCTGGGGGTGCGGCTGTTCACCGACGACGGGCGTGGTGTGCAGGATGCCGGCGTCATGCGTCGTGCGTTCGAGTACGCCCGCGGGCTCGGCGTGACCTTGGCCCAGCACTGCGAGGACGAAGCCTTGTCCGCCGGCGGGCACATGCACGAAGGCTCGTGGTCGAGCCGGATGGGCGTGCCCGGCGTGTGCGCCGAGGCCGAGGAAGTCATGGTCGGACGTGACGTGGCCCTGGCCCGCTTGACGGGGGGGCGAGTGCACTTCATGCACTTGTCGACGGCGGGATCGGCCGCCTTGGTGGGCGCCGCCAAAGCCGAAGGTCTCCATGTCAGCGCCGAGGTGGCCCCCCATCACCTGTCGCTCACCCACGAGGAGCTGGCCGGCTACGACGCCGTGTTCAAGGTCAACCCGCCGTTGCGCAGCCAAGACGACGTCGACGCCCTGCGACTCGCTTGTGCCCGTGGCACCATCGACGCCATCGCCACCGACCATGCGCCCCATCCGCCGGAGTCAAAGGACGCTCCTTTGGACCAGGCCCCGCCGGGCATGGTGGGCCTCGAGACGGCGGTGGCCGTGGTTTTCGGTGCGCTCTATCGCCGCCAGGCTGGTGACCCGGGCATGGGTGCCCAGGATCTGTTCGCCATGCTGTCGTGGAAGCCGGCCCGCATCGCTGGTCTCGATGGTGCCCACGGTGGCGACCAGGGCGGCCCCCTGGTGCCAGGGGCGGCTGCCAACGTGTGTGTCGTCGACCCCAACGAGGTCTGGGAGGTCGACCCGTGTGCTTTGGCCAGCCGCAGCCGCAACACCCCGTGGGCAGGGCGGACCCTTACCGGGCGGGTTCGCCACACGGTGTTTCGAGGTGAGCCGGTGGTGATCGACTCCAAGGCGCAACGATGAACGGCGCCCGGGCGCGACAGCCGGCGTTGCTCGTCCTCGCCGACGGCGAGGTGTTCGAGGGCGAGGCCATGGGCGCGTCGGCGCCCAACGGGGTGTCGACCGGCGAGCTGGTGTTCAACACGGTGCTGTCGGGCTATCAGGAAGTCATCACCGATCCCAGTTACGCCGGTCAGGTGGTGGCCTTCACCTATCCGCACATCGGGAATTACGGCGTCACGTCGGCCGACGACGAAGCGGTGCGCCCATGGTGTCGCGGCGTGGTGGTGCGCGACCTGCCGTGGCGTCCGTCGAGCTGGCGATCAGAAGGTTCGCTCGAGGACTTCCTCGTCGCCCACGGCGTGGCCGGCATCACCGGCATCGATACGCGCCGGCTCACCCGGCACCTGCGTGACGACGGCGCCATGGGATGCGCCTTCGGCACCGCAGCGCAGTCGGTGCTGGCCGCCGCGGCGGCATCTGAGCCGGGGACGACGGGGCGCGACTTGGTCAGCGAGGTGACCACCAAGGTCCCGTATCAGCTGGGCGCGGGACGGTGGCGGGTGGTGGCCTATGACTTCGGCGTGAAGCAGACCATGCTGCGGCTGCTGGGGCAGATGGCCGACGTCACGGTGGTGCCCGCCACACACAGCGCCGAGGACACCTTGGCCATGGAGCCCGACGGGGTGTTCCTCTCCAACGGGCCCGGCGACCCCGCCGCGCTCGGCGCCCCACGCCGCGATCATCTCCGACTTGATCGGACGCGTGCCGGTGTTCGGGATCTGCCTCGGCCACCAGTTGCTGGGCCAGGCGCTCGGGGCGCGTACCTACAAGCTTCCCTTCGGCCACCACGGCGGCAACCACCCGGTCATGCGGCTGTCGACCCGGCAGGTCGAAATCACCAGTCAGAACCACAACTACGCCATCGACGGCGCCAGCCTTCCTGACTCAGGCCCTCGTCAGGCCGAGGTGACCCATGTCAACCTCAACGACGCGGTGGTGGAGGGCATCCGTCTGACCCAGATGGCGGCCTTCGGTGTGCAGTACCACCCCGAAGCGGGTCCGGGCCCCCACGATGCTCGCTATCTGTTCAAGGAGTTCGACCGACTCATGGCGGAGGTGCACGTCTGATGCCGGCCCGCCGTGACTTGGAAACGATCCTGGTGATCGGATCAGGGCCGATCGTCATCGGCCAGGCGTGCGAGTTCGACTACTCAGGGACACAAGCGTGTCGTGTGTTGAAGGCCGAGGGGTATCGGGTGGTGCTGGCCAACTCGAACCCGGCCACCATCATGACGGACCCGGAACTGGCCGACCGTACCTACGTCGAGCCCCTCGACGCGCGAGATACTGGCCGCCATCGTCGAGCGAGAACGACCCGACGCCGTGCTGCCCACCTTGGGCGGACAGACCGGTCTCAACTTGGCCATGGCGCTCGATCGCGACGGCGTGCTCGAGCGCTTCGGCGTCGAGATGATCGGCGCCAACGCGCTGTCCATCACTACCGCGGAGGACCGCGACCAGTTCAAGTCGGCCATGGAGTCCATCGGCTTGGAGGTGCCCGCGTCGGGCTTCGCGCATTGTCTCGAAGAGGCCATGGCCGAGGGAGAGGCCATCGGGTTTCCCATCATGATCAGGCCCAGTTTCATTCTCGGTGGGGCGGGTACGGGGACGGCGCACGACCGCGACCAGCTGGCCCGGTTGGCCGCCGAAGGACTGGCGGCCAGCCCTGTTTCGCAGGTTCTCGTCGAGCGCTCCATCGCCGGGTGGAAAGAGTTCGAGCTCGAGGTTATGCGCGACAAAGCGGACAACTGCGTGGTGGTGTGTTCCATCGAGAACCTCGATCCCATGGGCGTGCACACCGGGGACTCCATCACCGTGGCGCCCATCCAGACGCTGTCGGATGTCGAGTACCAGGCCATGCGCGACGACGCCTTCGCCTGCATCCGGCGCGTCGGGGTGGAGACCGGAGGTTCGAACATCCAGTTCGCAGTGGAGCCCCACACGGGCCGGCGCGTCGTCATCGAGATGAACCCGCGCGTGTCGCGTTCATCGGCGCTCGCCTCCAAGGCGACCGGATTTCCCATCGCCAAGATCGCGGCGCGTCTGGCCGTGGGCTACACGCTCGACGAGATCTCCAACGACATCACCAAGGCCACGCCGGCATCCTTTGAGCCCACTATCGATTACGTGGTGACCAAGATCCCTCGATGGGCCTTCGAGAAGCTTCCCGGTGTGACGGACCGCCTCGGCACCCGCATGCAGTCGGTGGGCGAGGTCATGGCCATCGGCCGCACCTTTGCGGAGTCGCTGCAAAAGGCCATTCGCTCACTGGAGCAGGGGCGATGGGGGCTCAATGCCGATCCGGGCGAAGTCGCCTCCGACTTCCTCGACGACGACGAGCTCCTGGCGGCCGCCTGTGAGCCCACACCGGAACGGATCTTTCAGCTCGAAGCGGCGTTGCGACGCGGGATCTCGGTGGACACGTTGGCCGACGCCACGGGAGTGGACCCGTGGTTCTTGGACCAACTGGCTCTGATCACCGCGGCGCGCGCCGATCTTGAAGCCGGCGCGCAGGACGGCAGGGGACTGGCCCATCTCGACCGCCGCGCCTGGCGCACCGTGAAGCGACTCGGGTTCTCCGATCCGCAAATCGCCCACCTCCTGTCAGCGGCGCCTGGAGCGTCGCCGGTCGCCGAGGCCGATGTGCGGGCGGCGCGCCTTGCCCATGGTGTGCGCACGACCTTCAAGACCGTCGACACCTGCGGGGCGGAGTTCGATGCCCATACGCCGTATCACTACGGCACCTACGAGGATGAGGACGAAGTACGCCCGAGTACGCAACGGCGCGTGATCATCTTGGGATCGGGCCCCAACCGCATCGGTCAGGGCATCGAGTTCGACTACTGCTGTGTGCACGCCAGCATGGCGCTACGGGCGGCGGGATACGAGACCGTCATGGTCAACTGCAACCCCGAGACCGTCTCCACCGACTACGACACCTCGGATCGGCTTTACTTCGAGCCCTTGACGCCCGAGGACGTCGCCAACGTTCTCGAGGCCGAGCTCGATGCCGGTTCGGCCGATGCACCGGTTGTCGGCGTCATCGTGAGCCTCGGTGGCCAGACCCCCCTGAAGCTCGCCCACAGCCTGCCGCCTTATCTCGTGCTCGGCACCAGCCCGGCGTCAATCGATCTGGCCGAGGATCGCGAACAGTGGAACCAGCTGTGCGAGAGCCTGGGGATTCCCCAACCGCTCGGCGGCACGGCTGTCACCGTCGAAGAAGCGCTGACCGTGGCGCGCAAGGTGGGCTATCCCGTGCTTGTGCGACCGAGCTACGTCCTCGGTGGCCGGGCCATGGAGATCGTCTATGACGACGATCGGCTCGAGCGCGCCGTCGGGGAGTTGTCGGGGTCGCTGCGGCGAGAAGGGGGGATGTCCGCCCTGCGCCCCGTATTGGTGGACCGGTTCCTCGAAGACGCCATCGAAGTGGACGTCGACGCCGTGCGCGACCGGACCGGTGCATTGGTGGTGGCCGGGGTCATGGAGCACGTCGAGGAAGCCGGTGTGCACTCGGGCGATTCGGCTTGTGCTTTGCCACCGCAGACGCTGGCCGACGACGTGGTGCGAACGATCGAGAAACACACCCGGGCCATCGCCGAGGCATTGGAGGTGGTGGGGCTCCTTAACGTGCAGTTCGCCGTCAAAGACGGTGTCGCCTATGTGCTCGAGGCCAACCCGCGTGCCAGTCGCACCGTCCCCTTTGTGGCCAAGGCCACCGGTGTTCCGGTGGCCATGATCGCGGCGCGAGTGATGGTGGGCAGCACCTTGGCCGAACTCGAAGCCGAGGGCTTGCTGCGGCCGCCGACGGGCACGGGACATGTGAGTGTGAAAGAGGCGGTGCTGCCCTTTAGCCGATTCCCCGGCGTCGACACCTTGTTGGGCCCCGAGATGCGTTCGACGGGTGAGGTCATGGGGATCGGCGCCACCTTCGGCTTGGCTTTCGCCAAGAGTCAGATCGCGGCGGGCACCCGACTTCCGGCTGAGGGCACCGTCTTTCTCTCCTTGGCTGACCGCGACAAGGCGGCCGGGCTGTTGGCGGCGCAGACCTTGCACGAACTCGGATTCGCGTTGGCGGCCACCTCGGGCACCGCCGCCTTCCTCGAGTCTCGAAATGTGCCGGTGGCGACGGTGGTGGCCAAGGTGGGAGAGACCGGAGCTGCCGACGCCGTCGAGCTCATTGCATCAGGGCGCGTCCAGATGGTGGTCAACACCCCGAGGGGCCGCGGCCCGCGCGCCGATGGTCTGCACATCCGGGCGGCCGCCTTGGCCCATCAGGTGCCCTGTCTCACCACGGTAGCCGCGGCACGCGCCGCGGCTACCGGCATGGCGGACTGGAAGCTTCATGGGCTGTCGGTGATCAGCTTGCAAGAAGTGCACGCATCGTCATGAGGGGTCTTCGCTTGGTGGACACCGAGACGACGGTGGGTTCGTTGTTGTTGCCCAACCCCGTGCTCACCGCGTCAGGGACCGCCGGCCATGGTGCGGAGCTGGCGCCGTACGTCGATCTCGGTCGACTCGGAGCGGTGGTGGTCAAGTCGTTGTCGGCTCAGCCGTGGCCGGGAAACCGTGCCCCGCGGGTGCACGAGACGCCGGCGGGGATGCTCAACTCGGTGGGTCTCCAAGGGCCCGGTGTGGCCGCCTGGTTGGAGCGTGACCTTCCCGCTCTCATCGATCGCGGGGCGCGGGTGGTGGCCAGCATCTGGGGAAGGAGCGTCGACGACTATTCCCAGGCGGCTGCGCTTCTCGCCGGTGCTCCGAACGTGGTGGCCGTCGAGGTCAACGTGAGCTGTCCCAATGTGGAAGACCGCAACCGCATGTTCGCCCATTCGGCCCGCGCCACCGCCGACGCGGTAGCGGCCAGCGCCGCTTGCGGTGTGCCGCTGTGGGTGAAGTTGAGTCCCAACGTCGCCAATCTCGTGGAGATCGCCGGGGCCGCGCTCAACGCCGGGGCCGACGCCCTCGTTCTCGTCAACACCGTGCTGGGCATGGCCATCGACATACGTCGCCGGACCTACGCGCTCGGGTCGGGATCCGCCGGAGGCGGACTGTCGGGCCCCGCCATCCGCCCCGTGGCGGTGCGCGCCGTGCACGACTGCCGGGCGGCCTTCCCGACGGCAGGGATCGTGGGGGTTGGTGGGGTAAGTCGCGCCGTGGACGCCGTCGAGATGCTCATGGCCGGGGCCAACGCGCTGCAGGTGGGTACGGCCACGTTTCATAATCCGCGCGCCGCGGCGCGGGTGTTGTCGGGATTGGTGCGGTGGTGTCGACTTCACGATGTTGCGAGCGTCGGGTCACTGGTGTCGGCCGTGCACCGACAGGGGAGTCCCGCTCCGGCCCCTGCCCCTACCCCGGACTACGACAGCCCGAGCCACGACAGCGCCGCGGCCCCCATCACGAGCGCGCCGGCCCCGGGCCTCGACGCGCTCTGGGCCATTCCCCCGCCGGTGGCGGGATCGGCGTACCTGGGACAGGAGGAACCACCGCATGACCCTCGAATCAAATGATCCGCGCCACGCGCTGGCATTGGCGCTCGATGTCGATGACCTCGTGGCGGCCCTTCGCCTGGCGCACCGGCTGCGTCCGTGGTTCGGCGTGGCCAAGGTAGGTCTCGAGCTCTTCGGTGCGGCCGGCCCCGAGGCCGTCTCGGCGCTCACAGAAGAGGGATACCGCGTCTTTCTCGATCTCAAGTTGCACGACATTCCGACAACTGTGGGTCGGGCCGCCAAGGTCATCGGCGGACTCGGTGTCGCCTACACGACGGTGCACACCGCCGGGGGCGAGGCGATGGTGCGCGCCGCGGTAGAAGGGATGACCAGCGGTGCGGCCGCCGCCGGCGCTGAGGTCGGCTCCCCGCCCCCCTGTGTGCTCGGGGTGACGGTCCTCACCAGTGAACGTGACGCGCCGCGTGAGGTGTTGGCGGCCCGGGCCGCCCTGGCGTACCAGGCCGGATGTGGTGGCCTCGTCTGCGCCGCCGCCGATCTCGAGGTGACACGTCAGGCCGCACCGGGCCTGGTGGCGGTCGTGCCCGGGATCCGTCCCACCGCCGTCGGTGTCGATGACCAGGCCCGTGCCGCCACGCCATCGGAGGCCATCATGAGCGGTGCCGACATCATCGTGGTGGGACGCGCCGCGACCGGGGCCGGCGATCCCGAGCAGGTGGCAGCCTCCATCCTCAACGAGGTGGTGGAATCGCGCCTGGCCCGACGAGGGTGACCGCTGCTGGCGAGGGCGCTATGGTGACCCACATGCCGCAACCTCCTGCATTGACCCCGGAGCAGCGCCAGGCGGCGCTAGACAAGGCCGCCAAGGTTCGTCGCGAGCGGGCCGAAGTCAAGGAGAAGCTGAAGATGGGTTCCATCACCCTGTCCGAGCTTCTCAAGAGGGCCGACGAAGACGAGACCGTAGGCAAGATGAAGGTGCTCTCCGTGTTGGAGTCGCTGCCTGGCCTCGGCAAGGTCAAGGCTCGACGTCTGATGGAAACGGTGGGCATCAGCGAGAGCCGCCGGCTGCAAGGTCTTGGTGTCAACCAGCGCGACGCGCTGCTGGCGCATACCGCAAAGTCCTGATTCTCGTCATCTTCGGCCCCGGCGGGGCGGGCAAGGGCACTGTCGCCGCTCGGCTCGTCCAGCGCGACCCCGGTTTATGGCTGAGCCGATCATGGACGACGCGCCCCCGTCGCCCCGGCGAGCGTGACGATGCCTACGTCTTTGTGGACCGGGCCCGTTTCGAGGAGCACGCCGCCGCAGACGGGTTTCTCGAGTGGGCCGAGTTCCTCGGTCATCTCTATGGAACGCCCCGTCCCGATCCACCGCCGGGCCAGGACGTCCTTCTCGAGATCGATCTCCAGGGTGCGGTGCAGGTCAGGAGGCTTCATCCTGACGCCGTGCTCGTGCTCCTCGTCCCCCCCAGCCCTCAAGTGCAACGAGAGCGGCTCCGGCGCCGGGGCGACGACGAGGCCGAGGTCCTCCGCCGCCTGACCAAAGGGGCCGAAGAGGTCGAGGCCGGTAAGGCGCTCACGCCGTACATCGTGATCAACGAGGACCTCGATCAAGCTACGGCCACTGTGGCCGGTATACTGGACAATTGCCGCAAAGCCGCCCAGAGCCCTCCGGGCGGCGCGCCCTCCGAAGGAGCCTGATGGCCCAGCGTCGCAACACGCTCATGGACCCCCCTATCGAGAGCCTGCTCGACAACGTGGACTCCAAGTTCACGTTGGTGGCCCTGTCGGCCAAGCGGGCGCGCCAGATCAACTCGTATTACAACCAACTCGGTGAGGGCATGGGCATGGTCGTGCCTCCCCAGGTGACGTCGGTGTCAGGCAAGCCCCTGACCATTGCCTTCGAGGAGGTTGCGGCCGGCAAAGCCGTCTATCGCCGCATCGTTCCCCTCGAGGGCGAAGAGGGTGCCGAAGGTGCCGAGGGTGACGCAGTTGTCGAGGTCGTCGACGTTGTCGAGCTCGAGGCCGTGGCGCCGGTCGAAACCGAAGAGGCCGCCACGTCCGACGAGGCTACGGCAGCGCCGGAGGCCGGCGAGTAGCAGGCGAGTCCCGCCTGCCTGCGCCCGGCGCGGAGCACGGAGAGCCCATGTCAGAGCTCGCTGCGGGTAGGCCTGGGCCGGGCGCCGATCGTCAGCCGACGATCGTGCTCGGCGTCACCGGCGGCATTGCCGCCTACAAGGCCATCGAGGTCTGTCGCCGCCTGGTCGACGCCGGCGTCTACGTGGTGCCCGTTCTCACTGACGACGCCACCCGCTTCGTGGGGCCTGTCACGTTTTCGGCCTTGGCATCTGAGCCCGTACAGCGCAGCATGTGGGACGAAGCCGACCCCATTCCCCATACTCGTCTCGGCCGACGCGCCGACCTGGTGCTGGTGGTGCCGGCCACGGCCCGGTTCCTCGCCAGCTACGCCCATGGGCTTTCAGACTCCTTGCTCGCCGCCACGGTGATTGCCACCCGGGCCCCCGTCATGGTGTGCCCGGCTATGCACACCGAGATGTGGGAGCACCCTGCGGTGCAGGAGAACGTGGCGACGTTGTTGCGCCGCCACGTGCATGTCGTCGCCCCTGAAGAAGGTCATCTGGCCGGAGGCGATGTCGGCGCCGGTCGGTTGGCCGACCCTGGCGCCATCGTGGCCGCCACCATGGACGTCCTCACTGACATCGGGGCATGGGGGCAGACCGCCGGAGCTCCACGCGATCTGGCCGGCCGGCGTGTCGTGGTGAGCGCGGGCGGGACGAGAGAGGCCATCGACCCGGTCCGGTTCATCACCAATCGATCGTCGGGGAAACAGGGTCATGCCCTGGCCGATGTGGCGGCGCGACGGGGGGCGGAGGTGGTGCTCGTCACGACCACCGAGCTGGCCGCCCCCGCGGCCGCCGTGGTGGTGCGGGTCGACAGCGCGGCGGCCATGGAACACGCCGTCCTCGCCCACGCCCAGAGCGCCGACGTCGTGGTCATGGCGGCCGCCGTGGCCGATTTCCGGCCCAAGGCCGTGGCCGAGACCAAGATCCACAAAAGTGATGGGGTTCCCGACCTCGTGCTCGAGCCGACCCCCGACATCCTCGCCGAGCTCGGGCGTCGGCGCCGGGCCGGGCAGGTTCTGGTGGGGTTCGCCGCCGAGACCAACGACGTCACCGAGCGGGCGGCGGCCAAATTGCAGGCCAAGGGCGTCGACTACATCGTGGCCAACGATGTCGGTGCCGACGGTGTCGGGTTCGATCACGACACCAACGCGGTGACCATCTTGGGGTCCGACGGATCTCGTCGTGAGGTGGCCTTGACGACCAAGCACCAAGTAGCCGAAGCGGTGTTCGATACAGTTGTCGATCGCCTGGGCGGGCCAGGAGTCCGCACCCCCGAAGGGGACGGGCACTCGAGGAGCGATACGTGACGAATCAGTACACCTTTACGTCGGAGTCGGTGACCGAGGGGCACCCCGACAAGATGGCCGACCAGATCTCGGACTCGGTCCTCGACGCCGTCATCGAACAAGACCCCACCGCACGCGTGGCATGCGAGACGCTTTTGACCACGGGCCTGGTGGTGGTGGCCGGTGAGATCTCCACCTCGTGCTATGTCGACATCCCGTCGTTGGTCCGGCGCGTCGTGTGCGAGATCGGCTACGACAACGAATCGCACGGGTTCAACGGCCAGACCTGTGGGGTGATGGTGGCGCTCGACGAGCAGTCGCCCGACATCGCCCAAGGCGTGACCGCCGCCCATGAAGTCCGCACCGGATCAGGGGGCGAGGATCAGCTCAACGCCCAGGGGGCCGGCGACCAGGGAATGATGTTCGGCTACGCCTGCGACGAGACGCCCGACCTCATGCCGCTGCCCATCTGGTTGGCCCACCGCCTGGCTCAGCGCCTGGCCCAGGTGCGCCGGGTGGGGGTGCTTCCGTATCTGCGCCCCGACGGCAAGACCCAGGTGAGCGTGAATTACGAGGGGGACGGCCCGTCTCCATCGAGACGATCCTGATCTCCACCCAGCACGGCCCGGGCGTCGACATCGAGACGCTGTTGCTCCCCGACCTGCGCGAGCACGTCATCCACCCACTGCTCCCGCCCGACCTCGACACCAGCCACCTCAAGATCCTCGCCAACCCGACGGGTCGCTTCGAGCTGGGCGGTCCCCACGCCGACACCGGGCTCACGGGGCGCAAGATCATCGTCGACACCTACGGCGGTATGGCCCGCCATGGCGGGGGAGCCTTTTCCGGTAAGGACCCCTCCAAGGTTGACCGCTCCGCCGCCTATGCGGCGCGCTGGGTGGCCAAGCACGTAGTGGCGTCGGGGGCCGCTCGTCGCTGTGAAGTCCAAGTCGCCTACGCCATCGGCGTGGCCCACCCCGTGTCGCTGTTGGTGGAGACATTCGGTACCGAGACCGTCGACCCCACAGCCATCGAAGCCGCTGTGCGCGAGGTCTTCGACCTGCGCCCGGCCGCCATCGTGCGTGACCTCGACCTGCTGCGCCCCATCTACCGGCGCACGGCCGCCTACGGCCACTTCGGTCGATCCGACAAAGAGTTCACCTGGGAGCTCGTACCCCGGGTCGACGACTTGAAGCGCGCCCTGGGCTTGTAGGACGCGGCCCATGGTGGCCGACGAGAGCGCCCCGAGCGCCGAGGGAGTCAACGACACCCGGGTGGTGCGGGTCGTGCCGGCGCTGCCGGCCGTGCGCAAAAGCTTCGATTACGTGGTTCCCGACTCGCTGCGCGGCGGCGTGCGGGTGGGCACCGAAGTCCGCATCGTCTTGAACAACCGCCGTGTCGGCGGATGGGTGGTCGAGGACGACGTCGTGCCGGCCACCACGGCGACGTTGCGACCGTTGGCGGCCGTACGGGGCTGGGGGCCGCCGCCGGCGGTGATTGACCTCGCCTACTGGGCCGCCTGGCGCTGGGCGGGACCCGTGTCATCGTTCTTGCAGACGGCCTCGGCGCCCAGAGCGGTGCGAGCCCTACCCGTCATGGCGGGCCACGTTGCCGTGGCGCCCAAGGAGCGCGCCGGACGCGATCATGAGGGCGTTGGCGCCCTGATCGACCGTGTCGAACCGAGCGGTGCCACCGTTGTCCGGGTCCCTCCCGCTTTTGACACCGGTGTCCTCGTGCACGAGGCCGCCACCCGGTGGCCGGTCGGTGAGGACGGTTCGCTGCTGGTGCTCGTCGCCGCCCATCGGTCGGTGCACGTCTTGGCACAGCGTTTGCGCGGCGCCGGCCACGTGGTAGCCGAGCTCCCCGACCAATGGGCCGTGGCGCGTGCCGGGCCATGCATCGCCGTCGGGACTCGAGCGGCTGCCTTCGCCCCCCTCTGGCGCGTGGCTGGCGTGATCGTCCTCGACGCGCACGACGAGGCGTACGTCGAAGAGCGCGCCCCGACGTGGAGCGCGTGGGCGGTGGTGGTGGAACGGGCCCGGCGTGACGCGGCGCCGTGCATGGTGGTCTCGCCCTGTCCTTCCTTAGAAATCCTCGAGGCCGGACCGCTGGTGACGCTGCCGAGACGCGCCGAGCGGCGCGGCTGGCCGGTGGTCGAGGTGATCGACCGTACTGCCGACGATCCTCGCACCGGCTTGTTCTCGCCGCGCTTGGTGTCGGTGGTGCGCTGGGCCGCCGAGGGGCCGGGGCGCAAGGTGGCCTGTGTGCTCAACCGTACCGGGCGGGTTCGGTTGTTGGCGTGCGTGTCGTGTGGCGCGTTGGCTCGTTGCGAGCGCTGCGGCGGTGCACTCGAGCTCATCGACGACGGCACGCCGGTGTTGTCATGTCGACGATGCCACCACCAGCGGCCTGTGGTGTGCGACCAGTGTGGGGCCACGCGCATGAAGTGGCTGCGCGCCGGGGTGTCGCGCGTGCGCGAGGAGATCGCCGCGTTGACCAACGCGCCCGTCGACGAGATGTGGGGACCGCTGCCGACGAGCCCCAAGGACGCCGGTCCTGGTGTGGGGGACGGCGGCGCCGGGGACGGCGGCGCCGGGGACGGCGGTGTCAACGGCGCACCGGTGGTGGTGGGAACAGAAGCCGTCTTGCATCGCTTGGGCGCCTTCGACGCCGTCTGTTTTCTTGATTTCGACGCCGAGTTGATGGCGCCTCGCCTGCACGCCGGCGAGCAGGCCCTCGGTCTGCTGGCCCGCGCCGCGCGTCTGGTGGCTCGGTCTGCTTTCGACGTGACGCCGGGGGAGGAGCGCGCCCGCGGCCGGGTGCTGGTGCAAACCCGCCAGCCGCGCCACGACGCCTTGCGCAGTGCGGTGATGGCCGATCCCGCCGTGCTGGCCCGCTCGGAGTACCAGGTTCGCCGCCTGTTGCGGTTGCCGCCGATCACGGCTCTGGCGGTGGTCTCCGGTGCCGCCGCCGACGCCTACGGCAGCGCCTTGGCGGTGGCCGCCGCCCCAGGAGTCGAGGTCAGCGGTCCCCTCGACGGGCAGTGGTCGGTGCGGGCCGACGATCACAGCGCCCTGTGCGACATGCTGGCTTCGGTGCCACGTCCCGCTGGGCGCCTGCGCGTCGAAGTCGATCCGACCCGACGGTAGGGGTGGAACCGGTCGCAAAGTAGGTGGTCCCGCCGGAGGCGCCGGTACGATGGAGCGGTGGCATCGTATGAGATCAGACAGTACGGCGACCCCGTGTTGCGCCAACGAGCCCGCGAAGTCGACGACATCGACGGGCGTCTCAAGACGCTGGCCGACGACATGGTGGTGACCATGTACGACGCCCCCGGGGTGGGGCTGGCCGCACCCCAGGTGGGGGTGCAGAAGCGAATCTTCGTGTTCGACACCGGTGACGGTGATGGCCCGACGGCCATCGTCAACCCGGTGATCTCCGAAGCTCGCGGCGAATGGACCTACGACGAAGGGTGTCTCTCCATTCCGGGATTGTCGTGGCCGATCGTGCGCTCCAAAGAGGTGCACCTCACCGGATACGACCTCGACGGTCAGGAGATCTCCATCGAAGCCGACGAGTTCCTCGCTCGCGTCTTTCTGCACGAGGTGGACCACCTCGACGGTGTCCTGCTCGTCGAGCGGCTCGACGAAGACCAACGCAAAGAGGCCTTGCGCCTGCTGCGAGCACGGGCCCTCAACCTTCCTGCCGGTGACCCCGACGGGATCTCGTCGCTCGGAAACACCGCGCACGAGGCTCACGGAGACGACGGCGAGCACACCGACCACGTCGGCCTGTAGGTCGCCGGTGTCCTGCCTCGTCTTCCTCGGCTCACCGGAGGCTGCCGTCGGCCCTCTGCGCGCCCTGGTGGCGTCCGGCCACGACATCGTCACGGTGGTGAGCCAGCCCGACAAGCGGCGTGGCCGGGGCAACGCCATGGTCCCGAGTCCCGTCAAAGAGGCCGCCGTCGAGCTGGGGATCCCGGTCACCGACGACCTGAAATCGATCGTCGGGCTCCAGGCCGAGCTCGGGGTGGTGGTCGCCTACGGGCGGATCATTCCGCAATCGGTGCTCGACGTCGTGCCCATGATCAACGTGCATTTCTCGCTGTTGCCTCGCTGGCGCGGCGCGGCCCCCGTGGAGCGGGCCCTTCTGGCCGGCGACGCCGACACCGGCGTATGCATCATGCGCCTGGAGGCCGGGCTCGACACCGGCCCGGTGCTCGCTCGTCGTCGGCTCCCCATCGATCATCGGCATCGGGAGCATTCCGACGCCTTGACTGGCCGCCTGGCGGTGGTGGGAACCGAGCTGCTCCTCAACGTATTGGCGGCGGGCGTGGCGAGCATTCCCGCCGGTGAACCACAACAGGGCGAATCGACGTATGCCCCCAAACTCGACCCCGCCGAGCTCGAGCTGGACTGGACCAAGCCGGCTGCCGAGCTTGAACGTCTCGTCCGCCTCGGCCGGGCCTGGACGACCATGGCCGGAGCGCGCCTGGGTGTGCTCGACGCGGCCGCGGTTGACGAGCTGGAGCCCGGCGTTGAGGCGGGAACGCTGGTGGATACGACGGTGCGCTGTGGTCAAGGGGGCCTCGAGCTCCTCGAGGTGCAGCCCGCCGGCAAGCGCTGCATGCCGGCCTCGGCATGGCGACGCGGGTTGCACGCCGGCGACGTCGAGATCCTCGGAACGACGTGATGTCGCCGACCGGCACGGCGCCGGTGCTGCGTGTTGCTCCGTCGGTGCTTTCGGCCGATTTCGGGGGACTGGCCGAGGCGGTGGGAGAGGTGGCCGCCGAGGCCGATTGGCTGCATGTCGACGTCATGGACGGGCACTTCGTCCCGAACCTCACCATCGGGCCGCCGGTGATCGAATCGCTGCGCCGGCACACCGGGTTGTTCTTCGACTGCCACCTCATGATGACCAACCCGGGCGACTACCTCGAGGCGTTCCGTCGTGCCGGCGCCGACGGCTGCACCATTCATGTCGAGGTGGGAGGGACCGCCGAGCTGCTTTCCGAGGCCAAGGCGCTCGGGTTGCAAGCCGGGTTGGCCATCAATCCCGAGACCCCGTATGAAGCCATCGATCCCTTTTTGGACCAAGCCGATCTCGTGCTCGTGATGACGGTGCACCCCGGTTTCGGGGGCCAGACGTTCATGGCGGAGGTCCTCCCCAAGATCGCCCGGACACGCCAAGAACTCGACCGTCGCCAACTGGCCGCCGCTCTCGAAGTCGACGGGGGCATCGATGAGTCGACGGCGGCGTCGGTGGTGGCCGCCGGAGCGCGGGTGCTCGTGGCGGGCTCGGCCGTGTTCGGGGCACAACGGCCCTGGGATGCGGTCAGGCGTATCCGTGCCGCCGGCCTGGCCGCCTTGCCGGCCTGAGCCTGCGCCCGGCGCCCGCCCTGAAAGCCCAGTCCGGAGCGCAAAGTAGACTTGTGGTCCCATGACTCAGGCCTCGAACCCGGCGCCCGCCTCGGGTGAAGGGGGCGAAGACCTCGCCACCATGCGTCGAGCCCTGACGCTGGCGGCGTCGGTCCGGACCCACACAGCACCCAATCCGTGGGTGGGGTGCGTGATCGTGACGCCTGAGGGCGAGCTCTTCGAAGGGGCGACCGCCCCGCCCGGCGGCCCGCACGCAGAGGCCGTGGCGCTGGCGGCCGCGGGGGACAAGGCCCGAGGATCGACGTTGTACAGCACGCTCGAGCCCTGCGCCCATCACGGGCGCACCGGGCCCTGTGCCGCTGCTATTGCCGCCGCCGGGGTGTCCCGAGTGGTGATGGGCATCGTGGATCCCGATCCGCAGGTGTCGGGCCGGGGCATCGAGCTCCTCCGAGATCACGGTGTACAGGTCGATGTCGGTGTGGCGGCCGACGAGGTGGAGCAAAGCCTGGCGCCGTATCTCAAGCACCGGCGTACCGGTCGACCGTGGGTCGTCTTGAAGCTGGCGGCCACCTTGGACGGTCGCATCGCCGCCCCCGACGGCTCCTCGAAGTGGCTCACGTCGGAGGAGTCCAGGTCCGATGTGCAGCGGCTGCGCGCCCAATCCGACGCCGTGTTGGTGGGAGCGGGCACGGTGCGCGCCGATGACCCTGAGCTCACCGTGAGACCCGAGCCGCGCCCCGAGCACCAGCCCCTGCGCGTGGTGCTCGGCCGGGTGCCCGCCGATGCTCGGGTCCAGCCCGCCGTGGAGATGTCGGGAACACCTCAGAGCATCCTCGAGGAGCTCGGCGCCAAAGGCGTGCTACAGGTGCTCGTCGAAGGCGGTGCACATGTGGCGCACGATTTTCACCGTGCCGGCGTCGTCGACCGCTACGTCTTGTATCTGGCGCCAGCGTTGTTCGGCGGTGACGACGGAGTTCCTCTTTTCGCCGGCCCGGGTGCGCCGACCATGGGGGAACTGTGGCGAGGCCGCCTGGTATCGGTGCAGCGGCTGGGCGACGACGTGCGCATCGAGCTGACCCGAGAGGTTGACGGGGGAGAAGGGAGCGCGGCGTGACCTTCGCCCGTGTAGAAGAAGCCATCGAGGCCATCGGCCGAGGCGAGATCGTCGTCGTGGTCGACGACGAGGACAGGGAGAACGAAGGAGATCTGGTGATGGCGGCCCAAGCGGCCACACCCGAGAAGATCGCCTTCTTCTTGGCCCACACCTCCGGAGTGATCTGTGCGCCCATCACCCACGAACGAGCCGATCAGCTCGAGCTACCCCTGATGGTGTCGACCAACACCGAGTCGCAGCGCACGGCTTTCACCGTCAGCGTGGATTATCGCCACGGGACCACGACGGGCATCTCCGCCGAGGACCGGGCGTTGACGATCAACGCCTTGATGGATCCCCACACCCGCCCCGCCGACCTGAATCGGCCCGGCCACATCTTCCCGTTGCGGTCCCGGCCCGGCGGTGTGCTCAAGCGGGCCGGACACACCGAAGCCACCATCGACCTCGTCAAGGCGGCCGGTATGTACCCCGCCGGCGTGCTGTGTGAACTTGTGTCGGCGGACAAGACGGGAATGGCCCGGCTCCCCGAGTTGGAGCGCTTCGCGGCCACCCACGGGCTTGTGCTCATTTCCATCGCCGATCTGATCCGCTACCGGCGTCGCAAGGACAAGCTGGTGCGCCGCATCGCCGGCCCGGCTCGCATCCCCACCCAGTACGGCGAATTCGCCGGATTCGCCTACGAGTCCGTGCTCGACGGCGAGCACCACATGGCCTTTGTCATGGGTGACATCGCCGGTCGCAGTGACGTGCTCGTCCGGGTGCACTCGGAGTGCCTCACGGGGGACGTGTTCGGGTCCCTGCGTTGCGATTGCGGACCGCAGCTCCAAGAAGCGGTGCGCCTCATCGCCGGCACCGGCACGGGCGTGATCGTCTACTTGCGCGGCCACGAGGGACGCGGCATCGGGTTGGCGCACAAGCTGCGGGCGTATCACCTCCAAGAGCAAGGCCACGACACCGTCGATGCCAATTTGGAGCTCGGCTTGCCGGTGGACAGCCGCGAGTACGGCATCGGTGCTCAGATCCTCGTCGACCTCGGGGTCACCACCATGCGGCTTATGACCAACAACCCGACCAAGTACGGCGGGCTGGAAGGATTCGGCCTGGACATCACCGAGCGCGTGCCGCTCAACTCGCACGCCAATCCCGAGAACATCGAGTACCTGCGCACCAAAAGAGAACGCCTCGGACACCTGTTGGAAGGCCTCGATGACGTCCTCTGACATCTCGGTTTTGCGACCCGGGGCCATCGACCTGCACGCATCGCGCGTCGGCGCCACCTACAACGGCGATGGCGGCCAAGGCGGCGGGGCGCGGGTCGCCATCGTGTGCGCAAAGTTCAACGGAGCCATCACCGAGCGTCTGCTCGATGGGGCGCTGGGCGGACTCGAGGGCGGCGGCGTCCCGTCATCGGCGGTGACGGTGGCGTGGGTGCCGGGCGCCTTTGAGATTCCCATGGTGGCCGCTCGTTTGGCTCGCCACGGCTCGCCGAGCGCCGTCATCGCTCTTGGTGCTGTGATCCGGGGCGACACGGCCCACTTCGACTTTGTGGCCGGCCAGTGCGCGGCCGGCTTGCAGCGTGTCGCCCTCGACACCGGAGTGCCGGTGGTTTTCGGGGTCCTCACCACCGATACCGTCGACCAGGCCCTGGCGCGCTCGGAAGAGGGTCTCGACAACAAAGGGCTTGAAGCTGCTGTGACCGCGTTGGAGATGGCCGACCTTTTGGCCAAGCTTCCGGCGTCTGATCGCTAATCGGCCTGGAGGCGAGAAACGTGCTGCGCTTGGTGCTCCCCAAAGGGTCTCTGGAACGGGCCACCCTCGAGCTCTTCACGGCGGCCGACCTGACGGTGGTGCGCGGCTCGGATGTGGACTATCGCGGCACCATCGCCGATCCCCGGGTCGATGAGGTGAGGATCCTGCGCCCGCAGGAGATCCCCCGCTACGTCGCCGATGGCCTCTTCGATCTGGGCATCACCGGGCGTGACTGGATCGAGGAAACCGGTGCGGACGTCGTCAGCCTGGGTTCCCTGGCGTACTCGAAGGCCACCGCCAACCCCATTCGCGTCGTACTGGCGGTGGCCAATGACTCCCCGGTGACCACCGCCGCCGATCTTCCGCCCGGTGTTCGGGTGGCCACCGAGTACCCCGAGCTCACCCGACGCTTCCTCGAGAAGCTGTCGGTGCGCGCCGATGTCCATGCTTCCTACGGCGCCACCGAGGCCAAGGTGCCCGACATCGCCGACGCCGTGGTGGAGATCACCGAGACGGGAAGAGCCTTGGCGGCCGCCGGGCTGCGCATCGTCGACACCTTGTTGGTGTCGCACACCGAGTTGATCGCCAACCCCATCGCGGCGGCCGACCCCACCAAACGCCATGCCATGGAGCAACTGCTCACGTTGCTCGAGGGCGTGTTGGAGGCCAGGGGCAAGGTCTTGCTGAAGCTGAACGTGGCGGCCGACGGGCTTCAGCGAGTGCTGGAGGTGCTGCCGGCGCTGAAGACGCCGACGGTGTCCGAACTGTCGGGCGACGGGGGATTCGCGGTGGAGACGGTCGTTCCCAAGACGGAAGTCAACGTGCTGATCCCGGCGTTGAAAGACCGCGGCGCCACCGACATCATCGAGCTGGCGCTGGCCAAGATCGTCCACTGAGCCCACGGCGGCGAGGTGACCAGGGCGATGTCGTGACCAAGGTGACCAGATCATGACGAGGACACGATTGGGCCACGGGGCCCCACGCACGGGTGTGGTCAGCGCCTTTGACGATCAGCGTGGACTCGGAACGGTCGAGGACGAGACAGGCTCGCGTTTCGACTTTCACTGCACCGCCATCGCCGATGGTTCGCGTCATATCGACGTGGGGACGATGGTGCTGTTCGCGCTGCGGCCCGGCCATCTGGGTCGCATCGAGGCCTCTGACGTGCAGCCCCTCGGCGAGGTGCGCTCAGACGTCTAAACGTCGGCGCCGCCGGCCTCGACCCCGGCTGTGCCGGCCTCGACACCCCCGCCCCCGATGGTGCCGCCGATCTCTACATAGGCCAAGCGGATCTGGGCCAACGCATCTCTGAGCGACGGCTCCGTCTCGCCCAGTCGGCCCGCGAGCCCTTCGATCAGAGCGCCCAAGGCGTCGACGGCCAGGCGGGCCTGGTCGAGGTGGGGGGGTTGCTGGGAGAGGTGGATGGCGGCCAGCTCGAAAAGTCCGTATGCGTGGTTGGCGATGACCACCTCGGCGGGGGTGGCCACGAGCTGGCTACGCAGCTCTTCGAGGCGCAACGCCAGGGCTTGCTCGTCCTCGGCGGTGAGCTCGTCACCCAAGTCGTCGGGCAAGTCGTCCCCGGCCGCCAGAGACCGCCGGCGGTCGCCATCGACGGGGTGTTCACCTTCGGGAGTCCACAGGCTGCTCACGACTGGTAGCGTAGAGCCTCGAGTCAAACAGGAAAGCGGGATCGTGCTGGGCACGACCCCCACCCGGCCACCGGAGACGGTGCGACGGGTCACGGTGCACCGACAAGGCGGCACACCGGGGCGCGGCCTCGCTTTCCGTGTACGGCTCCGGAGAGATCCGGAGTCCCGTTCAACAGGAGGGATGCCGCATCGCCACCAATGAGTCCGCCGGTGAACCCAGGATCAACGACCGCATTCGCGCCCGCGACGTGCGCCTGGTGGACCCGGACGGGGCCCAGCTGGGGATCAAGTCGCTTCCTGAGGCTCTGACGATCGCACGCCAGCTTGATCTCGACCTGGTCGAGGTGGCCCCCTTGGCCAACCCGCCGGTGTGTCGGATCATGGACTACGGCAAGTACAAGTTCGACGCCGCCCAACGAGCCAAAGAGTCGCGACGCAAGACCACCAGCGTTGGGATAAAGGAGATGAAGTACCGACCCAAGATCGGGCCCGGGGACTTCGACACCAAGACCCGCCAAGTCCTCAAGTTCCTGAACGAGGGCCACAAGGTCAAGGTGACGATCATGTTCCGGGGGCGTGAGGTCTTTCACCCCGAGCTCGGCAAGCGGATCCTCGATCGGGTCGCCGAGCACGTGGACGGGGCGGCGAGGGTAGAGGCAGAGCCCAGGCTGGACGGGCGCAACATGGTGATGGTGCTGGCGCCTGACAAACGGGCCAAGCAGTCGGCAGCGGCCCGAGCGGCTCGCGACGACGGCAGCCCGATGCCAGCTGGAGCTGAACTCAGCGCCCCGGACAGCGGCGGCGCCACGGAGGACGAGGGAACCTGACATGCCGAAGATGAAGACGGACCGAGGCGCTGCCAAGCGGTTCAAGATCACGGGCACGGGCAAGATCCGGCGGCGCAAGGCGTTCCGATCCCACCTCCTCGAGAAGAAGTCGAGTGTTCGTACCCGCCGGTTGGGCCGAGAGGCCGATGTGGCTCCGGCCGACCAGCGTGAGGTGCGTCGCCTGCTGGGCCGTTAGTCGTTGTTTGCGGGCTCGTCCCGCACCGGGCCAGTGACCATCAGGTCGCTGTTGCCCTTGTTATCGAATCGCTGCAGAAAGGGAGTCGTCATGGCCAGGGTGAAGCGCGCAATCAACGGCAAGAAGCACCGTCGCGCCATTCTCGAGCAGGCCCAGGGCTACTACGGCGACCGCAGCCGCACTTACCGGTCCGCCAACGAAGCGGTCATGCACTCGCTGCAGTACGCCTACCGGGACCGCCGGGCCCGCAAGGGCGACTTTCGCCGTCTGTGGATCCAGCGCATCAACGCGGGGCGCGTGCCAACGGCACCAACTACAGCCGGCTGATCGCCGGGCTGCGCGAAGCCGAGGTGAACGTCGACCGCAAGGTCCTCGCCGACTTGGCTGTGACGGATCCTGACGCCTTTACCAAGCTCGTCGGCGTAGCCACTGCCGCCCTGGCCAGCTCAGCGGTGCCCGCTTCGGTGGGCAGCGAGCCGGGAAGCGGTTCCTGACCACATACATCGGCCTCCGTCACCAGCGCGTCCAACGCCTTCGCCGCTTGCTGCGACGGCGCAGCGTGCGCCGTGCGGAGGGGGTGTTCGTGGTGGAGGGAGTAAAGCTCGTGGCCGCCGCCTTGGCCAGTGGCGCCACCGTCGAATCGGTCTACATCGCCGCTGGTGCCGGCGCCACCGCGAGTGTCGCCGATGTGGCCGAGCGGGCCTTGGCCGCCGGGAGCAGGGTCTTCGAGCTCGCCCCCGGAGTGCTCGAAAAAGTGGCCGACACGGTGACGCCCCAACCGGTGCTGGCTGTGGTGTGCACCCCGCAGTCCACTCTCGAGGACATCGTGGACGCCACCTTTGTGGTGGTGTGCGCCGACGTGCGGGATCCGGGAAATGCCGGAGCGGTGATCCGCTGTGCGGACGCGTCGGGTGCCGACGCCGTCATCTGTTGCGAAGGCACCGTTGACCCCTTCAACCCCAAGACAGTGCGGGCGTCGGCCGGCTCGGTGCTGCACATGCCGGTGGTGGCCGGGGGAGATGCCGTGGAGGTGCTCGAGATCCTGGGGGCCCGTCACCTGACCCGATGGGCCGCCTCGGCCCATGGCGGGACGCCGGTGGCCGATGTCGACCTGGGTGCGCCACTGGCGTTGGTGCTCGGCAACGAGTCGAGCGGGTTGCCCTCCATTCTCGGGGGTCACGTCGACGGCGCCATCACCATCCCCATGGTGGGTCGAGCCGAGTCCCTGAACGTCTCCACCGCGGCCGCCGTCTTGTGCTTCGAGGTGCTGCGCAGGCGTTCTAATCTGCACTCCGTGCAGGAGCCCCGGTGACCCCGTCGGCCACACCGGGCGACGACGCGGAGGTGGCCGGAGTCGACGTTGATGTCGCCGGCCTCCTCGAATCGGCCCGCCGGCATATAGCCGAGGCTGACACCGCCGATGGGCTCGACGCCCTGAGGAGCGAGCTGCTCGGCAAGCGCTCGGCCCTGGCAGGAGCCCATCGTCAGCTCGGGGCGCTACCCGCCGACCAACGGCCTGTGGTCGGAGCTCGCCTCGGTGAGGTACGCGAGCAGATCGAAGCCCTGCTCGACGAGCGGCGCCACTTTGTCGACACCCAGGCGCGCCAGCTCCGTCTCCACGCCGATCGACTCGACCTCACCGAGGTGACGGCCGTGGTTGGGCGCGGTCACTCGCATCTGGTGCAGCGCACCCGCGACGAGCTCGAGGATGTGTTCGTCGGCATGGGCTTCGTCGTTGCCGACGGTCCGGAGGTGGAGACCGATTGGTACAACTTCGAGGCGCTCAACTTCCCCCCGGACATCCGGCCCGGGGGATGGTCGACACCTTCTACCTCGACCTCGGTGAACCCGAGTCGGTGGTCCTGCGTACCCACACATCTCCCACCCAGATCAGGCTCATGCAAAGCGGCACGCCGCCGTTCTATGCCGTCATGCCGGGTCGCGTCTATCGCCGCGACACCGCCGATGCCAGGCACACGCCGATCTTCCACCAGATCGAGGGGTTGGTCGTCGACGAAGGCATCGCGTTCTCCGATCTGGCCGGCACCGTGGAGACCTTCACGAGCGCCTACTTCGGGCCTGATATCAAGGCTCGGCTCCGGCCCGCCTATTTTCCCTTCACCGAGCCGTCCGCCGAGTTCGAGATCACCTGCACCATCTGCAAGGGCGGGGGATGTCGTACGTGCTCGCACACGGGGTGGATCGAGCTCGGGGGTTGCGGCATGGTCGACCCGGCCGTCTTCGCGGCGGTGGGCATCGACGCCGAGCGGTGGACCGGGTTCGCTTTCGGTTTCGGTATCGACCGCTGTGCGCAGATGCGCCACGAGATCCCCGACATGCGCGTCCTCATCGAGAACGACGTCCGCTTGTTGCGGCAACTCTGAGGGACATGGTGCGAGCCCCCCTTTCGTGGTTGCGCGATTTCGCCCCCTTCGGTGATGACCCTCGGGCCCTGGCCGAGACGCTCGACGACCTCGGGCTCGTGGTGGAAGAGATCGAGCACGTCGGCGAAGGACTTGCAGACGTGGTGGTGGCGCGTGTCTTGGAGATCACCGCCATCGCCGGCGCCGACAAGATCCGCCGTGTCGTCGTCGACGCCGGGGGCGAGGCGCTCGAGGTCGTGTGCGGAGCCTGGAACTTCTCGCCCGGCGATGTCGTGGCGTTCGCCCCGGTCGGGTCCGTCTTACCGGGGGACTTCGAGATTTCCCGGCGCAAGATGAAAGGTGTGACGTCCAACGGCATGTTGTGCTCGGGACGCGAGCTCAAGTTGTCCGATGATCACGAAGGCATCCTCATCCTGGGTGATGACGCCGCGGTGGGGGAGCGTCTCGTCGACGTCCTCGGCATCGAAGCCGATGTGGTCTTTGACATCGCCGTGGAGGCCAATCGTCCCGATGCCTGGTCCATGGCCGGGGTGGCACGCGACCTGGCCGCCCGGTTGCACCTTCCCTTCGCCATCCCGGCGGTGCCGTCGCCGAGCCGGGTGGGAGAAGCCGTAGCCACGTTGGCTGCGTTGCAGGTGCTCGACGAAGACCTCTGCCCCCGCCTCACGGCGCGGGTGTTCACCGGTGTCGAGGTGCAGCCCTCGCCGCGCTGGCTGGCGCGCCGGCTCACCTTGGCGGGAATGCGGCCCATCAACAATGTCGTCGACGCGTCCAACTACGTGATGCTCGAACTGGGCCAGCCGACGCATCCCTACGATCTCGACCACGTCCCCGGCGCGCAGCTACGGGTGCGGGCGGCCCGACAGGGAGAGACCGTCGTGACCTTGGACGGGATCGAGCGTCCCCTGGGGGCTCGATCGGTGGCGGCCGGAGACGACCGGCGGGACTGTGTGATCTGTGATGGCAACGACGTGCCCATCGGCGTGGGCGGGGTGATGGGCGGCGTGGTCGGTGAGATCTCGGCGTCGACGACCAACGTCTTGCTCGAGGCCGCCTACTTCACGCCCATGGCCATCGCCCGAACCGCCAAGCGTCTCGGACTGCGCACCGAGGCATCGGCGCGTTTCGAGCGGGGCTGTGATCCCGAAGGGATCGACCGGGCCGCGCAGCGCCTGTGGGAGGTGCTGGCACCGACGGCCGGAGCCGGTGCCACCGTGGCCGACGGAACCCTCGAGGCACGCGGCGCCGTTGCGCCCGCTGCTCGGGTCGCCGTGCGGGTGTCGCGCGTCAACAGCGTGCTCGGTACCGCGCTCAACGCGGAGCAGGTTACTTCGTACCTGACGCCGATCGGCTTCGAATGCCGTCCGCAGTCCGACGGGGTGCTCGAAGTGACGGTGCCGACCTTCCGTCCCGATACCAGCCGCGAGATCGACGTCATCGAAGAGGTGGCTCGCCATCACGGCTATGCACGCATTGCGCGTCGCCGCCCGGTGTCCCCGCAAGTGGGTGCGTTGACCACGTACCAACGCGAACGGCGACTGGTGCGCGAGGTGATGGCCGGCCTCGGTGCGCACGAGGCGTGGACCCCGTCGCTGCTCTCGCCCGATGACCATCACAAAGTGGGAATGGGCCGTGGCGTCGAGGTGGCCAACCCGCTCGCCCCTGATGAGTCCGTGCTTCGCCAGGGGTTGCTGCCGGGCCTGCTTTTGGCATTGTCCTTCAACGTGGCCCGGCGCCAAGGGTTCATTCGGCTCTTCGAGGCGGGCCACGTCTTTGCGCCTCCCGACTCTGCGCGCGTCACCCGTGCTCTGCAAAACGCCGGTGAGACCGTCATCGACGAGCGCGAAATGCTTGGCGCAGTCTTCGCCCTCCACGGTGACGACGCCACCACGGCGAGCGCGGCGTGGCTGACGCTGTGCGACGCGCTCGGTGTCGTGCACGTCGACATCGTCGACGCCCCGGTGTCGGCACCGGGTCCGCGGACCCTCGGCACCGGTGTGCACCCCACGCGACGAGCGTCACTGATCATCGACGGCGACGAGTCGGGGCCGGCGGTGGGGGTGGTGGGCGAGGTGGATCCTGACGTGCTGGACGCGTTCGGCATCGACGGCGCCCGCCAACGTGTCGGATGGCTCGAAGTGGACCTGGGCATATTGCTGCACGGCGCGCCTCGGCGTAGCCCCATGGTGGCGCCGGTGAGCAAGTTCCCCTCCAGCGACGTGGACCTGGCCTTTTCGGTGGACGATGCCGTACCGGCAGGCAGAGTGCTGTCAGTGTTGCGCAGCGCTGGTGGCGAACTTCTCGAATCGGTGAGCTTGTTCGACGTGTTTCGCGGTGGCGCCACTGCCGCGGGGACGCGCAGCCTGGCCTTCCGGTTGCGCTTCTGTGCCCTCGACCACACCCTCACCGACGAGGAAGTCGGTTCATTGCGGGCCCGCTGTGTCGATGCCGTCGGTGCCGCGCTGGGCGCATCGCTTCGATCCTGAGCAAAGGCGCCCTCGGCGCCGGACCCTCGGCGCCGGACCCTCGGCGCGATGTGCGCCTCAGGTGAGAGGTGGGTAGCTTCGTCGCGGTGGCTGCCGTTGACGTTCCTGTTCGGCCCGATGCGATACGTCAGCCCCAGTCCCGGCGGGGTGCGAGCCGCAAGATCGGCATCGGCCTTGTGGTGCTCGTCGTGGTGGGCGTCGGTCTGGGTGTGGTGCTGGGCTCGAAAGGCCCTCCGGGCCCGCCCCCGGCATCGGTCGGGATCGTCGAGAACCGCCCTGTCCCTGCCTCGGTTGCGGGCATCCCTCTCATCGACGCCCAAGGCCGCCGGGTGTCGCTCGATTACTTTGCGGGAAAGATCGTCGTCCTCACTCCCTTCATGACGTCGTGCCAGGAGACGTGCCCGCTGACCACCGGCGCGTTCGTAGATATGGAACGTGACATCGACGCCGCGGGGCTCGGTGCGAAGATCGTCTTCGTGGAGGCCAGCGTCGACCCTCGTCGCGACACGACGGCGAGACTGACTGCCTATGCGCATGTGACCGGGGTGAGATGGCCGCTTTTGACGGGTACGGCGACCAACCTGGCTGCCTTGTGGAAATACTTCGGCGTCTACTACCAGGTGGTCCCCGAGGATAATCCCCCCGGCACCGACTGGCAGACGGGCCAGCCGTATACCTACGACGTGAACCACTCCGACGGGTTCGTCCTTATCGACGCGCAGCAGCACCAGCGTTTTGTCACCGGAGCCGCCCCTGACATACAGGGGCATCGGCTCGAGGCGAATCTCGAGGGAATGCTCGACGCCCAGGGCTTCAAGGACTTGTCCGCGCCGGCTAAGGACGCCTGGACCATCCCCGAAGCCCTGCAGGCATTGGGTTGGCTAGCCGGCAAGCAGATCTCCCCGGTGGACTGAGGCGACGCATGCCACTCGCCGATGTCATCTCGCCGCCGGTATTGATCCATACCCTGCTGACCGGGTGGCAGACCGATGACTTGAGCCTGGTTGCCTTGGCCATCGAGCTGATCATCGCCGGCTGGTACGTGTGGTCGGTACGGCGATTGGCCAAGCGAGGCCGGCACTGGTCGCCGTGGCGAACGGCATCGTTCTTGGCCGGCACTGCCTCCGTCATCATCGCCGTGCAGTCAGGGTTGGCCGCCTACGACGACGAGGTGTTCAAGGTCCACGTCATCCAGCATCTTCTGCTCATGAACGGCGCCCCCATCCTCTATGCACTGGGAGCGCCCATGACATTGGCGCTGCAGGCTTCGAGCCGTCCCACCCAAGAGAAATTGCTACGGGTCCTGCACCACCCGGTCATCGACTTTTTGACCAACCCTGTCTTCGTCGACATCGTCTCCTACGGCACGATGATCGTGTATTTCTTGACGCCCTTCTACAACCTCTCGCTCGAACATCCGTTGATCCACGACTTGACGCACCTGCATTTCCTGGTGTCGGGCTGTCTGTACTGGTGGTTGATCGTGGGCATCGACCCGTCGAAATGGCGGCTGTCGTACCCGGCCAAACTGGGTCTGTTGGCGGTGGGCATCCCCGTCACCGCCGTGCTGGGGGTGGCCCTTACCGGTGCCACGGTGTCGATCGCCCCGCACTTTCACACGGTGGCCGACACCCAGGCGGGCGGGTCGATCTTGTGGATCGGCGGCGAGCTGATCACCTTTACGGCGATGGCCATCATCTTGATCCAGTGGATGCATTTCGACGAGCGTGAAGCAATCCGGGCCGATCGGCGCGCCGATGCCGAGGAACGAGCCCGCACCGCCTGATCGGCCCCTGGTTCAGGTAGCCAAGCGCACCCGGTCGAGGGCGGCTCGTACCGAGCCCGGTTTCTCGAGCCACAACAAGTGACCACAGTTCTCGAGGATCTCCACCGTTGCCCCGGTGATGAGCGCAGCGGATTCCACACCGTGTCGGGGGGGAATAGGGCTGTCAGCGCCGAGAATGAAGGCGCTGGGCACCCGCACGGCGGGGAGACGCTCTTCGAGCGTGTGCTGCTGGAGATGGTGGTGGATGGAGTCCCACATCGCCGAGTAGCACGGTAGGGACATCGACATGGCAGGCATGGGCCCAGCGAGTTCGGGTGCCGCGAAATACGCCGGCCACACCAATCCGAGGGCTTCCAACGCGTCCCCGGCACTGCCTTCCCCGGCCATGGCCCGCTTGTCGAGCTCAGCGGCACGCGCCGCGGCGGGGGCGGGTATGCGTTGACCGAGTATCTGTTCCAGATCGGCCTCGCCGCCGTCGCCCACGGCGCCGAGGGGGTCGACCACCACGAGCCCGCGGATGCGCTCGGGATGGGCGCAGGCGATGTGCATGGCGAGATGCCCGCCCCACGAGTGACCGACCACGTACAGGGGCTCCTCGCTGGTGGCGTCCATCACGCTGAGCGCGTCGGCGACGGCAGTCTCGATGTCGAAGGGCCCGTCCGTGGTCGACGGGGCCAGACCTCGTTGCTGATAACGCGTGACGCGATATCCGTCGTCGAGCTCCGCCGCGAGTGACTCGGTGTACTCGGACAAACCCGGGCCGCCGTGCAAGACGATCACCGCAGGGCCGTCACCGCGGCGCCAGCCCTGAAGCACACCCCCGACGACGGCAACCTCGAAGTCGGGGGCGCCTTCCATGAACCTGAGGCTACAGATCGCCGCCGTGAAGGTCCTCGAGCAAAGCCACGGTGTGGGGGCCGAGCAACGGTGCCAGGGCGACGATGTCGTCGGGCGAAAGACCGTCCAAGAAGGCGCCCTCGATTAGGTCGTCGGTGTCCGGCGACACGCCGGCCATGGCCTCTATGGCGTCGAGGCACCGAGCCAGGGCGGGACGGTAGTGCTCGAGCTGACCGACGAGGTCGGCCACGTAGTCGGCCAGCTCGGTCAAGGTCTCCGCCGCCCCGGGCTCCTCGTCGGCGGCCTCGGCCAGGTCCAGGTAGCGGGGAACGAAATCGGGGACTGCTTCCAATACGGTGGCAACTTCGGGGTCCATAAGACAGAAACATATAAAAAATACTGAAAAGTATCAAGGCGACTTTCTCGGGGTATCATGCATGAAGATGCATGGTCCTGTATAGTCATGCGTCTGATGGTGAACGTGGGAGTGGTGGGGGCGTCGGGGTTCACCGGGGCGGAGCTGTTGCGCCTGTGTGCCGGACACCCTGAACTGCAGGTGGTGGTGGCCGGAGCCGACACCCACGCCGGTCATAGCGTGTCGGCGTTGTACCCGTCGTTGGCTCCGGCCTATCCGAACCTCGAGCTCTCCAAGGTGGGACCCGACGAGTTGCGCCATCTGGACGTGGTGTTCTTGGCCTTGCCCCACGGAGAGTCGCAGTCCTTCGTTCCCGAACTGGCCGACGCCGGGCCCGTACTCGTCGACCTGTCCGCCGACTTCCGGCTCAAAGACGCCGATCTGTACCCCGCCTGGTATGGGCACGAGCACGCCGCCCCCCAGTGGCTGGAGCGCTTCCACTACGGATTGCCGGAGCTGTTTCGTGCCGAGCTGCTCGGGGCGCGCCTGGTGGCGGTGCCGGGGTGTTACCCCACCGCGGCGGGGTTGGCGTTGGCCCCGTTGGTGCGCGCCGGGGTGATCGAAGCGACCGGCGTCATCGTCGACGCCGCCAGTGGCGTGTCGGGCGCGGGGCGCAAGCTCGATGTCACCACCCACTTCAACACCGTTGACGAAGACTTCACCGCCTACGGGTTGCTGACGCATCGCCATACGCCCGAGATCGAGCAGGTGACCGGCGCCCAGGTCCTCTTCACGCCCCACCTGGCGCCCATGAACCGAGGCATTCTGGCCACGTGTTACGCCCGGCCCCGCGGCACCGTGACGACAGCCGATGTGCTCGGCGTTTTGCAAGACGCCTACGTGGGCGAGCCCTTTGTGGTGGTGTCCGAACGCAGCCCGTCGACCAAAGCCACCTTCGGCTCCAACAGCGCGCATCTGACGGCCCGGGTCGACGAGCGCACCGGCTGGGTCATGGCATTGTGCGCCATCGACAACTTGATCAAAGGTGCCTCCGGACAGGCGTTGCAATGTCTGAACATCGTGCTCGGCCTACCCGAGACGACGGGGCTCAGCGCGCTGGGGGTGTACCCATGAGCATCACGGCCCCGCAGGGATTCACGGCGTCGGGAGTGGCCTGCGGCATCAAGGCGTCCGGCGCGCTCGACCTGTCGTTGGTGGCCGTCGATGACGCTGTGGCCGTGCCGGCCGCCGGCGTGTTCACCTCCAATCGTGGCGCGGCGGCACCGGTGCAGGTGAGCCGGGCTCATCTGGCCGCCACCGGCGGACGCGCCGCCGCGGTGGTGCTCTCGAGTGGCAATGCCAACGCGGCGACGGGTGCTGAGGGCAAGGCCCACGCCGAGCGCATGTGTGCGCTGGTGGGGCATGGCATGGGCGTCTCGACCGACGTTGTCCTCGTGTGCCAGACGGGACTTATCGGGATCCCGCTGCCCATGGCGGTAGTGGAGTCGGGTATTCCCGACCTGTTGGCCGGGCGTGGTGCCGATGGCGACGCGGCGCAACGCGCCGCACGCGCCATCATGACCACCGACACCACCTGCAAGGAAGTAACAGTGCACGGACCGGGATTCATGGTGGGGGGGATGGCCAAGGGGGCGGCCATGCTGGCTCCGAATATGGCCACCATGCTGGCCGTGCTCACCACCGACGCCTTGTGCGAACCGGCCGTGCTGGCTGAGGCCTTGGCCCAGGCGGTGGGCTCGTCGTTCAACGCCATGACGGTGGACGGGTGCACGTCGACCAACGACACCGTGCTGGTGCTGGCCAGTGGGCGGGCCGCGCCGGCTTCGGGGGCAGTCTTGGCCGCCGAGCTCACCGAAGCGTGCGGGACGCTGGCCCAGATGATGGTGGGCGACGCCGAGGGCGCCACCAAGGTGTCTCACGTGGTGGTGACGGGGGCGGCCTCGGCCGACGAAGCGCATCGGGCCGCTCGCCGCGTGGCCGACTCGCTGCTCGTGAAGTGCTCGCTCAACGGTGAGGACCCGTATTGGGGTCGCGTCGTAAGTGAAATCGGTTCCGTGGCGGAACACTTCGACATCGACAAGGTGGAGGTGTCCTACGGCGGGGTGGTGGTGTGTCGCCAGGGGGTGGCGGTGGCGCACGATGCCGCCGCGGTGGCCGATCACATGGCCGGACGCTCTATCGAGATTCGCTGCGACCTCGGCGTGGGGGCATCGAGCTCGGCGGTGCTCGGTACCGACCTCGGCTACGGCTACATCGACGAGAACCGGACGACATCATGAACGACGCCGCCAAAGCCATGGCGCCGGTCGACAAGGCCGCCATTTTGGTGGAGGCGCTTCCGTATATCTTGCGCTTCTGGGGCAAGGTCGTCGTGGTCAAATACGGCGGCAACGCCTTGGCTGACGGGGACGAAGCGGCCGCCCTGGCCGGCTTCGCCGAGGACGTCGTCCTCATGCGCTCGGTGGGGATGCTGCCCGTGGTCGTGCACGGCGGGGGGCCACAGATCGGCGCCCTCATGGCCAAGTTGGGCAAGGTGCCTGAGTTTCGAGACGGCATGCGGGTGACCGACGCCGAGACCCTCGAGATCGCCCGTATGGTGCTCGTCGGCAAGGTGAACCGCGAAATCGTGTCCGCTATCAACGTGCACGGGTCCCTGGCGGTGGGGCTTTCGGGCGAGGACGCCAACTTGATCACGGCCGTGGCACGCTCCGCTGAGCTCGGCTTCGTGGGCGACGTCGAGATCGTCGACCCCTCCATCTTGCAACGCCTGCTCGCCGAAGGGCTTATCCCGGTGGTGGCCACCACCGGTTCGGACAGCGCGGGCCAGGGCTACAACATCAACGCCGATGCGGTAGCGGGCGCCTTGGCCGAAGCGCTGTCGGCCGAGAAGCTCGTCTTTCTGACCGACGTGGCGGGGCTGCGCGCCGAGCCCGAAGACCCGGCCACGTTGCTGCGCACCGTCAGCGTCGGGGACCTGGTCGCCATGGTGGCCTCGGGAACGGCCTCCGGCGGCATGATGCCCAAGGCTGAGGCATGCATCAGAGCCATTGCCGGGGGAGTAAGGCGGGCCCACATTCTCGATGGGCGAGTCGCCCACGCCCTGTTGCTCGAGATCTTCACCGATGAAGGAGTGGGGACCATGGTGGGCGCCGCCGACGTGGGCACTTCACCACGTGTGGGCACATCCGGGGAGGGAACATGAGCATCGGTGACACCACCATCGACCGCAGTGCGCTGATGCACACCTACGCGGAGCCGCCCGTCACGTTTGTGCGCGGCGAGGGCTCGTGGTTGTTCGACGTCGACGGCCGGCGGTATCTCGACTTCCTGTCGGGGTTGGCGGTGACGTCGCTGGGCCACGCCCATCCCGCCGTGGCCGAGGCGGTGTCCGAGCAGGCTCGCACCCTTGTGCACGTCTCCAATCTCTTCGGCACCACGGTGGCTCCCGAAGTGGCCGTCACCCTGGACCGGTTGATGGGCGGAGGAGAGAAGCGGGCCGGGGGTCAAGTGTTCTTCGCCAACTCGGGGGCCGAAGCCAACGAGTGCGCGCTGAAGCTGGCTCGCAAGTGGGCCGGGCCCGGGCGTCATGTGGTCGTCAGTACGTGGGGCTCGTTTCACGGCCGGACCCTGGCCACGCTGCACGCCACCGGACAGGCGCCCAAACATGTTCCGTTCGCCCCGCTGCCCGAGGGCTTCGTGCACGTGGATTACGACGACGTCGACGCGCTCGACGCTGCTTGTGCCGACGTTGAGGTGGCAGCCGTGCTGATCGAACCGATTCAAGGCGAAGGCGGCGTGATCGAGCCTTCGTCGGATTATCTGCGCGCCGTGCGCGAGCTGTGCACAGCGCGTGGCATCTTGCTCATGATGGATGAGGTGCAGACGGGCCTCGGGCGTACCGGGCGGTGGTTCGGTTTCCAACACACCGGTATCGAGCCTGATGTCGTCACCATGGCCAAGGCGCTCGGCAACGGCGTGCCCATCGGCGCCTGCTGGGCGCGCGCCGAAGTGGCGGCCGCATTTTCACCCGGGGATCACGCCTCGACCTTTGGCGGACAGCCGCTAGCCGCCGCGGCCGCCCGGGCCACGTTGGCTGTCATGGAGTCCGAGAACGTGCCCGCCCGGGCGCAGCGTGCCGGGGCGCGGCTGCGCCGCGCCTTGGAGGGACTCGAGGGTGTCACCGCGGTGCGCGGGGCGGGCCTGCTGCTCGGCGCCGCCCTCGACGACAACGACGGTGCCGAGGTGGTGGCCGCCGCCTTGGACGC